>CAVSZA010000041.1:0-160150 GCA_963732095.1 uncultured Alphaproteobacteria bacterium
CGCCACGAGGAATACGATCAGGGATATGTCGGCCGTTCGGCCGACAATGCCAAGGAAAGCGGGCGTCATGGTCGAGCCGACGAGATATCCGACAACTCGGTCATGGGCGCAGGGTCCGCGCCAGGTGCAGTTGGGCGAAATCCCATCCCGAGCACGCGCCAATCATCCGGAACCGTCACATCGCGCCATAGCCGCGCCCTCCACCGTCAGAACTCTTTAATCATAACCTGGGTCGGCGCCACACTGCCACCGCTAGGGGCAATTGCGTCCGATCACTTCGTCGCAACAGGTTGCACACCAATGCAGCTCTAGCGGTCATTTCTGACCAAAACCGCTCGAGCAAGCGGTGAATGGCAGCCTCGGGGCATCGCCATCCTCGGATCATCCGAGGAGGCTCAGATCGTAAACCAGCGAATCGCCTTACATTGTGAAAGTATTCGGCAAATGCCTCGGCCATCTCGACCGAGAGGTCCATCGGGGTATAACCTTGACGCAGGGTTGCCAAGAGGTACCAGTCGGGCGAGCATATCGATCCCCAGCTCAAGGGGCTGACCTTGATGGTAAACAGCATCTTTAACGCGGTTCGAGGATATCTGGCTCCACAAGTAGCGCCCGGCATCACGCAGACGCGATCGACGGCGCCGGGCGAAGCATGCTATCGTCGGACGCAGTACCTTGCGGATCACCCCCTCCGCAGGTTCAGGGAGGATAATAGTGGGATCCTATCTGGTCCGGCGTTTCGGCCTGATGCTCCTGACTTTGTTCGGGATATCGGTGATCATCTTCCTGATGCTGCGCCTCGCGCCGGGCAATATCGCCGATATCCTGTTCGATGCGGCAGGCTTTGTCGACCCGGCCGAAAAGGCCAAGATCATGGAGGATCTGGGCCTCGATAAGCCGATACCGGTGCAGTATGCGCAGTGGATCGGCGGGCTATTGCAGGGCGACCTCGGTTATTCCTACGTGTCGGACCGGCCGGCCATCCGGGAGATCTTGCCCCGCATCCCGATCACCGCCAAGGTCGGGGGCCTGGCCTTGGCGTTTGCGGTGCTGATCGGCGTGCCGCTCGGCGTCATCAGCGCCGTTAAGCAGAACACCCGCCTCGATTACCTATTGCGCGTGGTCAGCCTCTCCGGTCTGTCGATGCCGGCATTCTGGCTCGGTTTGCTGGTGCTGATGTTTTTCGTCAGCTATTTCGGCACCATCCCGATCTACACCGACGCGCCGCAATCCTTTTTGGCCGCGCTCGGGATGTACAGCATTCCGGCGGCCGTCGTCGGGTTCCGCAGTTCGGCGCTGATGACGCGCCTGACCCGCTCGTCGATGCTGGAGGTCCTGCGGCAGGACTATATCCGCACCGCCCGTTCCAAAGGCGCATCCGAGAACGTCGTCAACTACCATCATGCGCTCAAGAACGCGGTACTGCCGGTCGTCACCGTGATCGGCATCGAGGCCGCCTTTCTGATGGGCGGCCTGATCGTTACCGAGACCGTCTTCAACATTCCCGGCGTCGCTCGATTTCTCGTCGAGGCCATTCGCTGGCGCGATTATCCGATCGTTCAGAACCTGGTGATGTACATCGCGATCATCGTCGTGTTCGTCAACTTTACCGTGGACATGCTGTACGCGGCGTTGGATCCGCGGATCAAATATTCGGGCTAGAGCGAGCGAACTTCAGCCGGAGGACCCCGTGAGCACCATCGAATACCGGGCCGAATTATCTAAAGCCGGGGCCAATGTCGATAGCAGATGGAGCGCCGTCCGCTTTTTTGCCCGGCGTTACCCCTTGGGTGCGGCGGGAGCGGTGATCATGGCGTTGTTCCTGTTTGCTGCCTTTTTCGCGCCGTTGATCACGGTTTACGACCCGCTGTCGACAAATTCGGCGCTTTCGTTGGCGCGGCCGAGTGCGGCGCACTGGCTGGGCTGCGATTTTATGGGCCGGGACGTCTATAGCCGGATCGTCTACGGCGCCCGCATCTCGTTGGCCGTCGGTTGCGGATCGATGAGTTTGGGGGTCAGCATCGGCGTGGTGATCGGCCTGCTCTCCGGCTATCTCGGGGGCTGGATCGATCTCGCCGCCCAGCGTCTTATCGACATCCTGCAGTCGTTGCCATTGCTCGTCATGGCGTTGTTGATGGCCGCTTCGCTCGGCCCGTCGCTGCACAACACGATTATCGCGATTTCGATACCGTTGATCCCCTACTCGGCGCGGGTCGTGCGCGCCAGCACGCTGTCGCTGCGCGAGCAGCCGTTTGTCGAGTCGGCGAAGGCGATCGGCATGAGCGAGTTCCGCATCGCCTTGCGCCACGTGCTACCCAATACCCTGGCGCCGCTCATCGTCCTGGCCACCGCGCAGTTCGGTTCGACGATCCTGACCGAGGCAACACTCTCCTTCCTCGGCCTCGGCATTCCCGAACCCCATCCATCATGGGGCCGCATGCTCTCGGAATTGGCCGCCGAATATGTCCGGACGGCCCCCTGGCTGGTCATTTTCCCCGGTCTCGCGATCAGTTTTGTGGTCTTCGGCACCAATCTGCTTGGCGACGCGTTGCGCGACATTCTCGATCCGCGGCAGCGCAGCTGATCTCTCCTTTGATCTAAACCAACCGATCAGCAAGGCGGATGACCCCGGATGCCCATTGAGCAGCTGACGACCGAACGCAAACCGCCGTCGGCCTACGCGGCCACGAAGGCTGGCGAAAACGCCGGGGCCGTCATCGACATCAAAGGTTTGCGGACCTACCTCTTCACTCGCTCCGGGATCGTCAAGGCAGTCGACGATGTCTCCTTCTCGCTGCGGCGGGGCGAGACGTTAGCGGTCGTCGGCGAGTCCGGCTGCGGCAAATCCATGACCGCGCTGTCGATCATGCGGCTGGTCCCCAATCCGCCCGGGAAGATTGTCGGCGGCACTATCACCCTCGAGGGAAAGGACCTGGTGCAACTCGAAGAATCCGAGATGCGGGACATCCGCGGCAACGAGATCTCGATGATCTTCCAGGAACCGATGACCTCGCTCAATCCGGTTCTCACGATCGGCCACCAGATCGCTGAGGCGCTGCGACTGCACCAGGACCTCTCAAAGAGCGCCGCCAGCAAGAAGGCGGTGGAGATGCTGCGCCTGGTCAAGATCCCCGAGCCGGCGCAGCGGGCCCGCGAATACCCGCACCAGCTGTCCGGCGGCATGCGTCAGCGTGCGATGATCGCGATGGCGCTGGCCTGCAACCCGCGGGTGCTGATCGCCGACGAGCCGACAACGGCCTTAGACGTGACGATCCAGGCGCAGATCCTGGACTTGATCCTGGAATTGCAGAAGGAGCTGGGCACCGCGATCATCCTGATCACGCACAATCTGGGTGTCGTCGCCGAAACTGCGCAGCGGGTCATCGTCATGTATGCCGGCAAGAAGGTCGAAGAAGCCGAGGTCGATGCCCTGTTCGGGCAGCCGCTCCACCCCTATACCCACGGTCTCCTGGCATCGATCCCACGTCTGGAGATCATGGGTGGGAGAACCGCCAATTCGGTCCAGCGGTTGAAGGAAATTCCCGGCATGGTGCCGGCGCTGAACAATCTTCCGCCCGGTTGCACGTTTGCACCGCGCTGCGCCTTCGCGGATGACCAATGCCGCGCGCAGTTTCCGCCCTATGAGCAAAAGCGGCCGGGGCATTGGGCAGCTTGCTGGCACTCGGAACGCCTCTATGGAGACGGGGCCTAGGATGGCGGTGCAGGAGGTTGTCGCCGCGCGCGGATCGGGGGTCAGCCCGGGGGTCAACCGGCCGCCAATAATCGCGGTCGAAGGGCTGAAAAAGCACTTTCCGGTCAAGAAGGGGCTGTTGCGGCGTACCACTGGCCACGTCTATGCCGTCGATGGCGTCAGTTTTTCGGTCGGCGAAGGCGAAACGCTCGGCCTCGTCGGGGAAAGCGGCTGCGGCAAGTCGACCGTAGCGCGCACCGTGTTGCGCCTGGTCGAACCGACCAGCGGCACGATCCGGCTCAACGGTCACGACATCACGCGGTTGGGCAAGGCGGCGTTGCGGCCTCATCGACGGCAGATGCAAATCATCTTTCAGGACCCGTTTTCGTCCCTCAACCCGCGCATGTCGGCCGGCGACATCGTCGGCGAGCCGCTGCAGGTCCACGGCATCGCCCATGGTAAGGAAAAAGAGGAGCGCGTCGCAGCGCTCTTCGACCAGGTCGGGCTGCGGCGGTTGCAAATGCGCAGCTTTCCGCACGAGTTCTCCGGCGGCCAGCGGCAGCGCATCTGCATCGCGCGGGCGCTTGCGTTGAACCCCAAGCTGATCATCGGCGACGAGCCGGTCTCGGCGCTCGACGTATCGATCCAGGCTCAGGTGATCAATCTGATGATGGATCTGCAGCGCGACAAGAACCTCTCCTATCTGTTCATCGCGCACGATCTCGCGGTCGTCGAGCACATCAGCCATCGCATCGCGGTCATGTATCTCGGCAAGATCGTCGAATACACCGACAAGCAAACCCTGTTCACCAACCCGCTCCACCCGTATACCGAGGCCTTGCTGGCGGCGGTGCCGATCCCGAACCCGCAGCTAAAGCGCAAGAAGCAGTTGTTGCAGGGCGACGTGCCCAGTCCGATCAATCCTCCGCCGGGCTGCACCTTCCACACTCGCTGCCCCTATGCCGAGGCACGGTGCCGGATCGACGTTCCCGCGCTGCGCGAAGTCAAACCCGGCCACATGGTTGCCTGTCACCTACGGTAACATTAGATCCCGGCTCGTTCGGCACCGGCTATTAACAATAGTTAACAGATTTCGCCCCCGCACCACCGATCGGCTGGCGGAGGTATCGAAATAATGACGAGATTTTCGCTTCTTTCGTATATTGTGGTAAGATGTCGTAGATAAGGTCACACCGCTTACCTCTCGTTTGACGGTTCTGCTAAGCCTCGCAACCGAAAGGCGAAATCCGGTGTGTAATGAGAGGTCGTTAGGCAATATGTTAAGTATTTTTGTTCAGTCGCGCGGGGCAGCGCCGCGGCTGAACCGCGCAAGGCTGCAGCGCGCGCCACGAGTTGTTCCGGGCACTTCGGATGCCACGCCTCAGGGAGATAGGCTCCCACAGATGCCGGTTGCGCTGGCGAACGGCGCCGGCGAACCCTCGCGTCGGATCTCGGCGGCGGCACCGCTTTGCACTGGCCACTTGCTCTATCTAGGCTCCGTCGGGCTGATCGCCGCCGGAATTGTCGCGGCCTTCTTCGGCGTCGGCTTTTCGCTGCTGGTGCCAACCGCTGGCGGGACGATTTCCGGCCCGGCCAGCCAGGCTGGCGCGGAGGCCATGTCCCCCCTGCCTTCCCTCGGCGACATTGAGCAGCAAACATCCTTTCGCCGGGCATCAGCAATTGAAAACAAGGACGCGGCACTGAATTCCGCCGCCTTTCCAGCGCCCGCCGAAGCGCCCACGATAGACGGAAAGGACGGTGTGCCCCATTTGGACGGGGTGTTGGCTTCAAAGCCGCCGACTGACACCTCCGCGGCGCCCGCGAGCGCGCCCGTCCCGGCACCGGCTTCGCTCGCCGCAATCGCTCTCGCTCCGCCGACCTCCGGGTTGTCCAGCGCCGAAATCGCCGAGCTGTTGGAACATGGTGACGCTCTTCTGCGCAACGGCGACGTCGCTTCGGCACGCCTGTTTTACGAGCGCGCGGCCGGTTCCGGTGACGGGCGGGCAGCACTGCGCCTCGGAGCCACCTTCGATCCGGTATTTCTCGGCCGCCTCGGCCTCGGCAAGCTGCAAGCCAATCCAGCCGAGGCCCAATCATGGTACATCCGTGCTCGCGACCTCGGCGCGGTCGACGCCAATCGCCAGCTGAACAGCCTCGGGGTAAGACAGGGGAAGTAGCTTTCAATGAACCGTTGGACCATTACCGCGGCAATCATTTTAACCCTGGTGTTGCCGATCGCGCGGCCGGCGCTGCCGAAGACCGCAGGGCTTCCTCCCGAAGCCGGTGTGGTGAACCGAGGTGTCGTCGAGCTCGAGACGGCCCGCGCCGCCGGAATCTCGGTGCGGATCGCCGAAGATCTGGCAAACGTCATCGACGATGGGGCGACGCGGCGGGTCTTGCCGGTCATCGGCAACGGGGCCCTGCAGAATATCACCGATCTCAAGCTGCTCCGCGGCATCGATATGGCGATCCTCCAGACCGATGTGCTCGATTATGCGCGGCAGCAAAACCTGTTTCCCGGCATTGAAGTCTTGGGCGACCTATATCACCAAGCTCTATAACGAGGAGTTCCACCTCCTCGCGCGGCAAGACATCAAATCGGTTGCGGACCTGGCAAATCAGAAGGTCAACGTCGATCTGCGCGGTGCCGGAACGGCGATTACGGCGGCGCGGCTTTTCGAACTTTTGAGCATCCCGGCCACAGCGACAAACGATGACCAGGAGGTGGCGCTCGACAAGCTGCGCCGGGGCGAAATCGCCGCCATGGCATTCGTCACCGGCAAACCGGCGCCGATCTTCCGCAACCTGAGTGCCGCTGACGGCCTTCATTTCCTTGCCATTCCCCTCAACCCTGCCGTGACCGCGAGCTATGTCCCGACCCGGCTCACTGCCGCGGATTATCCGGGGGTGGTGCCGCAAGATCAGGCCGTCGACACCGTCGCGGTGGGTGCCGTGCTGGTCGCCGCCAACCTCCAGCAGGGGACCGAGCGCTATCGCAATCTGGTCAATTTTGTCGAAGCGTTCTTCACCGGCTTTCAGTCGCTCCTCGATCCGGGGCATCATCCCAAGTGGCAGGAAGTGAGCATCACCGCGGAACTCCCGGGCTGGCGACGCTTCCCACCCGCCGAGCAATGGCTGCAAAGGAACACGCAAGTGGCGACCGCGCCGAACCTGCAGGATCTCCGGTCGATATTCTCGCGCTTTATCGACGAGCGGCAGCAAGCCTCCGGCGGCACGCCGCTGACCGCGGAGCAAAAAAACGAGCTGTTCGGGCAATTCGAGCTCTGGGCAAAGGGCCAGGCGCGGTAAGGCGCTACTCAGTTCCAGCTCTCGATCGCCGTTTCACTCATGGCACAGCACTTCCGACCGGCGTCGCGTTATGCGGCTGTCCTTGCGGCTGCCATTGTGGCGAACGTGTTGGGCGCGCCTGGCGGCAAGGCTCTTGCCGACTCCGCTCCGAAGCGCGGCGGCACCCTCGAATTCGCGGTGGACGCCGAGCCGCCGAACTACGACTGTCAT
This sequence comes from uncultured Alphaproteobacteria bacterium, assembly GCA_963732095.1. GTDB lineage: Bacteria > Pseudomonadota > Alphaproteobacteria > ATCC43930 > CGMCC-115725 > AP-15. The sequence continues at coordinate 7,211 of CAVSZA010000041.1, forward strand.
GCCAACGTGTCTTTCGCCGTTCTACATCCAATCGCGCCGCACTATTCGACCCTTCTGAAGTTCGACACCGCCAATTACCCACAAGTCGAGGGCGACCTCGCAGAGTCCTGGACTGTATCGCCGGACAAGCTCACCTACACCTTCAAGCTGCGTCCCAACGTGCTGTTCCATGACGGGTCTCGGCTGACATCGGAAGACGTCAAGGCGAGCTGGGAACGCATCGCGCGGCCGTCTCCCGGAGTGACTTCGGTGCGGCGGGTCAATTATTCCGCGATCGGCGCGATCGATACCCCCGATCCGCTGACTGTCGTGTTCCACCTGAAGTGGCCGGAGGCAGCGATGCTGCAGAACTTCGCCTCCGAGTGGAACTGCATCTACAGCGCGGCAAAGCTCAAAGAGGATCCGCTCTACCCGGTCAACCATGTTCTCGGCACTGGCGCCTTCACCTTCGTCGAGCACGTGAAGGGGGACCACTGGACCGGGCGGAGGTTCGACCGGTATTTCCGTGCGGGTAGGCCTTATCTTGACGGCTATCGCGCGGATTTTGTGACCGGGGCCAAGATGATCCAAGGCTTCAAGGACGGCCGCGTCATGGCTGAATTTCGCTTTATCACCCCCAACGAGCGAGATGACCTCGTCGAGTTGCTCGGCGACAAGCTGGCAGTATACGAAAGCCCGACATTGCTCAACCTGCTGGTCGTGTTCAATGTCAAGCACTCGCCTTATGACGACGCGCGAGTCCGGCGAGCGCTCTCGCTGGCCATCGATCGGTGGCGGGGTGCCGAAGCGCTGGCACAATCGACGGTCCTCAAATTCGTCGGCGGCTTGCTGCGGCCCGGTTTCGCGATGGCCACCCCGGAAGCGGAGCTGGCCAAAGTTCCAGGTTTCTCCCGCGACATCGCGGCATCGCGCGCCGAAGCCAAAAGACTCTTAGCCGAGGCCGGCGCGTCGGGGCTGACTGTAAAACTAACCAATCGCGATCTGCCGATGCCGTGGATCCCGGGCGGCGATTATGTTGCGGAGGCGTGGCGCGCTATCGGCCTCACTGTCGATCAAAAGAAGCTCAACTTGAAAGACTGGACGACGGCTCTCGAGAAAGGCGATTTCGATGCCGCGATCGATTTCATCGGCGATTACTTCGATGATCCGACATTGCAGCTGACCAAGTACGTGTCACGTGACCTGTCTCCCGCGAACTATTCTTCTTCTACGGACCGCTATCTCGACGCGCTCTACATCGGCCAGGCGGTGACCGCCGACCAGCGGGAGCGCGCGCGTATTGTTCGCGAATTCGAACGCCACGCGCTGACACAGGCCTACACGGTGCCGATCCTCTGGTACAACCGTATCGTGCCCATGACGGCCAATGTCAAAGGCTGGAACATGACCCCCAGCCAATACATCGGTCAAGATCTGGCCGATGTCTGGCTGGATCGCTGAGGATTGCGGAATGAATGGAGGCCGGCAATGAGCCAAACGCGTGTCCGCGCCGTCGCGACCGGCAGCGCTTTGGGCGCCGAGGTGATCGGCGTCGATCTTCGCGACCTGGACGGCGATACCTTCGGGGCGATCCATAAGGCTTGGCTGGATCACCTGGTACTTCTGTTTCGTGGTCAAAATCTGAGCGACGATCAGTTGATCGCGTTCAGCCGGCGTCTCGGCGAGCTGGATCTGGCACCGATACAGGAGACCGGCCGGCGGTTCGTCGAGGGTTATCCCGAGATCTACATCGTCTCGAACGTGATCGAAAAAGGCGCTCCGATCGGCAGCCTCGGCGCCGGCGAACTCGTATGGCACACCGACATGTCGTACCAAGAGGATCCGCCCAAGGCGAGTATGCTGTATGCGCTCGAGGTACCGCCCGAGGGCGGCAAGACCGGTTTCGTCAATATGTACGAGGCCTATCAAGCGCTGCCCTGGCAATTAAAAGAGCGTATCACGGGGCTTCGGGTGAAACATGACGGGACCTATAATAGCGGCGGCTACATCCGAGCCGGCGTGGCGCCGACCGATGATCCTCGCGAGGCCCCGGGCATGATCCACCCGCTCGTCTGCACGCATCCCGAAACGGGTCGCAAGTGCCTCTATCTCGGTCGCCGCCGCAACGCCTATATCGACGGACTTCAGCTCGCCGCTTCCGAAGCGCTGCTCGACGAGATTTGGGCTTACGCGACGCGCGACGAGCTGACCTGGTACAATGACTGGCGGGTGGGCGACCTTGTTCTGTGGGACAACCGCTGCACGATGCACCGCCGCGATCCCTTCGACCCTGCCGCGCGACGCGTCATGCACCGTACCCAGATCAAAGGCGAAACCCGGCCGGTGGCCTAAGATGAGCACGCGCGACCCCACAGACGGCGCGATACCGATTGCCGCGCCGGCGCTGACACGCTCGACCTGGAACAGTGTTCCCAATCAAGTGCTGTTCCTGTTGTGCTTGATGTATTTCATCTTTTATATCGACCGGGTAAATATCTCGACGGCGGCGCCGCTGATCCAGAAAGATCTCGGGCTCAGTAACACCGCGCTCGGTTTCGCGTTTTCCGCCTTTGCCTATCCTTATGCGGTCTTTCAGCTGATCGGCGGCTGGCTCGGCGATAAATTCGGTCCGCGTCTGACGCTCGGTGTCTCGGGCCTCGTCGTCTGCATCTCGACGATGTTGACCGGAGCCGTCGGCGGCCTTCTTGCGCTCGTCCTCGTCCGGCTCGCCCTCGGTTTCGGCGAGGGGGCGGCGTTTCCGACGGCGACGCGCGCAATGGCAGCCTGGATGTCGCCCACTCAGTGGGGCTTCGCGCAGGGCATTACCCATTCTTTCTCCCGAATGGGTAATGCGTTAACCCCGCCGCTGATCGCTTGGCTCATCGTGTTTTTGTCTTGGCGCGGCTCTTTTGTCGTGCTCGGCGTCGCCAGCCTTGTCTGGATGGCGGTGTGGGTCTGGTTTTTCCGCGACGATCCGCGCGAGCATCCCCGCGTGACCGCGGCCGAGCTCGAGCGGCTGGACACCGGGCGAATGCCGACTGTTGCGCGCCCCAGGGTTCCCTGGCTCAGCCTCGCGCGGCGAGTTCTGCCGGTGACCGCGGTGGATTTCTGCTATGGCTGGACGTTGTGGCTGTTCCTCAGCTGGATCCCGTCTTTCTTCTTTCAGAATTTCCATCTCAACCTCAAGAATTCGGCGCTGTTTTCGGCCGGCGTGTTTTTGTCCGGGGTGATTGGCGACACGCTCGGCGGTATTGTCAGCGACCGCATCCTGAAGCGCACCGGCAATTTACGGCGGGCGCGTTGCTGGGTCATCGCGGGAGGCCTCTTCGGCGGCTTCCTTTTCCTAATCCCGGTGATCTTGGTGCACGAGCTGACTGTGGTTGCGCTGTGCCTGTCATTGGCGTTCTTCTGCGTCGAGTTGGTCGTGGCCCCGATTTGGGCGGTACCAATGGACATCGCCCCCCGCTATGCCGGCTCGGCTAGCGGCATCATGAATTTCGGCTTTGGCATGGCCGGGATCATCTCGCCCTTTGTGTTTGGCTACGCAATCGACCTGACCGGCAGCTGGACGTTGCCATTCCTCGGATCTATGGCGCTGTTGCTGATTGGCGCCGGGTTGGCCCTGCGATTAAAGCCCGACCAGCAGCTGTTGGATCAGGCGGCCTTGAATTCAGGTGTACCGGCCCGATGATTTCTATCGAGCAGGACCGCATCAACGAGTACCGGATCCCAAGGACAATGAAAGCCTGGGTGCTCGGCAACCCGGAGGAGCTGGCCCTGGTCGAGAAGCCGGTGTCGGAGCCGGGCGTCGCCGAGGTTCTCGTGCGGGTCGACGCGATCGCGGTCTGCGCCACTGACATCGAGATCATCAAGCACGGGCTGCCGGCGATGGTCGATGGCGGGCTGCCCTTCAATCGTGGCTTCACGCCGGGCCATGAATACATGGGCACGGTCGTGCGGTTGGGCCCCACGGTCGACGAATTCCAGATCGGCGACCGCATCGCCGTCGAGGTCCATGCCGGATGCGGCGGCTGCCAGCGCTGCCGCGAAGGCATGTATACCTCATGCCTCAATTATGGGTACCGCGAGAAGGGGTACCGCGCCAACGGCTTCAGCACCCATGGCGGCTTCTCCGAATACGCGGTCAACAACATCAACAGATGGTTCATGTCCCCGACGATATGAGCGACGAAGAGGCGACATTGATCGTCACCTTCCGGCACCGCGATGGCAGGCGTCTCGGCGCTGACGAGGTCGTCAATGTCAACAGCGAGGATCCGGTCGAGGTTGTCCAGCGGATTACCCGCGGCAAGGGCGTGCAATATGCCCTCGAATGCTCGGGCGCGCCCAACGCTCTCAACGAGGTGGCAAGAATGGTCAATCGCGGCGGGCGGATTTGCCTAGCCGCCTTCCCGGCGGACCCGGTGGCGGTCGATCTCGCCTACCTCGTGCGCAACAATATCTATGTTTTCGGCATCCGCGGCGAAGGCAAGAGCGCAACGCACCGCGCCGCCGCGCTGATGGCGCAAAAGCGCTTCGACGCTAAGATGATCCACACCCACACTTTCCCGCTCGCCCAAGTGCCGACGGCCATCAAATACGCCCGCGAGCGTATCGAAGACGCGATCAAAGTGGTGGTTAAAATTCGCGAAAGCTAAACGATCGAGCCGGTTAGCGCGGCTTAGCTAGCCGAGTGGGAGGCGCATCGCGGTAGACCTGCAGCCGGGTGACGCGCAAACCCGCGATGCCATGGGTCTCGATCGCGCGCTCCCAGGCAGTGAATTCCTCGGTCGACAACATGTAACAGCGGCAGGCGTCCTCGATGTTCATCTTGCCGTCGCGCACGGCGTTGACAATCGCCGCCTTGCGCCGCGCGACCCAGCGCTTTGTGTCGGGGGGCGGCAGGCCGGGGGGATTGGCGCTGATGTACGGCAAGAGTTCCGCCTCGGGGATAATCGCGTGAGATCTGTCGGTTTATTCAATCGTCGGCGACGGAAATGGTTTCAGAAAAATTTCACGCCCCCCGACGTAAATAGCATGCGGCCGGCGACGGCTCAGCTTGCCCCAGCCACCGCGCGCGATCATCTTTGACCGGACCAGGAGGGAAGAGGAAATGACTGTCGAGCTCAACCACACCATCATTCCAGCCACGGATAAGCGGGCGTCTGCCAAGTTCCTCGCCGATATACTCGGATTGGAGGCAGGACCGGAGTGGTCGCATTTCGTCCCGGTCCGCACGAGTAACGGGGTAACGCTCGACTACGCCGATGCCGCCGATTTTCGCCGAGGGCACTACGCCTTTCTCGTCAGCGAGAGCGAGTTCGACGCGGCTCTCTCCCGCATCAAAACCTCCGGCATCGCATTTTATGCGGATTTCAACCGTGCCGGACGCGGTCAAATCAACCACCTCTACGGCGGTCGAGGCGTCTATTTCGACGACCCCGACGGCCATCTGCTGGAGATCATTACGCGACCCTATGGGCCGACCCCCGAGAGGTGGACCGAGAAACAGGGCTGACGCCGGATTATCGTCGGAAATCGGTCGGCTAGCTTCGTCCAGAGAGCCCCCGTGGCCGGACTTGGTCTGACTTGGTCAGCGACGACGAGGTCATCCCGCTGCAGGAGCGGATCGAGAACGAAGCCGATCTCGAAGACGTCTACAATACCGAGCGGCACCTGCTTTACGTCGCCTGCACCCGCGCCCGCGACCATCTCCTGGTGACCGGCGCGGAGCCAGGCTCAGAGTTCCTAATCGATCTCTGCTAACCGGGCGCTCAGTTGCGTGGACTGGCCGCGCGGCCTATATGAGAACGTATCGAAAACATGCTCCGTGGTCGGTGATGTCGTCCCTGCGTCGTTATTCCTTGCTGGTTCCCTGCCAAGACCCGCGGCAGGGAAAAGATCTTCCCTGCCACGCCATGCGAATCAGCTTGCAAGCTATTGATTCTGATCGGCTTGTTTCCGGAAGGACGAAAATTTTCCCGTTGTTTCCCTGTCTGGCAGGGAAAATCGCGGCGTACTCGGACCGTCCGAATTCCTCGTGGAACTTCGATCAGCCACTGGCGGCGATAGCGTCGGCGCCTTCGATGCGGGAGGCGAGGGCGGCGGCGAGGAAGCGGTCGAGGTCGCCGTCGAGGACCGCGCCGGTGTTCGAGGTCTCGACGCCGGTGCGCAAATCCTTGACCATCTGATAGGGCTGCAGCACGTAGGAGCGGATCTGGTGGCCCCAGCCGATGTCGGTCTTGGTGGCGTTCATCGCGTCGGTCGCCGCCTCGCGCCGCTGCAATTCGGCCTCATAGAGCCGGGCGCGCAGCATCGCGAAGGCGTGGGCGCGGTTCTGGTGCTGTGAGCGCTCGCTCTGGCACTGCACGACGATGCCGCTCGGCATGTGGGTGATGCGAACGGCGCTGTCCGTTTTGTTGACGTGCTGGCCGCCCGCCCCCGATGAGCGATAGGTGTCGATGCGCAGATCCTTGTCGTTGATCTCGACCTCGATCTTGTCGTCGACCACCGGATAGACCCACACCGATGCGAAGCTGGTGTGGCGGCGCGCGTTCGAATCGAAAGGCGAAATGCGCACGAGCCGGTGCACGCCGCTTTCGGTCTTCAGCCAGCCATAGGCGTCGGGGCCGTTGATCCTGATGGTCGCCGATTTCAGCCCCGCTTCCTCGCCGCCGCTCTCTTCGAGCCATTCGGTCTTGTAGCCGTGGGCTTCTGCCCAGCGGACATACATCCGCAGCAACATCTCGGCCCAATCCTGCGCCTCGGTGCCGCCCGCCCCGGCATGGACTTCGAGATAGCAGTCATTGGCGTCGGCCTCGCCGGAAAGGAGGCTCTCGAGCTCGCGCCGCGCCGCTTCCGCGCGCAGCTTTTCGAGCGCGGTTTCGGCATCGGCGACGACAGTCGCCTCGCCCTCGGCCTCACCCATCTCAATCAGCTCGAGGGTGTCAGCGACCTCCCGCTCGATCCGGCGATAACTGCCGATTGCCTGATCGAGCCTGGTGCGCTCGCGCAGCAGCTTTTGCGCCGCAGTAGGATCGTCCCAGAGGCGCGGATCCTCGGCCTGAGCGTTCAGCTCGGCGAGACGGCGATTTGCTGTCTCCCAGTCAAAGATGCCTCCTCAGCAGCGCCAACGACTTGTCGATGTCGTCGGCGGCCGCCTGAATTTCGGCGCGCATGGCTTACTCCGAGTTGTCGAATTCGAAGCGCTTAATATAGGCCGCCCGTGCCGCTGGCCGGCGCACCGCGCACCGGAGCCGGCATCGGTTGGTCGGGCTCCATCCCGCCGGTCGAGGCGATCGGGGTTTCATCCTCGTCAGGTACGTGCTGCAGACCTAGATTGCGGTTGTGGCCGGGCTCGGTCCCCGGCTTGTAAGCCTCATAGATGGCTGTCTCGCCTGCTCCGGCCGGCAAGCCGGTCGCCGCGCTGACCCGGTAGAGCCGCATGCCGGGCGGTGTGCGAAAGGCGGTCGCCGGGGCGTCCTTCAGCGCTGCAATCATAAAGTCGCGAAAGACCGGGGCTGCGATGTGCCCACCAGTCTCGTCGTCGCCGAGACTGTCCGGATCGTCAAATCCGATGTAGACGCCGGCCACGAGATCGGGCGTGAATCCGACGAACCACGCGTCGCGCCAGTCGTTGGTCGTCCCCGTCTTGCCCGCGATCGGCTTGCCGACCGCCTTGACGATCGTGCCGGTGCCGCGCTGAACCACGCCCTCCAACATCGTCACGATCTGGAAGGCCGAACCGGGGTCAGCCACCTGCTCGCGCGTATCCGGGACGACCGGCACCGGCTGCTTCGCCCAATCGATGTCTTCGCAATCGCGGCAAGGCCGCTGATCGGCACGGAAGATCGTCGCACCGTTGCGATCCTGGATGCGATCGATGAAGGTCGGGGTGATGCGCTTGCCGCCATTGACCAACATCGCATAGGCCGCCGTCATGCGCAGCGGCGTCGTCTCACCGGCGCCGAGCACCATCGAATATTCCCGCGGCATGTGATCCATGATGCCGAAGGCCTCCACCGTATCGGCAACGGGCCCGAGGCCGATCATCGTGGCCGCCCGCACCGTCATCGTGTCGATCGACTTTTCGATCGCGATGCGCAGCGGCGTTGGCCCGCGGTAGTGCACCTCCTGCCCTTCCTTCGTGTAATTCCGCGGCGTCCACATCGGCAGTCCCGGGCCCTGCGGCAGCGAGATTGGCGAATCGTCGATCAGCGTCGACGGGGTAAATCCGTGGTCGAGCGCGGTCAAAAAGATGAACGGTTTGATCGTTGACCCGGTTTGCCGCTTTGCCTGCGTGGCGCGGTCGAATTGGCTCGTCGCGAAACTGAACCCGCCACTGATCGCGAGGACGCGCCCGGTATGCGGGTCCATCGCGACAAGGGCGCCCGAGACCTCCGGTACCTGGCATAGGGTATAGAGATCGGCCGGCTTGCTGCCGCTCGCCTCAGCTTTTGACGACGGGCTTATTGGCTCGACCATCACGACATCGCCCGGTTTGACGACGTCCGCCGCGCCGCGCGGGCGTGGGCCGAAGCTGCCGTTGTCGTAGCGCGGCCGCGCCCAGCGCATTTCGGAGAACGGAATGCGCCCGCTGGCGCCATTGGCAAAGCCGATGGCCGCGCCGTCCGGCTCACTGCGTACCACCAGCGCGAGGCGCCATCCGACATCGGTGGCGACGCCGGGCACCGGCACGGCGGCGAGATGCGCCGCCCAGTCCCCCTTGGGGTCGACGCGGGCAACGGCGCCGCGCCAGCCGCCATGGCTGTGCTCGTAGGCGATCAACCCGGTGCGCAACGCCTTGTCCGACGCTGCCTGCAATCGTGCATCGAGGCTGGTGCGCACTGACAGCCCAGCCCCGTACAGGACCTTCTCGCCATAACGGGCCAGCAGGTCGCGCCTGACCTCTTCAGCAAAATACGGCGCCTTCTCCTCCTCCGCCTCCTGGCGATGGCGAAGCTCGAGAGGCTGAGCTTCGGCCTGTGCCGCCTCGGCCTGAGTGGCTGCTCCGTCTTCGACCATTCTGTCTAGAACCCAATCGCGGCGCGCTTTCGCAGTCTGGGGAAAGCGCGTCGGGCTGTATCGGTTCGGCGCCTTCGGGAGCCCGGCGAGGAAAGCAGCCTCGCCGAGGGTCAGCTCGTCGAGCGATTTGTCGAAATAGGTCTGCGCCGCAGCGGCAACCCCGTAGGCCCCGGAGCCGAGATATATCTCATTCAGGTAGAGCTCGAGGATGCGCTCTTTTGGCAATGCGGCCTCGATGCGGGTCGCGAGCAGGATCTCCTTGATCTTGCGTTCGATCGAAACCTCGTTCGACAGCAGCATGTTTTTGGCGACTTGCTGGGTGATTGTCGAGGCGCCCACCGGGCGGCGATTGGCGCGAAACCGGCTCACATCGGTGATTGCCGCGCGCAGGATCGAGACGGGATCGACGCCATGATGGGTATAGAAATTTTTGTCTTCGGCAGACAAAAAGGCGTTGATGACCGGCTTCGGGATCGCCTGTATCGGCACAAAGATCCGCCGCTCGGTTGCGTATTCGGCGAGAAGCCGCCCGTCGCCCGCGTGCACTCGGGTCATGATCGCCGGCTGATAATGCGCAAGCTGCTGGTAATCCGGTAGGTCACGACCGAAATACCAGAGGGTGATCCCGACGAAGCCAGAGCCTGCGATCGCCAGCATGACTGCGCAGACAAAAAGAAACCGAAATATCTTAACCATATTGCTGCGGTCTGCGACCATCTCCATGCCTAGGGCCGCCAGACCACCGTCATACCACGAGCCCGCGCGGTCGGGCCTTCATATGCGCTATTGGCGATACCATTCCAAGCATGTTTTAACGAATGTGTTCGACCTGGTTGGCATGGGTGAGTCGTCCGAGAGGATCGCCGGTTGGACGAAAGGCCGGTTGGACGAAAGGCTGGCCGGACGAAAGGATTGTGGCAAGCTGCTTTACTCTATACAGTAAGGATCGCGAAAAACTGCCGTTCGCCGACCGGGCGCCGCGCCCGGTGGGGCAATGCGACGCAAGCCCGCGGAATCGGCAGCCGATTGGCTGTCGCCGCGCCGACTCGCAGCGCCGGGCGATGCGGTCCGTAGAAACCCGAAGCCGCTCAAAGGCTCCCCTGACAATACCATGGCCGATCTCTCCTCATCGCTTAGTGGAATAGCTTCAGGCGCCTGTGGCTTCCTTGCAGACAGGAGCGCGCCGCCGGCCGATTTTCGCGCGGCCGCGGCAGCGCGCCCCGGAGTTATGCCAGAATGGCAAAACGCATGCTTATCGATGCCACCCACCCGGAAGAGACCCGGGTGGTGGTGCTCAACGGCAATCGAACTCGAAGAGTTCGATTTCGAATCATCCACTAAGAAGCAGGTAAAGGGTAATATCTATCTCGCCAAAGTTACCCGCGTCGAACCCTCGCTGCAGGCGACATTTGTCGATTACGGCAATCATCGGCATGGCTTCCTAGCTTTTAGTGAAATTCATCCCGATTACTATAAGATCCCGGTCGGCGACCGAGAGCCGAACGACCTCGATCCGGTACAACAGGAAGGCGAGACGCAGGAAGCCGAACCTGAAGCCGCGAGCGAAGAGGGAGTTCATTAGCAGCGGCCTTGCCCGAGCCGGTTCCGGTCCCGGCCACACCGGATGCCAGCGAAGACGAAGGATCAGACGCCTCGGGCTCGCACGTGCTCGAACCTGCCGACTTGTCGCCGCAGCAGGCCGAGGCGGCCGGCGGCGAGCACGCAGCGGAGATGGTTTCGTCTCGCCCCGACGAGATCTTCGCCAACGAGGCGGTGGCCGAAGTGCCCTGGGAATCAGCGCCCCGGGAGCCAGAGGGAGCTCCAAAAGACGCGATCACGCCGGAGCCCGCGGCATCGTTCGGCTGGGGGGAGTCGCCCCTACGGGCTGACGTGCCGCGCGATCCCGAGGTCGGCGCAACGGACGCGACGACGCCGGAACCCCCTGCGGCAAACGTGGTCCAGATTGCAGCGGCTTTGGCCGGGCCGGGCGATGTAGTCGTATCGGCTCTCGAATTTCCGACTGAGGCGGCGCAGGCGGACATTGCCGCCATACCCGAGCAGAGCGCGACCACCGCTCTCTCCGAGAGCGAGAGTGAGGCCGTCGAAGCGGTCGAGACGCTCGGCGGGGATGAGTTCGAAGAGGCCGAGCACCAGCGCTCGCGCACGGTACGGCACTACAAGATCCAGGAGGTGATCAAGCGGCGGCAGATCATGCTCGTCCAGGTCACCAAGGAGGAGCGCGGCACCAAGGGCGCCGCCCTGACGACCTACCTTTCACTTGCCGGCCGCTATTGCGTGCTGATGCCGAATACGGCGCGCGGTGGCGGGGTATCGCGCAAGATCACCAGCATCGCCGACCGCCGCCGCCTAAAGGATATCCTCGAGGAGCTGGATATTCCCGAGGGCATGGGGGTGATCGTACGCACCGCCGGGGCGGAGCGTTCGAAGGCCGAGATCAAGCGGGATTATGAATACCTGCTGCGCCTTTGGAACGAGATCCGCGAGCTGACATTGCGCTCGACCGCTCCCGCATTGATTTATGAAGAGGGCAACCTGATCAAGCGGTCGATCCGTGATCTCTATACACGTGACATCGACGAGGTCTTGGTCGAAGGAGAAGAAGGCTACCGCACGGCCAAGGCGTTCATGAAGATGTTGATGCCGAGCCACGCCAAGAGGGTCCAGCCATATCGCGATCCTCAGATCGGCCTGTTTCACCGCTTCCAAGTCGAGAGCCAGATCGACGCAATTCATTCGCCGATCGTGCAGCTGCGCTCCGGCGGCTATGTCGTGATCAATCAGACCGAGGCATTGGTCGCGATCGACGTCAATTCCGGCCGCTCCACGCGCGAGCGCAACATCGAGGAGACGGCGGTCCGAACCAACCTCGAAGCGGCCGAGGAGATCGCCCGGCAACTCAGATTGCGCGACCTTGCGGGCTTGATCGTGATCGATTTCATCGACATGGAGGAGCACCGCAATCAGTCGGCGGTCGAGCGGCGGCTAAAGGAGGCGCTGAAGAACGACCGCGCCCGCATTCAGGTCGGCCGGATCAGCGCGTTCGGCCTGTTGGAGATGTCGCGCCAGCGGCTGCGCCCATCGCTCGTCGAGACCTCCACCCAACCCTGTCCCCATTGCGGCGGCACGGGCTTAATTCGGTCGACCGAGTCGACGGCGCTCTACGTGCTGCGCTCGATCGAAGAGGAAGGCATGCGGCGGCGCTCCGCCGAGATCTGCGTTTATGTTCCAACCGCCGTCGCGCTCTATATTCTGAACCAGAAACGCGACTCGCTGGTGCAACTGGAGGCGCGTTACGCCATCCGAGTTTTGCTGGCGCAAGACGATGCGCTGATCCCGCCGGCCTTTAGGCTGGAGCGGCTGCGCGCGTATGCGGCGGCCGAACCCGCTGCTTTGCCTGCCGCGCCTCTCACCCAAGCCTCGGTCCCGGACGAAGAAGAGGAGGAAACCGACGAGGCCGCGGAAGAGGCCGCAGAAGCTTCTGACGCTGAACAGGAGAGCGGCGAGGCCCCCGGCCGCAGCCGCCGTCGTAGGCGGCGGCGGCGCCGTCATGAAGAAGAACCCGCCCCGCACTCTGCGCCGCCCACGGCGCGGAGTGGTGACGAAGCAGCAGAGGACGAGGCCGATCTCGCCGGCGAGAACACTCGAAGCGAAAGCGAGGAAATTGACGGCGATGAGGAGAGTGATGCCGAGCGGCGGCGCCGGCGGCGTGGCCGGCGTGGCGGCCGACGACGCGTACGGCGGGAGGGCGGCGCAGAAGCCGGTTTCGAAGAACCGCGTGCGGCGGTCGATACCGTCGAGATTTTGCCGACTCCCGAGGTCCAGGAAAGCGAGCAGACCTTGGTGGAGGCGCGTGCGGGCTGGTCCGCCGAGATCGGGGTTGTGGCCATCGAAACCGCCAGCCTGCCGGCTCTTGCCGGTGACGGTCAGGCCAGGAGCGAAAACATTTCGGCGGCGGCTGAGAGTGAACTGGGTGCGGCGGAACCCTTTGAGATGGCCGCGTATCAGGCGCCGAATCCCGAGCCGTCGAGGGAAGCGCTAGACGGAGAGCGGGAGAGTCGGCCAGGATCGCCGCCCACCGCCGAGGCCGAGCAAGGGGTTCCCTACACCAGCGATACGGAACGGGAACTCGAATCGGCATCCGCCGAACCGGAGCAGCAGCATAAGCCGGAGCACCCGGTGGAAACCGTGACCGAGAAGCCGGCACACCCGCGTCGCGGCTGGTGGCAGCGGCTGATCCAGTCCTAGGCCGCCAGAGGCGCTTGCCCTGCCTTCGCCGCATTTCCAGCATCAAGTGAACGATGCGGTGGATCCGTGCTCGCCGCCCACGCCGAGACACCCGTCATGGGCGAGTGCTTAGGTCTTGAAGGCGGCGCCGGTGATTTCTGTTATTTTCCGGTCAAGTGCGGCAATCGGCCTCGCAGCGTCGCTCGTCATAGCTCAAGCCGCGGCCGCGGCCGAGAGCATCATCCGCGATACCGAGATCGAGGCCGACATTCGCACGATGATAACCCCGATCTGGAAGGCGGCGGGGCTCGAGCCGAGCTCGCTGCACGTCTATCTGATCGAGGACAAGCAGATAAATGCCTTCGTCGCCGGCGGCCAGAACGAATTCATCAACAGCGGATTGATCATGCGCTCCGAAACGCCGAACCAGCTGATCGGAGTGCTTGCGCACGAGACCGGCCATATTGCCGGGGGACACCTGACGCGCTTTCAAGAGGCGGCACGGAACGCCAGCATCGAAGGAATCATCGCGATGGTGCTCGCCGCCGGTGCCACGGTCCTGGGCAGGGGCAGCGGGGGCGGCGGGGCCTTGCTCGGTGCCCAAGGTGTCGCGGAACGCGCCTTCATGCAATATTCGATAACGCAGGAAGCCTCCGCCGATCACGCGGCCATGACCTTTTTGGATGCAAGCGGCCAGTCGGCGCGCGGACTCCTTCAGTTCTTCCAGATCCTTCAGGGCGAGGAGATGCTCGCGGGGATTCGTGAGGATCCCTATCTGCGCACGCATCCGCTGACTGCGCAACGCATCGACTATGTCCGCAACCACGTCGAGCACTCGCGCTTCTCGAACGTTCCGGATTCTCAGACCAACATCGACCTGTTGAAACGGATAAAGGTCAAGCTCGACGCCTTTGTCTCGCCGCCTTCTTCGACACTTGCGGCCTATCCCGAGAAGGACCAGTCCGTTCTCGCGCGCTATGCACGGGCAATCGCCTATTACCGAATGCCAAAGCTGGACAAGGCGCTACCGACGATCGACGGGCTGATCCGGGATTATCCGAACGACCCCTATTATCGTGAGCTCAAGGGGCAGATGCTGTTCGAGAATGGCCGCATTGCCGAAGCAGTCCAACCTTACGAGGAAGCCGTCCGGCTCGCACCCACGGCGCCGTTGCTGCGCATTTCGCTCGCGCAAGTCTACATCGAATCAAATGATCCAAAGGTGAACAAGCGCGCTATCGCGTATCTCAACGATGCCATGCGCACCGAGGATAAGGAAACTCAGGGCTGGCACCTGCTGGCGACCGCCTACGGGCGCGACAACCAGATCGGCATGGCCGCCTTGTCACTGGCTGAAGAAGGTCTTGCTGCGGGAAAGAAAAAGGACGCCCAACAGCAGGCCATTCGGGCCAAGGCGCTACTGCCGAAAAACTCCGCCGGCTACAACCGCGCTGAAAACATCCATCGCGAGGCCGAGCACATTGAGGAGTCGACAGGCGGCGTCGCGAACGCGCGCTGATCGCACCTGATCCCACTTTAGCCCTCTTCTGCTGGAGTATTTGACGTGATGCCGTATCGCTCGCCATCTGTGGCCTTCGCTCTGGTCTGCGGTTTTATTGTCACTCTGCACTCCGGGCCAGTGCGAGCTGCCGAAATTCCAACTGAGCAGCGCGAAGCAATCGAGGGGATCATCCACGACTACCTCCTCCATAATCCCGACGTTTTGATCGAGGCGCTGCACGGGGCCGAAGATAAGCTGAACCGCGAGGCAGATGCGAAAGCGGAAAAAGTTCTAGGCGACCAACGGCGCGAGATTTTCGACGACCCGGCGACCCCGGTAGGGGGCAACCCGCAGGGCGATGTGACAATTGTCGAGTTCTTCGACTACCGCTGCCCATACTGCAAGCAAGTCCTGCCGTCGCTGCAGGCATTGCTGAAGGAAGACCACAAGCTGCGCTTCGTGTACAAGGAAATGCCGGTCCTCGGACCGGCATCGGTTACCGCCGCGCATGCTGCTCTCGCGGCCCAGCGGCAGGGCAAATACGAAGCCTTTCATAATGCAATGATGGCAACCAAAGGTCAGATCACGGATGAAACGGTCTATAAAGTAGCCGGTTCGGTGGGGCTTGATGTCGACCGGCTGAAGCAGGACATGAGCGCCCCGGATATCGGGCAGGCTCTCAAGACCAATCTGGCGCTCGCCGAGGCGCTCAACATCCGCGGAACCCCTGGTTTTATCGTCGGCAAGCACATCGTTCCCGGCGCGATCGACCTGGATGCCCTGCGCAACATGGTCGCCGAGGCGCGAAAGGAATAGCAGCTAAGGCTCATAATCCGGCTGTTTGCTCGGATGTGCGGCGATAAAAGGCCCGAGCTTCATGCAGTTCTCGTAAATCCGCGTCAGCGTCGGATACGGCCCCAGATCGAACTGGTAGCGCTCGGCATTGACTACCTGTGGCACCAGAGCGATGTCCGCCAAACCGGGTGAGTCCCCGTGGCAGAAGGAGCCGGTCCGGGCATCCTGCGCGAGCAGCGGCTCGAGAGCCTGAAACCCCGCGGCGATCCAATGATTGTACCACTTGGCGATCGCCGCCTCGTCATGACCGAGTTCTCGCATCAAGTAGCGCAGCACGCGCAAATTATTGATCGGGTGGATGTCGCAGGCGACGATGTCGGCGAGCGCACGAACCCGCGCTCGGTCGGCCGGCTGCTTTGGCAATAACGGCGGTTCCGGGTTGAGCTCGTCGAGATATTCGATGATCGCCATGGATTGGATCAGGATCTGCCCGCCATCTTCGAGCGCCGGGACCAGACCCTGCGGGTTGACGCCGCGATAATCGGCCGTGCTCTGATCGTTGCGCCGCAGGTGGATCGCCGCGGTGTCGTAAGCGAGCCCCTTCAGATTGAGGCCGATGCGGACCCTGAACGCGGCAGACGACCGGAAAAAGCTGTACAGCTTCATCGCACTATCCGTAGCTACCCTGGTTGAGCCCTGCTCGGCAGTATCGGCACGGAACCATCCGGCTTCAAGTTGCACCGGCCAGGAAGAGAGACAAACCCCGTCTCCGGCCCCGAATCAGGATCGCTTGACCTCAAGTAAGTAAGCGCTTACTAGTGCACTCGATGGCTACAATCAGGTTGGATGGCGACGAACGGCGCAAGGCGATCGTCGCAGCGGCAGTGCCGCTCTTTGCCAGAAGAGGATTCGCGGGCACGACCACCAGGGAGCTGGCCGAGGCGGCCGGCATTTCCGAGGCGCTGCTGTTCAGGCATTTTCCCAGCAAAAAGCATCTTTACGGGGAGATCCTGCGGCTGGGTTGCGAAGGCGATCCGGCGCTCGAGCGTCTCGCCGCTCTCGAGCCGTCGACGGCAACCCTGGTCCATATGATCACCTTCATGGTGCGATATTTTCTGCTCGGCGGCGTCGACGAGGTCGAGCTCGACACGCGCCTGCGTCTCGTGCTGCACAGCTTTCTCGAAGACGGGGAGTACGCCCGCGAGCTGTTCGAAACAATCTTCGAACGCGTCCACCCGCTTTTTGTCGCTTCTGTCGAAGCGGCTGCGGCCGCGGGCGACCTCAGGGCTGAACCGATCGCCTCGGCTAATCGCTTCTGGTTCGGCCATCATGTTGCCGCGATGGTGGCCTTCGTGTCTCTGCCGGGCCGAGCTTCGGTCCCTTATCAGGGGTCGGTCACAGCCCTGGCCGAGGAAGCGAGCTGGTTCATTTTACGCGGCATCGGAGTGAGGGACACGGCGATTGCTTCCGCAATGGCTGACGCTGCCCGGTCCCCGCTCCAACTCACACCCGCCTCTTAGGGGAGTACGCCTATGGACGGCGAACATCTGGTACCGGCGGAAGGGCTGCTAGACGACCGCAGCGGTGTCGGGCGCGCGACGACACGTAAGCCCAGGACATTCCTCTGGCTCGTCATCGTCGGGCTGCTATTGGCGGTCGTGCTTGGTGGTCTGTACGGTTTTAATCGATTCCGCGAGCACGCGATCGCGACGTTTTTTGCGAACAACAAGCCGCCTCCCGCGCAGGTCAGCGCCGCCGAAGTCAAGACCGAGGCGATTCCCCGCTTCGCCACCGGCATTGGTTCGGTCTCCGCCGTCCATCAGGTCACGATCAATCCCGAGGTTGGCGGGCGCGTCACCAAGATCTTCTTCGAGCCGGGAGCCACGGTCAAAGCCGGCGACCCACTCGTGCAGCTTAACGACGCGCCGGAGCACGGCGACCTCGCTAGCTACGAGGCACAGGCGCGCTTGAACGAGATCGAAGTGCAGCGCTCGAACCAGCTGGCCCAACGCCAGTTCGCGTCGCGGGAGATCGTAGACCAGAGACAGAGCCAGCTCGAGCAGGCGCGGGCGATGATCATCAAGACCGAGGCTCTGATCGCACAGAAACTCATCCGTGCCCCGTTCTCGGGCCAGCTCGGCATGCGTCAGATCGAGGTCGGGCAATACCTCACCCCCGGCGCGCGGATCGCCACCCTGACCGATCTGTCGACGCTCTACGTAAATTTCACGCTGCCGTCGCAGATGCGCGCGCAGATCTCTGTGGGCCAGCGAGTGAACGTCACAGCGGACGCCTTCCCCGACCGCACTTTCAACGCGGAGATCACGACGCTAGAGCCGCAGATCAGCGCCGATACACGGACGATGACGATCCAAGCGACGATGCCCAACCCCGACGACGCCCTGCTGCCCGGCATGTTCGTCAATGCCGCGGTGGTGTTGCCGCCGCAGCCCGACATGATGGTGCTGCCGGAGACCGCCGTCGACTATACGCTTTACGGCGACAGCGTTTACGTGATCCGCGAGGACGGCAAGGACGCCAAGGGCGATCCGGTCCTCAAGGCGATGCGCACTCCAATAAAAACCGGGGTGCGATGGGGCAACAAGGTGACGATCCTCGACGGGCTCAAACCTGGCGACCGTGTCGTCGCCGCAGGTCAGGTCAAGGTCCAGAACGGCGCACAGGTCGCGATCAGCAACTCGCCCGCGCCGCAACCGCCGTCGGCACTGACGCGGAACTGAGAGATGTCCTTTACCGACATCTTCATCCGCCGGCCGGTGCTGGCGCTGGTGGTCAGTCTGCTGATCCTGCTGATCGGTCTGAAGGCAATGACCGGGTTGCAGATCCGCCAGTATCCCAAGCTGTCGAACACGACGATCACAGTCACGACGCTCTACCCCGGCGCTTCGCCCGATTTGATGCAGGGCTTCATCACAACGCCAATCTCCCAAGCGGTGTCGACGGCGGAAGGGATCGATTACCTGACCGCGTCCTCGATCCAGGGGACCAGCACCGTCACGGCCTATATCCGGCTCAACTACGATCCGAGCCAGGCGCTGACCGACATCATGGCCAAGGTCCAGCAGGTCAAGTTCCAGCTCCCGAAAGAATCGCAGGATCCGGTCATCATAAAGGCGACCGGGCAGACCACCGCGGTCATGTATATCGGCTTCGCGAGCCCGGAATTGTCGAGCGCGGCGATCTCCGATTATCTGACCCGCGTTGTGCAGCCGCTGCTCGCCACGGTCGATGGTGTATCCTCGGCGGATATCCTCGGCGGGCAGACCTTTGCAATGCGGCTCTGGCTCGACCCGGCGCGGATGGCGGCACGTGGGATTTCAGCGAGCGACGTTGCTGCGGCAATTCGCGCCAATAACTTCCAATCGGCGCCGGGCCAGGCTAAAGGCTACTTCACGGTCACCAACGTCAATGCCGATACCGGGCTCGCCAATGTCCAGCAGTTCACCAAGATGGTGGTCAAGGCGAAGGACGGCGCGGTGGTGCGGATGGAAGACATCGGCACGGTCGACCTCAATGCCCAGAGCTGGACCTCGAGCATCGAGATGAACGGCCAGCACGCCGTGTTCATTGGCGTTCAGGCAACCCCGACCGGCAATCCGTTGTCGCTGGTGGCGGGTATCCGGGCGCTGTTGCCCGAAATCGAGCGCAACCTGCCGCCGTCGGTCCAAATGCAGGTCGCTTACGATTCGACCAAGTTCATTCGGGCTTCGATCGACGAGGTCAAATTTACGCTCGCCGCCGCGGTGGTCATCGTCATTGGCGTAATTTTCCTGTTCCTCGGCAGCCTGCGGGCAGTGCTGATCCCGGTCGTGACGATCCCGCTGTCACTGGTCGGCGCCGGGATCATTATGGCGGCGCTCGGGTTCAGTCTGAACCTGTTGACGCTTCTGGCTATGGTGTTGGCAATCGGGCTCGTGGTCGACGACGCGATCGTCGTCCTCGAGAACGTCTATCGGCACATCGAAGAGGGCCGCACCCCGGCGCAGGCCGCCCTGATCGGCGCCCGCGAGATCGCCGGCCCGGTCATTTCGATGACCCTGACGTTGGCGGCAGTGTACGCGCCCATCGGTTTCCTCGGGGGCGTCACCGGTGCTTTGTTCCGCGAATTCGCATTCACCCTGGCGGGCGCGGTGATCATTTCCGGCGTGGTCGCGGTGACCTTGTCGCCCATGATGTGCTCGCTGTTGTTGTCTCGCGAGATGCTGCACGGCCGTTTTGTTCATCTGATCGACCGCGCTTTTTCTCGGTTGGCAGAGTGGTACGGCCGCAAACTTGTACGATCGCTGGACTATCGTCCGGTGACAGCGCTGTTCGCCGCGGCCGTCTTTGCCAGCCTGGTCTTTATGTACATGAACACGAAGGCCGAGCTCGCTCCCGAAGAGGATCAGGGGGTTCTGTTCGCTTTGACCAAAGCGCCGCAATATTCCAATCTCGACTACCAAGAGGCCTATACCGACAAGCTCGACCAAGCCTTCGGCTCGTTTCCGGAGACCGATTTGCGCTTCATTCTCAACGGGAGGTTGGGGCCCAATCAAGGCATTGCCGGTGCGATCCTCAAACCTTGGGCCGAGCGCTCGCGTTCGGCGCAGCAGCTGAAGCCGTTGATGCAACAGAAGACGTCGGCCATCGAAGGAATGAACGCCTTTGTCTTTTCGCTGCCGCCATTGCCCGGATCGATCGGCGGCCTGCCGGTGCAGATGGTGATCTACGCGACTGGCGACTACAAGGACATCTACCTGGCAATGGACAACATCAAGGCGGCGGCGCGCAAGAGCGGGCTGTTCATCGTTACCGACAGCGATCTTGATTTCAACCAGCCGACAATTCAGGTCAAGATAGACCGCTCGAAGGTCAACGAGCTCGGGCTGACAATGCAGTCGATCGGCGATACATTGGCGCTCCTCGTCGGGGAGAATTACGTCAATCGCTTCAATCTCGGTGGCCGGTCCTATGAAGTGATACCGCAAGTGCCACGGGCCGACCGGCTGACGCCGGATACATTGACGCAATATTACGTCAGTGCACCATCGGGGCAACCGGTGCCGCTGTCCAACCTCGTATCTCTCGCGATAGACACCCAGCCCAATTCGCTGACCCAATACAACCAGCTGAACTCTGCGACTTTCCAAGCTGTGCCGATGCCCGGCGTGACAATGGGCCAGGCGGTGGATTTTCTCGAGCAGCAGACCAAGAACCTGCCGGCCGGCTTCAGCCACGACTACCTCTCCGACACGCGCCAATACGTGCGGGAGGGCAATCAGCTGACGATCACGTTCATCTTCGCGCTGATCGTGATTTTTCTCGTGCTGGCGGCTCAGTTCGAGAGCCTGCGTGATCCGCTGGTGATCCTCGTCAGCGTGCCGATGTCGATGTGCGGGGCATTGTTGCCGCTGTTTTTCGGCTTGGCGACGATGAACATTTACACCCAGGTCGGGCTCGTCACCCTGATCGGTCTGATCAGCAAGCACGGCATTCTGATGGTGGAATTCGCCAATACGCTGCAGGTGCGCGAGAACCTCGACCGCCGGCGCGCGATCGAGCAAGCCGCTCGCGTCCGCTTGCGGCCGATCCTGATGACGACGGCGGCAATGGTCGTTGGGCTCGTGCCATTGCTGATCGCGACCGGCGCCGGCGCTGCCAGCCGTTTCTCGATCGGTGTGGTGGTCGTCGCCGGAATGTCGATTGGCACCCTGTTCACGCTGTTTGTCCTACCGGCTGTCTATACCGTGCTGGCAAAGAATCATCTCGCCGCCACGCAGTCGAGCCGAGTGCGCGAGATCGCCCAGGTCTCGTGAGGCCCTTAACCCGCTGCTCGTCCGACCCGGCCAAGCCCCGGAACCGGATTGGCGGGTCGGCGTTTTATCTGCAGAATGGGCAAACAACTGCTTCCAGAGCGAAGCTCCTCGACTCGAGGGAATGCGAAATGGATCAGTCGATGGATCGTACAACGGCAACTCGACCCGTTGCCTATGACGGAAGCAAGCCGCCACAGGCGATACAGGAAGACATTGCGCGTACCCGTGTTCGGCTGAGTGCCGCGATTGAAGCCCTGAAGCGGGAACTGGCCCCCCAACAGGTGCTCGACAGAAGCACGGAGCTGTTGCGCAGCTCTCTCGAACCGGCCCCAGGTAGCTTCCGCACGCAGACCTGGGCTTACGCGATTCCATTGGCCCTGATCGCGACCGGTCTCGGCTGGCTTTTTTTGCTCCGCCGGCACAGCTACCAACCGGAGACGCCCGCCAGCTTCGGCGAGATGCCGGCGGAAGAGGTCGAGCTGGGTGAAACACCCAATCGCGCTCCTCCCTTCGTCGATGCAACGGAGCCAGTAGAACCGGTACTGGTCGACGAAGCCGCCACCTTGTGATCAGAAAAAAGTGGTAGGCCCGGCAGGATTCGAACCTGCAACTCCACCGTTATGAGCGGCGTGTTCTAACCAACTGAACTACGGGCCCGGCGCTGATCTCCGTCATTGCCAGGCTTGACCCGGCAATCCTAGGACCCCCGGGTCAAGCCCGGGGGTGACGCCAAGGTAAGCAGCATTCGGCATCAAGTGTCGAGGAAGCTCCGCAACTTGCGCGAGCGGCTCGGATGCTTGAGCTTTCTCAGTGCTTTCGCCTCGATCTGGCGGATCCGCTCGCGGGTGACGGAAAATTGCTGACCGACTTCTTCGAGCGTGTGGTCGGTGTTCATGCCAATGCCGAAGCGCATGCGCAGCACGCGCTCTTCGCGCGCCGTCAGCGAGGCCAGCACACGGGTCGTGGTCTCGCGCAAATTGGCCTGGATGGCGGCATCGAGCGGCAGCACTGCGTTCTTGTCCTCGATGAAGTCGCCGAGATGTGAATCCTCCTCGTCGCCGATGGGCGTTTCGAGGCTGATCGGCTCCTTGGCGATCTTCAGCACCTTGCGCACCTTTTCCAGCGGCATGGCAAGCTTTTCGGCGAGCTCTTCAGGTGTTGGCTCGCGGCCGATCTCGTGCAACATCTGTCGCGAGGTGCGCACCAGCTTGTTGATCGTCTCGATCATGTGCACGGGAATGCGGATCGTACGCGCCTGATCGGCTATCGAGCGAGTGATCGCCTGGCGGATCCACCACGTCGCGTAGGTCGAAAATTTATAGCCACGGCGATACTCGAATTTATCGACCGCCTTCATCAGCCCGATGTTGCCCTCCTGGATCAGATCCAGGAACTGCAACCCACGGTTGGTGTATTTCTTGGCGATCGAGATGACGAGGCGCAGATTGGCCTCGACCATTTCCTTTTTCGCCCGGCTGGCCTCGCGCTCGCCGCGCTGGACCGTTTGTACGATGCGCCGGAATTCGCTGATCGGCAGCTTTGCCTCGGCGGCGATCCGGGCGATGCTGGCCCGCAGCCTGACCGCGTCTGCCGCATGCTTTTCGATCAGCCGCGGCCAGCCGCGGCCGGGCAGGGTTTCGACACGCTCGAGCCAATCGCCGGCGAGCTCGTTTCCGAAGTACTGCTGCAGGAACTCCGAGCGCCTGATACCGGCACTCTCCGCGAACCGCAGCAACCTGCCTTCATCGGCGACGAGCCTGCGGTTGACGTCGTAAAGCTGGTCGACGAGGTATTCGATGCGCGTGTTGTTGAGGCGCACACGTTTGACGTTGTCGATGATCTCCGCCTTGAGCTTCTCGTAGCGCCGCTCGGTTACGCGCGGCAACGGCTCGCCCTTTTGCAAGGCATTGATCCGTTGGTCCTGAAGCCGGTGCAGTCTTTTGTAGGTTTCCGCGATAGCGTCAAAAGTAGCGAGTGCGCTCGGCTTCAGTTGCGCCTCCATCGCGGCCAGCGAGATCGAGCTTTCCTCGCCCTCGGCCTCCTCGACGGCGAGCTCGCTCTCGATCTCGGCGAGCTCCTTCGCAACCTCTTCACCGTTGGCGGCATCTGCGTTTTCGCTCGGCTCTGCGCCGTGTGCGGCGCCATTACCCGCTTCGCCCTCGATCGGGCCGCCTTCCGGAACAACGGCCGCTATCTCGGCCGGTGCTGGCTCGAACACACCGCTGCCGTAAGTGGCGTCGAGATCGATGATGTCGCGCAGCAGCATCTTCCCTTCGTTCAGGGCATCGCGCCAGGCGACAATGGCACGGATCGTCATCGGGTTCTCACAGATGCCGCCGATCATCATTTCACGGCCGGCCTCGATCCGCTTGGCGATGGCGATTTCGCCTTCGCGCGACAGCAGCTCGACCGATCCCATCTCGCGCAAATACATGCGAACCGGATCGTCGGTGCGGCCGATATCGTCGTCATCCAGATTGCCGCGGACCTCGCCATCGCCCTCGTCCGCGTCGGGAGTCGCAGGCTCCTCGCTCTCCTCATTCTCGATTACGTTGACACCGAGCTCGGAGAGCATCGTCATCGTGTCCTCGATCTGCTCCGAGGACACCTGATCGGGCGGCAGTGCGGCGTTCAATTCGTCATAGGTCACATAACCCCGCTCCTTGCCGCGCGCCAGCATCCTCTTGATTGCCGCCGCGACGCTGTCCAGGAGCGGCGCCTCGGCCGCCTCTTCGCGGGTTTCTGCGACTTCCGCCGTATTTGCCGCTTTGCTCGCCATTCCACCATCCCTAAAGAGATTTCACCGTCGTCCCACAACACGGAGGGACGAATACGAGAGCAGCCCGATCGAGGGCCGCCGAGTATTTTCCGCCAGGGTGCCGTCGGGTCAGGTCTCGTCGTCACCCCGCGACCCCTCGTGCAAGGCTCTTTCTCTGGCAGCCAAAAACCGTTCCCAGCTCTCCGGGCAGATGTCGCTGATCAGGTCGTCCGTGGCTTCGGCCAAAGCGCAGCGATCACCTCCCGTGAGCATCCTGGTCACACGGACCCACTCCTTGCGCGCGGAAATCGGGTCGGAACACCGGACCAGGAAGTTTGTGTCGACCGAAGGCAAAAGCAGTCTTTCCACGGTCGCCGCAAGCCCATTGTTGACAAGGTGTTGTTGGAATGCGTGGGCGTCAAGCCCCGATCCGGCAGCATCCAGCTCTAAAATTTGCCGTCTCAGGCTGCCGAGATCCGATTCGGGGATTTCGAGCGCTGCTAGTTCCTCCGCCACTTGATCGATCAGATAAGGGAAATGCAAAAGCATGCGGAATAGATTTTCCCGCTGTATTCGTCCTCCGGAGCGGGGTGGGGGCTCCGGCCCGTCGCGCACGAAACTCGGCCGAGGCAAATGCCGAGCGCCGAGGCGGGCCGGTCGACCCAGATCGAAGAGCCGGGCGCGGAGAAATCGTCGATATTCGGCCTGGACCGTCCGATCGGCCATAAGGCCGATTTGGTCCATCAGGCGGCGTTCGAGGGCCGCGCGACGTTCGGGCGTATCGAGCCGGCCCGCGCCAAGCTCGCTCTCCCAGAGTACGGTCGAGAGCGGCCGCGCCGCGGCGAGGATTTGGTCGAAAGTGCCCCGCCCGGCCCGGCGAATCACCAAATCGGGATCTTCTCCTGCGGGAAGACTGGCGAAGCGCAGGCTCTGACCCGGGTGCAACAGCGGAAGAGCGCGCCGCAGCGCCCGGGTGGCAGCACGCTGTCCCGCCGGGTCTCCATCGAAACAGAGTAAGGGCTCGGGTGTCAGGCGCCATAACTCATGCAGCTGGAATTCGGTCAGGGCGGTTCCAAGCGGCGCCACTGCGGTGGCGAAACCCGCCTGGTGAAGTGCGATCACGTCCATGTACCCTTCGGTGACGATCGCCCCCGGGCCACTTGCCTCGGCATCTCGGATGACAGCGGCCCGAGCCGCCGACCAGCCGTACAATACCCGTCCTTTTTCGAAGAGCGGGCTGTCGGGCGAGTTCAGATATTTGGGCTGGCCATCGCCGAGGACCCGGCCGCCAAAGGCGATAACCCGGCCGGCGCGGTCGCCGATCGGAAACATCAGCCGGTTGCGGAAATAGTCCGAGGGTTGCCCCTCCTCCGGTCGGCGCCGCAGTCCGGCCTCGGTGAGCAGCGGATCGGAAAATTCGGAGTTGAGGGCACGCCGCAGCGCCTGGCGATCATCGGGGGCCCAGCCCAGACGGAAGCGTCGGATTGTCTGCGGATCGAGCCCGCGTCCTTGCAGATATTCGCGGGCGCGGACCCCGGCAGGCGCCCACAGCCGCTCTTCGTAAAAAGCTGCGGCGGCCTCCGTCGCTTCGAGCAAGGTTTTCTGCCGCTGCGCCCGTTCCCGCTCTTGCGGGGTCGCCTGCGGGACAACCAGCCCCGCGTCCCCTGCCAGCTTCTCGACGGCCTCGATGAAGTCGAGGTTGTCGGCCCGCATGGCAAACCCGATCGCATCTCCATGGGCGCCGCAGCCAAAGCAATGAAAGAAGGATTTGTCCTCGACGACATAAAAAGACGGCGTCTTCTCGTGATGAAACGGACACAATCCGGCAAATTCGCGCCCGCGGCGGGCCAGCTTGACCCGCCGACCGATCAGTCCCGAAAGCGAAATTCGACTGCGCAGCTCGTCGAGAAAGCCCGGCGGAAACGCCACTATCCTCCCCTCTCCACCCATCGGGGGGAGAGGGAGTGTGAAGTGGGTCCGCACCGCACCTCGGATCTATGCCCCCTCACCTCGACCATCTCCCCTCAGATGGCGTCCGATTTGCGTCACCCCAGCAGCCGCCTGACGATTGCACCCGCGCGGCCGAGATCGATGACGCCGCCGTGGCGCTCGCGCAACGCCGCCATCACCTTTCCCAAATCCTTTACAGTGGTCGCCGCAGTTTCGTCGATCGCTGCCTTCGCCGCCGCTTCGATCTCACCCTCGTCGAGCTGACGCGGCAGAAAGCTCTCGATGACGACTATTTCCTCGCTCTCCTGATGCGCCAGGTCGGGGCGATTGCCTTGCCGGTAAAGCGCGATCAATTCGCGGCGCTGCTTGATCATCGCCTGCAGCATGCGCTGGATTTCGCCATCGGATAAGCCGTCGGGATTCCCTTGCCCACGCGCGGCGACGTCCCGCTCTTTGAGCCCGGCGAGGATCAATCGAACAGTCGAAACCGTGCGCGAATCCCTGGCCTTCATCGCTTCCTTCAGGCGGTCCCTGAAGGCCTGACGCAGCATCGTTACAACCCCCATGCCACAATTTTAAGCCTAACCGGTTTTGGCCTCCGCGGCAATTCCGCACGTACGCGCGTAAGTACTTGAAACCATGAGAGTTCCAGTGATCACCGGGTTGACCCCTTCGGTCGGATCAATTATCTCTCAATGGCCCTGCTGTTCGCCCCTGGCCGCCTCTTGCGGTCCGGCAACTCGCGGTCGCCATAGGATAGATCCACATGCGCGAGCCGATGCCGCGACCGCCCGACTGCAACGCCGCGCTCGTTCTCGCGGACGGGGCGGTATTTTGGGGAAGCGGCGTCGGTGCGACCGGGACGGCCGTCGGGGAAATCTGTTTCAACACCGCGATCACCGGCTACCAAGAGGTCCTCACGGACCCTTCTTACGCCGGGCAGATCATCACCTTCACGTTCCCCCATATCGGCAATGTCGGAGCGAATTGGGAAGACGTCGAAACGACGACGCCCGCTTCCCGCGGCCTCGTCCTGCGCACCTCGATTACCGCTCCGGCCAACTATCGCGCCACGCAGTCGCTGGATACCTGGCTCAAACATAATGGGCTGATCGGTATTGCCGGGGTGGATACGCGGCGGTTAACCCGGCACATCCGCGATCTCGGACCTCCGAACGGGGCTGTCGCGCACGATCCGAAGGGGCGGCTCGATCTCGCAGAGCTCCGGACGCGGGCTCTCGATTGGCCCGGTCTGGAAGGCATGGACCTCGCCAAGGAGGTTACCTGCCGTCAAACCTACGAGTGGGCCGAGACGGTGTGGGACCGCGAGCGCGGCTACGGTCTGCAACGCCACCCGCGCCATCACGTCGTCGCCATCGACTATGGTGCGAAACGCAACATCCTGCGAATGCTCGCTGCGCATGGCTGCAGGGTGACTGTGGTCCCCGCCACCGCCTCGACCGAAGACGTACTGCGCCATCGGCCTGACGGCATCTTTTTGTCGAACGGCCCTGGCGATCCGGCGGCGACTGGAGCTTATGCTGTGCCGGTGCTGCGGGACCTGATCGCCTCCGGCAAGCCGATTTTTGGCATCTGCCTCGGTCACCAATTGTTGGCGCTGGCGCTTGGCGGAACGACCCGCAAGATGCCGCGCGGCCATCGCGGCGCCAACCACCCGGTGAAGGATCTGCTCACCGGCAAAGTCGAGATCACCAGCCAGAACCACGGTTTTGTCGTCGAGCCGGATAGCCTGCCGTCCGGGGTTCAAGCGACGCACCTCTCGCTTTTCGACAATACGAACGAGGGTTTCCGGGTCATCGGCAAGCCGGTATTTTCGGTCCAGTACCACCCGGAAGCGAGCCCGGGGCCGCAGGACAGTCATCATCTGTTTGAACGGTTCATCGCACTGATGGACGAGAATGCCTAGGCGGACCGATCTCGACAGTATTTTGATCATCGGCGCCGGACCCATCGTGATCGGGCAGGCCTGCGAATTCGATTACTCCGGCGCGCAAGCGTGCAAGGCGCTCAAAAGCGAAGGGTATCGGATTGTCCTGGTGAATTCGAATCCGGCGACGATCATGACCGACCCAGAGCTGGCCGACGCGACCTATATCGAGCCGATCACCCCCGATATGGTCGCGAAAATCATCGCCCGTGAGCGGCCGCAGGCGCTGCTGCCGACAATGGGCGGCCAGACGGCGCTCAACATCGCGATGGCGCTCGCCCGCTCCGGTGTCCTCGAGCGCCACGGTGTCGAACTGATCGGCGCCAGCGAAGCGGCAATCGTCAAGGCCGAAGATCGTCAGCAGTTCCGGCAGGCGATGGACAAAATCGGGCTGGCTTCCCCCAGGAGCCAGCTTGTCGGCTCCCTTGCCGAAGCTGTCGAGGCGCTCGGGGCAATAGGGCTTCCGGCCATCATCAGGCCGTCCTTTACGTTGGGCGGCACGGGCGGGGGGATCGCCTACAATGCTCAGGAATTCGAGGAAATTGTCCGCGGCGGGCTCAGAGCTTCGCCGGCGCAAGAAGTACTGATCGAGGAATCGGTTCTCGGCTGGAAGGAATACGAGATGGAGGTGGTCCGCGACCGTGCGGACAATTGCATCATCGTCTGCTCGATCGAGAACATCGATCCGATGGGAATCCACACCGGCGATTCGGTCTGCGTCGCGCCGGCTTTGACCCTGACCGACAAGGAATACCAGCTGATGCGCAATGCCGCGATCGCGGTATTGCGCGAAATCGGCGTCGATACCGGCGGCTCGAACGTGCAGTTCGCGGTCAATCCAGCCGACGGCCGGCTCGTTGTCATCGAAATGAACCCTCGGGTATCGCGTTCGTCAGCGCTCGCCTCCAAGGCGACCGGTTTCCCGATCGCCAAGGTCGCCGCCAAGCTGGCGGTCGGTTACACCCTCGATGAACTCGCCAACGAGATCACGCGCATCACACCGGCCTCGTTCGAGCCGACGATCGATTACATCGTCACCAAGATGCCGCGGTTCACCTTCGAAAAATTTCCCGGCACCGAGCCCTTGCTGACCACATCGATGAAATCGGTCGGCGAGGCGATGTCGATAGGCCGAAGCTTCGCCGAATCGGTGCAGAAGGCATTGCGCTCGATGGAGACGGGCCTCACCGGCTTTGACGAGGTCGCGATCGAAGGGGTGGAGAGCGCCGGCAAAGAGGCGGTCAAAGCGACGCTGGCGAAACCCGTTCCCGAGCGCCTGCTGTTGGTTGCTCAGGCTTATCGCCATGGGCTAACCACCGCCGAAATCCACGCCGCCTGCCGGTTTGAGCCATGGTTCCTCGAGCAGATCCGTGAGATCGTGGAGGTCGAGGAAAGAGTGCGCCGGGAAGGGCTGCCGCGGGATCGCACGACCTTCCTGCGCCTGAAGCAGATGGGCTTTTCCGATGCCCGCCTTGGCAAGCTCGCGGGTCTCGATGAGGAGGGCGTCTCGGCGCGGCGACGGGAGCTCGATTTGCAACCGGTCTACAAGCGCATCGACACCTGCGCTGCCGAGTTCCCCTCGCAGACCTCGTACATGTACTCCTGCTATGAGGGGGACGGTATTGCGCCGCCGGAGTGCGAGGCCGATCCCAGTAACCGGCGCAAGGTGATCATTCTCGGCGGCGGACCGAACCGGATCGGCCAGGGAATCGAGTTCGACTATTGCTGCGTGCACGCGGCCTACAGCCTGCGCGATGCCGGGATCGAAACGATCATGGTGAATTGCAATCCCGAGACCGTGTCGACGGATTACGACACCTCCGACCGGCTCTATTTCGAGCCACTGACGACCGAGGACGTGGTCGAGATCGCGCGGGTCGAAGAACGCCGCGGCACGCTTCTCGGCGTTATCGTCCAATTCGGCGGTCAGACCCCGCTGAAGCTGGCAGCGGGGCTGGAGCGCGCCGAAATACCGATACTCGGCACCTCGCCCGATGCGATTGATCTGGCGGAGGACAGACAGCGGTTTCAGGGGCTCCTGACCCGTCTCGGCTTGCATCAGCCCGACAACGGGACGGCGCATTCGGCAACTGAAGCCGAAGCGATCGCGCTCGACATAGGGTATCCCGTCGTGATCCGCCCGTCTTATGTCCTCGGCGGCCGCGCGATGGAGATCGTGCATGATGTGGCCGGTCTGCACCGCTACATTACCCATGCGGTCTCCGTGTCCGGGACCAGTCCGGTACTGATCGACCGCTACCTTCGGAACGCAATCGAGGTCGATGTCGACGCCGTCGCGGACGGCCGGCAAGTCGAGATCGCCGGCATCATGGAGCACATCGAGGAGGCGGGGATCCATTCGGGAGACAGCGCCTGTTCGCTGCCGCCTCACAGCCTGAGCCCGGCGACGATCGCGGAGATCGAGCGGCAGACGGTCGCGTTGGCCCACGCTCTCCGCGTCGTCGGGTTGATGAATGTTCAATTCGCGGTGCAGGACGGTGTGATTTTCGTCCTCGAGGTCAATCCGCGCGCGTCGCGCACCGTGCCGTTCGTTGCCAAGGCCACCGGGGTGCCAATCGCAAAGATTGCGGCGCGAATCATGGCCGGCGAGCCTCACGATAAATGGAGCGAGGATATAGCCGGCAAGCGTCTGCGGGTCGGCGGGCATGTTGCGGTAAAGGAGGCGGTATTCCCGTTCGCGCGGTTTCCCGGGGTCGATCCGATCCTCAGCCCCGAGATGAAATCGACCGGGGAAGTGATGGGGCTCGACAGCGATTTCGGGCGCGCCTTCGCAAAGTCCCAACTCGGGAGCGGGACCAACCTGCCGCTCCAGGGCTGTGTCTTCGTCTCGGTGCGAGATCAGGACAAGAGAGCACTGGTCGAGCCTTGCCGCCGGCTGATCGAGATGGGCTTCTCGCTGGTCGCGACCAATGGCACCGCCGAAACTCTGAGCGCCGCGGGGTTACCCGTCATGCCGGTCAACAAGGTGCACGAAGGCCGCCCGCATATTGTCGATCGTATGCTGAGCGGTGCGGTCCAGCTCGTATTCAACACGACCGAGGGGGCGCAGGCGATCGCCGACAGCTTCAGCCTGCGGCGCACGGCGCTAACAAACGGGATCCCATATTATACTACGGTTGCGGGCGCTCGCGCGGCGGTCCAGGCTATCGCGGCGTTGCGTGCCGGGAACCTTGAAGTTGCCCCACTGCAATCATACTTCTGATGGCTCCGCGGCGGGCGCCTGTCGCGGTAGTTGATATCTGACAGCAGGATCCGAACGCGCTCGCGATGAACAAGATCCCGATGACGGCCGAGGGCTTCAATCGGCTCCGGGAGGAGTTGAAGCGGCTGAAAACTGTCGACCGGCCGGCCATTATCCGCGCCATCGCCGAGGCGCGCGACCACGGGGACTTGGCCGAAAACGCCGAGTACCAAGCCGCCCGCGACCGGCAGAGCTTTATCGAAGGCAGGGTCATCGAGCTCGAGGACAAGGTGGCGCGCGCTGAGGTGATCGATGTCTCCAAGCTCTCGGGATCGAGCATCAAATTCGGCGCGAAGGTCACCCTTGCGGACGAGGAAACCGACGAGGAGCAGACTTTTCAAATTGTCGGCGAAGACGAAGCCGACATTAAATCCGGCCGATTGTCGGTAACCTCGCCCTTGGCACGTGCTCTGATCGGCAAGGGCCAGGGCGACAGCGTCGAAGTCGCAACCCCGCGCGGCGCGAAATCCTACGAGGTCGTCACCGTCGCCTTCGGTTGAGGCGCAGTTCAAGCCAACGCCGTCTCCTCATCTTCTTGCTGCGCGTTCGTCCGCTCGAGAATCGGGACGCCCGGCTTGTTCTTCGACATTCGAAGCATCAATGCCGACTTGACGTGGTTCACATTCGGCGCCGAGGTGAGCCTGGTGCTAAGGAATCGCTGATAGCTGTCCCAGTCGGGTGCGACGATCTTCAACAGGAAATCCGTTTCTCCAGCTAGCATGTACGCTTCGCGCACCTCGGGCCAAGTGCCGACCAGGTGCTCGAAGGCTTTGAGGTCTGCCTCGGCTTGGCTCGAGAGCCCGACCTGGGCAAAAACCGTCACAGCATAACCGAGAGGCTCGGGAGCGAGATCGGCATGATAGCCTCGGATCATCCCGGCCTCTTCGAGAGCGCGTACCCGGCGCAGGCACGGCGGGGCCGAGATGCCGACCCGTCGCGCCAGCTCGACATTGGTCATCCGCCCATCGGTCAGTAGGTTTCGCAATATACGGCGGTCGATATGGTCGAGTTCGATTCGCCGCATCCGGTCCCCTCTTCCTCGATTGTCGGATCATAGGGAGCGTTCCGCGTGCGCGCAATTTTGTTGCGTAGGAGGTCTCATCGGCTTGCCGTTCCCGAGTGGTTTTCGTACACGAGCACATGTCTTTGCCGTCTATTACCGCGGCCAACGCAGTGTCGCCCGTCACTTGGGTTTTGCATGATGGCAAGGCCGGGATGGCCAGCCAGGCGCTCGGCCTGGCCGAGGCTACCGGCTTCTCTTTCATCGAAAAACGACTCCATATTCGTTTCCCTTGGACGTGCCTGCCGCCCAGGCTCTGGGTCCTCGCCTTCGCCGCGACCGAACCGACGCTGTCGCCGCCCTGGCCAGATCTCGTCATCGGTTGCGGCCGCAACACGGCGATGCCGGGCTTGGCGATCCGGCGGGCGAGCGGTGGACGCACCCTGGCGGCGCAAATCCAGGACCCAGGGGTCGGGCGTAGCGAGTTCGATCTCCTCGTGGTCCCCGAGCACGACCGTCTGCGCGGGCCGCGGGTGATTGTGACACGCGGCGCTGTCCATCGCGTAACGAGAGCCCGACTAGCGGCCGAGCGTGACCGTTTCCCGGCTCTGGCGGTGCTGCCGCGGCCAATCCTGTCCGTGTTGATCGGCGGCGCGAACAAGGCGTACCGGATGTCGCTTCGACGGCTCGGCGAAATTGCCGATGCGGTTGCCGAAACACTGCGCACCCGGGGCGGCTCGGCGCTCGTGACGCCGTCGCGCCGCACCGGGGCAGCCGGGATCGGGCTGTTGCGCGCCCGGCTCAAGAACCTGCCCGTGGCGATCTGGGACGGTTGCGGGGAGAACCCCTATTTCGCTTACCTCGCTCTGGCTGACGCCTTTATGGTAACCGCCGACTCGGTCTCGATGATCAGCGAGGCGGCGGCGACCGGAAACCCGGTGCATATCCTCGATCTCGACGGCGGCAATGCCAAATTCGCCCGGTTTCACGCCGCGATGCAGGCGGCCGGCATTACCCGACCGTTCGCCAGCCGGATTGAATCGTGGCGCTACCCGATCCCGGACGATACGGCTCGCGCCGGCGCGGCTTTGCGCGAACTCGTCCTGAGGAGGCTATCTCGATTCGGGTGAAGATGGGTCACGCCCTTTGAACAGAAGCGTGGGAAAGCTGAGCGGTTTGCCTGCGACAGTCGACCGGACTGTAATATCGGGCCGAAGGCGAATTGCGGCTCGGGGAAACGGCTGACCATCATGGCCCTGCGCATCGAAACCTTCGACAATGCCCGTGGCGGAAACGCGCTCTACAAGGCGCTGACCCACCCCGCTGCCGCTCGGCCGGCGCGGGCTCTTCTGGACAGGCTCGCGCACCATGCCCCGGTTGCCATTTACGACGCCGGCGGCGCCGTCGAAGCCTTCAGCGCGATCTACGATCTGGATCAGATCGAAATCGCCGGCGCCTATGTCCACGACGTCGCGCGCATCGGCCGCGCGGTTCTCGGCCGCGCGGCTCGGCCCGTCACGGAACTCGCCCGCTGCCGCGCGCGCGCTGTGTTTGTCGCTGCGTTCGACGCCGAGCGCGTCCTCGCGCAGATGCGGCCCTACCTGCCCGATGGTGCCGTAATATTCAGCCTGGACGCAATGCGGATATCGGCGGATCGCCTGACCAACAGCCGCTCTTATCTCGATCCACTGAATTTCGCGACGAACTTTGCCTTTTTCCGCGATGCCGGCGGCTTGCACACCCGGCTGGTTACGGCGAATTACTGGTCGGGGTACGGAGCCGGCCAGGTCAGCTGCTGGATGACGCTGTTCGCCGATGACGGCCGGATTCTGGCCGAATGGCGCGAGAACTGTGAGCCTTCCGCGAGCACCATCGTTCTCGACAGTCGGGAAATACGCGAGCGGTTTCGACTGCCGGAGTTTTGTGGACAGCTCTTTCTGCATATTACCGGCGTAGCCGGGCACGACGTCGTCAAATATGCACTCGACATTTTCGACGAGGACAGCCCCATCAAAGGCGGGCGCGGCGGCACCTTGTCCTGCACGCATGACGCCAACGCTTGGCCTGCCGACCGGTATGCCGGCCTTCCCGCTCCGGCTCCCGGCGAGCAGATATTGCTGTGGGTCCAGAACAGCCACCCGGTCGCGATCCCGCCAGGGGCCATCGGGCTCACTCCAATGGGTGAGGAGCGCGTCGTGTCTGTCGGCGACCCGATCGCGCCTTTTGCCACGCGCGCTGTCGCGGTTTCGGAATTGTTGCCCGACACCGCGTGGCCGAGACAGATCGAGCTGCGGGCCGGTAAGCACGTCGTGCGCCCGCGCTACGAAATTCTCGAGCGGGGCCGCCGCCGCATCGCGCACGTCAATGTCGAACGGGGTGATCTGCGGCCTGACCCCGAGCTTCCGCAGCTCGAAGCCATGCTCGGCAAGGGCTATCTTCTGCCCGCGCCACTGATGCCGCGGTCGTTGTGGCAGAGCTTGGTGCTACCGACTCCGATGGCGGTCTGTCAAACCGACCTGCCGATCGCCGCTCTGGTTTATGACCCGGACGGCCGGGAGGTGCTGAGGCACTCTATCGGGCGGCTCCCGCGCGCCCATGCGACCGCGCTCGATCTGGATGAGGTCGAAGAGCTCGATGCGCTCGGCCGCGGCTACGGCCACGTAGAGCTGATCTATGACTTCTCCGGCGGCGGCGAGGGAGACGGGTGGCTGCATGCCCTGTTTCGCTATCGTCATCGGCAAAGCGGTCATGCCGCCGAGACCAGTTTCGGAGCACATGTCTTCAATACGATCCTGACCTATCGCGACGAGCCGCAATCCTACACCGGGCGCCCTCCGGGGCTGTCGACCCGATTGTTTCTGAGGCTGGGCGAACCGGCTTACGATACGTTTTGCCACCTGATTTATCCTGCGTCCCGTCCATGGCTGTCAGCGAGCGA
Source organism: uncultured Alphaproteobacteria bacterium (assembly GCA_963732095.1). Lineage (GTDB taxonomy): Bacteria > Pseudomonadota > Alphaproteobacteria > ATCC43930 > CGMCC-115725 > AP-15. The sequence continues at coordinate 42,427 of CAVSZA010000041.1, forward strand.
CACGGACATCATCCTTTACGACAGCGCCGGGTGCGAGGTTGCGCGCTCGCACTTGGCCATCCCCTGCTCGGGCTCGCGGCTTTGGTATTACCGAGGCTTGTTCGAGGGAGCGGCCCGCGCCCGGGCGGGGACGGGAGCCTACGTCATGGTGCGCGATGCGACCTGCCGGCTCTTTGGCTATCACGGGCTCCTGGGCAGCAATGGCGATTTCAGCCTCGACCATATGTTCGGATTCTAGCGGGCGCCGCATCCCTCACGCCGATATTCCCAAAAAATATTATATATTAGGTGTGAAATTCGAGGGATGCCGCTATGTCCGAGCGTCACCACAGCAAGGTCCTCATTATTGGGGCGGGACCGGCCGGCTATACGGCGGCGATTTATGCGGCGCGGGCCAACCTGCACCCGATCCTCGTGACCGGCCTTCAGCCGGGCGGCCAATTGACGATTACCACGGATGTCGAGAACTACCCCGGGTTTGCCGAGGTGATCCAAGGACCGTGGCTGATGGAGCAGATGCAGCGCCAAGCCGAGCACGTCGGCACCAAGGTCATTCTCGACATGATCACCGAGATCGACCTTGCACGCCGGCCATTCGTCGCGAAGGGCGATTCGGGGGACATCTATGTCGGCGAAACCGTGATTATCGCCACCGGCGCGCAGGCCCGCTGGCTCGGTATCCCGAGCGAGGAGATCTTCCGCGGTTTCGGCGTGTCAGCCTGCGCGACCTGCGACGGGTTCTTCTTCCGCGGCAAGGATGTCGTGGTGGTCGGCGGCGGCAACACCGCGGTCGAGGAGGCGATTTATCTGACGAACCATGCGCGGCAAGTTACTCTGATCCATCGCCGCAACGCGCTCAGAGCGGAGAAGATCCTTCAGGAGAGGTTGTTCCGCAATCCGAAGATCGGGATCATCTGGGACAGCGTGGTCGAGGAAATCCTGGGAGTACCCGAACCGCCGTCGGTGACCGGAGTGCGTCTGCGCAATACCCTGACAGGGCGTTTGTCCGACCTGCCTTGCGACGGGGTCTTCGTCGCGATCGGCCATACGCCGGTAACCGGGTTCGTGGCGGGCCAGCTGCCGCTCGACGCCGAGGGCTACGCCATCACGCGCTCCGATTCGACCGAAACGACGATCCCGGGCGTCTATGCCGCGGGCGACGTCAAGGACAAGATCTACCGTCAGGCGGTGACTGCGGCCGGATTGGGCTGCATGGCGGCACTCGAGGCAGAGAAGTTTCTCGCAGCGCAGGAGGAAGCTGCGACGATGCGCGCGGCCGATTAGGGAGGCGGGCAATCGACCCGCGGGCAGTGGTTGCCAGGGGGAACGGGATGGATTGGGACAAGTTGCGGGTATTTCACGCTGTCGCCGAGGCAGGCAGCTTCACCCATGCGGGCGAATCGCTGAACCTCAGCCAATCCGCCGTCAGCCGCCAGATCAGTGCGCTCGAAGAAAGTCTCAGCGTCCCATTGTTTCACCGCCACGCCCGCGGGCTGATCCTGACCGAGCAAGGCGAGCTCCTGTTCCGCACCGCGCGCGAGGTGTTCGCCAAGCTGTCGATGGCCGAAGGGATGATCTCCGAATTGAAGGATCGGCCGAAGGGGCCGCTCAAAATCACCTCATCGGTTGCCTTCGGCTCGACTTGGCTGACCCCGCGCATCCGGGAATTCCTCGATCTTTACCCCGAAATCCAGGTCACTCTCGTGGTCGACGATTCCGAGCTCGACTTGTCGATGAGGGAAGCCGATGTCGCGATTCGCATGTCGCCGCCCCGCCAGCCGGATTTGATCCAGCGTCACCTGGTCAGCGTGCCGACCCATATCTACGCCGCGCCCGAGTACATCAAGAAGCACGGCACGCCGCAAAAACCTGAAGATCTCGACAAACACCGAGTGATCGTCTTCGGGGAAGATGCCCGCCCGCCGGTGCAAAATGTCAATTGGCTGCTCGAGGTCGGCACGAAACCCGGGCAAGATCGCAAGCCGATCCTCGCCGTCAACAATTTCTACGCCATCCTGCGCGGAGTGCTCAGCGGGCTGGGGATTGCGGCGCTGGCCGATTTCATAGCGAACGAGCACGCTGAGCTGGTGCGCATCCTGCCAGAGCTGGTCGGCCCGCCGGTAGAGGCTTATTTTGTCTATCCAGAAGAGCTGCGGACCTCCAAACGCATCAGTGTGTTCCGTGACTTCCTATTGCGCAAAGTCGCCGAAACGCGGCTCAGCTGACGCCGCCCAACAGAAATTTTCAGAGAGTTGCGGTTTTTGCAGACGAGCCAGAAGAAATTCCTGCTGGTGGAGCTGCGCTCAAAAGTCCATCTTTGGCGTGACGCGATCGATTGATTGCGGCAGGTTTCCGGGACTTGTGCCCGGGAAGAGGGTCTGCGGACCCTTACGTCTCCCAGACGTGAAGCCTCCCTGTTCAAACTTGGCCGGAACTTCGGTTCCGGCCATTTTCTTTTACTTGCAAACGTAATTCGGCGGTCAATCCAAAGCAGCCGACAGCAGGTAAAGCAGGCACCCGACCAGAGCGCCGACCAATGTTCCGTTGATGCGGATATACTGGAGGTCACTGCCGACAACGAGCTCGACCCGGTTGGTGAAGCTGGCAGCGTCCCACTGCCGGACGACCTCGATGAGGAATTGTGCCAGTCCGGTGCGCCAGGGCACGACTTCCAACGCCATTGCCTCGATCGTGCGGTTGACCCGCTTGCGCATTGCCGTGTCGCCACGCAGATGGTGGCCGATCGAACAGATCACGGCCGCGAACGCTTGATCGATGCGCGATTGCGGAGCGGCGAGATCCGCCACCAGCACTCGCCTGATGTCACCCCAAACCGAGTCTAGCCACCCTTTGACCTCCGCATCTTCGAGCAGCCGCAATTTCGCCTCTTCGACGCGCGCGCGATAGACGGGCGACGTCCGCAGTTGCTCGGCAAGCTGCTCGATCTCCCGCAACAGGTTCCGGCGCGCCGGGGCGCCTGATTCTCGAAGCTTCGAGAGGAGCTCCTTCACCCCGCCGATAATCGCCCTGGCGATTTGCCGGTTGATCGCCTTTGGAATCCACCATCGGCGGCGTTGCGCCTCCGCCGCCATATAGAGCTGCTCTTCGCGCTGTTCGAGAAATTCGCGGCAGAAATCCAGCAACCGGTCGAGCAGGGTCTCGTGAAAGCCGTTTGCCGTCAGCACGACAATTCCCCGGCCGAGCAGCGGCGCCAGGTCGACCTCCGCCAGATGCCGGCCCAGCGCGTCGCCGATAAACACGCGAAAATCGCGGTCGTCGATGGCGTTGATTGCATGCGGCAGCATGCGTACGAGGCGGCGAGCGATCGCATCCGCATTTGCCGGCATCGACAACCAATCAGCGACGAGGCGCGCGGGATCAATCGACCGAAGCTTCGCTCTCAGGATATCCGGCGACAGAAAATTACGCTCGATGAAGAGGGCCAATCCCTCCCCGATGCGATCCTTGTTCCTCGGCAAGATCGCGGTGTGCGGTATTGGCAGCCCTAGCGGCTGCCTGAAGAGCGCGGTTACCGCGAACCAATCGGCGAGCCCGCCGACGAGCGCAGCCTCGGCGGTTGCCCGAATGAGTAGGATCCAGAACCCCGGCTCCGCCGCCAAAGCCGTCGAGATGAACAGCGCCGCCATCGCTGCGAGCAGCAGTGTCGCAATCAGGCGATTTCGACGAAGGCTGCGTCGCTGCAAATCCTGAGCGCTTACCGGCATGCCGATCGAATGCGACGCGCGGAAGATACGTTGAACATCGGCTGAACTCGGTATCATCTTCATTATGCGAGAGCGTCACCGTAATCCGACGGACTGCGCTCGCCCTGCTATATCGGAGGGATGAATGGCCCTGATCGAAGACGTGTTCAAAGGCAATCTCGCGGCTGGTCTCGCCATAGGAGCCGGCGCCATAATATTCGGCCCGACCGTTATCCAGACGATGGGGAGTATTTTGCGGCCGGCGGCGAAGACATTGGTGAAGGGCGGTATGGTTTTCTACCGCGAGACCCTGAGCGAGCTAGGGGAAATGGCGACCGATCTTGTCGCCGAGGCGAGAGCCGAACTAGATCAGCAGGCCGGCTCGGCGGCGGTGCAGGAGCATCACGCTCCCGCTTGAACGACGATTAGAGCAGCGCGCGGACTAAAGCCTGCGCCGAATGCTGGACGACGGCTTCGACAAGCGCGGTGGCTAGCACGCGCCCGAATCGATCCACATCGGGGCTGTCCACGGCGGGCTCCGGCAGGTTTTCCGAAACATAGCCCATGGCTCGCAGCTCTTCCCACAAATCGCGAATTGAAAGCTGCCGCCGGTCAAAATTGATGGTGAGACTGCCGGTCAGCGGATTTGCTACCGCGGCAGTCACCATCGGAATCGCGGTAACATTGGCTTCGGCTTCGGCCGCCCTGCGTTGGTTCTTCAGTGTGGTGGTCTTAAGCCGTAACCGCCCGGGTACAAAATGCACGTATTCGAGCATAGAGGTTCCGAAAACTATTTTTGCTCGAATACCACCACTTTATTTCAGCATGATGACACATCTGCTCTTAGCTCGCGATCGCTCGACAAGCTTTACGTCCAACCAGGGCTCTCTCGGCTAGCCGGAGCTGAGCCCGGGCATGTTGTAGGGCGGGTCGAGCCCGACTCCGACAAGATGGCCGAACAGCTTGGTGAGGGTTTGCCGATCCGCCAAGGGGAGCGGCGGCGCCAGCAGAGAAGCGATGTTCGCCCGCAAATGATCCGGGTCTCCGGTGCCGAAGAGCACGACATCGACACCCGGCTCGTGGCGCACAAAGCGATAGGCCGCCTCAGTGATCGTGCTCGCACCTGCTGCATGGATCAGGAAGCCGAGGGGATTCGGAGCGGCGGCGAGCCAGCGCGGCAGCTGACCACTCGTCGTCAGCTCGCGCAGAGCGGCGGCGAGGCGCTCGGGTCGCGAGAAGATGTTGCGCACGGCGAACATCAGCAACGTCCCGACGCGATTAGCAATGGTCCGCGGAAATACCTGGGTTCGAGCGTTCTGGTGCATCATGTGGAACGCGATCATGACGACATCCCACACCCCGTCCTCTACTGCACGCCGGACCATTGCGTGCTCGGGGTCTGAGGAGCCCGTCTCGGTCACGCCGAGAAACCTGAGCTTTCCCTTTTCCCGCTCCTTGAGGAGCGCGGGTGCAATGACATCGAGCGCTTGGTCGTAGGCCACGGGCGAGACGCCGTGCAGCTGAAAAATGTCGACGTAGTCGGTACCGAGCTGTCGCAAGGAATTATCGAGGCTCGTCACGGCGCGCTCGGCAGCAAAGTGACCCTCGCGGCGAGGGATCCAGGCCTTGGTGGCGATCACCACGCTGTTGCGAGGCACGCTTTTGACCGCCTGGCCGACCACGCCTTCGGTGCCGTAAACCGCAGCGGTGTCGAGCAGGTTGACCCCTAAATCCAGTGCGTGGCGGACGACGGCGACGGCTTCCGCTTCGCTCTTGCCGGTGCCGAGGCCGAGCCGGCTGAACCCGCCACAGCCGAGCCCGGCGACGCTGACCCTGAGCCCGGTGCGGCCGAGCGTGACGTATTCCATTCGACAGGGTCCCCTTCGCTTCCGCGAGGTTGGGTAGCAAAGAGTGCGAAATTGCGACAGACTGGCGGCAACTCGCAACACGATCCGGAGGGACCCAGCATGATCACAAAATTCACGACGGTGTATGCCGGCCACGTCGATCTCCCCGACCGCGGACAAGACACCACTCCTGCCAACGAACGGCGCTACTCGAACGAGCATCTGGCGAGCGTCTTCGAGAAAACCGAGGCAATCGCCAAAAAGATGGACGCGCTCGGCTACGACACCTTGTGGCTCGCCGAGCACCATTTCCAGCATGAAGGCTACGAGTGCATCCCCAACGACCTCATGCTGGCGGTGCACCTCGCGCATGTGACCAAACAAATAAAGATCGGTTGCGCTTTCAACATCGCGCCAATGTGGCACCCGCTGCGGCTGGCGGAGGATTACGCGACCGCCGACATTCTGACCGGCGGCCGCACGATCTTCGGGGTGGGCCGCGGCTATCACACGCGCGAGGTCGAGACGTTCGGCGCGCCGATGCTGGATCAGAACGCCAACCGCGAGCTGTTCGAGGAGCAGGTCGAGATCATCTTCAAGGCGTTCAACGAGGAATCATTTTCGCACAAGGGCAAGTACTACGCGTTGCCGCCTGAGGTTCCGTACCGCGGCTATACGCTGAAGGAGCTGACCCTTGTTCCTCGCCCGATCCATCGGCCGGTCGAGTGCTGGCAGCCGATCGTCAGCGCCAACCCGCGCGGCCTCGACTTCATGGTCAAGCACGGCATCAAGGGCGCCGTCGGCGGCGGCGCGGCAACGATGCAGGCGGGGCCGATCACCGGTTACCAGGAGGCGGCGGCGCGCGTCGGCAAGCACCTGAAGCTCGGCGAAAACCTTCAGCTCGGCCTGCACATTCACCTCGCGAAGACCCGCGAGCAAGCTATCCGCGAGATCACGCCGATCTACGAAGAGCACGTGAAAATGTTTGCCCCTTTAGGCTTTGTCCCGGGGCTGACCCCGGAGCAGATGGCCGCGGTGGCGCGACGCGGCGGCTGGGCTGCCGCCGGAGTGCCGCGGGTCGAGCATTATATGGATCTGGGTTCCTGGTTCGCCGGCACCCCGGCCCAGCTGGTCGAGATGCTGAAGGGCTTCGAGGAGCGTTATCCCGGCATGGAGCACATCAGCCTGTCGAGCCCGATCGGCACGCCCAAGACGACGATGCTCGAACAATTCCAATGGATTGCCGAGGAGGTAATGCCCGCCTTCAAACCGGCCCGGGGCTGAATATCGTTTGGGGGCGTGCCGGAGCGCGCGCGGTGCTTTGTGATAGCGCAGGCCCCATATGTTACGGCACAACCCGGCGGAAAGGGCGGGTCAATGGAGGACAAGGCGATGCAGACCCAGAACCGGTTTTTCGATGACCTCGCTCGGGTTGCAGCGGGCGCGATGGAGACGCTTTCGGGTGTCAGGAGCGAGATCGAAACGCGCATCCGAGAGCAGCTCGAAAGAGTGCTCGCCGGCATGGATCTCGTCAGCCGCGACGAGTTCGAGGCGGTCAAGGCGATGGCGGCGAAGGCGCGCGCCGAGCAGGAAGATCTGCAGAAGCGGATTGCCGGGCTCGAAATCGCGGCTTGCCGCACTCGAGACCGGGGCAGGCAAAACCACCGCCAACTCTCCTGATCGTCGAGACAACTAAAAGGCAGCGAAATGCTGGCTTGCGTCATCGTTTGTACATCGGCAGCTTGATTGCGTGACGCTCCCGTCGAGCCGCCCGAGGAGGGCTTGATGACATCCGTGTCAATCGTCGAACCGACGCCGTTTTCCGGTAACCCCATCGACCTTGTCGAGGAAATCGTCATCGCCAACGACTGGGCACATGATCGCGCCAGCGAGGAGGAACTCGTTGTCGAGATATCCGGCCGCTGGTGCGATTATCGGATGTACTTCGTCTGGCAGGAGGAACTTTGCGCTCTCCACTTCTCCTGCGGCTTCGACATGAAGGTATCGAAGGGCCGCCGCAGCGCCGTGTACGAGCTCCTCGCCCTTGCCAACGAAAAGCTTTGGCTCGGGCATTTTGACCTCTCCGCCGAGGAAAATTCGCCGGCCTTCCGCCATGCCGTTCTGCTGCGGGGCATTTCGGCCGCGAGTGCGGAACAGGTCGAGGATCTCGTCGACATCGCCTTGTCGGAATGCGAGCGGTTTTATCCCGCGTTTCAGTTTGTCGTCTGGGGTGGCAAGTCACCCTCACAAGCCATCGCCTCTGCGATGATCGACCCGGTCGGAGAGGCGTGACCGAGAGGCGTCCTGGCGTGAGGCATGATGGGGCCCGGGCGCGCTGTCTCGTCCTCGTTGGCTGCGGAAAAATGGGGACGGCGATGCTGCGCGGCTGGGGCGCGGCTGGAGTGGCGTCAAGCTGTGTGGTGGTCGAGCCGGCCGGGGTGCCGGCCGGGTTTGAAGCGGCGGCCGAAATCCTCTGGTATTCGTCGCCGCAGGAGCTGGATGCGGAGTTGAGGCCGGATGCCGTGGTGTTTGCGGTCAAGCCGCAAATCGCTGATGAGGTGGTGCCGTGTTATCGCTCCTGGGCGCGCCCAGAGACATTGTTTGTATCGATTGTCGCCGGCAAGACCCTGGCCGGCCTCAACCGCCATCTCGGTCAGGCCGCGATCGTCCGGACGATGCCCAACACTCCGGCGGCGATAGGCCGCGGCATTACGGTCGCCTGCGCCAACCCTCGCGTGACCGTCGATCAGCGGCAGCTCTGTGATCGTCTCTTGGCCGCCATCGGCGAGAGCGCCTGGGTCGAAAACGAGGCGCTGATGGACGTGGTCACGGCGGTCTCCGGCAGCGGCCCGGCCTACGTGTTCCTGCTGATCGAAGCGCTCGCTCTGGCGGGGAAAGCCGAGGGCTTGCCGGATGATTTGGCCTGGCAGCTGGCCAGCGCTACCGTTGCAGGATCGGGCGAATTGGCCCGCATCTCCAAAGAGAGTCCCGCTCAACTCCGCGAGAACGTCACGAGCCCCGGTGGGACGACGCGCGCCGCACTCGACGTGCTGATGGCTGGCGACGGTCTCGAACGCCTGATCGGGCGCGCCGTCGCGGCGGCTGCGGCCCGGTCGCGCGAGCTCGCGAGCTGACATGGCAAGAACGGGCAGGACGAGCGCGCGTGGCCGCAACTCCGGCGATGCGCGGAACGACGCCGACCGGATCATTGACGCAACCTTCGCCCTGATATCGACCGAGGGGTGGAGGAGATTGTCGCTCAGTGCAATCGCCGCCGCAGCCGAGCTTCCGATCCTTCAGGTGTATCGGGTCTTTCATTCAAAACAGGCTATCCTCTGCGGACTCCATCAGCGGATCGACCAGATCGTGCTGGCCGACCCGCCGGCAGCCGAGGCGGACGAGAGGCCGCGGGATCGGCTATTTGATCTGTTGATGCGGCGATTTGACGCGCTTCAACCCTACAAGCCGGCGCTCGACGTGCTGCGTCGCGAATTGCTGGGCGACCCCGTGGCGGCGTTATGCGTCGGCACCTCACTGTTGCGCTCGATACGGTGGATGCTCGAAGCAGCCGAAATCCCGACCGGCGGAGTGCGTGGCGCAATCGCGATCAGGTTGGCCTCTGGAGCTTATCTCTCGGCCATGCGCGTCTGGCAGCGCGACAATTCACCTGATCTTGCTCGAACCATGGCGGCGCTTGATGCCCGGCTGCGCAGGATCGAGGGATGGTTCGGATCAGCAGCCCGCCGCCGCCCCGGCGAAGAACCAATTCCCGCCTGAATTGCTGCGGCGCAAAAAAGCCCTTGACGCCGGCTGAGCATGGGCCGATATACCGTTCGTTGTGCAGCGCACAATAACCCAAGCTCCCCCAGACCGGAACCCTATTCATGTCTGAAGCACGTCCCACCTTTTTCGATTTTGACGTCACCAAGATGATGGCTGATTTCCGCTTCCGCCCGTTCGACCTCGAGGCGGTGATGGCATATCAGCGCCGTAATATCGAGGCACTCAGCCAGGCCAACCAGCTTGCGGTCGAGGGCATGCAGGCCGTCGCCAAGCGCCAGATCGAGATTACCCGTCAGGCGATCGAGGATGTCTCGGCCCTGCTGCGCGATCTCGCCCAGCCGGCTTCGGCTGAGGACCGGATCGCAAAGAACACCGAATACGCCAAACAGATGCTCGAAAAGAGCGTCAATAACGGCCGCGAAATTACGATGTTGGCCACCAAGGCCGGCAGCGAGGCCGCCGACGTGCTGCGCAAGCGCGCAACCGAAGGGCTCGACGAGTTTCGCGACCTCGCAAAGCAACAAGCGGCGCGGTAAATTCTAGGCTGCTCAATGAGCTGGGCCGTGCTGCAATTGTGGCACGGCCTCTGTTTCGCCAGTGCTCGACATGGGGATTGATGCTTATTTCTAGCTCTAGCGGCCAATTCCCCCGTGGCCGAGCAGGCGATACCATTCGAACTTACCAGCGGATAATCCGATCTGACCGGGGCTCACCGCGGCAGATGGACCCTTGCGCGCAGGCCACCCTGGGGAGAGGTCTCCAACTGGACGTCGCCGCCATGACTGCGGGCCACGTCGCGGGCAATCGTCAGGCCGAGGCCAACGCCGCCGGTCAGCGGGTTACGTGATGCGTCGAGCCGGACGAACGGCCGGAACACGCGGGCTCGATTAGCCGGCGGGATGCCGGGTCCGTCGTCATCGACCAGGATATCGATCCCGTCCGCTGCGACGATCCCCGTTAGCCACACATGGCTTGCGTGACGGCGTGCATTGCCGATCAAGTTGCCGAGGCAACGGCGCAGCGCATTCGGTCGGACCGGCATCACAAATTCGGCCGGAGGGGTGACCGTCAGCGGGGTTCCGCCGCGGCGCAAATCGGCGGCGAGATCCTCGATCAGAAGTGAAATATCGGTCTCCACCGATGCTTCAGTCCCCTCGCCGCGGACAAAATCGAGATAGCCGTGCACCATGTGCTCCATCTCGGCGACGTCCGATTTCAGCTCTGCGACGGCTGGATCATTACCTAGAATCTCCAAGGCGAGCTTCATCCGAGTCAAAGGCGTGCGCAGATCGTGCGACACGCCGGCGAGCATTTGGGTGCGTTGCCGAACTTGGCGCTGCAAACGATCACGCATCGTCATAAAGGCGATGGCCGCGCGCCGGATCTCGAGAGCCCCTTCGACCTTGAAGGACGGAACAGGGCGCCCCTTGCCAAAACTATCGGCTGCCTCAGCCAAGCGGCGCAGGGACTTCACCTGGTTGCGTAGAAAAACCATGGCCACTGCGAATAGGACCAGAGACGAGCCCAACATCCACATTACAAAGATGTAGGTTGTCGAGCTGTACAGCCGGTTGCGCGGCACCCCGACCGACAGCACGCCTTCAGAAAGCTGAACCTTGATCTCGACACTCCCATCATCGAGCAGGTCGATGCGAAAGGGGTAGTTCAGGCGGCCCTGTATTGCCTGGCTGAGCTGGTCTTCAACGAGCCTGCCGGTTGCAGGCGATACTGGGGGGAGCATCCCGATGCGGCCGATCGTGACGTCGAGGTCGGTTTGCGCCTTCGCGCGTTCCAGCAGTCGAGTGGTTTCGGCCTCTGAATCGGCGAGCTTCAGCGCATCGACCAACAGACCGATATCGCCGGCTACCGCCGCCGAGAGCCGCCAGGAAACAGCGGCCCAGTGCCGATCATAAAATACCCAGGTTGCGATCGCTTGAAGCAAGATGAGCGGCATCACGACAATCAGCAGCGAGCGCCCGAACATCGTGCGCGGCAGCACTCGCTTGATCCACGGATCCCGGCGGATCTCAAACTCGTCCTCCGGCTCCGACCCGGAGAGATCAGCGTCGATGTCGTGAGCCGTCACTGCCGGACCCGCGGATCGTCAATCCGGTTTGAGAATATAGCCGGTACCGCGAACCGTCTGCAGGTAGCGCGGGAATCGCGGATCGCGCTCGATCTTGCGGCGCAGCCGGGTCATCTGCACATCGACATTGCGAACGTTCCCGCTCAGCGACATCGAAAGTTCCTCGCGCGACACGGCCTGTCCTGCTTTCTGGGCCAGCATGGAGAGCAGCCCCGCTTCGGCCGCGGTCAGATGCACCACGTCGCCGCCACGGTACAGTTCTCCGCGCACCACGTCGAACCGGTAGCCTCCGAAGCGGATGTCCTTGGATGCGACATCGGCCGCCGGCCGGCGTTGCAGCAGGTTGCGCACCCGCAGGACGAGCTCGCGCGGCTCGAAGGGTTTGGAGAGGTAATCGTCCGCTCCCTGCTCGAGCCCATTGACCCGGTCCTCGGGCTCGGCCATCGCGGTCAGCAACAGCACCGGGACGCGCCCTTCCGCCCGCAGCGCGCGGGTCAGTTCCAACCCGCTCTCGCCCGGCATCATGACGTCGAGCACGACGAGGTCGAAGGCGAAGCTCGCGAGACTAGAGCGCGCCTCACTCGCATCGGCGGCGGCGGTCACCCGAAAGCCGCTGTCCGACAGGTAGCGTCGTAACAGTTCCCGCAGGCGGGCATCGTCATCGACGACGAGAAGATGAGGCTCGGAGAGATCGGGGTCGGGCGCGCTCGTCACGCGAGGGAATATACGACGGATGTCGCGTCAGTGCTTGTTCGGTGGCAAGGGGGCGAAGCGGCGCCGGTCATCTTCTGCAGCGATGATCCGCAGCATAACCTCCAGGAAACCCTCCACCGCCCGAGATCCGGCTTGGCGGTACGCGTTGGCGATTCTGGCCCGCTGCGGCTCCGACAGCTCGTCGCTCGAGATCGCGCCCCTTTGGCGTCAGCTCGAGGAGACGCTGCCGCCGATCGTGCGAACCGGGTCGCTGTAGGATGAAGTTCTGCCGAACCAGCTGGCCGAGAACGCGGCTCAAGCTTTGCTTGGTGATGCGCAGGATTGCCAGAAGCTCGCCGACGGTCATCTGCGGATGTCGTCCGACAAAATGGATGACGCGGTGATGGGCGCGGCCAAAGCCGTATCGCGCCAGGATCGCGTCGGGCTCGGCGGTGAAATCGCGATAGGCAAAAAACAGCAGCTCAATCCCCTGCCGCACCTCTTCCTCGGTCACGACAGGCGGATGAGCCGGCAAAATTATGTCAGACATATTGACTTATCCGGCACCTTTGATACTTGTCAGGCGTCCTTCGGGATATAAAGTTCCAAGCGACATAAATCCCGGCCGTGTTGCTGCCGCACCGGCAATTCGAAGGTGTAAGGAAGATCCGATGTCCGTGATCCCGTTCGATGATCGTGACGGCTTCATCTGGTACGATGGCCGTCTCGTCCCTTGGCGCGATGCAAAGCTGCACGTGCTGACCCACGGGCTCCATTATGCGAGCTGCGTGTTCGAAGGCGAGCGCGTCTACAACGGTGAGGTATTTCGTCTGGAGGACCACAACGAGCGCCTCCTCAACTCTGCGCGGATCCTCGGCTTCGAGGTGCCGGCCGGGATGGACGATCTGGCAAAGGCGACGCAAGAGGTAATCTCGTCGAACAATATCGTCGACGGGTATGTCCGACCGATCGCGTGGCGCGGCGCCGAGCAGATGGGAGTGTCAGCGCAGGCGACGAAGATTCACCTGGCGATGGCTGCCTGGGACTGGCCGGCTTATTTCTCGCCCGAAGCGCGCGCCAAGGGGATTCGCATGCAATGGGCGAAATGGGCGCGTCCGGCGCCCCATACTGCGCCGACCGCGGCGAAGGCGTCGGGGCTCTACATGATCTGCACGATGTCGAAGCACGAGGCCGAGGCCAACGGGTGCGACGATGCGCTGATGCTCGACTGGCGCGGCCGGCTCGCCGAAGGAACCGGCGCCAACATCTTTCTCGTCATGAACGGCGAGCTGCACACCCCGACGCCGGATTGCTTTCTGAACGGCATCACCCGCCAGACCGTGATCGGATTGGCAAAGCAACGGGGCATCAAGGTCGTCGAACGGCCGATCATGCCGGAGGAGCTCGCCAAAGCCGAAGAAGTATTCCTGACCGGATCGGCGGCCGAGGTGACCCCGGTCGGCGAAATCATTGGCGAACACGGCCACTACCGGTTTACTCCGGGCACGATCTGCCGGCTGATGTGGGAAGACTACGACCGCACCGTCGGCAAACAGGTCGCGAGCGCCGCTTAGCGGATCATCCGGCGATTATTGGTCAGGGTAGCAATTTATGAGCGACGAACGAGCTGATCTCATTCTGAATATGCTCCGAGCGATTCGCGCCGAGCAAGCAGCGCAACGCGAGAAGCTGGACGAAATCATTAGCAGGATCGGTGCCTTAGAGCGCGAGGTCGCGACGCTGACCCTCCGCTTCGCCGAGATGAAGGTGGACTTTGCCAACTTGTCGGTACGGATTGACAATCTCGATCACCGGCTCCGACGCGTTGAGCTGCGTTTAGAACTCGTCGAGGTTCCGGCACCGATCTGATATTCATGGCTCTGGCTGGTTTCCGATGGCAGCCAAAGCCGCTATCTGGAATCGGCTGTCCACCGCCGCTTGGCGGCTTCGTCGTCGGCGCGGGAGGCGACCCAGCGTTTGCCCGCCGGGGTTTCCTCGCTCTTCCAAAAGGGCGCGTCGGTTTTTAGCCAATCGATCAGGAATTGGCAGGCGGCGAGCGCGGCTTCGCGATGCGGCGAGGCGGTGGCGACGAGCACGATGCGGTCGCCGGGCACGAACCGGCCGTAGCGGTGGATGATCAGCACCGCATCGAGCGGCCAACGCCGATGCGCCTCGGTTTCGATTTCGCCGAGCTTCTTCTCGGTCATGCCGGGATAGTGCTCGAGGGTCAGGGCGGAAACACGGTCATCGCCGCCCATGTCACGGACCAATCCGACAAAGCTGGCGACCCCGCCGATCCGATGATTGCCGGCTGCCAGATGTTCGAGCTCGGCGCCGACATCGAAATCCTCGCGCTGCACGCGGATCATCGCTCTAGCCTCCGGTCACCGGCGGGAAAATCGCGACCTCGTCGTCTTCCCGCACGGGGTGATCGAGGCCGACATAGTTTTGATTGACCGCCACCCGGACAACCGAAAGATCGCGCAATGCCTCGGCATATCGGTCGCCGCGCGACCGCAGCCAGTCGAGTAGCCCTGCTACGTCGCCCACTTCAGGCGACAGATCGATGTCCTCCTCGGCGCAACCGATGCGCGCGCGCAACCAGGCAAAATAAAGCAGCTTCACCCGATCACCTCGGAAAAGGGCAGGAAATCGACCGTCATGGTGGGTGCGAGGTCGCTCGTGTCCTCGTCTACGACCACGAGCCCCTCCGACTGCGTAATTGAAGAGAGGATGCCGGCGCCGTCCCTGGGGTATTTGACCGCGACGAGATCTTTTCCTTCGCGCTGCAGGCTCGCCCTGACATACTCGCGCCGCCCGGGCTTTTTGCGGTAAGCGAAGCCGGCCCGCACGGGGAAAAGCCGAGGCGCGGACGTCGCTGCGCCTGCGAGTCTCAGGATCAGCGGCCGGGCGAGCACGACAAACGTCACGAGCGCCGCGACCGGGTTTCCCGGAAGCCCGATCAGGGGCACTCCGTCGACCTGGCCGAGCGCGACCGGGCGGCCCGGCTTGATCGCCAGCCGCCAGAAATGCAACAGGCCCAGTCGCTCGATCGCCTGCTTGACATGATCCTCCTCGCCGGTCGAAACGCCGCCCGAGGTGACGATCAGATCATGGCCGGCGCTTGCCGTCGCCAAAGTATCGGCGAGCGCCGCCTCGCGGTCCGGGCGAATCCCGAAATCGCTGACGGCACATCCCAGTTGGCCCAAAAGGGCCGCCAGCATGAAGCGGTTGGCGTCGTAGATCATGCCCGGCGGCAGCCCCGTCCCCGGATCGCGGACCTCGTCGCCGGTGGAGAGCAGTGCCACCCGCAACCGGCGAAAGACGGGCAGCTCGCAATAACCGAGGGCGGCGGCAAGACCGAGATCCGCCGGTGAGAGCCGCCGCCCGGCGAGAAGCGCTATCGCGCCCTCGGCGACGTCCTCTCCGGCGTGACGCCGGTTCGCTCCCTTCCGGATTCCCGGCTTCAGCCGCACCCGCTCGCCTTCCACGACACAGTCCTCCTGCATCATGACCGTGTCGGTGGCTTCGGGCATTGGGGCGCCGGTGAAGATGCGGACCGCCGTGCCGTGCTCGGCGGAATGTCCGAGCGGGTGACCCGCCGCGGCCCTGCCGGAAACCGGAAGCACGGTTTCCTGTCCCGGCACCAGATCGGCATGGGCGAAGGCATAGCCGTCGACCGCGCTATTGGCGTGCCGCGGCAAGTTCATCGCGGCAACGAGATCGCGAGCGAGAATGCGCCCGCAGGCGCCGCGCAACGGCGTCGTCTCCGTTTCGACTACCGCTGTAACCCGCTCCTCGATCCGCGCCAGCGCATCGTCGACGCTCAACAGCGCTCCGCCAAACGCGAAGCAGTCATCGCTCAGCTGTGCCATCGGGCGCGTCCGGCCTCCTGGTCGAGAATAAAGCTGGCGATGGCGGCCGCATCCGACAGCGGCAGCCAAGGCAGAGAGAACTCGGCGCGCGGCTCATCGGAGGCGATCCCGACGACAAAGGGGTCGTCGGGATGCAGCAACGGCTTTCCGAGCGTGTGGCGATAAACCTCGATCTTTGGGTGATCATGATGTTTGAAACCCTCGACGAGCACCAGATCGACACGGGACATCCGCCCCAGCAACTCGTCGAGCGGGGGCTCGCCGGCGCCGCGCAGCTCGTGCATCAGCGCCCAACGTTGCCCCGAGGCAACCATCACTTCCCGCGCGCCCGCTTGCCGGTGGCGCCAGGAATCCTTCCCCGGCTTATCGATGTCAAAGGAATGGTGGGCGTGCTTTATCGTGGATACGGCGATCCCGCGCGAAACGAATTCCGGTATCAGCGCCGTCATCAATGTCGTTTTGCCGCTTCCGCTCCAGCCGGCGAGCCCGAAGATCCGCATTTGTCGCCCGTCCTCTATGGGCTCAGTTGGGTCGCGAGCACCGCGGTCGCAATGCCCTACGCCAAATGCTCTGACTTGCGGTTCGCACGCGCCGGCCGAGGGCGCGCCATGTGGCGCAGTCCGGACTGCAGGTAGTCGTATCCGGTCACCAAGGTCAGGATTGCGGCGATCCACAACAGCGTCTCGCCGATCCCCGCCACCGGCACAAAGCCGGGACCGGCATCGCCGACGATCAGCACCCCGATCGCGACCATCTGAATGACCGTCTTCCATTTGGCGAGTCGGGACACCGGCATCCCGACCCGCAACCCGGCGAGGTACTCGCGAAGCCCGGAGACCAGGATCTCTCGACACAGGATCACCAATGCCGGGAGCAGCGCCTCCGCCGAGAGCCGTCCAAATGCCGTCAGCATGAACAATGTCGCCGAAACCAGCAATTTGTCGGCGATCGGGTCGAGAAAGCGGCCGATTTCGGATTGCTGCTCCCAGCGCCGCGCCATGTGTCCATCCAGCCAGTCGGTCACCCCCGCGGCCGAGAAAAGCGCGCAGGCGAACCAGCGGGCGTAGTCGCCCGGGACGTAAAAGGTCGCGATCACCACCGGAATCGCCAGAATGCGCGACAATGTCAGCAGGTTCGGCAGGCTGGTAATCGGCACGCATCTCTCCTGCTGAAGACAAAAAAGGGCAGCGGCACCCTACCCGTCGGGGTGGAAATGGTCATAAATCTTTTTTGCTACAGTTTTGCTTATGCCGGAAACGCGTTCGAGCTCCCCGAGCCCAGCCCGGGCAACCGATCGCGCCGCGCCGAAATGGTGGAGCAGCGCCTGCTTGCGGCGAGCGCCGACCCCGTCAATTTCATCGAGCGGGGAGCGCCCCAGGGCTTTCGTTCGCTTTACCCGGTGCGTGGCGATCGCAAACCGATGCGCTTCGTCGCGCAGACGCTGGAGAAAATAGAGTACGGGGTCGCGCCGGTCGAGCGAGAATGGCGCTCGTCCCGGCATAAAGAAGTGTTCCCGACCGGCATTCCGGTCCGGTCCCTTCGCGATCCCGACGATTGCGACATCGGCAATGCCGAGCTCTTGGAGGACGCCGCGGCCGATATTGAGCTGCCCCTGGCCGCCGTCAATCAGGATCAAATCGGGCCAGGTGCCCCGGTCGCGTTCCGGATCCTCTTTGACGGCGCGAGCGAAACGGCGCATCAGAACTTCGCGCATCATCGCATAATCGTCGCCACCCGTGGTCCCTCGCTCCCCCGGCTCAGCCCCCACCCCTCCCTCCCCCGCCAGCGGGGGAGGGTTAGGGTCGGCGCGGGCAGCGGTCGGGGCAGCGCCCGCCCGGGCCGGAGCGGAGCCGCGGATCGTGAATTTGCGATAAGCGTTTTTGACGAGCCCCTCGGGGCCCGCGACAATCATCGCGCCGACTGCATTCGTACCTTGGATGTGGCTGTTGTCGTAAACCTCTACGCGGTGCAGTGGCCGCTCGATGCCGAAGGCGGCTGCGACACCGTCGAGCAGTTGACGCTGGGAGGCACTCTCCGCCAGGCGGCGGCCGAGCGCCTCACGCGCGGTTGCGACTATTCGGTCGATCAACCGTTTTTTGTCGCCGCGCTGAGGTATTACGAGGGTGACCCTCGGCCCGCCGAGCGATAACGCTTCTTCCACCAAATCCTGCTCGACCAGCCGGTGACTCAGCAATACGAAGGGTGGTTTCGCACGATTGTCATAAAATTGGCCGACGAACGAGGTCAGGACCTCCTCCACCGAGAGCTGCCGGTCATGGCTCGGGAAATACGCCCGATTGCCCCAATTCTGCCCCCCGCGGAAAAAGAAAATCTGAACGCAGGTCTGCCCGCCCTCCTGATGGGCGGCGATAACATCGGCATCGACAACTCCGCCGACGTGGATGTCTTGGTGCCCTTGAACCAGCGACAATGCGCGGATTCGGTCCCGAACCAAGGCTGCCGCCTCGAAATCCAACGCGTTCGCCGCCCCTTCCATTTCGGTGGCGAGACGTTGTTGAACATCGTCGCTCCTACCCGACAAAAAGGTGTGCGCTTGCTCTATCAGGGCCGCGTAATCCTCTGGGGTGATGTAACCGACGCAAGGGGCGCTGCAGCGCTTGATCTGGTACAGCAGGCAAGGGCGGATGCGGGTGGCAAAGACGCTGTCGCTGCACGACCGCAGCAAGAACGCCTTTTGCAGGGTCACGAGGGTGCGATTGACCGACCCGGCGGAGGCGAACGGACCGAAATAGCTGCCTTCCTTGGTTCGCGCGCCGCGGAATTTTGTGAGCTGCGGAAAATCGTGACCGGCCGTGAGATGGATAAATGGGAACGACTTGTCGTCCCGCAGCAGTACATTGTAGCGGGGCATCAGCCGCTTGATCAGATTGCACTCGAGCAGCAGCGCTTCCGCCTCGGTGTGGGTGACCACGATTTCGATCGCGGCAGTCTCGGCGATCATGCGGCGCAGCCGGTTCGACAACCCGGCAGGATGCGCATAGTTCTGCACTCGGCTCTTCAGGCTGCGCGCCTTGCCGACATAGAGCGCGTCACCCCTGCGATCGAGCATGCGGTAAACGCCCGGACTCGCCGGCATGCTCCTCAACGCCTCGCGGATCGTAGCGACGCCCACAGCAATTCCTGTGGCAGCTGACTGGCGCGCGGCGGAATCGGGGGGCGCGGCGTCGGCCGGCAAAGCGCTCGCGGGAGATCTGGCGGGAGGCTCGGCGACGCCGCCCGGAGCCCGCCTGAGGTCGGTCAGCGATGGCGCGCTACGGCGCAGAATCCGCCTCCGGACCGGCGTCCCGAATTCCGTCATTCTATCGTCCGTCGCTTCCGTCACCGTCTCGTCAACTAGTTGAGGCGACACGCTGATTTGGGGTATCCACGAAACCTGTGGATAACATTGTTGAAAACTTGGGGCGAGCAAACTCGGATTGTAGGGATACCTTGCATTTGTGACATTTGATTAAAATTTAGGCAAACACCTATCCGCTTGATAAAGTTGGATTTTGATCGCGAATGGTTAACGTCGAAGACAAAATGTAACAAATCTCCCGTTCCGCTCATTGCGGCATCACGGCATCGCCGCCTGTGAACAAATCGGCGCCACATCCTCCGCTATCGCTTTCCTTCTCCTCGGACGCACCTTCTACTCGACCGGCAACTGCCGTTGGGGTTGCGCCCAACCGAGGTGCTGCCCACCATCGAGTGCGATCATCTGACCGGTCATCGCCGGTGCCGCCAGGATAAAGCGCATCGCTGCTGCGATCTCGCACGGGCTGGTGCCGCGGCGCAACGGCGTCAGTTCGCATTGCCGCGCGAACTGGTCCGGTGTCTGCCGCGGGCTCGGCAACGTCGGACCGGGGCCGATGCCGTTTAC
Source organism: uncultured Alphaproteobacteria bacterium (assembly GCA_963732095.1). Lineage (GTDB taxonomy): Bacteria > Pseudomonadota > Alphaproteobacteria > ATCC43930 > CGMCC-115725 > AP-15. Next base: position 62,298 of record CAVSZA010000041.1, read on the forward strand.
CCGAATACGCGGCGCCAGGGCGAGCGCCATGGTCTGGGTCAAAGTCCACAACCCCGCCTTCGCCAAGGTGTAGGATACAAAATATGGTGTGAGCGACCACACCCGCTGATCCAATAAATTGACCACGACGCCGCCGGCATGTGCCGGCAGCCGCGCCGCGAAATTTTGGATCAGGACAAACGGCGCGCGCAGATTCACTGCGATATGCGTATCCCAGCTCTCGCGGGTCGCCGTCTCGACCGTGTCGTTGGTAAAGACCGCGGCGTTGTTGACTAGGCAGCCGATCGGCCCGAGCTCGCCCTCGGCGCGCACGAGCAGGGCAGAAACGGCTACTTCATCGGCGAGATCGGCGGCAAGCGTAACCGCCGCGCCCCCTTTGCTTCGGATGAGCTCGGCGAGGTTTTCGGCCGCATCGCGCGAGCCGTGATAGTGAATTGCGACAGCGAAACCGTCGTCGGCCAGCGCCAGCGAGAGCGCGCGGCCGATGCGCTGCGCGCCGCCGGTTACCAAGGCTGCCCGTGGTATCGCGGGAACCGGCAACGCTCCGGTCGGCTGGTTGCCTGGCTCGGCATCACCGACGGCATCACCGACGGGCACGGCGTTCCTTGCGAGCCCTCATCTTGGCGCGGACGACGTCGCGCGCCGAGACGCCGGCGCGTCCCGCGATCGAGCGGCCCCGCTGACCTTCGGCGCGGGCTCCGGCTCCAGCTCCGGCTCCGGCCCCGTTCGGCAGCGCGACCTGGAGGCCGAGATCGGCCTGCTCGAGGCGGCGGATCTCGTCGCGCAACCGGGCCGCCTCCTCGAATTCCAGATCGGCGGCCGCTTCGCGCATGCGTTTTTCGAGATCGGCGATGACCGTCTTCAGATCGGCGCCCTGGTAATGCGCCGCCTCGCCCTCCGACAGGCCAAAGGTCACGTGATCGCGCTCATAGACGCTTTCGAGGATATCGGAGATGCCGCGGCGCACGCTTTCGGGTGTGATGCCGTGCGCGGCATTGTAGGCCTGCTGCTTTTCGCGCCTGCGGTTGGTCTCGTCGATCGCGGCTTTGAGACTGTCGGTCATCCGGTCGGCGTAGAGGATCGCCCGGCCATCAATGTGGCGAGCAGCCCGGCCGATCGTCTGGATCAACGAGGTGCGCGAGCGCAGATAGCCCTCCTTGTCGGCGTCGAGCACGGCCATCAACGCGCATTCCGGAATGTCGAGCCCCTCGCGCAGCAGGTTGATCCCGATCAGCACGTCGAACATGCCGAGGCGAAGATCGCGAATGATCTCGATGCGCTCGATCGTGTCGATATCGGAATGCATATAGCGCACGCGCAGCCCGGCCTCGTGCAAGTACTCGGTCAACGCCTCGGCCATTTTCTTGGTCAGCGTGGTGACCATGACCCGGTGACCGCGCAGCGCCTCCTCGCGGCACTCAGCCATCAAATCGTCGACCTGATTGTCGACCGGTCGGATCAGGCAGGGCGGGTCGACGAGGCCGGTGGGCCGCACGATCTGCTCGACAAAGACGCCGCCGGTGCGCTGCATCTCCCAGGGGCCGGGGGTAGCCGAAACAAAGATCGTCTGGCCGCGCAGCGCGTCCCATTCCGCGAATTTGAGCGGCCGGTTGTCGGTGCAGGACGGCAGCCGAAAACCGTATTCGGCAAGGCACGTTTTGCGCGTCCAGTCGCCGCCGAACATGCCGCCGAGCTGCGGCACCGTCACATGCAATTCGTCGACGAAGACGAGCGCGTCGCGCGGCATGTATTCGAAGAAGGTCGGCGGCGGCTCGCCCGGCTTGCGGCCGGTCAAATAACGGGAATAGTTCTCGATCCCGGCACAGCTGCCGGTCGCCTCGATCATCTCGAGGTCGTAGGTCGTGCGCTGCTCGAGCCGCTGCGCCTCAAGCAGTTTCCCTTCGGTATGGAGCTCATCGAGGCGGATCTTGAGGTCGCGTTTGATCTGCTCGATGGCCTGCAACAGCGTCGGCCGCGGCGTCACGTAGTGGCTGTTGGCGTAGATCTTGACCGAATGCAAAGCCGCCGTCTTTTCGCCGGTCAGCGGGTCGATCTCGTGGATCGCCTCGATTTCGTCGCCGAACAGCGAAATGCGCCATGCTCGATCCTCGTAGTGCGCCGGAAAAATCTCGATCGTGTCGCCACGCACCCGGAACGAGCCGCGGAAGAAATTGTGGTCGTTGCGCCGGTACTGCAGTTCGACAAAACGGGCGAGGAGCTGAGTGCGGTTGACCCGGTCCCCCTTGGCGAGCGACAGGGTCATCTGCGAATAGGTCTCGACCGAGCCGATGCCGTAGATGCATGAGACCGAAGCAACGACGACGACGTCGCGCCGCTCGAGGATCGCCCGCGTCGCCGAGTGGCGCATCCGGTCGATTTGCTCGTTCAGCGACAATTCCTTCTCGACATAAGTGTCGGTGCGCGGGACATAAGCCTCGGGCTGGTAATAATCGTAATACGAAACGAAATACTCGACCGCGTTCTCCGGGAAGAAGCTCTTCATCTCGCCGTAGAGCTGAGCGGCCAGGGTCTTGTTGGGGGCGAGAATGATCGCCGGGCGCCCGGTGCGCTCGATGACGTGCGCCATCGTAAACGTCTTGCCCGAGCCGGTGACGCCGAGCAGCACTTGCTCGCGCTCGCCGGTAGCTATCCCCTGGCACAATTCCTCGATCGCCTGCGGCTGGTCGCCGGCGGGCTGGAATTCGGAATGGAGCTGGAACGGCCTGCCGATATCGCTCTGCGGGCGCTCCGCCGCCATCAGCGGCAGCATCGTGATCAAGTCTAGCGTGTCAGACGATTTCATGCCGGATCCCGGTAGCGGCACTATGCATCGTATATAGGAAAGGGGCGCCAATCGGGAGAGGAAGGAATTTCTGAGCAGCCCCAAACTCCTCGCCGAAATCGGTGGGCAATTGGCGTTCAGTCCCACTATTGCCACAATGCCGTGAGATAATGAGTCAAAGTCCCAGATAAGGACCGAGCGCGATGCGAACATCAGCACGCAAGTATTAGCCAGGAACAGCGGGAATAACAGCGAACCTTTCGCTGTTATTGTGCTGCCGTGGTCGTCAGAAACCAGGCGTTTCCGCGGGTGAGGCGAGGCTCATCGCTGTTTCGTTTTTGGGGATATCAGCGATTACGCGCGCGCCTGCAACACTTCGCCGGCGGCCCGAGGCCGTCACAAGTGGGTTTGAGGGTAGCCTTCCAGGCGGCAATGGGGTTCACAAGAAAGCCCTCGGATATTAGGGTGCTTCCCCTGCCATCTTCGGGTGTTGTTGCGTCATGTCCTTTCTCGCCGATCGTCTTGCCCGCGTGAAACCATCGCCGACGATGGCGATGACCGCGCTCGCCACCGAATTGAAGGCGGCCGGTCGCGATATCGTCAGCCTGTCGGTCGGCGAGCCCGATTTCGATACGCCGCCGAATATCCAGGAGGCGGCGATCGAGGCGATGCGGCGCGGCGAGACCCGGTACACTACCTTTGACGGCACGATCGAGCTGAAACGCGCGGTATGCGGCAAATTCAAGCGCGAGAACGAGCTCGATTACGAAACCTCGCAGATCACGATCAGCGCCGGCGGGAAGCAGGTGCTGTACAATGCGATGGTCGCCACGATCAATCCGGGGGACGAGGTCGTCATCCCGGCGCCGTTCTGGGTGTCCTACCCGGAGATGGTGCTGTTGTGTGAGGGCACTCCGGTGCCGGTGCCGTGCCCACAGAACAACGGCTTCAAAATGCGGCCCGAGGACCTCGACGCGGCGATCACGCCGCGCACCAAGTGGCTGATCCTGAACTCGCCGTCGAACCCGACCGGGGCCGCTTACACCGAGGCGGAATTGGCGGGTGTTGCCGAGGTTCTGCTGCGCCACCCGCATGTCTGGGTGATGACCGACGACATGTACGAGCACCTCGTCTATGACGATTTCGAATACCGGACGATCGCGCAGGTCGAGCCGCGTCTCTACGAGCGAACCTTGACCGTCAACGGCGTCTCCAAGGCCTATTGCATGACCGGCTGGCGGATCGGCTATGGCGGCGGCCCCAAGGCGCTGATCAAGGCGATGGGCGCGATCCAGTCGAACTCGACCGCGAACCCGTGCTCGATCAGCCAGGCGGCGGCGATCGAGGCGTTGACCGGCCCGCAGGATTTCATCCCGGTCCATAACCGCAGCTTCAAGGAGCGCCGGGACCTCGTCGTCGATATGCTGAACCGGGTCCCGGGTCTGTTCTGCCCGCGGCCCGAGGGGGCGTTCTATGTCTATCCATCCTGCGCCGGGATGATCGGCAAGCGAACCCCGGCCGGCCAAGCGATTACCAACGACGAGGATTTCGTCCGCTATCTGCTCGAGGAAACCGGGGTCGCGGTCGTGCACGGCGCCGCCTTCGGGCTGTCACCGCATTTCCGCATCTCGTATGCGACCTCGACCGAGGTGTTGCGCGACGCCTGCGCGCGCATCGACCGCGCCTGCCGCGCGCTGATGGCATAGCTGACGGCTGCCGAAACCGCAGCGATCCGCGGGATTGGACGCGCGAAATTTCGATTGCCATCCCGCCGGCCGGCGCGCAACTTCTCGGACAGATAACGGCGCTGCCGGGCGTACCGTGAGGGTCTTCGACGGCAGCTTCTCAGGATGATGGAGGCGCCCATGGCGAATATCACTGAAGCTCCGCGTTGTGCCGCGCTGATAGGGCCGTATCTTTCGGGCAAGACTACCCTCCTCGAAGCCTTGCTGCACGCCAGCGGCAGCACCAGCCGGCGCGGCAGCGTGCGCGACGGCAACTCGGTCGGGGACCATTCGCCGGAAGCGCGCGCGCGCCAGATGTCGACCGAACTCAACGTCGCAGGCGCGAGTTTTCTCGGGGACCGCTGGACGATCCTCGACTGTCCCGGGTCTGTGGAGCTGCTCCACGAGGCGCAAGGAGCGTTGCAGGTCAGCGATGTCGCCGTCGTCGTTGTCGAGCCGGAGGTCGAGCGCGCTCTGACGATCAGCGCTCTCTTGCGGTTTCTCGACCGGCACAAGATCCCGCACATGATCTTCATCAACAAGATGGACAACGCGAGCGCGCGGGTGCGGGATCTGCTGGCCGCCTTGCAATCGGTCTCCGAGCGCCCGCTGGTGCTGCGGCAGGTACCGCTGCGCGGGCCGGATGCCGAGATTACCGGCTATGTCGACCTGGTCAGCGAGCGCGCCTATCGTTACCGGCCGGGCCAGCCCTCGGACCTGATGCCGCTGCCCGACGGTTTCTGGGAGCAGGAAGGCGCAACGCGCACCGGGCTGATCGAAAAGCTCGCCGATTTTGACGACACCTTGCTCGAGCAATTGCTGGAAGAGGTCGAGCCGCCCAAGGAGGAAATCTATAAGCATCTGACCCGCACCTTGAGGGGCGCGCAGGTCGTGCCGGTGTTTCTCGGCTCGGGGCAGGCGGACTTTGGAATACGCCGGTTGTGGAAGGCGCTGCGCCATGAGGCGCCGGCGCCGCAGGAGACCGCAGAACGTCTGGGGATCGCTCCGGAAGGCGAGCCCCTGGCGCAGGTCTTCAAAACCTATCACCTGCCGCACACCGGCAAGCTGTCATTGGTTCGCGTCTGGCGCGGCTCGATTTCCGAGGGCATGGTGCTGAACGGCAGCCGTGTCGCCGGCGTTTTGCGCCTGGTCGGCGCTCAGCAGGAGAAGGTTCCCGCCGCTCAGACAGGCGAAGTCGTTGGGCTGACGCGAATGGAGGAGATCGCCACCGGCACCGTCCTGACCCCGTCCGGCAAGGCGGCGCCATTGTCGCAGGTGGAACGCCCGCAACCGGTTTACGGCCTCGCGATCACCTCCGAGCGGCGCCAGGATGACGTCAAGCTGACCGGCGCGATCGGCAAGCTGATCGAGGAGGACCCAACCCTCGAGCTCGAGCAGAACGCTGATACCCAGGAAATGGTGCTGTGGGGCCAGGGCGACATCCATCTGCAGATCGCGATCGACCGCCTGCGCACCCGCCACAATCTGGCGGTCAACGGCAGGCGCGCCGGGGTCCCCTACAAGGAGACGATCAGGCGCGGCACGCAGCAGCATTCCCGCTTCAAGCGTCAGAGCGGCGGGCATGGCCAGTTCGCCGACGTCACGATCGAGGCAAAGGCGTTGCCGCGTGGCTCGGGCTTCACTTTTACCGACAGCGTCGTCGGCGGCGCGATCCCCCGCAACTACATCCCGGCGGTCGAGGAAGGGGTGACGGAAGCGTTGCGTCACGGTCCGCTAGGATTCCCCGTCGTCGATGTCGCGGTCAATCTGATCACCGGCCAGTTCCACGCCGTCGACAGCTCCGACCAGGCGTTCAAGACGGCAGGACGACAGGCGATCCAGGAAGCATTGCCGAAATGCGAGCCGATCCTGCTCGAACCGATCGACTCGGTCGAGATCTCAGTGCCGAACGCGTTTACCGCGCGGGTTCAGCGATTGGTCTCGGGACGGCGCGGCCAGATTCTCGGCTACGATGCCAAACCCGACTGGCCCGGGTGGGACGTCGTCAGCGCCCATCTGCCGCAAAGCGAATTGCATGACCTGATCGTCGAGCTGCGGTCGCTGACGATGGGGGTCGGCAGCTTCGCCCATCAGTTCGACCATATGCAGGAGCTGACCGGCAGACCGGCGGAGAAGGTGCTCGCCTCGCGCACGGCCGACGCCGCGCAATAGGTTGATCGCGAAAGCGTGACTTGGCGCCGCCGGATGACGATCCAACCTCTGGGTCGCAACGGTAGCGAGGTTCGGCAGTGTTGATCCGGCGAAGAAGAGGCTGGGAGCTGCGCGAGAGCGCGGCGACACCCGAGGCGGTATTCCTCGGGCGCAGAGCGGTTATCAAAGCGATCGCCGCCGGACCCATTTTGGCGCCCGCTTTGAGTTCGGCCCTTGCGGCGGCGGAGGAAGATCCCTCGGCCGATCTCTATCCTGCCAAGCGCAACCCGCGCTACACGCTCGACCGGCCGCTCACTGACGAAAAGCTTGCCACGACCTACAACAATTTTTACGAGTTCGGCTCGCAAAAATCGATCGCGTCAGAAGCCCAGGCGTTGAAGATCCGTCCGTGGACTATCAAGATCGACGGGCTGGTCGAGAAACCGCTCACCGTCGACATCGACGAACTGTTGAAAAAGATGCCGCTCGAAGAGCGTCTCTACCGCCACCGCTGCGTCGAGGCGTGGTCGATGGCGGTGCCGTGGAGCGGCTTCCCGATGACGGCTCTGGTTGATTTCGCCAAGCCGCTGGGTTCGGCGAAATACGTTCAGATGGAGACGTTTCTCGACCCGAAGACCGCGCCGGGGCAGAAGGAAGTCTGGTACCCCTGGCCCTATGTCGAGGGTGTCACGATCGCCGAGGCGGGAAACGAGCTCGCCTTTCTCGTGACCGGCATGTACGGCAAGCCCGTTCCAAAGCAGGACGGGGCGCCGTTGCGGCTAGTGTTGCCGTGGAAATACGGGTTCAAATCGGTCAAGTCGATCGTCCACTTCTCGTTCACCGAGAAGCGGCCGGTGTCCTTCTGGGAAACCGTGCAAGGCAGCGAGTACGGGTTCTGGGCGAACGTCAACCCCGAAGTTCCCCATCCACGCTGGAGCCAGGCTACCGAGCGGGTGCTCGGCACCAACGAGCGTGTGCCGACCCTCAAATGGAACGGCTACGGCGAGTTTGTAGCCCATCTCTATGACGGGCTGGCGAAGGAGCGGCTCTTCGTCTGAGGGAGATCCGCAGCTCGCCGAAGGTCGGTGTGCGGGGGCGCGCCGAGCTTGGTCCCGCGCGAATAGCTAAAGGCGGGCGGGACCCTCACGCTTTGCGCATGTTGCGCCCCCTTTCGTGAGACTACCGGCCCTCGCGAACCACCGGGTTACGCAAGGTGCCGATGCCGGTAATCTCGATCTCAACGGTGTCGCCGTGCTTCAAATTTTCGGGCGCACCCTCGGTGCCCATCCACACGACATCGCCCGGGTAGAGCGTCAAGTACTGCGACATCCGGCTGACGAAAGTGGCGGGGCCGAAGATCATGCTGTTGGTCTTGAAACGGAACCTTTCCCTGCCGTTGACGCGGATGATCGTCTGCGCCGCGTCGAGGTCGAAATCGGTCTCGATCCATGGCCCCATCGGCTTGAAGGTGTCGGTGTTCTTGGCGCGCCACATGGTCCGGTCGCCGGCCTGCCAGGTACGCTCGCTCATATCGTTGCCGATCGTCCAGCCGAGCACGCAGGACAGCGCCTCGCTCTCGGACAGGTGCTTCGCCTTCTTGCCGATCACGGCGACGAGTTCGCCCTCGTACTGCACCCGCTCGGTCGCATCGGATGGGATCACGATCGCCTCGCCATGCGCGATCAGCGCATTGTTGGCGCGATAGCCGATATCGGCGGCCGTGGGTAAATTGGGCTCCTGGCCGCGCTTTTTTGCGGCCTCGATGACATGATCGGCGTAATTCAGCCCGGCGCAATAGAAGGTGCGCGGCTCGACCGGCACCAGCAGATTGACCGACGACAATGGCCGACGAGCTGTCGTCTTCTCGTAGCCGGCAAAAGGGTCGCCGCGCACTTCGGTAACCGTGTCGCCTTCGACGATCCCGTAAACCGGGTGCCCGTTGGCCTCGTAGCGTATCCAGCGCATTCTCTCCCTCCGCGTCAAAGCACATCTCGTCGTTCAACGTTAAACGATACCGCCAGTGGCAATCCCGGCCCAACAAAAAGCTGAAGCTCGGCCCCGTGTTGGGGTAAGTTGTCCATGATTCCCAAGAGCGCGTGGAGCGCCGGTTGGCGGCGATCCTGATGGCGATGTCGCAGGTTATTCGCGGCTGATGGGGGCGGACGAGGAAGGCGCCCAGAGCAGGAGTATTTCGCCGACGGCAGGGTCGCGGAGATCACGACGGCGATCTCGCGTCTGCCGTGGCTCTTCGTCATCGCCCGCAACTCCCAGTTCACGCTTGCGAGTCGAGGGCGTGCCGGACTTTACCTATCACGGTCTGCCGGAGAAGCGCCGGGAGATCGAGCGCGACGGGTTCATTTCCATCGGTGACCTCGGCTATCTCGACGAGGACGATTATCTTTTTCTCTGTGACCGCAAGAACAACATGGTGATCTGGGGGGTCAATCGGCGAGTCACTGTGCGCGCACATCGAACCGGAACCCGGCGCCGTTTTGGACGAGGCTGCAGTCCACGCGTTCCTGCGCAAGCGGCTCGCCGACTTCAAGGTGCCGCGCGTGATCCGCTTCGTGACCAATCTACCGCGTGAGGCTTCGCGCAAGATCATGAAGCGGAAGCTCCGCGATCCTTATTGGGAAGCCACCGGCCGCCGTATCTAGAGAGGATCGGTTTCCGATCATATTGGTTCGTCATTTCCGCGAAAGCGGGAAGCCCGGGGCAAGCGACCCCACGGTGGCCCCCGTTCACGCCCCCGGGGCAGCTTCTGGATCCCCGCTTCGCGGGTGCGACGAGGGTTGACGCGACCTACTCAGATGATGCTATGGCTTGCGGCTGCGCCACGGGCTCATTCGAGTACTTCGAAGTGCGCCTCGGTCGGTCGCATTGCAAGGCCGTTGACTGGCAGCATGTCCTGTGGGCAGGCGGAGAAGGCGACGATGCAGTTCATCTCGGCGCGCAATGTGACATAGCTGCCGGGCGTGCTGACCGGCGGGCGGACGTCGACACGGTTGCCGTCGACGACCGGGATGTTCATGAAAAGATTAAGCGGCGCCGGGGTCGCAGGTGGAGTTAGGCCCAGCCCGGCCAATCCCGCGGCGAGGTTGTCGGTGCAGTTGTCATGATGCTCCGTGCAGCCGAGCATCTGGTAGCGCCAGCGGTCGCACGCCGCGAAGAGGGTGTCGTGAATGCCGCCGGACGTGTCCTCGACCAGGGTCAGGATCGGCCGTCGCCGGTTGGTGACGAGCCCGTCGGCGATCGCCGGAATGATACGGCCGATCGCGACGCGGCTGTGCTCCATCGACATGAACTCGTGCAGATCCTCGGCATTGAAGGCCCAGGTGTCGACGACCTGTTGGCCTTTCGTATTGATCACTTTGATCCGTTGGCCTTTGCGAAGACGCACGGCCTTACCCCTGCGCGCCGGGATTTCGATCATTGCACCTCTCCGCTCGGCTTGACCGTCGACGAGTTTAGCGGCCCTTGCTAGGCTTCGAAACACTTCGAACGAGGCAAGGGAGATCGCCCGTGGCCGACCTTCGCTCCTTATCCGCTCGCGAGGCCGCCCGGCAAATTGCCGAGGGCCGGATTACCGCCGAGGCATTGGCCGCTGCCTATCTCGATCGCATCGAGGCACGCGAGGCGGTGGTTGGCGCCTGGCAATATCTCGATCGCGAGCAGGCGCTGGCGGCTGCGCGCCGGCGCGACGCGGAAGCGCCGCGAGGGCCGCTGCACGGGGTCCCGATCGCAGTCAAGGATCTCATCGACACCGTCGACATGCCGACCGCCTATGGCTCGGCGATCTATCGCGACCACCGGCCCGCCGCCGATGCCTCTTGCGTCGCGCTCGCCCGGGCGGCCGGCGCGATCGTCCTCGGGAAGACCGTCACCACCGAATTCGCGACCTTCACGCCGGGCAAGACGGCCAACCCGCGCAACCCTGCGCACACGCCGGGCGGGTCATCGAGTGGCTCCGCCGCAGCGGTGGCCGACGGCATGGCACCGCTCGCCTTTGGCACGCAAACCGCCGGATCGGTGATCCGTCCGGGAGCCTTTTGCGGCTGCGTCGCCTACAAGCCGAGCTTTGGATTGATCAACCGGGCCGGGGTCAAATCGCTGGCCGACAGCCTGGACACCGTTGGCGTTCTCGCTCGTTCGGTCGATGACGCGGCGTTCTTCGCCGGGGTTTTGTCGGAGCGGCCCTCGCTTCGCCATCTCGCCGTTCCGCAGCGGGCCCCGCGTTTCGGCCTTTACCGCACCCCGCTGTGGGACCAGGCGGAGCCGGCAACTGCAGCCGGTCTCGACACTGCGAGGACGGCGCTCGAACGGGCCGGCGCCATGGTGACAGAATTGGCGATAGCCCCCGAGCACGAGGGCCTCACCGAAGCGCAGGACACGATCATGTGGTTCGAGACGGTGCGGGCGCTCGCCTATGAGCGGCTCGAACACAGCGCCGAGCTCTCGCCGCGTCTCGCCCAACTGATCGATACCGGAATGGCGATCGGCGCCGAGGTCTACGACCAGGCGCGGAGCCGTGCTGCCGCAGCGCGGGCCCGGCTCGATGCGTTTTTTGGGCCGTGCGATGCGGTCCTGGTTCCCGCAGCGCCCGGAGAAGCCCCGGTCGGGCTCGGCAATACCGGAGACCCGATCTTCAACCGGATGTGGACCTTGCTCGGTGTGCCCTGTGCAGCTCTGCCGGTGCGCTGGGCGGACAATGGCCTGCCGACCGGGGTTCAGCTCGTCGGGCGAGTGCATGACGATACGGGACTGATGGCTTGCGCGGCTTTTCTCGAGCAAACGCTCGCCGCGATGGCATGAGAATCGCTCGCGCGCTCGTCGTCTCGATGGCGGTTGGTCTACTGACCGGCTGCTCGGCGCTCGCACCCTATCCGACTTACCCTCGCATGGCGGGCCCGGGCGAGGAGGCGACCGCGCTACGTGTAGCGATCTGCTACGACACGCTCGTCAGTACTCTCGACGAGGTGCAGGTTGCAGCGCAGCAGGAATGCCCATCGGACACGACGGCGACGCCGTTCGACACCGACTGGCACCTGCAATATTGCCCGCTGCTGTTGCCGGCCCGGGCCACCTTCTTCTGCGGGGCGAAGAAATAAACGAACGCCGCGCTTTTGGCTGCGGCGTCGCGCCCTGTGGTCGGCCGCTTGACGCCGCGAGTATATGCTATAGTGATTAGGGACTGGGGCCGCCGACGATGGATTACGAAGCCTTTTTCAACCAGCGGCTCGACGCGCTGCGCGCCGAGGGGCGGTACCGCGTATTCGCCGATCTCGAGCGGCGCTGCGGCCGCTTCCCGCGCGCCTTCGATCACCGCATCGGCGCCGAAGTCACCGTGTGGTGCTCGAACGACTATCTCGGCATGGGGCAGCACCCGGCGGTGCTCGAGGCGATGCGGGAGACGTTGCAGGCAGTGGGCGCCGGCGCAGGCGGCACGCGCAACATCTCCGGCAACAGCCATGCGCATGTCTTGCTCGAACGCGAGCTCGCCGATTTGCATGGGCGCGAGGCTGCGCTGATCTTCACCTCGGGCTATGTCGCGAACGACGCGGCGCTGTCGACCCTGGCGCGCGAATTGGCGGGCATGGCGGTGTTCTCGGACGCATCCAACCACGCCTCGATGATCGCCGGCATCCGCAACAGCCGCGCCGAGAGGCACATCTTCCGCCACAACGACCCGGCCGATCTCGCGCGCATGCTCAAGGGGGTGGACGCCGAACGGCCAAAGCTCGTCTGCTTCGAGTCGGTCTATTCGATGGATGGCGATATCGCGCCGATCGGCGAATTGTGCGACGTCGCCGCGCGCTTCGGCGCGATGACCTATCTCGACGAGGTGCATGCGGTCGGCCTCTACGGGCCGCGCGGCGGCGGCATTGCCGAGCGCGACGGGGTCATGCACCGCCCGACGGTGATCCAGGGCACCCTCGGCAAGGCGTTCGGGACGATCGGCGGCTACATTGCGGGCTCGGCGGCGCTTGTCGACTTTGTGCGCAGCCATGCGCCGGGCTTCATCTTTACGACCTCGTTGCCGCCCGCTTTGGCCGCCGGCGCCCTCGCCGCGATACGCCATCTGAAGCAAAGCCAAGTCGAACGTGAGCGCCACCAGGAACGCGCTGCACGGTTGAAGCTGAGGCTTGCCGAGGCTGGCCTGCCGGTGATGGCGAGCCCGAGCCACATCGTACCGGTGCTGATTGGCGACCCCGGTCTCTGCAAGGCCGCCTGCGACGAGCTGTTGCACCGCCACCGGATCTATGTCCAGCCGATCAATTACCCGACCGTGCCGCGCGGCACCGAGCGGCTGCGCCTCACCCCGACGCCATTGCACAGCGACGCCGATATCGAGAATCTGGTCACCGCGCTCCGGGTCATCTGGTCGGAACTCCATCTGAGCCAGGCGGCGTAACCCACCGGCCAGTCTGACCCTCGGACGGCCGTCCTCTAACGGCGGGCGGTTCGGGGGTGAGACGGCGCGCAACCGAGCGCCCACCCGCGTTGCGATGCGTGCACCGTCGGCCGGTGCGATGCGACCGCGTGCAATATCAGCCAGAATGGCGGCCAGCATCCGTCGGCAATCCTCCTGCGTGCGCAACGACGACAGGTCGATCCCAACACGCTCCGCCGGGTCGACGAAAGCTCGCGGCAATAGTTGGTTGGCAAGCGGCCGCAACTGATGAGGCTTGCGGTCGATCAGGCCCGATGTGCCCGCACGCTCACCGGCGGGCGAAGATCGGGCACGCGGCGCCTCGGGTTGGGGATGCCGCGCGACCGTGACCTGCAGTGCGCCGTGTTCATCGCGTTAGGGATGATCGGCGTGGTCCCGGCCCAGCTCTTTCTCGGCGCCGGGCAGTCTCCGGCCATCCCTTCCACCGGCAATCAAGGTGCGTCGTATTGGACGATGCCGGCATGGGTAGCAAAGCGCCGGTCTCGACGGCAAGCTCTTTGAATCCGTTACCAACAGTTACAAGGGTCGTTACCAATGGTTACAACGCGATATAAAATTTTACCAAACAAGCACTCGCGGAATGCGCTAAGGGTGCGACAATCCGTCCATTAAGCAGAAAATTTAACTAAAACTTTTAAGCAGAAAATTTAACTAAAACTTTCGGTATCGCCGCTGCGGACGGGGAGCAAGCACCTGAAATCAGCAGCACTTCCTGGATTGAAACCGAGGAGGATCGAGGATGCGCCGACACACGTCAAAATTGGTGACAGCGGGTTTGGCAGCGGTGGCCGGGATTTTGAGCGTCCCTCTCGGGTCCACCGAGGCGCGAGCGCAGAACCCGCCACCGTACAACCCATATCCGCCGCTGCCTGGGTTCAATCCGCCTAGCATTCTCCCCCCCAATTTGGATGCGGAGATAGCTCGGGTTCAGGGCGAAGTGCAAACGATCTTCGGCCGCTATTTGGCAGAGTGGCAAGCGCTGACGCCAACGCCGAGTTATGCAGGCAACCCGCCAATACTTGTTCCAAACGGATATGATGCACAACGAATACTAGGAGGTCTGCTGAATTTCGACCAAAATATATCTCCGTTCGGGAACATAGCTTGTGCTTCTTGCCACATGCCGTACGCCGCCTTTAGCGGACCAATCCCTTCCGTCAATCTGACGATGATTGCGTATCCCGGATCATATCATTATCGGGCTGCCAAGCGGACGGCGCAACGGTACACATATTCACACACGTTCCCCGTGCTCAACTACAATACGACGCAGGAGCTGTTCTTTGGCGGAAACTTCTGGGATGGGCGTGCGACCGGAATGAAGCTGCAGACTCCCGACGCCGAACAGGCACAGGGCCCGCCGGTCGATCCGCTGGAAATGCAGAACCCCGACACCGCTTGCATTGCGTTGAAGCTATCCCAAGCGGTCTACCGACCGCTCTTCGAGCTGGTTTGGGGCGCGGATTTCGACATCAATTGGCCCGCCAACGCCCAGCAGATCTGCCACATCCCAAATGGGGCGGCGGTATTCGGCGGCAGCGCTACCCCGATCGCGCTGAGCCCGCAGGACCGCACCAAGGCGACGAATATTTATGATCACTGGGGGCAGTCGCTTTCATTCCTCGAACGCTCACCGGATATCAGCCCGTTCAACTCGAAATTCGACTTTTTCCTGAAGGGCGAAGCCACGCTGACGGCGGACGAGATGGCCGGTTACCAGCTGTTCAACGGCAAGGGCAACTGCAATTCATGCCACGTTGACGGCAGATCCACCCTGCTGACGCCAGGCCAGACCGACACCGGCAACACGGCCGGTGTACAGCCTCTGTTCACCTGCCACGGCTTTGCCAATGAAGGTCTGCCGCTCAATCCTCGAATCAGTTTGTTCTATGAAAGCACGCCGGATGCCTTCGGGTTTACCCCAAATCCGGACGGCTTGCGCTACCGAGATTTGGGGCTGGGCAATTTCCTCAGGAGCGGCCCGCAATCCTTCCCCGATCCGAACCAGCCGGAATGGCTACCGCTTGCGCCGACGGCGGACGGCCAAATGCAGGTGATGACTGCGCGCGATGTGGCGCTGACCCCGCCACAGTGCCCGACCACCGAGGCCGGACTGACGACCCCGAACGGGACGCCGGTACCGTACTTCCAGAAGGAGTTCTTTCACAACGGTTACATCAAGAGTCTGAAGCAACTGGTGCACTTCTATAATACGCGCGACTCAGTGCCGAACCCAAACGGGAACATAACCTATTCGTTCCCTGTCACGTCGGGGCACTGCCCGGGGGGAACGGTGGAAAAAGTGACCTGCTGGCCGCAACCCGAGGTCAAGAACAACATCGACATGACGACCGGTGCCCTCGGCTTGACGGATACGGAGGAGAACCAGATCGTAGCGTTCCTGCAAACCTTGACGGACGGTTACAACCCGGCCAACCCCACCGTCAGTACCTACAAGAACATCGATACCTTTACCGGTCAGTGCCCGACTGCCTTGCCCGGCCAGACGGCATCGAACCAGGGTAATGAGACCCTGATCCCCACGTGGAATCTGGCGCAATTCCCGTGTGCGACCGATATTTGCAATGTCTTTCCGCCGCCCTCGCCGCCGATCCCATAGGACGGACCGGGACATGTATGGGGGCCGCGGGGGCCCCCATACTCGTCTCCGAGGCAACACAAGGGGAGTTTATGCAATGAACGGATTGCTCGTGAAACTGGCAATCACCGCCGCGGCCGGCAGCCTGCTCTGCTCCAGTCCAATCGGCGCTCAGAACCCTCCCCCGCAGAAGAGGGCCGAGCACGTCGAGATCATTAAAGCGCCAGCGCTCGAAATTGCCCACGACGACCTCGCCATCATCAGATGGACAACCACCAACCCTGGCGGGGATGACGATCATTTCGCGGTCGCGCACTACGGTACTGATCCCAACGATTTGAGCCAGACGGCGAAAAATCACATCCGGCTCAACCGCGGCCACCCGGAGACGATTTTTCGGGTGCGGTTACAAGGTCTCAAACCGGACACCACCTACTACTACAAGGTGACCTCGACGGAGGCCGGTGGGCAGAGCGATGGGATGGAGAGCTCTGTCAACCACTTCACCACACCTGCCCCCGGCCAGGTAACCAGCGCGCACCCGCCGCCTGAATAACTGTACCCAGCAGGGACGCCGGCGTGGATTACGAGGGCTTCTTCAAACGCCGCCTCGACGCGCTGCACGCCGAGGGGCGGTATCGCGTCTTTGCCGATCTCGAACGGCGCTGCGGCCGCTTTCCGCGCGCCTTCGACCACCGCATCGGCGCCGAGGTGACCGTCTGGTGCTCGAACGACTATCTCGGCATGGGCCAGCACCCGGCGGTCCTGACGGCGATGGAAGAGACGTTGCGCGCGGTCGGCGCCGGCGCCGGCGGCACCCGCAACATCTCGGGCAACAGCCATTTGCATTTGCTGCTCGAGCGCGAACTCGCCGACTTGCACGGCCGCGAGGCGGCGCTGATCTTTACCTCGGGCTATGTCGCCAATGACGCGGCGCTGTCGACCCTGGCGCGCGAATTGCCGGGCATGATGGTGTTGTCGGACGCCTTCAACCACGCCTCGATGATCGCCGGCATCCGCAACAGCCGCGCCGAGAAGCACGTCTTTCGCCACAACGACCCGGCCGATCTCGCGCGCCTGCTCGACCGGGTCGCCCCCGGCCGGCCGAAGCTCGTATGCTTCGAGTCGGTCTATTCGATGGATGGCGACATCGCGCCGATCGGCGAACTCTGCGACGTCGCCGAGCGCTTCGGCGCGATGACATATCTCGACGAGGTGCATGCGGTCGGCCTCTACGGGCCCCGTGGCGGCGGCATTGCCGAGCGCGACGGGGTGATGCATCGCCCGACCGTGATCCAAGGCACGCTCGGCAAGGCCTTCGGCACGATCGGGGGCTATGTCGCGGGCTCGTCGGCACTCGTCGATTTCCTGCGCAGCCACGCGCCGGGTTTCATTTTCACGACGTCATTGCCACCCGCGCTCGCCGCCGGCGCCCTCGCCGCGATACGCCATCTCAAGCAGAGCCAAGTCGAGCGCGATCGCCACCAGGAACGCGCGGCAAGTTTGAAGCGACGCCTCGCCGAGGCCGGCCTGCCGGTTATGCCGTCGGCGAGTTCATATCGTCCCAGTGAGTGTCGGCGATCCCAGCCTCTGCAAAGCCGCTTGCGACGAGCTATTGCACCGGCACCGGATCTACGTCCAGCCGATCAATTACCCGACCGTGCCGCGCGGCACCGAACGCCTGCGGCTGACCCCGACGCCACTGCACAGCGACTCTGATATGGAGGCGCTGGTGGCGGCGCTCGGCGACGTCTGGGCCCGCTTCACTTTGCGCTACGCCGCCTGACGGTGAGGTCAGGTGCCGATGGCGAGCGGGCTCGACAACTTCTTCAATGCGGCGATAACCGATAGGGCGGTCAGGCGGCCAGTGCGCGGATTGTCGTCTGAGGGGACGTTCTCGATCTGCATCGAAAGGCGCGCGGCGTCGGCTTCGACTTCGATGCGGTGAATATTGCGCGTGACGTTCGGGTCGGCCCAGATCTCGACCGTCGTGCGGTCGGGCCCGATCCCAGCCAATGCCAAAGCCGCCGCGACATTAACATTGGCGGGAAAGCCGCGCGCCGCCTCGCGCGCAGTGCCACTGAAGACGCAACTGGGCTCGGCCATTCCGGTAACATCTATGTCGTGGGCGACAAGATAGGGTGCGCCCAATAGGCCTTGCGGTGGCTTCCTCGTAATCATCTTGACACTCGCAATGCCGCCTTCGGCAGCGGCAATGACCGCGTCCAGTCCCAGCAGTGCTCCTGTCGGCACGAGAATGCGGCCGCCATTGCGGCGCGCCAGATCGACCAGATCGAAATTGTCGAGCAACGCCCCGCAACTCAGCACCATGACAATGCGCCTGTTCCCGACCGCCGGCTCGGCGACCTCGCGCAAGACCGCAGCCGGCGCGCACTCGACAACTACATCGGCCTCTTCCCAGAGCCGACCCAGCGGCACTACCGGCACTCGTCGCGCAAAGCTCGCCATTGCCGCTTCCGCCCGCGCAACGTCAAGCGCAGCCACGGCGGTGAGTGTCAGCCCCTCGACACCCTGATCGAGACGCCGGGCCACCACCTTCCCGATCGCACCAAACCCACCGATCGCGACGCGCAATGTCATATTTCAGGTTCCCGGGCGCAGGCGGAATGCCTGTATCTGTATTCCGCGAGATCTTAGAGGCTGACCGAAAATTAATTGAGTGATTTCAGTCGGTTTTGGCATGATGGTTGTAGTGAAGCAATCATCGAGGCACAAGATGTGGACCGAAATCACTCGCCGGAAGTATGCGCGAGAGGGACAGCGCTACGCAAGCGATCTGACGGACGCCGAATGGGGGCTGATTGAGCGGCATATCCCGGCGGTCAAGCTTGGGCCGGCCACGCGAGACCGAGTTACGCTCGGTGCTCGATGCGATTTTGTACATCGCGCGGACCGGCTGTCAGTGGCGGATGCTGCCGAAGGACTTTCCTCCGTTTACCACGGTGCAAGGTTATTTCTACGATTGGCGAGACGGCGGCGTGTTCGAGAAGATCAATTTTGAGTTGCTGCTGCAAGCCCGCGAAGCGGCGGGCCGCGACGCGAGCCCGTCGGCCGGGGTCATCGACACCCAGTCGGTCAAGACGACCGAGAGCGGTGGGCCGCGCGGGTACGACGCGGCCAAGAAGATCAAGGGCCGCAAGCGCCACATCGTTACCGATACTGGCGGTTTGCTGGTCGGTGCCGAGGTGCATCCCGCTGATGTCCAGGATCGTGATGGTGCCAAGCTTGTCATCAAGGCCGTGCACCAGTTGTTTCCCTGGCTGCGCCACCTGTTCGCCGACAGCGTCTACAACGGCGCCAATCTGCGTGACGCCCTCGCCAAATTCGGGAACTGGACCATCGAGATCGTCAAGCGCAGCGCTGAGGCTGCCGGCTTTCAACTGCTGCCACGCCGTTGGGTGGTCGAACGAACCCTCGCTTGGCTCAATCGAAACCGCCGCTTGGCAAAGGATTTCGAGGCTTCGATCGCGAGCGCCAAAGCCTGGGTTTACATCGCCTCCGTGCAGCTCCTCATCAGGAGACTGGCTTGATCATAATACAATCTGCAAACGTATAATTACAACCTATGCGATTAAGATTCAGACACTTAGCTGCCTGGTCAACATCATTTCGAGCTGGAAGCAGCCAACCGGCACCTGGGCCACAATGCGACGCGACGCGATCATCGGGGCCTCAAGAACCGATCGTAAGGAGGCATAAAATTTCCTGTGGATCCGCTACCTGGCGGTGAAATCAAAGCTGGTTTGCTATTTGCCTACGTCTAGGCAATTTTACCAGTCGTATCCTTTGGGCGTTCTACAAGGCGCACAAAATGCGACCATCGCCGCCGCTAGCGACGAAGCCGAACAGAAACCCTTAGTCCGACGCGCTGCGTCCAAAATGATCGCGATGTTGGTTTCCGGATCCTTCAGGTGTTGCGCGGTAAACCCAACTCCCAACCCATGCAGGCGATTGCATTGGAAGAGGCCGTAGCTTTCTTCGGTGCCAGCTGCTTTCTTGGTCGGATCGAGGCCGGACTCGCGGATGGCGTTGGCGAGCGCTGTCCGGAGGTGCTGATCCTGGGTAAACCCTGCCCGTTGAAAGCGGTCGACTATCACATCGCCCCACTTTTGTAGTTCCTTCGGAACCTCTGCGGCCGTGAGATCGTAGTGGTTCGCAGCACCGCTCGCGGCGGCTGCGGTCTGCAGGACGCGTATGGCCGCGACGCGGGTGACCGGAAATGAGCTGATCTTAACGGCGTCGGACTGGTTCCCGCCGAGTAACTGCACGTTCCTGCCGCCTGCGTAGAAGGCGAAAAAAAACCCACATGTCCGCTCGTTGCCGTCCCGGGCGACGGCGTCAGAACAACGACCGCGCCGACGGGGATGTCATGCGAGCCAAATGGGACCGTTTGCGAGCCCCAGGCCTTCCAGTTCACGGCTATTGCTGCGCCTGCCGGCACGGGGCTGCCGGTTGATCGAAGGTTGCGCAGTAATGCCTGAAGGACGAGCCGATGCGGCGGCGGCTTAGCTTATTAGGGCGTTAGCCAAGCTCGGCCTAGCTTATCCGACCGTCAATACGATTTTGGCAGTCCCAGCACGCGCTCCGCGATATGGCTCAAGATCAGCTGCGGGCTGACCGGGGCGATGCGGGCGATCTGGATCTCGCGGAAATAGCGCTCGACGTGGTATTCGCGCGCATAGCCCATGCCGCCGTGCGTCATGATTGCGGTTTCGCAGGCGCGGAAGCCGGCCTCGGCGGCACAGTATTTGGCGGCATTGGCCCAGGCACCGACCTCGCCGGCTTCTTCGCCGCAGTCATAGGCGGCGGCTGCCCGCAATACCATCAGCTCGGCCGCTTCGAGCTCGATCCAGCGTTCGGCGAGCGGGTGCTGGATCGCCTGGTTTTGGCCGATCGGCCGGCCGAAGACGACGCGCTCCTGCGCGTAGCGGGCGGCGCGGCCGAGCGCGGCGCGGCCGAGCCCGACCGCCTCGGCGGCGATCAGGATGCGCTCCGGGTTCATCCCGTGCAGGATGTAATGAAAGCCCCGGCCCTCCTCGCCGATGCGGTCCGCCTCCGGCACCTTCAGCCCGTCGATAAAGAGGAGGTTCGAAATCGACCGCCTTGCGGCCCATCTTCGGGATCTCGCGCACCTCGACGGCGCTGCGGTCGAGATCGGTGTAGAACAGGGTCATCCCCAGTGACGGCCGCGCCGCCTCCTCGATCGGCGTCGTGCGCGCGAGGATCAGCATTTTCTCGGCGACCTGCGCGGTCGAGATCCAGATCTTGCGGCCCGACAGGACATAATGGTCGCCTTCCCGCACCGCCCGCGTTTTGAGGCGCGTCGTATCAAGCCCGGCATCGGGCTCGGTCACCGCAAAACAGGTCTTCTCCTTGCCGGCGATCAGCGGCGGCAGAAAACGCTGCTTCTGCTCGTCGGTGCCGAAGACGACGACCGGGTGCAGCCCGAAAATATTCATGTGGATCGCCGAAGCGCCGCTGAACCCAGCCCCGGATTCGGCGACCGCCTGCATCAGGATCGCGGCTTCGGTGATGCCGAGCCCGCTGCCGCCATAAGCCTCCGGCATTGCAATGCCGAGCCAGCCGGCCGCGGCCATCGCCTCATGGAACTCGTGTGGAAAGCCTCCCTCCTCGTCTTTCTTCAGCCAGTACTCATCGCCAAAGCGCACGCACAGCCGCGCGACGGCTTCCCGCAGTTCCCGCTGCTCGGCGCTCAGCCCAAATGCCATCTCATTCTCCTGAGAGGAACTTCATCGGTGGTGGACGAGTGCTTCGCGGAAGGCCTGCGGCACAGTGATATTCGGTGCGGCGGCGCAGCGGTCCATCACCTTTTTGATATTGCCGTCGATTTGGCTCACATCGATGACGTGGATCCCAGCTTTCGCCGCCAAGTAGCCGTAATAAAACATCGCAGCTGCCGCTCGGTCGTCATCCGCGGCGCCGATCAGGTCGGAGCAGCGTACCCGCTCGACATCCCATCGTCCTGGTGCGATCTGCGCCTCGGACGGAACTCGTGGCGTAGGTGGTGCGGCGGCCTCCGGCGGCGCCGCAGGCACCGGCGGCGGCGCTGCTTGTTGCTGTGGGGCAGGCGGCTGCGCGCATGCTGCAAGAGAGCATGCCACAAAAATGGCCACGACTTCTTTGTTCATCATTGTCCCCTGTCTGAGGCTTTGCACTTGGCTGAGCCGCTCGCGTTCTCGTCAATCGTTCTTTGCCTCAGTAACAGGCCCCCGCGCTGCGGGCTGAACCGCGACGTACTGCGCTGCGGAGGGCGCCGAAGCCGGCCCCGATAGCGGCGCCGCGCCCGGCATTGCCCGAAATCGCCCCGATCAATGCGCCTCCGGCCGCGCCCCTTCCCGCGCCCTGCAAAGGGCCGGGTGTAACGGCCTGGCAAGGCGGAGGGCCATAGCCATAACCGGGCGGGGGCGGCGGGTAGGACTGCGCATAGGCAATCGCCGAGATATCAATACATGCGAGTGTTGTGGCGGAGAACAGAAGGACACGGATTCGCTGCATGCGGAGGACCTCGGTAACGAGACGAGAACGGTCCGAGTTTAGCTGATCCGGAGTCGCCGCGAACCATGTGCTCCGATCCCGTCGACCTGCCCAGTAGGAGCCGGCGTTGACTACGCTGATGAGCGGCTCAGTAGATGCCGGATTCATGCTCAAAGCCGGCTGACCTCGACCTGCGTATCGTTGAAGCATGCGCCTTCGGCGAGATCGGCCTTGAGATCCGACGAGACCAGAGCCGAAATTGTCTGCCCAGTGCGGCTCGTCGCCAGCCACGCACCCTTCTCACTCGCAACGACACCCGGCGGCACATCCCCAGTCACTATGAGCGGCAGGATGACCTCGCCGCGGTCATTCCAGAGGCGCACCTCGATGCCGTGACGGAGGTCTCGCCGGCTCGCATCCTCGGGGTTCATCAAGAGCGACGGCGCCTGATGCGAAGCGCGGAGGCCGCCGAGAGTGGAGGATATGCGCTTGTCCGAGGCCGGCGAAATCAGCATCAGCGGATGCGAAGCCTCTCGCTCCCGCCAACCCGGCAGCAAAGCCGCCGATCCCCACCGCTTGGCCAACGTCTCCGACTTCAGTTCTATTTTCCCTGACGGCGTGGCGGGGAAGAGGTTGTCGAACAGGACCAAGGGCTCGCCGTCCGATCCAGTCATCTGCACCGCCCGGTCTGTCGGTATCTGGCTCGGTCTCATTCCGAGAAGCCGGGGATCGGCGATATCGACGGCATCGTCCATCAGTTCCCCGTCGGTCGCCCTGAAGCACGGCTCCTCGAAGCCGAAGCGCGCGGCGAGCCTGCGGAAGATCTCGGTGTTCGGCAGCGCCTCGCCCGGCGGGAGGATGACCGGCTCGGCACGCTGCAGCCAATGATGACCATAGGAAGGATAGAGGTCGGCGTACTCGAAATGGGTGGCCGCGGGCAACACCACATCGCAGTACTTCATGCTTTCAGTCATCGTCAGCTCGATGCCGACGGCAAAAACCTCCGGGCGGGCGAGCCCACGGCGCATTCGGTTCTGGTCGGGGTGCACGACGATCGGGTTGTGATTGTAAATGAACAAACCGCGCAGCGGCGGATCGATGTCGTTCTCGGCGAGATAGCGGCCGATATCGTTGATGTTGAGGGTGCGGGTGCCCTCGGGGATCAGATCGGGCCGCTGCAGCCGGTTCGGGGTCTTGGGAAAGGCGTTGCTCGCACCGAGTACAATGCCATTTCCGTTGCCCAGCTTTCCGAGCAGTGCCGGCAAGGCGATGGCCGCGCGGACTGCACTGCCGCCGTTGCGGCCGCGTTCGAGACCGTTGCCAGGCGCCAGCACGAGCGGCTCGATCTCGGCGAGCCAGCGCGCGAGGGTCAGGATCTCGTTCTCCCTGAGTCCGCAGACCGCAGCCGCTCGCGCCGCTGGCCATTGGCGGGCCCGAGCCATGAACTCCTTGGCTCCCAATACGTGAGCGGCAATGAACGCGCCATCCAGAGAACCCGACCGCTCGAGTTCTGCGGCCAATGACCAGGCGAGTACGACATCGGTGCCCGGCAGCAGTTGCAGATGCAGGTCCGCCTGCTCGGCGATTTTGGTGCGCAGCGGGTCGACCACGACCAGCCTGCCGCCGGCACGCTTTGACTTGCGGATGCAACGGACGAGATGAAGGTTGGTGACCGTCGCATTGTTGCCCCAGACGAGATTGAGCTTGGCGGCCTCGGCAAGTTCGGGCCGGCATCCGGCCACGGCGCCGTAAGTCCCCGACCACGCTTCGCTGCGCACGCCGCCGCACAGGGCGCGCCGGTAAAGCTGAGTGGCGCCCAGGCGATTGAAAAAACGCGAGGACATGCTGTCGCCGGCCAGCAACCCGTGCGGACCGGCATAGTTCAACGGCATCACCGCCTGTGGACCCCAGCGGCGGATGATCTCGTCGACCCGCTCGTGGATATAGTCCAATGCCGCGTCCCACGAGATCCACTCGAATTGGTCCGAGCCTTTCGGCCCGAGGCGGCGCAGCGGACGCAGCAGGCGCCCCGGTCCGTGCACGAACTCGGTCATCTCCCGCGCCACCTTGTTGCAGATGACCCCGGCCGTGTAGGGCACTGCATCAGAACCGCGCACCTTGACGATACGGTCATCGGCGACACTAACGCGCAGACTGCAGGCGTCAGGACAATCGAAAGTGCAGACGCTCGCGCGTTCCTCGATGGCCATCAAATTCCTCCTTGCTCGCACCCGCCCATTCGACAACCTACCCCGCCTTGTTCTCGTATCGATAGGGCTGCGGTGCGCATCGATCCAGAAACCCCTAATCCGACACAAGCAAGGTTGCGCATTCCCGCTTTATTCTCTCATTAGATACAGATTCTCACTCAATGTTCTCAGTATACGTCGACAAAATCGCAGCACAACCAATTCAAATTGGAACAGAAAAGCATCGACGTAACCCGCGAACCGTGTTTTGTTGCCATCGAATTCGTCGATAAGTGGTTCGTAGCAATGCGGCAGCAGCTTCTGAGGGACTGAATTATGGCAACTATTCCAGGCGGCCAATACAGTGCGTTTGCCCAGGGGGGGCAGCAAGTTAATGTCGTCATGACGACGGACGGCCAAAACCTGCCGCCGCCGATCCTCGGCGAATTCAACCTCGAAGTCATCACCGGCGGAGTGGTCCCGCCCGGCCTGCCGCCCGGCTACCAGGGCGTGGCGGTGCTGTCCGACAACGGCCAGACCATTGATATGGCGTATGGCAACTGGTCCTTGCAAATGACCGGAGACCCGACGGTCATCGGCGGCGCCGGCCACGATACGATCCACGGCGGCAACGCCTCGACTTTGATCATCGGTGGCGCAGGTCCCGATCTCATCTACGGCGGCAGTGGTCCTGATACAATCCAGGGCGGCGGCGGGCCTGACACGATCTTTGGCGGTGCCGGCACCGATCTCATTTTCGGCGGCAACGGTGCGGACGTCATCTTCGGCGGCGCTGGCCGCGACACGATCCAAGGCGGCGGCGGCCCCGATACGATCTACGGCGGCGATGGCCGGGACATCATCACTGGCGGCAGCGGCCCGGATGTCATCTTTGGCGGAGAGGGCAACGACACGATCACCGGCGGCGGGGGCCCCGACACGATCTACGGCGGCGATGGCCGGGACATCATCACCGGCGGCAGCGGACCCGATTTGATCTATGGCGGAGAGGGCAAGGACACGATCACCGGCGGCGCGGGTCCCGATACGATCTACGGCGGCGATGGCAAGGACATCATCACCGGCGGCAGCGGCCCCGATTTGATCTTTGGCGGAGAGGGCAAGGACACGATCACCGGCGGCGGCGGCCCAGATACGATTTTTGCCGGTCACGGCGGCGATTTGATCACCGGCGGCAGCGGCCCGGACCTGATTTTTGGCGGGGACGGCCACGACACGATCAATGGCGGCGCAGGCCCGGATACAATCTATGGCGGCGACGGGCGAACATTGATCCATGGCGGCGCCGGTGCGGATCAGATCTATCTCGGCGCTGGTCACAACACGGTCCTTGGTGGAAGCGGCGCCGACACGATCGACGGCGGCGGCGGGCACAATCTGATTACCGCCGGCAGCGGCGGCACCCTGATCCAGGATAGCGGCGAGAAGGGCCACGACACCGTCGTCGGGTTCAGCCAAGCGCATGGCGACGGGATCAATTTCGCGGGTCAAGATGCCGCCACTGTCGACCACGTTGTAATGACGGCCAACGTCAGCGGCGGCAGCACAACCATCACTCTGCCCGACGGCTCAACGATGACTCTGGTCGGGATCACGCACATCGACAGCACCTTCTTCCACTGATCGCCGATCGACGCCCGTTTCGGGCGGATCGCAGATCATCGAGCGCCGCACCTGCGGCGCTCGATCCTTGTGTGGCGAGCATGATCGACAGATCGGAGGGGGAAGTCCCCTAGCCAGCCTTGATTGGGGCGGACACCCGGGTAATCCCAGCGCCCTTCGACCCAGACCCAGCCGTTCGGTTGCTGCTCCCGGTGGCCGGGCATATAGGCCGCAGCGACCGCCGGCCTCTCGACATATCTCCCCGGCTGCCAAAGATATTGCATGCCGCTCCACGACCTATGACCGGGCTCCCAGACATAGCTCGGTGATGGCGCTAGCGGCGGGATCTCCGCCTGCGGGCCCGGCGGCGGAGCGGGCGCCACAAGCGCCGCAGCCGTCGGCGGGTATGCCGGGATCTGTGCCTGCGCGACTTCGCTGTGCACCAATCGGCGCTCCGGCCAGCACCGGCGCGCCGAACGCCAGCGCGGCCGCCCGGCGAGGCTAAATCCGTGCTTCATCACATCTTCCACGTAATCGCGCGCGGAATATCGGCGTTCCGCGCGCTTCCAGTGATGAACACGCTCGAATGGCGGACAATTCCGGGGCGGTACCAGCCCTTGGTGCCGGGGTGAGGGATTCGAACCCCCGACCTTCGGTTTACAAGTCCCATGTCTCCTTGCGTTGCGATGCGACAAGAGACGACACAGCGCCTCAGTGAACATCTGATTACTTGAAAATCGGTCCAACCGTTGCGGTCTTCTATGACACCACGCGACACCGAGAGACGCAGTGACTTGTTGCCGCGGTGTTGCCCCGAACCCTGGGCAAAAGATGATCGGAGATTCAGGAAGCGACGGCCATGGCAACGCGATCCGACGCGGGCAACAACTCGCAAAAGAAAATCTCACAGATCGGCTATTGAAGGCATTGAAGCCGGGGGAGGCCGGGCAAACGGTATGTGATGTGGGATGCGACCGTGCCGGGCTTCGGCGTCCGCGTCACCGACCGGGCGGACGCGAAGCGGAGGGCGGCTAGCATTTCGTTTATTGTCATGCGGCGGTTGCCGGGACAAAAGCAGCCGATCCGCCACACGATCGGCCGCTATCATCCCGATCATCCTAAGGCGCTGCCGCTCGCGAAGGCGCGCGACGAGGCGCGACGAGTGGTGGGCCTAAATCTCGGCGGGACCTCGCCGAAAGAGCAACAGCGGCGCCGCGAGGAGGAACAACGTGCTGCCCGACAACAGCCGAGACCCCGAGCTCGGCGCTCGACCCCGCAGATCACCAACCCCGGCGGGTTGTGGGATGAGAGCCAAAACTTTTACCCCCGCCTCGGCGGGATCCCGCATGTCGGAATGCGCGAGTGGCGTTGGCCGCGAGCCGGCAGGATCAAATTCTCGCACCTGCAGTTCGACAGCACAGTCTATGACTGGCAGGGCGCGCAGATCGCGCTGATCTGTTTCGACGAGCTGACGCATTTTACCGCGCATCAGTTCTTTTACATGGTCAGCTGCAACCGCTCGACCTGCGGCGTGCGGCCCTACATTCGCGCCACCTGCAACCCCGACGCCGACAGCTGGGTCGCCGACTTCCTGACGTGGTGGATCAACCTGGAGACCGGGCTGCCGATCCCCGAGCGCGCCGGTGTGCTGCGCTATTACGTCCGCGTCGCGGAGAAGACCATCTGGGCTGATCGGCCCGAGGAGTTGGTGCAATACCTGCCACAGCCGGAGGACTTGCCACCGAGCACCGAGCCGCCGCGGCCGATCAGCGTCACGGTTATCCCCGCGACCGTGTTCAACAACCCAATCCTGCTGCGGGGCAACCCCGAGTACTACGCGTGGCTGCTGTCATTGCCGACGCTCGAGCGCGAGCGGCTGCTCGGCGGCAATTGGAAGATCCGCCCGGCCGCCGGGCTGTATTTCCAGCGCGAGTGGTGCGCCATCGTCGACGCGGTCCCGGCCGATCTCGATATCGTGCGCTATTGGGATCTCGCCGCCACCGAAAAGACCGAGCGCAACGATCCCGATTGGACGGTCGGCATCAAGCTCGGCCGCGACAGGTCGGGCGGCTACTACCTGCTCGATCTGGTGCGCGCGCGGGCCAACCCGGGCGATGTCGAGCAATTGCTGCGCAACACCGCCGAGTAGGACGGCAATCGGGTCCACATCGGGTTCGGCCAGGATCCGGGGCAGGCCGGCAAGAGCCAGGCGCTGCATCTCGTCCGCGCGCTCGCCGGCTTCCCCGTGAGGGCGGCCCCGGAGAGTGGCGACAAGCTGACGCGCTTTGGGCCATTCAGCTCGCAGTGCCGTGCCGGCAATGTGAAGATCCGGCGCGGCGCGTGGAACGAGGAGCTGTTCCGCGTTCTCGAAGGCTTCCCCGATCTCGCCCATGACGACGAGGTCAACGCCTGCAGCGGAGCCTTGGAAATGCTCAACCCGCAAATGAAGAGTTGGGGTCTTTACGAATTGATGCGCTGGCAGGCGCAAGAGCACAAGCAGCAAGGTGAGCCGGAGCCGCGCAAAAGCCATTCGGCCCCGGCTCGCTCGAATATCAGGCCGAGCAGGAAGAGAAGACAAAGGCCCAAATCGAGGCTGATGCCGGGGGAGGGAGCCACTTGTTCCTAACCACGTGACCGGGACCGGGAGTTCGAATCCGCTTCCCTCCAGCAGGCAGTCTGTCTCAGCCGTGGACCCTGAGGCTATAGGCGAAAAGCCTCGCACTCTGGCGGCAGTCTGCGGCTGGCTGGGGACGTGAGAAGGGACGCGCAGGCGGCGAACCGGGGCTCCTTCGCCCGTTCTCTCTGACGGGCATTGATGCAGTCCCACCTCCCGAAAGTTCTGACCGTTCGCAAACGACGCGCGGCCGCGGCGGGGCCGCGGGCTGGGGCACACGATCGATTGACTGGGATCATCGGGAGTATCGAAATGTCTGTTGCTCCGGCACCAATCAATGTAGGGTGCGGATCGCAGCGCTCTTGCCGCCCCGACCTGGTTGCTAGCACTCCTTCGACCGCAGATAATTCGCGCGTTGGCGATGCGTCATGTAGGCGAGACGCAGATGCAGCGGTGCTCGAGTGGAGAAACGCGATAACCAAATCAGAGCCCGGCCCGGGGGAAATAGTAATGAACCAAGCGAATTCTCGCTGTGTCACGCTGCCTCCTGACATCAGCCAGGTCTTTCTGGTGTTGCAAGGCGGCAGTGCTCTGGGGGCCTACCAGGTCGGCGTTTATCAGGCGCCGCACGAAGCCGGTATTGAGCCGGACTGGGTGATCGGTACCCTCCATAGGAGCAATCAACGCAAGCCTGATTGCCGGCAACGACGCAGCGCATGGCCTGTCACGCCTGTGAGAATTCTGGAGCCGGGTCCAGCAAGGACTATTCCATCAGGCAATCGCGCCATTGCCGTTGTTTGGCGGGCTGGTCGCAAACTGGCTCACGGTTGCTGTGGGCATTCCAGGCTTTTTCAAACCCAATCCATTTGCCTTCGCCCCCCCACATACCGTTGAGCGACGGTTCGGCTGCGTTCTACTCCACGGAACCTCTCGAGCGGACATTGAACGAATTGGTGGATTTCACGCGCGTCCTGCACCATGCCACTCGCCTGACCGTGGGGGCTGCGAATGTGCGGACCGGTGAAATGCGCTACTTCGACAGCCGCGATACGCAGCTCAACGCCAAACATGTTATTGCATCTGGCGCGCTGCCGCCGGCATTTCCCGCCGTGCGCATCGACGGAGATCTTTATTGGGATGGTGGGATCCTGTCGAACACGCCAGTGGAAGCGGTATTCGATGACTACCCAAGGCGTAATTCGCTGATGTTCGTTGTCCGTCTCTGGAACTCGCATGGATCGGAGCCCGAGACCATTTGGCAGGTGCTAAATCGTCGGAAGGACATCCAATACGCGAGCCGTGCCGTCACCCATACCGTTCGGCAGAAGCAGCTACACCGGCTTCGGCATGTCGTATCCGAATTGGTAAAGCGCATACCGGAGCAGCGGCACCAAACACCGGAAGTTCAGAGTCTCGCAGAATATGGCTGTCTCACCAGAATGCATGTCGTGCGGCTGCTGGCGCCAACCATCAATGGCGAGGATCACACTAAAGACATCGACTTCAGCCCCAGCGGAATCCGGGCGCGCAGCGCAGCAGGTTATGCCGACACGAGCCGCGTTATTACCATGGCCCCATGGGAGGGTGAGTTTGATCCAATGGAGGGGATCATTCTTCATGAAGCCAGGCAGGAACACAGATTAGCAGCGGCTGATGCACTGAACCCCTTGTCTAGCGCTTGGGGCGCTTGTAAAAGTTCTGGCCTGCCTTCGGTCGGGGTGAGTCCACGCGACGACATGGACAGCGGGCTGCGTGCAGCCGACTGCGAAGCAGTTCGCGCTGCCCAATCAACCCGACGTCAGCGCCAGCGATACGCGCGCCTTCGACGCATTATATCGCCGGCTCATCGGTCCAGGCGCCGGCGGCCTCGTCGGATTCCCGCTCGAGTTCTCGCCTTCGGCGAGCACCAAACGATCCCCGCGGCCGGGAGCGTCAGGCGCTGGGGCTTGATCGGGGATAGGCTTTGACCTTCGCGCGTTTGCGTTCGCAGCGCCGCTGGCGGCCGAAGAGCCATCTTTGGGAAGTTGAGGATGGCGATCGCTACTCCGCCGCTGGCGGAGTTTTTAGATTTCACTGGCAAGCGAACGGACTACCAGGTGTCACAATGACTCCGTTCACTGCGTATGGCGCCGGCATTACACTGGAAGCCGCGAAACCTGGGCACGCCCCCGAGCGCCCCCTTGATCGATCACAGCAGAATTGCCTACCAGCTGCTGCAGCCCATGGGCATGATTCCCGATGCATTGATCACGGGCGGCCTCCTGCTCGACGGCGACGAGCGGGACTGGGTGCCGCAATCGCGGACGGTGTCGTTCAAGCCGCTGCTGCTGAATGTCAGCCGCGGCTACCACATTAACTAACCTCCTGCACACGCGCGCCTCGGGCGCGCGCGACGATCAATGTCGACGGCATCCCGATCAGCTACTTGACGGCGGGCGAAAGCGGTCCCGGCGAGCGTCGCCGGCCCGCCTGCACCCGGCCTCTCACGCGACCGTTTCGGCCGCGGCTAATTCAGGCCGTAGAAGCCCATCGCACCGCCGGCCAACACCTGGCGCCTCGACTCGGGGGACAACGGCCCGAGCCGTTCGCGGACCATGTCAGGCGCTCCCGGAAAGAAGCCGTCCTGATGCGGGTAATCGGTCGCCCACATGATCTTGTGTGGGCCGATATAGCCGGCCAGCACAGCGATGCTGTTCTCGACCGGCTCGAACGAAATCCAGCAATTTCGCTGGAAGAGCTCGCTCGGCCGCATCTTCGGGGCGGTCTCGTTGAAGCCCTGGTCGTCGAAATGGCGATCCATGCGATCGAGCCAGGGTGCGATCCAGCCGCCGCCCAATTCGAGAAACGCGACACGCAAACGCGGGTGACGATCGACGACACCACCCCAGATGACGCTCATCGCCGCCAGCATCATCTCCATC
This sequence comes from uncultured Alphaproteobacteria bacterium, assembly GCA_963732095.1. Lineage (GTDB taxonomy): Bacteria > Pseudomonadota > Alphaproteobacteria > ATCC43930 > CGMCC-115725 > AP-15. Next base: position 93,868 of record CAVSZA010000041.1, read on the forward strand.
GTGTGGCTGATCATGTGGCGGGCCGCGCGGTCGCCCTCGAAACGGTCGACCCCGACGGTGGGCATCGCGTTGGTCGAGCCCTCGTGAAAGCCGATCGAGAAGTCGAGCTCCTCGGCCATCACCCAGAACGGCTCGTAAATCGGGTCGCTGATCATCTTGTTGCCGTGGTACGGGTTCGGCCGCAGGAACCCGCCGCGCATCCCGAGCAGCTCGCGCGCGTAGCGCATTTCGTCGATCGCGAGCTCGACCGACTGCATCGGCAGCATCGCGACCCCAAACAGGCGGTCGGGATAGGGCTTGCAGTAATCGGCGAGCCAGCGGTTGTAGGCGCGGCACATCCCGGCGGCGAGGCCGGGATCCTCGACGGCGCCCGCGAAAAGGCCGAGGCTGGGGTAGAGGAACGCGGCGTCGATGCCGTCGGCATCCATGTCGACAATGCGGGCGTGCGGGTCGAACCCGCCCTTCTTCCCTTCGGCATATTTGAGGCTGTCGAGCTTGACGGCGCCTTGCCGCACCCCGACCGAGCCGAGGCTGCCGATCCCCCGCGGATTGCCCAACAGTTTGCCTTCGACCTCGAGGCGTTCTTTGCCGTTCTCGTCGATGACAAACCGCGGCCGGCGCTCGCGGAACTCGGGATCGATGTATTTGTCCCAGAGATCGAGCGGCTCCAGGATGTGGCCGTCGGCATCGACAACGTCATAGGCGCGGGTCATCGACATTTCCTCCGATGCAATGAGATCCCGCGGCATGATAGCGCAGCCTCACTCGTGGCGCGAGGCTGAACGCAATCCACACCCGCGAACCAGATATGCGTATGGCTTCGACGGGTCGGCAAACAGGCGCCCCTTTTTGGGTCTCCCGGCTGCCGCCGGAAGGCAGCCGCGAGAGATCACTCGACGGGTCAAGCTGGCTGGAACCGCCTGCCAGCTGGTGTTGCACTGCGTTACATACGGGTAGCCTGCTGGATCGGAGCAATAATACCAGGTTTGGCTGGCGTAAGGCTTAGCTTGTAGTCGTCGTAATCATAATCCGGATAAGAGCCCCACGCCGGATAATCATAATACGTCCGCGCCGGTCAGGGAGCGGCCCACCACCAGCCGTAGCGTCCCGTTGTGCCAGCCATGATACCGATCCTCCCCGTGCCCGCCGGCGAAGCCATGTGCAAGCCTGCGATGCTACCGTGGCCCCCCGTGGAACGCGCCGCCGTGCCCTCCGCCGCCGTGCGCTGCGTGGACGAGATCTGGCTGGCAGAGGACAGCCGCGCCCAGCAATGCAGCGGTTAATGCTCACCACATCTCGCCTTGCGCGCTTTACAAATTCTTACCAAACTTTACTCGGGCTGGGTCACCGCACACCTACATCCCCTGATTTGATGTCACAGGAGTTAGCGGGGGTTTTGCTTGGGGATCGTTCGCTTTGCGCTGAAATACCCCCACACCTTCTACGTGGTGGCAGCGCTGATCCTGTTTCTCGGCGTAACGGCCGCCGTCGAAATGCCGACCGATATTTTCCCCGAGATCAACATCCCGGTGGTCACGGTGATCTGGCAATACACAGGCCTCAGCACGACCGAGATGGAGCAGCGCGTCACGACCTACAGCCAGTATTCGATCAGTTCCAACGTGAACGGGATCAAGGACATCGAGGCCGAAACGGTCAACGGCATCTCGGTGCAGAAGATCTATTTCCAGCCCGATGTGAACCTCTCTCTCGCGATCTCGCAGATCGTCGCGGGGACGAACGCAATCCGCGCCTTGCTGCCGACCGGGATCGAGCCGCCCATCGTAGTGCAATACAGCGCGTCGGCTGTGCCGGTCCTGCAGATCAGTCTCAGCTCCGACAGGCTCAGTCAGGCGCAGCTCTACGATTACGGCATCTATCGGTTGCGGCAGATGATCGCGCCGATCCACGGCGTCACACTGCCGACGCCCGCAGGCGGAAAATATCGGCAAATCATGGTCGATATCGACCAGACGAAACTGCTCTCCAAGGGCCTCACGCCACTGCAGGTCGTCAATGCGGTCAACGCGCAGAACCTGACCTTGCCCGGCGGCGATGAGAAGATCGGCAAGGTCGATTATACCGTCCGCACCAATTCGATGCCGCCGACGATCGAGGCGCTCAACGACATCCCGGTCGCTTACCAGAACGGCGCCACCGTATTCCTCAGGGACATCGGCCATGTGCGGGACGGCAATCTCGTGCAGCAGAACATCGTCCGGGCCGACGGCAAGCCCTCGGTCCTGCTCAGCATCATCAAGAACGGCAATGCTTCGACCTTGACTGTTGTCAAGGCGGTCAAGCAGATGCTCGACGTTGCGCGGCAAGCGGCACCCGCCGGCATGGTCATCAAATCGCTGTTCGATCAGTCGGTGTTCGTCACCTCCTCGCTCTTTGCCGTGTTGCGGGAAGGGGCGATCGCGGCCGGGCTCACGGCGCTGATGATCCTGGTATTTCTTGGGTCGTGGCGCCCTACGGTCGTCGTGATGATCTCGATCCCACTGGCGATGCTGACTTCCCTCGTCGTGCTCTATTTCCTCGGCGAGACGGTCAACACGATGACTTTGGGCGGGCTGGCGCTCGCGGTCGGCATTCTCGTCGACAATTCGACGGTGACGATCGAGAACACCTATCGCCTGCTCGAAGAGGAGAAAATGCCGTTGCCGCGCGCGACGCTGCACGGCGCCGCCGAAATCGCCGTGCCGACGCTGGTCTCCACGCTCGCGATCAGCTGCGTCTTTACCTCGGTGGTCTTTCTCGAAGGGCCGGCGAAATATTTGTTCACGCCGCTCGGCCTCGCCGTTGTCTTCGCGATGCTTGCCTCCTACGGCCTGTCGCGCACGCTGACGCCGATCACGATCGGCCATATGCTGAAGGGCCAACATCATGGCGGGTCGACGGGCCCCCTCCCGCTGGGGGGCTTCTTTTCCCGCTTCCACGCGTCCTTCGAGCGCGGCTTCGAGCGGTTTCGGGAGGGCTATGTCGGGCTGCTCACGATGCTGCTGACCCGCCGCGCCGTCGTCCCGATCATCGCCGTGCTCGTCCTTGCGCTCGGCGCCGTGATGTTCACCTTTGTCGGGCGCGATTTCTACCCGGCGATAGATGGCGGCATGATCCAGCTCCATGTGCGCGCGCCGCCGGGCACCCGCATCGAGGTGACGGAGCAGATTTTCCAGAACGTCGAGGACAAGATCCGCCAAGTGATTCCGAAACAAGACCTCGATCTGATTGTCGACAATTTCGGGGTGCCGGCGCGCTCATACAACTGGGCGTTCTCCGACGGCACGACGATCGCGGTCAATGACGGTGTGATCATGGTGTCCCTCAAAGAGGGCCACGCCCCGACCGCCGACTATGTCGCCAAATTACGGCAGGTACTACCGGCGGCCTTCCCCGACGACATGTTCTATTTCCAGCCCGCCGATATGGCGACGCAGATCCTGAATTTCGGGCTGACCGCGCAGATCGATGTGCGCACCGTCGGCTACGACCGGGTCAAAAACCTTCGCATTGCCGAGGAGATGCGCCACCGCATTGCCGCGATTCCTGGCGTTGTCGACGCCCATCTGCAGCAGGAGGTGTATGCGCCCGATTTTTATGTCCAGATCGATCGCGCGCGGGCTCTGCAGTTCGGTATCAACGTGAGCGACATCGGCAACAACATCAGTACGAGCCTCAGTTCCTCCGAGCAGGTCCAGCCCAATTTCTGGACCGATCCGACCAACGGCATCCCTTATTATATCGCGGTGCAAACACCGCAGTATCTGGTCAGCTCGCTGAACGATCTCGGGAACACGCCGGTCAGCAACCTGACTTACCCACCGGCAACGCAACCGGTTCCGGGAGAGCTCGGCAATGTGGCGACCTCCACGCCGGTCAGCACCACCACCGCGCCGGGGGCGACGCTGCCGGTTCCGGGAGAGCTCAGCAATGTGGCGACCTTTACGCGGGACTCGGTGCCGGGTAGCGCCAACCAAGCCAACATCCAGCCGGTATACGAGGTCTATGCGAGCACCCAGGGCCGCGATCTCGGCAGCATCGCCAGTGACATCGACAAGGTCACAAGCGACTTCAAGAAACAGCTCGCACCCGGCAACACGATCCAGGTGACCGGCCAGATCGACAGCATGAACCAAGCCTTCCGCGACATGATGATCGGCCTGCTGTTCGCGGCGGTGTTCGTCTACCTGCTGATGGTCGTCAACTACCAGAACTTTGGCGACCCGTTCGTCGTTATTCTGGCGTTGCCGGCGACCTTCTGCGGCATTGTCACTATGCTATACATCACCAATACGACCCTTAGCGTTCCATCGCTGATGGGTGCGATCATGGCGGTCGGCGTCGCCTCGGCAAACTCGATCCTGCTCGTCACCTTTGCGCGCGAGCAGCAGCTCGCCGGCGGCAACGCCTTCGATGCTGCGATCTCGGCAGGGCACACCCGAATCCGGCCGGTTTTGATGACCGCCACCGCGATGATTGTCGGCATGGTCCCGATGGCGATCGGCGGCCCGGGCGAGGAGCAGAACGCTGCGCTGGCGCGTGCCGTCATCGGGGGCCTGCTGTTTGCGACCCCGACGACCCTGCTCGTCGTGCCTTACCTGTTTGCGCTGCTGCGCAAGGGCAATGACGGCAAACCGGCGCACGGTGTTTTCGAGGAAGTTCCTGAATGAGCGACCTCGAACAACCGCCGCTGCTGAAAGGGCCGCCGCCGCAGCCGCTGCTTCCGGCGCCCGATCGGGACAGCCCCGAAGCGCCGCCAAACGGGTCCACGCGGCGGAGTGGGTCCGGGCGCCGGTTGCTTGGCCTCGGCGTGCTCTTGCTGTTTACGGCCGCGGTCGCGCTGGGCGTGTGGCACCATTACGAGCAGCACCGTCAGGTCATGAACACCGCCGAGCAGCAGGCGAATTTCGTCCCGAGCGTGCGCGTCGAGGCGGTGGCGCAGCGCTTCGGCAAAATCCAACTGACATTGCCGGCGACAACGCTCGGCTTCGAGGCAGCAAATATTTATGCCCGCACCAGCGGCTATGTGCTGAAGCGCTATGTCGATATCGGCGATCACGTCAAGGCCGGGCAGCTCCTCGCCGAGATCACCGCGCCCGAGGTCGAGGACCAGATCGCGCAATATCAGAATAGTCTGCAGCAGGCTCACCAGACGGCGGGTCAGAATCAAGCGCAACAGTCGCTGAACCAAGTCACCTGGGGACGCAACTCGGTCCTTGTCAATCAGGGTTGGGTAACGAAGCAGCAGGGCGACGTCGATCGGTTCACTCTACAGGCCCAGCAGCACGCGACGACGGCCGCGCAGTACAATGCCGCGGCAATGCAGGCGCAGCTGAAATATTTCAATCAGCAGAAGATCTATCAGCAGGTTGTCGCTCCGTTCGACGGCGTGATCACGCAGCGCAACATCGACGTCGGCAGCCTGATCGCGGCCGACGCGGCCGGCGGCACCTCGATGTTTTCGATGACCCACAGCGACGTGATCCGGGTCTGGCTTTATGTGCCGCAGGATTTCGCCTTTGGCGTTAAGCCCGGCATCGGGGCCGTCGTTCGTGTGCCCGCGATGCCTAACCTCACCTTCCATGGCAAGGTAACGCGGATCGCCGATGCCCTCCAGCCGGGAACACGGACTCTGCTTACCGAGGTCGACATACCCAATCCGGACGGCGCGCTGCAGCCTGGGGTCTATTGCACTGTCGAACTGAAGATCCCGCGCCAATCGCCGGCGCTGATCGTGCCCGCCTCGGCGATCATCTTTAATCAGAACGGCATGCAGGTCGCGGTCGTCGAACACGGAGTCGCTCATCTGCGCAAGGTTGCGATCACTACCGATTACGGGACCGAAGTCGAGGTCAACGAGGGCGTCAAGGACGGCGACCAAGTGGTATTGCAACCGCCGGTAAACTTGGCTGACGGCGACAAGGTGCAGATCATTCCGGAACCCCCGGCAGCGACTCCGTAATCGCATTAGGGAAACGCATCGAATGAGGCGAATCGTCATTCGCCTGATTGTGGTTGGCTCAATGCTGGTGCTTCCAGCTTGCGCCAATGCGATTGACATCATCTGTCCTCCGGCGGGGCAGTGTCCAAACGTGCGTTCGGGGCATGGAGGCGGCTACTGATTTACGACCTTAACAAGGCTTAACTACGGATAATCGATGACCTGCCATAAACTGTAGCTCTGCGACGACAGTCACGAGGTGTCAAATGCCAGCAAATGTTCAGGTCATCTTTTACAGCATGTATGGGCATGTCTATCAGATGGCGGAGGCGGTCGCTGCTGGGGTCCGCGACGCTGGCGCCGAGGTGACCCTATGGCAGGTGCCGGAACTCGTCCCCGGCGAGATATTGGAAAAGAGCGGCGCCGCTCCTGCCCGCGCGGTCTTTGCCCACGTGCCGGTGGCAAAACCGACGCAATTGGCGCAAGCCGACGCCGTCATCTTCGGCACTCCGACGCGTTTCGGCAACATGGCCGCCCAGATACGAAACTTCCTCGATCAAACGGGCGGGTTGTGGGCGAACGGTGCGCTGGTCGGCAAGGTCGGAAGCGTCTTTACTTGCACCGCGTCACAGCACGGTGGCCAGGAGACGACGCTCGTGAGCTTCCATTTCACCTTGCTGCACCACGGTATGATCGTCGTCGGCGTGCCCTACACCGAGCAGCGGCTGTTGAACATGGCTGAGATCACCGGCGGCACTCCTTATGGCGCCACGACCCTGGCCGGCATCGACGGCTCACGCCAGCCCAGCGAAAATGAGCTCGCCATCGCGCGCTTTCAGGGCAGCCATGTCGCGCAGATCACCAACGCACTGGTCGCTGGTCGTAAAGTAGTCGGCTAAGTCTCCCCTTTGTGGCGCCGAAGGCTGGTTAGTCCTGGCTCACCCGTTCGGCAATCAGCCAGCGTTCGACGGTGTGCTCGGAGCGCTCGATCCCCTCCTCAACCGCGGACAGACCAAGACTTCGTGGTTCGAGGCGCGGACGGATCTTCCTCTTTAACCGTCGTTGCGCGGATCATGATGACTTAGTACCCGCTTCACCAAGCCCGAGACTGGACCGAATACACGCGAGCAAGTCGTCCTCGCTGAACGGTTTGGCTAGATAGCCGATGACACCGGCTTGCAGTGCGCGCTCGCGCGACCTTTCGTCGGGAAAGGCCGTGATGAGAATGGTGGGAATGGGCTCACCCGACGAAACCAGTCGATTGTGGAGCTCAATTCCGGTCATCCCCGGCATTTGCACGTCTGCAATCACGCAGGACACGTTGCGGCGGCGTCTGGATTTCAGGAGATTCTCGGCGCATTCGAACGCGACTGCGACATAGCCCAGCGACCTGACAAGGCTCGTCAGAGCCTCTCGCACCGAGTGATCGTCGTCGACGATCGCTATGACGGATTTCCTTGGCAATTTCGGTCCCTAATTCGAGCCAGAAATAATGCGCCGCATGGGTTTCCGCCATTGCACTAGGGTCGGTTCCGGCCGCTTAAAGGAAAGATCGGCCAGCGGAACGGCCTATTGCGATTATACTTGAGTATAGGTTGGGCACACTTTCGGAAAGTCTTACCGACCCAGCATGTCCGCGCCACGCCCTGCCGGCTAGGGGTGCGACTGGTTCCCCGAGAGCGTTTCTTCCATCGGCAGCGTGAAGCGAAAGACCGCGCCGCCGGGCTCGTTCGGTGTCGCCGATAGCCGCCCGCCATGGGCTTCGACGATCGCGCGGCTGATCGCCAGTCCCAGGCCGATCCCGTCGGGTTTGGTCGTGTAGAAGGATTGGAACAGCTGGTCGAGGTTTGCCGGATCGAGCCCCGGACCGGAATCCTGCACTTCGACGAACACGTCATTCGAGACGTCCGCACCGGAGGCGATCGTCAGCTCGCGCGCCCCGTCGTCGGCGCCGCTCATTGCCTCGACGGCGTTGAGGATGAGATTAACGACTACCTGCTGCACTTGCACCCGATCTCCCGGGACGAGCGGCAGGCTGCCTGAAAGCCGGGTCCGCAGCCTGACGCCATTCCGCTGCAATTCGGCCTGGGTCAGGGCGATGACCTCTAAAATGGCCTCGTTGATGTCCAAGCGGTCTCGGCGTGGCGGGGCTTTCTTGACGAGTGCCCGAATGTGAGCGATGACGTCCCCGGCGCGCTTGCCGTCACGGACGATGCGAGCGAGCGCCTGCTCGGACTTGCTCCAGCTCGGGCGGTCGCGCGCCGAGCCAGCGCAGACCCGCACTGGCATTGGCGATGACCGCGGCAATCGGCTGATTGATTTCATGAGCGATCGAGGCCGAGAGTTGCCCCATCGTTGCGACGCGATTGGCGTGTGCCAGCTCCATCTGGAGCTCGCGGTTGCGCCACTCGCTTTCGCGCATTTCCGTCTCGGCGCGCTTGCGCTCGGTCAGGTCGAGCACGAAAGACGACATCTTGGTTCGCAGTCTCATCGAAACTCGCCGCGCCGAGGAGCACAGGCAGGCGGCTGCCATCTTTGCGTAAATACTCTTTCTCGAATGGTTGGATGGTACCGGTCATCTCGAGCTCCGGAGACGGCGCGCTCAGTGCGGGCGCGCCATTCGGGCGGTGTCAGGCCCGTCCGATGCAGGCGACCTGACGCGAGATCCTCACGGTCGTAACCCAGCATTGGAGAAACGCGTCATTGGCCTCAACAATCTCACCTTCCAACCCCCAAATGAAGATCCCGATGATATTGGCATCGACCAGACGCCGGATCTTCGTTTCGCGCTCTTCGAGCTCTCTGTGCAGTGTTGCCAAGGATCGCAAGTCAGCCTGCAATACGTCGCGCCACTGCAGCAGGAGTTTGCGGTAAAGCTCGCTATATTCGTTTGGTTTTTCATCAAGAACGCAAATCGTTCCAAATACCTCGCCATCGGGCCAAACGATCGGGACCCCCAGGTAAGAGATCATCCCCAGTTTGATATCAGGGTTCGATTGCCACTGTTCGTCCCGGAGAGCGTCAGGGACAAGCAGCGGTTGCCGGGTCTTCATCACGGTCTCGCAATAAAGTCCGGTATCGAGGGAAGCGACTTCGTCCCGTTCGTAAGGATTCCCGTCGGTTTCGCTGGATACGAAGACTTTGATATTCGGGGGCTCTACTCTCATTATCAAGGCGGAGGGAACACGCATGATTTCTGCAGTTAAATCTACGATCCCTTGCCACTTCAGGACTATATCAGGCGGTACAGGGGTAGAATGTGGCATGTTCAATCCCCTTGTTGCCGAACAAGAATTGACCTCATCATATCAACGCGGTGGCTCCGACGCGCCCTCGGACGACTTCTCGTCGCCCGGCAGCGTGAACTGAAAGACGGCGCCGCGGAGGCTGGTCCGCTGCTGCCGACAACCGCCCGCCATGCGCCTCGACGATCGAGCGGCTGATCGCCAGTCCCATGCCAATCCCCTCGGGCTTCGTCGTATAGAAGGACTGGAACAGTCGGTCGAGATCCGCCGGATCAATTCCTGGGCCGGTATCCCGCACTTCGACGAACACGGCGTTCGCATCATCCTTGCCAGAGGCAATCGTAAGCTCACGCGATCTGTCGCCGACGCTGCTCATCGCCTCGACGGCATTGACGAGCAAATTCATGATCACCTGCTGCAGCTGGACCCGATCTGCCGGAACCAAAGGCAGGTCGCCCGCAAGCCGCGTCTGCAGCCTGACGCCATGGCGCTGCATTTCGGTCTGGGTCAATGCGATGACCTCGCGGATTGCCTCATTGATATCCAAGAGTTCTCGGCGCGGCGGCACTTTCTTTACGAGCGCACGGATGCGGTCGATGACCTCGCCGGCTCGACTGCCGTCTCTGACGATACGGCCGAGCGCCTGCCTGGCTTCTTCCAGATCCGGCGGCTGTGCGCCCAGCCAGCGCAAACCGGCATGCGCGTTTGTCACTGTCGCGGCAATCGGCTGGTTGACTTCGTGCGCGATCGAGGCCGTCATCTCGCCCAGCAGCATGACCCGGTTGAGACGCGCGAGATCGGCCTGGGCTTGCTGCAAAGCCGCCTCCGCGCGTTTGCGATCGGTGATGTCGACTATTACTGCACCGCGGAAGGCTGGCGTGCTGTCTGTCGCGGGAACGACAAACGAGGTGGCGTCGGCCCATACGACCTCGCCGTCCTTGCGTCGGTAACGCTTGCGTTGCAGACTCCCGACAGTACCGCTATCGATACGCTCTTGCATCGCGGCCCGATCGTCCTCGTGAGTAAGCTCCAAGGTCGTGAGATTCCGCAGCTCCGCCTCGGTATAGCCGGTCATCCGCTGGAAACTCGCGTTCGCCGTCAGATACCTTCTGCGCTCAAAATCAATGGTTGCGATGCCGACCGGGGCGATCTCGAACATGGCTCGCCAACGCTCCTCGCTGGCCCGCAAAGCCGCCTCGGCACGTTTGCGATCGGTGATGTGTCGGCCGACGCCGCGGTAACCGATGAAGCGCCCCGTCTTGTCAAATACCGGCAGCCCCGAGACGGAGACGTAGCGCTTTCCGCCGTCGGGCGTAGGCCGCGCGTACTCGAAATCACGGAACGGCAGGTGGGCGTCGAGCGTTTCGCGGTGCTTGCGCCAAGCCTCTGCATCAGGCTCCAGATAAGGCACTTCCCAGCGCGTCTTACCGATCTCGGAGCCTGGCGGCGGCGCGTCGGCAAGGCCTTCGGCGAACTCCTGGCGAATGAAGCGATGCTGCGCGTCGCTCTCCCAGTACACGTCGAATGAGAATTGCACGAGGGTGCGAAAACGCTCCTCAGCTTCCCGCAGCGCCTCTTCGGCCTCTTTGCGTTCGGTGATGTCGACCGCCATCACGGCAAGAAAAGCCGGCGTGTTATCCGTCGCGGGAATAAAAAACGTATTGACATCCGCCCATACGATCTCGCCGTCCTTGCGTCGATAACGCTTTTCAAGTCGATAGCTGCGCTGCGGCCCAGAAACGACTCGGGCGAAAAGCTCTCGCGTCGCTGCCCGATCGTCCTCGTGAGTAATATCCATGCGCCGTAAGATTTCGCAGCTCGTCCTCGGTGTAGCCGGGCATTCTTTGGAAAGTCGCATTCGCCGTCGCAAATCTTCCGTGCTCAGAATCCCCCGCGGCAATGCCGACGGCTGTGTTGTCGAAGATCGGCTCGCCAGCGCTCCTCGCTCGCGCGCAACGCCGCTTCGAGCCGCACGCGCTCGGTGATGTCCATATAAACCGACTGCAGAAAGGGAGCGGCGGTCTCGGTTCGCCGGCACCAACGTCGTCGTGATGTTCAGCCACACCGGGGTGCCGTCCTTTTTCAGGTATTTCTTTTCCATGTGACGCTCGGTTAGCGAGCCGCTCCTGTATCTCGCTAGAGACTCCGCGGTTGCCGCCCGTTCGTCCTCGTGGTTGAGTTCGAGGACGTTATGCCCGACGATCTCTTCCTCGGCGCGGCCGAGCATTCGCTGCAACGCCGGGTTCGCTGCGGTAAAGACGCCGTCGAGCCGGTTCAAAGCCATGCCTGCGGCCGACGTCTCGAACAGCCTGCGCCAGCGCTCCTCGCTCGCGCGCAATGCCGCCTCGGCGCGCCTGCGCTTGATGAACTGGCCGATCTGGCTGCCGATCGCCGACAGCGTGGCAAGCTGCTCTTCATCGCGTTCCCGAGCCGCACGGCTGAAGAACTCGACGACCCCGAGGGCTTCGGTATCGAGCAGGATCGGGAAAATAACCCCTCCGTGCAGCCCCGCTTTCGCCGCCGCCGAAGCGCGCAAGAATTCGGGTTCGGTCGTCGCATCGACCATCCAGATTGGTGTTGCGGTTCGCCAAACCTGACCGAGCCGGCCTTCGCCGACCGGGAAGGTCCGCTCGCGGCTGACCGCGTCGAATTCCGCGGTCTCGATATCCGGCGCATGCCAAAGGCAATCGCACCGGAGCGGGAGCTAGCCCTCCTCATGGAAACTCCACAGAGCGCCCCAGTCCCATTCCAGGTTTTCGCCGATCTCCCGAAGAATATGCGGAGCGGCGGCGGCGAGGCTGTCGGCTTCGGCCAGGACGCGCGTGACGGCATGTAGAGCGTCGCGGCGCTGCTCGGCGCGCCTGCGCTCGGTAATGTCTTCGCACGCAATCAAAATAATCGCATCATTGCCCGACCGCTGCACGGCCTTCGCATTTTCGCGAACCCAGATAACCGTGCCGTCCTTGCGGATTTTTCGGATCTCCCAGCTATGCGAACGGCCGAGTTCTTCTACGCAGGTCGCCAATTGAGCTTTAACGAGTTCTCGGTCCTCCTCGAAAAAAACGCTCAGCACTGATTGCCCAACCAGCTCAGCGGCCGTATAGCCGAGCTGAGAGGCGCCAAAGCCGTTTACCGACAGCACCGTCCCGGTCGGACTGACCATGAAATACATGACCGGATTGTGTTCGAATACTTCCCGCCACTGCTCCTCGCTCTCTCGCAGCGCTTGCTCGGCGCGCTTCTGCTCGGTAATATCGTTGCTGGTCACAACAATGGTTGCCGGTCGCCCGCGCCGGTCCCGCTGCAGCGACCAGCGGCTGCTCACGAGGACCGGTGTGCCATCCCGTTTATTATTGACAAGCTCGCCTTCCCACCGGCCTGCGCGAAGCAGCTCGGCCTTGATCTCGTCGAGCGGCAGAGGAGCGACGGTCTTCCTGAATTCCGAACCGAACCTGCCCACCGCTTCGGCGCGGTCCCAGCCGTACAATTCCTCGGCGCCGCGACTCCAATAGGTGATCACATCATCGTCGAAGCGGCGGGCGACGATCGAATCATGCGTCAGATCGAGAAGGTTGGCTTGCTCGCGCAGCGCCGCTTCCGCCGACCGTCTTTGCAGCGCGAGAAAGGTTGTCAGCCCGATTACCGCGGCGCTGATCGATGCTTTTACGCCGACGTTGCCAGCATGCGTCTCGGCGAAACCCGGCAAGAAGAAGGCTATCAGTGTGAGACCCACACATCCGGCGCCAACCAATATGACGCCTCGCGCATTGCAGAAGCGTACGGCCAATAGCACCACGAGGACGTAAAATAATGCGGCCGTTAATTTCTCGGACGTCATCGCTTGGGCAACGAAGATCGAGACCGCGAGTGCTGCGGTCGCGACCGGGAGCAGCGCGGAGGTGGCGCTCCGCCAGGAGCGGGCTCGATGCGTCATCTTGGCTCTCGATAGACCTTCCCGATCTATTAGCTTAATATATCGGCTTCGAACATTTTACGCCTGGAAAGGAGGTGCCGCGCCTTGGGAGTGTAGCGGCGCGTCCGCACACAAATGTGCCTTGTCGCTCGGGCGAGTTCCTATAATAAAGGAATTTGTAGCTGCTCGCGAGGCAACCTCTTAGGATCGCTCGGTGCCGCGCTATCGCTATCCTCCGGCCGCACGTTGCCCGCTGCGCCTGCGCGGCGAAGGGAGGACGCGGAGGACACGCTACCGTTCTGGCGGGAGCTGACGATGGCCGAGGCGATGCCAACCGTTATCGTCGTCGATGATGACCCCGCAATCCGGGAGTCGATCGGCGGCCTGCTCCGATCCGTCGGGCTGCAGGCCAAGCTGTTGACTTCAGTGGATGAATTCCTCAAGGCGGGACGGACGGAGGGGCCAGCCTGCCTGGTGCTCGATGTCCGGCTGCCCGGACGCAGCGGTCTTGATTTCCAACGAGAGCTCGCCGCGGCGAACATCCATCTCCCGATCATTTTTATCACCGGCTATGGCGACATCCCGATGTCCGTGCGCGCGATGAAAGGCGGAGCGATCGAGTTCCTGACCAAGCCATTCCGCGACCAGGATTTGCTCGACGCGATCCAGCTCGGCATCGCGCACGACCGCGCTCGGCTGGAGGACGAAAAAGCTGTGGCCGGGTTGCGGGCGCGCTTCGAGAGCCTCACCCCGCGCGAGCGTGAGGTGATGGCCTTGGTGGCGGCTGGCCGTCTCAACAAGCAGATCGCCTACGAGATCGGCGTCAGCGAGATTACCGTAAAAGTCCATCGTGGCCAGGTCATGCGAAAGATGCAGGCGGCTTCTTTGCCTGATTTGGCCCGGATGGCCGACAGGCTGGAGCTCACCAGGGAAAAGTCTTAAAAAAAATTATTTTATGCTGAAACGCAAGATGTAGTAATTGGGGCTATCTTATGGATGGGGGATGGAATGGAGGCAGATAGAGGAGGGGAGTGAAGAGCGATTTGCGGTTTATGTCGAGGCGCTCGGGGTTGTGCTGGGTATGAGGATGGACAGCAGCGGATGCATGATTACTGTTGGGGCTGTTGATGAGGATTGACGCAAGAGCGTCGAACAGATGGCGGCGTGACGGCAAGGGGACAGGTCGCTGATAAGCATCAATTTGCTTCATTTTGTTGGTAATGCGCGTGGTGGACGCGCGATTATGGGCAAGGTGGCAGAACTGGTGCTGAGGCGATGGAGCGCAGCGGGCTAGTAGAGGTTTGGATATAGACGACAAGGGCTTTACAAGAAGGGGCGGCACTCGGTGGGGTGACGAGGCAATATTGCGGCTAGCTCGGCAAGCAGAATAACTGTCAGGTCGCGGTGACGCTGTCGCTGGCTAACGATGAGGCTAGCTTCTGTCGCTTATCGGCTCTATCTCCTGAGGATTGGGCGAAGGACGAGGCGCGCAGAGACAAGGCGAAGATAACGGAAAAGATGCTTTACAAAAGAAGCTGGAGATCGCTCTTGAGCAGATCAAAGCAGACGGAACGCGGATTGCCTCAGGGTGTGGTGCTGATGGATGACGGTTACGGCAACGACAAGAGGCTGCGAACGGAGATTACGCGCTCGGCCTGAGCTATGTGGCGGGATCGGTCACAATAACTGCGTCGGCCACGGGCGCTGCGCCTTTGCCAGCGCAGCCTGGCAAGGGTATCGGGCGACCACGAAGTTGCTTCGACGCGACTTGCAGCATCAGCGGATCTCGGCGAAGGCGCTCGCTCTCCGCCTGCCGGCAGAAGCGTGGCAAACAATCACGTGGCGCGAGGGCGCGCGGAGTGGTTGTCATCGCGCTTGGCGCGGCAGAGGGTGCGGCCGGCGCATCGCGATACTGAGCTGAGCGAGCCGCGCGCCGAAGAGTGGGTGCTGATCGAGTGGCGGAAGGAGAAACCGAGCCGACCAAGTATTGGTTTGCCACGTTGCCAGAGGAGATCGGCTTTGAAGGTTTGGTGATGTCGCAAAGTTGCGATGGCGGATAGAGCGCGATTACAGGAGCTGAAGCAGGGACTCGGGTGGTGATTAGAAGGGTGCGGGTGGCGCGGCTTCCACCACCATGCCAGCTCTGTATTGCGGCATATGGCTTTTTGATCGCCGAACGAGGGCCATCCCCCCTCAGGACCAGGTTTCTCCGCGCAGCTCTCGGGATTTGCCATTCCCGAGGGTTATCGAGCCAGAGGCGCCGCCGATACGGACCGAACGGCACATGTCCAACTCGATCGCAACGATGCGAAAGCGCCTCATTATCGCGCTCGCCAAGACCCTGCCGAGATGCCCTTGCTGCAATACGCCGATTCGGAAGATGGCGGGAATTCCGATTACTGACGCAGTAAGACTAAGAGGCTGGCCAAAAATGAATTGAGTGATTTCAGTGAGTTGTGATATCCGAGCTGTATCATGAAGCATCGGAGCCACAACATGTGGACTGAAACCACTCGCCGTCAGTATCGGCGCGAAGATCTTCGTTACGCAAGTGATATGACGGATGCGGAATGGGCCCTGATTGAGCCCCACATGCCGACCCAGAAAGTGTTGGGGCGACCCCGAAAAGTACAGTTGCGGGGGGTTGTGGAGGCTCTCCTGTATATTCTGCGAACGGCGTGTCCGTGGCGTCTGTTGCCGCGCGATTTTCCGAAGCGGTCTTCGGTGCAACACTACTTTTACGCATGGCAGAAACAGGGTCTGTGGGAGCAGATCAATTTCTTTCTCTTGCAAATTGCCCGCGAACGCGAAGGTCGCGAAGCCAGCCCTTCGGCCGGGGTGATCGATAGCCAGTCGGTCAAGACCACCGAAAGCGGGGGTCCGCGAGGTTACGACGCGGGCAAAAAGGTCAAGGGCCGCAAGCGCCATATCATCACTGACACCAGTGGGCATCTGGTTGGCGCCCAGGTGCACACCGCCGACATCCAGGATCGCGACGGGGCGCCGGGGGTACTGGCGTCGATCCGCTATCTCTTCCCCTGGCTGCGTCACGTCTTTGCCGACGGCGCTTACGCCGGCGAGAAGCTGGAAACCGCTCTTGCCGGGTTCGGGCAGTGGACGCTTGAGATTGTCAAGCGATCGGACCAGGCGACAGGTTTTGAGGTACTGCCACGGCGTTGGGTGGTCGAGCGAACCCTCGGCTGGTTTGGTCGCAACCGGCGGCTGGCGAAGGATTTCGAAACGACCATTGCCAGCAGCGAAGCGTGGCTTTATCTGGCTTCGGTTCAGCTGCTGGCACGCCGGCTCGCGCGGGCGCCCACAACTCATTGATCTGTCGCCAAGCAAGGTACAACTTTTACAATCTTGGCCAGACACTTAGAGCTGCCAGGCGGCGTATAGGTACTGCCCGATCCCATCTGGCCGGTTGCCGCTCGCACAGGTTTAACCGTAGCCGGCGCGCCCCCCGCGGATACCGCCTATTTTGGTTCAGCCGCGCTCTTCCGGCGGGATCTTATACCAAAGTTTAACAAGAATGATTCTCAAGCGGCAATCATTCATCCGCCGATGCAATAGCACGGTCTAAGGCGCTCCCTTAGCTTTGATCGCGACATTCTAACTCCTTTGTCGGAAGGCGGTCATGCAGCGACGCAACCTACGCACCAATCCCCGCCATATTGCAAGGCGCCACAACCCGAGGCAATGGGCTGCAATGAAGACGAATAGTCATTCGGAGCCCGCCCTCTGGCGCGACAACACAGTGTCGCCCAGTGTGCACGGATCGAGCTCGGCCACAGCCGATGAGGCGCTCGAATTCGGCCGTTTTCGCGTGCTGTTGCGCCAGCGGCAGCTGCTCGCCGACGGTGTTCCGGTCGAACTCGGCACGCGCGCCTTAGATCTCCTTCTGGTCCTCTTAGAGGCCGACGGCTTGCTGGTCGCAAAAGACGAGCTCCTCAGCCGCGTGTGGCCGGGCATAGTGGTGTCGGAAGAGAACCTCAAGGTTCAGGTCTCCGCATTGCGCAAAGCGCTGGGGGCGGACCGCGATATCATCCGCACTGAATTCGGCCGTGGGTATCAATTTATCGGCGTTGTCCGCTCGAATGCCGGCCCGGATGCGTGGCAGCGCCCGACACGAGCAACGGTGCGGTCTGCCCGAGCTTTCTTTCTACAGAACCGTTGGCAATCGCCCCGGTGTAGCTTCGCGTCGAGCTAGCGGCCGAACGCGGTAACCGAAACCGGCGGCAATGGTGACGTCGTCAGAGGCAAATCAGCTCAAATCCGCGGAAAAGCTGCCCGATGGTGCCGTTGTCAGGCTGCGGTCGGTTCGCCACGGCTGGGAAGCCAGCGGCTCTGTTGCATCACTTGAGATTTCCCGCCTGTCCGTACAGGCCTCACCGGCGTCCAAACCACAGGAGGCGCCCAGCCCTTGAAGAGAACATATAGTGAAACCATATGGGGCTCTTTGCCGGGGCTCCGCTGAATGCCGGAAATCGTTGCCGATCCGCTTTCGCCCTCCTGTTTATCACCTGTTTCTCGGGACTGGAATCTAGTAATCTCAAAGACTTAGACCTGATTCCATCCTCGCCTTGCGGGCGCGATGCGCGCGGGCGCTTCGCCAAGGGAAGCTCTGGCATCCGCGCGGGTGACCGCCCGGCATCCGCAATCCCAGGCGCCCGATGCCCGATCTCGTCGCGCCCGGCCGCTGAGCGCACAGGCGCTGTCGGATGTGCTCGACCGCGAGCCTCGTCTGTTGCAGCCTTTCGCGGGCCCCGCTGCGCGCGATGAGATCGCACCCGCCGAGGGTGCGCGCATCGCAGGGCGAATTCGAAATTACGCAGCGCAGCGCAGATCGCGTTCCGACCAGATGATCGCGAGCGCCTGGACCAGATGGTCGATGTCGGCCGCGCTGTGCAATGGCGAGGGCGTCAGGCGGAGCCGCTCGGTGCCGCGCGGCACGGTCGGGTAGTTGATCGGCTGCACATAGATTTGGAACTCGTCGAGGAGCCGATCGGTAATGTACCGGCACAATACTGGGTCGCCAACCATGATCGGAACGATATGGCTCGGATTGTCGAGGTGCGGGATTTGGGCGGCATCGAGCCGGCGGCGCAGCAGCCTGACATTCTCGTGCAACCGGTGGCGTTCGATGGAGCTGCCCTTCAGGTGACGGATGCTGGCAAGGGCGGCGCCCGCCACAGCCGGCGGCAATGCCGACGTGAAGATGAAGCCGGAGGCGAAGCTGCGCACGAAATCGCACAGCGCCGCGGAGCCGGCGATGTAGCCGCCGACCACACCGAAGGCCTTCGCCAAGGTGCCCTCGATAACTGTCAGCCGGTGGCTCAAGCCGTCGCGCTCGGCAATGCCGCCGCCGCGCCGCCCGTAGAGCCCGACCGCATGCACCTCGTCGAGATAGGTCATCGCGCCGTGCGCCTCGGCGACGTCGCATATTTCGGCGATGGGCGCGATGTCGCCGTCCATCGAGTAGACCGATTCGAACGCGACCAGCTTCGGCGCGGCGGGATCGAGCGCGGCGAGCTTGTGGTCGAGGTCGGCGGGATCGTTATGCGCGAAGGTCTGCTTCGCCGCCCGGCTGTGCCGGATGCCCTCGATCATCGAGGCGTGGTTCAATTCATCGGACAGCACAACGCAGCCGCGCAGCCGTGCCGCGAGCGTGCTCAACGTTGCACAGTTCGACATGTAGCCGGAATTGAATAGCAATGCCGCTTCGGTGCCGTGCAGATCGGCCAGCTCGCGTTCCAGCATCACGTGGTAGTGGCTGGTGCCGGAGATGTTGCGGGTGCCGCCGGCGCCGGCGCCGCACCGGTCGATCGCCGCGTGCATTGCCGCCAGCACCGCCGGGTGCTGGCCCATGCCGAGATAATCGTTGGAGCACCACACCGTCACCTCGGCGCAGCCCTGCCCGCTGTAGTGCAGCGCCCGCGGAAAATTCCCGGCTCGGCGTTCGAGATCGGCAAAGACGCGATAGCGTCCCTCGCGCCGCAAGTCACCCAGCTGCCTTTGAAAAAAGGCCTCGTAATCCATCATGCCTCCTTATTCGCCGGCGATCGCGACGCCGGTCGCGAAGACGAGCCGTGCGCTTTTTAATAGAAGCGCCCGCTCTCCGCCTTCATCAGCTCTGCCTGGGCACGCACTTTTTCCATGCCGAGGAGGCGATGGCGGTGGCCATCCTCCTCCTCCGCCGCAGCGAACATCCGCCCCCTTTCCAGGATAGGTCTCGCTACAGGTGCGGCTGTCCTCCTCCTCGAGAGCAATGGCGAGCGCCAACAGCTCCTGGCACGTTAGGTCCGAGAAGTTCTTCTTCAGGCAAGGTCGTAGCGATCAAGATTCATCACCTTGGACCACACAGCCACAAAGTCTTTCGCAAACTTCTCCTTCGAGTCGTCACATGCATAGACTTCCGCGAAGGCTCGGAGCTGGGAGTGCGAACCGAAGATGAGGTCGACACGGGTGCCGGTCCACTTCAGCTCGCCGGTCGCGCGATCGCGTCCTTCGAACACATCTTTGGCTTCCGAGGTCGCCTTCCACTCGGTGCGCATGTCGAGCAGGTTCACGAAGAAATCGTTGGTGAGCGTCCCGGGGCGCTTCGTGAAGACGCCGTGTGGCGACTGTCCGAAGTTTGCATTCAGCACCCGCATGCCGCCGACGAGAACCGTCATCTCGGGGGCTGTCAACGTCAGGAGTTGCGCCCGATCGACCAGCATCTCCTCTGGCGAAGTGTATGCGGCCTTAAGGTAGTTGCGGAACCCGTCCGCGGCCGGTTCGAGCACCGCGAAGGACTCGATGTCGGTCTGATCCTGCGACGCATCCGTGCGGCCCGGCGTGAAAGGAACCTGTAGATCATGCCCGGCCTTCTTCGCAGCCTGCTCGACGGCGACGCAGCCACCGAGGACGATCAGATCGGCGAGCGAGACTTGCTTCCCGCCGGTCACTGCGGCGTTGAACTCCTTTTGGATACCCTCGAGAGTTTCAAGCACGTTCGCCAGTTGGGCCGGCTGATTGACCTCCCAATCCTTTTGCGGCGCGAGCCGAATGCGCGCTCCGTTCGCCCCACCGCGCTTGTCGGAGCCGCGGAAAGTTGCCGCCGACGCCCAAGCGGTCGAGATCAATTGGGAGACGGAAAGACCCGATGCGAGGATTTTGCCCTTGAGTGCGCGGATGTCCTGCTCGTCAATCAGCTTATGAGTGACGTGCGGGACGGGGTCTTGCCACAGCAGCTCCTCCGCAGGGACCTCTGGGCCGAGATAGCGCGAGCGCGGGCCCATGTCGCGATGCACCAGCTTGAACCACGCCCGGGCGAACGCGTCTGCGAGCTGATCCGGATTCTCGTAGAAGCGCCTCGAAATCTTTTCGTAAGCAGGGTCGACGCGCAAGGCGAGGTCAGTGGTCAGCATCGAGGGCCCGCGACGCTTCGACGCGTCGTGCGGATCCGGCACGCTACCGGCGCCCGCGTCGCCCTTCGGCTTCCACTGATAAGCCCCGGCCGGGCTCTTGGTCAGTTCCCATTCGTAGCCGAACAGGTTCGAGAAAAAGTTGTTGCTCCACCACGTTGGCGTCTGGGTCCAGATGACTTCCAGACCGCTGCCGATTGCGTCATCGCCTTTGCCGCTGCCATAGGTATTCTTCCAGCCGAGCCCTTGCTCTTCGATCGAGGCGCCTTCGGGCTCGGGGCCGACATACTTGCTCGGATCGGCAGCGCCGTGGGTCTTGCCGAAGGTGTGTCCGCCGGCGATGAGCGCGACGGTCTCCTCGTCGTTCATGGCCATGCGTTTGAACGTCTCGCGGATATCGCGCGCCGCAGCGAGCGGATCCGGCTTGCCGTTCGGCCCCTCCGGATTGACGTAGATCAGACCCATCTGCACAGCGGCGAGCGGATTCTGGAGATCACGGTCGCCACTGTAGCGCTCGTCCGCCAGCCACTTGCCTTCGGGACCCCAATAAATGTCCTCCGGGGGCTCCCAAACATCCACGCGCCCACCGCCAAAGCCGAATGTTTTGAAGCCCATCAACTCCAGCGCGCAGTTGCCTGCGAGGATCATGAGGTCGGCCCACGAGATCTGCTTGCCGTATTTCCGCTTGATCGGCCACAGCAACCGGCGCGCCCTGTCGAGGAGCACGTTGTCCGGCCAGCTGTTGAGCGGCGCAAAGCGCTGCGTGCCCGAGCCCGCGCCGCCGCGGCCGTCACCGATGCGGTAGGTGCCCGCGCTGTGCCAGGCCATCCGGATGAAGAGCGGCCCGTAATGTCCGAAGTCGGCCGGCCACCAGTCCTGCGAGTCGGTCATCAGCGCATAGAGGTCTTTCCTCAGAGCCTGGAGGTCGAGCTTCTTGAACTCCTCAGCGTAGTTGAAGTCCTTGCCCATGGGATCGGACAAGGGAGAGTTCTGCTGCAGAATTTTGAGGTTCAACTGGTTCGGCCACCAGTCCCGGTTCGACCGGGCCATACCCGCCGTTTGCCGGTGATGCCCGCCCACCACCGGGCACTTGTTTTCGCCTGACCTGTTTCCCTCGTCTTCAGCTTGCAACTTGGGACGACGTTCCGACCTAGGCGCTTCGTAATCCATTTTTGCCTCCGAAAGCCTCGATAGGTGCAATTTAGAACTATTATAATCTGGCATATTTTGAGGGCTTGTCAATACCGCAGTCTGGCGCTGGTTTGAGCACGCCCGCCTCGATGACCGACGCGATCGTCCGGGTGGATCTATCCGACACGGTCTGGTTTCTCCTCGATGGACGTGGAAGCTTTCGACGAAAGAGCCTCTTCCTCGCCGAGATCGGCGCGCTCCGCGCTTTCCTCAAATCGATGGTTCAGATCGTCGTGATCGGTGATTCTATCCCAGGGGATCTGGTTAGCGGCCGCTATTCGGCTGCAGCGCGAGACTGCACGGCCACGGTTCCCAATGTGCGCCGCTCCGAGCGTTATTGCCGCCCCGACGCCGATGAAGAGCAGCGCGAAGGTGCGGATGAACTCGGCTGCGGACCCCCGCGCCAAACTGATTGCCGTTTCAGTCACTGACAACTACCTCAACATGGCCTGGCGGGCGGATCTCCAAATATCACCAGTTTGGCACTTAGTTACATCGCGGGCCTTTCGGTACCAGTAAATCCGAGTAAATCGTCGTAAAATGGAGGTAGCAGCCAGCTGGCAAATTCGAGGTGCCTTACTACTTTGTGTTACCGAATATTGCTCGGATTCAGCCCACTGCGGGCGCAAGTGTGCCACACATGCACGAGCAACCGCCGGAGATCACGGTGTGAGGCGGGACTGATGAATGACCCTTCGCATGGTGCTTACGTCATCAGCGAGTTCGTCGTGCCTGGGTCCCATTCGCGTGTTAATCTGCATCGCCTCGCGTCTCGCGCTCTGCTGGACCGCAATCGGTGAGGAAATAAGTCCCATGGCCGCGCCATTGGTTGCTTCCGATAAATCTGCCGTTAAGAGCGGGCGACGTTCCCCTCTGCTTGTCGGCCTCGGAATGTTCGCAGTCGCGGCCGTGGGGTACCTGGGATGGCAGCAATTCGCGCACGTCCCAACCGCGAAACCGGGGCCGTCGCCTGCTGTTCCGGTTATCGCAACAACCGTCAAGCAGGAAAATTTCCCGATCGTGTTGACCGGAATCGGCAATGTGGCGGCGCTCAACTCGGCGACGGTCCGCAGCATGGTCACGGAACCGATCATTAGCATCGACTTCAAAGACGGTCAGTTTGTCAAAAAGGGCGAACTCCTGGCGCAACTCGATCCGAGCACCTATCAGGCGCAGCTCGACCAGGCCGAGGCCAATCTCGCCCGCGACGAGGCCCATCTCGAAAATGGGCGGATCAATCTCGGCCGGTATGTCCCTCTGGCGAAGCAAGGTTTTGCGCCGGTACAGCAGGTGAACACGCAGCAAGCGAAGATCGCCCAGGAAGAGGCGGTCATCAAAGGCGATCAGGCGGCGATCGAATACGCCAAGACCGAGCTCGGCTACACCAAACTAGTGGCGCCGTTCGACGGGGTCGCCGGAATTCGTCTGCTCGATGTCGGCAACATCATTCACTCGAGCACGACACGGGGGTCCCCGACCGAGCCCAACGCTTTGGTCGTGATCAATCAAGTTCAGCCGATCAGCGTGATGTTTACGCTGGCTGAATCCGACGTCCCGGACGTGCAGGAGGCTCTCGCAAAGGGCACGGTCAAGGTCGTCGCATTGAGCGCGGACGGCAAGACCGAGCTCGATACCGGCACGCTCGCCGCGATCGAGAACCAAGTGAATACCACCTCCGGAACGATTACCCTCAAGGCGATCTTCCCCAATGCGGATCGCAAGCTGTGGCCCGGCATGTTCGTCAATGTCCGGGTCGTAACGCAAGTGCAGGACAATGGTCTGACCGTCCCGCTCGATGCCATCCAACAAGGGCCGCAAGGACAGTTCGTCTTCGTCGTCGGCCCCGATCACAAAGCGGCAATGCAGCCGGTCTCGGTGCGCGAGACGCTCAACGGCGAGGCACTGATCGACAAAGGCCTGAGCGCCGGGGAGACGGTTGTTGTGCGCGGCCAATACCGGCTGACGCCGGGTACCGTGGTGTCGCTCGCCAATCCGAACGATCCGGCCGCGGTGCCAAACCCCACGCCGGCAAGCGCGGGGCTGCTGCCATGACCCCCACCTCTCCCTCCCCCGCAAGCGGGGGAGGGTTAGGGAGGGGGCGAACGCGAGGCCGGCTGCCATGAACATCTCGGCGACATTCATCCGCAAGCCGATCGCCACCTCGTTGATGATGGCGGCGATCCTGCTGCTTGGCCTGATCGGCTACGAGCTGTTGCCGGTGGCGGCCTTGCCGAATATCGACACGCCGACGGTCCTGGTCACCGCGCAATTTCCAGGCGCCGATGCGCAGACTGTTGCCGGCACCGTCACGACGCCGCTCGAACGGCAATTCGGCCAAATACCCGGCCTGACGCAAATGACTTCGAGCAGCGGCAACGAAAGTTCCGAGATTACATTGCAATTCGATCGCAGCATCCCTGTCGATACGGCGGCGCAGGCCGTTCAGGCGGCGATCAATGCGGCGGCCGGCTTCCTGCCGCCGATGCCAAGCCCGCCGATTTATCGGCTGACCAATCCGGCGGATACGCCGGTGCTGATGCTGGCGCTGACCTCTGAGACATTGCCGCTCACGACGGTCAGCGATTATGCCAACAGCATCTTGGCGCAGAAGATTTCGCAAATGCCGGGTGTTGGCCTCGTCAGCATCGGCGGCGAGCAGAACCCGGCGATCCGAGTGCAGGTCAACCCGGCGCAGCTGGCTGCAGTGGGCCTCGATCTGGAAGCGGTGCGAACAGCTCTGGCCACGGCCACGGTCGACCAGCCGAAAGGTACATTGTACGGCGCCAACCAGGCCTTCGCGCTGCAGACCAATGACCAGTTGATGACGGCCGAAGGCTTCAACAACTATATCCTCGCCAACCGCAGCGGTACCTTCGCCACGACGGCGCAGGGATCCAACGAAATGCTCCCCAGCTCGACCACCGTCAACCCCAACCCCGGTGTCGTCGGCGTGAGCGGGCCGGTGCGCGTGCGCGATGTCGGCCGAGCCATTATCGGGCCGCAAGATGTGAACCTGGCGGGCTGGATGAATACCGAGCCGGCCATCATTATAGCAGTTCAGCGCCAGTCGGGGGCCAATGTCATCGCCACTGTCGACGCCATCAAGAAGGCGCTGCCGCAGCTAGAAGCCTCACTGCCGCCATCGCTCAAGATCCATATTGTGTCGGACCGCACGCAGACGATCCGGGCCAGCGTCGCCGACGTCCAACACACATTGCTATTGACGATAGGGCTGGTGGTCGGGGTCATTCTTCTCTTCCTGCGCAAGCTTTGGGGGACCGTGATCCCGGCGGTATCGGTGCCGATGTCGCTGATCGGCACCTTCACGGTCCTGTACGCGCTCGGCTACAGCCTCGACAATCTGTCGCTGATGGCGCTGACGATCGCGGTCGGTTTCGTCGTCGATGATGCGATCGTCATGATCGAGAACATCGTACGGCACATCGAGGAGGGGAAGACCCCGATGCAAGCCGCTCTCGAAGGGGCGGGTGAGATCGGTTTTACGATCATGTCCATTTCGATCTCGCTGATCGCGGTGTTCATACCGTTGTTTCTGATGAGCGGCATTGTCGGCCTGTTGTTCCGCGAGTTCGCCGTCACCGTCGCGGTGGCGATCCTCGTCTCCGTCATTGTCTCGCTGACATTGACCCCCATGATGTGCGCCCGCCTCTTGACGGCGGAGGGCGACACGCGACCGGGCCTCATCTCGCGCGCCCTCGAGCGCTTCTTTGATTGGCTGGCCGCCGTTTACGATCGCGGGCTGGTTGTTGCCCTGCGCCATCGTTTGATTACGTTGCTCGTGATGATCTCCACCGTCGCTTTGACCGGCGTGCTGTTTGTCGAGATCCCCAAGAGCTTTTTCCCGCAGGAAGATACCGGCCTGATTCAGGGCATCGCCGAGGGCGCGGAAAATATCTCGCCGCAGGCGATGCAAGACCGAATGCGAGCGGTTCTGGCGGTAGTAATGAAGGACCCCGCGGTCGCCGCGGCCAATGCCTATATCGGACCCGGCGGGCCAACCGTGACCGAGAATGACGGGCGTGTGTTCATCACGTTAAAGCCGCTCAGCCAGAGGGTCGGCGTCGACCAGGTGATCGCGCGCTTGAACAAGGCGCTGCAGCCGGTCTGGGGCATCACCTTGTACATGCAGGCCGCGCAAGACATTACGATTGGCGCGCGGGTTTCAAAGACCCAGTACCAATACACGCTTGTAGATGTCGACATTGACGAGCTCGACCACTGGGCGCCGATCCTCTTCAACAAGCTCAAAACGTTGCCGCAGCTGACCGACGTCGCGAGCGACCAGCAGAGCACCGGCCGGGTGCTGAAGGCCGAGATCGACCGCCAGCTCGCCCAACAGCTGGGCATCAACCCTTCGGTGGTCAATTCGATCCTTTACGATGCGTTCGGCCAGCGGGTCGCGGCGCGCATCTATACGAGGCTTAACCAGTATTTCGTGATCCTCGAAGTCGAGCCTGATTTCCAGCTCGGGCCCAACGCGCTGAGTCGCATTTACGCGACATCGTCCAGCGGCAAAGAAGTGCCGCTCAGCGAGTTCGCCAAGATCACCTCGACTGTGGCGCCGATTGCGGTCAACCACCAGGGCCAGTTCCCCTCGGTGACGCTGAGCTTCAACCTTCCTCCGAATGTCTCTATCGGCGCGGCGGTGACGGCGATCCAGCAGGTCGCGAAAGAGCTGCACCTGCCGGCTTCGATTGCGACGAGCTTCCAGGGCAGCGCGCAGGCGTTTCAGAATTCGCTCAGCAGCACCCCGATCCTGATCCTCGCCGCGTTGATCGCAGTCTACATCATCCTCGGCATGCTGTACGAGAGCACGATCCACCCGATCACGATCATCTCGACCTTGCCTGCGGCCGGGCTCGGTGCGTTGCTGACCTTGATGCTGTTCGGCATGCCGCTCGACGTGATCGGCATTATCGGAATCATCCTCTTAATCGGCATCGTCAAGAAGAACGGCATCATGCTGGTCGACTTCGCGCTGGTCGGCGAGCGCGAGCGCGGTCTCAGTCCCGAGGACGCGATCCACGAGGCCTGCCTGTTGCGCTTTCGCCCGATCCTGATGACGACGATGTGCGCTCTGCTCGGCGGCGTCCCATTGATGCTCGGCACGGGCATCGGCTCGGAAATCCGCCAGCCGCTCGGCTATGCAATCGTCGGCGGCCTCTTGGTGTCGCAGGTCCTGACTTTGTTCACGACGCCGGTCGTCTACATCTACATGGACCGTCTCGGCACAACTCTGCGCCGGCGCGGCTCGCGCCCCGCCGCCCTGGCTGCAGCGCCGACAGCCGGCGGTGGCGCCGAGTGAGCATCGTCTCTGACCAAAGGACATCGTCGGGCACGGCCCCCGCGACCGCTGATATGGCCAGACGGACCCTCCCGTTCGTTTTGAGCCTCATCGCCGGATCCACCGACATCATTGGTTTTCTCGGCCTCAACGGGCTCTTCACTTCCCACATCACCGGTAATCTCGTCGTTCTGGCCGCCCATATCGTCGCTGGCGACCCGACGATATTCTCTTACGTTCTATCGGTCCCGATCTTCATGATGATGCTATTTCTGACGCGCTTGCTCGCCGGCGTACTCGAGCAAGCTGGGGTTTCGACCTTGCGGCCGATGCTGCTGCTGCAGCTCTTCTTTCTTGCTGCCTTCCTCTCGATTTGCGTTGTGGCGGGTCCATGGCGCAACGCCGACGCAAT
Organism: uncultured Alphaproteobacteria bacterium; assembly: GCA_963732095.1. Classification (GTDB taxonomy): domain Bacteria; phylum Pseudomonadota; class Alphaproteobacteria; order ATCC43930; family CGMCC-115725; genus AP-15. Next base: position 121,281 of record CAVSZA010000041.1, read on the forward strand.
ACTCGCGGTCATCGCGGGTATGTGCGGCGTCGCGGCGATGGCGGTCCAGAACGCGCTCGTGCAGGTTTCGCTGACGAACACGCCAACCACTGCCGTGATGACGACGAACGTCACTCATTTCATGCTGGACCTTGGCGAGGCGTTGGTTTGCCGCGATCATGCCCAGACGGCCCGAGCGCGCGCCCGCGCCATGCACACCATGCCGGTAATCGTCGGCTTTACCATCGGGTGCGTGTTCGGCGCGGCTTTTGAAGCTGCTGCTGGCTTGTGGTCCTTGGCTCTACCCACCATGCTTGCCCTGCTCGCCTTCATGATGGGTTGGCAGCCCGGCATCACCCCACATAAGACATTGTTCACGCGCGACGAACGCAGTCAGGATCATTTAGTAACTTGACCGTGCTTTACCCGCAATGGCGACGCTCGGCAACAAGTTACTCCGCGATAGCGTTAGCGACGCATCACCTGCGATCAGAGAATGACGATGCGCAGATCCCGTCCCGTAATGCCCACATTGTTGCTACCGGTGTTTAACCAATTTTGACCCGAGTTTACTGGAACGCCCCGCGATCCACCCCATGTCGATGGAGACCGCAGTACCGCCATATCCAGTCCACAATGACGACTTGTAACGGCCCAGGTCTACATCCATGGTCTACCCACCCGGTGATGCTCCTCGCACCGGGTCCACCGGCGGCCGGTCCTTGCATCAGGACCGGCCGTATACGTGGCCCTGGCAGGAACTGATGGTACGATGCCGAGAGAACCGCGCATGCTGATTTCGACATCGATAATTGCTTCCGAGGAGAGGCGCACCGAGAGGCTCTCGCTACGTGCGGCAATTTTTTGGATCGGCGTCCTCTCGCTGGGTGGCTGGGCAGGGATCATGGCCCTGGTTCATGCGCTCGATTAATGCCCGGTCGGATACATGATTCCAATCTGCCCGTCACGCCTGAAACATTGTGGGCCATAGGCGTAAGGGTCGCCGCTCGCGATGCAGTGGGAGAAGCGAAATGAGATTGCATGCCTTCTATGTGACCGGCGCCCTTATCGCGACGGCAATACCGCTCTCCGCGGGAGCAGTACCGGTTGCAGCGCAACACGAGGCAGGCGCCAGCGCCCGGCAAGCCGCGTCGGCTGCGTCCACCTGCCCTCCCGGCTATTATTGGGAGCCGGACGCCTATGCCCCGCACGGCAAGTTCAGACCGGCGCATTGCGCGCTCCGCGGGTGAATGCCGGCAATCAAGCTCGCAGACATGCGGATCGCCAAACATGCGGATCGACAGGGTGCGGCCAATGAGACGATCTCCGACCACCGCAGGTCTGCTGCTCATCAAAACCCTCTTAATGTCATCTCCCGCGTTGGCCGCCGGCGATCCGACGGCCGGCGAAAAGGTCTTTGCTTCCCACTGCGCGGTGTGCCATGCGACGGCGCCTGGCGAGAATAAGATCGGACCCTCCCTCGCCGGGATTGTCGGGAGCAAGAGCGGCACGGTTCCGGGGTTCGACTTCTCCGCCGCGATGAAGGACGCGAACGTCACCTGGGACGACGCCAATCTCGACACATTCCTCGAAAACCCGGCCGGCTTCATTCACGGGACCAAGATGTTCGTCAATCTGCCCAATGAGCCCGATCGGCAGAACGTCGTTGCCTATCTCAATACGCTCAAGAAGTGAGACGATCGTCGCTGTGCTGCTCGCAATGACTACAATACATGCCGTTATTGCGACCGAAGCGACGCAACCTCGGCGATTGCGTGGGATTTGGGCTTACACACCGGGCAGACCGCGGTGCTGAAATACAGCCGGCAGCTAATGCAGGCGATCCTGCGGGGCCGGCTGCCGATCGGGGAAGTCGTCAACATCAAGGTCATTTCGCTCAACTCCGCCCTCGGGGGCTACCGGAATTCGACGCTGGGTACCGAACAAATTCGTCATCGACCCGCATGGGGTGGTGCCCAAGACCCAGTATCCCGTTCTTCGTCATGCCCGCAAAAGCGGGCACCCAGAGTTTGCCCTGGCATGAACAGGGGGCAGCCGAGACTGTCTCGGTGGCCGTGGACCCCCGCTCCCGCGGGTGGGCGGAACGATGGATTTTACCAGCACTTACGCGAATTTACCATCGTTCAGCCGTAGACAGCCCAAATACTGGAATGCGGATCACGCCATAGGCAATTGGGTTCGCATGAACTCCGGTAGGAAGGTTAACATGAGGTTGCAGACGCTTTATTTCATTGGAGCGCTGGCGATTCCGGCGATCCCGCTTACGGCTGGAGCGCAATCATTGCCCGCGAATGACCAATGGACGAGAGGGCAATGGACCACCAGTGCTCAGGCAGACGACCCAACCGCTCAGAGGTGCCCCCCGGGCTATGATTGGGAGCCGGCCGGATATCTCGGCGGCGGCCATTGGCACCCCGCCTTCTGCGGATCGCGCAGTAAGACAATAAACTTTTGATGCAATAACCGGGCAATGCGGGGCGCCGGCAGCGCCCCGCACCCGCTTAGGAATGTGCGCAGGAGTTCGGATCTCCCCCAGGTACCCCGAACACCGGCGATGCGCAGCGTCTCTCGGCTCGTCAGCCGACGAGCGATCGGAACGAGTGCGGAGGGCAGTGTATTGACCATTGACAATGACGTGGATCTCGCGATCAACGGTCGGGATCGCGAGCGCCCGCCGGTTGATGGAAGCATCGGCTTTATGGGGCTGGGTCGCATGGGCAGCTTGATGGCAGCCAATCTCGCCGCCGACAACTGCCGGGTGATCGCCTATATTCGCCGTCGCGACCGCGCAGCGGAAATCCGCGCCCTCGGCCTGGAGCCGAAATTCAGCATTGCCGATTTATTCGACTGCGATTTCGTCATCAGCATGCTGCCTGACGACCACGCGGTTCCCGAGGCGGTATTCGGCAGAACTGCGGAAGGGGGGCTGGCCGCGGGTCTAAAGCCAAATGCCGTGCATCTCTCGATGAGCACGATCAGCACGGCCGCGGCAGGCGAATTCGGCGAGGAGCATGAAAAGCACGGCCAGTGCTATGTCGCGGCGCCGGTGTTCGGCAATCCCGATGCGGCCCAGGCCCGTGAGCTGTTCATCATTGCCGCCGGCGCCCGTGACCCGCTCGAGCGTTGCCGTCCGCTGTTTGACCTGCTCGGCCAGCGCACCTTTGTCGCCGGCAGCGACCCAGAGAGCGCCAACCTGGTCAAGCTCGTCGGCAATGCCATGATGGCGGCCACATTGGAAATGCTTGGCGAGGCATTCGCTCTGGTGCGCAAGCGCAGCCTCGATCCGGCCGCGGTTCTCGACATTCTGACTTCGACGATGTTCGGCAGCCGGATCCATAAGCTCTACGGCGCCAAAATCGTCGCGCAGCGTTTCGTGCCTTCGGGCTTTGTGCTTCCACTGGCGCTCAAGGATGTCCGTTTGGCCCTGGCGGAAGCCGAGGCGGCCAACGTCCCAATGCCATCGGTCAGCGTCGTCCGCGACCGCATGATCACCGGTCTGGCCCACGGTTACACGGAATTCGACTGGTCGGTTCTGGGTCTGGTCGCTGCCGAAGCGGCGAGGATCGACGACCAGGCGGACGCCGAGTGAGGCTCAAGGCCGCATGCGTCGCTGCGGCCTGCATGTTGGAGAAACGACCATGACAGCGAATATCAATGTGGAATCGGCGACTATTGCAGGCACAAGCCCGACCGTTTCACGCGTTGGCCTTGGAACCTGGGCGATCGGCGGCTGGATGTGGGGCGGGACCGACGAAGACGAGTCGGTCAAGACGATCCACGCTGCCGTCGAGCGCGGCGTCAACCTGATCGACACGGCGCCGGCTTATGGATTTGGCCGCGCCGAAGAGATCGTCGGGCAGGCCATTGCCGAACGCAGCCTGCGCTCGCGCGTCGTCATCGCCACCAAAACCGGGCTCGAGTGGAAGGATGGGAAGGTCTTTCGCAATGCCGGCCGGAGCCGGATCTTACGCGAGGCGACCGACTCGCTGCGGCGGCTGCGCACCGATTACATCGATATCTATCAGGTGCACTGGCCCGACCCGCTGGTACCGATCGAAGAGACGGCCGATGCAATGCAGACGCTCTTCGACCAAGGGAAGATCAGGGCCATTGGCGTCAGCAATTTCTCGGTTGCGCAGATCGAACGGTTTCGCCGGAACGCCGAGCTGCACGTCGTGCAGCCGCCCTATAATCTGTTCGAGCGCAAGATCGAGAGAGAGTTCCTGCCCTACTGCCGGGAATTGGGTCTCGCGACGTTGACCTATGGCGCCCTGTGCCGCGGTCTGTTATCCGGCAAGCTGCAGGAGGACGCGCATTTTGACGGCGACGATCTTCGCCGGATCGACCCGAAATTCCAGCCGCCGCGCTATGCGAAATACCTCACTGCCGTCCGACGTCTCGATGAATTCGCCCGACAGCGTTACGGCAAGCGGGTCATTCACTTGGCTGTGCGTTGGCTCCTCGACCAGCGCGCGACTGCGGCGCTCTGGGGAGCGCGCCATCCTGGCCAGCTGCAACCGATCGACGAGGTATTCGGATGGTCACTCGATGCCGCCGCTAAGACCGAGGTCGATCGCATCCTGCGAGAGTCGATCATCGACCCGGCGGGCCCCGACTTCATGGCGCCGCCTTTGCGCTCCAATGCGGGAATCTTGGAAGTGGCGCAGTAGCAAACTGGCGTCGCGGCAGATCTGCGATTGATGGCGTTGTTCCTGGAAGTCCTGGGCACGCGCGTTTCCCTCTGGTTGTTGAGTGCATTGAAGATGACGGATCGAATTGCCTCGCAAGACACTCTGCTATTGCCCGGCCGGCGGCAGCTTCTGCTCGCTTCCTTTCTTGCCGCGTTGCCGCTCGGATTGTCCACCCGGCGAGCGGAAGCGATCAACTCTACCGAAACACAGGTGACTCTGCCCGATCAGATCAAATGGACGGCGTGGAGCGCCGGGCCGCCGCACAGCGCTGAAATGGCGACATTGTTCGGCGGGCTCGACAAGCCGGGCAAATATATGGTGCTGATGAAATGGTACCCAGGTTTTATGAGCGCACCGCACAGCTATGCGACCGACCGGTTGTGTCTAGTGCTGTCCGGAACATGGTGGGTGAACAGCGGCACCGACTTCAACCCGGATGGCACGGTTCCGGTACCGGCCGGCGGCTTTGTCAGGCGCGTCGCCCACACGCCGCATTACGACGGTGTCAAGAAAAATACGACGGAGCCGGTAGTAATCGGGATTTTTGGCCTCGCTCCGGTCGATCTGAAATTGGTCGACCCGAGCAAGCCGGCCTGGCGTTACGCGTAGCCGGCGAGCATCGCGTCCACAGTCGGGTAGCCGCCGATCCTCTTAAGATAGTATAGAGGTCCGGTAAGCCGCTGTTCATTATTGAGGGAGGTAACGAATGCGCATCGGGCTTTTCATTCCTTGCTACATCGACGCATTCTTCCCGGAAGTCGGCATTGCGAGCCTGGAGCTATTGGAGCGCCTCGGGCAGGAGGTCGTGTACCCGCGCGATCAGACCTGTTGCGGACAGCCGATGGCCAATAGCGGGTTCAATGCCGAATGCGCCGACACCGAGGCGCTGTTCGTGCGCAATTTCTCCGGCTTCGATTACATCGTGGCGCCCTCGGGCAGCTGCGTCCACCACGTGCGCGACAATTTTGACGCGATCGAGCAGACCCCCGACGTGAAGGAAGTTCGCGCGCGCACCTACGAGATCGTCGAGTTCCTGCACGACATACTGAAGGTGGATGCCTTTCCGTGGGCCCGGTTTCCGCATCGAGTCGGGCTGCACAACAGCTGCGGCACCCTGCGCCGATTGAAGCACGCGGCGCCCTCCGAACTGCACGAACCGTTCTTTTCAAAGCCGATGGATCTGCTGTCCAAGGTCGAGGGGATCGAATTCGTCACGCCGGCTCGACCGGACGAATGTTGCGGCTTTGGCGGCACCTTCTCGGTATTCGAGGAAGTCGTTTCGACAAAGATGGGTTACGACAAGGTCAGCGACCACGCGCAGGCCGGCGCCGAATACATCGTGTCGGCCGACACCTCTTGCCTGATGCATCAGCAAGGCTGCGCCGAGCGCATCGGCCTGCCGATCAAGTTCATCCATATCGCCCAGATCCTGAATGGAGCCGGCGCATGAACACCTCGGCGGTGGCCGGCAATAACGCATTCTGGCCGAATGGCGCTCGCCTGGCGGTGAGCCTCTCGCTGATGTTCGAAGGCGGAGGCCAGCCGATTTCAGGGGCAGGCGGGGTCATTCCAGACCGGATCGAGAACGGTGTCCCAGACCTGCCCACCAATGCTTTCTTCGCCTACGGCTACTATGAAGGCGTTCCCCGCTTACTCGATCTGATGGATAAGCATGGGATCAAGCTCAGCTCCTTCATGATCGGCAAGGCCGTCGAGACCTCGCCCGATGTTGCGCGAGAAATCGTGCGCCGCGGCCATGAAGCCGCTGCCCACGGGCGCATCTGGGACAACAGCTATCAGTTACCACGAGATGAGGAAAAACGCTTCATCGCCGACAGCGTCGAAACGATCGAGAAGGTCACGGGGCAGCGGCCGGTAGGCTGGAACGCCTATTGGATGCGCAGTTCCATCCATATCCTAGAAACGCTTCAGGAGCTCGGCTTCCTCTACCACATCGACGAGCCGAGCCGTGACGAGCCCTTTATCGTGCCGATCCGTGGCAAGGATTTCGTCACCGTGCCCTACACGTTTCATATGAACGACATCGTCTCCTACCCATTTCCGGGCTGGAGCCCTGAGGCCTACGAGCACGCACTGCGCGACGAGTTCGACCAGCTCTACGAAGAAGGCGCGCACCGCAGACGGATGATGGTGATTAGCCTCCATGACCGCATTTCGGGTCATGCCGGCCGTGTGCGGGTGCTGGATCGTTTTCTCCACTATGCTCGCTCGAAAGCGGACGTGTGGTTTGCCCGCAAAGACGAGCTCGCTCGCTGGGTTCTCGCCAACCGTGCAACAACGCCCGTCGTGGACCGCGGGTCCCCGATGGTCAGCGGTCTGCCGGGGCCGGTTATTTGACCTTGGAGCGCCTGATTATGGAAGGGAGGGAGCTCATGAACACTTCTTCTGCCATGCTGCATCCCGAGCTGCTGGCGTCGGACGACAATGAGACGATCATTCGCGACGGCCGCCGCCTCGATCACGCCGAGGCGGCCTCGAAGCCGCTGCGCTCGCGGCCCGAACCGCAGCCGCGCGGCGCGAAGATCCACGGCAACCGGCCGATCGACCAAGAGGAAGCCGCCGCGCGCTTCATCGCCGCGCCCGAGCACGAGAAGATGCATGACGAGCGGCTGTGGGATCTGCGGCAGAAGCGCGACCGCGAGATGCACGGCATTGCCGAATGGGAAGAGCTGCGCTCGCTCGCCTCGGCGATCAAGGAGCACACGCTCACCCATCTCGACCAATATCTGGAGCAGTTCGAGGATAACGCGCGCTCGCGCGGCGTTCAGGTGCATTGGGCGCGCGACGCCGCGGAACACAATCAAATTGTCCACGGCATCCTTAGCGATCACGGTGCCAAGTCGCTGATCAAGAGCAAGTCGATGCTGACTGAGGAGTGCGGCTTCCGGCATTACATGGCGTCGGTCGGCATCGAAGTCATCGAGACCGATCTCGGCGAGCGCATCCAGCAGCTCGACAATGAAGATCCGAGCCATGTCGTCGTGCCGGCAGTGCATAAGCTCAGGACAGACGTGGCCGAGGTATTCTCAAAGACGATTGGCACTGATCCCGCCAACAGCGACGTTCATTATCTGGCGGAAGCGCAGCGCGAGGCGACGCGCCCGCTGATCCTCAAGGCTGATGCCGGTATGACCGGTTGCAATTTTGCGGTCGCCGAGACGGGCACTTTCGTCGTCTGCACCAATGAAGGCAATGCCGACCTTTCGGCCAATGTGCCAAAATTGCACGTCGTCTCGATCGGCATCGAAAAGATCATCCCGCGCCTCGAGCACTTGGCAGTGTTCGTTCGCCTGTTGTCGCGCAGCGCCCTGGGCTCGCCGGTCACGCAATACACCTCGCATTTCCGCGGGCCGCGGGAGGGCGGCGAGATGCATATCGTGCTGGTGGACAATGGTCGGTCCGAACGATTGGGCCTGAAGGAGTTCTGGACGTCGCTCAAATGCATCCGCTGCGGCGCCTGTATGAACACCTGCCCGGTCTACCGGCGCAGCGGCGGCCTCAGCTATGGCGCCACTTACTCCGGCCCGATCGGCCTGATAATCGACCCGACCTTCAACCAGCGCAAATACAGCAACCTGCCCTTCGCTTCGACGTTGAACGGCAGCTGCACCAATGTCTGCCCGGTGAAGATCAATATCCATGAGCAGATCTACGCGTGGCGACGCGTGCTCGTCGAGCGGCACGAGACCCCACTGGCCAAGAAGGCCGCGATGAAAGCCGCCGGCGAATTGCTGTCCCGGCCCGCTGCCTACCGCGCCGCGATCGCGGTCGCCGATGTGGCGCTGGCGCATCTGCCGCGCTTCGTCATCTACAACGGCCTCAATGCCTGGGGTCGACACCGCGAAGTGCCGCACCCACCCAAGCAGACCTTCCACAGCTGGTATCACGCCAACCGGGGAGCGAAACCATGAGCAGCCGCGATGATATCCTGGCGTCGATTCGGGTAAGCCTGCCGCGAGTGGATCGGCCGCTCCCCGCTGTTCCGCTGTTCGACGACAACTCGCCAACTTCGCTTCTCGCTGCCTTCAAAGACAGTCTGCAGCGGATGGGAGGAGTGTTTCTCGATCCGCCTGCCTCGGGCGATCCCCTGGCGCCGGTCCGTGAAAAAATCGTCGGCGCCAAGGTCGTGTGCTCGACGGTGCCGGAGATCGCCGGCAACCGCGACATCGCCAGTGTCGGCGCAACGCAGGATCTGGCGGATGTCGATTTTGCGATCGTTCGCGCGTCCTTCGCCGTCGCCGAGACCGGGTCGGTGTTATTGAGCGACGCGGACCTGCACGTCAATGCGGTCGGCTACCTCGCGCAGCATCTGATCGTATTGCTCGATCCGGCCGACATTGTCGTCAATCTGCATCACGCCTACCGCCGGCCCGAATTCCGTGACCGGCACTACGCGTCCTTTCACACCGGTCCCTCCGCCACAGCTGACATCGAGGGGGTGCTGATCCACGGCGCCCAAGGGGTGCGCTCACTTTCCGTGCTGCCGATCGCGAGGTTGTCGGCCAGCAGCTCCAGCCACTGAAGCAGGAAGGAGATCCACATGGTTGACGACCAGAAGAGCCAAGCGGTCGACGGTTTCGTCATCCGAGGTGTCGGCGTGGTCGGCCTCGGCCATATGGGACACGCCTTCGCCGTCAATCTGATTGAGGACGGTTATCAGGTGTTTGCCTACGACCGAAACCCGAAGCGGGCAGAGGTGCTGACCGGCGCCCACCGCGCCGCACGACTGGCCGATCTCGCCCGGTGCGATGTGGTGCTGACGTCGTTGCCTGACGACGACGTACTTGCCGAGGTGACACTCGGGCCCGAAGGATTGGCTGGGGTTCTCGAGCCAGGCGCAATCCACATTTCGACGAGCACGGTTAGCCCCGAGATATCGCGCCGCATCACCGCCGAGCATGAGCGTCACGGTCAGGATTACGTCGCTGCACCGATGCTCGGAAACCCCGATTTCGCGCGGGAGCGGAAACTCTTCGTGCTCGTCGCCGGTCGGCACCAGGCATCAGAAAAGGTCCGGCCGCTGCTGACTCGGCTCGGCCAACGCCTCTTTGTCATTGGTGAGGACGCCGGACTGGCGAACCTGATGAAGCTCGCCGCCAATGCGCTGACCGCGACCACTCTCGAATGCATGGGAGAGGTATTGGCGCTGCTGCGGAAGGGCGGGGTCGATGGCCACCTCGCGTTCGACGTGCTGACGAACTCGCTGTTCAATTCCCGGGTTCACAAGGCTTACGGCGGCAAGATCGTCGAGGGCCGCTATACCCCGCCGGGAATGGCGGTGCCGCTCGCCACCAAGGACCTGCGGTTGGCACTAGCCGAAGCCGAACACGCCGCCGTGCCGATGCCAGCCGCAAGCCTCGTCCACGACCGGCTCGTGGCGATGGCGGCTCGCGGGTGGGCAGAATTGGACTGGTCTGCCCTCGGTCTGCTTGCAGCAGTCGATGCGGGTCTGAACGACGGACGCTGAAGGGGCACGGCGACCCACGGGAGGAAATAGTGATGACCGAAGTTCGTAGAGAAACCGACAGCATGGGAGTGGTCGAGGTGCCCGCCGACAAGCTGTGGGGGGCGCAGACGCAGCGTTCGCTGGAGCATTTCAGCATTGGCCAGGACATCATCCCGCGGGAGATGATCACTGCCTATGCAATACTGAAAAAGGCGGCGGCCAACGTCAATCACACAGGCGGGCGGCTCGACGAGTTGGTGCACCGGCTGATCGTGCAGGCCTGTGACGAGATCCTGGCCGGGCAGCACCACGACATGTTTCCGCTGCATGTCTGGATGACCGGCAGCGGCACACAGTTCAACATGAACGTCAACGAGGTGATTTCCAACCGCTGCTGCCAGCTCGCCGGCACCGCGCTGGGCAGCAAGACGCCTGTGCACCCCAACGACCATGTCAACATGTCGCAGTCGTCGAACGATTCGTTCCCGACGGCGATGTACATTGCCGCTGCTGTGAACGTGAAGGGGCGGCTGCTGTTGGCCGTCACCAGTTTGCGCGACGCCATTGCGGCGAAGGCCGAGCAATGGAAGGACATCGTCAAGATCGGCCGCACCCACATGCAGGACGCGACGCCGATCACACTGGGGCAGGAATGGTCCGGCTATGCCGGAATGCTAAGCGACAACCTCGAGCGGATCGAAGATGCGCTGAAGAGCGTGTATCGGCTGGCGCTCGGCGGCACCGCGGTCGGCACCGGCATCAACGCGGCTCCCGGCTTCGCCGAAGCGGCGGCGGTGGAGATCGCGAAACTCACCGGATTGCCGTTTGTCAGCGCACCCAACAAGTTCACCGTGCAAGGAGCCCACGATGCGCTGGTGCAGCTGTCCGGAACCTTGCGCACACTGGCGGTGTCGCTCTACAAGATCGCCAACGACATCCGGCTGATGTCGTGCGGGCCACGTGCCGGCTTCAGCGAATTGGAGATCCCGGAGAACGAGCCCGGCTCCTCGATAATGCCGGGCAAGGTGAACCCGACCCAGGCCGAAGCGCTGACAATGATCGCCGTGCAGGTGATGGCAAATGACGTGGCGGTCGGCTTCGGCGGCGCCGGCGGCTATCTGGAGATGAACGTCTACAAGCCGCTGATGATCTTCAACATTACGCACTCGATTACGATCCTGAGCGACGGGTGCATCAACTTCCGCAAATTCCTGGTCGAGGGCACCAAGCCCCACCTGAAAAAGATCAAGGAATATGTCGACCGCTCGCTGATGCTGGTGACGGCGCTGTCGCCGGTCATTGGCTACGACAAGGCATCGAAAATTGCCCACTACGCGATCGACAATGACCTTACGTTGAAAGAAGCCGCGCTGAAGCTCGGCTTCGTGACCGAAGAACTGTTCGACCGCGTGGTCGATCCAGCGAAAATGGTCAGGCCTTACGTAGCCGGGAACGGGTAGGCGAACGCCAGAATCCACACCTGAACAGCGGAGAAAGCAATGTCTGCTTCCAACACGGGCACGGGCAAACGTGGCATCGATGTTTTGCACGACCCCAGGCTCAACAAATCGACCGGCTTTACCGAGGCGGAGCGGCAGGCGCTGGGGTTGGTCGGGCTGGTGCCCGATGTGACGGAGTCGATCGAGACCCAACTGAACCGGGTCCTACAACAGCTCAAAGGCAAACCCAACGACCTCGAACGTTTCATACACCTGATGAATTTGCTCGAAACGAACGAAACGCTGTTCTACCGCACCCTAATGTCGGACCCGGCCCGCTTCCTTGAGATCGTGTATGATCCGGAGATCGGCGAAGCCTCGCTGAAGTTCGACCAAATTCTGCGCCGCCCGCACGGGATGTATCTGTCGATCAGCCGCAAGGGACACGTCAGGGAGGTGTTGCGCAATTGGCCGGTCAAAGACGTGCGTTTCATCTGCGCAACCAATGGCGGCCGCATCCTTGGCCTCGGCGATTTGGGCGCCAACGGCATGGCCATTCCGATCGGTAAGCTGCAGCTTTACACCGCGGCAGCAGGGGTGCCGCCGCAAGGCCTATTGCCGATGTACGTGGATGCTGGGACGAACAACGAAACCTATCTGCACGACCCGCTCTATCTCGGGCTGCGGCAGCATCGCCCGCCGACCGAAGAGCTGTACGCCTTTGTGGACGAGTTCGTTGACGCGGTTCGGGAGGTGTTCCCGAATTGCTGTATCCACTTCGAGGACTGGACCGGAACGGATGCAATTGCCCTTCTCGCCCGCTACCGTGACAAGGTCTGCTGCTACAATGACGACATTCAGGGCACGGGCGGCGTCACGCTGGCGGGCCTGATCAATGCGCTCAAGATCACCGGCGGCCAACTCAAGGAGCAGAGAGTTCTGTTTCTCGGCGCCGGGTCTGCCGCGATCGGCCTCGCCGATCTGATCGTCGCCGGGATGGGTGAGCAGGGTGTGACACCCGAGGCGGCACGGCAGCAGATCCGCATGGTCGATACAAAGGGGCTGGTGGTCGCGGGGCGCCCCGGACTTGCCGCGCACAAGTTGCCCTATGCGCACAAGCTGCCCGCCAGCAAACCCTTCGATCATCTCGACCCGGCGAGCGAGTGCCCGCAGATCGTCGCGGCCATCGAAGATTTCAAGCCGACCGCCCTGATCGGCGTCAGCGGTAAGGCGCTTAGGGCTGGTGTGGGTAGACTGTTCTCGCGCGAGGTCGTCGAGGCGATGTCGCGCCATAACGAGCGGCCGATCATTTTTGCCCTGTCGAACCCGACCGAGCATCACGAATGCCTGCCCGAGGAGGCGTATGCGTGGTCCCGGGGCAAAGCGGTCTATGCCGGCGGCGTGCAATTCCCCCCGGTTCATCTCGACGGCCAGACGTTCCTACCTTCGCAGGCCAACAATCTGTACATCTTCCCCGCCGTCGGCATGGCGATCTACGCCACGAACGCGAAGCGCGTGACCGACGAGATGTTCATTGAGGCCGCACACGCCGTGGCCGACCAGGTGACCGCCGACCAGCTGAAGCTCGGGATGCTGTTCCCGCCGCAGTCGAACATCCTGGAGGTCGAGGTTCAGACCGCCGCGCGCGTAGCCAAGCTCGTCTTCGATGCTGGCCTCGCCCGCGTGGATCGTCCGCCGAATATGGAGGCGTTCATTCGCCGGCACCTCTACAAACCCGAGTATCAAACACTCGCGTCGTGACTCACCTAGCCAGCTGACCGGCGCATCGCCCATTTTCCTGCCAGCGCGAGACTGATGACCGCCTGGACCACCGATACGAGTTAATCTTCCGGGCTCGCCGAATTTGCCATTAGACGCGCCGGTGTGGTCCGTCTCGGGCAATACCTAAAGAGCCTCGCCCTAACCGGCGGGGTTCTTCTTTGCCCGCTTCGCATCTATTATTTGTTGCTGTTGGAGGGGCCAGTATGACAATCGCAAACGGACGAGCTTCTACGCCTGGGTTGCCCGCTGATCGGTGGCAGCCGTCCGCGGAGAGAGTCCGTCAGTTGGCGTCCAGAATTACGTTCATCCTTCGATTGGCCGCGATGCTGCCAATGACAATCGTTCCTGTTCGGGCCTCAGACTTTGCGATGACGGGCGTAAAGGTGAATGCCCCAACCTTGTTTCATCGGGTGGCGGTGTTTTCCGACCGTCCAGACTCTATTCACGATCCACGGCATGCGCAGTCCCAAACTGGCGCCGACAAAATGTTCGCACCTATCGGGCTCGTCTGGACCAACCACCCTCAACCAGACCAAGGCACAGCGCCACGGTCAGATCTTCACATGGGAACGGCCTTCCTTGTTTCGCCATGCTACATCTTGACTGCCTATCACGTCGTTTTTGGGTATCGGTTCGGGCTCCGGAAAGGCGCGCAAGAAGAGGCGGAGCAGGACGTTTCCGCAACCTTTAGCGTGGGCGGCAAGAGGTCACGTGCGGTGCCGGCAAAGTATGGTCAGTTCTCCATGTTCACCGGCAGGGATTGGGTGCTCCTGCGGCTCGAGCCGGATGCGGGGCATCGGTGTTTGGGTGGGGATCCCAACATCGGCTGGGTCCGGTTGGCTCCCTTAGCGCCCCCTATAGCAACAAAGAAATCGCTTTCGGTCGCTGGGTATCCGGCGGATAAGGATGTTGCGTCGCTGTGGCGGCAGGACAAATGTCATTTCTTTGAATTACACCACGATATCGACAGCGATGGTCTGTGGACGACCGACTGCGCGACCCGCCCGAGAGCCTCCGGATCTCCGATTTTTTTTGTCGAGGACGGTGTGTTGAATGTCGTGGCTGTCATGAGCGGACACCTGGGAACTGCCGCTGATAACGAGATCCTGCCCAAATGGGACCCGAACCGTGCAAATCTCGCGCTTGATATCGGGAAAATAATTTCATCGGATCGCGATTTCTTAAAGCTTATCGAAACCGACACTGATCGATTTCATCAGCCCAACCCGGCGCGGGTGCCGATCGGGCGCCGGCCCTCGCATTAAAATCAGGTTCGGCCGCACGGCTGGCCGGACTGGTTCGTCTTTTGTCGTTCGTTTGCAGTGCGTTGATTGGTGGGTGCAGCAGGACTCGAACCTGCGACCCGCTGATTAAGAGTCAGCTGCTCTACCAACTGAGCTATGCACCCACGGCGGGAGCGCTCTATAGCAAGGCGCGCATGGCTTGTCGATACCCGACACCAATTCCTTTCAGATCGTGGATGGCAGCCGGAGAGCGATCCGCCAGCTTCCGTCGGTTACAAAGCGAGGAGCGGCGCACGCGTTCGCGCTCGCTACGATTGTCGATAGCGCGTAACGGTGTGCCGTTTTGTAGTACCTTATATGTCCGCCCCTGTTGCTGATGATGGCCCAGTGGGCTGTGGGTAACACAAAGCAATGTCGCCGAGAGCTGAGCGCAAGTTCGATGCGGTCCTTTTCGACCTGCTGACGGCGCTGCTCGATTCCTGGGCCTTGTGGAACCTTGTCGCCGCGAGCCCGGAAGATGGGCGCAAGTGGCGCGCAGCCTATTTGCGCCGCACCTACGAGACTGGCGCCTACCGCCCCTACGAGACGCTCGTCGCCGAGGCCGCGGCCGAGGTCGGACTTTCACCGCTCCTGGCGGCCCAGCTTGCCGCTCGCTATGGCGAGCTCAAACCGTGGCCGGAGGTGCGCGAAGTGCTCGGCGCGCTGCGGCGCGAAGGGATGGCGCTGGGCGTCGTCACGAACTGCTCCGAGAAACTCGCGGCCACCGCAGTCGCGTGTACCGGCATCGATTTCGATGTCGTCGTCACAGCCGAACGCGCCGGTTTCTACAAGCCCGAACCACGGCCATACCAGATGGCTATGCGCGAACTGGGTGCAGCGCCCAGCCGGTGCTTGTTCGTGGCTGGCTCCGCATACGACCTGTTCGGCGCGAGCAACGTCGGTCTGCCGACCTATTGGCATGACCGCATTGGCATGGCGCCACCTCGCAACGCACCCGAACCCATCGCGCACAACCGCTCGCTGCACCCGCTCATTCAACTAATACGGTCGGTCGAATAACGTTTATTCCGGCAGGCGGGTGGATTGCCAGGTCACCATCTGCCACTGGCCGCCTTTGTTGGCGTAGACGTCAGTGAAGCGGACGCGGAAGCTGTTCGGGCTGCCTTGCGACATGACGCTGATGCGGCACGAGCCGGTCAATACCACCGCGTCGCCCAAATCCTGGGCCTTGACGTCGGAGGGCTCGACTGCGGTATAGACCGTCGACCCCAACTCCATGTTGCCGATCAGGCTCTGCTTGGTGTCGAGCCGCGCCGATGAGTGGGTGTAGATCAGGTCGTCGGACAGGAGCGCCTTCAGTGTGGCGATGTCCTTTTGCGCCATTGCAGTCATGCGCTTTTTGTCGAGGTCGATCACCGTTTGCCCATTGCCTGCCATTTGTCTCTCCTTTCAGCGGGTTTCGAGGACCAGCTTGCCCTGCAGGTGGCGGCTTTCGCTGACCCGGTGGGCCTCGGCCGCGTCGGCGAGCTTATAGCGGGTGATCGCCGGCGGCGATACCGCTCCGGCTTCGAGCAATGCCAGCATCCGTTCCAGGTGCGCGCGGTCACGCGCCACACCAGGGCGCAGCACCTGCACATCCTTGCGGGTCGGCTGAAATCCGGCCGGCGCCGGCGCGATCCACACCAGCCGGCCGCCTGGCTTCAGCACGCCATAGGAGCGGGCCTGGACATCGCCGCCGACCGTGTCGAACACGACATCGCAACCGGCGACGACCTTGGTGAAGTCCTCCTGGTTGTAATCGATGACCCGATCGGCGCCCAAGTGGCGGACATAATCGTGATTGCGGGCGCTCGCTGTCGTGATCACCGTCGCGCCCAAATGCTTGGCGAGCTGGATTCCGAAGCCGGCGACGCCACCCGCGCCACCCTGGATCAGTATGGTTTCGCCGGGTTTGAGCTTCGCGGTGTCTTCGAGCGCCCATAGCGCGGTAATGCTGGTCAATGCCATGGCTGCCGCCTCGGCGTGGCCGAGACGGTCAGGCTTTTTGGCGATGATCGCTGCCTTGATCGCCATCTTTTGGGCATAGGCTCCCTCGATCCCCTGGTCGCAGACCCCGAATACCGCGTCGCCGACCCGCAAATCCGTGACGCCAGGACCGACCGCACTGACCACACCCGAGAAGTCGCGGCCGAGGATATGCGGGAGCTTGACGCCGCTGCCGCTGTAGGCCCCGCCGCCGAGCCGCACCTTGTAATCCGCCGCATTGACGCTGGCGGCATGGATGTCGACGACGACTTCGCCGAGGCCAGCGACCGGGTCGGCCACCTCGGCCAGGTGCAATACCTCCGGCCCGCCATGCTTCTCGAACAGCACCGCCTTCATGGCTTTCTCCCCATGGTCTTCTCCCTGTACAAGCGATCCTCGCCTGACCCATAAATCTTCATGACGAGGGTAGCAAGCAAAGCCGCTATCCGAACCGCATGTGAGGAGCCGCGATGATTACGCCCGCTTATGTCCGCACGATGGCCGCCTACAACGTCGAGATGAACCGGCGGCTTTACAATGCGGCCGCGCGCCTCTCCGACGCCGAGCGGCGGCAGCCGTGCGGCGCCTTCTGGGGCTCGATCCACGGCACCCTCAACCATCTCCTCTGGGGCGACCGGCAATGGATGTCGCGGTTCGACAACTGGCCCAAACCCGACGTCTCGATCAAGCAGAGCGCCGGCCTCATCGAGGATTTTGCGGCGCTCAGCGCGGCGCGCGAGACGGCTGACGCCGACATCTCGCGCTGGGCCGCCAAGGTCGACGACGCCTGGATGGCCGAAGATCTGGTGTGGTTCAGCGGCGCCGCCGGGCGCGAGATGCGCGCCCCGAAGGGTTTTTTGATCAGCCATTTCTTCAACCACCAGACCCATCACCGTGGGCAGGTGCACGCGATGCTGACCGCCGCCGGCCAGGAAACCGGCGACACCGATTTGTTCCTCGTAGTGCCGGAGCCGCTATGATGGTCGAAATCTATGAGGGCGGCTGCCACTGCGGCCGCGTGCGCTTCCGAGTGCACGCCGACCTGTCGGCTCTGCTCGAGTGCAACTGCTCGATCTGCACAAAGAAGGGGCTTCTGCACCTGATCGTGCCGCCCGAACAGTTCGAGCTGCTGCAGGGCGAGGAGGACCTCGCGACCTACCAATTCAATACCAATACCGCGAAGCACACCTTCTGCCGGAATTGTGGCATTCACGCCTTTTACGTGCCGCGCTCGGACCCCGACAAGATCAGCGTCAACGCCCGCTGCCTCGACGGGATCGACCCGGCGGCGCTGGAGCCAACCAGCTTTTTTGATGGACGAAATTGGGAAGAAGCGCAGGCGGCGCGTCAAAAGTAGCTCGGAGCGCGCTCACATTCCATCGCTCAGGCGGCTTCGATTCGCTTCCCTCGCTATTACCCTGTCTGAACAGCCGAAACGGATTACCCCCGGTTCGCCGTAAAACGGCGCGCCTCTCCTCGTCTGCCTAAAAGCAAGACAGAAAAACTTGTCGTGCGGCGTCGATGCCGCTAACGCGTGCGTGCGATGATCAACCAAGAATGGCCACCGAATGCATTGCTCTAACGGGTCTGCCCGGTGGCTCGGACCGGTCGGAGCGCACCGCGTCCATAGGATATTGCGGCTGTTGCCGATCCTCCTTCTCGCCGCCTGCGGCCAGCAGAACGCATATGGTCCCGGCGGGGGGCGGACGGAAATCGGCGCGGACGGCTGGAAGTGGGCGTCGCCGCAGCGCTACTACCCGCCGCCGGGCCCGCCTGAGGATCCCTGGGGCCCCTATATCGGCGAGGCCGCTGCGCGATTCCAAGTGCCCGGGCATTGGGTGCGAGCGGTGATGCATCAGGAATCGGGTGGCGAGCAGCAGGCCACCTCCCCGGTCGGGGCGATGGGACTGATGCAGGTCATGCCCGCAACTTATGAGGGACTGCGGGCGCGTTACCAGCTCGGCGACGACCCCTACGACCCGCACAACAACATTCTGGCAGGTACCGCTTATATCCGAGAAATGTATGATCGGTACGGCGCGCCGGGCTTTCTGGCCGCCTATAATGCGGGTCCCGATCGCGTCGACAGCTATTTGGCCGGCCGAGGGCCGCTGCCGGACGAGACAGTAAACTATCTCGCCGCTATCACGCCCAATCTCGGCAGCGAGGTACCGCGGTCAGGGCCTTTTGCGGTGTATGCCTCCCGCTCTGGTCGCGCGCAGAGGCCAACCATAGCCAGCCTGGCGGCGGGATGCGACGTGAACGCCGCGTATGATCCAAACCATCCTTGTACGACCCTACTGCACGCCGCGGAGCAACCGGCGTCTACCCAACCGGCGTATACTCAACAGGCGTATGCCTCGGAGGCGGTGGTGCGACGGGTTGGGACGGGGGGTTGCGACTTGGATGCCGCCTACGATCCCGCCCATCCCTGCACGTCTTCAGCGCAATCGGTAGCCGTGTCGTCCGCAGCTTCGGTCCAACGGGCTCCCACAGCCGGGGTTCAACTAGCGTCGGCGGCCAATTGCGACCCGAACGCCGCCTTCAACCCTGCTAGACCCTGTCACGCCGCAACGGCGGCCAGCGCCGTCGTGTTGCCGCCGGCGCGGGTCCGGCCGGCATCTGCACCCTTCCACCAACCCACGACGGCGTCATCGCACGCGCTGCCGAGCCATTCTCACGAGCCGGGCGGAGGATGGGCGATCCAGGTAGGCGCCTTCGCCAGTCCGGGCCTGGCTCGCACGGTGGCCGAGGGTGCGCGCGCGCAGGCGCCAGACCAGCTCCGCTCCGCCGCCCTGGCGCTGCAGCCGACGGCGCCGTTCGGCAGCAAGGTGCTCTATCGCGCTCGCCTCGCTAATTTGTCGGCTGGCGCCGCGTCGAGCGCCTGCGCGCGTCTCAACCACCGCCAACTACCTTGTGTCGTCGTCCCGCCGAGCCGCTCGTGACCGCGGAACTCAGCTCTAGGTAACGCCAAAGGACGGTCACCGAGCCGGCGGCTGCGACCGAAACCATTCGATAAAGCGGGCCAGTCCGTAGCTCGATCTGAACCACCGCGACGTTGTCGGACACGTATTTGCCGATGATCTTGAACTGGTTCTTGGCCGCCACGCGGCGCTCCAACTCCTTCCGGATCGCGGCCTTGCCGATACAAGGGGACCAGCATAGGCCCCATATTGGACAATCG
Organism: uncultured Alphaproteobacteria bacterium; assembly: GCA_963732095.1. Lineage (GTDB taxonomy): Bacteria > Pseudomonadota > Alphaproteobacteria > ATCC43930 > CGMCC-115725 > AP-15. The sequence goes on from CAVSZA010000041.1 coordinate 141,113, forward strand.
CGTTATCGCTGTACAAAGCGAGCGCCGCGACCACGTCGCCGCGGCTTTCGGCTGCCAGATTTTGCTCTGCCAGCGATGGCGGATTCCACCTGGGCCGGCGGTGTGGACATGGCAAGCGCGAGCAGGGACGCTGCCAAGGTTATGAAACGATTAACCAATTCATCGGCTAGCCTCCCGTTCGAAATCAGTTTGAACTTAACCGGCGAGGCGGACTCGCGCTAAGACACCGACGATATTGCGGCAAACCTGGGCTATGACAGATCGGAGATTGCCGCATTGCGAGAGGAGAAGTTGATCCGATGAGCAAAGCCTTCGTCAAGGAATCGGATGATGAGGCCGAGCTGCCTGACGAACCGCCGGCCGTTCCAGTTGGCTTCAAGAACTACATGACCCCAGGGGGTCACCGCCATATGCAGGACGAATTGCGCCAGCTGCTGCGGGTGGAGCGCCCGAAAGTGGTGGAGACCGTCGCGTGGGCGGCCGGCAATGGCGACCGCTCCGAGAACGGCGACTACATCTACGGCAAGCGGCGCCTGCGCGAGATCGATCGGCGCATCCGCTTCCTGACGAAGCGGCTGGAAAGCGCCGAGGTCGTCGACCCGAGACAGCAAAAGCGGCGCGACCAGGTGTTCTTCGGCGCGACCGTCACCTACGCCACCGAGGACGGAGCCGAAACCACGATCACGATCGTCGGCATCGACGAAGCCGATTTCGCCCGCGGCCAGGTCAGCTGGGTGTCCCCTATCGCCCGCGCGTTGCTCAAAGCGCACGAGGGCGACACTGTCGAACTCCGCGCCCCCGCCGGCGTCGAGCAGATCGAAGTGCTCGAAATCCGCTACGCCGGCGTCAATGGCGAGACGGCCTAAATCATCGCGTATGTGAGCCCCGCACCGAGCGACATCGGCCCGATTCGACTGGCGGGCGGAGCGCTGATCCGGCACAATCTCACGCGCCGGACTTGGCTGCCGGTCGGCGCAGGCGATAATTTGCTTCCGTGAGACGCCATGTTGGTCCTTTACCGGGGCCGCGCCCGAACGCGCGCGGGCCCGCGTTTACATCTCACACGCCGAGCGATCGGAAGAAAAGTGTCATGACGATCCATCCTGTGGAAGGTCCCACAGCTGTGGGGGTGAGGCGAAGCTCGGGGCGCTGGAGTTTGGAACTGCACAGGGGCGGTCCGGCGATCCGCTATGGTTTTTCAGTCTTCTGCGTTGCAGTTGCGCTTGGGGCGGCGCTGGCATTGCAGTACTGCGGCTTTCGCGCCGTCGAATTTCCGCTTCTCGACCTGGCCATCGTTGTTATCACCTGGTACGCGGGGACTGGGCCTGCCGTGCTGGCGGTGGTGCTCTCCACGGCCTGCTTCGATTACTTCTTCGCCGAACCCATTTACTCCTTCGAAGTTTCCCGCGAAAATATAGCGTACTTCCTTCTTTTCGCGGCCTCGGCGGCAATCGTTGCCTGGTTCGTAGCCGTTCGGCGGCGCATCGAGAGCGATCTTCTCCAAGCTCGTGATCACCTTCAGGTTGAGGTGGAACAGCGCAAGCGCCGCGAAGACGAAATTCGCGCGCTCAACAAAGAGCTCGTCAAGCGGGCCAGGGACCTCGAAACGAGCAACCAGGAATTGGAATCTTTTGCCTATTCGGTCTCCCACGATCTTCGCGCGCCGCTTCGCCATGTCGTCGGATACTCTGAGCTGCTACAGAGACAGGCGTCTTCCTTGCTCGACGAGAAGAGTCGCCGGTTCATGCAAACAATTCTCGAATCAGCAAAAAGAATGGGTAACCTGATCGACGATCTGCTGGCGTTTTCCAGGATCGGGCGGGCCGAGACCAAAAACACGCTGGTGAGCCTGGACCAACTCGTCAAAGAGGCCGTCGCGGAGATCGGGCAGGACACGGGGGGGCGAGACATCGTTTGGAAGATTCATCCCCTTCCGGTCTGTTACGGCGACCGTTCCATGCTGAAGCTGGTGATCGGCAACCTTCTCGCCAACGCGGTCAAATTCACGCGCATGCGAGCCCCGGCCGAAATCGAGATTAGCTGTGTCGATCGAGAAAATGAGATAGAGGTGTCCGTGAGGGATAATGGCGCCGGCTTCGACATGCAGTATGTCGATAAACTGTTCGGCGTGTTTCAGCGCCTGCATCTCCCGGAAGACTTTGAAGGCACTGGAATCGGACTCGCGACCGTTCGGCGGATCATCCACCGCCATGGCGGGGAGGTCCGAGCCGAGGGAGGTGTCGATCACGGCGCGACGTTCTATTTCTCACTCCCTAAAGCACAAGATGCGGCGGAGAGGACCGCGAACACGCTATGAGCGAACTGGCACGCATTCTGCTCGTCGAGGACGATCCGAGAGACGTGGAACTTACTCTGACGGCGCTGGGCGAATATAATTTGGCAAACGAGGTCGTGGTTACCCGCGACGGAGAAAAAGCGTTGGATTATCTTTATTGTCGGGGAGAGTTCAGCGCTCGCTCCAACGACAATCCCGCGGTCATGCTGCTGGACCTGAAACTGCCGAAGGTCGATGGCTTGCAAGTCTTACAGCAAATCAGGTCCGACGAGCGCCTGAAGCTGATGCCGGTGGTGGTGCTGACCTCGTCCCACGAGGAAAAAGACATGATGAGAAGCTACAAGCTCGGCGTGAACGCCTATGTCGTGAAGCCGGTCGATTTTCACGAATTTGTCAACGCCATCAAGGAACTCGGCGTTTTCTGGGCGGTCATCAATGAGCCGCCGCCGGGCAGCGTGAAGAAGGCACCGTGACGGCCCCGCTCCGCATTCTGTTGCTGGAGGATAGCATCGAGGACGCGGAGCTCATTCAAGAACTCCTTGAAGCGGATCATTTCGTCTGTGAAGTAACCCGCGTCCAAACGCGCGCCGAGTTCCTGGCCGCTCTTGAAGACGGTGCATTTGACCTGGTTCTTTCCGATTACAAACTTCCGTCGTTCGACGGCCTTTCCGCATTGAAGCTGACGCTAAATGCCCACCCCGATCTGCCGTTCATCTTTGTCTCGGGCTTCGGCGAAGAGATCGCGATCGAAGCGCTAACGAGCGGCGCCAAGGATTATGTTCTAAAGACGCGATTGTCGCGGCTCGTGCCATCGGTGCAGCGCGCGCTGCGCGAAGCCCGAGAACAAGCCGAACGCAAGAAGGCCGAGGAGGCGCTGCTCCGCATCCTGTTGCTGGAGGATAGCATCGAGGACGCGGCGCTCATTCAAGACCTCCTTGAAGCGGATCATTTCGTCTGCGAGGTAACTCGCGTCCAAACGCGCGCCGAGTTCCTCGCCGCTCTTGAAGACAGTGGAATTGACCTGATTCTCGCCGATTACAAGCTTCCTTCGTTCGACGGCCTTTCCGCATTGAAGCTTGCGCTGAGCGCCCGCCCTGATCTGCCTTTCATCTTTGTCTCGGGCTTCGGCGAAGAGATCGCGATCGAAGCGCTGACGAGCGGGGCCACCGATTATGTTCTGAAGACACGGTTATCACGGCTCGTTCCATCGGTGCGGCGCGCGCTGCGCGAAGCCCGGGAACGAGACGAACGCAAGAAGGCCGAGGCGGCGCTGCGCCGGAGCCAAATGCATCTGATGGAGGCGCAGCGCATCGCGCATGTTGGTTGGTGGGAGCGGGACCTCGGTACCAATCACGTGTCTCTTTCGGACGAGATTTGCCGGATTTTTGGGCTCCAGCCGGTGGACTTGCCAGATTGGTGGCATGAACGCTGGCTCCAACTGATCCACCCGGAGGATCGGCCGAGAGCCGCTGAAGCCGCGGCGGCTGCGCTGCGCGGCGGTCGGCGCTACGACATTGAATATCGCGTGGTCCGCCCCGACGGCGCTGTGCGCACAGTCCACAGCCAGGGCGACGTGAGCTGGGACGAATTGGGGCGGCCTCTGCGGCAGTTTGGCGTGCTGCAGGACATCACGGAACTGAGGCAGGCAGAGCACGAGTTGCGCGCGAGCGAGGCGCGTTTCCGCACCTTCGTGGAGCACGCGGCAGACGCTTTCTTTCTACTCGACGATCAGTCGACCATTCTCGACGTCAACCGCCAGGCCTGCGACAGTCTGGGCTACCAGCGGGAAGAACTGATCGGGATGCGCCCTGAAGATCTCGATGTCGGTTTGGACGAAGCGCCTATCCGGGGCCTGCGGCAGCGTATGAAGGCCGGGGAAATATTAACCTTCGAGACCCGCCACCAGCGTAAAGATGGGACGATCTTCCCGGTGGAAGTCCGCGCCGGCCAATTTGAGCAGGGCGGACGTCGGTATTTGTCCTTGGTGCGCGATATCACCGAGCGCAAACGCGCCGAAGAAGAGCGCGAAAGATTGCGCCAACTCGAGGCCGATCTCGCGCAGATCAACCGCGTGAGCATGATGGGAGAACTGACCGCCTCGCTGGCTCACGAAATCCGGCAACCGATCGCCGCCGCCAACATAGCCGCCAACGCTTGCATGCGATGGCTCTGTCGCGATCCACCCGATCAGAAGGAAGCATGCGCCGCTGCCTCGGCAATGGTCGCAGCAGTGACACGAGCCGCCGGCATTATCGACCGCGTCCGTTCGCTTTACGGACGAGGCGAGCCACAACGCGAAGTGGTCGACCTGAACGAAATCGTTCGGGAAATGACTGTCTTGCTGGGGGATGCGGCGGATCGGCATTCAATTTCAATCCGCGCGGAACTCGAACTCGGGGCTTCCGCGGACGACATCGGATCGCGTACAGCTGCAGCAGGTTTTGATGAACCTCATGCTCAACGGCATCGAGGCGATGCGAGAGACGGGCGGTGAACTGACCGTCGCATCGACAACGGTCGAGCCTGATCAGCTCCTGATTGCAGTGAGTGATACCGGCACCGGGCTTCCGGACGATAAAGCCGGGCGGATTTTCGACGCGTTCTTCACGACAAAACCGCACGGCACCGGTATGGGACTGTCCATCAGCCGGCGGATCATCGAGTCGCATGGCGGCCGCTTGTGGGCGAGCCCCAACGCCGGACAGGGCGCCATCTTTCAGTTCACACTGCCCGGCGAGTGACGGCCGCCTGGCCGCACGCAGTTTAATGGTTGGCCACGCGGAGTCCCGCTGATCCGCGTCCGGTAGGTTTCCTCACCCTTCACCCACTCCGGCAAAGTAAAGCTTGGGATCGGCGGCGCGGATGTGGGCTTCGGGGAGGCCCAGTTCGCGGCGCACGAGGTTGGTGCCTTCGACCAGCGATACGCATTTGTAATAAGCGACGCGGCGGCTGAGGCCCTCGCGGCCGAAGCCGCAATCGGTCGTGATGACGAGCCGTTCGGGCGGGATGTATTCGAGCGCCTTCCGGATGAGGCCCGCGACGTGCTCGGCCGGCTCGACGACGGTGTTGCAGTGGTTGACGACGCCGATGCCGATCTTCTTGTCGGTCTTGTGTCTGGCGAAGAGCGGCAGGTCCTTGCCGTCATTGCTGGCGCATTCGAAGGTGATGACGTCGGCATTGAGCTGCAACAGATAGGGCAGGGCACGCTCGTAGCTCGGCACCTCCCAATAGACGCGCTGCTGATTGGGATTGCCCCAGCAGGTGTGCACCCAGATCTCGGCGTCGACCCCGGCGAGCTGGCGGTTGAACGCCTCGGTCTGGAATTCGAGCTCGGCATCGGTGCAGTCGGGCCGGGTCGTCAGGCCATGGTGGCGCGGCTCCTCGACCTGGATCACCGGGCAGCCAGCCGCGGCCAATTCGCGCAATTCGGCGTTCATGATGTCGCAGAGGTCGAGCACCATCGCCTTGTCGTCGGAGTAGTGTTCGTTCCACAGCATGCTCGCCAATGCCGGCGCGCAGATCGCGCCGAACTTGACCGGGCGGTCGCTGAGGCGCTGCGCGATCTGCCACAGCGCGGCGTATTCGAGCGGGCCGCGGCTGAGCTTCTCTTTGACGATGGCCGGCTGATAGGCCTCCTGCACCTCCCACAATATCTTGCCGGGGCGGATGTCGTGCCGCGCCATCCAGCCTTGCGACGTACTGCGGTGGCCGTGAATGCCGCCCAAGCGCTCGATCGGGTAGAAGAACCACGATTTGCCGCCGACCGCGAGGTCGAAGCGGCTGTCGCCGTCGGTGACGATGTCGAGCCCGGCCGCCTCCTGCGCATTGATGATCGCCGCGACGGCGTCGAGATACTGCTCGCGAAACAGCGAGTCGCCGAGCGCCGCCTTGAACGACCTCCCGCCGAGGCTTGCATCGTACCATAAGGGGCGCGGATAAGATCCGGTGATCGCGGTCGGCAATAACATGTCGCGCGTCGTCTTCTGCATCGCCAGCTGTCCTCTCCTCGTCATACCCAGCAAAAGCGGGTATCCAGGGCCGATGCGTAGGCCCGGCCCCCTGTTCATGCCAGGGGCAAGCTCTGGACTTCCGCTTGCGCGGGAGCGACGATAGTACAAAACATGGAGGCGGGGCTTATGAAGGATTTCGCAGGGAAGATCGCAGTCGTCACCGGCGGCGGCTCGGGAATGGGACGCGAGATCGTCCGTCAGCTGGCCGCGGAGGCCTGCAATATCGCGATGTGCGATGTCTCCGAAGAGGGGATGGCGGAAACCCGGCGGCTGTGCGAGGCGGCGGGGCTGCCGCAAGGGCTGCCCGTCACGGCCCATCTCGCCGATGTGTCCGACGAGGCGCAGGTCGAACGGTTTCGCGACGAGGTCGCCGAGCGACACGGCACCGATAAGATCCATCTCCTCTTCAACAATGCTGGCATCGGGGGCGGCGGCAGCATGTTCGCGCATAGCCGCGAGGAGTGGGAAAAGACGTTCAATGTGTGCTGGGGCGGGGTCTACAACTGCACCCGCGCTTTCCTGCCGATGCTGCTGAAGGCGGAGGAAGGTCACATCGTCAATACCAGCAGCGTCAACGGTTTCTGGGCGTCGGTCGGACCGCATATTCCGCACACCGCCTATTCGGCGGCAAAGTTCGCGGTGAAAGGCTTTACCGAGGCGCTGATCACCGATCTGCGGATCAATGCGCCACACATCAAGTGCTCGGTCGTCATGCCCGGCCATATCGGCACCTCGATCCCGCTCAACTCGCGCAAGATTCAAAGCGGCAACCTGTCCGACGAGATCGATGCGAGACAGATCGCGCAAGCAAGGGCGCGCATCGCCTCGATGGGCCGAGACGTGTCGAGCCTGTCGGATGACGACATTCGAAAGGCTGTAGCCGAGCGCGAGCGCCGCTTTCGCGAGGAGGCGCCGACGAGCGCGGCCGAAGCGGCGACTATCATTCTCGACGGGGTCAAGGCCGACAACTGGCGCATCCTGGTCGGCAACGACGCGCACCAGATCGATGAATTGGTCCGAGAGGCCCCTGAGCGCGCCTACGATCTCGATTTCTTCGATAGCTTTGCCGCCAAGGCCGGCTGGCGCATCCCGTGATCGCTAATCGAAGGTCAGAACCGTGCGGGCGACTTCGCCGGCTTTCATTGCGCGGAAGGCTTCGTTGATGTCGCCGAGATGGCCGCGCCTGGTGACCATGTCGTCGAGTTTCAAGCGTCCCTGGCGGTAGAAATCGAGGTAGAGCGGGATGTCGTAACGGAAACGGTTGGAGCCCATGCGCGAGGTCTGCACCTTACACTCCGGGCGGATTGCCATCCACGGGAACTCGATCATCGCGTCCGGCGGCAAGACGCCGACGATCGTCGCGGTGCCGCGGATCGCGAGGCTCTCGATCGCCTGCCGCACCAGCTTGGCGTTGCCGACCGCCTCGAAGGCGTGATCGACGCCGGCACCGGCGGTCAGTGCGCGCACGGCCTTGACCGGGTCGTCCTCGGCGCTGTTGACGAAATCGGTCGCGCCGGCGCGCGTCGCCATTTCGCGCTTCGCTTCGAACATGTCGACGCCGATGATCTGCCGCGCGCCGCCGATCCGCGCGCCCTGGATGATGGACAAACCGACCCCGCCGCAGCCGAACACCGCCACGGTCTGCCCCGCTTCGAGCCCCGAGCTGCGCAACGCCGCGCCAACCCCGGTCAGCACCCCGCAGCCGACCAGCGCAGCGCGGTCGAGCGGCAATTCGGGGTCGATCTTCACCAGCGAATTCTCGTGCAATAGCATCTTTTCGGCATAACTCGAAATGCCGATGAACTGGCGCAGCGCCTGACCCTTCTGCGACAGGCGCGGGGTCGCATTGTCGGGCCGCGTGACGATGCCGCCGGTGCACAAATTCGGATGCCCCGAAAGACATTGCGGGCAATTGCCGCAAAAACCCGAAAGGCAGGCCACCACGTGATCCCCGGGCTTGACCGTCGTCACATCGGCGCCGACGGCCTCGACGACACCGGCGCCTTCATGGCCGAGCACAATCGGCCGGTCGAGCGGGAACCGGCCGATGCCGTCGACGACGTGCAGGTCACTGTGGCAGACGCCGGTGGCCGCCGTGCGCACCAGCACCTCGCGCCCCCAGGGTTTGTCGATCTCCACCGCCTCGATCGTCAGCGGCTCCTGCACCTTGCGAAAGACGGCGGCCTCGATCTCCATCGTATCGGTCTCCCTAAAGTTTTTAGTCCGCTGCGGCGCTCTCCTGATGCCGTTCATAGCGCCGCGCCGGCGTGTTTATCGGCTCGGCAAGTGCGGGGGCTCCGAAGGAGGCGGTCTTGCGGCCGGCGGGCGCGTCGCCGTAGAGGGTGGTGCGCTGGCGTGGTTCGCGCCCCAACGAGCGGATCAATCCCTCCATGCTCTCGGGCGGCATTTCCTGGCCGTGCACCGCGCCGGCGGCGCGGGTGATGCTCTCGTTCATCAAGGTGCCGCCGAGATCGTTGGCCCCTGCCGCCAGACACGCAGCGGCGCCGCCGCTGCCCATCTTGACCCAGGAGGTCTGGATGTTGGTGATGACCGGGTGCAGCACGAGACGAGCGACGGCGTGCATCAGCACGGCCTCGCGGTAGGTCGGGCCGCGGCGGGCGCGGCCTTTCAGATAAATCGGCGTCTCCATTGGCACAAAGGGCAATGGCACGAATTCGGTGAAGCCGCCGGTCCGGACCTGCAATGCGCGGATGCGCAACAAGTGCCGGGCCCAGTGCTCGTAGTGGTCGACATGGCCGTACATGATCGTGACGGTGCTGCGCAGTCCGACGGTGTGCGCGGCCTCCATGACTTCGAGCCATTGGCCGGTCTTGATCTTGTCCGGGCAGATGACGGCGCGGACCTCGTCGTCGAGGATTTCGGCCGCGGTGCCAGGCAGCGAGCTCAGTCCAGCCGCCTTCAGCTCGCGCAGGAAATCGGGGACGGAGCGGCCGAGGGTCTTGGCGCCTTGCCAGATCTCAAGCGGCGAGAAGGCGTGGATGTGGATGCCGGGCACTGCTTCTTTAATGCCACGGCAGATCCTGAGGTAGGTCGCGCCGGTATATTCCGGGTGGATCCCGCCCTGCATGCAAACTTCGGTGGCGCCCCGATCCCAGGCTTCCTCGACCCGCCGCTGGATCTCCGCGAGATCGAGGTCGTAAGGCCGGCCGCGCAGGTTTTCGGTGAGCTTACCCTTCGAAAACGCGCAGAACTGGCAGCGGAAATAGCAGACATTGGTGTAGTTAATGTTGCGGGTCACGACGTAGCTGACCGTGTCACCACTGACCTGTTGCCGTAGCTCGTCGGCCGCCCGGCACACCGCCTCGAAATCCGCCCCGCGAGCGGCGAAGAGCCGCACGATATCGGCTTCGCCGAGCATCTCTCCAGCCGCAGCCCGCTCCAGAACCCCGGCGAGCTGCGCCTCACCCTCCCGCTGCGCGGGCCCCTCCCTCGCCCCGCTTGCGGGGAGAGGGTCGGGGTGAGGGGCAATCACAACCGGCGGTTCGATACCAGCGCCGGGTACCCAGTCGTCGGTTCGCGCGAGACCATCAGCATCGATCGCGCGAAGCACCGCGGTGCGCACCGCCGGGTCGACCCAACGCTCCACGTCGCGCGCATAAGCCGGGTAGATCGCCAGCCGCTCGATCAGCGTTTTGCCGGCTGCGGCGGTCTGCTCGGCCAGCCGGTCGAGAGCCGGCCACGGCCGCTCGGGGTTGACGTGATCGGGGGTGACCGGCGAGACGCCGCCCCAATCGTTGATGCCGGCGGCGATCATCTCGGCAAGCGCCCCGGGGTTCAGGTTGGGCGGTGCCTGGATGTTCATCTCAAGTCCGAAGACCAGCCGCGCGACCGCAATCGTCCAGAGGTGTTCGTCGAGGTCTGGCTCGGGCGCTTGCGCCATACGCGTCCCCGGCTTGGCCCGAAAATTCTGGATGATGATCTCCTGCAGGTGACCATGGCGGTCGTGCAGGTCGCGCAGCGCCAACAGCGCCTCGATGCGCTCCCGCCGGGTCTCGCCGATGCCGATCAGGATGCCGGTGGTGAACGGCACCACCGCCTCGCCGGCGGCGCGGATCGTTTCGAGACGCAGCGCCGGGTCCTTGTCCGGCGAGCCGAAATGCGGCCCGCCGCGGCGGCGCAGCCGCTCCGAGGCGCTCTCCAGCATGATCCCCTGGGAGACCGAGACTTGACGCAGCCGGTCAATGTCGGCGCGGGTCATGATGCCGGGGTTGAGATGCGGCAAAAGCCCGGTCTCGCGCTGGACCAGCCCCGCCATCTCTGCGAGATAGGACAGCGTCGTCTCGTGGCCGAGCTGAGCCAGCGCGTCGCGCGCCGCGCCATAGCGCAACTCGGGCTTGTCGCCCAACGTGAACAACGCCTCGTGGCAGCCGGCACGTGCGCCGGCGCGGGCGATTTCGAGCACCTGCTCGGCGCTCAAATAGGCGGGCTCGCCGGCGCGCGGCGGATGGGCGAAGGTGCAGTAGTGACAGACGTCGCGGCACAGCTGAGTCAGCGGGATGAAGACCTTGCGCGAATACGATACGAGACCGCCATGCGCCTTGTCGCGCAGCGCCCCTGCAGCCCTCATCAGCGCCTGGAGATCAGACTGGTCGGCGAGCGCCAGTGCCTCGGCCACCGACAGGCGCCGCCCGGTCTCGACGCGTGACAAGATCTCGTCGGTGATCATCCCCAAGGGTCTCCCATAACTGCCGCGGCACGCTGCAGGTCGAGCAGTGCATGCGCCTGCGTCGCCGACGGCACAAGCGTTAAAGCGGCCAGATCCTCCGGCGTATCGACATCGAGCGCAATGCCCGGCAGGCGCAGCACGGTCGGGCGGATGCCGCATGTCTCGGCGGCCTGCAAATGCGGGAAGAAGCTGTCCTCGCCGAAGCGTAAGGGCACGGCGTCCGGGGGCGAGCAGATGATCGCGTTCGACCCTCGCTCGTCGCGCGACGGGGCGATCGTAAACGCCGGCGCCGGGCGATGCGCGGCGAGAAGCTGCGTGATCTCGGCAGGAGTGACGAGCGGAATGTCGCCCGGCACGGTCAGCATGCCGGGACACCCCTCCGCAACGAGGAGCCTCGCCGCCGCCGCAACCGCTCCGCTGTGCCCGTCGCGGGCGCCTATTTCGATGATGCGGGCGCCATAGCGCGCCGCAAGTCGACGCGCCGCCACATCGACGGTGACGACCGCCAGCCCGCTGAGACCCGGCGTCGCGGCGAGCGCCGCCAAGACATCCTCGAGCATCGCCAGCATCAGCGCCCGCCGCCGCTCGGGCGGCAGCGCGGGCGCCAGCCGTTCCTTGGCCCGATCCAACTCCTTGACCGGCACGACCGCCCATACACCCATTTCAAACCCACACACCGATCTCAAGCACCGCGGCCGGCCATCACCAGCACCACCCTTGCCAAGGCTTCACGATCCTCGATGGTCGACATCAGCGTGTGCGTCAAGCTCACGGGAATACCGAGGTCTTCAACCTCACTCGCATCCGCCTCGTCGGCGATGAAGAAGTCGAGAATGTCCTCATAGTGCCGCGCGACTGCGGCGGCGCCGATCGGGAGGCCGAGTTCGGCCATAATCTTGGCGGTCGGGCCCTTGACCGCCTTGCCGCCGATGATCGGCGAAACTGCCGCAACCGGCGCCCGGCAGGCGCGCAACGCATCGCGGACACGGGGTAGGCTGAGGATCGGGTCGATACTGAGAAACGGGTTCGAGGGACAGATGACCACCAGTTCGAGATCGTCGCCGGCGAGGGCGGCGAGAAAATCGGGATTGGCGCGCGCCTCCGAGGCGCCCGCGTAGGCAATCTCTCGCACCACCGGTGAGGCGTGAAGCCGGACGAAATAGTCTTGGAAATCGAGCCAACCTTCCCGGGCTTGCAGGCGCGTGCGAACGCGCTCGTCACTCATCGGCAACAGCCGCGCCGAGATGCCGAGGCGGCGGCGGAAATCGTCTGTGACCTGCGAAAGGTTTTCTCCGGCCGCAAGCCGTCGGGTGCGCTCGACGTGAGTAGCAAGATCGCCGTCGCCGAGCTTGAACCAGGTTTCACCGCCCAGCCCCTCGAGCGCCGCCATGAAGGTCCAGGTCTCGTTACATCTTCCCCAACCGGTGTCGCGGTTATCGATGCCGGCGAGAGTGTAGAGAAGGGTGTCGATATCGGGCGAAATCGAGAGGCCGAGATGCTCGAAATCGTCGCCGGTGTTGGCGACGACGGTCAGCTTCCCCGGCGGCAACACGTGGTAGAGGCCGAGGGCCAGCTTGGCGCCGCCGATCCCACCCGACAGCGCCAGCACGCTCATCGGAAGAGGTCGTGCTCGGCGGGCCGGATCAACGCGGCGGCGGGCACTTCCGGAGCGAACCAGGCGAGCCCGCGGACCAGCACCATCGGCACGCCTTCATCTGCCTGGCCCATCAGCAGCCCCGCGGCGGCGGCGATTTCGTCGGCAAAGCCGGTTTCCGTCACCAGCAATTCCCGTCCAAAAAGATCGGGCTGACCGCGCATATCGATCAACGCCGGCAGACCTGCGGCGCCCAGCGCGATGCCGACGGTCCCCTTGCGCCAGGCTCGGCCAAAGCTGTCGCAAATGATGACGGCAATGTCGGTCCCAAAATTACCGATGAGCTTCTTTCGCAAGGCGAACGCCGAGCCGTCCGGGTCTTCGGGCAGCAGCAGGACTCGATCGTCGCCAGCCTGCATCGGCAGGTTGGAATGGTCGATGCCGGCATTGGCCATCACGAAACCGAGCCGGTGCTCGACGATCAGCAGTCCCGGGCGGTGCCTCACCACGCGTTTCGATTCCGACAGAACCACCTCGACAAAGCGCGGGTCCTTGTCGACCTCGGCGGCGAGTGCAATCGCTCGTTCCGAGGGCTCGACTGTCGTCACGACGACATAACGCCCCTCAGCCTTGGAGACGATCTTCTGCGCCACCACGAGCACATCGCCGGCCTCCGGCACGATCCCGTTTGCCGCAAATGCCGCAACGGCGATCGCACCGAGATCGTCCCCCGGCTCGACCAGCTTTATGCCGCGCAGAGGGCTAAGCGTGATACTGCCGGGAGGCATTATTCACCCGAGCTTTGCCCGCAAGAGCGGCAGGACCTGCTCGGCGTAGAGCTTGAGAAACCGGGGCTGGTCGGGACCGGGGGCGTGAAAGACGAGGTGGGTCAAGCCGAGATCGACATAGGGCCGGATCTGGGCCAGCTGCTCCTCGGGGTCGGAAGACACGATCCAGCGGCTCGCTGCCCGCTCGATCGGCAAGGCGTCGGCCAGCCGCTCCATCTCGCGCGGATCCTCGACGCTCATCTTCTCTTCCGGGGTCAGGGCGAGCGCCGCCCAATGCCGCGTGTCCTCCATCGCCCGCTTCGGATCGGTGTCGAACGAGACCTTGACCTCGATCATCCGTTCGAGACTGCCGCCCGGCCGCCCCGCCCGCTTGAGGCCCTCCTCGACCTTCGGAAGCAGCGTCTCTCTGTAGAGCGCATCGCCTTTGCCGCTTGTGCAGATGAAGCCGTCCCCGATCTCACCGGCCATGGCCGCCGCGGTCGGGCCCGATGCGGCGATCCAGATCGGCACCGGCTTCTCCGGGCGGTCGTAAATCGTCGCCGCCAGAGTGCGGTAATACTGGCCTTCGAATGTGACGCGTTCCTCGGTCCACAGCCGCCGGATCAACGCGATCGACTCGCGCAGCCGCCCCTGCCGCTCCTTGAAGCCCGGCCATTTCATGCCGGTTGCCGGCACCTCGTTGAGCGACTCGCCGGTCCCGACACCGAGCACGACGCGGTCGGGGCACATGTCCCCGAGAGTGCCGAACGCCTGGGCGACGACCGAAGGATGATAGCGGAAGGTCGGCGTCGCAACACTGGTGCCGATCTGGACCCGCCGGGTCTTGGCGCCGAGCGCCGCCAGCCAGGCAAACGAAAACGGCGCGTGCCCGCCGGTATGCTTCCACGGCTGGAAGTGGTCGCTGACAAACACCGAGTTCGAACCCGACCTCCTCGGCGAGGCAGGAAAACTCCAAAAGTTCGCGCGGCCCGAATTGTTCGGCCGACGCCTTGTATCCGAATTTCAACAACTGCCGCTCCTTGATCTTGGGTGGCTGCCCCTCACCCTCCCGCTGCGCGGGTCCCTCCCTCTCCCCGCTCGCGGGGAGAGGGCTGGGGTGAGGGGCCTCTCGCAGGCTTACACCTTGGCCAGAACATGCTCGCGGAAACGCCGCATATTGGAGAGCATCGCGTCGGCTGTCGCGCCATCAAAATTCAAATCGACATAGCCGACGCCGAAGTCGCGAAACGCTCTCAGATCGCCAATCACATCCCTCGTTTCGCCGGAGAATAGGCGCCGCTCCCCGTCATCCGCGTGGTCGGGCAGCGACTTTCCCCAACTAGTGACGCGATAGGCAAGGCCCATCTTGGACGGATCTCGCCCGGCCTCGCGGGTCAGGCGGCGGAGCCGCTCGACGCCCGCCTGGAAGCGTTTCATCGAGTTCGAGGCGGTGCTGCGGATTGGTGCCGATCGGATACCAGGCGTCGCCGATCCGCGCGGTGCGGCGCAGCGCCGGGCCGCTCTCGCCGCCGACCCAAATCGGCGGGTGGGGCTTCTGCACCGGCTTCGGCTCGAACAGGATGTCGGCGAATTTGACGTGACGGCCCTCGAAGCGAGGATTGTCCTTGGTCCACAACTCGCGGAACGCATCGAGGTATTCGTCGGTGACCGCGCCGCGCTCGGCAAAGGGCGGAACGCCGAGCGCCAGGAACTCTTCCTTCATCCAGCCCGCGCCGATGCCGAAGGTCAGCCGGCCGTTCGACAACACGTCGATCGTCGCCAGCATCTTGGCTTGCAGCACCGCCGGGCGGTGCGGCACGACGGTGACCGAGGTGACCAGGCGCAGCCGCGAGGTCTTGCCGGCGACAAACGCCACCGCGGTCAGCTGCTCGTGCCGGTCGCCGCGCGACCGGCCGGGGAATTCGCCGGTGTCGCTGTAGGGGTACTTGGCTTCGATGTCCCGCGGGATCACGACGTGGTCGCTGATCGTCGCGTAGTCGTAGCCCATCGCCTCGCCCTCGATGGCGATCCGCGCGAGATTGTCCGGTGTCGAGAGCGGTCCGCTGATTGGCGCGCCAAAGCCGAACTGCATCTGTCTCCCTCCAGGCAAAGGATCCATCTGGTGCTACGCTAGCAGGGCGCAAGTGGTCTGACTACCGATCAGCCTCTTGCCGGAGCCAATTGCGGAAGGCCCGAACTTTGGGGCGCTCGAGCGCGCCCGGCGCGGTGACGATGTAATAGGCGAACTGATCCGGCAGCGCGAGCGAGAACAGCCGGACGAGGCGTCCGGCGGCGAGGTCGGCCGCGGCGATGGTGCTGTAGGCCAGCACGATACCCTGGCCGGCAATCGCGGCATCGAGCGCCAGTGACATGCTGTTGAAGGTGAGGCCCGCGGTTATCGGAACCGTCTTTACTCCCGCGGCCTTGAGCCACATCGGCCAAGTCGGCACCAAAGGATCGCGCTCCGCAGCCTGATCGTGAATGAGGGTATGGCGGGGGAGATCGTCGGGGGTGCGCAGCGGCGGCCCGGCAGTCAGCAATTTCGGACTGCAGGCCGGGAAGACCTCGTTTGTGAACAACAGGTCGACATCGAGGCCAGGGTAAATGCCGCGGCCGTAACGGATCGCGATATCGAAATCGCCCCTGGTCAGATCGACGACCTCATCGGTCGCGGAGATCCGCACGTCCACCTCGGGGTGTTGCTCCTGAAACCGGTGCAGGCGCAGCACCAGCCACTTGCCGGCGATCGACGGCGAAGCGGTAACGGTCAAGGTCCCGGTGTCGTTGTGCGCGCGCAGCCGCCTGACTGAGGATTGGATGCCGGCAAAGGCTTCCGTGAGACCGGGCAGCAGGATCCGCGCCGAGGCGGTCAGCTCGATCGAGCGGTTCATGCGGTGAAACAGCCTGACCCCGAGATCCTCCTCCAAGGCATGGATCTGATGGCTGACCGCGGCCGGCGTCACATGCAACTCGTCGGCGGCCCTGCTGAAGCTCATGTGCCGGGCCGCCGCTTCAAACGCGCGGAGTGCGCTCAAGGGGGGAAGATGATTATTCATAACTGATGAGAAAATCTAAGCCGCCGCTGAGAAACTCTCGTTTGTCATCGCAGGCCATAGCCGCCATTTTCAGCGCAAGGGAGTTCGACGGGAGCATCGTCACGTCGTTCTCCGAGTTTAGGAGAGTTCATATGGTAGCGATTTACTGGCATGCCACCCGGGGTCGGCGCGGTCAGCGTGACGCGGTTCTCGCGCTGGGCGACGCTTGGGACCACGTCGTGCAGAACCTGCGCGAATGGCGTCGGCGCACGCGCGAGCGCGAGGAACTGGCTGCGCTCGACGACAGAATGCTGAAGGATATCGGGCTCACCCGAGCGGATGCCGAGTTCCTCAGCAACAAGCCGTTCTGGAGGGAGTAATGACGTTGTTGGCGATCGCGGGCAGCACTATCGGCGCGTGGTGGCGCCGCGCTATACTGGCGCTAACGCAACCGGCGCCGCGCTCGAAGAGCGACGTCCCGCCTGAGTACTACAAGTTCCCCATCTTCTGAGCTTGCGACCCCACCGACCCCAAGGAGGACCGAATATGAGCAAAACCGACAGCCTGCCCTATGTCGAGGCCGAGCTGAACTATCTCGGCCCGATGACCGAGCGGCCGCGCTATTACGCCTATGAGATCGGCGAGCGCTCGAACATGACCTACGATCCGCACAAGATGCGCATCCACGACATGCGGCCGATCTCGTCCGACGTGTCGCTCGACACGCAGGGCTTCGCGCTCGTCGAGCAGCGCAGCGCCGTGCAGGATTTCTGGGACGACGACGAGGTCCGCCGGGTCTATTACCCGGAAGCCGAGCGGGTTATCAAACAGGTGACCGGCGCCAGCCGCGTGTTCATCTTCGACCATCTCCAGCGCCGCCGCGTGACCGGGCTGCAGGACCGCGCGCCCGGCAGACCGCGCCAGCCGGCGACCCGCGTGCATGTCGACCACACCGCGAAATCGGGCCCGCAGCGGGTTCGCGACCTATTGCCCGACGAGGCCGACGAATTGCTGAAGGGCCGCGTCCAGGTGATCAACTTTTGGCGTCCGCTTTTCAGCCCGTTGCAAGACGCGCCGCTCGCGGTGTGCGACTCACGCACCGTCGCAGCCGAAGACCTCGTGCCTTCCGACCTGGTCTACAAGGAACGAGTTCGGCGAGACCTACTCGGTGCGGTACAATCCGGCGCACCAGTGGTACTACGTGCCGGAAATGCGGCGCGACGAAGCGCTGCTGTTGAAGATCGCCGACACCCGGACCGACATCCCGGCCCGCTTTATGCCGCACACCTCGTTCACCGACCCGACCACGCCCGTCGATGCGCGTCCGCGTGAAAGCATCGAGGTCCGCACTCTCGTCTTTCACGCAGCCTGAGGCTCGGCTTCCTCCCTCTCCCAGCTCGCCCTCTACTTTCCCTCCCCCGCGAGCGGTCGCGAGCGGGGGAGGGTCAGGGTGGGGGCGATGCAGTTCTGCGAAGAAGGAGTACGGCGATGCTGAGCGGAGTCTATCGCTTTCCGCAAATGGAAAGCGTCGTGTTCGGCAAACCCTTTGCCGAAGCGCTGGCGCAGGAGGTCGACAGGCTCGACGCCCGCGCCGCCTTCGTCTTGGCGAGCGGCACCTTGTCGCGCGAGACGGACCTCGTCGAGCGGCTGCACCATGTGCTCGGCAACCGCTTTGCCGGGCTCTGCGCCAAGATCGGCGCGCATACGCCGCGGAACGATGTCGTCGCTGCGGCCAATTCGGCGCGCGAGTCCGGCGCCGAATTGATCGTCACCCTGGGTGGCGGCTCGGTCACCGATGCGGCAAAGATGGTCGGCCTGTGCCTCGGCAATGACGTCACGACGCCCGAACAGCTCGACCACTACCGCGCTCGCATCGCCGCCGACGGCACGGCCAAGCGCCCCACGGTCAAACCGCCTGCCGTCCGCATGATCGCGATCCCGACCACCTTGTCGGCGGGCGAGTTTTCGGCCGGTGCCGGCTGCACCGACACTGAGCGCCACGTCAAGGAAAGCTTCAGCCATCCGCAGATGATCCCGCGCACGGTCATCCTCGACCCGGACGCGAGTGTGCACACGCCCGAGTGGCTGTTTCTGTCGACCGGCATTCGGGCGGTCGACCATGCCGTCGAGGATATCTGCTCGGTCAACGGCCAGCCGATTTCAGAGGGTGCCGCCTATCACGCCCTGCTCCTGCTCGGAAAAGGCCTGCCGGGGGTCAAGTCGGACCCCGAGGACCGTGACGCCCGGCTCGATTGCCAGATCGGCGCCTGGATGTCGATGGTCGGCTCGCAGACCGGCGTCAGCAAAGGTGCGAGTCACGGGATCGGGCACGTGCTCGGCGGCACCGCCGGCGTTCCGCATGGCTACACCTCGTGCGTGATGCTGCCGCACGTGCTGCGCTTCAATCACCCGGTCAACGCCGAAAAACAGGCGCGGGTCAGCGAGGCCCTCGGTCGGCCCGGCGAGCCGGCAGCCGATGTCGTTGCCGGCTTGATCGCCGGTCTCGGCCTGCCCACCCGACTGCGCGATGTCGGCGTCAAGCCGGAGCAGCTCGACGTGATCGCCGAGGGATCGATGCACGACCGCTGGGTGCACACGAACCCGCGCAAGATCGACGGCCCGCCGGTCGTCCGCACCTTACTCGACGCG
>CAVSZA010000042.1:0-31339 GCA_963732095.1 uncultured Alphaproteobacteria bacterium
CAGTGCACCAGGGGGGCGCGAAAAACGTGATGCTCGCCCAGCAGCGGCCGCACAAGGCGTCCGGCTCGCCGACCGTCTCGCCGCAGGCGAGGCAGCGCGGCGGCAAAACCCCATCGACGACGGCCCGGCCGATCCGCCGCAGGCGGCTGGAAGCCCAGTTGGCAAGAGTTGCCGATGCGTGCATCGATACACATCATCAGTTGGCGAGCGCATTCGTCAACCCACACCCGCAGGTTTGCCGATGGTCCGCTCCGAGGACCTCTCATTTATGCTGTTCGATCGCCGCGCCTGGCGGCTGCACCGCGACCGCGCCGCGCGCAGAGGCTGCGTCGAGTTCCTGCATGCCGAAGTCGCCGATCGACTGACCGAGCGGCTCGACGATGTCCACCGCGAGTTTCACGCAGCGCTCGATTTGGGTCCCAATTTTGGCGCGCTTTCGCGAGCGCTGGCGCGCCGGCCCGGGATCGAGCACGTGGTCGCCGCCGACTCCTCGGCCGGCTTTCTTGGGCGACTGGGGGGAATGCGGGTCGCAGCCGACCCCGATCTCGTCCCGTTTCGCGACGGCAGCTTCGACCTCGTCGTTAGCATGCTGGAGTTGCACTGGGCCGGCGACCTGCCCGGGGCCCTTGTTCAGATCCGCCGTATTCTCAAACCGGGAGGCCTGTTTCTCGCGGCAATGTTGGGCGGCTCCACCCTGGTCGAGCTTCGCACAGCGCTGATCGAGGCCGAGTTGATCGAGGAAGGAGGAGCGAGCCCGCGCGTGTCGCCGGTCGTCGAGCTCATCGATGTGGCGGGCCTTCTGCTGCGCACCGGTTTTGCGATGCCTGTCGCCGACGCGGAAAAGATCACGGTCACCTACCCCGACGCCCTGGCGCTGATGCGCGACCTGCGCGGCATGGGGGAAACCAACGCGCTGACCGCGCGCCGCCGCACGCCACTCCGCCGCGCCACCCTCGCCCGCGCCGCCCTGCTCTATGCCGAGCGGTTCGGTCTGCCCGACGGCCGCATCCCCGCGACTTTCGAGCTTCTGTTCCTGACCGGATGGGCGCCGGAAGCCCTCAATGCGGGATATGGAACAAGCGCGGCCACAGGCCGACCAAACCGATAAAGATCAGGTAAATCGCGACGACGTAATTGAGAATACGCGGCATAAGAAGGATCAGTATTCCTGCGATCAGCGCGACAAGCGGTTGGATCACCAAAACGTCGAGTGTCATCGGCAGATTCCTGAGTGGAGACAGATTGTGGGAAAAGATCTTACCGGCGGCTGCTTGTGCGGCGACACACGCTACCGCATTACCGCCGCGCCCGTCGAGGCGCAGTACTGCCATTGCCGAATGTGCCAACGGGCGCATGGCGCCCCGGTGATTGCCTGGCTGGCAGTGCCGCTCGACGCCTTTGCGGTGACGAAGGGCATCCCCGTCGCCTATCGTTCCTCGGCAAAGGCGTTCCGTCATTTCTGCGGCAGCTGCGGCACACCGCTGACATGGCGCGAAGCCGACAACCCCCGGCTCGTCGACATCAGCATCGCCAGTCTCGACGACCCAAAATCCGTCACGCCGACCATGCACGTTTGGACCGAGAGCCGGATAGGCTGGTTCGATACCGCGGATCGCCTGCCACGATATCAGACCAACGAGCGTCCCAAGGCGGGTCGGTGATCGATTGCCGAAAGCTCGTACCCGTTTCCATTAGTTGCCGGCGATCGGCGAGGAAGGCGGCTCCAGCGTCCTGGCGACTGTGGCGCGGCGCACTGAGTGCCGATATGATGTCCTGCTTCGTTTTAAGACCCTGTTCACCTAAGACTCTGTCCACCTGCCGGCGACCGAGGCTATGACGGATCAGGACAAGACAATCCGCTTGAGCGACGTGGCTCGACCGAGGCCTCGGGCGCCGGATGTCAATCCTGCCGAGCCCGTGCCGCATGAAAAGGCCGGCGAACCGCTGCCTGATACCACGGTAGAGCCGCGAGATCGCGGTGGTTATCGGCGGCGAGTTCCTGCTCGTACTCTTCTCGATTGCGCTGGCGCTCACGCTATACTGGGCGTCGAGCTATTTCTTCGCCTATACTGACGATGCCTATGTTACCTCCGATTTGGTCAGCGTCGCCCCTTATGTGAGCGGCCGCACCGTCAGCGTAAACATCGTCGACAATCAGACAGTCGAAAAAGGCCAATTACTGGCGGCAATCGATGCGACGCCTTTTCAGCTGGCGTTGAACGAAAAGCAGGCAAAAAAGACGGAGGCTGAGGCGCAGCTCGCGGTCGATCGAGACGTGATTGTCGCGACGCAAGCGCAACGCGACGATGCCGCGGCGAAGGAACGGCTGGCGAGCGACAATCTGCGCCGCGCTACGCCAATCACAGCAGAAGGTTTTCTTTCCCGCCAGGCGCTCGACACGGACACGGCGAAGGAGCAGGAGGCCAAGGCTTCACTCGCCGACGCCGAGGCGGCCATCGCAAAAGCGCAGCAGACACTGACCCTGCATCAGGCGACGGTCGCGGCGATCACTGCTGAAATCGCGTATTTGCAATGGCAGCTCGAGCAGACAAGGCTGCTCGCGCCGGCCGATGGCACCATCACTCAACTCACCCTGCGGGTCGGCGATCAGGCGGTGGAGAACAAACCGCTGATCGGGCTGGTCGACGCGCACGCCTGGCGGATTTACGCGAATTACAAGGAGGGCGTGATCCGCCATATGAAAATCGGCGATACCGCATGGGTCTGGCTGGACACCTACCCTTGGCAACTTCGTCGCGCCACGATCCAAGGCATCGCCCGCGGGATAAGCCGTGAGCAAACCGATCGCAAGTTGCTGCCCTACGTCGCGCCGACGACCGACTGGATCCGTCTGGAGCGGCGCTTTCCAGTGACCTTGGTATTGCAAGATCAGAGCCCGGATATCACGCTGCATATGGGCGCCGACGCACGTACGATCATCTTTTACTGAAATCCGACGATGTTGCGCGGGATCGCCGACGCGCTGAACACCGAATTCCGCTCGTTGGAGCCCGGCGGACCGCGCGGCACCGCGGCCCTCGCCGCAGCGATATCCGTGTCTATCGCGATTTTGGCTGCGTTGCTGTTGCATTCAGACGAGCCCTGGTGGGCAGCCATTTCCGCTTGGATGGTGAACCGGTCACCCTTGGCGGCCGCGCTGTCGCGCGGAGCAATGCGCATCATCGGCAGCGCCGTCGGTGCGGCGATCGCGGTGATGGTCATTGGGTCGTTCGTCTATCATCCGCTGCCATTCTGCCTGTGCCTGTTTGCGCTGGCCTGCGCTGGGCTGATCGGGTTCGCGACCTCGCGTCACGGCTATGCCTGGCTGATCGGAGCGATCACCGGCAATCTCGTGATGCTGATGGCTCTCGATCAGCCGCAGATCACATTCACCATCGCGGTGAACCGTGTTGCCGAGGTAACGATCGGCACGGCAGCGGCACTGATCGTTACCCTGCTCCTCCCTGACGACGTCGCCACCCCCAGTCCAGCTCCGACACCGCCAGCGCCGCCGCCCTTGCTGTTTTGGACACGGCGCCACGCCGCAGAATTCGAATGCTGGTTGCGCGAGATTTGGCCTTTGGTAGTGCACGCCTGCCGCGGCGGTCTCACTGTGACGCTGTTGCCGCTGCTGGTGAGTTGGTTGGCTCCGCTCGGGCCCAGCAGCATGGCGGTGACCGCGGTCGCCGTGTTGGCCGTCCCGACGACCGCGGTCATCGAGCCAGATGCACGGACAATCATCCAGCGCTCTGTTTACCGTCTCTTGGGTTGCGCGCTCGGTGCACTGCTGGGTCTCTTCTTCGTTCATTGGGTCGGCAGCGATTTCCTTGTGTGGATGCTGCTGTTGATGGCCGGAACCTGGCTCAGCTCACAAATCCAATCGGGCAGCACTGGCATCGGCTATGTCGGGAACCAGGCTGGGCTCGCCTTTCTGTTGAGTATGATCCAGGGCCAAGGACCGCCCCTTTCTCCCACTCCGGGTCTCGATCGTTTCGCCGGAATTATGGTCGGACTCTCGGTGCTGCTCGTCATCACGATGGTGGTCTCGTTGTTCCGCTTGACACCACAGCCGGCGGCATCGGTGCGCGGCGATTGACAACCCGTCCCGGCGACGGTGTGATCCGCGTCGAATTCGTGCAACGGAGGGACCCTTGGCCAAATTCAAGATCGCGACGCCGACCGGCGCCAGCTTCACGACCGCCGGCGATTACGGATACGAGATGGAGGCGCTGACGCCGATCGACGCCGAGATCTTCGAGGTCCGCCCGGGGTCTGAGGACGAGTTCGTCGCCGCGGCGCGCGACGCCGATGCGCTCTACGCCAAAGGGCGGCGGATCACCAAGCGGATGATCGACGGTCTGGACCATTGCAAGATCATCGCGCTGGGCAGTGTCGGCGTCAACTCGGTCGATGTCGAGGCGGCGACGGCAAAGGGCATCCCGGTCACCAATTGCCCCGACACCTTTATCGACGAGGTCGCCGACCACGCGATGACGTTGATCCTTGCCAGCTTCCGGCGGCTCATCGTGCAGGACAGACTGGTGCGCGAGGGGCGCTGGGCCGAAGGCCGGCCAATGCTGTCGAAGATCCCGCGCCTGATGGGCCTCACATTGGGCCTTGTTTCATTCGGCCACGTGGCGCGTGCGGTCGCGGCGCGGGCGAAGCCGTTCGGCCTGCACGTCATCGCCTACGACCCGTTCATCGAGGAGCTGGTCGCGATCGGGCATGGGGTCGAGCCGGTGAGCCTGCCCGAACTGTTGCAACGTTCCGACATCATCTCGATGCATGCGCCGGCAACCGAAAGCGCCAATCGGCTGCTGCGCGAGGAGCATTTCCGGCAGATGAAGAAGACGGCGCTCTACATCAGCACCGGCCGCGGCCCGACGACCGACGAGTCGGCGCTGATCAAGGCGCTCGACGAGGGCTGGATCGCCGGCGCCGGGCTCGATGTGCTCGAACAGGAGCCGCCGGGCGACAACAACCCGCTCCTCAAGATGGACAACGTCATCCTGACCGCGCATGTCGCGTCGGCCTCCGCCCGGTTCGACCCGGCGCGCCGCCGCCGCGTTGGTCTCGAATTGTCGCTGGTGCTGGACGGCAAATGGCCGATGTCCTGCGTCAACCCGTCGGTCCTCGCCAAGACGAACCTGCGGCGTTGGCAGCCGGTGTCGATGGAGCGGGGTCCGAACTCCTGATCTCGACCGGAGGCCCGCGTGGTTATCGGCAGACGGTCTTTCATCATCAGCGGGGGATTGGCAGCAATGGCAGCGAGTTGGGACCCGGCAGTCGTCCGCTACCCGGATCAGCGGATGAAGACCCTCGATCCGCGCTTTACACCGCTCGTGCTCGGCAACGCCGCGATCGAGGTGATCGCGAGCGGCTGCCGGTTCAACGAGGGGCCGGTGTGGTTCGGGGATCTGCGCTGCCTGGTTTGGAGCGACATCCCGAACGACCGGATGATGAAATGGGACGAGGAGACCGGCGCTGTCAGTCTCTTCCGCAAACCCTCGCATTATGCCAACGGCAATACCCGCGACCGAGAGGGCCGGCTGATCACCTGCGAGATGGACACACAGCGGCTGACGCGCACCGAGCACGACGGCACGATCACCGTGCTCGCCGACAGCTTCGACGGCAAGAAGCTGACCGGGCCCAACGATGTCATAGTCAAATCCGACGGGTCGATCTGGTTCAGCGACAACGGTGCGGGCATCCGCGGCAATTACCTCGGCCACAAGGCGATCGCGGAATTGCCGTACCGCGTCTATCGGCTTAACCCGGCCACGGGCCAGGTGACGATTGCTGTCGGCGACATGAAACGGCCAAACGGGCTCGCCTTCTCGCCTGACGAGAAGCTGCTCTACGTGATCGACACGCCCGGTCCCGGGCAGCGTACTATCCAGGTCTATGATGTCGTGGACAACGGCACTGCGACCGCCAATCGACGCGAGTTCAACAGCGCCGAGCCGGGCGGCTCTGATGGCATGCGGGTCGATGTGGGCGGCAATTTGTGGTGCGCCTGGTCCGGCGGCGAGGCCGAGGACGGCGTCGTAGTGCTTGCCCCCGATGGCAAGATGATCGGCCGCATCATGCTGCCCGAGCGCTGCGCCAATCTGTGTTTTGGCGGCGTCAAGCGCAACCGCCTCTTCATGGCGGCGAGCCAGTCGATCTATTCGCTGTACGTCGAAACACAAGGCGTCCCCGGGGGGTAAGGGGCAAAGGCGGACATGACGGCTGCGATGATCGGCATGCCGACTTCCTCGCGCAGCGTCATCACGGATTCCGGGTGGAACTGCACGGCGGCGATCGGCAGCCGTTGGTGCTCGACCGCCATCACGACGCCGTCCTCGGTTTCGGCGGTGACCGAGAGCTCCTGTGGCAATTTGCTGCGCACAGCGTAGAGTGAATGATACCGCCCGACGATGAACTGGCTAGGGAGGCCGCGCAATAGCCGGCTGCTGTGCCCGCGGACCGGTGATGGCTTGCCATGCATCGGCGGATCGAGCACCGCTAGCGAGCCGCCGAAATACTCGACGATCCCTTGCAGGCCGAGGCAGACGCCAAAGACGGGCAAATGGCGCTGGATCGCGATATCGAGGGTCTCCGCCATCGCGAAATCCGAGGGCCGGCCCGGTCCCGGCGACAGCACGACGAGATCGTGATTGCTGCCCGCCCGCAGCTCGAACCGAGCCAGATCGGGGCGCATGGTTATCACCTCAGCGCCGGTCGTGCGGATGTAATTGGCCAAGGTGTGAACGAAAAAGTCTTCGTGATCAATCAACAGCACCCGGAGACCTTTGCCGATTTCGGCTTCCCTCGCCCCGCCGGTGGCGGGCGCTGCCTTCGTCCCGCGGATCGCAGTGAACATCGCCGCCGCTTTCAGGCGGGTCTCGGCTTCTTCCGCCTGCGGATCGCTGTCGTACAACAACGTCGCTCCGGCGCGGACTTCGGCAACGCCGTTTTTCATGCGGATCGTGCGCAAAGTGAGGCCCGTGTTCATGTTGCCGTCAAACGTCACTCGGCCGATAGCGCCGCCATACCAGCGGCGGGACGAGCGCTCCTCCTCTTCAATAAAGCGGATCGCCCAGCGTTTGGGCGCGCCGGTCACCGTCACCGCCCATGCGTGGCTGAGGAAACCATCCAATGCGTCGAACTCCTCGCGCAGCACGCCCTCGACGTGGTCGACAGTGTGGATCAGCCGCGAATAGAGCTCGATCTGGCGGCGCCCAATGACCTGCACGGTGCCCGGTACGCAGACCCGCGACTTGTCGTTGCGGTCGACGTCCGTGCACATCGTCAACTCGCTCTCGTCTTTAGCGGAGTTCAGCAATTCCCGAATGCGCTCGGCATCTTCAACCGGGTCGCGGCCGCGCGCGATCGTGCCGCTGATCGGGCAGGTCTCGATCCGCCGCCCGTCGACGCGGACATACATCTCGGGCGAAGCGGAGACCAGAAACTCACCTTCGCCGAGGTTGATCAGAGCGCCGTACGGAGCCGGGTTGGCCTGACGCAACCGGTGAAAGACGACGCTCGGCGGGTCGGTACAGGCATCGGCGAGCAGCTGCCCGCATACCACTTCGAACAGATCGCCGCGAACAAACGCCGCCTTGGCGCGCTCGACAAGGGCGGCATATTCGCCGGGACCATGGTCGCTATCGATCGGACGGGTCGCCGGCGCATGGTCGAGGCGGTAAGGCACGGGCGCCGTCGAACGCGGCAAGCCGTTTGTCGATACCCCGGCTACGTCGAATTCGTAGCGGTGCGTCTCGGAGATCTGCCGCATGTGGTCGACGACGAGGATCTCGTCGGGCAGATAGAGGACGAGATCGCGCTGGTCCTCGGGCCGCGCCAGGCGCAGCGGCATCGGCTCGAACTGAAATACCAGATCGTAGCCAAAGGCGCCGTACAACCCGAGATGCTGGTCCTCGGCACTGCCGAACAGATCGACCAAGGCGCGCAGAACCGAGAACACCGAGGGCTGCCGGCTGCGGCTTTCTTCCGGGAACCGCTCATCGCTCTGCTCGACGTCGCCCGTTATCCGATCGCGCCCGACCCGATCGACGCGAATTGCGGCGAGGCCCGCGAGGCTCCCGGCAACTGGGTCCAACAGAACTTGGCCGCGCTCGTTCAGCGCGTCGATCGTGAACCGGCGCCCGCGCGCGGTGAAGACCAGCGGGGGGTCGACGAACCCCATGTCCCACCGCGTGTAGCGGCCGGGAAACTCGAAGCTCGAGGAAAATAACACTCCGCGGCGCTCGTCGAGCGATTGTGCCAGTGCGGTGTCAGCCGGCTGATAGTCGTGGGTGCGGATCTCTCGCGCAACGCGAATGCCGCCTTTGGTAAGATAGGTCGTGGGCTCCATAGGATCCTCTCTGGGCTGGGCTCGACCGGAGAGATCCGGGATGGTTCGCCATCAAATTATGAAGGCCGCCCCGGTCCTCCCCAGGCGGCCTCGATCGGAACAAACGGAAGGATGGCCGCCTCTATGACCCGGGCCGCCACCAGCTTGCTGATTTCGTGAACTGATTCATCGCAGTCACCATACCTGCCCGATCACCGCGCCGCAACCGGTTCCTGCTAAAGAGCACGTCGTCATCAGACCTACGTCGCCCCCGGCTCCTCATACCCTGCGGCGGTGAGGTCGAATTCCTGCGGGCGGCTAAACATTTCGCTGCGCACGTCCCACAGCTCCGGGTACATCGGCTGCTCGAAGAGCTGGTTGGCGGCGGCCCGCAAATACCGCAATCCGGCCGACCCGCCCGTTCCGGTATTGGCGCCGATCACCCGCGACACCGTCGCGAGATGGGCAAAACGCCATTTCCGAAACGCATCTTCCAAATCGACCAGTTTTTCGCCGAGCTGGTACAGCTCTGGCGCACTGGCGCGATTTCGATAGACATAGCTCCACGCCCTGAATACGGCCGCATTCTTGCGGTGCTGATGCGAGTAGTCTCCCGAACGCGGGCCCTCGATGCCGAATGTCGGTAGGGCTCTCGCCATGTACGAGATCACCGCATCGTAAATGGCTGGCGCCTCCAAGGCGCTGCGCAGTCGCTCTTTTTCTTCGTTGCTCTGCGCGTTCTCGAACACGTCGATGGTTTGCGTGCGGCCGCCGGGCAGCTCGAAATTAAGAAATCGGTATTTGAGGCCGAGCTTGTATTCCAAGATTCTGTACTGAACCGACTGGAAGCCCGACGCGCCGTCGCGGCCGACCGTCTCACGGAACAGAAAAAACTCGTCGGGCGTCAACGTCGCCATGACGTCCCACGATGAGATCAGGATGTGCTGTATCGCGCTGACCCGCGACAGCCGCTTGAAGGCGATGATGCAATCGGCGTCCTGTGCTTCTTCCTTCATCAAAGATTTGATGGCGCAGTCGAGCTCGTGAACGGCGAGCTTGAACCACAGCTCATGCTGCTGGTGGATGATGATGAACAGCAATTCGTCATCCGAGCCGGTCTGCAGCTTCTGCGCCGAGAGAAGCTGCTGCAGGCCCAAATAACCGGCGTATGTATTCTTCACGCTCAAGCCGCGACGTGGGCCACCGAGCGCTTGACGAGTACGACCTTCTGCGCGGAGCGGCCGAGGAAATGGTAGCCGGATCCGCCTTCGGCGAGCGTTTCGAGAAACTCGTCCGGGGCGGTGATGCGAACCGTGCCGAGAATATCGGCGCCGCGGCGCAGAAACGCGTCGGGCAACAGACTGACCGTCGGGCCGACCATCGTCACCCGAGCCGCTGGCTTCGCCAGCCGCAACAGCCCTCCGAGCGTGTCGTTGATCAATGTCGTGCCGGTGATCAGCAGCACATCGGCCTCGGGTACGACGATCGGCGCCTCATTGGCGGGCCGGAAGAACGGCAGCTCCTCGGGTTTGAGGGTTGCCGGGTCCTGTTCGAGCACCAGGAAAGGCTGACAACGTCGTTTGAGTTCGCGCAGAAACGGCACAAACGCGCCGACGACGACGACCTTGTCGCCGGGGCGCATCTCGGTCGCATCGAACGCGTCGATGCCGAGCCGCAGCTCTGTCTGCGGATGCGGCCGGCGCCGCCAGCAGGCGTCGGCGAGGGCGTTCATCGTCGCGATGCCGACGGCACGGCAGATGCCGCGATCACCGAGCGCCTCCTTGGCAAGGTCGAGCGCCGGCCGGCCGTGCAGCTTGCCGGGGAACGGCATCGCCATCGCCGATGTCGGACAGCAGACCGCCTCGGGGATCGTCTTGACGGGGGTCGCGCAGGCCCCGGCAATGCCGTTGCTGAGCTTCACCCCGGTAAAGAACAGGCCGATGACCGCGCGGTCGACTGTCAGGCGATCGAGCTCGGAGCCGAGAATCTCGGAGATCGCTGCAAGGGTCTCACGGAGTATCGTCTTTTCGCCGGTTTCCATTATTGTTCCTCTCAAGGGGCAAGCGGCGGGCGGCGTTCGGGCTGCGTCATTTCGTAGGCGCGGGCGGCGCGCAAGACGTGATGATCCGCATAGAGCGGACCGACAATCTGCAGGCCGATCGGCAGCCCCGCGCGGGTCAGGCCGCAAGGAATACTGGCCGCCGGCTGGCGGGTCATATTGAATGGATAGCTGAACGGCGACCAATCGATCCAGTGCCGCTCGGTCGTGGGGTCGTTGAGATCCTTGCCGACCGGCAAGGCCGGCACCGGCATCATCGGCGTCAGCAGCAGATCATAATTCCGGTGGAACTCGGCCATAAGCCGGGCGAGCGTGTTACGGACGAGGTCGGCGCCGAGATAGTCGACGGCGCTGATCCGCTCGCCCTCCTGCGCCGTCGCGACCAAGCCCGGATCGATCACCTCGCGCCGGTCAGCGGGAAACTTCGCGAGAAGTTTTGCCGTGCCCGCGGCCCACAATTTGAAGAGCGCGTCGCGCGGCGAATCAAAGATCGCGTCGACTTGTTCGACGATCGCGCCGAGCGCCTCGAACTGCCGCGCGGCCTCTGCGGATGCGGCGGCGATTTCGGGATCGACCTTCACGTAGCCGAGCGTCGGGCTGTAGGCGATCCGCCAGCCGCGCACGCCTTCTTCCAGCCCCGCTGCATAATCCTTATCCACGGGCGGCAGAGCATGGGGATCGCGGTGGTCGGGGCCGGATAGGACGGTCAGCAGCAGCGCCGCATCCGCGACGGTTCGGGCCATCGGCCCAATATGTGCCAAGAGGCCCATCGGCGAGGGCGGATGGGCGGGCACCCTGCCAAAGCTCGGCTTCAACCCGAAGACGCCGGTGAAGGCGCTGGGGATGCGGATCGAGCCTGCACCATCGCTGCCGACATGCAGCGGCCCCAGCCCTGCGGCGCAGGCCGCCGCCGCTCCGGCGCTGCTGCCGCCGGGGGTGCGCGAGAGATCCCAGGGATTGCGGGTGATCCCGGTCAGCGGGCTGTCGCCCAATGCCTTCCACCCGAATTCCGGCGTCGTCGTCTTGCCGATTATCACGGCGCCAACCTCGCGCAACCGCGCCGTCGCCGGGGCATCCTCCGACCACTCCTGATCCCGCTCGACGATGCGCGACCCGCGCAGGGTCGGGAAACCGCGCATCAGGATCAGATCCTTTATCGTGACCGGCACGCCGTCGAGCCGCCCGACCGCTTCGCCGCGCAACCAGCGCTCTTCGGATCCACGCGCCGCCGCCAGGGCGCCGCCCCGATCCACCACGCATAACGCATTGATCTTGGGCTGCAGCGCGTCAAGCCGATCGAGGATCAGCCCGGTCGCCTCCACCGGCGACAGCGCCTTTCTGCGGTAGAGGTCGAGAAGTGAAACCGCCGAGGCGTACGCAACATCCTGCTCGTCGGCCACCTATAAACCCCCACATCCGCCATTGGGTATCCCCTCCCCCGCGCGCGGGGGTGGGTTAGGGTGGGGGCCTCGCGGCACGGGAGGACCGAGCGTTGCTGCGATGACCTGCAGGATACCTTCCCGGTTTTGGACAATTTCATTGTTCCAAAAGCGAAGAATTCGCCAGCCTCCTTCCCGCAAAGCTCGGTCCCGCACATCGTGATCGCCAACACGGCCGTGTTGGCCGCCATCGGCCTCTACGACGAGCCGTGCCTCTACGCAGGCAAAGTCGACAACGTAAGGCGGTATCGGGTGCTGCCTTCGAAAGCGCCAGCCGAGCTGGTCTCTCCGGAGCCCGCTCCAGAGCAGCCGTTCCGCTTGAGTTGTACTCCGGCGCAAACAGCGAGCGCGCGAAATGATCGTATGCCCACCTCGCATTCGCCCATGCTGACCTAGCATCGGGCCTCTGGCAAGCCAAGTGAGCCCCCACCCTAACCCTCCCCCGCGGGCGGGGGAGGGAAGATGCGGCCCAGGTTTTGCATTGTCGTCACTGACATTGATCGCGTAAGTTCGCCGAAACGACATGGCGGACAGGGGAAGCATGATTTCTTTCACGCTAACATTGCGATGGGCGGCAGCGCCGGCTCTCTTGGCCCTCTTCGTCCCGTCGATTGGGTGGACCCAGAGCGCGCCGCAAAAGACTTTGCGATTCATTCCGCAGGCGGATTTGCGCAGCATCGATCCGATCT
Organism: uncultured Alphaproteobacteria bacterium; assembly: GCA_963732095.1. Lineage (GTDB taxonomy): Bacteria > Pseudomonadota > Alphaproteobacteria > ATCC43930 > CGMCC-115725 > AP-15. The sequence goes on from CAVSZA010000042.1 coordinate 12,529, forward strand.
GGACGACGGCTTATGTTACGCGAAATTTCGGTTATCTGGTCTTTGATACGCTGTTCGCGCTCGACAAGGATTTCAAGCCGCAGCCGCAAATGGTCGATCGCTGGAGTGCCAGTGGCGATAAACTGACCTACAGCTTCGTCCTGCGGGACGGCTTGAAGTGGCACGACGGCCACCCGGTACGGGCCGCGGATTGCGTTGCCTCGATCGAACGCTGGGGTAAGCGCGACACGCTCGGCCAGAAGTTGATGGAAGCCGTTGGCGATATGCAAGCGGTCGACGACAAGACTTTCACAATAAAGCTTAAATCGCCATTCCCCCTGATCCTCGATGCGCTCGGCAAGCTCTCGAGCAATGTGCCGTTCATGATGCCGGAGCGGCTGGCCAAGACCGACGCTTATCAGCAGATTCCTGAGGCGATCGGCTCCGGTCCGTTCAAATTCGTCAAGGAAGAGTGGGAACCCGGCCACAAGGCTGTCTTTGTCAAGAACGCCGACTACGTGCCGCGTGAGGAGGCGCCGAGCTTCGCCTCCGGCGGCAAGGTGGCAAAAGTCGACCGCGTCGAGTGGCTCTACATCCCCGACACAGCGACCGCCGCGGCGGCGCTGAATGCCGGCGAGGCAGATTGGTACGAGCAGCCGCCGGCGGACCTGGTACCGCTGTTTGCCGCCAACAAGGACATCACCGTCACTACGGTCGATCCGCTCGGCAACCACGGCATTCTGCGCTTCAACCACATCCAGCCGCCATTTGATAATGTGAAATTGCGCGAGGCCGTGCTGAACCTGGTCGACCAGAAAGATTACATGGGCGCGGCAGCCGGCGACCCGAAATACTGGAAAACTTGCGCGGCGCTGTTCGGCTGCGGCACGCCGTTCGAAACCAATGCCGGCGCCGACGCCTTGCTAAACGGGCCGAACCTCGCCAAGGCAAAGCAGCTGATCCAGGAATCTGGCTACAAGGGCGAGAGGATCGTGCTGCTGTCGGCCACCGACCAGCCGATCGTGCAGGGCCAGGCTTTGGTGACATTGGACGCGCTGCGCAAGGCCGGGCTCAATGTCGAATTGCAGGCCAGCGACTGGGGCACCCTGATCACCCGCCGCACTTCGAAGGAACCCATCGAAAAAAGCGGTTGGAGCATCTTCCACACCTGGACCTCGGCTCCGGATTTCTTCTCGCCGGCGGTCAACCTCCCGCTCCGCGCCAACGGCGAGAAGGCATGGTTCGGCTGGCCGACCGACCCGAAGATCGAGGCGCTGATCGACGCCTGGTTCAAGGCGCCCGACCTTGCGGCGCAGAAGAAGCTCGCCGCCGATATTCAGGTCGAGGCCTACACCAACGACGTCCCCTATGTGCCGACCGGCCAGTTCGTAGCGCCGACCGCCTACCGTAAGAACCTCGAAGGAATAATCATCGCGCCGGTCGCCTTTCTGTGGAACGTCGAGAAAAAATGATACGCCATCCATTACCGTCTCCCCCGCTAAAGCGGGGGCCCAGGGCTGTGTCCGCACGAGCTTGCCGCCGTCGATTCCCGCTTTCGCGGGAATGACGAACTCGCACAGTCATGTTCGCCTACATCATCAGACGGATTTTGGCGACTATCCCGGTGATGGTCGTCGTCGCGCTATTCGTCTTCTCGCTGCTGCATCTGAGCCCCGGCGATCCCGCCGCGATCATCGCCGGCGACACGGCGACCGCGGACGATATTGCCCGGATCCGCCAGAAGCTGGGGCTTGACCAGCCGCTCTACATCCAGTTCGCAACCTGGGTCTGGGCCCTGCTGCACGGCGATCTCGGCATCTCGATCTTCACCAACCTGCCGGTTTCCAAGCTCATCGCGCAGCGGATCGAGCCCACCGTCACTCTGACGATCTCCACACTCATTTTCTCGATCCTCGCTGCGATCCCGATGGGCGTGCTCGCGGCGTGGAAGGCCGGCTCATGGATCGACCGGATGGTCATGGTCTTTGCGGTGCTGGGATTTTCCGTGCCGGTCTTCGTGCTCGCTTACCTGTTGATCTATGTTTTTGCGATCTCGACCGACCTCTTGCCGGTCCAGGGCTTTGTCTCGATCGGCAACGGCGTGGGGCCGTTCTTCTCGCACATCGTGATGCCGACCCTCGCGCTCGGTGCGGTCTTTGCCGCGCTGATCGCCCGCATGACGCGCGCCAGCATGCTGGACGTGTTGGCGCAGGACTATATCCGCACGGCTCAAGCCAAGGGTTTGGCGAACGACAAGGTGCTGATCGGCCACGCGCTCAAGAACGCGGCGGTGCCGATAGCGACGATCATCGGGATTGGTGTGGCCTCGCTGATCTCAGGTGTCGTCGTCACCGAGACGGTGTTCGCGATCCCGGGTCTCGGCCGGCTGACGGTCGATGCGATCCTGCGCCGCGACTATCCGATCATCCAAGGGATCATCCTCGTCTTTTCGGCCGCCTACGTGCTGGTCAACCTTCTCGTCGACCTCAGCTACACCTTTCTCGACCCGCGCATTCGCTACTAAGGCCGGGCACCGCAATGACCGTCGCGCCCACCGATCTCACCGTTCTCGCCGCTCCGTTAGTGCGCAAACGCGGCGTTCGGGACATCATCCGCCGCCACCCGACGATCGTCATCGGCGCGACACTGCTTGGTCTGATGGCGTTGATGGCGATCTTCGCCCCTTATCTCGGCACGGTCGACCCGCAGGCCTTGTCGCCGATCCGCCGGCTGCGCTGGCCCTCGGCGCAATATTGGTTCGGCACCGACATGCTCGGGCGCGACATTTACAGCCGCACGCTCTACGGCGCGCGGATATCGCTGACAGTCGGAATCAGCGTCGCGCTGCTGGCCAGCGGGATTGGGCTGATGATCGGCCTGGTGACCGGCTTCAGCCGGTGGACCGATGCGATCGTGATGCGGATCATGGACGGGCTGATGTCGATCCCGGCCATTCTAATCGCAATCGCGCTGATGGCGTTGACCCGTGCCAGCCTCGAAAACGTCATCTTCGCGATCACCGTCGCCGACGTGCCGCGGGTCACCCGCCTCATCCGCGGCGTCGTGTTGACCTTGCGCGAGCTGCCCTTTGTCGAGGCCGCCCACGCCAGCGGCACCGGATTTTTTCGCATCCTGTGGCGGCATATCCTACCCAACACATTACCGCCGCTCCTGGTGCAGGGCACATTTGTTGCCGCGTCGGCGATGATCGTCGAGGCGATCCTCTCTTTTCTCGGCGCCGGCACGCCCCCGAATATTCCGAGCTGGGGCAACGTCATGGCGGAGGGGCGCAGCCTCTTTCAGGTCGCCTACTACATCGTCTTGATCCCCGGGGCGTTTCTGTCGATTACCGTCCTCGCCATCAACCTGCTCGGCGACGGGCTGCGCGACGCGCTCGACCCGCGCTTGGCTCGGCGCATGTAGCGCATGCCCGAGGCTGCCTACGTCGCCACCGTCCCGAAGGCCCCGGCCGCAAAGGTCGAGACGATCCTCGACATCACCGATCTGCGGACTTGGTTCTTCACCCGCGATGGGGTGGTTCGGGCGGTCGACGGCGTGTCTTTCCACGTCTTCCCGGGCGAGACGCTGGCGATCGTCGGCGAGAGCGGCTGCGGCAAGAGTGTCACCGCGCTTTCGATACTGCGCCTGATCCCGTCACCGCCGGGCCGCATCGTCTCCGGCGCAATCCGCTTTGCCGGACGCGATCTGCTCGGCCTCAGCGAAGCCGAGATGCGCCAGGTCCGCGGCAACGACATCTCGATGATCTTTCAGGAGCCGATGACCTCGCTGAACCCGGTGCTGACGATCGGTCGCCAGATCGCCGAGACCCTGACCCTGCACCAGGGGCTCGATTATAAGGCGGCGCTCGCCAAAGCAGTCGATATGCTGCGCCTCGTCCATATCCCCGAGGCGCGGCGCCGAATTGCCGAATACCCGCACCAGCTTTCGGGCGGCATGCGGCAGCGGGTCATGATCGCGATGGCGCTCGCCTGCAACCCGAAACTGCTGATCGCCGACGAGCCGACGACCGCGCTCGACGTGACGATCCAGGCGCAGATCCTCGATCTGATGCGCGAGTTGAAGCAGAAGATCGACGCCGCGATCGTACTGATCACGCATGATCTGGGCGTCGTCGCCGAGATGGCGCAGCGGGTCGTCGTCATGTATGCCGGCCGCAAGGCCGAGGAAGCGCCGGTCGGCCGTTTGTTCCGCCGGCCGCTGCACCCCTACACGAAGGGGCTGCTCGCCTCGGTGCCGCGGCTCGGCGCCTCGCTCGAGCATGAGCGGGCGCCGCGGCTCGCCGAGATCGCCGGGACCGTGCCGTCCCTCAGGGAGCCGATCCCGGGCTGCCCGTTCGAGACGCGCTGCGCCTTTGCGACCGACATCTGCCGCCGCGAAATGCCGGCCTTCGACGAGAAGGAGCCCGGCCATTTCGCCGCCTGCTTCCACTCCGACCGGGTCGCCGCGGCATGACCGCGACCGAGCCGCTCCTTTCGGCCCCTCTCTTGTCAGTACGGGGGCTGGTCAAGCATTTCCCGGTCAGGAAAGGCCTGCTGCAGCGCACCGTCGGTCAGGTCCATGCGGTCGACGGCATCTCCTTCGACATCGCCGCGGGGGAGACCCTGGGTCTCGTCGGCGAGAGCGGCTGCGGCAAGTCTACCGCAGGCAAGGCGATCCTGAAGCTGATCGACCCGACGGCGGGCGAGGTCCGCATCAACGGTGAGCGCATCGACCGCCTGACGCGCCAGCAGATGCGGCCCTGGCGGCGCCAGCTGCAGGTCGTCTTTCAGGACCCCTATTCCTCCCTCAACCCGCGCTTGCGGATCCGCGACATCATCGGCGAGCCGTTGGTCAATTACGGCGTCTCCGGCGGCCGCGAATTGGCGGAACGGGTCGCGGAATTGGCGCTCAAGGTGGGGCTGCGCGCCGAGGCGCTCGACCGCTTCCCGCACGAATTTTCGGGCGGCCAGCGCCAGCGCATCGGCATTGCCCGCGCCTTGGCACTGCACCCGAGCCTGATTGTCTGCGACGAGCCGGTCTCGGCGCTCGACGTCTCGGTCCAGGCGCAGGTGATCAATCTGTTGGGCGACCTGCAGTCCGAATTCCACCTGTCCTACCTGTTCGTCGCGCACGACCTCGCGGTCGTCGAGCACATCAGCCACCGCATCGCGGTCATGTATCTCGGCAAGATCGTCGAGATCGCCGACACGCGCGCCCTCTTCACCCGCCCGCAACACCCCTATACCGAGGCGCTGCTCTCCGCGGTGCCGGTCCCCGACCCCGAGGCCGCAAAGCAGCGCATCATATTAAAGGGCGACGTGCCGAGCCCGATCGACCCGCCGTCGGGCTGCCGCTTCCACACCCGCTGCCCCTACGCCTTCGAGCGCTGCTCCAAGGAGGAGCCGGCAATGCGCGAAATCCTGCCCGGCCACAACGTCGCGTGCCACTTGCGCGAGGTGCAGCCCGCGATGTCAGTGGAAGCGGCGGCTATGCCGGCCTAGTGAAGCCTCCAAATCCCCTTGCCAGCACGCAACGTGCGGGCATTTTCTCCGGAGAGCTATCTGGCGCCAGAAAGCGGCATCGTGGAAATTCGAAGACCCGACGCCGCGGCCGGTCATTGTTGGTGCTACAATTGGCTTGCGACGTAACTGAAGGTAGTGCTGAGGTTAGTCCCCACCAGTGTAAAGGCGGCGATCGCGGCGACCGCGATCAATGCTGCGATCAGCGCGTATTCGATCGCTGTGACACCCAACTCGTCCTTGATCAGATGCAAAAAAAGCGTGAGCAACCTTGCCATCCTCTTTTGGAGTGGAAGTCATGCAAAAATTGCAAGGCAAACTTAAGAAATCTTGAAAATTTTCGGCAAAAAATAGTTAACGCAATTGGCTAGGAGTTCCCATCAACCCGCGGGGCTCCTTCTTCTAATCCCGGCCGCTCTGTTCGAAGTGACCCAGCCGCGTGTCACCTGTTACCGGGTCGGCATTCGGATGAACGAGCCGCGGATGGCGGCGCTGCTGGTTCTCTGTCGTTGGAGTGACCGAAGACGACTGGAAGCGAACATATCGGCAATTTGCGGGAGCACTCGCGCCGGGTCTTCTGGCAATATTGCGCCGCAGAATATTCGGCGATTACCCCACCAGGCTTCTTAGTAGCGTGTCGGCGGCTCGCGTCTATCTGAAGGCGCGATGGGGAGCGAGAGGGCTGGATCGAGCAAAACGAGGTTAACTGTGAACTGGTTCACACCTTTTTTGCTGCACAGCCGCTATCTCTCATACGCCAGATATCTCAGGGTGACTGCAATGTTGCGACGTACATTTTTTACCGCCACTGTGGTCCTGTTGACCGGGGCGGTGGCGCCGTCGATCCCCGCTGGGGCGGGCATGGATCCAGCCGCGTTCGTCAACAACCTCGGCAACCAGCTGCAGGCAGTTACCAGCAGCACCTCGCCGCAGCAGAGGCTGGCAGGCTTCCACCAGCTGTTCCGTGAGGACTTCGACGTTGCCGGTCTCGGCCGCTTTGTGCTGGGCCGTTTTTGGCGGATGTTTACCCCAGCGGAGCAGCAGGAGTTTCTCGGGCTGTTCGAGAGTTACGTCGTGCTCACCTACAGCGAAAAACTGTCGGATTACACCGAGGATGGCGGACGCCCCTGCGTAACCGGCAGCAGGCCCAATTCGGATGGGGCGATCGTCTCCAGCAAGATCATCCGCGGGTCCGGTGCTTATCAGCCGATCCAAGTCGATTGGCGTCTGACTGCGCAGAACGGATCTTACAAAATCAGCGACCTAATCATCGACGGGCTCAGCATGGCAGCAAACGGACGCTCCCAGCTCGAGGGCGTGGTCGAGCGAAACGGCGGGCGGCCCCAAGCTATTCTCGCCGTTATGCGGCAACAAATCGCCAGCGCATCTTATCGCTAGATCGAGGACCGCGGCGCAGGCAAGCGGGCCTTTGTCTTTATCCAATGAACGCAATGATCGAGGGCTTTCTGCGGCGCTAGGTCTGACCTTGAGCGGAATAGGGTGTCACCTCAAGACCGGGTCGCGGATGCCTGGATCTGGGACAACACCCGATCGAACGGCAGTGTCGATACCCTAAAGTCGCCGCGGAACGGGTTGCTGAGGGCAATAATCAGAATCAGCACCAGCGCTCCGGAAATCGCCAGCATTGCCGACAGCGCAAGATGCATGCCGAGGCTCGGAAAACCGAGGAAAGAGCCGAACGCAATCGTGAGGCCGCCGCCGACGAGCGTGACGACCCAGACGACCGCGGGAATGGTAGTCTCGGCAGCAAGCAGTCTCTGCTGCCTTGCGTCCCGAAGCTGCGCGAGGGATCGCAACAGCAGCGCCTGCAGGTTTCCGTCTGCGACGCCGGAAGGTTTGAGACCGATCGCGATCCTGTTCAGATTCTCCAGGTAGGCCGCACCCCGATCGACGACCCGGCCCTCAGCCTGCGCGGGCCACTCGACCTTCACCACTGTCTCGAGATAGCCGACGATGTCGTCGCGCATGGCGGAAATGTCAGGGTCAGCAAAGCCGACAGAGGCATTGTAGACGTCGAGAACGCGCGAGGCTTCCGCATAGCTGGCCGCCTTGGCCTTGTTGAAGCCGTCCCAGGCGAGCATGGCCACAAACGCCAGGAGCACCGCGAAGGTCACTCCGACGACCGAAAATACCGCTGCGGTGACATCATTGTGCCGGCGGCGGAACTCGACCGATAAGAATTGGTGCGCGGCCAATTCGAAGACCACCGCGCCGAGTGCCGCCAGCCCGACCAACAGGAGTCCGACCCCCCAGAGCGGGTATTGGTAGACCATGCCGGGCTGCATAACCAAACGCATCATGATAATAACCCGTCAATCATGGGATCACCCGGGCGCCTTGATGCCCACGTCATTCCGCAGCGTCTCCAATGCCACAATCTCAATTCAGCATTTGGCGGGCTTCCACGGATACACTCAACCTGACGGTTAACCATGACCGGAGGTTTAGGGGAAAAGTGCCATGCGCGTGCAACTCTACTTGCTGTCATTGTGGGCCACAGTTGGAATATCCGCGGCGGCCGCCCCCGCCGAGACGAACACGATTGTTCTGTCAGTCGGGCCCGGCGGTCAATATCAGACGGTCAGCGCTGCGGTTTCTCGCGCTGACGCCGATACCGCTCCTGGGAACCATTATGATATCCAGATCATGCCCGGGACATATACGAACGATTTTCCCTATGTAACGCGGCCGATGACGATCGAGGTCAACCCAAATTACCCCGGCCAGCCAGTAGTGCTGAAGGCGACCGAGGCTCTGCCGAACGAGAAAGGCATTATTCTCACGGTTGCAAGCTTGACCGTAAACGGGCTGACTTTCACGGGCGCGCAGATCGCCAACGGCCTAGGCGGAAACGGCGCGGGAATTCGGGACCAGAACACTGGCCCGGCGCACGTGATCGTCCAGAACAGCACCTTTACCGGTAATCAGGAGGGTATTTTAACCGGCGACGACCCCAGCGAAACGATCACCATTCTCAATTCAAAGTTCATCAACAACGGCAACCCCAATACCAACTATTTCCAACATGGCCTCTACGTGAACGAGGCCGGCAGCCTGACGGTAAGCAACAGCCTGTTCTGCGGCCAGTTGATCGGGCACGACGTCAAGAGCCGCGCGGCGGTCACGACGATCGTGAACAACCAGCTTTACGACGGAGCGGCGAATTCCGCCCTCGGCTGCCGCGCCGGCTCCAGCAGCCTGGCGATCGACATCGCCAATGGCGGCGCGGCCACGATCTCGGGCAATCAGATCATCCAGGGGGCCGCATCACAAAATTACAAAATGGTCGATTACGGCGAGGAAGGCCTGATATACGGCAACAACAACTTGTTGGTGTCAAAAAACAGTTTCACCAGTTCCGGAACCCCGAGCGCAACCGCAATCTATGATCCTTTTTGCGTGACCGCGCAACTGAGCGGCAACTCTTTCAGCGGGATCACAACGATCGCGAATCCGGCGAACTGCGCTATTATGGGCTCGCCCTAACGTTGTGAGGTCGTCCCAGGCGGATAACGGAGAATATCGCTGCGGATTCCTTCAGACCTCGCCCGATCGTGCGCGGCGCCAAGCCGGTTGCCAGCGCCACCGCGGTAATGCCACCATAACCCGCCGCATAAGCCTCCGCTGCCGCGACCAGACGACGACCCCGTTCATCAAGATACCGCGCTACCGTCAAAAATCGCTCTCGGATAGGTTCAGCATCGATCACAACCACAACATATGGGAGCGGTTGTAACCAATATTTTATTCTTTCAAAGGTCAATTCGTTAATTTACGGACAAGCCTTAGGATGCGGTCCTCTGTTGGGGAGGGTGGGATGGAACTGGGGTTGAGGGGACGCAAGGCGCTGGTCACCGGCGCGTCGAAGGGGATCGGGCGGGCTTGCGCCGGGGCGCTGGCCGAGGAGGGCTGCGACGTCGTGCTGGTGTCGCGCACTGCGGCCGACCTCGAAGCCGCACGGGCCGCGATCGTCGCCAAGCACAATGTCGCGGTGAGATTTTATCCGCTCGACCTTTCCGACAGCCGAAATGTCGACAGGCTCGCCGAGGCGTGCGCCGACACCGAGATCCTGATCAACAATGCCGGGGCGATCCCCGGCGGCGACATCGACGCCATCGACGAGGCGCGCTGGCGCACCGCGTGGGATCTGAAGGTGTTCGGCTACATCAACATGACGCGCCGCTTCTACGCGCTGATGCGCGAGCGCAAGAAGGGGGTCATCATCAACATCCTCGGCGCCGCCGGCGAGAACCCCGATTTCGATTATGTCGCCGGGTCCTCGGGGAATGCGTCATTGATGGCGTTCACCCGGGCGATGGGCGGCACGGCGCCGCGCGACGGGCTGCGCGTCGTCGGCATCAACCCCGGCCCAGTCATGACCGAGCGGCTCGTCACGCTGATGCGCACGCGCGCGCAGACCCAATTCGGCGACCCCGAACGCTGGACGGAATACATGAAGCCGCTCTCCTTCGGCCGCGCCGCCAAGCCCGAGGAGATCGGCTGGATGGCCGCCTTCCTCGCCTCCGACCTCTCTGGATACACTACCGGCTCGATCATCACGATCGACGGCGGCGGCTCGAGCCGCCGCTCCGCCCTCTAACGGAATGCCATGTCGGAGAGGCCCGGCTATCGGATCGAGGCGCCGCCGCGCGACGCGGAATGGGGCGAGCGTTTCTTTCATGTTACCGATCCCGACGGCCATGAAGTGAGCTTTGCTTGGCCGCTCGATCGCGCTGGGGATAGGCAGAGCTAGACGCCAATCCGAGTAGCAACCAAGATGGCCCGAGGCAACTCCCGCCAGGGGCATTCGACAAGGCCGAACCCAGCCTTACGGAGTTCGGCCAGATGCGGCTCTATTCCCTCGACGAAGCGGTCGCAATTCAGGAAGCAGCCGCCGGGTTTGAGCAGATCGTGGATCGCCCGGTAGCAGGCGAAGATCTTTTCGGCGGCGCGCAGATTGTGGAGGGCGATAGCAGAGACGGCGAGGTCGAAGGGGCCGCCGACCTGCTCCGGCCATGACGGGTCGACGAGGTCGCAGAGGACGTAGCTGAGTTGATCGGACCGTTCGGCGAGACGCCGGCGAGCGCGGTCGAGCATCGGCTGGGAATAATCTTGCAACGTGACGCGAGCCGCTGGGAAGGCATGCAGCACCTCTTCGCTGACCGCGCCATAACCCGCGCCGACATCCAGCACGTCCAACTGGGCATCACGCGGAAACGGCGCAAACGACAACATTTGCTGTAATAGCGGGCGCCGCTCAGGGTCGCGGGCCGCGTCCCGCGTGATCCACTCCGCAACGTAAGCGGTCGAGTGCCAATCGTGCGGGAACATGGTGAAGTCTTTGGTTTCTTCGGGCATCGGGCAAACCTCGCTGGATGAACTTTTCAAATCGCTGCGGCGCTCGCGCGTCAATCGGACGGCCGCCTGTGAACGCCGTGGTGGCCGGAAACCCTCGATAACCACAGATTAATCCCACTCATACAGAAATTCTCGACATCGTCGGCGGGATCGGTTTAATTTCGGATCCATGTTCGCTCTATGTTCTCAGCATGACAGTCGGCGGACCGCTGCGGGACTAAGGTCGCGGTGACGATAGAGCTGCTCCCGGCTGTCAGTCTCGCCGTCGCGATTGTTGGAGCAGCGCTGACGGCGGGGATATTTGTTCGCCTCCGCTTCGACCCGGCCTGGCAACAGCAGATCCTCGAAGCCTCTCTGCTGAGGCTTGAGCAAGGTTTGCGGGACGAGCTCGCGCGCGGGCGGCAAGAGAGCGCCATGGACGCCAAAATGTTGCGCGAAGAGGCAGCGACCAGCGCCAAAGCCTTGCGCGAGGAGGTGCAACATACCCTCCAGCAACTGGGGGACCGCCTCGGTGTCGCGGTAACGGAGCTAACCCGGAAGTCCGATACCCAGCAAGACGCGCTGCGCAATACCGTTGAGGGCCGCCTGGACGTGCTGCGCTCGGAGAATGCCGCGAAGCTCGAGCAGATGCGGCAGACGGTCGACGAAAAGCTCCAAGGGACCCTCGAGCAGCGGCTCGGCGCGTCGTTTAAGATGGTCAACAACTCGCTGACCCGAGTGCACGAGAGCGTCGGCGAGATGCAGGCGCTGGCGACAGGTGTCGGCGACCTGAAGCGCATCCTCGGCAACGTCAAATCGCGGGGGACCTGGGGCGAGGTGGCGCTCGGCAACATCCTCGAGGAGATCCTCACGGCCGACCAATACGCGCGCAATGTCGAGGTGCGGCCGCGCAGTAATCAGCGGGTCGAGTTCGCGGTCAAATTGCCGGGGGACGGTGAGATGCCGTTGTGGCTGCCGCTCGACGCGAAATACCCGACCGAGGATTACGACCGGCTGGTCGAGGCAACCGAGCGAAGCGATCTGGAAGCGGCAGAGGCGGCGTTGCGCGGCATCGAAACGCGGGTGCGCAGCGCCGGCAAGGACATCTGCGCCAAATATGTCGCGCCCCCGCACAGCACCGATTTCGCGGTGATGTTTCTGCCGACCGAGGGACTGTTCGCCGAGGTCATCAGACGGCCGGGCTTGGTCGATTGGCTGCAGCGCGAGTGCCACATCATGGTGGCGGGCCCGACGACATTGGTCTCGCTATTGACCTCGCTTCGAATGGGCTTCCGCACCTTGGCGATCCAGCAGCGTTCGAGCGAAGTCTGGCAGGTCCTTTCCGCAGTCAAGACCGAATTCGAAAAATTCGGCGGCGTTTTCGACAAGGTGCACAAAAAGCTGGACGAAGCGCAGAAGGTCGTCGAGGAGGCCGGCGTCCGCCGGCGCGCAATGGACCGCAAACTGCGCAGCGTCGAGGCGCTGCCGGAGATCGAAGCGGCTACGCTGTTGGAATTGGCTCCTCCTGCGTTCATCGAGGACGCGCGCGAAGCAGCGGAATAGCCCCTCACCCTAACCCTCTCCCGGTAAGCGACGGTAAGCGGGGAGAGGGTTAGGGTGAGGGGCACTTCAGCCGAGCATGGCGATGCGGCGGCCCGCCCAATTGGGGTGCGGAAGATGGGCGTGCGCCGCCGCTGCGGCCGCGACGCATTCCCGCACCGCGTCCGGAAACGGCGCGACGCGGCGCGCCCCAAGATCGACGTGCAGGTACAGCAATTCTTGTGTAGCGGCGCGCTGCCCGTTCGAGACCATGAACATCTCGTGCGCCAGATGCAGGCGCTTGCCGTCCATGCCGAGGATCTGCGTGCTGACGCGCACGCGGTCACCGAGCAGCAGTTCGCGCTCGTACAAATTATGCGTCTCGACTACGAAGGTACCGTTGCCGGTGCTGTCTTTGTATTGGCGGCCGATGCCGATGGCGTCGAACAGCGCATCGGTCGCGTAGTCGAACAGCACCGTGTAATAGGCGAGGTTCATGTGGTCGTTGGCGTCGATCCACTCGCGCAGAACCTCGCCTTCATAATGCTCGAAGGGCGCCGCGATGCTCATTGCGCCGGGCGTTGCGCGGCGAGGATCGCCACCGGATAGGCGTAGTGGATCCGCTCGCCCTCGATACGTACTGGTACGCCGAGCCGGTCATCCGCGGCGGAAGCTTTGAACAATTCGATGATCGTGAGGTCGTCGCCCGGCGCGGGGAAGGAGCGGGCCAGCAGGTTGCGCACCTCGTCCCGCAATTCGTAGAAGCTCGCCTCGGGCTCCGGCAGTCCGGCCTCGCCGAACAGGGCTTTCAGCTCGGCCAAGCTCAGCGAACGCATATGGGAGGGGTCGCGCAAACGCTCCAACCGGTTGAACTCCGCCGCTTTGGCTTGGTCCTGCGAGGCGTACATATCGACGACGACGACCCGTCCCCCGGGCGCGCAGGCGCGAGCCATTTCCCGCAAGACCGCGGCCGGGTCGGGAAAATGGTGCACCGAGAAGCGCGTGAACACGATCGTAAAGCTGCCGTCCCCGAACGGCAGCGAATTCACATCTCCCTGCCGCCAGTCGACATTTGTCAACCCCTTCTCCGCCGCGAGCCTCTGCGCCTGATCGAGCATTGCCGGGGTCACGTCGATACCCGTCGCCCGGCGCACATGTGGGCCGAAGGCGCACACGACGATGCCGCCGCCGCACGCGACATCGAGAACCGTATCGTCCGGTTCCGGCCGAGCGGCCTCGACGATCATCCGCAATGCGTCCGCGTTGGTGATCGGGGCGGCCGTGCTGAACAATGCCGCCTGGCGCGTGAACTGATCCAGGATCAGGCCTTGGTGGCTGGAATCAGTCATTGCAGTGGTCCATTGGGCAGCACCAGAACCTTGCCCTGCCGGCCGCCCTGCTGCGCCCTGATGAGTGCCGATCGGATCTCCTCGATCGGGTAGAACGCATCGATCGGCGCCTTGAGCCCGCCGTCGCGGAGCTTGGCTGCGAGGTCGGCATAGATCCCGCGCACCTGCTCAGGTGTGCGCTTCGCGAGCCCGCGGCCGAGATTGAACCCGGTCAGATTGACGCCGCGCATGTTGACCGCCGCCCGGCTCATCACCGGGTCCTGGCCCGACATCGCCCCATAGCTGACGACGACACCCCCATCGGCGACGCAGTCGCCGATCCGCTTGCAGGCCTCGCCGGAGACGGCATCGATGCCGAGCCGGATTGGTGCTCCGCCGGCGGCTGCACGGGCGCGCTCGGCGAGGTCGGGGCCGTCCTTCACCACGACATCCGCGCCGAGGTCGCGGAGCTCTGCCGCGACATCGTCGCGGCGTACGACATTGACCGTGCGCACACCGCGCGCCTTGGCCAGCACGATCACATGCCGCCCCACCGCAGAATTGGCGACGTTCTGGATCACCCAATCGCCCGGCTTCAGCGCGACGTGATCCTCCAGCAGCAAGAGTGCGGTCGGCGGATTGATGCGCAGCATCGCACCTTGCGCCAGATCGAGACCCAGCGGGATCGGCACCACGTCCTCGGCCCTGACGCGGCGGCGCTGCGTCCAATTCTCGCGCTGCATGTTGATCACCAGGTCGCCGGGTTTCACGTGAGTAACGCCCGCGCCGACGGCGGCGACGCGCCCGAGGCCTTCGGCACCGGGTGTCGCGGGTAACGGCGGGCGCAGCCGATAGCTGCCGCGGCAAAAAGAGATGTCCGCCGGGTTGATCGGAAAAGCGAGAACGTCGAAAAGGACTTCACCTGGGCCCGGGTCGGCGACCGCCGGTGCGTCGATGCAATGCGCGACCTCTTCCGGGGCGCCGTAAGCGGTAATCTCGATCTTCTTCATCAGATACTCCCCATTCCGTGGTTTTCGTTACCCTCGCGCGCAGAGATCGACATAGCCTCTGACGTAGACCATTGGCGCGCCGCCGCCGAATGCTTCCAGGTTTTTGGCACCGGCGACTATTCGCGTGTCGTGTTCGTCGATGCCGTCGACCTCAATGTGCACCTGTTCGATGCCCAAGGGATCGATTGACTTCAGGATAATGCGATGTCTTTGCCACTGCTGGTCGAAACTCGTGATCGGCCGCGGCGCCTGGTAGAACCAGGAGTGCACCGGCGCGCTGTTCAGCATATCGGTGACGCAGTGCGCAAATTGCTGAAAATTCCGGTTTACTTGCCACGTCCAGGTGTCTTCGGGGGCGGCCCGGACATTGTCCGGACTGACGCAGGCGCTCAGAAGTGCCGTCAGGGCCAAAAAGAGCATCGGCTTGATCATCCCGGCCTAGCCGCCCTTACCAGCCTCCGTCGACGCCGATCGCCTGGCCGGTTACAAACGCGGCTTGGTCGGAGGCAAGAAACGCGATCACCGCCGCGACTTCATCCGGGCTGCCAAAACGGCCGACCGGGATCGCCTTCGCGCGCTCGGCAAAGCCGATTTCGAGGTCGTCGCCGTATTCGCGCCGGTTGGTGCTGATCGCCCGCGAGGTGCGGATCGGGCCAGGGCAGACCGCGTTGACGGTGATCCCGTGCGCCGCCAGATCGAACGCGAGTGACTTGGTGAACCCGACGATCGCCGCCTTCGAGGCGGCATAGGCGGCGCGATGCTTGCCGGGGCGGAACGCC
This sequence comes from uncultured Alphaproteobacteria bacterium, assembly GCA_963732095.1. Lineage (GTDB taxonomy): Bacteria > Pseudomonadota > Alphaproteobacteria > ATCC43930 > CGMCC-115725 > AP-15. The sequence goes on from CAVSZA010000042.1 coordinate 28,041, forward strand.
GCCTTCGAGGAGACGCTGACGATGCGGCCCCAGCCGGCCTTGCGCATCGCTGGCACGGCGGCGCGCGACATCAGGAAGGCGCCGCGCGCGTTGACGCCCATCGTGCGGTCCCAGGCCTCGACCGGCACGTCCTCGATCTCGTTGCGGTCGGCGCCCTGCGGCGCGCCGGCATTGTTAACGAGAATGTCGAGCCGCCCGTAGCGCCTCAGCACTTCTTCGACCATGCGCCCGGCATCCGCCTCGACGCTGACGTCGCCGAGGGTCGAGGACGCGTTCCTGCCGCTACGCACGAGGTCATCGACAAGGCTGTCGACACCCTGCCAGGAGCTGTCCGTGTCGCCTTGAACATTGTGCTCGTTGGCGACACCGGTCGGCACGACGTCGGAGACGACGACGGTCACGCCGGCCGCGGCGAGCGCGCGGGCGGTCGAATTGCCGATGCCGATCGGCTTGCCGCAGCCGGTGATCAGCGCAACGCGGGCGGAACTCGGCATGTGACTCTCCTCCCGGAAATTCGATAATGCTGGAGCTTACCGCCCCGATCCCACAGAATCGACATAGTTCGCTCTCACCTGTCGCTCGTCTGCCGAGTCGCCGCCAGGCAAAATTCGAGGCGGCAAAATTCGAGGCGGCAAAATTCGAGGCGCTCGATGCCGAAATTTATTGCGGTCGTGTCTTTGCTGCTGTTGGCCATCCTCTGGACGCCTAACTCGCGGGCAGATGAGAGTGCAAATGGCGAACTGCCGGCGCGGGTGGCGACCCACCATACGATGGAACTGAACGAGCGCCGGCTCGACTACGAGGCGGTGGCAGAGACGTTGCCGGTGTCCGACGCCAAGGGCAACACCACCGCATCGATCTTCACGGTCAGCTACCTCACAGATGGCGAGAATGGCAACGCCAGACCTGTCAGCTTCATCTTCAATGGCGGGCCCGGTGCGGCTTCGGTCTTTCTGCATCTTGGCGCTCTCGGCCCGCAGATCCTGGAGACCCCGGAAAATGGCGCCGTGCCGGCCCCTCCCGTTCACCTCATTGATAACCCGGCCACCTGGCTGGGCTTTACCGATCTGGTCTTTGTCGATCCGGTCGGCACCGGTTTCAGCCGCGGCAAGGGCAAGGAGGAAAATCCGGACAAGCCCTTTTGGGATGTGCGCGCCGATATCGCCTCGCTCGGCTCGGTGATCCGGCTGTGGCTGACCCGGCATCAGCGCTGGACGTCGCCGGTCTGGCTCGTCGGGGAGAGCTATGGCGGGTTCCGGGCGGCGGCGATGGCACAAACCCTGCCGCACGACGTTGACGTGATCGTCAAAGGCCTCGTCCTGGTGTCTCCGGCGCTCGACCTCTCTGCCTTGCATCAGACAGAACGCGATCTTCTCGCCGCCGCCTTCATTCTGCCCTCCTACGCTGCGACCGCGGCCGTCTACGACGCAGCTTCTGGCGGCGGCAGCGCAGCGGAGGCCGAGCGCTTCGCCCTCTCGGACTATTTGGTGGGTCTGGCGGGTCTGAAGGGGCAGCCTTCCGCCGCCGACCCTTTGATTGCCCGCGTCGCCCAAATCGCCGGGGTTCCGGCGGATATCGTGCGTCGCTACCGCGGCCGGGTTCCGCGCCACGTCTTCGCCCGCGAGATCCGCCGTAATCAGGGCGAGGTAGTCAGCGTCTACGACACGACGATCCTCGGGCCAGCCGGCCCGGAAGACGGTCGCGGGGACCCGGTGCTGCCTCCGGCCGTCGCCGCCTATGGCACGGCATTCAACGGCTATCTTGCCGAGGTGCTCGGGGTCCACACCGATCAGCCCTACCGCGTCCTGCCCCACGACGTCTCGCAGCAATGGAACTGGCAAGGCGAACGTCAGCACGGCACCGAAGGCCTTGCGATGTCGTCGCTCGAGGCGGCGCTGCTCGAGCACCCGGCGACGAAGGTTTTGATCGTCAACGGGCGCTACGACCTGGTGACGCCGTATCTCAGCTCGCGCTGGCTCGTCGACCAGTTGGAGATTCCCGAGGCGACGCGGTCGACAATTCAGCTCCGGGTCTATGACGGTGGCCATATGGTCTACATGCGGCCCGCATCGCGGTCCTTGCTCGCCCGCGACGCCGCCGAGCTTTATGGCGCCGGCGAACCGAACGCCCCCTCGCAATGAAATCGATGAATTCCACACCGGACGCATCTTGAGGGAGGTGCCGCATGCCGAGCGTTGCGCGGATCTGTTGGTTGACCGTCCGCCTCGGTTCGGCGCTGCTCCTGCTTGCTGGACCAGCCTCTTTGGCCGCCGGCCCGGACACCGATCCAGCGCGTCGACTCGGGGCGGTCGTTCGCGTGCAGGCCGAGATCCCTGCCGAGGCGCGGACCGCGAGTTTGCTCGGCACCGAGCGCGACGGTTCGGGGGTGGTGATCGACGACGCCGGCCTCGTCGTGACGATCGGCTATCTGATCACCGAGGCGATGGCGGCCGAGGTGACGACCGCCGCAGGCAAGGCCAGCCGCGCGGAGATCATCGGCTTCGATACGGAGACGGGGCTGGGTCTCTTGCGCGCGGTCGAGCCGTTGGAGGTGAAGCCGATGCCGATCGGAACGGCAAACGGCCTCGCCGAGAGGACGCCGGTGATTGTCGCGGGCCATGGCGGAGCCGAGGCGGCGCAAGCCGCTGTCGTGGTCTCCCGTCGGACCTTCGCCGGTTATTGGGAGTATTTGCTGGAAGACGCGATCTTCACTGCGCCACCCAGTCCCGCATGGAGCGGCGCCGCGTTGATCGCGCCCGACGGCAAGCTCGTCGGGATCGGGTCGCTGATCGTGGGGGATGCCGATAGCGGGTTTCCGGGCAACATGTTTGTGCCGATTGATCGGCTGCGGCCGGTAATGGGCGACCTGATCGCGCTCGGGCGGCCGTCCTCGGCGCGGCCGTGGCTCGGCGCCAATCTCCAGGAGATAGACGGCGAACTCGTGGTGCGCCGCGTCGCACCGGAAGGCCCGGCTGCCGGGGCGGGGATCCGGCACGGCGACCGGGTCGTCGCGATCGACGGGTCGACAGTCCGCAATCTGGCGGATTTTTATCGCGCATTATGGGGCCGGGGCGAAGCCGGGATCACGGTCGAACTGACCGTGAACCGGCAAGGCGAACAACACGAGATCGGCGTCAAGACAATCGATCGTTACCGTTATCTGAAGCTCGGCACGACCTATTGAGGGCTAGGGTGTACAGGAAGATCAGCTTGCTTCGGCCCTCCTAACTTCGACGCGACGCCGACACTGCCGATGTCCTGAAGCTCACTGCGCTATGCCGGGAAGCGCCGCGAGTTGA
>CAVSZA010000043.1:0-97393 GCA_963732095.1 uncultured Alphaproteobacteria bacterium
CTTGACAGGAAGAGCCCCATACAAGTCGCGAGCGAACCTGACCGCCGACAACTCAGAGCCCCTGATCAGGTGGGTCTTGGTTCCGGATAACGCTTCTGCGACTGGTCGCCCAGCAGCTTGCCCTGGCGGCGCAGATGAAGCCCGAATTGGATCTGGTCGGGCTCCCAAGCCCGAAGAGCGGCCGGAATATCCGTCTCCCTTTTCAACGCGTCGACCAGCGCCAGCGCATTGCCAGCGGCCTTCGCGGTACTGGCCGCGGTATGCGGCCGCGGGATAAAAGCCGCGTCGCCCACCAGCGCGATACGGCCCACCGCCATCCGGCGCACGGACAGGTCTTGGATGGTTTGCAGAAACGGCGCGCGCGTCGCCGCCACAAGCGCACGGTAAGCGGGAGGCAGGTGCCGCGCGACGGCTTCGCGTAGATCAGTTTCTGACGCGGCTGAGAGCAGCCCGGGCGGGATCGAGGAGGCGCGCTGCCGTCCCCCGGCGTCGATCAGCAACTCCGTCAAACGCTGCTCCGCCGTGTTACGATACCAGACCCAATTGTAGCGGCGCTTGCCCGGCTCGATCGCCTCACGCTCGCCAGGCACAAGATAGGCCAGCATGTGCGAGTTCGGGTATTCGAAGAAGCTGAAGCGGTCCCGCAGCAGCGCAGCTGCTTCATCAGTCAATTCCGGCTCGTCAACGAGACCGCGCCAAGCGACGTAGCCCGCATAGTCGGCGCGTACCTCCGGCATCAGGCGGCCTCGCACGAAGGACCCACCGCCATCAGCGGCAACCATCAGACCGCCTGTCACCTCGCGGCCATCGGCAAAACGGGCTTCGATCCGCTCGGCGTTCTGCGCGAAGTCGGTGAGCTCGGCGCCCTGGTGGTAATGCTCGGCCGGGAAATGCCGCCGCATGGCGCCGTAAAGCGACGTCCAGGAGGTCAGCATCTGGCGCATCGGAAGGCGCCGCGCGAGGCCGCCGCTGCGGTCCAGAAACACCCGCTCCTTCAACTCGACATCGATCGAGGTGTCATATTGAACGCCAGCGCGGTGGAACGCCTCCAGCACCTCGGGCTGCAGCACGATGCCGCCCCGCGGCTGTCGAGGTCCTGCGGCGAGCGCTCATAGATGTCGACATCCCATCCGATCGAGCGCAACAGCAGCCCGGCGAAGAGACCGCCGAGCGATCCGCCGATCACGACCGCCTGCTTGGCTGCGCTCGCCTGGTTCTTCATCGGAGGTTCCCGCCGCGATGCATCAGCCGGATCTGTTCGCGTTCGACAATCGGAGGCGCCAGAAACTGTCGCCGCTGATCGACCGCATCAACGACCGCTACGGCCGCTGCGCGATCGGCTTCGGCCTGCTGCCGCCCGAGGTGCGGGCGTTCAAGGGCCACGCGGCCTTTCACCGGGTGCCGGAAAGCTGGAAGTTTTAACGCTGATCACCTTCTCAAAATGGCTCCGCCGGATCATCCTCTTCGGGATCGGCCAAAAAATCCTCGGCCTCTTCTTCCGGATCATCGACGCGTACCACTCCCGGTCGATAAGGAAACGAGGCGTACTCACGTTGCTTTAGGCCTGCTGCGGCAGCTGAAATGCCTATTACGGTGCATTCCAAATGCAGTTTGCTATCGAGGGTTTCGACATTGACCACGCGCAAAACGCTAGCAGCATCACGCCGGCGGCTCAGCCATCCCCAAGCCGATTGGGAGGTCGCCTCCCAGCGATCAAAGGTGAAGGTTATTTCAACATGGTTCGCTCGTCGCGTCCCTTGGTATCTCTGGTTGCGTCCACGATGGCGGTCGCAAAACGATGCAAACACGTGAGCACCTTGCACAAACACGAAGTCACCAGGCTTGAGTACCGGGACCAAGACGCCCCGGTCTAGGTAATCCGAGATATTTAGAACCGTCAGTCCCGAGAGTACCTTTAACATTACCTGCCGTACATAGTCATAGAGAACCATACCCTCTCCGCCGGCATACATGAAGAGAGTGCTATCCCCCCGCGGTTGCAGAACCCCCTGTCGATCAATGAGCCTTCCCTTCAAGGCCACCAAGTAACCGGGTATCTTTTTCAAATCAACTTTAAGTGAATGCGCCAGCTCAAACAGCCTTAGATGATTGAAGTGCCACCATGCATCGAAATTATGTCGCGATGCATCGAGAATGACTTCGGTATCCAGTTCGCGTACCTTAGTCTCCCACGACTTCTTAAACGCTTTCAGCATGTCTGGATCGAGATTACGTGAGAGCGAACTTTTAGAGTGCGCTCTATCATGATGCTCGAGACACAACACGGCCAAGTTGCCCGCCGAATGGTCGTAACTATCTGCCCATTCGTGGATGTGATGAACAATGATTGATTTCGTCACATCACGACAAATGCAACACGTAAATCGATTTGAGACAAGCACGTGTACTAGATTGGCAATGGGAATATCAGACCGGCCACCGGCGCGGATCTTCTGGATGACAAAATCTGGGACTCCTAGCCCATGCAGCTTGTAATCGTCACACTGTTTAAACTTTGCTAATGTCCATCCCCTCTTACGTAGTCTTTCAGACGTTCCACTGTCCAAGCCGCGGCTTAGCAATGCCGCTTCGGTCCGGTTGAACTCGGCTAGGGTCGCGATCAAAAGTTGCTTCGGCCGTTGGCATTATTTTCATTATACCGAAGTTCTGAAGTCGAAATTATGGGATCGGCTGCTGCTCGTAGCGGCTTGGGCCCGCCGCTCGGCCAGGCTAGGATCGGCCTATATGTGGCCGCGCCCGCCTCTCCTCCGACGTCAGCGAGATCAAGCCCGTGTTCGGGATTCCGCCCGAGCGCCCGACACCAAATTTCCCACCGAGCTGGAACATGCCCGCTGTTGTGGGCTTGGACGGCTGATCCCGGATCATAGAGCCGAACTTGATCCCGCGGCAGGGGATCCGCCCGCTCTGGCGACGTCATACCCCGTCTTGTGATGGCTGGCCTCGCTCTGGGCATCGGAGCAGCTAAAACTGGTCGCCCGCCAAGGTGGCGACGCCGTGAGCGAGGCATACTATAGGGTTCTCGGTTCGTGGGAATGGGCGTTCTTGTGCCGCGCCAGCCAGCGGTCGTGTCATGCCATCTGGTCCTCGAGCTCGGGAAAACTGCCGTGATGATGGACGCGCGCCTGCTCGTAGAGGGCAGCGACCGGTTTGGCCCTCGCGACTTTGCCGCGGCTCGCGGTAACCGCAGAAGGATCGATCGCCCGGATCGTCGCTTCGACCATCGCGCCACCGTAATTAACTTCGGCAACGCCCGAGCTCGAGGACCAGATGGCATGACACGACCGCTGGCCGGCGCGGCACAAGAACGCCCATTCCCACGGACTTAGCTATACACCTTAAACTTGGCGACCGAGGAGGCACGGCAATGATCGAAAAGACGCTGGACATCACGACCAAAGACGGCGCGATGGAGACCGTCATCTGCCATCCCGAGCGCAACGGACCGTCTCCTGCCGTCTTCTTGCTGATGGACGCGCACGGTATCCGCGAGGAGCTCAAGGATATGGCACGCCGGCTCGGCACCGTCGGCTATTACGTGATGCTGCCCAATCTCTATTACCGCGCCGGCCGGGATACGATCTATGGACCGGATGTGCAGCAGGAGGGGAGCGCCGAGCACACGCGCATGCGAGCCGTCCGCACCAAGATGACTATACCCCCGGAAATGGACAACATCGGCTCGATGCTCGCTTTTCTTGATCAACAGAAAGAGGTGAAGAGAGGTGCCGTCGGCTGCCATGGTTACTGCATGAGCGGACCCTATGCCCTTGCCGCTGCTGCGCGTTATCCCGACCGGATCGCCGCCGCTGCTTCATTCTACGGGACCTGGCTCGTCAGCGAGGCTGAGGAAAGCCCGCACCTCTCATTGGGCAAAATGAAAGGCGAGCTCTACATTGCATGCGCCGAGCACGACAAGTTGGCGCCTCTGCCTATGGTCCAAGAGCTCCGGAGGTTGTTCTCACGGGCTGGGACCGCGGGGGAGATCGAATTGTATCCCGGCGTTCACCACGGTTTCGCCTTCCCACAACGCTGGTGCTACGACAATCCGGCCGCGGAGCGCCACTGGGAGCGGCTGATCGCGCTTTACCGACGACGCTTGGGGTAGGCGCGATCGTTTCGGCCCTCATCACCGCCGCCCAAGTCGGACGTAAGCGAAATAGCTGATACTGGCGGTGTGCGTGTCATCGCTGTCGCAGAACACGGCGACATCGACCAGGTGCGCCCGCGCCGTTAGGGCGACGAATGTCATCTGCCGCTAGGTCGTGGAACCGGCGGTCCGTGCACGAGGTAGTCGATGATGACCTCTTTGTTACATGAGGGGTTCGATATCGGCGATCGGGTCAAGCGATCGCAACCGCTACTGAGTAAGCATATTTTGACCGCCTGAAAACCCCGGCATCCCCTTCGCGGTTTTAGGCCGATCCGGTCTCACTTCAGGGTTGCGCGAAATGCTTCCGCAGCGCGATCACCCGGCCGCATGGACCCTGCTAGTATCCAGGCGTTGGGCGATGCGCGGATTAGTCCTCCCGCATGGACCGCGATTAGGCGCGATCGGAGCCGACGTGGTGATTTACTCTTTCCAGCCCGCTCGCGCTTTCAGAAAGAATTTCGCGGCGGCGACGGACACCGCACCACCATTCGGGTCGGTGGCCATCTTGAACAGCGCATCCGCCACTCGGAAATTCGCTATCGTTTTGCCGATCGCAATTTCCGTCTTGCAGTGTTTGCGCAGCGTCTTTGCCGCCGGACCGATGGAGGCATTAGACGTGGATTGCGCGGCCGAGGCTCCTCAGGGTGGCCTCATGAAATGCCTCGGTCAGGGTTGGGTGGGCGTGGATGGTCCCGGCCACGTCCTCAAGAAGTGCCCCCATTTCGATCGCCAATGTGAATTCTCCGATGAGTTCCGCAACATGGGCGCCGACCGCCTGGACGCCGAGCACGCGATGATCGTCGCTGCGGGCGACCACGCGAACAAATCCGCCGTCTTCCCCCGCCTCCATGCTTAATGCGCGGCCGTTGGCCGCGAACGGGAACTGGGTAACGATCAGGTCGGCGCCACGCGCGCCGGCGTCCCCCGGGCTCAGGCCGATGCTGACGATCTCGGGGTCCGTAAAGCACACCGCCGGGATGGCAACGGGATCGAACTGCCGCCGGGCACCGCCGATGAGTTCCGCCACCGCGCCGATGCCTTGTGCGCGAGCATCGGCTCGCCAACAAGGTCGCCGATGGCCCACACATCGCGCATCGAGGTGCGGCAACGTTCGTCGATGCGGACGAATGGGCCGGCCATATCAACGGCGATCGCCTCCAGCCCCCAGCCCTGCGTCAAAGGCTTTCGGCCTACTGTCACGAGCACCTGGTCAGCCGCTACGGGGAGGGTCATCCCATCCTCGGTCCGCACCCTCGCCTCGGCCGCGCCCTCCCTGCGCTCAACCATCTCGACAGTAGCGCCCAGATGGAGAGTAACGCCTGCACGCTCGAGCCAGCGCCTTACCGGATTCGTCAGCGGTTCGTCCCAGTTTGGCAAGATCCGCTCAAGTGCTTCGATGATCGTAACCTCTGAACCCAGCTTCCTGAATGCCGTCCCAAGCTCCAGGCCGATATAGCCTGCGCCGATCACGACAAGCCGTTCGGGCACACGGTCCAGCGCCAGGGCCTCGGTGGACGAGATCACGGGGCCGCCGAACTCCAGTCCAGGGAGGGCTCCGGGATTCGAGCCGTTCGCCAAGATGACGTGTTCCGCTCGAATCATCTCCTCCCCCTCGCTGGTCCGCACCGTGCATGTCTTGGCGTCGGAAAATGTCGCCCAGCCGTCGAGCACGCGTACGTTCGCCTTGCGCAGCAGGACGCTGACGCCGCCGCTGAGCCGGTCGACAATTCCATCCTTCCAAAGCATGGTCCTGTTCAGGTCTATGGACGGCGCTTCCCGCAACGTGATGCCAATAATGCCGTCGCCAACGGCGCGTCGCATGTTATCGAATTTTCCGGCCGCGTGGATGAGCGCCTTGGACGGGATGCAGCCTCTGATCAGGCAGGTGCCCCCAAGCCGGTCGGCCTCGACGAGGACGGTGTCCAACCCCAGTTGCCCAGCCCGGATGGCCGCGACGTAGCCGCCCGGTCCACCACCCACCACAAGGACCTTGGTTCGGATCATCGATATCGCTTCCTCATTCAACGAAGAGCGATGCGGGCTGCTCGAGCAGCCCCTTCAGCTCCTGCACGAACTGCGCCGCCTCCCAGCCGTCCACAACGCGATGGTCGAAGGAACTGGACAGGTTCATCATCTTGCGGATTACGATCTGTCCACCGCGCGCGACCGGCCGCTCGACTATACGGTTCACGCCGATAATCGCCACCTCAGGATAGTTGATCACCGGGGTGGTCACGATGCCGCCAATCGGCCCGAGACTGGTAATCGTGAGGGTAGAGCCGCTCAGCTCATCGCGGGCGGCCATTCCGTCTCGCGTGGCGGCTGCGAGCCGGGAGATTTCGGACGCCACCTCCCAAAGGTCCAGCGCCTCAGCGTGGCGGACGACCGGCACCATGAGTCCCTGCGGCGTCTGGGTGGCAATGCCGATATGCAGGGCTGCGTGACGCCGTACAATTCCTTCTTCGTCATCGAAAAGGGCATTGACTTGAGGAAACCGCGGAACAGCGCGCACCAGCGCGCGGATCAGAAAAGGCAGCAGTGTCAGCCGCGGCCGATCGGCCCCATGCCGGGCGTTGAGGTGAGCGCGAAGCTCCTCAAGTGTGGTCACGTCAAGTTCCTCGACATAGGAGTAGTGAGGAATTCGCCGTTTGGACTCCTGCATGCGCTCGGCAATTCGACGTCGAAGGCCGATGATTTTGATCGCCTCGATGCTCTCCAGACGGGCACTTCCCGCCGGCCGCGAGGCCACGACCGCGGGACTTTCCCCGGAAGCAATGTAAGCATCGAGGTCGGCATGGCCGATACGGCCGGCCGGTCCGGTTCCGGGAATGAATTGCAGCGCAATGCCAAGCTCATAGGCACGGCGCCGTACGGCGGGGGAGGCGAGCGGCTTTGCCCCGGTCGGACGAGCGGAGGCGGCCGGAGCTTCGATTTTCTCCCGAGCCGACGCCTGAGGTGTGCGCCGCACTTTTGCCACTGTAAGCAGCGGACCCGCTGAGGCTGCCGGTGTAGGAATGGTCGGCGCCGCAAGAGGTGCAATGGCAGCACCCGGCGAGGCCGCCTCGTCCTGGGGTAGCGCCGCCTCATTGTTATCGACGTCGAGCACCAGGAGTTCTGCCCCGACGCGAACCTTGTCTCCGGGGCCGCCCGTGATCGCGAGAACACGACCAGCCCGAGGAGAGGGTATCTCCACGGTTGCCTTGTCCGTCATGACGTCGACCAACGGGTCATCCTCGGCAACCGCGGAGCCGATCGCAACGTGCCAGCTGACAACCTCCGCCTCGGCGATGCCCTCTCCGACGTCGGGGAGATTGAACACGAAGCGTCCCATGTCAGCCCTCCATCGCCCTGCGGAGCCCCTCCGCGACGCGCCGGGGGCCGGGGAAATACTCCCACTCCAGCGAATGCGGATAAGGTGTATCCCAGCCGGTAACCCGCACGATGGGCGCCTCAAGGCTGTAGAAGCAGTTCTCCTGGACGAGCGCCGACAATTCGGCGCCAAAGCCGCTCGTGCGGGTGGCTTCGTGGATGATTGCGCACCGTCCTGTCTTAGTGACGGAGGCCACGATCGTGTCAATGTCGACAGGGACCAGCGTGCGCAGGTCGACCACTTCGGCGTCCACTCCGCTCTCGGCCACCGCCGCCATCGCGACGTGCACCATGGTTCCGTAGGTCAGAACCGTCACGCCCTCGCCCGCCCGCACGACTGATGCCTTACTGAGCGGGATCGTGTAATGCCCGTCCGGGACCTCTCCCGCCGGGTGCTCGGCCCACGGTGTCACCGGTTGATCGTGGTGGCCGTTGAACGGGCCATTGTAGAGACGCTTGGGCTCGAGAAAGATAACCGGGTCGTCGTCTTCGATCGCGCTGATCAGGAGCCCCTTGGCATCGTAGGGGTTTGACGGGATGATCGTCTTGAGTCCGCAGACGTGGGTGAAGATGGCCTCAGGGCTCTGACTGTGCGTCTGTCCCCCGAAGATCCCGCCACCGCACGGCGTGCGTACGGTAATGGGCGCAGTGAATTCGCCCGCCGACCGATAGCGGAGCCGCGCTGCGGTTGAAACGAGTTGGTCCGTTGCGGGATAGATATAGTCCGCAAACTGGATCTCCACGACCGGACGCAAACCGTAGACGCCCATTCCGATGGCGGTCGCCAGGATGCCCGCCTCGGCGATCGGCGTGTCGAAAGTGCGATCCGGCCCATACTTCCGCTGCAGACCTTCGGTGCAGCGGAACACACCTCCAAAGTAGCCAACGTCCTCTCCGAAGACGACGACGGTGTCGTTCCGAGCCATCATGACGTCCATCGCCGAGTTCAGCGCCTGTACCATGTTCATCCGTGCCATGTTCAGAACCCCAGTTCCTGCCGCTGACGACGAAGGTGCCAGGGCATCTCCTTGAAGACATCGTCGAACATCGTCGCCGGACTGTGGTGCTCGCCGGTGCCCATCGTGCCATAGCTTTCGGCCTCGCGCTGGGCGTCACGCACCTCGCTATCCACCTCGGCCGCCAGATGGGAATGCTGCTCGTCCGACCACACTCCGAGTGCCACCAGGTGCGCCTGCAGGCGTGCGATCGGATCGCCAAGTGGCCAATGGCCGGCCTCGTCGGCTGGCCGATATTTGCTCGGGTCATCGCTCGTGGAATGCGCCGACGCGCGGTAGGAGAGCAATTCGATGACCGTAGGGCCCAGGTTCGATCGTGCCCGATCGGCCGCCCAGCTGGTCACCGCATGCACCGCCAGGAAGTCGTTCCCGTCAACACGCAGGGCCGGCAGGCCATAACCTAGGCCACGCGCTGCAAAGGTCGTGTGCTCGCCTCCCGCAATCCCCTGGAAGGATGAAATGGCATATTGGTTGTTGACGATGTTCAAGATGACCGGGGCGCGATAGACGCTGGCGAACGTCAGGGCGTGGTGGAAGTCGCCCTCCGCGGTGGCACCCTCTCCGATCCACCCCGCGGCGATCCGGTCGTCGTGCCTGATGGCCGAGGCCATAGCCCAACCGACAGCCTGTGGGAAGTGCGTGGCCAGATTGCCGACAATCGAGAAAAATCCCACGGCCTTGCCGGAATACATAACCGGCATCTGGCGGCCCTTCAGCCGGTCCCTCGAGTTGGAGAATACCTGGTTCATCATGTCGACCAACGGCCAGCCACGGGCGATAAGCAGTCCCTGCTGCCGGTAGGTCGGGAAAGCCATGTCGCGGTGGTCGAGCGCCATGGCCTGCGCAACCCCGATTGCCTCCTCCCCTGTGCAAGGTATGTAGAACGACGTCTTGCCCTGGCGCTGAGCACGGAACATCCGGTTGTCATACGCCCGCGTCAGCATCATCGCCCGTAGACCGCGATGCAGTGTCTCGGGGTCCAGCTTTGGATCCCACGGGCCGACTGCGTCCCCGTTGTCGTCAAGCACGCGGATCAGCGCGTAGGCGTGCTCGCGTATAGCAGCCGGCTCCACGCTGATATCGGGACGTGTGACTGAACCTGCCGCCGGCACCTTCACCCAGCTGAAGTCCGGGGGCTGCCCTGGCCGGGCGGCCGGCTCTGGGACGTGCAGCTGCAAGAGGAAAGAGTTCTTCAACTGTCATCTCCCGATATGGTTGAAAGGCATTGCCAAACTTGCCCATAGGCGATTGCCCGTAGGCAATCTTGGGGTCACTACAGAATTTGTGCGATATCCCCAGAATGCAAAGCGCGCGGGGTCCTGCCCCTTTTAGTCGGCGCGTGAGGGCAAAATTGGTCGCCGATCCACAGGCTAGCCAGATGTTTCTGCAACTCTTAGCCCGGCAGCGCCTGGTTAACCCTGTCCGGAGCCGACTGGAATCACGAACGACGCCATCGGCCGACAAGCGCGTTCGGCCGGCAGGAGCGACGATGCAAACTGCGCACCTTGCTCGAAAGTTGGCGGCCGGGGGGATAAACGACACTCAAGTGTGTCTCGCTGGGCGTGTTTCGTCGATTTTCTGGCGGCGTGTTTCGCCGGCGAACCAGAGTGGGATCTCTGGCACCCTGGGAGCTTGACGCCCTCGGGCCATCGTGGCCACGCTGACCGCAAGCAGGCAAAGCGAAGGAGTGGGCGATGGAATTCGGAATCTTCAATCTGATGGGGTCGCGCGACTCCGAAAAGCCGGCAGCGGAAGTTTTTGCCGAGGTTACGGAGCAGACGCGGCTTGCCGACGAGCTCGGCTACGCGATCGCCTGGTTCGCCGAGCACCATTTCTCGAATTACTGCCTCTGCGCGTCCCCGCTGATGCTGGTTGCGCACTGCGCCTCGATCACCAAAAAGATCCGGCTCGGCACCGCGGTCGTTGTCTTACCGCTCTACAACCCGGCGCGGCTCGCGGCCGAGATCGCAACCGCCGACGCGCTGTCGAACGGTCGCCTGATGCTCGGCGTCGGTGCCGGCTACCAGCCCTACGAATTCGAGCGGTTCGGCGTCGATATCAAAGCCAATCTGGAAATGACCGAAGAGTTCTGCGACATCCTCGACCGCGCCTTTTCCCAGGATTTCTTCAGCTACAACGGCAAGTACTATCAGATCCCGAAGACCCACATCCCGGCCCGGCCGGTGCAGAAGCCGCTGCCGATCTACGTCGCCGGCCATACCGAGGCTATGTTCCGCGCTGCGGCACGGCACGGCTACCGGGTGTTGTCGTCGGGCAGGGTCGGGGGTGCCGCGCTGCTGGCTGAGCAGTACGAGATCATCAAGGATGCTTATCGAGCCGAGGGCGTACCGCTGGAGAACGCCCACATCACCGTCAACCGCTTCTGTTACATTACCGACAGCAAGGAGGACGGGCTGCGCTTCGCCGAGAATGCGCGCTACCAAAGCCGCCTCGCCTCCAGCCTGCGGAGGCGGCAGGAGGTCATGCGGGGTACGGTGCTGGTTGACGTGCCGTTCCCCGACGAACCCCCACTCGAACAGATCCACAACGATCTGCTGATCGGCGATGTCGAGACCGTGGCCGAGAAGCTGGTCGGCGAGATCAGTGCGACCCATCCGGTCCACATGTGCTTCTCGTTCAAAGTCGGCGCCACCCCGCACAAGGCGGCGATGCACTCAATGGAGCTGATGATGAGTGAGGTCAAGCCGCGAGTCGAGCGGGCACTGGACCCGCCCGCTCGCAGCGTCGCGGAGTAATCCGGGCCTGCACGCGACGGAACAGTTACCGTAAAAGCTATCGACATGCTCGACTTGCAATTTCGGGACGCCGACGCGACAACCGCTGCTTTTTCGGCGCGAGGCGCTACATCCGCGCTGGAGACAATCGATCTGGGAGACTCGATGCGCTCGCTTGAATTATTCGGCAGAACGATCCTGCCGCGAATTCGTGAGGGTTGAGGCGGGTCATCGCTGATGGCGCGGAGGTTTATGGGCTCGCGCTGGCAGATTTTTCTCACGATCCAGCTGCCGAACGCGCTGCCCTATCCGTTCGGCGGCATGAAGATCTCGATCACGCTCGCGATCATCGGCGTCATCGTCTCCGAATTCGTCGCCTCGCAGCCGCGGGATCGGCTATCTGATCAAGCTGGCCGGCGGTCTCCTCGACACGACGAGCGCCGGCACCGCAGCCGGCTGCGATGGGCCGCGAAATAACAAAGGGGAGCCTTATGGAGTACCGGCGCTTTGGACGCACTGAGCTAAAAATCTCGGCGATCGGGTTCGGTTGCTGGGAAATCGGCGGGACCTACGGCCGGATCGACGAGAAAGAATTTCAGCGCGCCGTGGCGCGCGCGATCGACGGCGGCATCACCTGCTTCGACACGGCGGAAGCCTATGGCATGGGCGTGTCGGAAGAGGCGCTGGCGCGGGCGCTCGGGCCACGCCGACATGATGTCGTGATCGCGACCAAATTCGGCGTCGGGTACGAGGAGATGCCGAACCGCCGCGACAGCAGCCGGGCGCGCGTGCTCGCCTCGATCGACAAAAGCCTGAGGCGGCTCAAGACCGATCATGTCGAGATCTATCTCGTACATTGGCCGGACCCCAATACGGCGCTCGACGAGACTATGGCGGCACTCGACGACATCGTTCGGCAAGGTAAGGCGCGCTTTGTCGGCGTATCGAATTTCCGCCTGGCGCAGATCGAAGACGCGATGCGGTTCCGCCGTATCGATGTCGTGCAATACGCCTGGAACATGTTCGACCGGCGCATGCAGACCGAGATCTTTCCCTATTGCGCGGCGCAGCAGATTGGCGTGATGGCGTACGGATCGCTGGCCTACGGTATGCTGAGCGGCACGTTCCATTCCGGGATGTCTTTCGACGAGAGCGACTGGCGCTCGAAGGCCGGCAACCTCGGCAGCCTCAACCTGTTCCGCACCTTGTTCGGACCCGAGCAGTTCCCGCGCAATCTGGCCTCCGTCGAGGATCTGAAACGACTGGCGGCCAAGTACGGCAAGACTCTGCCGCAATTCGCATTGCGCTGGACTTTGAGCAACCCGGTCGTCGGCACGGCACTGGTCGGTTTCCGCACGCCTGCCGAAGTGAGGGAAAACCTGGGTGCGCTCGGCTGGGAGATCAGCAACGCCGATATGGCCGAGGTCGATGCCATTCTCGCCCGCCACGGTGCGGTCACCGTGCCGCCGGGTTGGCTCGAGGATTAGGCTGGACAAACCAAGTTCGCAACGTGCTGTCGCCATCGAGAGGAGGATCAGAATGCCGGTTCAACGCTTCGCGCCAATGACCAAGGAGTTCGCCACCTTTGATTGCGATGCGCATGTCACGGAGCCGCCGCTGATCTGGGAGCGCGCCAAGGATTTTCTCACCCGCGACGAACTCGATGCGCTGAAGCGCACGATCTCGTGGGACGCCGACGGCCGCCTCTTGATCGTCAACGGTCGCGCCGGGATCGGTCTTGGCTCGCCGCGGCGCGGCGGCATCCCCGGCACGATGCGGGTCATCAGCAATGCCGGCCCGGGCGTCAAGCACGACATCCAGCGCGCCCTCAATGTGCGCAACCTCAACCCAAAGACAGCGCTGACGCAGGAGCAGGTCGCCTATCTCGACCATGCCGGCTCCTACGAGCCAAAGCCGCGGCTTAAAGACATGGATGTCCAAGGGATCGATCAGGTCATGATCATCCCGACCGAGATCGACATTTATCCCTGGCTCGAAGACGCCCTCGGCGCCAAAGCGTTTTGCCGCGCCTACAATGAGTGGGCCTACGAGTACACGCGCGAAAATCCCGACCGGTTGTTTTTCGCGGCACTGATCCCGATGCAGCACCCGGATTACGCAGTTCAAGAAATCCGCCGGGTTGCGGCGCTGGGTTGCCGGGTAGCACTGGTCCGGCCGATGGACGCAATGGGCAATTATCCGCTGCAGCCGAAATACGAGCCGGTTTGGGATGCGCTCGAAGAGACCGGCATGGTCTATGGCATGCACCCATTCCCGGCTTTCGCCAGCGCGAAGCCGTCGGGCTACAGCGAGCAATATTCCAGCGCCGAACTGATCCGCAAGACCATAGCTACTGCCGGGTTGCCGCACACCTTCCTTACCAATGTGCAGAATTTTCAAGGCGAGGCGGCGCTCTGGGTCACGGTTGTGCTGATGTCGGGATTTTTCGAGCGGCACCCGAAGATCAACGCGGCTTTGTTCGAGGCCTCCTCGACCTGGCTCAGCTTCCTGATCGACGAGTGCGACAAGGCCTACAAGCTCTACAAGAACGAGCGACAGCTGCCGCCGTTGAAGCGCCTGCCGAGCGAGACATTCTTCGCGCATTGCATGACCGGCTTTGAAGGCGACGAGGCGCCGCCGGCCAGGCTTCCAGAGTTCTACGGCGACATCCTTTGCTGGTCGTCGGATGTCTACCACCATGACGGCGACGACGCCTGGCGCGCGATCGAAACGATGCAGAAATACGGACTGTCCAAGGAGGATCAGGCCAAGTTCCTGGGCGCCAACGCCCGCCGCCTCTACAAGGTGCAGGCACCGGCCAATATCATCCGCGAGCGCATCACCGAAATCGAGCGCCCGGACTGGTGGCCGACCGAGGAGGAGGTCGCTGCTTCACTGCGGCCTGAAGCGGCAGTCACGCCGCGGCCGGCGGCAAGCTCATAAAGGTGCCGGCGTACCGGGCCGGTCATGAAATCCGATGCGGTCAGAAGTGTGAGCTTGGAAGCAGTGCCGGCAGCACGTAAGTCGGTCATCGCCAATCTTATACAGCTATACAAGTACGACTTCTCCGAGTTTGCCAAAGTGGGCAGCCGCTATGGTGCGGTTTCGGCCGACGGTCTCTTTGCTTATGAGGGCTGGATTCGTATTGGGGGAGGACGGGCACTTCGCGTTCACAATCCACGCCGACAGCCGCTTGGCGGGTTTCGCCTTGGTAAACCGCTGGTCGGCGCTCGACGGCCGCTCGACCATGCGGTGAGCGAGTTTTTCGTATTGCGCAAATATCGCCGGCACAGAGTGGGTTGGCGCGCCGCAAGACTGCTGTTCGCGCGTTTGGCCGGCCGGTGGGAGTGGGGCTGGCTTGGCACAATCCGCCGACGCTGGCCTTCTGGCGCGCGGTTGTCCGATCGGCAGCGGATGGCCCGGTGGAGGAGTGGCCCGGTGACGGCACGCGATGGTCCGGCACAGTGCTGAGTTTCGACTGCGGGCCAATGATCGCGAAACATGGTGTGGAGGAGCAGGTGGCGGAGAAAGACTTTGCGGTATTCGATGCCGACAGCCACGTCGTCGAGCCGCCGGCGCTGTGGGAAAAATACCTTGACCTCGAGTACCGCGCGCTCGGCAAGCATGCATTATGGCGGCAGGAAGGCCGCACGGGAGCAAGACATTCCGGGGAGCCGCGGCGGAGAATGGCGTATTGGAGGCAAGGACCGTACAGGTCGGGTTCCACGCTTTGCGGATCAAACTCAATAATGCAGCTGGCGGCGTGCGACCCTCTTACAAGCTGGCGGTCACCTATTTAGGACATCAGCTACTGGCCGAGCACTCGAAAGCCTCGGTCACCGAACCTGCGTCTGCCGATCGCGCTGCCGCCGAGGACAACGGCTGATAGGCGGGCCGCGTTATGGTAAACTTGGCGTTGCCGCGGCGGGCGGTCGGCGAAGCGCCTTCAGTGTCCGTCCGATCGGCGGCTCGGCTGTATACGCTCCACGAAGCGCTGGCCTATAACTCCACTCCGTGAAGTCGGCGGTTTCCCTGCAGCTGACGGTACACCGACCAACGACTTTCAGGATCCGGTCAGGAGACGAGGAGGATACAATGCAATGGGTTATGAGGGTCACAATCGGCGCGGTATTGTGTTTCGCACTGACCGATCACTGGGGTCCAGCAAACTCACAGCAGCCCACTGCCCCAGAGCTGCTCAGACCCCCAATCTGCGATCAGTTCAATGTAGATGGGCGCGCGTCTGCTCCCTTACGAACCGTGAGCCTCCCGCCTCAGCAAACCTGCACGACCCAGATCAACAATGGATTCCCAGTCCCAGATCCAAACTGCACGCCTGGAGCGATCAATCCCACGCTGACGATTGAGGTGCTCAGAGACCGGAGCTTCACCACCAGGTGCATTCGCGATGCCGCCACGCAGGAAGTGGAAAAAGCGACGACTTACGAATGGTACAACCTGCCGCACCCCTCAAATAACTCCGGGGAAGGTCAAATCTGCGAATTGGACCATCTGATCTCACTGGAGCTCGGTGGAGCCGACACCTTGGACAATATATGGCCCCAATGCGGGCCTTCGGGTGTCGCCCTCCCACAACGGTTCTTCAAAGAGAAGGATACGGTTGAGAATTTTCTGGCAAATGCAGGTGAGAGGAAGGCCGAATGGACCTGAGCGAAGCGCAAAAGGGTATCGCAACGGTGTGGCTGCATACGGGATTGAAGACCCGGTTCGAAACGCCTCCAAGCACGCCCAGACCGACGCCTACACGCAGATCAAGGATCCGACCGGCTCCGGCCCGTTCAAGATGGTCATGAGAGAGTGGCAGCCGGGCCACGGCAGCCTGCGCTAAGGGGATCGAGGGTTCGCAGACTCGCCGATGGAGCCGAGAGTTGGATTCAAACTTCCGGTTCCTGGTCGGATCTACTCCGCCGCGATGCGCTCCCAGGTGATCTCCCGGTGTTCCTCGACTTCGCCCGGAACCCAGCGGGCGCGGCGCGCCCGTTCCCTTACGGCGG
The DNA here is from genome assembly GCA_963732095.1 of uncultured Alphaproteobacteria bacterium. Classification (GTDB taxonomy): domain Bacteria; phylum Pseudomonadota; class Alphaproteobacteria; order ATCC43930; family CGMCC-115725; genus AP-15. The sequence goes on from CAVSZA010000043.1 coordinate 16,307, forward strand.
CAAGGCTCTCGGGCGCTTCGTGGGCGAACGCATGGTCCTCGTTCCGCCGCCGCGCCAGACCGGCGCGGTGGCGTGGAGAAGCTTCCAGGTACCTACGATGGATTGCATCCGGTTTTCTCCAGGGGAAAGCAGTTGTAAGGGCTACGGTAGAGGATGATATCCGCCTCACATGGCTCGGCCCAGGAGATGTGTAAACAGGAAAGGGACCCGTGGCGCGGAACCGGACGTTCGAATCCATCTCCCTCCAGCGGCGAGTCCAGTGCGAACCCGCTGCTGATCGGCCACGGTGGGGGCGCGCCGTAGGCTCGAATACGTTGGCAGTGCCGGGCAGCGACGGGTCCGGTCCTATGGGATCGCATGCCGTCGCGCCCTCAGCTGTACACAGGGCGTCTCGGCCAAAGCAGATTTCGGACTGTGGATCTGAGTAGTTTCCGAACCTATCCTTGCTAGGCTCTCTGCCGGCTATAGTGGGCTTCAGAAGCGGAGAGAACGACAGTTCTCTCGAGCAACGGCATGCGCCGATGACCCGCCGATTGTCTCAAACGGGTGCTGTCAGGACCTTCGCCCGTTCCAGCCGCTCAGCTGCCGCCACGGGATCGTCGATCCCGTCATTTCGCCCAAACACGATGGCTTCCTCGAGGATGAGGGCGGCCATCTCCCAGATTTTTCGATCGGCACCCGGGCCGAACCTCTTCCGGAAGGAACGCGCTGCTGCCTGAGCCGCGGCGGCGCAGGGAGAACCGACGCGGAGGTCGGGATGTAGACAACCGCGGAGCCCTTTGAGCGCCTGTTTCGTGCATTCCAGGGGCAGCACGGCCTGCGCTTTCGCCATCGCCGGAGAAACCTGTTCGAAAAGCTGCACCGCCCGGCACTTCGCGGCGAGCTTCGGCTTGCGCCAGACTTCGTCATATTCGGCCGCAACGATACGGCGAACGGTTTCGACAACGATGAGCCGGGCGCGCTGCTCCTCGATCCAGGGAGCATCCGATGTGCCGGGAAGGCGGGTGACGAACGGCGCGAGAAGCTCGTTGCGCACCCGGTGCATCATGAAATCGTTGAGGTAAATGGCATATTCGGACAGCGGACGGGAAAAGCAGTCCGGAAGGCACGAGACATCCCTGATCTCGCGGTATTGGAAACCGGCGACAATCACCGCGGCCTCGTTTACGCAGATATTTCCGTCCTTGTTTGGCTGCTTGTGTGATCCGCGCGCCAGGCGGAAATTGGCGAGCTGCTGAAAATCGAACGGCATCGACGGCTCCATGGCTGGACGGAACAGACCGGCTGACTTCAATCCGACATCAATCGGAATGCCCGGCCGACATCATCGGGACGCACGCAGATGGCCAGAGGAGGGGCGCGGCGGCAGGACCCCCTAACTCATGGGTATAGTGGGCGGGATTGGTGGGCGGTGTGACCGTCGCGTAACTCGCCATTGGGCCGGGAAACATACTCTATCGATAGTGTCGCTGCGACGGCCGACCCGAATGGCCGGTTAAGGCGCAAACCGCGGAATTGCGTGTGGCAGCCCATCCCGTGGGGGCTAGGCGGATGAAGCGCCGTCGATGGCGATCTCCGCCCCGGTGATGTAGCTGCTCTCGTCGGAGAGCAGGAATGCCACCAGCTGTGCAACCTCCTCCGGCGTTCCGTAGCGGTGCATCGGCACCTGCTTCATCCGCTCCTCGCGAGCCGATACCTTACAATGGAGCGACGGGCTGACGGAAGTCGAATGACCAAAAGCGGCGATGCTTGTTGTCAGGCTGGCGATCGGCAAGGAACCGATTGCCCTTTGATGCCGCTGATTGTCGGCGCCACTGCGGATGGAGGCTCACCGCAACTCCCGCCGCCGTGGCCATTTCCCATAGCGACCGAAACATTGCTGGAAGCGAATATCCCGGGTGTAACGTCGAGCCGTGACGCAGTGTCATTCCGGGTGTCACAACCACGACTGAGTACAAAATGCCACTTTTGTACTCACTATCGCGCCTTAGCCGGCGCGGACCGGCAGCAACGGCATGCGCCGATGACCCGCCGATTGTCTCAAACGGGTGCTGTCAGGACCTTCGCCCGTTCCAGCCGCTCAGCTGCCGCCACGGGATCGTCGATCCCGTCATTTCGCCCAAACAGGGTGGCTTCCTCGAGGATGAGGGCGGCCATCTCCCAGATTTTTCGATCGGCACCCGGGCCGAACCTCTTCCGGAAGGAACGCGCTGCTGCCTGAGCCGCGGCGGCGCAGGGAGAACCGACGCGGAGGTCGGGATGTAGACAACCGCGGAGCCCTTTGAGCGCCTGTTTCGTGCATTCCAGGGGCAGCACGGCCTGCGCTTTCGCCATCGCCGGAGAAACCTGTTCGAAAAGCTGCACCGCCCGGCACTTCGCGGCGAGCTTCGGCTTGCGCCAGACTTCGTCATATTCGGCCGCAACGATACGGCGAACGGTTTCGACAACGATGAGCCGGGCGCGCTGCTCCTCGATCCAGGGAGCATCCGATGTGCCGGGAAGGCGGGTGACGAACGGCGCGAGAAGCTCGTTGCGCACCCGGTGCATCATGAAATCGTTGAGGTAAATGGCATATTCGGACAGCGGACGGGAAAAGCAGTCCGGAAGGCACGAGACATCCCTGATCTCGCGGTATTGGAAACCGGCGACAATCACCGCGGCCTCGTTTACGCAGATATTTCCGTCCTTGTTTGGCTGCTTGTGTGATCCGCGCGCCAGGCGGAAATTGGCGAGCTGCTGAAAATCGAACGGCATCGACGGCTCCATGGCTGGACGGAACAGACCGGCTGACTTCAATCCGACATCAATCGGAATGCCCGGCCGACATCATCGGGACGCACGCAGATGGCCAGAGGAGGGGCGCGGCGGCAGGACCCCCTAACTCATGGGTATAGTGGAGGCGGAGCGACGGATTCGAACCCTCAGTCCCCCGCGACGGGAACTAGCTTAGCAGTTGTGTGCGTCAAGTTCAGCAATTGGTCATGGTGAGGGGTGGTGCGGTTCATTCAGGTCAATAAGCAGCATCCCTTTGTTCGATCGGAAAATGACCCATCCCTTCGTTCCGACCTGCCCACCGGCAGAGCGCCGCGCGCAGCGGTAGTCAAGGATGCCGCCGCGAACGCGGCGGCACCGGCGGAGCCGGCGCGCAGCGTCCTTGACAGAGCGAGCACGGTGCTAGGCTGAACGGGTCGGGGGTCAGGCCGCACGTCGCAGTGCCTCCTTCTTGTGCTCGCGCAGATCGTCCATGTTGAGGTAGCGATGTTGACCTGACTCGCCGCTGGAGCAAAGGGGATTCGAACTGGTGGTCCCACCTCGTCCGGCGCGTGGTGCCACGACCTCAGAATGCGGCGATGCGCTCAGCGCGCCCTCCATGTCGCCGGTGGGTGACCCCTCAGCTCCTCAGTCCGTCTCAGCACCGAGCGCGTGAGCTTGCCGGTGACGCGGCCCATCGTACGGAACAGCGGCCCTTCGGATCGTCGCCTAGCCCGTCGCCGTCGAGATAGCCAATGAGATATTCGTCGAGGTTGTGGTGACAAGCCATAGCGTGGCCACGAATTTTCGGGAACGAGTAAACGCGGTTCGGCAATTCCGCCCGCCTCAGTTGAGATTATAGAGCCGCTTCGCCGTGCCGCTATAGTCGTTAGATCCACTCCTACGAGAACTTGCCGGAGGGCCAGAATTATCGGCTCGTGGTGCGGCGAGAAATTCTGGCCCGAGACGCTCGCCGCCCGATTTCGATCAGATATTGGTCGCGCGGAACCGCGCGCTATACGAAATGAAGTCGCCGATCATCCTGCAGCGGGGCCGGCCGCGTTGAGCAACGGAATGAAAGCGCTTCAGTCAATCATCGAGCGAGTTGGACAAGGAATCAAGGCAACATAGGCTAAAGCGGTAGCGATAGCTGGGAGGACACCATGGATTGTTGCGGTCACGGCCACGACGCGTCACTTCAACCGTGGGTGTGGAGGACGCCGCTGGTCTCGGTCGGAGCGATGCTCGCCGGCGAGGTTGGACCGCGTGGTTCGACGCAAGCGGCGCAGACCGCCGAGACCACAGCGGCGGCGCTCGCCGTGCTGCGCAACGCCATTTCTGTCGATGTCCATAGCCACGGCGGCAGCACCGGCATCACCTCGAAGGCACCGCCGAGCGGCGATCTCGCAAACGCGATGCGGGCGGGATCGCTGGCGGTCGCCTGCCTGGCCGACGTGCCTGACTGGCCGGTGCTCGGTCGCGGCGCGGAAGGGGCCCTCACTGCGCTGCGAGCGCCGGCACCGGGCGAGTTTTACCGGTACCACCTCGATCGCCTCGCCTGGATGGACGAGCTGGTCGCCGGTCACGATGTGCGCCGCGCGCTGAATGCCGCGGATCTCGAAGCGGCGCACCGGGCGGGAGAGCCGGCGGTCATCGCCGATGTCGAGGGTCTCGATTTTCTCGAGGGGAAACTCGAACGGCTGGAAGAGGCGCATCGGCGGGGCATCCGGCATGTGCAGCTCGTGCATTACACACCAAATGACATCGGTGACTTTCAGACGGGTGTCGTCACCCATCAAGGTCTCACCGAATTCGGCGCCGAAGTGATCCGCGCCTGTGATCGGCTCGGCCTTGTCTGCGACGTCGCGCATGCTACCGAGGACATGGCAAAGCAGGCGGTCACGGTCGCGACCAAGCCGTTGCTCCTGTCGCACACGGCCGTACTGGGATCGCAGGCGATGGGGCCGACACCGCTCAGCGGTCGGCAGGTCGGCCCTGGCCATGCCCGCGCGATCGCCGAGACCGGCGGCTCGGTTGGCATCTGGCACTTCTTTCCGAGCATCGATCGATACGTCGACGGCGTTAAGGAGATGGCCGAGATTGTCGGCGCCGATCACGTTAGCATCGGCACCGACCAGTTCGATGCGCGGGGTTGCCTCGAGGATTACACGCGGTGGGTGCACCTCATCGCCGCGATGCTGCGCGGCGGCTTCACCCCCGAGGAAACGGGCAAGATCGCCGGCGGCAACTACCTGCGCATCTACCGCGCTGCCGTCGGCTGAAGGTCTCCAGCTCAGATGGTTTGCAAACTCACCGCTGGAGGGAACCGGATTCGAACCCTCAGTCCCACTCCACCGCTGGGCGGCGGCACATAATCCGTCTCACTCCAACCGAGAGAGGTCGAGCGCGAAGACCAACGGGAAAAACGGTTGGAATAGACCGAGGAATGGATAGTCGTAGATATGCCGAGACCCGGCCTCCGACACTGCCCACAATTGCATGGCACTGCCGACGGCAATGCCCTCGGTACCAGGCGCGATGTCATAGCGGCGCTGCGGCGCGCCGGTCGAAGGGTCGAGCCGGTCGAGCGTGCCCCAGCTCCAATCGCTGCGCGCGATCCATAGTCCCCCGCCGCCGATCGCCGCGCCCTGCGCATGGTCGGGGATAGTCAGCACCGATGCGGCCTGGGACGCCCCTAGCGTCTCGCCCTCGGACACCCGGGCTAGGGTCGCCGCCGTGAAGCGGAAGAGCCGGCCGGGACCATTTTGGTAAGTGCCGAGCCATATCCCATCCGGCGTCGACGCAGCGAGCCCGCCAACAATCCCGGGACCGAGCGGAAACTGCCGGAATCGCGCATCACGATCGAACGCGCCGGCGAGCGGGGTCGCGAACAGCGTGTGCGTGTCGGCGACGTAGAGCATGCCGTCGCCGCCAACGGCGAGGCCCCCGGCATGGCCGCACGGGCTCGGCACGTCGACATATCCGGTCGAGCCGCCCGTCTCGAGATCGATGCGGATCACCCGGCACGACCCGCGACGGACGCCTAAGCTGTCGCTGCGATAGGCGGAGACGTAAATGGCGCCATCATCAACCGCGAGCCCCTGCGGGTCGTAGCCGGCATCGAGTTCCGGCAACCAGATGCGCCTGACGATCGCCGCCGCATGGGGCACCGCGCTGACCGTTTTCGGGCCGTAGCTCGGTGCAATGCCGGCGATCGGCGCTGGCGAGGTCTCCGCCACGGGAACAACTACCTGCGCGGCATACGCCCCCATCACCAGCGCCGAGGCGGCGACCGCCAGCCAGCGCCGCCTCACCGCCCGCTCCGGAGAATCGGGCTGAGCCGCCGCGGCAGCCGCAGCGGCGCAGCCAAAGTCCACCGCATTCACCACCTCCCCGGCAGAATCTGCCTTATTTCACTGGTTCTCGTAGGGGAGTTTAGAACGGCTACTCGGGGTAGTTTCATTGCCCTCCAGCTAATCGCTCAGGATCGATGAAGCCGATCAACCAGGCGGAATGCCGATGCCGTTGTCGCGGATGCGGACTTCAACCGCGTTACCATAATGGTCGGCTTAAACTTCGGGTCACCGCCCTCCTTCTGGCCTCCATCGCCGCGCCCGGCGCGCAACGCGGGTCAGGCCAGATTGGGTAATTAACGTTGAGGCTGCCGCCGCTCTGCTGCCGAAATTCGGCAATTCGCCGCGCCGCCTGCTCCGCTGTTCCAAACCGGCGACGCGACGCGTAGGTCTCAAGATCGCCTTTCGCCTCGCACAACGAGAAATGCTCGGCGCGAACGTGAACCGACACTACCGCGATCGGTATCGGACCTTCACCTCCGCGGGTGCTCCGGTTGGCGCTGAGGAGACGCCAAGCCCGTAAAAGGTGCTTGGCGGCGCTGATAGCGCCGCGCCGTCACCGACCTGTGCCCTAGTTTCCGCGATTCGCGCCTCGGCGCTTTTCGGGTGCCGGGCGTGCAGAGGGCCTCGTCATTGCCGGCATCAGATGGCTGTTTCGCGCCCGATAGCGGTCGCACCGACCCATCTCGGCTCGCCAGTTTCAGCCGACCCGAACGGGTTTTCCAGGTGGCGCCCGGATAGGTGCGTTCTGAAGTGAGGCGAGTGACCGGCGTTTTTTTAGTTGACCTGTGTGCATATGCTCTTATATGGGAGTAATTGCACGCATTCACTACCATGAACGTCATGAACAGCGATACCCTGCCAACCCCGGAAGACTGCAATTGCCTGGCGGTGCGGCAGGCGGCGCGGCATGTCACGCAATTTTATGACGCGTTCCTTTCGGCCGCTGGCCTGCGCACGACCCAGTTCTCGATCCTCGCCAAGCTGCGACGGCTGGTGCCGATGACGATCAACGCGCTGGCGGCGGAGATGGTGATGGACCGCACGACGCTCGGCCGAAACATCCGGCCCTTACAGCGCGAAGGTCTCCTCGCGGTCGCGCCGGGACAATCCGATCGCCGCAGCAAGGAACTGCGCCTGACCGAAGCCGGTGTCGAGCGGCTGCGCACGGCCGTCTGCGGATGGACTCGTGCGCAAGAGCGATTCGCTGCGGTCTTCGGCGCCGAGCGCGCCGCCGAGTTGCGTAACCTTCTGCATACCGTCTCCAGGAGTGACTTGGGCGCCGCCGATGCCCGGGAGTGCTCGCGATGAGCGAAACGGTCGTCGAACGAGTCGCGGTACCCGCCCCCACGACGCGCGATCTGCGGCGCCGGATCAAACGGCTCGCGCCCGCGGCTCTGGCGGTCCTCGTCGCGGTCGGCGTCGCGAAATACGGCAGTAATTGGTGGACCATCAGCCGCTTTATCGAGAGCACCGACGACGCCTATGCCGGCGGCAACGTCACCGCGGTATCGCCGCATGTGGCGGGCTTCGTCGCCGAAATTCTGGTCGAAGACAACCAACGTATTGAAGCCGGACAACTGCTGATCCGACTCGATCCGCGCGATTTCCGCGCCGCGCTCGATCGCGCGCAGGCAATCGCCGACGAGCGGCAGGCGACGCTTGCCGGGCTCGAAGCGAAGTACGTTCTGCAACAGCAGATGGTCGCTCAGGCCGAGGCGGAGCTCGCCGCCAAGGTCGCCCGAGCTGGGTTCGCCAGTGAAGACGCGTTCCGTTATCGCAGCTTGGCGCTGACCAGCTACGGCTCGCGGCAGAATGCCGAGCGGGCAGGCTCGGCCGACCGGGAGGCGCAGGCTGCAACGAAATCTTCCGAAGCCGCTTTTGCGGCTGCCCGGCAGCAATTGATCGTACTCAATGCGGAGATCGCCGCCGGCCGCGCCAGCGTCGCCCAGGCCAAAGCGGATCTCGAAACCGCCCGGCTCAATCTGGGCTATACCGAGATCCGCTCGCCGATCGAGGGCTATATCGGCAACCGAGCAGCACAGGTCGGTGCCTATGTCGCGAGCGGGGCCTACCTGCTGAGCATCATCCCGGCGCAGGGGCTCTGGGTCGACGCCAATTTCAAGGAAGACCAGCTGGCGTATATGCGGGCAGGACAGTCGGCGACGGTCGTCGCCGATATACGGCCCGGCAAAATCTTCCACGGCCATGTGCTGAGCCTCGCGCCGGGGACTGGGGCGATCTTCAGCGTGATCCCGCCGGAGAACGCCACCGGCAACTTCACCAAGATCGTGCAGCGCGTACCGGTGCGCATCACGCTCGACGACGCCGACGCGCGGCTCGGCGAGTTGCGTCCGGGCCTGTCCACGACAGTCAGCGTCGATACAAGGCCGGGCGCACAAGCCCGGGAGTGAAACCCATGTCCACCGCCACCGCCGGCTGGCTGCGTAGCCTTCTCCCATTCGTGGTGATGTGCTTCGGCGGGTTTATGGCGCTGCTCGACATCCAGATTGTCGCCTCTTCGCTGCAACAGATCGGCGGCGGGTTGTCGGCGGCACAGGATCAGATCGCTTGGGTGCAGACGGCCTATCTCATCGCCGAGATCATCACGATCCCACTCTCCGGCTGGCTGACCCGGGTGTTCTCGACCCGCTGGCTGTTCGCCGGCTCGGCCGCCGGGTTCACCGTCGCCAGCCTGCTCTGCGGTCTCGCATGGAATATCGAGAGCATGATCGTATTCCGCGCGCTGCAAGGGCTGCTCGGCGCCTCGATGATCCCCACTATGTTCACGTCATCGTTTTATTTCTTCCAGGGGCCGCGCCGGGTCTACTCGGCCGCCGTGATCGGCACGATCGCCTCGATCGCGCCGACCCTGGGCCCCGTTGTCGGGGGCTGGATCACCGACACGCTGAACTGGCATTGGCTGTTCTATGTCAACCTGCTGCCGGGTGCCGCGATCACGATCCTCGCCGCGCTGCTGGTGAAAATCGATGAGCCGGATCTGAAGCTGCTCAAAGAAGCCGATTATCCCGGCATCGTCCTGTTGGCGATCGGCCTCGGCACGCTTGAATACGTGCTGGAGGAGGGTTCGCGCTGGAATTGGTTCGACGATGCAACGATCCGCACCTGCGCCTGGGTCGCGGCAATCGCTGGCGCGCTGTTCGTCATCCGTAGCCTGACTTTCACGCGCCCCGTCGTCGATCTGCGTGCGCTGACCAACCGCAATTTCGCGCTCGGCTGCTTCCTGTCCTTCGTCACCGGCATCGGCATTTTCTCGACGATATACCTCACCCCGCTTTTTCTCGGCTACGTGCGCGGGTTCAGCGCCTGGCAGACCGGTATCGCGATCTTCTCGACCGGCGCCGCCTCGCTCGCCGGTGTGCCCGTCTACATTTTCCTAGCGAAAAAATTCGATACGCGCTGGCTGATGATGTTCGGGCTGGCTTCTTTCGGGCTGGCGATGTGGAGCTACAGCTTCATTACCCATGACTGGGGCGGTGACGAGTTCCTGATACCGCAGATCCTGCGCGGGTTTCCGCAGGTATTCGCGGTCGCGCCGGCGGTGACCTTGGGCCTCGGCAGCCTGTCGCCGGAGCGGCTCAAATACGCGAGCGGTCTTTTCAACATGATGCGCAATCTCGGCGGCGCGGTTGGCATCGCAGTGTGCGGCGCCATCCTTAATGCCAGGACGAATTTCCACTTCGACGCGATCGCCTCGCACCTGACCCCGGCGAACGGTCCGATGCAGCGGCTGATCTCAGAGGTCAGACACCGATATGGTGCAAACCCGGGCGGCGTCGACGCCGGCCACTCCGCCGCTTTGAAGCAGCTCTGGCACTTGGCGTATCGCGAAGCGTCGACTTTGGCTTACGCCGACGCCTTCCGCGCAATCATGCTCGCCTTCCTGGTCGCCACGCTGCTGGTCCCGCTGTTGCGGCAGGTTGCGTCGCCGAAGGCCCCTTCGGCCTCGTCGCATTAACTGTCATTAGAGAGGAGTCCATCCCCATGACAGACATCCCATACCGCACCGCCTTGGCCGAGGAGTTCAGTCTCGTCGACGAAGCGGGCTTCGATCGTATCGTCCATCGCGGCTACTCGGCTGCGCCCGCTACGGGTGTCGCGTGGCGTTGCAACAGCGCGATCATCTCGTCGGTCGAGCGCACATCGGCGAACATGATCATCATAATCGCAAGCGTCGCGTTGTGCTCCTCGTCGGTCCGGCAGGCGTTGGCGTCAGACACGAAGAACACCTTGTAGTTCAGCATCATCGCGTCGCGCGCCGTCAACTCGCAGCAGACGTTCGTAGCGGTGCCGACGATGATCACTGTATCGATGCCTCGACCCCGCAGGATGGCGTCGAGATCGGATGCGCCCTGCACCAATGCGCTGAACCGGGTCTTGCGAACCGTCAGGTCGCCGGGCAGGACGTTGAGGTCCGGGTACAGCGCGTGGCCAAAATCGCCCGGGGTGAAGGCTTGCCGCATGCGCGGACCCCAATGGTCGTCGGCAAAATTGCCGAGCCAGACGAACCAGGATTGCTCGCTCTCCGGTGTAATCGTGTTCTGGATCCACACCACCGTGCCGCCGGCGGCGCGGGTCGCACGGGCGAGCCGGTTGACGGCGGGCACGATCTCGCGCGCCTGCGCGATCTCCGCCGGCTGGCCGGGCACCATGAAGCCGTTCTGCAGATCGACGACGACCAGCGCGGTGCGCGCCGGGTCAAGATCTTCGAACGGATGCAATCGGCCGCGGCGCGCCAGCGCCCGCTCGATGGCATAGGACGGAATCGCGATCTTGTGCATGCCCGCTCCTCTCGTTGGAATTTCCCTATGGGTGACCTCGGTCGGTTCACTAAATCAGCTCTGTGTCGGGGAATATACTGTTTGAGCTTCCTGACTCTGGCTCAATCTCCACGGCTGCACCTTCGGCATCGATTGTCGCCGCCATATGCGCGGCCGAAGTTCTCGGCCTCGCCGGTTTCTCGATTATTCCGGGGCCGATCGGCTAGTTAATGCCCGGGTTCGATCGCGGAAGCCAGGTTCGCGATGGACTCTCCGCTGGAGCAAGCCGGATTTCGAACTTGTAGTACCGCGCTGCGTGGTCGGTGGTAGGCTCGCCGATGATATTGCCGAAAGCGCCGCGTCCAGCAGACTCGGGAGGGCTACGGCGCTCGGCCGGCGCCGGGATGACAAAAGCAAGATGCCGCGTAATCCTAGGAGCGCTTCCAATCTAAGCAGAGGCCGCGCCCATGCCGACCGTTCAGCCTTTCCCAGCCGGCGGATACCGCTTCATCAGCCACCAGTTCCAATATTCTGGCGGGGTTGCCGCCGAGCCCGGCTTCCGCATCGAGCGCGCGCGCTTCGCGAGATCCGTGCCGCTGGCCGACGGTTTTGATGCCATCGAAGCCTACCTCGCCGGCATCGGACGCTCGCCGACCGCGTTCTGCGCCTGCGAGCTGCGCTCCCCGGCGCAATTCACCGACGCCGGTTTTGTCGCTTTCAATCGGCACTATGTCGAGCGGCTGGCCGCCTGGGGGATTTTCCGCGACGAGGTCAACCCGGTTGCCCGCTCGAACGTCTGCCCGGAAATCGACCCGCCCACCACGCCGTCGTTCTACGCCTTCAGCTATACGGTGCCGAGCGAAAGCCGCGCGGCGCGCAGCTTTGTCGCTGCCGGAAGCGGCGAAGCGCGCGAGGGCGGTCCCAGCTATGAGGGGCGCATCATCCGGCCCGGCGACCACTCACCCGAGGCGATGCGCGAGAAAGCAAGCTTCGTACTCGGGGCGATGGAGCAGCGCATGGCGGCGCTCGGCTTCAGCTGGGCCGATGTGACCGCGACCCAGGTTTATACTATCTTTGAAATCCATCCGCTCCTGGCCGACGAGTTCGTCCGCCGGGGAGCAATGTCGGGCGGTTTGGCCTGGCATTTCGCGCGCCCGCCGGTGCAGGGCCTCGATTTCGAGGTTGATGTACGCGGCGTCGCCCACGAATTGGTGATCTGACGCATGCGCCCATCATAAAAATTCCCCCGCAGGCGAAGCGGGTTCTAACTTTTGGTCCCCCCAGGTGGTGCCGCTCTCGCCGGCCGAACGACTCAGTATCGCTGTGGCGCGTCTTGCGAAGGGCGGCTCTTCTCAAAGTGGGACCATGAGTTCGAATCCGCCTTCCTCCAGCGGCGAGTCATTGCGAACTCGACTTCGGAGGCGATCCGATCGATGACCCGAGCGAGGGAGAGGGCGACAGGGTCAGGCAGTGAAAAGTGGTGGTTTTCCTGGAGTCGGTAGCAAAGAGAGAGACGGCTTCGAACCCCCGAGGCCACTGCAAGGGACAGGTTTTTTCCAGACCGCACGTTTCGTTCACTGCGGAATCCCCGCTCGGTCGCGACTAGAAAGCTGGAAACACCGGGGCGGGCACGACGTGTTCCTCGACGGTACGCACGCCGGGGATGGTTTCCGCCGCGACCCGCAGAGCTTGCTTCTGCTCCTCAGGCTCGTCCGAGGAGAGCCAGAAATGCACGACACGGTCGCGGACGATAATGTCCTCCGGCCAGACCTTTGCCCATTCCTCGCGGCCGAGCTCGGCGAGAATTCGGGCGCGGATTGTGCGGTCGTCGTCTTCGCCCTGGGGCGGTGGCGTGCTCTTTGTCGACGCGAGCGCGCGGACGAGGTTAGCCCGGGTGATGATGCCAATCACTTTGCCGTCGCGTGTGATTGGCACGCGCTTGATCCGCTTCGCCTCCAGTAATGCCGCGACTTCGCCAAGGTCGGTGTCCTCAGTGACGGTCACGACATCGCGTGTCATGATGTCTTTGACGGTACGGCCATGCGATCTGATGTAATCGCGGGCGAGATCGGAGGCGAAATCGTCAAGCCACCACGAACGCCGACGCTCGCGGTGGCGGCGCGCAGTGCCGATTTCGACGCGGTGCAATAGATCCCCCTCGCTGACGATGCCGACTAGGCGCCCGCTCGCATCGACGACCGGGGCACCGCTGATACCACGTTCCGCAAGCAGCTTGGCCAAGTCTTGAACCGTCATATCCGGATCGACCGTGATCACGTCGGTCGTCATTATGTCCATCGCGCGCATTGTGCTCTCCTAACTGTTCACGATAATCGACATTCCCCGTTTTACTCGGGTTGTGACGTGATTTTGTTGAACTCTACGCCTGCATGGCAAGAAGGTTCGTTAACGGGTGTAAAGAGAACCTGGTTTGTCTTGCATGGTAAGTTCTCCCTATATTTAAACGCCGAATCCCGTTCTCGGCTGTCTGGCCGCTAGATGCAGCGATCTCCGCTGGTTCCACAAACCGCGCTAACTCGGGCTGCCGAGCTCCTTATTGCGGAAACTTGCCCTGCACAGCCGATTTGACGGGTTGCACGGCGACATTACGCCTTCTCGGGCTTGCCACCAAGATGAATGAACCGATCCCCGACCTACAATGCTGACAGGCTGTCGTTCCTCGTGTCACTACTGCGGTCGAGGGTCGCCCATTCGGCAGGTGGCCTCAACGGGCGACTGGTCGCGGGGCTAATCTCGGCTGCCCGATTAGGCGAGTACTGCCTGTCTCATTTGGCGTAGCCGTGAGGGCGGGAATGGCCGTCAAATTTCCTGGGTTCCTGGAAAGACTGTGTAGCGAAGTGGAGAATCGCTCCGTATTGTGAACTCGAACCCCATGCGGACAGTGATTTAGTTCACAGGCAGTATGACGGTAATGCGACAACTACCGGAATGACCTCTTAATCCCGTATGGCCGCTAGCAAAGTAAGGTCGACACATGAAGCACAAATCAAATCAGATGGTTAGGGATTTTGCCCAAATTTTATGCAATCCGGTAGACCGCGAAGTGACCCTGATCCAGAATCCATTCGACTGATCTTTTCCACAAGCTTGTCCACCGATTTTGTGGATATCTAAGGAGCGAGCTAAATCCCACAAGCAGAATCAGGTACTTGACGATCCTTTGCCGAAAAGTATGACGATTTCCTGACGCAGCGTGACGACACTCTGACGAAAGTCGGGTGCAAGTCTCGCAATCCGCGACGGATAAGATCTTGCGGCGGGCTAGGCGATTTTGCGGGGACGTTCGCCCTCGCCGCGGACGAACCGCGTCAAGAATTGAGGGGTGAACTTTAGGCCGAAACTCAGCCAGACGGCTCGATGGGGTATTCGGCCCGAGGCGACCAATCCTCCGAAGTGCGATCGGCGGGATAACTAGCCACGGGGTATCCAAAACCGGAACCAGAGTAGGGAGAGTAGAGAGGGCGGCCTTGGTAGCCATAGCCCGATCCGCGCTCACGGGCCTCCGCGAAGGGGTTCGCTTGATCTACAATTGGACTAAATCGAGGGCTGGAACCTGGGCGACCAATCACGGTCTCGATCCGCCGGGCGGAAAAGCTGGACATCATTCCGAACTGCGATCGAATGTGATCCATTATTCCTGCGGGTTAACGCAATGTTTCGATGCGTTCGATCCGCACTCCCCCCAGGACTGGACCTCACTCCTAGACCTCAATCACGGTGGTAGCAGCCAACTCCGCACGTAGGCTGTATAATTCGGCAGTTTGGCGGTGTAAAGGTTATCATCGATACGCTGCCAAGCGAAGGTCTGGTCAGGGAACCAAGCGACGGCCTCGGACATGGCTTGTTGGTGAGTCCTGAACAGGTGAGGGGCGGTTCGCACGCCTCCCATCACCTCCCCGGAGTTAGAGTAGAGCATGACCGCCCATACTTTGTTCGTCTGTAACGGCGGTTCAGTCATCTCCATACTCCCGATCGAAGCGTTCCGAGATAGCCGTGCTTGATCGCCTATCGTACGACGTGTTCCAGTCAATTTCGCGTCCAGGGAGATGAAAACCCTGTCCGCGTTGGATATGGCTCATGAGCGGGCCTCAGAATGGTTTACAGACCCTCGGAAATGGCGACCGGTCGGGCTATACTCGACCGGGGAGGAGTCGAACGTTGGAAGCCCACAGGGTCGAACGAAAGCTCTCGGCGATCTTCGCAGCGGATGTCGAAGGCTACAGCCGTCTTATGGGCCAAGATGAGGTCGGAACCCTTCGCACCCTCACTGCGTACCGGGTCATCATCGATCGCCTGATCGCCTCCCATCGCGGTCGGATCTTCAACACGGCGGGTGACAGCGTGCTTGCAGACTTCGCCAGTGCTGTGGACGCCGTGGAATGCGCAGTCCGATTGCAGCGCAGTTGCGGCGGCGCCTCGTCCAACAACCTCTTGCCTGACGGCCCTCGTGTCGATTTCGCCAGTCATGCCGCGAGCCTCGGCGCCAATTCGCGCAAAGTGGCGAGCCTTGCCGAACTCGAGGCGGCGCTGCCCGAGATACGGGCCGGGCGGCGCACCTCAGTCGTCGTCATCGCCACCGATCCCACGGCGAGCACAGAGGCGGGCGGGGCCTGGTGGGATGTCGCGGTTCCCGAGATATCGGAGCGGGCCGAGGTCGCTGCCGCCCGTGCCGCATATGACGCCGCGCGAACCCGCCAACGGGTCATCGGTTGATCCTGGCCGGTTGTGGTCGTTGCGTTGCGCCGCCCTAGGGTCTCAAGTGGGTGGCCACCCGTCCTTTGCCGGAACGCGCTCGAACGACAAGGAAGCGCCGAAAGCGGACCGTTGCTTTGGGGCGCACCTGTACGCTGGAGCCTATCTCGATGATGTCATATTAGGACGTATTCCTCCTTGAGCCGCGGTATTGTCTCGCGAGCAATCGCCTCGAAAACCGATAATTGGTTGGCTTGCGGGTAACCGACGCCAATCTCGGAAATCCCGAGTTCGATCAAGCGGCGCATGGTATCGGCGAAGATTTGCGTCGACCCGCAGTAGCGGCCCGCGTCGAGGATCAGGTACGAACGCCGCAGGCTTGCCGGGTCGCGGCCGATCTCGGCGCAATACCGGTCGACCGAGCGGATGCGCTCGCGAGTTTCATCGAGCTGCTCCTCCAGGCTCGCGGTGTAGCTGATCGTATTCCAATTGTCGGCCAACTCCGCTGCACGCCTCAGCATTACCGGGCCGTTGGCCGCGATCACAATCGGCGGCCGCGGCCGCTGCACCGGCGGGGGATCCATTCGGGCGGCCTCGATCCGATAGAATTTCCCGGTATAGGTCGTGATCTCGTTTGTTAGCAGGCGATCGACGATCTCAACATATTCCTTGAAGCGTGCAACGCGCTCGGGGTAGCCCCAATTGGGTAGGCCCATCATCGGGATCGACGGATCGGTAGTCAGCCCGATGCCGAGCCCCAATTCGAGCCGGCCGTGCGAGATGTGATCAACGGTCAGCGCTTGGCGCGCCAGCAGCGCCGGGTTGCGCAGCGGGATCTGCGTCACCCATGTTGCCAGCCGGATGCGCGAGGTCTGCGCGGCGAGCGCGGCCAAAAGCGTCCAGCCTTCAAGCCACGGCGTTCGCTCGCCGGCCCAGTGGACGAAATGGTCAGCCACCCCAGCCAAATCGAAATCGAGTTCCTCCAGATGCCGGTAGCGCCTGAGCTGCTCCTCCCACGGCCGCACCGGGATCATCATCCCCAGAAAACGCAGCGAATGTGCCATGTCTTCAGCTCCGTGATTGGTGGCTCCGACTAGAAGCGAACGAAGGTTATTCCTTCCCCGAACACTGGTCGCTAATGACTCAGCTTGAGCATGGTCGTCCCAGCCAGGGTTGTCAGTGTCGAGGCCAACCGCGTCAGGCTCAACCGCTCGTGTAGGAAAACTACCCCGATTATCACGGCGAATACGGTGCTGGTCTCCCGGAGTGCCGAAACCATCGCCACCGGGGCCAAGGTAAATGCCCAAATGGCGACCCAAGAAGAGGCAAAGCTCATCACGCCAGAAATGGTGCCATTCCGCAGCGTTCGTCCGAGAGCGACCCCACCGTAAAGTATATGGAAGGAACCAGTAGCCAGAGTGGCGTAAACAAGAATATTCCAGGCATAGTAACTATGCGGGCTTCCGGCCGATCGAGCACCAAGAGCATCTGTGATTGTATATGCGGCAACGAAGCCGCTCGCAATCATGGAGAGAATCACTGGACGTGGCTCGCGCAGGCCGGCCGCGCCGCGCGTCAGAGCGAGACTGGCTACCCCGAACGCAATGAGCACGACCGCGATCTCGCCGAGATGGCCAATCTGCTCGCCCAGGTAGGCGACAGAGATAATCGCAACAATCAGCGGCGCGGTCCCGCGAGCGAATGGATAAACGTGGCTGAGATCACCGACCTGATAGGCCCAATTTAGGAAAAGCATATAGACCGTCCCAAGGACCGCGCTTACGCACAGATACGGCCAGCTTTCGCGGGCTGGGAAGGCAACGAACGGGATGAGGCAGACGGAACAGGCGAGCTGAGTCAGCGACATCATCTTGAGGAGAGCAGCTCGGTCCTCCTCTCCCTTGACGAGCGCGTTCCACCAGGCGTGCACCAGCGCCGCGCCGAGGATCATAAAAAAAACAGTGCTCGACATGGCTACCCCTAGCGGACAGTTCTATGTGGACATCCAATCTGGCTATCAGGGGGCCGGAGCCGTCAAAGAGCAGTTCAATCCCCTCGGCCGAAATCACCGACGTCATCGCTTCAAATCACTCACTGGGTTTCGATGTCCCACGGCAAAGGGCCGGAGCGCGGACGAGCTGATCGGGGTCATCTCAACGCTCCAACCATGGAGGCAGCGGCAAGTTCTTCTCCCTGAGGACGGCCGGGTTGAACAACTTTGACTGATAGCGGGTGCCGGAATCGGCGAGAAGCGTGACGATCGTCTTGCCCGGCCCCAATTCCTTGGCGAGGCGGATCGCACCGGCGATGTTGATCCCGGTCGAGCCGCCGAGCACAAGTCCCTCCGCGGTCACCAGATCGAACAGGATCGGCAGCATCTCCTCGTCGGTGATCTGGTATTGCCCGTCCGGCCTGAAGCCGACGATGTTGCCGGGCTCGTGGTTGTTGCCGATGCCCTCAGTGATCGAATTGCCCTCGGGCTTCCATTCGCCGCGGGCGTACCAGCTGTAGAATCCTGATCCCATCGGGTCCGACAGATAGATCTGCAGCTTCGGGCTGCGCTCCTTGAGCGCGATGCCGACACCCGAGAGCGTGCCGCCGGTACCCACCGAGCAGACAAAGCCATCGACCTTGCCCTCGGTTTGCGCCCAGATCTCGGGGCCGGTCGTCTCGTAATGATCGCGGCGATTGGCAAGGTTGTCGAATTGGTTGGCCCAGATCGCACCATTCGGTTCAGAGGCCGCGATCTCCCGCGCAAGGGTTCCGGAGTAGCGGACGAAATGCATCGGGTTGGCGTAGGGCACCGCCGGCACCAGCCGCAGATCGACGCCGCACAGCAGCAGCATGTCTTTTTTCCTGGCTCTGCGTCTCGGGCATGACGATGACAGTGCGGTAGCCCCGCGCATTGCCGACGAGCGCGAGGCCGATCCCGGTATTGCCGGCGGTGCCTTCGACGATGACCCCGCCGGGCCGCAACTGCCCCGTTCTTCGGCGTCCTTGATGATGGCGAGCGCGGCGCGTCTTTGACCGAGCCACCGCGGTTCAGAAACTCGGCCTTGCCGAGGATCGTGCAGCCGGTCTCCTCTGACGCGCGGCGCAGCTTGATGAGGGGGGCATTGCCGACCGAGCCGACAAAGCCGTCGCGGATCTCCATGCTTCGCCTCCTGGCTCTGGCACAACGCCATCTGCCGGACAACACTGTGAACTCGTATAAATCGGTTTTCCTGCCTACAGCGGCCCGCCGGGCCTTGTGGCCTGCTCTCTAGGTTTCCAAGAAGCAGGCCCTTCGGCCTATTCGGATTTCAGATGGAACCCTTTCGAGGTGATCAGCCATTGGCCGCCTTCATAGTGCCAGGTCAGGTAATCGACAAACACCCAGGCCGCGATCCGCACCCGCACTTTGATGAGCGCCATGGTCGGAGAGGCAAAGTCCACAAAGAGGATTTGATCCTCGCGCGGGGCATTCTGGGATTTCGGCGATTGGCGACGGTCAAGCATGTCCCGATAGACGTCCATCGGCCAGACTTGCATCTCGCGGTCGCGAAAGCCATGGAGCTGCGCCGTGGGCCGGAAGACCTGATCGAAGCGCGACGTGTCGCAGTCATACATGAGGTCGAGATATTTCTGCAGCGCCGCGTTCAATTCCGCCTGGCGCGCTTCAGACACTTGATCGTTCGTGGGCGGATCGTCGCAGGACAGGCGGGTTGGCGCCGGAACGGCTTTGGTCATCCAAACCTCCATTTGGCCCAGTAAGCCAGTTATGCTGATCTATCTACTCTGAACTGAATAGGTTCCTCTATCAGTCCTGGACGCCGGCCCTGCCGTAGCCAGGGCCGAATTTGTCCAGTTGCAATTGACCGTCGACCGCCCAATTTTCGCGCTCGATTTCGTCTATGATGATCGTCACCCATTCGGGCGGCACGTCGAGAGCCGCCGTGACAGCTTTGCTTACTCCATCGGCAAGCGCACGCTTCATCTCTATTGAGCGACCTTTTTCCATGTGAATGGTGACTACAGGCATCGCACCCCTCCGGCATCGCGGCGTAGGATTGGTTCACCGGTTACATCGTTCAGCTACGACGCGGCCACCCTGGCGATCGAGTCGACAATCGCCGCTGCAGGGTCCTCGCCGATCAACCGCCGAACCATCCAACCCGCTAGATCTTGGGTCGCTAGGCACCCACCGCCGGTCGCGATGTTCCCATGAACGACAATCGGCTGCCGCATAATCGTGACGCCCAGCGCCTCGAGTTCGGCGAATACAGTCGGGTAAGTGGTCGCCGATAAGCCGGTCAGCAGGCCCAGTTTGGCGAGGATCAGAACGCCGGAATCGATAGCGGCAATGATCTGGCGGCGCGGGTCCAATCGGAGCGCGCCGAGGAAACTCTGGTCTTCGAGTTTGGCGCGGCTGCCGGGCCCGCTGACGACAAAGACGCCGCCGGCGTCCGCAGCCCAGGCAAGAGGCTGATGCGAAGCGATCGTTAAGCCCGAATAGGACGTAATCCGCGCCTGATCGGCGCAAATTGCGACCTGCCACGATCCTGCATACGCGGCGTAGCGCGGATCGTGCACGCGATGAAACAGGTCCCACGGAAGGAAAAGGTCGATATCGGTGAACCCGTCGAAAGCTACGAAAGCGACTTTCACACGAACCTCCCAAGATCGGGTCAGCGCACAGCGGATTTGAACACCAGTAATTCGGAGTATATCACCTATTCCACAAATGAAGACGACTGGCTCCCGGTCAGCTGTTCCTTGATTGCGTCAATATCACCAAGAACCCAGAGCTTTGTGATCAGCCCTCGGTCGATCGTGAAAAATGCTGCACCGGTCCAGACAATCTCTCGACCGGTTGCTGATACGCCGAAGAACGAGCCTCGGTGGAACTCCTTTGAACTGCATTCTGGCAGCCGCCCGAGAGTCGCTCTCAATCAGATCCTCGATGATGCATTCATATCTCGCCAGTGCCGTGTGGATTGAACGCATGTAGTCTAAGAAGTCACCCAGTCCGTGCGTTTCCGGCCCCAAGGATGCCCTGAACTGAAAATCGGGATGCAGGATTTCGCGGGCGATTGTCTTTTTCGCATTATTCCACACTTCATAATAGAAGCGTTTGACTAAACTCCGGGCGGAAGTTTCCATTACTGCTTGTCCGGACGATTACAGAAGCCATGGTGCTCCATGGTGCCTCCTGCCGCTACACTCGATAAGATTCAAATGCCATTCGGTGGAGTATCATCGCGAATTCGATGAAACTCGCACCTTCTCGGCAGAGAGAAAGACCCGGTCCCAATCTGGTTTTAAAATAGACATCCTAATAAGATTTACTCGATTGCCGTCTGGTAATTTGTAGGCTCGCCATAGCAGGCCTTCGGTAACAAACCCCAGAGATTGATAAACATATTTGGCACGCGCATTATTCTCCAGAACGTCAAGCCAAAGCCGATATGCTGGTGTATCTCGAAAGACCCACTCAACAGTTGCGCGAAGCAACCCGGTCCCGAAACCCTGTCCTGGATGTGATACCGCAATACGCATTAGACAGGTATTCCCGTGGATGTCGTTGAGGTCCCGCAGGATCACAAAACCTATCGGCCTCGCATCGGTGGACTTACCAAGGAAATAGGCAAAGTCGGGCGAGGCCAGGGCGGCACGGTGCTCATCCTCGCTCCAGCGACCGACAAAGCGCTCAAAATTGGGACCACGCTCTGTCGTCATGATGAGCGGCAGATCGCCAGCAGACGCCCGTAGAAGGGCATGTTTGGGCCACCCATAGCTGTCACTTTCCGACATTGCCTCCGACCCTGATTAGCGGAGCCACTGTGACCCTCCGTTGACCTGCCTTATTTTTTTGTGGCTATGCACTTCACAAATCCTCGCCAGGTGATGCCTTCACCACGTTTGAGAGACACGAGGCTCTCAAACGTGAGCTGACAAACGCCGCTGCTTATGATAATTAGGAATGGCTCTTCAGCAAGAGCCATTTATTGAATTTTGAGCGGACCATTCATGACTGAGAAGCTGAGTTTCTTCGACAACGTCAGTGTGGATCAACGAAGCCCGCGGCCTCTCCACATGCAGGTCTATGACGCGATCCGGTGCGCGATCCTCGATGGTCAACTTAGGGCGGGGCTTCGTTTGCCGTCGACTAGGACATTTGCGAGCGAACTAGGCATCAGTCGCAACACAATGGTCGCAGCTTACGAGCAGCTCACCTCTGAAGGTTACCTCGAAAGTCTAGTAGGTTCGGGCACGCGCGTGTCAACGTTCCGCCTTGTTGTAGAAAGTGTCAGTACCAAAACTGGTGCCGACGTGAAGAAGAATGACAATTTTGAGAGAAGATCATCCGGTATCTCCGACCAGGGAAAAAGATTTGTGAATACTCCACGTCATCTTCCGACTTACGAGAATCCTACCTTTGCGCCAGGCCTGCCGGCGATCGAGGAGTTTCCACGCGGGCAATGGGCCCGTATTGTGGGGAGGTATGCGCGCCAATTTTCGCCGCAATACTGCGACTATTCTCATATGGCGGGTGTTCCCGAATTCCGCCGAGTGATCGTCCAGCACCTCGGTACGGCCCGTGGCGTTGTGGCTGACCCCGAGCAGATCATCGTGCTGGCGAGCGCGCAATCGGCGCTGGACCTCGTAACTCGGTTGACCCTGGATTCGGGAGATGTTGCGTGGATCGAGGACCCTGGATACCTCGGCGCAAGGGCTGCGTTGATCGGTGTAGGGGCATCGATCCTGCCGGTTCCGCTCGACGACAACGGCATTGACATCGCGCTGGCAAAGCAACGGACATCCAAACCACCAAAGCTTGTCTACGTGACACCGTCCCATCAGTGCCCCACGGGAATCACGATGAGCCTTGCTCGGCGCTTCGAACTGCTCGAGCTAGCACGTAGTTGGGGAGCCTGGATTATTGAAGACGACTATGACAGTGAATTCCGTTATCGAGGTAATCCTATTCCATCACTTCAGAGCCTCGATCGATTCGGATGTGTGATTTATGTGGGGACTTTTTCTAAGACAATGTTCCCTGGGCTGAGAATTGGCTACCTCGTTGCTCCGCCCGACTTAGCAAAGAGCTTCGAGGTCGCGCTGTGTCACACCGGCCAATCGGTGCCGAAGCTTCTTCAGGTCGCAGTTTCTGAATTCATTCATGAGGGGCATTTTGCTGAGCATGTTCGACGCATGCGTAGGTTATACGAGGAACGACAACGGATCCTCGTATCCGAGCTCAACAACCACCTCTCTGGTCATCTACAGACACAACCAAGCAATACTGGAATTCAGCTTGTTGCATACCTAAGAGATTGTGCAGATGACAATAGGATTTCCGCGGCGGCAAAGCAGTTGAACATTGTAGCTCCACCAATTTCTCGCTTCTTTTTTGGAGCTCGCGCCACGCCGGGCTTGTTTCTCGGATACGCCGCTACGCGCGAGGAACGGATTCCAAATGGGGTGAAGCAACTCGCCCGAGCCTTTGATATTCAGAAGCGAACCGGGTAGAAGCGCCCCCTTGCGGGATCTCCGCCGCGCTAACCGCCTCGACCTCAGGCGCTATCAGCCGGCGCCCGAAGAACGAGTTGCGGTGCTCCTGCGTGCCTGCGTGCCTGCGTGGCGCGGATGCGAGTAAAAGCTCTGTCACGGGGAGGGAGCGTGCTCCCCCCAGAGCAACGCCGTGTTCGCGCGTTCCAAGCGAGCTTCCGTTTCGCCTGCCTCGATCCCTCCAACCTCCTCGGCGATCATTGTCCCCAAGCTTGGCAATGCGCCTTCGGCCACCTGGGCATCGGGTTCCCACAGGCGGGATCGAATAAGCGCCCGGCCGCAATGCAGCCAAGCTAGTTCGACGGCGACCACGAGCGCACTCCGTGGGAGCTTTCCGTAAGCCGCGAGCTGGCGCAACAGGTCGGGATCGGTTGTGATCTGCACCGGGCCATTGACGCGTAGCGACTCTGTGCGGCCGGGTACGAAGAAAATTAGCGCGACCGCCGGGCTCTCAAGGATGTTGGTCAAGGTCACGAGCTTCTTGTTGCCTGGCCGGTCTGGAACCACCAGCTACCGGTCGTCCAGAATCTTGAGAAAACCGGGTACATCACCGCGAGCGACACATCGGGCGCTCCGCCTCGGTCAGCGGACGCGATCACCAGAAATGGCGAAAGCGCGATGAACGCCCTGTGGTGGGGGTGAAGCCGGGGAAACACGATGTGCGTGGCGGGCGAGTTCTCGGGCAAGGTCCCCTAGACGCCGCGAAGCTCGGTCAGCGGAACCGCCGGCGGCCCGCCGCGAATTTTGGCCGCGTGTCGCAATGAAGGAAACAGTCATGCCGGACACACACGTCTTGGCGGGACACTCAAGCCAGGGCCAGCTTACGGTCTACGACGCTATCGTCATCGGCGCCGGGATTTCCGGCATGTATATGCTCTACCGCCTGCGCGAACTGGACATGTCTGTGCGGGTCTTCGAGGCCGGCACGAACGTTGGCGGCACCTGGTACTGGAACCGCTATCCTGGCGCGCGCTTTGATTCCGAAAGCTGGACCTATGGCTACTCCTTCTCCAAGGAGCTGATGCGGGAATGGGACTGGAAGGAACATTTCTCCCCCCAGCCCGACACGCTGGAATATCTGAATTACGTCGCCGACAAGTTTGACCTACGCCGGGACATACAGTTCGGCAGCACGGTGACGGCCGCGCGTTGGGATGAGGCGGCAAGCCAGTGGGAGGTGACACTGGAAAGCGGCCAGCAGGCGACGTCGCGGTTCCTGTTTACCGCCCTCGGCATTCTCTCGGCATATACGCTCCCGGCCATCCCCGGCCGGGAAAGTTTCAAGGGCCCTGCCTATCACCCCGCGCGGTGGCCGCACACGCCGGTGGATTTCACCGGCAAGCGCGTCGGGATCATCGGCACGGGTGCGACCGCCATCCAGGCAATTCCGGAGATCGCCAAACAGGCGGAGCACCTTACCGTTTTCCAGCGCCGCCCCAACTGGGCAGCGCCCTTGCATAATTCCAAGATAAGCAAGGACGAGATGGAGGAGATCAAATCCCGTTACGAGGAAATTTATGCGCATTGCGCGACGACGCCGAGCTGGTTCATTCATCAGGCCGACCCCCGCAAGACCCTGGAGGTGCCGCCCGAGGCGCGCGAAGCGTTCTGGGAGAAGCTTTACGCCGAGCCCGGCTTTGGCATCTGGATGGGCAACTTCCGCGATATCCTGACCAACGAGGAAGCCAATGCCGCCATCAGCGCCTACATCGCGAAAAAGATCCGCCAGCGCGTGAAGGACCCTAAAATGGCGGACAAGCTGATCCCCAAAGATCACGGCTTCGGCACGCGCCGGGTGCCGCTTGAAAGCGGTTATTTCGAGACTTACAACCGCGACAATGTAACGCTAATCGATACCCTCGTGGATGAGCCAATCGAGTGCATCACCCCCCACGGCGTAAAAACCACAAAGCAGGAACACGAATTCGACATCCTGATCTACGCCACGGGCTTCGATGGCGTGACGGGCGCCTATCACCGTATCGATATCCGGGGCGAGAACGGTCTGCGTCTCAAAGACGCCTGGGCCGAAACCCCGCGCACCTATCTCGGCATGCTCGCCGAAGGCTTCCCCAACATGCTGATGGTGCTCGGCCCGCACACCGCGCGCGGCAATATTACTCAGGCCATCTCACACAGCGTCGAATTCCAGGCGGGCATGCTGCGGTTCATGCAGCAGCACAACTACACGCGTGTGGAGACCCGGCCAGAAAAAGTGGATGAGTGGACGCGGATCGTGATCAAGGCGGGCGAAGCCTTGCTGTCGTTCAAGGTCAATTCCTGGCAGAACGGCGTCAATCGCAACGTCGAGGGTCGGACGGTGCGCCGGGTTCTGGGCTACAATGGCAACGGCGCTCATTTCCGGCGGACGACCGATGAGGTCGCCAAAGGCGGTTACCAGGAGTTCACGTTCCGTTAGTGCTCAGCACCAGATTTGCGGGATTAGCGCCCGCTTTCGATTCCGGGCGAGCTGCTGCCGTTGCGCCGTTGCCCGCTTTGGGGAATTTATTACCGTCATTGTCCCCTGCAGCCAGTGACTGCTCGAGGTTGGTTTCCACCTTTCCACCTTCGGCGCGCAATGAGCTGATGACCCGTTATGGCACTGAGGGACCGATCGAGCGAGCCGGGGGACAATCGACTTTTTGAGGTGAAGCGGTGAAGCTGACCGCTACCTGAGAGCGCACGATCTTAGCAGTTGACCCAAAACCGACAGTCCGCCGTCCGCCCGTATAGAATGATTGCTGCGCGCGCATGGATTACCGACCTTCCCAGATCCCACGGCGAAGGACTAGGTTGCGCCGAAAACTTTGGCCGAGAGCGGGCAATGCCAAATTGGACGGTGCCTCCGGGACAGCGTCTCCCAGCTGGCGATCCCGGTTGATTTGAAACTGCGTTACCAGATTCCGACTTGGCACACATTGCGGCGGACAGCACGTGATTTTTCTGGTTGTAGAGGTTGACTGGAAGCCTCGGTGGAAAGAGTTCGCAGCAGACTCCCCGCTGGAGGGAAGTGGATTCGAACTGTAGGTCCCACCTGCGGGCGCGGGTCTCTTTGCGGCGAACGAGACGGAAATAACGGGAGTTCAACGGGCCCGGCGGGGGATTGCCGTTCGGCATATAAAGACATCCGACTAATGGGTCGCCGATCGCCGCTTCGATTAGCGATTATGCGTATCGTCGGGATCGCCGGGTAAGCCGCGGCGGGTTTCCATCGGCTCGGCGCCGCGCGCGAGGATCGCAACGCCATTCCAGCTTTTCTGCCCGTGCCAAACCGCCCCGTAGCCGGCGGCGCGGATCGCGTTGTCATTGGGTGCCTTGCCTGCCCGTGGACCTGCCTCCGGCGCACCGATTTGCTGGCGGGGCCACCATCCACGCCCCTGCCGCACTCCGCGCTGGGTCAAGGAGGTGCCGCGAGGCCGTCCTATCGCGGTCTATTGCATCTGCGGATTTCAGGTCAGTGGTAGGGCCGTGGCCGAGTTGCGACAGCGGGGCTATGACGCGGGGCTCTCGTCGGCGGGATCAATGCCTGTCATGCAATCGGCGGCACGACGGTCCCGCTGGATATCTCTACCTATGAGGAAGCGCCATAAAGATTGGCCGGCGGTGTTCTGGTGCACGCAACATTGACCGGACCGAGCAGCACCCGCAAGGCGGGACATTCCCGAGCTCGCGTCGCGAGAGATGGCCAAAGAGCTTGTCGCGGTCCCGGCCCTCCGCACATCGAGGACGTTTACTTCCGCATCGTGGATTTCTTTGGTGGTGCAGACTTCTTCCGAGGAGCCGCCTTTGGAGCCGGCGGATTGAGGGCATCTTTGACGGCCTTGCCTGCGTGGAACCGCACCGCCTTGCTCGCTGCGATCTGGATGGTCTCTCCGGTTTGCGGATTCCGCCCCTCGCGTGCGGGCCGCGCCGCCACATTGAAAATGCCAAGGCCCGAGACACGGACCGCGTCGCCGGCCAAGAGGGCATCGAGAATGGCGTTTACCACGGCCTTCACCGCGTGGCCCGCCGCCGCTTGGTTTAGCTCAGTCGCCTGTGCGACTTTCTCGATCAGCTCGGATTGGTTCATCTCGGGCTCCCAGCTCTAGCTTTGGCGTTATGAGCCGAACTTTGACTACTTTCTAACTGAAGCTGCTGAAAAGACCTGATATTCGTCGTATTTGCGGTCATGTATCCTATCGATTTTCGGTTGACAAGAGAGCCGTTTTATGATCATTACGGCGCATGTATGGGCGGTCGTCCCTAACCGAGGCTCACCACCCGCCATCCTGCTGCGGGAGAGTTACCGCGAGGCCGGCAAGACCAAGAACCGAACCCTCGCCAACCTGTCGCGATGGCCCGCCGAGCGCATTGAGCAACTCCGCGCCGTACTGCGCGGCGACAAACTGCTACCCGCCGCTGAGGCGGTGGAAATCGTCCGCGCGCTGCCGCACGGCCATGTGCTCGCCGCACTGGGCACGGCGCGCCGCCTCGCGCTCGACGCCGTGCTGCCCCGCCGGGCGCCGCAACGTCGGCGGGATTTGGCGCTGGCCCTGATCGTCGCCCGCCTGCCTCGAGGCCGGCAGCCAAGCTGGCGACCGCGCGGATGCTGGATTCCGCCACCGCCAGCCATTCGCTGGGCGAGATGCTGGGGCTCGGCAAGGTCGCCGCCAAGGAAGTCTATGCCGCGCTCGACTGGCTGGGCCGCGAGCAGCCGTTCATCGAAGCCCAGCTGGCCCGTCGCCACCTGCAGGATGGCGCGCTGCTGCTCTACGACGTCACCTCGACCTATCTCGAAGGGCGGTGCTGCGAACTGGCGCAGCATGGCTACAGCCGCGACCACCGGAGTGACCGGCCGCAAATTGTCATCGGCCTGATGTGCACGGCCGACGGCTGCCCAGTAGCGGTCGAGGTGTTCGAAGGCAACACCGCCGATCCAGTAACCCTGTCGGCGCAGATCGACAAGCTGAAGCAGCGCTTCCAGCTGCAGCGCGTGGTGATGGTCGGCGACCGCGGACTACTGACCAGCGCGCGGATCGAGCAGACGCTGCGCCCGGCCGGTCTGGATTGGATCACCGCGCTGCGGGCTCCGGCGATCAAGCAGCTCGCTGTCGCGGGCGGGCCGCTGCAGCCCTCGCTGTTCGATGACCGCGACATGGCGGAGATCACCAGCCCCGATTATCCCGGCGAACGCCTGGTGGTCTGCAAGAACCCGTTGCTCGCCGAAGAGCGGGACCGCAAACGCGCGGAGTTGTTGGCCGTCACCGAGAAGGAGCTGGCGCGCATCGCGGCCCGCGTGCAGCGGGCGCGCCGTCCGCTGCGCGGCGCCGCGGCGATCGGCCAGGCGGTCGGCGCGGTGCTGGGGCGGCGCCACATGGCCAAGCATTTCCACATCAGCATCACCGACGATACCTTCAGCTTCGCCCAAACCCCCCTCAGCATCGCCGCCGAGGCCGCGCTCGACGGCATCTATGTGGTCCGCACCAATCTGCGAGCCACGCAGTCCGACGCCGCCGCGACAGTGCGCGCCTACAAAAATCTCAGCAGCGTCGAGCACGCCTTCCGCTCGCTGAAGACTGTCGATCTCGAGCTGCGTCCGGTGTTTCATTGGACCGCGCCACGGGTCCGCGCGCACGTCTTGCTCTGCATGCTGGCCTATTATCTGCAATGGCACATGCGCCGCAGCCTCGCCCCGATGCTGTTCGACGAGCCCGATCCGGCGGCGCGCGAGGCACAGCGCACCTCACCGGTGGCCAAGGCCGAGCCCTCACCGGCGGCGCAACGCAAGGCCACCCGCAAACGCACCGAGCCAGTAGATGGCGAACCGCTCCCGGTGCACAGCTTTCACACCCTGCTCGGCGATCTCGCCACGCTCACCCGCAATGTCGTCCGCCTCGGGCGCGATCGCCTCACCGCCATCCTCGCCACCCCCACCCCCACACAGCACCGCGCCCTCGATCTGCTCGGCGTCACGCTTGCCGCGTAGACAGACCGACGCCACTCGCTGCAAATTATATCAATAGCTTACGATGAAAGAGGGCAAAGTGGATGAGACGGCGATTCCAGCACGAGCCGGGCTAAATCCGCATCTCGGCACACTTCAACTCCGTAATGTGTGCTCGGCGCCCCAACTTTGACCCTTGCCGAAATGGCCCTAAGTATTTGGGCGATGAAGAGTTTTTAAGGAAAAGAAGCGATCACGATAGGACGCCGATCGTGGCCTAGAAGATTCTCCAATTCGCTGTTGTTCCAGTCGCCTAGCACCGAATCGGGTGGAGAAAGTTGGACGCCAATTCACGGCGTATTCACTGGCGGTGCAGCCTCGGAGCAAGTCGCATCTCATTCTCTGCGACGCAGCGACGATCATGCCGCCGCCGGAGATATGCGCGAACGCACCGGGATTGCACGCAGCAAAAGGCCGAAGCCGCTTCGGCGCGCGAGACACTGCGCCTACCCCCAACGGGCGGAGCGCGCGACAACAGAGCTCACCATATCCCGTTCGATCAACTTAAATACACGGAGAAGACGAACGGTGAATCAACGCCGCCCGCAATCACTTCATTCTCCGCCGCTTGCAGCGGCGCATAATCGGTGCGGAAATGAGTGCCGATGGGCTCGCCGTTGATGATCGTGCCAAGCGTGCTGCGAAGATCGCGCACATGATAACTTCCGTCGCGCTTCTCGATCATCAGGTGGTTGCGCGATAGCCTGAATGGTGGCGTGTCATCGAGTTTGAGGTCCGGCTGCAACGATGGCAGCTCCTCGCCTGCGACCGGCGCCCGGCCAACGACGAACGGCAGATCACCGAGCGCGAGCGGGGAATGCAACTGACGCTGCAACCACGGATTCTTGGCAGCGAGATACACATTACTAACTGACGCTCGAGCAGTTTGACTATCGGCGTTGTTCCAGCTCACAAGTGCTCGTCCGTTTCGTCGTTCGTCGTTGACGATGCGATCGTCGGCCTCGCGCAGCCGCTGACTGAGGCGCTGGATCAATTCGCGGGCGGCCGGCGGTGAGCCGGCAATCTGATCGAAGAACTCGGTCGGGGTAAGGATTTCTACCTCGACCTCGCTGGCGGCTTGAGCGGTTGCACTGCGGGGCGGTTTTCCACCACGCCCATCTCCCCGATGAACTGGCCCGCGCCTACCGTGCCGAGCAGGATGGGCTCGCCATCGAGCTCTCGGAATATATCAACAGCACCCCTTAGTAGACGAAAAACACTATCCGCCGGCTCGCCCTCTCTGAAGAGTACTTGCCCTTTGGCGAAGTGCGTGTTGGTCATCCTTTGTCCTTTCCATCGGCAACAGCTCACGGTAAGGTGGGAGTTTGGCGCCAAGCGCAGTCGTTGTCCCGACAGCGCTAGTTGTTGCCAGCCATTCATTCAGTTTCGACCATCGCCGCCGCCCCGAGACGTTGCGCACGGCAATGGCGATTGCTTTCTTCTGGCCGACCAGCACGACCAGCTGCTTTCCTCGGGTCACTCCGGTGTAGAGCAGGTTCCGCTGCAGCATCGCGTAGTGCTGGGTCAAAACCGGGATTACGACGGCAGGGTATTCGGAGCCTTGGCTCTTGTGGATCGTCACGGCGTAGGCCGGCACCAGCGTGTCGAGTTCGCCGAAGCCGTAGGTGACAGCGCGGGCGTCGAAACTGGCGGTGAGCTCGCCTCCGTCGGGATCGACATCGTCGATATAGCCGATGTCGCCGTTGTAGACGTCTTTGTCGTAGTCGTTCTCGATCTGCATGATCTTGTCGCCGGGGGCGAAGGTCCAACCGAAGCGCTCGACCTTGCGCTCGCCCGCGGGGTTCAGCGCCGCCTGAAGTTCGATGTTCAGCGAGCGGGCTCCGACGCCACCGCGGTTCATCGGGCACAGCACCTGAACGTCACGGACGGGATCGAGGCCGAAGCGCTGAGGGATGCGTGTCTTCACCAATTCGATGATCCGCGGCACGGCGGTTTCGGGATCGTCCGCTTGCACAAAATAGAAGTCGCTGTCGCCCTCGGGCCTGGAGAGGTCGGGAATGGAGCCCCGGTTGATCTGGTGCGCGCTGGTGATGATCCGGCTGTGCGCGGCCTGGCGAAAGACCTCGGTCAAGCGCACGACCGGCACCGCCCCGGAAGCGATGACGTCGGCCAGGACCTGACCCGGGCCGACGGAGGGGAGCTGGTCGATGTCGCCGACGATCAGCAACGCGGCATGGTCGGGGACGGCCCTCATCAGCGCCTGCATCAGCAGGATGTCGACCATGGAGGTCTCGTCGACGACCAGCAAATCGCATTCGAGCCGGTTGTCGGTGTTCCGTTTGAAGCCGCCGCCTTTCGGGTCCACCTCGAGCAGCCGGTGGATGGTTTTGGCCTCGAACCCGGTGGCTTCGGTCATGCGCTTGGCGGCACGGCCCGTCGGGGCACACAGCAACAGGCTCACGCCCTTAGCGGCGAGGATGCGCAAGATCGAGTTGACGATGGTCGTCTTGCCTACCCCGGGCCCGCCGGTGATGACGAGCACCTTCGACAAGAGGGCCAATCGGATCGCGGCGACCTGACTTTCGGCCAACGACAAACCGGTCTTCTGCTCGATCCACGGCAGTGCCTTCTCCGAGTCGATGTAGCGCCAGGGCAGTTTTCCATTGGCCAGGCGCAGTATCCGCTCGGCAATGACCTGCTCGGCCCGGTAGAGGCCCGCGAGGAAAATGCAGGCCTTCTCGCCGACCGTATCGGCAATGACCGTTCTCTCGGCCAGTTCCAGATCTAGCGCCGTCTGGATCAACTCCGCGGCGACCTCGAGCAACTCGACGGCCAACGGCGTGAGTTCCTCGGCGGGCAATCCGCAGTGTCCCTCGTCCATCGCCTCGGTGAGTGCGTACGAAATCCCGGCGCGCACGCGGATCACCGCTGTCTTCTCGATGCCGAGCCTCATCGCGATCGCGTCCGCGGTCTTGAAGCCGATGCCGCGGATATCGCGGGCGAGACGGTAGGGGTTCTCGGTCATGACCTGCACGGCATCGGCGCCGTAGGTCTTGAAGATGCGGACCGCACGTGCGGTGCCCACGCCATGGCTATGCAGGAAGACCATGATCTCGCGCACGATCTTCTGCTCGGCCCAGGCGCCGACGATGCGCTTGGCCCGCATGGGGCCGATGCCGGTCACCTCGCGTAGGCGATCGGGCTCCGCCTCGATCACGTCGAACACCTTCTCGCCGAACGCCTTGACCATCTTCTTGGCGTAGACCGGGCCGATGCCGCGGATCATCCCGGAACCGAGATATTTCTCGATGCCCTCGATGGACGTCGGCGCCGAGGTTCGCATGAAGCGCGACTTGAACTGCTGGCCATGGGTTCGGTCGTTGACCCATTCGCCCGACGCTGTGACCCACTCGCCGGCGGCGATCACCGCGGCGTGGCCGATGACAGTGATCAATTCGCGGTGGCCGCGCGCCTTGATGCGCAGAACGCAAAAGCCGTTTTCGGCGTTGTGGAAGGTGACGCGCTCGACAAGGCCTGCCAGAACCTCCCGGGTCGGCGATGCCAGTTGGGTCTGCGGCAGGCTGTTCACTAGGTGCCGCGCTCCGCTAGCCCCACATGCCGCGCAGCCGGGCCCCGATATCAACACCGACCACCGGCTGCGGCGCCAGCGTGTCGGCAACAGCTTCGAGAGTTGCTGCGGCGCGCCGAGTGAACAGCGGCAGGATGTCGTCGGGCAGGAACCGCGAGCGTGGGGCTATCGTGTAGCCGCTGCCGAAGCGGTGCTGGTGGGTGCGGAAGAACCGCAGCGGCTGAACCAGATGGAGATGTTGCTTGGCACGGGTCATGGCGACATAAAGCAAACGGCGCTCTTCCTCGATCTGCGCCGGATTGCTGGCGGCCATATCCGAGGGGATGCAGCCATCGACGAGATTCAACACATAGACCGCATCCCATTCCTGACCCTTGGCAGAATGGATCGTCGACAGGATCAGATAATCCTCGTCGAGCCCGGAGCGGCCGGCTTCGGCGCCGACCGCGTCGGGCGGGTCGAGCGTCACTTC
This sequence comes from uncultured Alphaproteobacteria bacterium, assembly GCA_963732095.1. GTDB lineage: Bacteria > Pseudomonadota > Alphaproteobacteria > ATCC43930 > CGMCC-115725 > AP-15. Next base: position 49,461 of record CAVSZA010000043.1, read on the forward strand.
GGAGAGAAAGCGTTCGCGGTTTGGGTAGCCCATGGCGATCTGTTCGAGCTGGTCGAGGTCTCCGGCGCGTGAGGGTGCGTAATCGTAAAGCCGTTCAAGATGCGGCTGATACCACGCTCGTATCAGGCCAACCTGCCCAGCCCAGGCAGTCGCGGCATCGCGTAGACGCCGCAGCATGCGGCAGAAGCCCGGCCAGGACAGAGCCGCCGCATCCGGGGGTGCGAAACCAGCAAGCTCGCCCAGGTCGAAGCGGTGCTCGCCGAGATGCGTCATCGCCTTCTTTGCGCTGGCCGGCCCGATCCCCGGCAGCAATTGCAGAACGCGAAAACCGGCGAGGGCGTCCCGCGGGTTTTCCGCCCAGCGCAGGGTCGCCAGCAGGTCCTTGACGTGTGCCGCCTCGATGAATTTGAGCCCGCCATATTTGACGAACGGGATGTTGCGGCCCGCCAGCTCGATCTCCAGCCGCCCGCTATGGTGCGAGGTACGGAACAAGACGGCCTGGTGGCGCAAATCGATCCCGGCCTCGCGGTGCTCCAAGACCTGGTCGGCGACATAGACTGCCTGCGCCATTTCGTCCTCGACGGTCACCAGGTGAGGCAGCTCGGCAGACAACTTTGACGAGGTCAACGTCTTGGAGAAACCTTCTCGGGCCTGGGCGATGACCGCGTTGGCAGCGTCGAGAATAGGTTGGATCGAACGATAGTTGTGCTCGAGCGAAATTACCGCCGCTCGCGGTGAGAACTGATCGGGAAAATCGAGAATGTTCCGCACCGTCGCGGCACGAAAGGCATAGATCGACTGGGCGTCGTCGCCGACCACGGTGAGCCCTGCGCCATCGGGCGCCAGCGCGCGAAGGATCGCGGCTTGCAGCCGGTTCGTGTCCTGATACTCGTCAACCAGGATGTGGTCGAAATCCGCCCGCATTTGCGCGGCGATGCCGGGCATTTGTACGGCCTCGTGCCAATACAGCAGCAGATCGTCGTAATCGAGCACGTTGTCACGTTGTTTGGCGGCAACATAAGCAGCAAAGAGGCGTTTCAGCTCGGCTTCCCACTCGTCGCACCAAGGGAAGAGGTCGGCCAGCGTCTCCTCAAGCGGACAGCCGGCATTGACGCTGTAGGAATAGATCGCCAAACATGTGCCCTTCTTTGGGAACCGGGAGCGGGTGCGGGCGAGGCCGAGATCGCTGCGGACCAAGTCCATCAGATCGGCACTGTCGGCGCGGTCGAGCACAGTGAAGGCTGGATCCAGCGAGAGGGTGGCGGCGTGCCGGCGCAACAGCCGGTTGCCGATCGAATGAAATGTGCCCGCCCAGGGCAGCAGCGCGGCCTCGGCACCACCGGCTGCTCGACCACGTTGGCTCGCAATGAGGTGTTGCGCGCGGCGGGTCATTTCGAGCGCGGCGCGACGGCTAAAGGTCAACAGCAACAAACGACGCGGATCAGCGCCTCCGAGGATCAGCCGCGCCACCCGGTGCGCCAGCGTCTTGGTTTTGCCGGTGCCGGCTCCCGCAGCGATCAACAGCGGCGGCGGCCCTTGCTCTGCCTCGATACCATAGATAGCAGCGCTGCGCTGCGCCGGGTTCAGCCCCTCGAGAAGCGCGTCTATGGCCCGCGCGGTGCCGGCAGTGTTCCGTTTCCGTTCCACAGAAATCGCATAACATCGCCGGTTCGACCGCGCAATCCCGCCAGGTGTCGACAGACAAAAGCGTCCGTGCGGGCTATCACCGACCGTGGGTACGGCCGGTTGTCGGCGCGAATCGAGGCTGTTCCGGCGCGATGTCAATGGCGTCTTCGTCCCGGTCGCCATCGGTCACGCGCGCTCGAGATCCTGGGGCGTTGGTCGAGCGAGGCGGCAACATCGTTTCGAAGGAAGAGATCATGGGCACCGGCTGGCCCAGGACTGTGGTGGCGGAGAGGAATCTGTTCGTTCAGACCGCGGCGCTTCGCCAGATCCTCGGCGCCGCGCAATCGGGGCAGAGTTGCACCCAGACATAAATCGGGCGGGTTATCGATTTGTCGCGCCGGTGACCCGGTCGAGGCCGCTCCTCGAAACCGTCAGCGAGGTCCCGGCAATTTTCGTAAACTTGGTGTCGAATTCTGCAGCCATTCCGTCACATTCGCTGTACAGGGCCGAAATGCGACCGCCGGCGGGCGGGCGCACGCCGGCTGTCGATCACCAAGGAATGGTGTTACGGGCCGCGCAATGCGCCGCCCGCCAGTGGCCATCGCCCATATAGCCGGCCGGCTCCCAAACCCAACCGGCGGGGCAGGCCGCCGGTGTCGGCGCGTATTGCTCGGCGGCTTGACGATTTGCTTGAACGGGTTGCGCTACTGCCGATAGGGGAACCGCCGCGACCGCAAGTGCGCCCAGAAGATAAACCGTATTCAATCGCATTTTTGTGTTCCTACGCATGTGGCACTAACTCCCTAAGTCAATTCTATGTCAGGGCTTCCACAGTTATTTAGTTGAGATGGCCAGGGAGCCGAGTGAAGCCGGGTAAAGAACGGTAAATTCCGTGAAGGCGATATGATTGGTCCTGCTTGCTGGAGGACGGCGTCCTCGACACCGTGTAAATAGGCTATCCGGAGCGATAGACACCGCTCGTAACCAATTTGTGGCCGGGCTGGGCTGGATAGCCACCCGCCCGATCGAGATGCCTCTTGTGCGAACCTCGCCGGAGAATGAAATTGCTCGGCCGCAAAAAACGGCGCAGTGTCCCATTTCCGTGGATGCCCAGGCGACCGATCGGGGAATGCCGGCTGACGGGAGCAAAAAAACGAGGGAGGTCGAACATGCCGCTCTATATGTACCAAGCAGCCTACAGCGCGAAGTCTTGGGCTGCCCAGCTCGAAAATCCGCAGAACCGAATTGAAACCGTCGGCCGTCAGGCGTGCGAGGCGGTCGGGGGTAAACTCGTTGGTGGATGGTATTGCTTTGGCGAGTATGACGTCGTCTTCATCTGCGACGTGCCGGACAACGAAAGTATGTCGGCAATCGCGTTGGCTGTTGCTGCCGGCGGCGCCCTCAAGGCGGGCAGGACGACGGTCCTGATGACGCCCGCGGAAGGCGTCGGCAGCATGAGGAAGGCGGACGCCGTCGCCAAGGCCTATAAGCCCGCCCGATAGGCAAGTCGTCGGACTGCGAACACCGGCATCAGTGTCTCGAGCCGGTCGGCCTTTCGCGTCGGTTTGTCGGTGCCGATGCGGGTGTGCAGCATCCTTACACGGGCGCAAATCGGACGCGCCCTGAAAACGAGATCTTCGCGGTGACGCTCGGCTGGCTTCCATCCTTCGGGCGCGGCGCGATCGTCCATATCGGCTGGTGGACGACGGGGCTTCTCACCGTGGATGGTTGGCGGGCGATCATCCTCCCCTCGATCACCCTCGCACTCTTCCAAATGACCTTGATCATGCGGCTGGTGCGCGCCGAGATGATCGAGGTGCTGCGCACCGACTACATCAAATTCGCGCGCGCCCGAGGTCTCACCAGCCGCGCCGTCAATTTCGGCCATGCGTTGAAGAACACGCTGGTGCCGGTGATCACGATCACCGGCTTGCAGCTGGGCTCGATCATCGCATTCGCCGTCATCACGGAGACCGTGTTCCAATGGCCGGGTATGGGGCTGATGTTCATCCAGGCGGTGACCTTTGCCGACATCCCAGTGATGGCAGCGTATCTGGTGATGGTTGGGTTCTTTTTCGTGGCCATCAATTTGGTCGTCGACCTGCTCTACCACGTCGTCGATCCGCGCTTGAGGATCGAGCGGGAGATTGTTGCCGGTGGCTGAGTTGACGGCTTCCGGCACGCCGTCCCCGCTTGCCGCGCAGCCGGGACGATGGCGACGGTTTGTTGATAGCGATCTCCTGTGGAGCTTCAGCAGGTCGCCGGCAACCATCGTCGCGGCGTTAGTCGCCTTCGCGATCATCGGCGCCGCGATGCTGGCACCGCTGGTCGCACCGCACGACCCGTACGATCTCGCCTCACTGAGCCTGTTGGACGCGACCGACCCGCCCGCTTGGCTCAAGGACGGAACATGGAGCTACCCGCTCGGCACCGACAATCAGGGCCGCGACGTGCTGTCGGCAATCCTTTACGGCACCCGGTTGTCGCTGCTCGTGGGTTGTTCGGCGGTGGTCGCGGCGCCGCTCCTCGGCGTGACGCTGGGTCTCGTCGCCGGCTGGCGTGGCGGCATTGCCGACACTTTGATCATGCGCGTCGCCGACGTCCAGCTCAGCTTCCCGGCAATCCTGATTGCGCTGTTGATCGACGGCGTCGCGCACAGCGTTCTGCCGCGCCAGGTCCAGACCGAGATTACGTTCTATGTACTGGTCGCTGCGATCGCGCTGTCGTACTGGGTGCATTTCACCCGGACCGTGCGCGGCTCGACGATGGTCGAGCGCAACAAGGAATATATCCAAGCGGCGCGGGTCATCGGCGTTCATCCCGCGCGGATCGTGATCGGCCACCTGCTGCCCAATGTGATCGGGCCCGTGCTGGTCATTGCGACGATCAACCTCGCGACCGCGATCCTGACGGAGGCGACGTTGTTGTTTCTCGGCGTCGGCCTGCCGCCGACCGAACCCTCGCTCGGCACGCTGATCCGCGTCGGCAACGACTATCTGCTGTCGGGCGACTGGTGGATCTCAGTATTTCCGGGGATCGTGCTGGCTCTGCTGATCCTTTCGGTCAATCTGTTAGGCGACTGGCTGCGCGACGCGTTCAATCCCAAGCTGCGCTGAATGGTGCGCACTATCGAGCCGCTGCTCAAGAAATGGCCTCCCCACGGAACACCAGTTGCTGACCGGTTACCGGAGCGCCGAAGCCGTGTGGGGCAAGTTCGCAGTGGACTCTCCGCTGGAGGGGAACGGATTCGAACTTCTGGTCCCACCTTCAAAGAGGATAGCGTACCGCCGAGCTCGCCCTTCGTTTTTTGGTGCCCGGCTGCGATCGTCTTAACCTCAGAGAACACCGACTTCGAGCTCCCGGCATCCCGAAGTAATCTCGCTCGCAGAACCACCTGAGGAGAGCGGGATGGAAAAGCTGAGCGGAAAGACGGCACTGGTTACCGGTTCGACGGACGGGGTCGGCCGGCTCGTCGCTCGCAAGCTCGGGCAAGCCGGGGCGCGCGTGCTCGTACATGGCCGTGATACGGAAAGAGGCGCTCGCGTCGTCGCCGACATTAAAGCCAGTGGCGGCGCGGCGACCTTCGTTGCGGCCGACCTCTCGGCGCTCGCCGAGGTACGTCGTCTTGCCGGGGCGGTCCAGGCGGCCGTGGATCGGCTCGACATCCTGATCAACAACGCTGGAATCGGCACTGCTGGTCCGCGTCAGACCAGCGCCGAAGGGCTCGAGCTGCGCTTTGCGGTCAATTACCTCGCCGGGTTTCTGCTTACGTCGCTATTGTTGCCGCTGATCAAGACCAGCGCGCCAGCGCGGATCGTCAATGTCTCATCTGCCGGGCAGCAGCCGATCGACTTCAGCGACGTCATGCTGACCCGCGGCTATAGCGGTGCGCGGGCCTATTGCCAGAGTAAGCTGGCTCAGATCATGTTCACGATCGATCTCGGGCCTGAGCTCGAGGATACCGGTGTCACGGTCACCTGCCTTCACCCCGCGACTTACATGGATACAAGCATGGTGCGGCGGGCCGGGGTGACACCGCTGAGCACGGTCGAGGAAGGCGCACGGGCGATCCTCAATCTCGCCACCTCCCCGGCGGTTGAGGGGCAGACCGCGCTCTATTTCAACGGGCTGCGTGAGGCAAAAGCGCAGGCTCAAGCCTATGACCCAGATGCACGTCGGCGCCTCCGGGCGTTAAGCTTGGAGCTGACCGGCCTTTCCGCTGATGGTGTGGCTGCTCTGGAGCGATAGCACCGTTGCGCGCCCGATTTATGCGAGGTGCGCATCGAAGCCAAACATGACGGAGATGTCCCGCCCAGCGTCCGGCGTTGACACCGCCGAGCTGGATTGATCGAGGGACCAGAAGTTCGAATCCACTTCCCTCCAGCGGGGAGTCACCTGCGAACCTGAGTTTTCGCAGGATCGAAGTTCGAGGCCGATCTCGAGCGCGCGAAACAAGTTAGGGTCTGATCCCGCCCGATCCGCTGTCCTTGTCGCTGCTGCCTTCCCATCGACGCTCGTTGCATGCGGCGGCCAGCCGCCGACAAACTGAACCGTCAGGTCCGCTTGGACGTTGCCGGAGAGACCGCGCGGTGACCGCGACCGGCCCGGGCAACCGGCGATTTGACACAGCCGCTCGGGACGCCGTTTGGGCCGAGCGGCCTCACCTGGCCAACCTGAGCCGAGAGGACCACGCACAAGGCCTCGCCCATTACGGCCCCTTCAAATTCTGCTGCGCCGGGAAGCCGCGGATCAGGCCCGCGATCTCGTCGAGCTTCTCGTCGAGCGCGAAATGCCCGGCGTCGAGGATATGCACTTCCGCGTTGGGGACATCGCGCCGATAGGCAAGCGCACCGCCGAGCGCGAAAGACGGATCGTACTTGCCCCAGACGACGAGCATCGGCGGTTGGTGCTGGCGCATCCACGCCTGCCAGGCCGGATACGCGGCGACGTTGGTCCGGTAGTCGTAGAATAGATCAGCCTGGATCTGAGTCTGCCCCGGCTGCGAAAGATGAGCGAACTCGTCGATCCATTCGTTCGGATCGTAGCGGTCGATGTTGGGGCTCGAGCCGAGGTGCCGTCCCTTTGTGGTCGCGAACGACAGAAAATTCGGAACTACCTTCTGCTCGTAGGCGGCGCGATCCTTCCAGAACGCTTTGCGCTCGTCCCAGGCTGGCCCCAACCCGTCTTCGCTGGCGACGGCGTTTTGGATGATGATCGCCTGCACCCGGTCGGGATGCGCCAGCGCCAGGCGAAAGCCGATCGGCCCGCCGTAATCCTGCAAGTAAAGACTGTAGCGCGTCAGGCCGAGCGCATCCGTCAGGTGATCCACCGTGCCGGCGATATGGTCGAACGTATAAGCGTACTGCGACGGCGGCGGGGCATCGCTTAGGCCGAACCCCGGATAGTCGGGCGCCACAATGTGGTAGCGGTCGGCCAGAAGCGGGATCAGCGTCGCGAACATGTTGGACGATGACGGGAACCCGTGCAGCATCAGCAAGCTGGGTGCATCCGTTGGCCCGGCTTCACGATAGAAGACATTGACGCCGTCGACGATGATCGTGTGATAGGTCGTTGTCACGGACGTCGATGGTAACGGCTGCGCTTGCGCGCCGCAGGCACCAAGAGCCAGCGCAATGGCGACCGCGTGAAGCGCCTTTCTCTCCATCTTAAGGCTCTCCCTTCTTGTGTACTCGCCGTGCAGCCGCCTGACAGTGCGCGGGTTAGGCCGCCGCTGCCGCGGCTTCCTTGGCGCGGGCGAAATCGCCGTCCCGATCCTGCGACAGCAGCGTCGGTTGATAGCGGATCTCCTGAATATCGGTGATGCCCGCTTGGTTTAACCAAGAGTTCATGTAGGTCGACTGGTGATCGACGCGAACTCTGGCGACGGGAAAGACTGGGCATAGGCGCCGCTGGTGTAGACAAGGGTCGCCTTCTTGTTCTTGAGCAGTCCGCTCTAGCCTTTCTTCGGATCGAGGCCAGAGGTCAGACCCGGTTGGTGGATGATGTCAATGTACTGCTTCAGCCGATACGGAATGCCGCCGTTCCACCCAGCTCTGCCGCCGCGCGGTTGCGGGAATAAAAAAGCACCTGAGTGCCACCCCGTTAGTCAATCAGATGGCGTACATCAACGCGGACCGCATCGGCAAATTTCTGCTCGCAGCCTCTTATGTCGGCGGCGAACTGAACTATAACGGTTACTGTAATCCGGAGGTGGACAAGCTGATCGATCGCCAATCGGCCGAGGCTGACCGGGAACGGCGCAAGCAGCTGGTCTGGGAGATCGAAAGGAAGCTGGCGGAAGACGGCGCCCGACCGATCTTCTTTTACGACCGCCGCGCGACCTGCTGGCAGCCGTGGGTGAAAGGACTGACGATCATATCGCGCCCGCATGGTCGGACGCTTCATGGTCGCGATCCCGATATCGGCGGTGATCGGTGCCCGGTGGCTATGCCGAGGGACGGTGCGGACCATCACGATCTTCGCGGCGTTTGCCACGATGACCTGCGAACGCCAAGGGCATTCTCAAGACCGCTCGCGAGTCGGGCTCGGTCGCTTGCTCCCTCGTCGGCGTTAGGTTCGCAGAGGACTCTACGCTGGAGCAAGCCGGATTCGAACTTGTAGTACCGCGCTGCGTGGTCGGTGGTAGGCTCGCCGATGATATTGCCGAAAGCGCCACGTCCAGCAGACTCAGGAGGGCTACGGCGCTCGGCCGCCGCCGGGATGACAAAAGCAAGATACCGCGTAGTCCTCGAAGCGCTCCCAATCTAAGCAGAGGCCGCGCCCATGCCGACCGTTCAGCCTTTCCCAGCCGGCGGATACCGCTTCATCAGCCACCAGTTCCAATATTCTGGCGGGGTTGCCGCCGAGCCCGGCTTCCGCATCGAGCGCGCGCTTCGCAAGATCCGTGCCGCTGGCCGACGGTTTTGATGCCATCGAAGCCTACCTCGCCGGCATCGAACGCTCGCCGACCGCGTTCTGCGCCTGCGAGCTGCGCTCCCCGGCGCAATTCACCGACGCCGGTTTGTCGCTTTCAATCGGCACAATGTCGAGCGGCTGGCCGCCTGGGGGATTTTCCACGACGAGGTCAACCCGGTCGCCCGCTCGAACGTCTACCCGGAAATCGACCCGCCGACCACGCCGTCGTTCTACGCCTTCAGCTATACGGTGCCGAGCGAAAGCCGCGCGGCCCGCAGCTTTGTCGCTGCCGGAAGCGGCGAAGCGCGCGAGGGCGGCCCCAGCTATGAGGGGCGCATCATCCGGCCCGGCGACCACTCACCCGAGGCGATCCACGAGAAAGCGAGCTTCGTACTCGGGGCGATGGAGCAGCGCATGGCGGCGCTCGGCTTCAGCTGGGCCGATGTGACCGCGACCCAGGGTTTATACTATCTTTGAAATCCATCCGCTCCTGGCCGACGAGTTCGTCCGCCGGGGAGCAATGTCGGGCGGTTTGGCCTGGCATTTCGCGCGCCCGCCGGTGCAGGGCCTCGATTTCGAGGTTGATGTACGCGGCGTCGCCCACGAATTGGTGATCCACGGCCGAACGTCAGAGCCGTGTTGAGGCGTGCTGGGACCCGATCCGCTGCAATTTCGGCCGGTTAGGGTGTTCCGCCGGTTTCCAATGCATCACGGCAGGCTCGACCGCGAAGCCCAGGCAATACGATGCCCTCGCGAGGATCAATGATCGAAAGTAGCCAAGCTACTGTGTTTCACCGCGGGCGCCGCCGTAGCGGATTTCGAGCACTTCGATCTGCTCGCCCCCCCCGACGGCGCGCGAACTTTGACGGTGTCGCCCTTGTGCGCCTTCACCAGCGCTCTGGCGACCGGCGATACCCAGCTCACCTGGCCACGACTGAGATCGGCCTCGTCAATGCCGACGATGACTGCCAAGCCCGAGGAGGTGCGTCGACTGCCCGCGCTAATACCATGGCGGCCTTGGAGCCGCTGGTCAGTCAGTTCGAAGGGTACGCTCGATCAGTTGTTCCGCTGAGGTTCGCCCCGCGGAGGCGCTGAGGTTCGCAGTAGCCGGGTGATTTTAGCATCCAGGCTCCGCTCGTCTTCGTCGATAGCCTTGCGCGTAGCTTCCCATAGCTCGCCGGAATTTCCGCCGCGCGAGGCTCGCCGCTCCCCCTTGGGGCCCAAGTCGATTTCCCGCCAACCCAGCCGCGCCTTTAAAAACAGTTCGCCCAGCCGACCCCGGACGCGCTCATCCCTGATCGGCGTGACGCCATTTGGGGGGTTGACGCCGAAAATTGTCGAGACCATGAAATTGCCGACCTGAGCATTCAGCTTAGTCGCGCCTGTCTCCAGCTCTTTCTTGAAATGCTTGCGCAGCGAGTTCCGAGAAATCGGTTTGTCGCGTCGGTCCCGGACGAACAAACAGATGTTTTCCTCCGTGATACCGAGACCGACCATCAATTCGACGTTTTTTCGCTGCTCATCCGTCGGCTGAAATGCCGGCCGTCCTCTCATAGCCATAACCCACCTGTTGCCCTCTAAATATCCATTTTCCCGGGATTCGCGGATCCCAATCACGTGTTCAACTTATCTGGAGACCCTGGAGCTTCCGACCTAGCGCTCCACCTTGCCACAAAGGTTGGCGACGATGTCACAGGCCAAAGCGTCACAATCGACGGCGATCGAGAGGAACTGCGGCCAAACTGCCTAAGCCTGTTTTGCCAGGCCCAGAATGCGACGCGATCGATAGCGTGCGATAGCTTTTGTCAAAAGGGACTTGCGCCACTGTTCAAGTACAATTTCTCAACTCAGCTGAGCTACCTCACAGAAATGCGTTTCACGCGGATCATCGTAACTGATGGTAGGATTATCACATAATATCGATATAGTCAATAAAAATCAATTCCGCAATAGGGTTGGTCGGGTTGCCGTTGATCCCGTCGCTCCTTGGCGCCTGCTGGACAAAGGCGCCCCGTCGCGAGTGGTCCGTGTCAGGATGTTATACCGGGGACTGAGCCAAGTCGCAGTCTCCACGGTTATTTCGCCATGATCCATGACGGCAGCAAAAACCTGAGCTCAGAATGCAGTGCTTCTCTCTGCGGCAAGGTCATATATGCGCTGCTGTTTGCTGGCCAGCTACTTATTGTGTTCTTCGGGGCAGTTGAAATGCGGTTATTCAGGATTATTTGCTATGCTTTGCCAAATTGGCGTAGTTTTGCGCAACCGAAATCGTGATCACACTGGAAAAGCACAGCGTGTTTTCTTGGTTAGATAATCAGATCTGCGCCGCTCATGGCTCCGCCGGGCACGCTGTCGTCTTTCACGAAAGTTGTCGTACTTCCTTTTATCGCAAGCATGCCGACGCTTTGCGGCACGGCGTAAGTGGACCTCTCAGATATAGGATCGTCAAATTTGCTCTCAGCAGGGTTCGAAGCCCGAAATTTTGGTGGTCTCACGCGCGGATGCGCGCGCGTTGAGAGTGCAAAAATTAGTAAGCCTTTGATTCGGCGCGGGATAGCCCGGCACAATGGGCGCCAAAACTAGCCCGAAACACCGCTTTGATATCCCGAAAGCCGCGAAAAACCTTGCCAGCATCGAGCTCCTAGCGAGCACCGGCACGCTCGACAAAAATTAATAATCTTTTAAAACGCAGCAAGCTTCGGATCTTACTCAGTTTCTTTACGCCCGCTCCCTCTTGGTTTACTTAGAAATCGGGGTTTTCAAAGGGGTTTTCAGAGACGGGTTCGCTCGAGACTGTCTCCTCCAGCGGAGAGTCACGTGCGAACCATTTCTATTCCTCTCCCCACCACTCGCGAACCAGAACCGCTCCCGAAGATCGGCGGGCTCCCTCAATTGAGTTCGGTCGTTCTACGCCTTCAGCTATACGGTGCCGAGCGAAAGCCGCGCGGCGCGCAGCTTTGTCGCTACGATGTTTATCGTCTCGGCACACAGCCGGTTCCGCCGATCGACATTGAGAAAGCCGCGATAAGGATCGCTAGAGCGTGCCGCATGACCTCCCCCATAAAGAAGACGGGGATGATCGGCGGGAAGTCAGCCGACCATCGTTTCGCCACTGATCTTCAACGACCGCGCCGCTTTCCCAATCCAGGCTTTGCTCAAAGATTTCTCAGGCGTTCTTGTATCTGATTTTTTTGCGGCCTACGACGCTATAAATTGCCCCCAACAGAAATGCCTGATCCATTTCATCCGGGATTTGAATGAGGCAATTTTAAACCACCCTTACGACGTCGAACTCAAACGACTGGCTCGCGGTTTCGCCGGATTGCTAAAGCCGATGGTGGAAACAGTGGATCGGCGCGGCCTAAAGAAACGCTTTCTTGGAAAATACCGGAGTTCTGTCCACCGTTTCTACAATTGTCTCGCCGATTTCTTGGTCACCAGCGAAGCGGCAAAGAAACTCATCAGCCGCTTGCAAAAAAATCGCAACAAAATGTTCACATTTCTGGACTTTGATGATGTTCCCTGGACCAACAACAATGCAGAGCACGCGGTAAAAGGCTTTTGCGTCGGTTCGGCGTGTGATAGAAGGGCCGACGACAGAAAGAGGACTTTGCGATTTCCTGGTTCTGCTGAGTATTTGCGAGACGTGCAAATGCAAGAATGTTGATTTCCTCGAGTTTCTGCGTTCAGGTTCAAAGGACATTGACAGCTTCGCGGCCAGCAAAATGCGGCATCTGCGGAGCACGGATTAACAGGAGGGTGTGTTGCCGACGAAGCGAGGAAGACTGCCTTTCATCCCATCAGATGTGGAGTTGCAAGTACCGATCTGTCGCTGTGCGGCCCTGCGGCGTCTTATGTCGGCGTGGGTCACGATGAACTATCGCACCGCAAAAGTTGAACGACAGCTTTCGGATCAGAACCCGACAGATTTGCTGCTTTGCGCCGAACGACTGCTTACGGCGCATCCTCGTCATTGCCGGACACCCCGGCGAAGGTCCCCTCACCGAACCCACAGCCGCCGCATGCCCTCGGCAGCGGGGACCGCGCCGTCATCGCAACCGGTTCTTGTTGAGTTCAGGGGGCCAAGAGGCCGGCTGCTCCGGGTTTTCCAGGTTTTCCACGTTTTCCGATAAATCGATGACGACCAGAAGCACCGCTCTCTCTAAAAGCAGCCGCGTGCCCGGCGCGTGATGCAGGTCAGACTTGATCTGATCTATTTTCGCTCGAAGGGGTTCGTCAAAGCACGCCGGCGTTGACCGAGATCGTCTGCTTGGTGATCAGCCGGCTGTCGTCGGAGGCGAGGAACAGCGCGAGATTCGCGATGTCCTCCGGCGCAATCAGGTCGGGCAGGCATTGCGCCGCGCGTGCCGCCTCGACCTGCGCTTCGGTCTGAAACCACAGCTGGCGCTGGCGCTCGGTGAGCACGGTGCCGGGCGCGATCGCGTTGACCCGGATGCGGTGCGGCCCCAGCGCCCGGGCGAGCGTATTGGTGAAGCCGACGATCGCTGCCTTGGCCGAGGCATAGGCTTCGAGCAGCGGGATGCCGCGCATCCACGACACCGAGGACATATTGACGATCGAGCCGTAGCCCAGCTCGCGCATCTGCGGCACGATTGCTTGTGCCGCGAAAAACACATGGCGGAAATTGACCGCAATTGTGCGGTCGAATTGCTCCGGTGTGATCTGGTCGAACTCGTAGCGCTGGTCGTTGGCAGCGTTATTGACCAGCACGGCAGCGGGGCCGAATGCCGCGCGAATCTCGCCGAGGGCGGCGCGCAGCGCCGCGATGTCGGCGAGATCGCAGGGCAGGAAGAGTGGACGCGCCGCACCTTCGCCGAGCAAATCGGCGAGTGTGGCGCCGGTTTCGCGCTGCTGGTCGAGGAACGCGACCTTGGCACCGTTCTCGACAAAAGCGCGGACAAAGGACGCGCCAATGCCACTGGCGCCGCCGGTGATGATCACCGTTCGGCCTTCGAGTGACCCGTATCGGGTAAAGCTCATCGGATCGCCTCGCTCATCGAAGTCTACCAAGCAGGATGATCTCGGCTCCTTGTGGCTCCTTGGCGCTGCGGACCAGTCGCCCATCCATCGCTCGACCTCTAAACCGGCCGCTTCGATGAGTAAAGAAAGCGGTTCGCGCGATGGAAACGCGATTTGCGACTGGGAGGAGTGGACCGGGCCGTCCGCGATGATCGGGTAGTAAGTTCGATACGTGATAATGCTAGACAGCTAGACATTGCGACAACGTCCTTCCACGCGGCGACCGCGGGTACTCGGTGACCCGGAGCCACCCCGCCCTATCAAGCCAACCATAGGGCCACGCACGATAGGAAAAGGATCATGCCCGACGAAACAACCTTTGAACTAGCATCCGTTCAATTCGGCGCTGAGCCGGTGGCCGTGTTCCGTTTCGGCTATGAGCACTTCGAACTGCGCGCACGGCTTGGTTCTGGAAACCTAGAACACGCCATTGCTTCGGCCGCAGAGGTCGCGGCCAGCGTCTTTGCGAGATGGTCGCACGAAGCGTTAGCCTTTGCGCAGCGGGTCCGCGCTGGCGAGGACGGAGGACCAGTCCGTCATTAGCCGCGCGTCACGAACGAGCGCACGGCGCGTCTCGCCCGTTGCCGCGTATTCCGGCGAAGGTCTCCTCCTCCAAGCAACAGCGGACGCTCAGCCTCCGCGGTGGGGACCGCCCTTCATGCCCCTGACCGGACCTTGCGGTCGCGAACGAGCAACGCCGAGATCGGATAGATTAGGCATATCGCGGTGGCGGTAGGCCGGGCATGGTAGCCGCCCCGCGCCCCCTTGCAGCAGATTGCGGAACCCGACATGCTCTAGGCAATCGATCAGCGGGGGCACATTATCAGGCGGCGATGGGTTCTGCGGGCCGGTCTGGCGGGTGGTGTGGCGGCGCTGCTGCCTCGCTTCGCCATCGGACAAGCCGCCGATGCACGTGTGCTGCGTTTCGTGCCACAGGCGAACCTTACCGTGCTGGACCCGATCGTCACCACCGCCGCGGTGACGGCTAATCACGCTTGGATGGCGGAATTGCAGGCAACCGATTGGGGGTCGGTGGTGCAGCGGCGGGCGAACAGGGAACCCGTGGAAAAAGGTGGCTGGTCGGTGTTCCACACCTGGTTCAGCGGCGGGTTCATCCTCAATCCTGTGGTCAGCGCCCCGTTTCGCGGCCTCGGTGCGGCGGGATGGTTCGGCTGGTACGAAAATTTCAAGATTGAGCAGTTGACGCAGGAGTGGTTGGACGCGAAGGACGAAGATGCGCGCAAGAAGATCGCCGCCGCGATCCAGCTTGAGAACTACGCTCAGGTGCCAACGGTGACGCTAGGCCAGTTCCAGAAGCGAGGTAGTTCCACCCATCACGGGTAAGTCGTTGAGGACACACCGCTAAGGGCCGTTAAATGATCTACCTCGCGCCGTCTGTCGTCAGCGCGAATCCGAGACGACGGTTATAATCGACGACCCGCTGAAGCCCGAGGAGGCGTTGTCGCAAGCCCAGCGCCAGGCTTGCCAATGAGTGGTACGACCACACCCTTTACAGCCGGCTCAACGACAAGCTCTCGGGTGCGATCGTGCTGGTCATGCACAGGCTGCACGAGAGCCTGCCCTCGGGTTTGACCCGAGGGACGACCTCAGGGCCATGTGCTGGCACAGGAGGATTGGGAGGTTGTGCGCTTGTCGGCGATCGCCGAGGAGGACGAATGGCACCGAGTCGAGACCGTCTTCGGACGGCAATCCTTCAGCCGCAAGGCGGGCGAGGCCTTGCACCCCGAGCGCGAGCCGCCCGAAATGCTCGGGCAGCTTCGCGGCACCCCTCGGCGAATACAATTTTGCCGGCCAGTACCAGCAGGCGCCGTCGCCGCAGGGCACTATGGACGAAGCGAGCAACTGAGGTCCTGAATGCCACTCGGCGCATTATTCGTTCCGATCTCGGAATAAGGAGAACGGCCATAGCAACCACCATCAGTCCCGTCGGGGACCTTCCGGTCGAGGCCTGCCTCGCCCAGCTCCTGGACCATCTCGGCATCGCCGGGGCGCATTTTGCCGGCCGCAGTCTGGCCGATGTGCAGGGTTTCATCGCCAAGCATTCGGAGCGCATCGCGTCGCTGACCTTGGTGTGCCCGACGGTGCTGAACCCTCACAGCCTGGCGCCGCTGGGCGCACGGCTGCTGGTGGTGACCGGGGACCATGGGCTCGGCGCCCGCAGGGTGCGGGCGGTGTTGCCCACTCTGTCCGAGGCCACGGCGGTGGTGCTCGACGATTATGCCGGCCTGACCTGGGCCGACCTGGCTGCGGATCGGGGGGAGCGCATCGACACCGCGATGCGCGAGTTCCTCCAGCGCCGCGACCCGCTGCCGTCAGCCGGCTTGTCCGAGCAGCAAGGCGAGACCGCCGGCATCTCGTTTCGCGTGCGCGGTGCCGGACCGCCGCTGGTGCTGTTGCCGCTCGACCTGTCGCCAGGCCAATGGGAACCGCTGATCCCCGACGCTCTCGGCGCATTACTGCACGATCACCCTCGGCGGCCCACTGTTTGGCAGCGTCGCCAGCCTCGAGGAGCGCGGCCGCTCGGGCTATATGGCGGTAGTGCGGGCTCTGTTGGACGCGCTAGCGATCCAGCCGGGCGAGAGCGTGCTCGAAGTCGGCTGCGGCTCCGGTGTCATCATGCGCGAGCTGGCGCGGCGGACGGCCGGCGCCAACCGCCTGATCGGCCGCGACATCAACGCTTATCTGCTGCGCGAGGCGCGAGCCTTGGCGCGACGCGCAGGGCTTCTCGACCATATCGATTTTGGCGAAGGGCACGCCGAGGCTCTGCCGCTGCCCGACGGCGCGGTCGATGTGGCACTGTCGTCGACCGTGTTCGAGGAGGGCGATGCCGATCGGATGCTGGCGGAAATCGTGCGGGTGACGCGGCCCGACGGGCGCATCGGCATCGTCGTGCGCGCGGTCGACATGCCGTTCTGGGTCAACCTGCCGCTCGATCCGGCGCTGAAGGCAAAAGTCGATGCTCCCAACGTGATCGGCGGAGGCGTCGCGCCGAGCCGTAGAAGCCGTCCTCGTCACGGATATAACGGCGAGTCTCGGTCGGGTCGGGATAATCCGGCGTGGTGATCGGTTCGATTGTTATTTGTTCTATTTTCACGATCTCTCATTAATTCTGTTAAGAAAAGCGATCATAATACTGTCCGCGATCTGTAGCCTTGTCCAAGTCTACGTGAAGAGAGGCGCGTTACGCTCCTTTGTTATTCGGCCGTTCCTTGTGCCGCGACTGTTTGACTGGCAGCCGCTCGCGCTCTCTGGAGTATTTTAAGAAAAATGATGTGACATAGTGGATCGCTTTACGTATTGCGCCGTAAGATCGAAGGCCAGCAGGAACGCATCCGCCGAGCCGATCTTACGAGCATAGAATGATTGTTCAACCAAGTAGTCCAATCGCTCCGCGTCGAGCCACGACAATTCGATCGAATGAGCATTGTTAAGCGCAGAAAATCGCGGGACTGACGGGCACCGTTAGAGGTTGGGGATCGATGGTCATCGGCCGCACTAAGCCTTGTCGGAGACGACAGGGATTTGCAATAGGTCGGTTAATGCTTGAGTCACGTGCGCCGGCTGTTCGAGCGGCGAAAGATGACCCGCTTCGGGGATGACGACGAGCTGGGCATTATCAATGCCCCTGGCCATTTCCTCCGCCAGTGCAGGAGGCGTCAATTGATCGCTGTCGCCGACAATGATCGTGGTCGGGCAGCGGATCTCTCCGAGCACCTGCCGCGAATCGGGACGCCTTATATCGGCCTGCAAATGGCGCACGAAGGCCTCCGGTCCGCACTCCATCGCCATTGTTCGATAGGCGTGACGCAATTCGTCGTTTTGCTGATGCTTGGGGTGCACCACCAGCGGAAACTGGAGATCCAGGCTTTCGCTGAAGCGGCCCGACTGCGCCATCTCGATGCGCTGCAGCCGGCGCGCCGACTGTTGGGCGGTATCGGCGCGCGCTCCCGTGTCAATTAGAGCCAGACGAACGACACGGGCGCGCGCCTGCCGCAGAATTTCGAAAGCGATGTAGCCTCCCAGCGAAAACCCGATCAGCGTAAAGCGGGGCGGGGCGCATCCCAGAATCCGGTTCGCGATCGTTTCCACCGTGTCGCCGTGGGTGTGGTTCGCGACCATGATCGGGCCGAAGCGCCAAAGGAGTGGAATTTGATGGGCGTAAAGCCGGGCTGAGCAGTTCAGGCCAGGGATCAAGAGAATGGGCAGCATCGGCGGCTCCCGTTGCGCATCGGACAGGCTCTTGGTGTCATCCTAGCATGGAGATTCAATCCAACATTTCGGCGCAGGCCGAAGTTGGCGATCGTGGCGCCGACGCATCCCTTGCCGCGCATCGTGCCAGCGAACTTGCGAGGTCGGGTAGATCCGGCGGTTCCAGACAGGCTGGCCCCTTCACGGCTGGGCGGTGCTACTTTGCCTTAGGTAAAACCGAAGGCGCGAGCTCCTCATGAAAACTTCCATGCGCTTTGACCTGGTCGATCTGCGTCTGTTCCTGTTCGTGGTCGAGGCGGCGAGTATCACGCATGGCGCCGCGCGGGCAGGCATGGCGCTGGCCTCGGCAAGCGAACGAATTCGCCTGATGGAGGACAGCCTCGGAGCACCGCTCCTGGAGCGGAATCGCCGCGGCGTTCGCGCAACACCGGCCGGGTCGGCCCTCGTGCATCACGCTCAACTCGTCGTTCAGCAGGTGGAACGGATGCGTGCGGAACTGTCGGAGTATGCCGAAGGCTTGAGGGGCCGAGTGCGCCTGCTCGCCAATACGACGGCAACGGCCGAGTTCCTCCCGGCGGCATTGGGCGCATTCCTGTCACTCCATCCCCAGATTGACATTGATCTGGAGGAGCGTTCCAGCCGCGAGATTGTGCGCGCCGTCGCCGGAAACGTCGCCGAGATCGGCATCGTGGGCGACGAGGTCAATCCCGCCAAAGAACTTCAAACCTTTCCGTTTGCCGAAGACCGGCTCGTGCTGATCGCGCCCCGCGATCATGTGGTGAGCCATCAACGGACGATCGCGTTTCGCGAGGCCCTTGGTTACGACTATGTCGGCCTCACCGCTGGTCATGCCCTCCAGGAGCAGATGGAAGATCACGCGGCCCGCGCCGGGCGTCACCTGAAACTGCGCGTCCGCGTTCCCGCATTCGATGCTGTATGCCAGGTGGTCGGCAGCGGAATTGGCGTGGCTGTGGTTCCGGCAGCCGCCGCCCGCCGTTATCGGCGATCGACGGCGATCCGGATCATTCCGCTCACCGATACCTGGGCCCCGCGGCGATTGACAATCTGCGTCCGCAGCTTGGATACCTTGCCCGCCCATGGGCAAAGGCTGGTCGAGCACCTTCGGGCGCGTGCGCACGCGTAGCCGCCTGCCTCAGCTTTTGCCGAAAGCACCGTTCGGCACTTCCGCATTGTCCGGAAGCGCACGGCCAAGGATCTTCGGTGCGTGGACCGAGACCCGATCCGGAGGGCTCCCATTACCACAGCGATTTTCCTCTCGCTCGCCTCGACGTTTGGGTTCGGCGCCGGCTTCGTGCTCACCCAATTCGGGTTGCGCTGGATGCCGCCCTGGCTGGGGGTTGCGATCAGCATTCCGACATCGACGCTGCTCTTCTGGTGCCTCGCCCCGTTCTTTGTGGACCCGAGTGATGGCAATCTGAAGGCTGTTGCACTCTTTGCGGGTGTCGGACTGTTTTTCCCCGGAACGGTCGCGCTGCTGAATTTCGAATCCAATCGTCTAATGGGCCCAAATATCGCGGGCGCGCTAAGCAGCATGACGCCGGTTTTTGCCGTCCTCCTCGCGATCGTCATCCTCGGTGAGCGTATTCGTGGTCCTCAGCTGCTCGCCTTGGCTGCGATCGTTGTCGGCATCACTTTGATGTACCGCGGCCAAGTCAGCTTGTCCGGCCGGTCACTCTGGCTGATGGCGCTACCGGTGGCCGCGTCCGCCATTCGTGGGGTCATTCAGCCGGTCGTCAAATTCGGCTTTGAATGGTGGCCGAACCCGATCGCCGCTGTCGTCGTCAGCTACACGGTTTCCTCGGCCGTGCTGATCCTCTCGGCGCTGGGGCGCGCCGGCGGGACTGTGCCCGATATCGATCACCGCGGCGCGCTCTGGTTTGCCGCGGTCGGCTTATGCAATGGTCTGAGTGTTCTGGCGATGTACGGCGCGCTCGAATATGGGCCAGTTGCGATCATCTCGCCACTTATCGCCAGCTACCCGTTGGTGACCCTGCTGCTGAGCCGTGCGTTCCTGAGAAAGGAAGATCTGACACCGCAGCTTATCGCCGGCGTGAGTGCGACAGTCTGCGGCGTCATCTTGCTGTTCGTGGCGAAGTAGCGTTCCGAGACGCGGAGCAACAAAGTGAGCTTCCCGAACAACCCACCCCATTATCAGAGGCCGCGCCATCTTCGAAGGGCAGCATTCGCCGTGTCGCCGCGCCTGAGGCACCGCCAGCTCGGCACCGAAAGCGGGTCATTGAGACCGAGGACTTGGAGTCCGTCAAAAATGCCGGTCTCAATCCGTGCGAGGTCTTCGGCCGGCCTTACTCTTAGCCGCTTCTTTCGCTGACACTTAGGACTTGAGTACGGTGATGGTGATCACCGTCCATCTCGTAGAGCCGAACAATCAACTCCTTCCGGGATACGAACGTGCGTTGGCAGCCGGCTGGTCGCCGGAAACCAGTCCTGGGCCTCAACATGGGATCCGGGAGCAACATCTTCGTGAAATCCGCGCAGACCCCCAAGGTTTTCTTAAGCGGTTCACCGGGACAAATCGGGTCGTTGAACGCCTGCTCGATGGGACGCCAGTGCCGCCCATGCGCGAGGTGGTGTACTGGATCTCCGATGGCGAGTTCAGCGGCGTGATCAGTCTGAGCCGTTTACGGAACTCGGGTGAGCTTCCGGCCGGCGTTTCCGGTCACGTAAGCTACGTAGTAGTGCCCTGGAAGTCGCGAAAGGGCTACGCGAGGCAAGCTCTCGCAGATTTACTTCAAAGGGCGCCCCGCTTCGGGCTCAAGCGCCTGTTCGTCACAACGCACCAAGATAATCTGCCCTCGCGTCGCGTCATTGAGGCTACCGGTGGCGTTCTCGCCGGGTTAGTTCCATATCCGAGCCAGCCAGGAAAGTTCAGGCTCCAGTTCTGGCTATACGCGCCCGCGCGGCGGCGAGCGGGGCGGCGGCGGAATAATCGCTGGCGGGAGGGTCCGGATGGATTACGACGCGTATGACATCGCGGAGATATACGACAGGGCGCGCGCTCTCCTGCCGGCGACGGCGCGGCTGTGGCAGGAATTGCTGGCGGATTACATCGATCCAGGCACGCCGCCGCTGATCCTCGATCTCGGGTGCGGCACAGGGCGCTTCTCCGAATTGTTGACGCAGCGGTTCGGCGGCCAGGTCGTCGGGATCGACCCGTCGGAAAGGATGGTGCGAGCCCGCCGCAAGCCGAACCCCGGCAATATCTGCTACTGGAAAGCAGCCGCAGAGGCGCTGCCTCTAGCGGACGGCTGCGCCGATCTTGTCTTCATGTCGATGGTCTATCACCATCTCGGGAACCCGGCTGCCGCCGCGCGGGAATGCCACCGGGTGCTGCGCGATGCCGGGCTACGTCTGCATTCGCAACGGCACCCGCGAGAGCGATTTCCCGCATCGGCATTTTTTCGCGCTGCAGCCTCTGATCAACACCGAGCTTCCCGCCCGGGCCGAGATCGCGGCGACGTTTGAGGACGCCGGGTTTGCCCGCGTCACGCATCAGGTGGTCCGGCAGACGATCGCTCCCGATTGGCCCAGCTTTGTCGAGAAGTCGGCGCTGCGCGGGGACTCGTTCCTTGCGCGGCTATCCGACAACGAATTTCGCGCCGGCATGGACGCGCTGCAGGCGTACGCCGACAGGATCGATGCGTCCGCTCCCGTGACCGAAGAGATCGACTGGTTCGTTTTGGCTCGATACGGGTCGCGAGACGCGGTGAGCAAAACCGGGAATCGCTCATGACCTTCCACCATCTTCCATAGCAGCGCGCTGGGGTCGGCGGACCCGTTCGCGTCTGTCTGATCGGTGCCGGCAAGTTCGGAATCGGACGCTTGGTACCTGGTCCTGCTTGGCCGTTAATGATAAGGCAACACGCGGAGAGTGAAATGAAAGTGAGCGGCCGCTGCTATTGCGGGCAGATCAGTTTCGAGGCAGAGATCGAGCCCGATAATGTCCGGGTGTGTCACTGCACGGATTGTCAAACCCTATCCGGTAGCGCATTCCGCACCAAGACGAGCACAAGAAGTTCTTCCACGACCATTTCGTCGTTAAGGGCGCCGAAGCGGCGGCGGCTTGCGCGGCAACAGTCGACAACATCGCTCGCCTGCGATCGCTGTCCTGACACACACATGTCAGGCCGCAGGGTCGTCGGGCGTGCGCAAAGGGTTCAGCTCCAACATCGAGGCCGCTTACGATCTTGTAATGGTCTTGCGATCGGCACGACCATCCTGGTTGGCTGAATGACCTGAGCAGCCCGATTAACCCGTCCGATCCACTTGCAGTCTCTGTCGTGGAAGGCCGCTTCGGAAGCATCAACGCCAGTTGGTGCTGTCAGGACATTACAGGTATTTCTGGAGAGCAGAACACCCGCATGGACGCGCTCGCCACAGGGGACGTTTTTCTGTTCGAAGGCTTCCGCCTCGACCGGCGCGGCGGCGGACTTTTCCGGCGCGATGAGTGCGGAGTTTTCGTGCCGATGGCAATAGGCTCGCGCGCGCTCGACCTTCTCAGCATGCTGGTCGAGCGGCCTGGCGATCTCATCTCGAGGGACGCGATCATCGCTGCGGTCTGGCCGTCGACGGTCGTCGCGGACAACAATCTGAACATGCAGATCGCCACGCTTCGCCGGATCCTCGATCAAAGCCGCGCGGGCGGGAGCTGCATCCAGACTGTCGCCGGCCGCGGCTATCGCTTTACCGGGGAGGTGAGGAGCCTCGCGGCAGTGCCACGCTCCGATGCCCCGGTACTTCCGCTGAGCGGTATAAATCCGCGGCCGCGCCTGTCGATTGTCGTCTTGCCGTTCGCCAATTTGAGCGACGACCGAGAGCAGCAATACTTCGCTGACGGCATCACCGAAGATTTGACGACCGATCTGTCGCGGATCGTGGACAGTTTCGTGATCTCTCGCAATACTGCGTTTACCTATCGGAACAAGTCGGTCGACACCAAGCAGATCGGTCGGGAGTTGGGCGTACGCTATGTGCTGGAGGGGAGCGTCCGTCGGTCAGGCAACCAGCTCCGCGTCACTGCCCAGTTGATCGATGCCGAAAACGACGCCCATCTGTGGGCAGAGCGGTTCGCTGGCGACACGGGCGATCTGTTCGCGCTGCAAAATGAGATCACGAGCCGGATCGCGGTCGCACTCTACCTCGAGCTGATTGGCGCGGAGGCAACTCGGCCGACTGAGCATCCCGACGTGCTAGACTACATTCTTCGGGGACGCGCCGTGTCTTACAAGCCGCCATCGCGCGACAAATATGCGGAGTCGATTAGCCTGTACGAGCGCGCGTTGGCTCTCGACCCCTTGCGCCAGCGCGGCTTTCACGTGCGGCGGCTCGAAGACGGTTATCCGGAGTGGAAAACGGCAGGGTTCTCGGTCAGCTGAACCTAGTAACCGCGACCCTGGCTATCTCCCGACAGCAAAGGAGGGATGTGGCGATGAGCGAGGCAACCGAGAGAGTTGAAGGCGGATGCTTGTGCGGCGCGGTTCGATTTGTCGCGACGGGTCAACCAAAGGGTGTGGCGTGGTGTCATTGCGAGAGCTGCCGGAAACATAGCGGCGCGCCGGTTTCGGTCTTCGTCGCCTACGAACGCACCGCGTACACCGTTACCAAGGGCGAGATCACCAAATTCGAGTCTACGCCCGGGAAGACTGAGCGCGGCTTTTGCTCCCGATGTGGATCGACGCTGACTTGCGAAACTATCGGCATGCCTACTCTGACCGATTTCCATGTTGGTGCGTTCGATCACGCCGAACTGTTTCGGCCGGCAAGGCACATATTTCCGGAGGAACGGCTGGCGTGGCTGCATCTGGCCGAGACGTAAGCGGCGGTCGGCGCCGGCTCCGGAAGGCGCCTGCCCCCTGCCGCATTGCCCAAGCGACGACGCCTGATAGCCCTCGTTCCCTGGAATGTCTCTCCACTCTTCGATCGGGCGCATGACGCGATTGCGGGCCAGGTTCACCGATGCGCCTCTTTTCTTTGATCGAGCTTGTCTGTGATCTATCGCGGCGTCTCGCCAATCGCGTGCAGGTGACGAGCGACGGGCACCGCGCGTACCTTGAGGCGGTCGAGGCCGGCTTTGGTGCTGATGTCGATTACGCGCAGTTGATCAAGCTCTACGGCGAGGTTCCGCATCCTGCCGGCCGATACAGCCCGGCGCAAATTCAGGGGACGAAGACGTTCTGCTGCACTGGCGATCCGGATCCGAAGCACATATCGACCAGCTACGTTGAGCGCCAGAACCTCACTATGCGAATGAGCATGCGGCGGTTCACGCGATTGACTAACGGCTTCTCAAAAAAAGCGGAGAATCATGCGCATTCGGTCGCGATCCATTTCATGCACTACAACTTCGTCCGCATCCATCAGACACTACGGGTCACGCCGGCAATGGCGGCAGGTGTCTCGACGAAACTTTGGGATTTGACCGATGTGGCACGCGTGATTGAAGATTGGGAGGCGCGTCGCGACGGTACGCTTCTCGTAGGATAAAGAATGGGGAGACGGATATGGGCTCATTCAGTCTGCTTTATTGGTTTCTGGGTACGCTCATCGTCGCGATCATTTCCCCGATTGTCCTCACGCCCGTAGCTCTTATCTTGCGGCGCGCCGGCCTCAGCAGGTGGTGGTGTATCCTGTGGGCAATCCCTGTTGTGAACATCATCGCGAATGCGGGCGCGGATGGTCGCAAAGTCATACCACGCCGCGGGTCGGCTCAGGGTGGTTTTCGCTCATGCAAAGTTTTGGCAATGTATGTTCGCCTTAAGCCGCAGGGTCGAGCGACGCTGCGGTGAAAAGTTAGTCGGCGCGGGTCGATCCACCCGCGGTGGTTAGATTTGAGGACGGCTGTCCATTGATGTTCCGCCCTCCGCTGAGCACGACCGAAACCGGCAAAGCGTGGCTTTCTCAGTTCGCCCCCTGGGATCGGCCTGCGGCTGCATCGCTGCTGGATGCATTAATGCTCATGAACGACGAACAAGTGGCGACCGCCCTCCGGTCATTGCTCGCCGATCTTGCACAACGGCGCTCGGGTTTACGGAAGCGCAAGCGCGTGGCGCTTTACGCCGAACGGGAAATAGCAGAGGCGGCCATCTTCAGGGTCGAGCTGGTGACGGATGCAGATGGTCGCCTACGGAGGCGGGCGGTCGGACGCCAAGGCCCGTCAGCGGTTAAGCCCATCCGAGGGTCTACAAGGGTCGGCAGCGAGGGCTGGGTGGCATTTGTGATTTCCCAGGCGGTTAAATCGTCCCCAGGGATTTTCCTAAATCATCCGGGGCCGGATCGCCTGCGCAACCTCAGGCAACCCGTTGGCGCTTTGGCCATGGTCTCCGATTTTATCGGATCGGGGACGCGCGTACGGACGATGCTCGATAAGTTCTGGGCGGTTCCCACAGTTCGATCGTGGTTTTCGCGAGGATGGATCAGCTTCAAAGTCGTCGCCGCAGTCGGAACGCGCGAGGGCCTGGAAGCAGTTCGGAACCATCGTGTTAGGCCCGAAGTCCTCGTGCAACATGTCGCGCCACAGCTGTCGGAACATGGGGATCGTCAGCCGTATCACGCTTGGCGCACCGTGATCGAAACCTACGGACCCGAACGCGTTGGCGGTGCTGGACGCGCGGGATTCCGCGACAACGCCGCACTTATCGCCTTCAGCTATGGAATACCAAACGATACTCCGCTGATGCTTCATGCTGGTGAAGGATGGGGGCCACTTTTCAGCGGGGCTGCCCCGTTGGATCTTCGTAGCGCCTTCGGCCTCCAATCCCGCGCAGAACGGGTGAAACTTGCGGCTGCTGCAACAGGTATCGACCTCGCCCCCGACCTATCTCTACCTCATGCCGAGATGGTGGTTTTCCTGCGTGCCATTCGAGGGCGTTGGCGGACGGGCGCCCAAACGGCCGTCGCTGAAACGACGGGCATGACGGAGCCGGAAGTTCTGGCAGCCTGGACGCGCGCGTCGGAGCACGGCTATCTGGACCCAAAGGGGCACCTGACCGATGCGGGACATGCTGCGTTGGGAGCGGCCGAACGCGGTGAACGCAAACGCCCAACTGTTCCCACCAATTCGGAATCCTATTATCCTCTCCAACTGAGGATTCCACGGGGCTCGTCTAGTATCAGCCGCCCTTCGGGGCGGCCAAGATGACGGGGACGACCCCGTCACCCTGGGCGGACGGGCTTCCGTTCGCCGCTGTCGGAGCTGCCGATTGCAGGTCTCCTATGCTGCGGCCCCAGTCCTTGCAGGACATCGTTCGAGGGGCTCTCTTGTGGTCGCAGCATCGAAACCCGGTCCCTGGGTTTTAAAGTAGATGAAGCATCCGTGGAGCCCTCAGCATTTCGCCGGCGAAGCACCCGATGCGGGATGCAAACCAGAAGTTATTGAGGCCGCGCTAGCGGCCGCGCTGGCAATTAAACGCGTTAACGAAGACCTTCCGGTCATCTTCACATTGGAGCATCTCGGCCATCTGATTAGCGTCAATTCGGAAACCCTCCGTAGTTTCGTGGAGCGACGGGACGACTTCTATAGAATATTTCGCGTCAAGAAACGCCCCAGGCCCGGCTGGGGGGCTGCGCCCCGTCGCGCTTCGCGCACCATTTGCGTGCCCAGCCCTGCGCTGATGCACACTCAGCGCTGGATTGCGCAGAACATCCTAAATGCGGTCAACCCACACCCGGCAAGCTTCGCCTTTGCGCCTCGACGTAGCCTGTTGGATGCGGCTTCCCACCACGCGGGGTGCTCCTGGCTCATCAAGCTCGACCTGCGCAACTTCTTCGAGTCTATTTCCGAGCGACGGGCGTATCGGGTCTTTAGACAGCTCGGCTATGGGGGACTGATCTCGTTCGAGTTGGCTCGGATCTGTACGCGCAGCCCGGCGGCAAGCGCCATCGGGAGCGGCGCTGTAGCACCTGGCCTGCCGTATCCAGCGCGGCCGCAAGGATTTCTGCCGCAAGGAGCTCCTAGTAGCCCGATGCTCGCAAACCTTGCGGTTCGCCGGCTGGACGACCGCTTGCAGGCGTTGGCTGATGGGAAGAGATGGGTCTATACCCGGTATGCCGACGACCTCGCGTTCTCAAAAAATGGGCCGTCGACACGACAGCAGGCGGCCGCCATTGCCCGTGAAGTCAAACACGAGATCCAGGACTTCGGTTTAATTTGTAACGAATCGAAGACGACCATAATACCCCCAGGTGCTCGTAAGATCATGTTGGGCGTGTTAATCGACCGTTTCCGGCCGAAGCTTACGCGAGCCTTCAGAAACAACATCGAGACACACCTTTATGCGCTCTCGAATCCCAAGATCGGAGCCGCCGCCCACCTGCGCAGTCGCGGGTTTTCATCCGTAATAGGCATGCGGCGTCACATTGCCGGGCTGATTGCATTCGCGAAACAGGTTGACGCACTCTACGCGCAGAAACTGTATCAGACGTTTCATGAAATAAACTGGGAAGCCTAGCCGCCACCTGCGCCCGCGTCCGCTAAGGGTCGAGAGGCGCCCTTCAAGGTTGGCCGAGAAGGCCAATCGAGTGGAATGGCGCGCTGCCAACAGCATACTGACGGTGTGGTCTATTTCGCGGGAGTTTAGCGCCCGGACCCTGACTATTGCCGGCCGCGAACAGCGCGACGGCTTTCTATAGTCCCCCGCCCAGCCGCCACACCGCAACTGCCGCGGTTCCTTCGGTTTTTGGGGTGACCACGGCCGCAACACGCTCCGCCACAGGACCTGCAGCGGGCTCGCAACGGAGAGGGCCTGACCTGACCCGGGCAGTTGACAGTCGCCTTGCCCGCGGCTCTCATGGGGAACATTCCAGGAACTTCGGAGAGACCCGGAATGCTCCCCCTCTATGCCGCGCGGCTCTTGGATCTCGGCCGGGGCGACTTCGTGAAGGTTGATTGCGCCGCTTGCCACCACGTAGCGCTACTGACGGCGGAGACGCTGCTGAGGGCCGGGCTGCTCCCTTGCCGGTATCGAGCCCGGACTTCGGCTGTTCATCGAGGAGCAATTGCTGACCGCCGAGGGCTATCGCGATACCCGGCCCTTGGCGGAGGCGCTGAGCGAGCCGGGGGTGACACGCGCCGATATCGACAGGCTGGTCGCCCGGCGCCTGTTGCGCATCGAGGAGCGCTTCGGCACGCAATGGGTGGAGCTGACGCATGATCTGCTGACGGGGGTGATCCGCCAGCAGCGCGACCTGCGCCGAGAGCAGACGGCAGCCGCACGGGAGGCCGAGGCGCGCGCCCAGGCCGAGCGCGAGCGCGCCGAGCGCGCCGAGGCCGAGACAGCGCGCGAGCGGGCCGAGCGCGAAGCGCAGACGGCGCTGGCCCGCGAAGCGAGCGAGCGCGAGCAGGCCGCTCGCCGGCTGGTGCGGCGCACACGGATCGCGCTCGGGGTCACCGGCCTCATGCTGATCGTCGCAGTAGTCGCTGTCATCGGTGTCATCTTTGCCGCCAACTACGCCGCGCACCAGCGCCGCTTGGCGGAAGAACGGGCGGAAGAATTTGCGGAGATGGGCAGAAGCCGTGTGCACGCTTGGTCCCGCTCGTCCCGTTCAACGTGCGGGAGATCGGCGGTGACGTTTACGTGATCTATGCACCCGATCAACGCCCCGTTGGGCGCAGTGGAGCTACGGGAAGTTCCGGCGGGCCAATTCCGGTTCGCACCCGACTTTCCGCTGGAGGGAGGTGGATTCGAACTTCCCGTTCCGCGCGCGGAAGGCTTCGGTTCCGAGATTTCGCTTTGGCAGGCTGCAGGTAATCGAGCGACGGCGGCATGCAGGATGGCGGGGCGCGATCAGCGCGTCGGCGAGCGGCGCCAGCTTGTCCTCGGCGATGTCGGTGGCCAGCACGCTCGCCCCCTCGGCAGCAAAGCAAGTGCTTGCGCGGCCGATCCCTGGCGCTGCCGCGGTCACCAGAGCGCGTTTACCTGCTAGCCCTCCCGCCAAATTGCCACGCGCGGCGCCTCACTGTAAATTGACAAAGCTTGCGGTCGGGAATCGGGGCCGGGCTCCGGCGTAAACTGCGGCGAACCGCATCCGCCCATACCAAGAAATTACCGGAAGGAAACGATCCATGATGACGGCAATCGAGCGCCAGACGATGAAGAAGGTCTATCTGCGGTTATTGCCGTTCTGTTTCATCCTCTATTTCATCTGCTATCTCGACCGCGTGAATATCGGGTTCGCCGCGCTGACGATGAACAAGGATCTCGGGTTGAGCTCTTATATTTTTGGGCTCGGCGCCGGGGCCTTCTTCTGGGGCTACTTTATTTTGGAGGTTCCGAGCAACCTGATCCTCGACCGGGTCGGCGCGCGGCGCTGGATCGCCCGCATAATGGTGACCTGGGGCCTGGTTTCGGGCGGGTTTGCGTTCATCAGCGGACCGGTCAGCTTTTTCACCCTGCGCTTTCTACTCGGCCTTGCCGAAGCGGGCTTCTTCCCTGGCATGATCCTATATTTCACTTACTGGTTTCCGCCGTCCCATCGCGCTCGCATCGTCGCCGGGTTCATGGCGGCGATCCCGATTTCGATTGGGCTCGGCGCGCCCATCTCAACATCCCTCCTCGAGCTCGATGGCGTGCTTGGCATCGCGGGGTGGAGATGGCTGTTCCTCTGCGAGGCGGCTCCCGCGGTGATATTCGGTATCGCGACGTTTTTTTATCTGACCGACCGCCCGGCGCAGGCGGATTGGCTTGAGGCAGAAGAGCGGGAGTGGTTGGCGACGGAGATGGAGAAGGAGCGGCAGACGGTCGCGACCGGCCGCACCATTTCGGTGCTCCAGTCGCTCTTCAACCCCCGCGTGCTAGCGCTAGCGGCAATCCACTTCGGCCAGGCAGGCGTCAGCGTCGGGATCGCGGTGTTCGCTGCACAGATCATCAAGCAGCTCGGTTTGACGAACATGCAGACCGGCTTTACCACCGCGATCCCCTATGCGCTCGGCACGATCGGGATGATCGTCTGGGGCAGTTATTCCGATCGCAAGAACGAGCGGCGGTGGAACCTGACCGCCTCCTGCACGACGATGGCGGTGGGATGCCTGATCGCCGGGCTGGTCGGCAACACCTACTGGGCGGTGCTGGGGTTGTCGGTCGCCACGATCGGCCTCTACGCGTCGCAGGCGCATCTGTTCCCGCTGCCGGCGGTGTTCCTGACCGGGCCGGCCTTGGCGAGCGGCATCGCCTGGGTCAACTCGGTCGGCATCTTGGGCGGCAGCGCCAGCCCTCCGATCGTCGGCTGGTTCAAGGACGCCACCGGCAGCTTTAGCGGCGGGCTATACGCGCTCGCCATATTTGGCCTGTTCGCCGCTCTCATCTCTGCCATCTGCGTGCGCGAGACGCCCGTAGCGGTCATGCCACAAGCACTCGAAGCGGCCGGCGATTAGCCAAATCCACTAAAACTAAACGAGCTGATCAGCGCGCGCACTGCCTCACGATCGGCGATGTCGCCGATCACCAGCCTCAGCAAAAGTGGCCGGCGCATTGGAGCGTACATAAGAATCCCGCTTGGTGGCCACGGCCGAGCCGTTATAGCGGGGAGCCTTGCCGCCGGGCCCGCGTCCCGGCTTTGGCGATCCCATATAGGACCGACATCGCACGCACCCGCCCTTGGCCGACGAGGAGGAACGGAATGATCCGCCGCATCCCGCCCCGGAAAGTCAGGTATTTCGAGCCGGTCCCCCCGCGCCTCGCCCGCAACACGGTCATTAAGTCCACCTTCGAGGTCGGCCGCCGCTTCCGCTGCACCATGCGCGTCGATTGCGGCCGGCTCGATCCCGGCGCGGTGATCCGCCCGGACCCCGGCGAATGGCATCCGCGCATGCCCGAGCGCCTCGATGAAGAGGAGCTCGCCGACTGGCGCGCCGGCCGCGACGCGGTCTATCAGCTGGCCGCCCTGACGCTTGGTGCCCGCCTCGCGGTCGCCGAGGGATGAGCCCCTTCAAGAGAAAACCCCGGCTGGGGGAGCCGGGGTTTTCGAGTATGGACGATCGAGCAAGGGGGAAAATGTGATCGATCGCCTGATCGGTAACAAACACCAGCCTCGGCACCGCCGTCCACCTTTCGGTGTACATATCCACAAACTAATTGTCGCATCGGGTGTGCAGCTGGATGCGCCAGAGCCGTGGCTCCGGCCGAGAAACCTGGCGCCGGCGGCTGCGTTGAACTCACCGCCATTCCGCCGAAGCCGTCGGGCCGGGATTGTCAGGAAAACGGCGTGCTGGATCGGAGAGGTTCGGGGTAGGCTGCGGGCATGGCTCCGATCTCCTATCGACGGCATGTTTTCCGCCGGTCATTATCCAACACGCCGTGTGGCTGTACCTTCGCTTCACCCTAAGCTATCGCGATGTCGAGGAGCTGCTTGCCGAACGCGGGCTCGACATCTCCTACGAGAGCGTTCGCAGCTGGGTGCTCAAATTCGGACCGGCGATCGCGCGAGGCTTGCGAGAGTGCCGTCCTCGAGCGAGCAATTCCTGGCATCTCGACGAAATGGTTGTCCGGATCGCCGGCAAGCAGATGTATCTGTGGCGTGCCGTCGACCACGAGGGCGAGGTCCTCGAGATCCTGGTCCAGCGTCGTCGAGACCGGTCTGCGGCCGTCAAGCTGATGCGCAAATTGCTCCGTAAACAGGGCTTCGCGCCGACCAGGGTGACGACCGACAAGCTGCGCTCCTACGGCGCTGCCTTCCGGTATCTCGGGCTTTCCTGCCACCATGAGCAGGGCCTGCGAGCAAACAATCGGGCGGAGAATTCGCATCAAGTGGTGCGCCGGCGCGAGCGCAAGATGCAACGCTTCAAATCAGCCGCATCGGCGCAACGCTTTTTGAGCGTTCATGCCGCCGTCCACAAAACCTTCAACCTCCAGCGCCATCTCGTCTCCCGGTCCACGCTTCGGATCTTCCGATCAGAAGCGGCGGCGCAATGACGCAGCGCGACCAAAGCGGCATGACGATAGCCCACGCGCCCCCGTTATTCTGACTAGAACGCCTCAACTTGACAGTGCCCCGCTAGCCCATATCCCCATGGATCCGCAACCGTACTTGGGCGAGCCAGAAACGAGCCGCTGAAGTTCGCTGCCAACTCGCCGCTGGAGGGAGCGAGATCCGAACCATCGGTACCTCGCCCAAAGACCGTCCTCAGGCCAAGTGAGGCGCTCGGAGTTATGACGCGCGTGCGAACGGAAGGACGGGCCTACAGTGTCAGACGGTAAGCTTTCTTCGCAGTACCACTGAACAAAGCGGTCTTTTCGTCGGCGGAATAGCCGGCGGCGATGCGTTTGAAGGTGTTCCACAGGACCTGATAGCTGCAGGTGCCCTTGTCGACCGGGAAATTGCTTTCGAACATCGAGCGTTGCGGGCCGAAGGCCTCGATGCATGTCTCGATATAAGGCCGCCACACCTTCTCCAGGTCTTGGGACGATGGCGGGTCGGGGTTTTCGTAAAAGGTGAAGCCAATCATCTTCATCCCGAGCCCACCGAGCTTGACATAGGTATTGGGAAGCGCCGCAATTTTACGAATCCGGTCACGCCACTCGGTGAACGCCTCTTCGCGCTTACCGGCGTACGGTCCGATCGCGAGAGGGCCGCCGACGTGGTTTAGCACGATCGTCGTTTGCGGAAAGGCCCGCGCGAGGTCGACGAGCTCGTCGAGTTGGGTTTGGAACATCCATCCGTCGAAAACGAGGCCGAGGGGCGCGAGAGCCGCGAAGCCTTCGCGAAAGTTGTGATCCAGCAGCAGGCCTTTGGGGCCACCCGCGGTAAAGGTCTTCAGAATCGGGTCGTCTGACCAGGTCGAGCCGTTACGGATGCCGCGCAGGCGGCCGTCGGAAACCGCAAGGTGCCGCTCGAGCACTCCCTTGACACCCGAGCCGAGCTGCAGATCGACAAAGCCGATAATGCCGGCGATGCACCGCGTGGGCCCATATTTGCCCGACTCGCTCATTGCCGCGACGCCGCTGACGAACTCGGTCTCGCCCAGCGACTTGAGCTCCTCCGGCCCGCTAGCACGATACATCTCGCGAGCTTGCTCGTAACAGGTGGCACGGATGTTGTGGCCGCTGCCAACATCGGCGAGCAGCTCTGGAAACAGGTAGCGATAATTCGGGCGATCCCACAGGTGATGGTGCGGATCGATGATCGGCAACTCCGGCTCGATGATCTCCTCGTGACGCTTATCAAGCCACTCCTGTCGGACCGGAGCCTGCACTGCCGGCATGCTAGGTGTCGGGTTACCCTGGGCGAGGGCGCTTCGCACTGCGAAATCCGCGGCGGCGACCACACCAGTGCTTCCAGCCAGAATTACACGCCGTGAAATCGATCCGTCGATCAGGCGGCGAGGAGCCTGCGTCACAATTGTGGGCTGGGGCATCGATGATTCCTCCCGGATTACTCGTTAATTCGACCAACTCTGCCCCCAGTTGCTTCGGGGTTCCATACTTTTCCAAGTGGTCGTGCTTCCGTCACGCCCGCAGCGGCATGTTCGGCATGGGTGGCCCTCGCTTTGGCAGCCACCGCCATGGCGGCGGCGGTCGCGGTGGCCGGCTCGGCCGGTTTTTTGACCACGGCGATCTGCGCTAAGTGCTGCTCGGCCTGATCGCCGAGCAGCCGCGCCACGGGTACGAGCTGATCAACGCCATCGAGGAGAAATCGGGCGGCATGTACAGCCCGAGCCCCGGCGTCGCCTTAAGCGGGGATTCCGCAGAAGGCGTTGGGGGCGTGCCGCTGGGGCATCGCTGGTCTGGTCCCAATTTATTCGATGTCTGGCTTGCGGACGCCGCCCTTGATCGCGTCAGTGACCCCTCTGCGATATCCATGGATCTCGAAGGGAAAGCGTCAGGCGGTTGGGCAATCAGTTGCGCGTCAACGCCCAACTCGATCGCTGCCGAGACCGACGCGCATTTGTGCCGCAATTCTCCAACGGGATGCTTCGTCCCTACCGGTAGTTCGCACGACTCTCCGCTGGAGGGAGATGGATTCGAACCATCGGTCCCTCCACCTTTGGAATGACGGAATCGTTGCTTGACAGCTCGGTTTCCCCCGCCGAAGTTGCACTGCATGCCGATCAAGATACCGAACGATTTGCCGGCGCGCGCCGTGCTCGATCGGGAACGGGTTCCCGTGATCATCGAGGACGTGGCGCTGCGCCAAGACATTCGCCCGCTGCAGATCGCCCTCCTCAACCTGATGCCGGACAAGGTGCGGACCGAGACGCAGCTGTTGCGCGTGCTCGGCGCGACGCCCTTGCAGATCGAGCTGACCCTCCTGCGCGCGGCGAGCCACGAGTCGCGCTATACGCCGATCGAGCACCTGACCGCGTTCTACAAGATCTGGAACGAGGTGCGCGATCGTCGCTTCGACGCCCTCATCATCACGGGCGCGCCGGTCGAGCACCTGCCCTTCGCCGAGGTCCATTACTGGGACGAACTGACCCAGATCTTCGAATGGACCAAGTCCAATGTGTATAGCGGGTTTTTCATCTGCTGGGGCGCGCAGGCGGCCCTGCATTATTTCCACGGATTGCCGAAGTACGGTGTCTGCGAGAAGCGCTTTGGTGTGTTCCGGCATCGCGTGTTGAAGCCGTTCGAGCCGCTGACCGCCGGGTTCGACGATTTCTTCTTCGTCCCGGTGTCACGCTACACCGAGGTGCGGCATCGCGACGTTGCCACCGTGCCGGACCTCGAAATTCTCGTCGAGAGCGAGAAAAGCGGGATCTGCCTCATCCAGGATTTCGCGCGCCGCCGCTTCTACATGTTCAACCATCTCGAATACGACGCCGAGACGTTGCTCGGCGAATACCGCCGCGACCGCGATGCCGG
This sequence comes from uncultured Alphaproteobacteria bacterium, assembly GCA_963732095.1. Lineage (GTDB taxonomy): Bacteria > Pseudomonadota > Alphaproteobacteria > ATCC43930 > CGMCC-115725 > AP-15. The sequence continues at coordinate 84,104 of CAVSZA010000043.1, forward strand.
GCTCGGCACAGCGCTGCCGTTCAATTATTTCCCCGACAACGATCCAGAACTCGCGCCGCGGCTGACCTGGCGGGCGCACCGCAACTTGTTGTTCGGGAACTGGATCAACATGATCTATCAGGGGACGCCCTACGACCTCGCCGAGTTGAAACCGGTCGTCTAGACACGGCGGCCCGGCGTCACCAAGGGTGTCGCTCCCGGCCGCAATCATGCTCTCAGCGAGCGTCTCGATCTGAGGAGTTGCCAATGACCGGCGAGCCACCGCCTGTCACCAACCGCCTGGCGCAATTCATCGCCGGCTCGCAAGGAAAAGCCGTCCCATCGGAGGTGCGGCGCGAGGGCGTGCGCGCGCTATTGAACTTTGCTGGCTGTGCGCTCGGTGGCGCGCGCGACCAAGCAATAGACATCGCAGTCAAGGTGCTGACGCCCTTCTTCGGGCCGCCGCAGGCGATCGTGATCGGGCGCGGCGAGCGGCCGGACGGGCTCAATGCCGCTTTCTTGAACGCGGTCAGCGCCAATGTCCTCGAATACGACGACACGCATCTCGGAACGGTGATGCATCCGGCGGCACCGGTAGCACCCGGCCTGTTCGCACTTGCCGAGCTGCCTCCGGTGTCCGGCCGCGAACTGCTGGACGCGTTTATTGTCGGGGTCGAGATCTCCTGCCGCATCGGGCTCGGCGTGATGCCGACGCATTACCGGCGCGGCTGGCACATCACTGCGACCTGTGGAATTTTCGGGGCCGCGGCCGCCTGCGCCCGCCTGATCGGGCTCGACGCGCGGCGCACGGCCTGGGCGCTCGGCCACGCCGCAACGCAATCCGCTAGCCTCGTCGAAAGTCTTGGCAGCATGGGGAAAAGCCTCGGCGTCGGTAACGCCGCGAAAAACGGACTGGCCGCGGCGCTGTTCGCCGAGGGCGGGTTTACTGGACCCGAGCAGCCAATCGAAGGGCGCTACGGGTTCGCGGCGGTGACGAGCGACTCGGCCGATCTCGCGCGTATAGCCGACGGGATCGGCGAACGCTGGGAGGTGCTGAACAACGCGTACAAGCCCTATCCGTGCGGGGTCGTGCTGTTCCCGGTAATCGACGCGTGTCTCGAACTACGTGCCCGTCACGCACTTGCGCCGGAAGCGATAGAGTGCGTCGTGGTGCGCGGTCACCCGCTGATGCGCGAGCGCACCGACCGGCCGCATGTCGAGACCGGGCGCGATGCCAGGGTCAGCCTGCAGCACAGCGTCGCCGCAGCATTCCTCTTTGGCGCCGCCGGGCTCGCGCAATACGAGGAGGATTGCGTCGCCGACCCGGTTGTGTGCGCGCTGCGCGCAAGGGTTGTCTTCGAAGAAGACCCGGCGGCACCGGTCGAGTTGGCGACGGTGACGCTACATCTGGCTGACGGGACGGAGCATAGCCAGCATATCCGGCACGGCCGCGGCACGCCGGGCCGGCCGATGAGCGACGCTGAGCTCGACACCAAGGTGCGCGAGCTCGCTGCCTATGGCGCACCGTTTGTCGACGCTGCCAGTCTGATCGAGGCGGTGCGGAGCATCGAGGACGAGGCCGATCCGACCCGATTGATGCGGCTCACCTTGCCCGCCTGATCGGGTCAAATCAGCCCCGGGGCGCGGTGTGCATTGCAACCCGAGATGCCGCTTTCGGTCGACAAGCGGTGATCCCGAGACACAGGGAGCACTGTCCTCGCGAAACCGGCCGGCCGCCGCCAGTATCATTGCTTGCAGCGAATGCCCGTATACCGCCGTGGCGCACGAACTCGTTGCTGGCCGGTCTCGGTCTTGAGATCGGTATGCTTTGCGAGAAACTCAGCAACCTCCGCTTCGACGGCCTGGGTCAGCAGCGCACGCGCGCCGCTGCGCAGGATCTCTGTAAGAGAATCGGTAAAGGCGCCTGGCTGGGCGAGCTTGATGACGTTACTGTCAGACACGGCGTATCACTCCTTCATTGGAGAAGTGGAGGCGTTGAACACCACCACGATACGCCGCCTTACCCGGTCACGCCGTCACCAACTTCTGGCCATAGCTCGATGCGCTTGAACGTGTTCCACAGCCAGGACGTTGATCAGAACAGCACACGCCGGGTTTGCCGTCGCTACAGATCCCGGTAAGGCTGGCCCCACCGATCCTCGCAGACGACATCGGCGAGTGCTCAACCTGCCTCGGCCAGTTATAAGACGGCGTCTTAGCCACTCGACCACGTCTCCTTGACGAAGAGGGGCAAGTCTCGTGCCCAGTCCTCGGCGGTCACGCCGCCAGGGTAGATCACATGCGCCAGATTGTCTTTCGTGTAAGCCAGCACAAAAGACGCGTGGTTCACACCATAATTGTGGTCGGTATGCGCCGTTCTGCTGGCCGGAGGAATGTGCGCCGCGCGCTGGGCTGCTGCGATGGCAGCGTCACTACCTGTCAGTCCGATGAAGCCTTTATCGAAATTATCCAGCCAGGCACGCAGTACGGGGGCGCTATCCCGGGCGGGATCAGTGGTGACAAAAACCACCTTGACTTGTTGCCTGACCTCCGGAGACAGGTCTTGCAGGCTGCTGGCGATGTTGGCCATGTGGAGCGGACATTCATCGGGACAATGCGTATAGCCAAAAAACAGCAGCGTGACGTAGGTCTGAGTCTCGGACCAGAAATCAAACGGCACACCGGATGTATCGGTTAAAGTAAATTTTGGTTTCGGTAGCGGCGGGGTTACGAGGCCTCCGTGATATGCCGGCACAGCACCACCCGCCGGGGGCAGGGCGGGTTCCTGTTGTGGCCCTGCCGCTGTCGACCGTTGGTCACTGGTCCCAAGCAAAAATGCCAGGATGACAAAGCATCCGAAGAGAAATCGCAGCTTCATTCATACACGCTGAGCCAAGCGCCGCCGGCCCTTACCGGTGAACAATCACTCGCCCGGTCATGCCCAGATCGTCATGGAGAACACACCTGTAGTTGAAGGTACCCGGAGTGGTGAAAGTCACTCGAAACCGCGTCACACCCAGAGGCGACTGCGCCAGGGGTGCGGGGAAGAGGGCTGGGGGCGGGGGCGGAGGCGGGCCCCTATCTTGGAATGCCGCCTGAAGAAACCCTGAATGCACATCCACGTCGCCAACGGGCGGGGTTAGCGAAGGTAGCGCCGCATGCAGGGCTCCGTCGCGATCCACCGTCACGTTGCCGGAAGGAGGCTGAGGTGGCGCAGGTTCGATCGGGAACCCGAACGTGACGGTATGCGGGGTCACCGGGTCCAAATTCGTCCACTCCACGGTGTCCCCGACGCGGACGGTGATCGAACCCTGCAGGAAGCGCATGACCGAGACCGTATTGGAGCCATCTCCCGTCGCGACGATCTCTCCGATCCCGGCGGTCACCGCATCTTCGGAACCCTGCCTCATCTTGCTCTCTTGTTGGTTCTCGCCTTGGCTATTCTCTTCTGTCGCCGTCGCCTGGTCCTCCAAGCCAGCGCCATCCGAAAGCAACTCGGTTTGCCGGTTTCGCGCCTGCTTGTCATAGAAGGCTTGATTGTGGGGCAGCGGCTCTGATGCAGCGAGCACATGCACCGCGCCTGTCATATTGTTATGCACCAGGCAGACGAGCTTGAAGTTACCGGCCGTTGGAAAAGTCACGGTGTAGGTGGCCCCGTCCACAAACAAATCGTCGCCGGAGGTCACGCAGGTTGAGCCATCGAAGCTGGAAGGACTGGGCGTCGTCCCTGGACAGCCCCCTCCGGGGGCACCTGGGCGATTCGGTCGGACCTGCTGGAAATTCGGGGGAATGTTATTTTGTTCTAGGAAGGTCACGGTATGAATCTCGTGGGCGGGAAAGGTCCACTTGATGCTGTCGCCGGCGTGAATCCACAACCCATTGGGCAAAAAGGCCAGAGCCTGGATTCCCTCGTCAGTAGTTTGGGCGCCCACAGTGGCTCGCCAGGTTACGGCTCCTGCGCATGATGCACGCGGAGCGACCAGAATAGCGGCCACGAAAATCCAACAGGACAGCGTTACCAATGTAATCGAATGCGAGATTTTCATCATTGGCCTCCCTGAATGACTGTTTTTGGATGGAGGCAGGTATGCCCACACCCCGAACTCCTGAGGAATTGCGCGTGACTTCGCACGTCATCGTCGAGGACGCAACGTAATTCGCTCAATACGGCGTCGGCGACGCCGAGTTCGGACATTTTGGCAAAGTGTTCGCCTCCGGAACACTTTTCGAACGACCCCGCAGCCGGGCGGTTGGAGATGCGCAGGAATCCTGGCGAAAGCTCGAAAGCCTGGTGCGGATCACGGCCTCGGCGATCTCGATCTCGACTATGCCGGCCGGCGCAAGTCGTCCGAGGAGGGACTCGAACAGGAATTCAATTCGCTGCAGGCCCATGAAATGGTAGAGTGAGAGTGAGGATTGGTGACCGGCGAGCGTCGCTAAAACAAAGAAACGGAGTCAGGAAGACAGGACTCCTCGCCGCTCGGCTATCCGGGAACATACTGCGTTCCTGCTTTCCTGGTGTAAGGATAGGTAGCTCGCGGGACCGCGAGGGCTAAGTTCGCAATGGACAGGGCGCGCCGATGCCGCCGCACGCATAGTCTGCGTGCTCGCCCAGCGTCGAACTCCTGCGTTAGCTCGCTGAGACACGCGGCGATCAGCACATCCTTGAGTCGGCGGCATCAGCGCGAGGGCGACGGCCCATCCCACAATGGCGGCGATAAGGCCGGTGCGCTTTCTCGGGATCACGGTAGTCAAGGCGACACCGACTTGGCGGAAAAACTCATGGTTGTCGAGAATGAGGATTAGCGCCCGCACGCCCGCGCGAGTTCGCACCTGACTCGCCGCTGGAGGGAGCAGGATTCGAACCATCGGTCCCCCGTCAGGAGAGCCGCCGTTTTGAGCGTGCCTCCGTCCCCAGCCGAGTCGGTCGTTGTCGTCGCGGAGGTTATGGTCCCGGCGGAGATCGCCGCCCAGATCGCGCGGTTGAGATCGCCGACCGTGCGCTTCCGACCCTTCGCTGGAAATTCGAATAAAACCGTCTCGACGAGTTGGTCCTTCACGGGGGACCGATGGTTCGAATCCATCTCCCTCCAGCGGAGAGTAGCTGGCACCCGGTCGAAGACCTTTCGGCAATTCCGGAACCGGGTTTTGTATCTGCCGCTCGAATTTTTCACATCGATTGCAGTTGTATCGACGACTGTTAGAGTCCACGCTCGTCGGAGGATGAAACAAACGGAAGATCGATAGCGATGTTCAGGAAGGTCGGTTTGGTGATTGGCTCACTTGCTTTGGCGATCGGCGTCCTGGCCTCCGAGTCACCGGCGCGCGCACAAGGCACGGCACGGGTCGGAACGCTCAGCTGCAATGTGGCGAGCGGTTGGGGTTTTGTATTCGGTTCATCGAGGGCGCTCCGCTGCACCTTTGCGTCCGCGTCGGGCCGTACCGAATATTATGCCGGCAATATTCGGAGATTCGGGGTCGATATCGGCTATACACGAGGCGGTGTGCTCATTTGGGGAGTGCTTGCACCGACCTCCGATCTGGCGCCGGGCGCGCTGGCGGGCGAATTTGCCGGCGCAACCGCAAGCGCCACGGTCGGGGTTGGAGCCGGGGCCAATGTGTTGGTCGGCGGTTCCGGCCGAACGATCTCGCTTCAGCCGCTCAGTCTCGAAGGCAGCACCGGTCTCAACGTCGCGGCCGGCATCGGAGCGATCAGCCTGCGTTACGAGCCGCGAGTCGGTCGTCACTGATCTCGGTCTTAGCTCCAAGCTAACGAGCGAGGTTCCATTGGTGTGTCCCGGCAATGATCCGGATGGCGAGGCTGCGAGTGGGGCGCCCCAGATCGGCCGGCGTAAAGCGACGCCGGTGCCTAGCCAGCAAAACGAGATGGAAGCTGACCTCGTAATTCGGCTCGCCTGGCGTATAGATCAAAGGCCGTAGGCCGCCGCTACCGAGTGACCGCTATCGGCCCGCGCTCCGTCAGGTGCTGACTGCCTTTCATCGCTTACGCGAAAGGGGACCCGATCCTCCGCGGCGGCCATCTTGATCTCGCCGAGCCGCGCGATCGACCTCGTCCGGTTCGCACTAAGACTCGTCCCTGGAGGAAGCAGGATTCGAACCCTCGGTCCCCCGTAAGAGGGACTAGACGCAGGAGGCCGATAGCTATTTCCAAAGCTGCTTTGTAGCGAGATCGGCGCCCTGACGCATCGCCTTGAACTTCTCCCAAATGACCGTCGGATGCACTTCGGTCTTGTAGAGGGCTTGTGAGGAGAAGCCGCAGTCCGCCCCAGCCATCACGTTTTCGCGGCCGACAAGTTTGGCAAAGCGCATGAGCCGCTCGGCGATCAACTCGGGATGTTCGACGATGTTGCTGGCATGCGTGATGACGCCAGGACACAAGACTTTTCCTTCCGGAACCTTGACCCGTTCGAAGAGGTGATACTCGTGCTCGTGGCGGGGATTGGCCGCCTCGAAGCTGAAAGAGCCGGCGTTGACCTTCAGCACATACTCGATGATGTCGGCCAGGGTGGCCTCGTAAAGGCGCGGACCTTCGTTGATGCCGTAGCAGGTGTGGAAACGCACCCTCTCGGCGGGGATGCCGTTGAGCGCGGCGTTGGAAGCCTCGACATAGATTTCGGCGCGCCGCCTTTTCTGGGCATCCGTCAATCCCGGCTCGAAGAAAATATCCGGGAGGAACGGGTCGTCGACCTGGATGAGAAAGCCCGCCGCGACAACGGCCTTGTATTCCTTGTTCAGCTCGGCCGCGAGCGCGTGGAAATACTCTTCCTCGGTCTTGTAGTATTTGTTGATGCCGACGCCTGACGGAGCGGTCGCCGGCATGAACACATGATCATGCGGCACGCCCGCGGCCGTGGCTGCCGCCTTCAGGTTGTCGATATCCTTCTGAAGCGCCTGCTCGCCGCGGTATTTGACCGGGCCGACGCAAATGACCGGTACGACCGGCACAATGGTGCCGCCCAGCATCGCTTCCTTGAAATACTGGGCATAATATTCGGGGAAGGCGGCGACCTCCTGCTGGAACAGCATGAGCTTCTGGTTGGGCCGGACCTCGAACCCTTCAAGGCGCTCCTGGATGTAGGTGAAGAAGCCCGGCTTCGAGAATTCGCCGTCGGTCACGATGTCGATGCCGCATTCGGCCTGTCTGCGTACGGACTCCTTGACCGCCTTGGCGATTGCGGCATCGAGAACGTTTTGATCATAAAGCTGGCCGGCGAATTTCGCCCTCAGCAGATCGAGCACATCATGCGGACGTGGCAGGCTGCCGATATGCGTCGTCTGGATCCGGTCGTTATTCTGTTGGAGTGACATCTCGCTCCCTCTTCGCAGTTAGCATGCTGCCTCCACGAGGGGGGTGACCTTAGGCGGGTGGACTTGCCGCCGCCAGTCGGCCAAAGACATTTCGACCACCTTGCCCTATGGAGCCGCTCGCTGCTAGCGCAAGCATTCAGGTCCCTCCCGCAGAGCGCAGCTCGTCAACCAGCACCCGGATATTCTCAGAGTAGTCGACTGGCACCGCGACCAGGTGGACGCCGCCCGCCTTGAATGCCGCTTCCAGCGCGGGAACGAGCCCGTCTGCTGTCCCGACGCACGAGCCCTTTGCGCCATAGGCTTCGGCATATCTGACGAAGTCAGGATTCCCAAAGGTAAGCCCCCAATCGGCGAAACCCTCTGCCTCTTGCTTCCAGCGGATCATGCCGTAGGCGTTATCCTGCAGGATCAGCACCACTAAATTCAACCCGAGCCGCGTCGCCGTTTCCAATTCCTGCGAGTTCATCATGAACCCGCCGTCGCCGCACACCGCCAGCACACGCCGGCGGGGATACACGATCGAAGCCATCATCGCGGCCGGCAGTCCCGCACCCATCGTCGCGAGTGCATTGTCGAGCAGTAGCGTATTCGCCACGTGCGTGCGGTAGTTGCGAGCGAACCAGATCTTGTACATGCCATTGTCGAGGCAAACGATGCCGTCCTCCGGCATCACCTGTCGGACGTCGTGCACGATGCGCTGCGGCGTCAGCGGGTAGCGGCTCTCGGTTGCTCGCTCGCTAAGATGTGCGAGGATTTTCTCGCGCAGCGGCAATAACGAGGAAGCCGTCTTCAGCTTGCCCGCGAGCCGGTCGGCGAGCAGCGCGAGGCCCGACCCGACATCGCCAACCACCTCGGCGTGCGGAAAGAAGACTTCCTCCACCGTCGCGGGCACATAGCCCACATGGATCACTTTGGGCCCATTGGGGCCCATGATGAAGGGCGGCTTCTCGACCGTATCATGGCCGATCGAGAGGATCAGGTCGGCCCCGTTTATCGCCTCGTGCACATAGTCGCGCTCGGACAGCGCCGCCGTTCCTATATAGAGGTCCGAGCACCCAGTCACCGCGCCCTTGCCCATCTGCGTAGTGAAAAAAGGAATGCCGACCCGGCGAACAAAGTCCGACAGTGCCTCGCCCAGCCGCGGCCGGTTCGCCGCGGCGCCCAGCATGATCAGCGGCCTCTCGGCTTCGAGGATCATCACCGCCGCTGTGTCCAGCGCACCCGGGTGAGCGACCGGAATCTCGATTGGATGCGGCGGCACGGGCGGAAGATCTGGTGCCTTCTCTGCGGCAATGTCCTCCGGCAGTTCCAGGTGCACCGGCCCCGGCCGCTCCTGTTGGGCAACGCGGAACGCCTCGCGCACGATCGTCGGGATCGTGGCCGGGCTGACGATTTGGCGCGCCATCTTGGTCAGCGGCGTCATGCTCGCGACCACATCGACCAGCTGAAACCGGCCCTGTTTGCTGTGCAAAATCCCCTTCTGGCCGGTGATCAGGATCATCGGCATCGCGCCGAGGAGCGCATGCGCGGCACCGGTACAGAGGTTGAGGGCTCCGGGACCCAGCGTGCTGAGACACACGCCGGGCTTGCCCGTCAGCCGGCCGTAGGTTGCCGCCATGAATGCCGCGGCCTGCTCATGCCGCGTCAAGACGAGCCCGATCTTGGAGCCGTGCAGCGATTGCACGACGTCGAGGTTTTCCTCGCCGGGAACGCCGAAGATTCGCTCGACGCCCTCGTTCTCCAGGGCCGTGACGAGCAGGTCGGATCCCTTGTTCATTCGAACCCCTCCCCAGACCGACCCATGGATGTGGTGCTTGGGAACTCGGTGGACCACGCGTAGCGCGCGCTTCACCACAATTGACCGAGATTTAGCCGACTTCACTCCGGCTGGCCCAGATCCATCTTAGGGCACGTACTCATAAAAAGTGCATGTTGACCACAGTTCGCTAAGGGTCCGCTTTGCCCCCAGTGGGAGACCGATCCCCTGCCAACGCTGATCGGCAGGTCAGTGCCAGCGGCGGAAGTCAAAGTGGCCGACCCCGCTCGCTCACATCGGTCGATGAGCGCGCACAACACGGCTGCCTCTTGAACCGGCCTCTAGTTTGGAGGCAGATCTGATCCAAACGCCTGCAAGCGCGGGGGCTCGTTCATGGAACGCCACAGATTCGGCAATTCTGATCTGACGGTTTCAGCCATCGGTCTCGGCTGTTACGGCATGTCGGGGGTCTATGGCCCGGCGGACGACGCGGAGTCAATCGCCACCATTCGCCGCTCGCTCGATATCGGGGTCAATTTTCTCGACACATCGGCGAGCTACCGATAGTACCGGAACGCACACACAAAAGACATTTGCGCGAGAAAGCCACCATCGACCACCTCGTTCAGGGTGTCTCGAAGCCGACCGATGAGAAACACCCACGCCGCGGCCGAGCTGCGCCATGCGCTGACCGAGATCGGCTTCTACACGATCGTCAACCACGGCGTGCCCTCGGCGCTGGTGCACGAGGTTTATCGCCAGGTCGCCCGCTTCCACGCGCGGCCGCTCGGGGAGAAGCTCAAAATCAAGCTCGACAAGCACAATGTCGGCTATCTACCGATAATGGGCGACACTCTGCGCACCTCGGTCGTGGCGCACGTCACCAAGCCCAATATGAGCGAGGCGTTCTTTATGGCGCGCGACCTCGCCCCCGACCATCCCGACGTCGTCTCCGGCCGGCGTTTCCGGAGCGCCAATCAGTGGCCCGAGGACCTGCCCGGCTTCCGCGAACCGCTCGTTGAATATTGCGACGCCCTGGAGAGGCTGGTGCAACGCCTGGTGCGCGTTTATGCCCGCGCGCTCGACCTGCCCGCCACGTACTTCGATGGGCCCTTCACCGACTTCCAGTACAAGCTGCGCGCGACCCACTACCCTTCCCAGACTAAGGCGCCCGACGACGAATTCGGCATCGCACCGCACACCGATACGAGTTTCCTGACGCTGCTCGCGCCCAACGACGTTCCCGGTCTCGCATTCCAGACCCAGACCGGCGATTGGATCGACGTCCCGACCGTCCCCGACGCGTTTATCGTCAATGGCGGGCAGTTGTTGCTGCGTTGGACCAACGACCGTTTCCTCGCAACGCCGCACCGCGCGGTCAACCGCACCGGCGGCGAGCGCTACGCCTTAGCGTTTTTCTGCGACACCCAGATTGAATGGCCGATCGCCGCCGTACCGACCTGCGTCGGCCCCGTCCGCCCACCGCGATATGAGACGACCTATTACACCGACTACATGATCCGCTATCAGGCGCGCACCTATAATGTGTTCGGCAATCAGGCTAAGGACGCGGCGGAATGACAGCGCTGCGAGGCCGCTGTCTGTGCGGCGGGGTGCGATTTGAGATTGCCGGCCTCCTCCAGCGGGGAATCACGTGCGAACCCGACTTTCGGGGGCGCACCGGGTCCGAGCCGGGCGGGTCTGGGGATCGTGCCGGTTCTCGCGGATAGGGTTGACGAAGATCAACACCGTAGTTTGAGAGAGGGACCGAGGGTTTGCAGACTCCCTGCTGGAGGGAGATGGATTCGAACCATCAGTACCGCGGCACAGAAGCCGTGGATTTCCGCAGCATTCCGGGGGTTGCGGGAGCATCGGCGGGCTCTTAAACGGTACTGCATAAGGCAGGTCTGGCCAAGGCCTGGCATTTCGGGCGGGTGGCAGGCGGCCGCGCCGTGCAGATCGCCTTCATCGGCGTCTGGGATACCGAACGCGCCGCCGGCCTCACCCGCGGCGATCTTGGCAAAGGCCCGAGGATCTGATTAGGTTAACAGCGCGGACCGGCAGCGGACCATTAGCAGGGGGAGGAAACCATGCGGTGCGGACTGCGAATTGCACTATCGGCAGCTCTTGGCTTATCGCTCGCCGGGGCGGGCCCGGCATGGGCGGCCGATCCCGAAATCGATAAACTGGTGCAAAGCCCGGTCGGCAAGGATTGGGTCACCAATGGCGGCAATCTGACGAACCAGCGCTATTCGACGCTGAAGCAGATCGATACCAGCAACGTCAAGCAGCTCAAAGGCGCGTGGATGACCCGCCTCAAGGGCTCCGGTTTCGGCGGCAAGTACTCGGCGGAGGCGACCCCGCTGGTCAAAGATGGGATCATGTACGTTGTCACCGGCAATGACGACGTCTTTGCGATGAACGCCAAAACCGGCGAGAGTTTGTGGGAGCGCTGGTCGGGCCTCGACCAGAAGATCTCCACGGTCTGCTGCGGCTGGCTAAATCGCGGGCTGGCCATGGGCGATGGCATGCTGTTCCTGGGCCAGCTCGACGCGAATATGGTCGCGCTCGACATCAAGACCGGCAAGGAGGTGTGGAAGACGCCGATCGAGGACTGGCACAATGGGTATGGGGTCACCAATGCCCCACTCTACTATGACGGCATTGTGTACACCGGGAACACGGGCGGGGAATTCGGCGTGCGCAGCCGACTGACGGCGCTCGACGCCAAGACTGGGAATATCCTGTGGCGCTGGTACGCGCTGCCCGGTCCCGGCGAGGTCGGCAGCGACACTTGGCCCGCCGGAACCGATGATTATAAGCGCGGCGGCGCCTCGATCTGGAACACGCCGGCGCTCGACCCGCAGCTCGGGCTCATCTATTTCGCCACGGGCAATTGTGGGCCCGATTACGACGGCTCGATGCGCGAGGGCGACAATCTGTTCTGCGCCTCGATCGTCGCGCTGAACGCCAAGACCGGCAAATACGCTTGGCATTTCCAGGAAGTCCACCACGACATCTGGGATTATGACGCCGCGAGCCCGGTCGTGCTGTTCGACACGGTCATCGACGGGCAGCCGCGCAAGGGGATTGCCGAGGCCGGGCGCACCGGCTGGGTCTATATTCTCGACCGGACCAACGGGAAACCGCTGGTCAGCATCGAGGAGCGCCCGGTGCCGCAGGAGCCGCGGCAGAAGACCGCCAAGACTCAGCCCTACCCCATTGGCGACGCGACGGTGCCGCAATGCGCGCAGCCGATGGAGGGCTATGAGAAAGCCGGCTGCATCTTCGAGTCGTTCTGGGACGAACCGGTCCTGATCCAGCCTTCGGGGCAAGGAGGTACAAACTGGTCGCCGATGCCCTACAACCCTGATACCGGGTATCTGTACGTACCGGGGACGATCCGGACGAGCGTGTTCTCGCGCGTCCCAAGCCAATACAACACCGGGAAGCGCTATACGAACGGAACTCAGGCGCCGCCGATCGGATCGCCATTGAGCGGCACCTTTACCGCGATCGACGCGAAGACGAACAAGATCGCCTGGCAACACAAGATGCCGTACCGCATGGGCGGCGGAGGTGGATCGACCGTTACTGCGGGAGGGCTTTTGCTTCGCGGCGAGCCCGACGGCAATTTCGTGGCGCTGGACGCCAAGACCGGCGAGGTGCTGTGGAAATTCCAGACCGGCTTTGGCGCCGACGCGCCGGCAATGGTCTACGAAGTCGACGGCGACCAGTACATCGCGATCGTCACCGGCGGCAATTCGATCCAAGGCAGCGCCTATGGGGATGCCGTGTGGGCCTTCTCGCTCAAAGGACAGCTCGGCCCCTTATGGCCTCCGCCAGCCCCGCAGACCGTCGCCGGGCCGGGAGGCGCACTCGCCGACGGCGTCGATAAGGTTAAGATCGGCGACAATAACGTTGAGTACGCCTACTGGCCGGCCCGCACTCGGATCAAGGCGGGAACCACCGTCACCTTCACCAATGTCGGCGACATCCCTCACACCGCCACTGCTTTCGACAAAGGCAAGATCGGCGATTGGGACACGGGTGCTCTGAACAAGGGCGAGTCGAAAGAGATCACTTTCAAGGAACCCGGCACTTATTTCTACATCTGCACCCCCCATCCGTGGATGTACGGCCAGGTGGTCGTCGAATAGCGTTCCCGCCTACCGTGCGGGCGGTCGCGCCAAGCGCATACCGAGCAATGGGGCGGCCGCCTCCGG
>CAVSZA010000044.1:0-77798 GCA_963732095.1 uncultured Alphaproteobacteria bacterium
AATCAAAGACCGACGAATGAACAAAGGCTTCCCTGTTGTCCGGTAAGGACGCACGAAAAGCGATTTGGCGTAATTACGGGTCTCGCCACGGGCGTACCTCATTGGTAGAAAATCATTATGAGGGACCAAGCCGGTCATGCCAGTCAAGATCTCGACAGTAGGAACTTGAGCTGTGCCACAGTCCGGTCGATGTTTTTAGCGATTTGGGGTTTCCGACCAAATACGCGGAGGAACATACATCGGCCCAACTCCTGGCGAGTTCGCGCACGCGATCCTTCTCTCAGCGCGATGCTGGCTGTCCAATGCCTGATAATAATTGCAGCTCCTCTCGCCGCGATGGGCTATGGCGGTGTGCGCGAAACACTACAGTTGTTGTATTTCGTTTTTAGCTTGCTCGTATGTCTGATCTCACGCGGCCCGATTGCCACGATCCTCGCGATATTGGCGCTTACTGCCGCATTGACAGGTTCCCTGCTCCAGCTTGTGACACCATCAGACGTGTTCCTAATCATCGCTTATATCGGAAGCATTAGTGCCTTCGTCGTGGCGAGCTATGCGCTGGGTTACGCGGCGCTTGCCCCCGGTAAAATAACCGTACACAGGGTACTCGGGGCAATCGCTCTTTATTTGAACCTTGGGCTAATGTTCGGTACCGTGTACCGTTTGATCTGGTATTTCGTTCCAGCTTCTCTGACCAATATCCCAGCGGTTGCAGGGTGGCAGGCTTACGGCGCGATCCTCTATTTCAGCTTTGTGACGCTCACGTCGACCGGCTTTGGCGATATCGCGCCGGTTCATCCCCTTGTCCGTATGCTGACCAACCTGGAGGGCATCATCGGCCAACTGTACCCAGCGACGCTCCTCGCCCGCCTTGTCACCTTGGAACTTCGAACGCACCGCCAGCAACCTGCACGGTCTAAACGAAGAGGCGATGGCACTAGAGCCCCTTTGCCATCGCCGGAAATCGTCGCGACGCCAGCCGAAGAAGCGCATGCCCCCGAGCACGGCCACCGCCGCCCCACCATGCCGCCTTAATCAAATCGCTTTAGCTGAGGGAGATGCATCTCAGAAAGCAATGCCAGCCTTTATCGAGGCTCACCAATTATGCCGAGAAGGCGTGTGATGATCTGATCGAGTTCGACTGCCAAAACCTTCAGGCGGAACCGCGATCCTCACTCTGACAGGAAGCCGGCGCTCGGCCTCCCGAGCAGCTTGTTTGCGGCTCTCATGAAGCGGCCCGGCGAATAGCCGGTGAGGCGAGGATAACGGGCCCGGACTTCCCGTTCTCGCAGATCGCGACCGGTGATCTCGACATTGCCGTCTTGAGCTCCCGCAGCAGCGCCGTCCGCTTTTTGAGCTTGGGCGTGTAATGCGGCCGCATCACTCCGCGCAGACTGCGGAGGTAGCGGAAGTCAAACCCCAGAAAGCCGAAGTTCTCACCTCGTTCCAGGTCGACTCTGCGGCTCTTTTCATCATTGATTTCGACCTGCAGTTTGGCGAACTCCTCCCGTAATCGCTTGTTCACTGCTCCAATCAGCCAGTCATGACGTTTGTAGGCGTTGATCAAGACCACCAGGTCGTCAGCGAACCTCGCATATTCGACATTGGTGTACTTGCCGTTGCGTGTGACTTCCCGCGCTCGCTCCAGCATTTTGTCCACCTCATTGAGGTAGAGATTACTGAGCAAGGGCGAGATTCATCGCAGCTTTTGAGCGGCGCGGCATCGAGGCGACACCGCCACAGCCCGGCGCGTCTAGCCGGGCTCCGTCCCCGCCACAGACCAGCCTTGACGCGCTCGACATCATCGCGCGCTCGAAAGATCCACGCCAGCCCAGCTCGCCGGTAAAAGCGTTGCGCTAAGGGGCGGGTGGCCGGACCGGTTCAGGTTTGCGTGATCGGGAATTTCGCGAAGATCTCCTCGAACTCGCTTGAACGCCTTCTCTGCCGCGGCCTGCGGCGTCGCCTTGTCCTGGATGATCTTGGCCCAGGCCGTCTGCCAGATATGCTCGTTCTGGACCTGGGCATAAGCCGGGTTGGAGGTCCAAAAGGTCGGCACGGTCGAGCCGAACAGGCCCTGCCGGACGTAGGGCGCCCGATGCGGATCTTTGGGGTCGAGCCACCACGGGTCGTTCTTCACGATCGCCGGCATCGCCGGCATATTGCGGCCAAGCCCCGTCTTCAGATACTCGTTCAGCACCTTCGGCTGGATCAAATATTTCAAGAAGTCTTTGGCCAACGCGACGTTTTTTGCCCCGTTCGGGATCAGGCCGCAGAGACTTCCTTGCTGGGCCGGCACCGGCTTGCCATCGTTGCTGAGCGCCGTCCAGTGACCGTCGCAGCAAAATGCTCGAGCATCAGGTCAAGCAGCTGCACCGCTTGCGCGATTTGGCCTTCTGGCATCGGTTTGAGTGCTCCTGATCCGGGCAACGAACCTATCCTAGCACGCGCCCCCGGCCGTTATGATGACGGAAACGGCGGCCACTGCCTTGTCGGCGCTCTTCTGCATCTGAGCCGCAAGCATCGCCTGCCGACGGCACCGGCGATCGCGCTCCTGCAGGACACGATGCGTCATGAACTCCTGCCGGGCCTCCGGGCTGCGGGCGATCCGCCCGTGGCTGTCCCGCGCGCAGATTGTGCAATAATTCGACGCATGAGCTATTCCGGAACCGCCGATGAGCTGAGCCGCTCTACTCGCGGTCCGCGGCGCTGACCGTCGGCCTCGCCGCAGTCGAGGCGGCCGGCGCCGAACCCCTTGCTGGCAGCGTCCATTCGGCCGACGTTGTTTCTCAACATTCTGGCGCGGCGGTCGCGCCGAAGCCGCCCCGAGAGCCGCGGCGCATCGCTTTGTCATATGCCTCTCCGCACGAAAAAGAGCGCAGCCTCTACGAGGGCGCTCTCTCGTCACCGGCAGCTAGCACAATGGCCGCATCAGAGTGACGCGCGGAACCTGCAGCGAGCCTGCGACGGGCCTTTTCCACGTAAGCGGTCCGCCGCGCGGGCGATCCGAGACGCCACAGCCGATTGGCCATTCGCGCGACCTGACGGTGATGTACGTCGATCTCGCCATGCTCTGTCGTCATCAATGTCGGCATGATGGGTCCTTCTGTTGTGAGTAGAGCGAAAAGGGAGAGCCCCGCCTCTTGAGACGGCCCTCACTCATTACCGCGCCGTCAATATGCGCCGGCTTTGTGTTTGGGCGAGGCTCAACGAGCACACGGCCCGGTTTGTCACGACGGGTCCGTCTCTTTTATAGAGTCCATTTAATTGGCGCGACACGGCGGTGCTCGATCCTTTGGAAGCGCGCGCGCTGCTCGACAACGAGCAGGTTCGCACCTGGCACCGACGCGATACCAAACAGGTCTTCGAACAGGTTTTCGTCGCCGTTCTTCGTCGGCGGGTCCCACCGTACCTGATCCCCGCTCACCGTCCCGCGCAGCACTGTGCCGCCGGCCCCGACCGCGACCAGCAGGTTCGCACCCGGCACCGACACGATGCCATACAGATCCTGGTCGCCCTGCCGCGTTGGCGGGTCCCACCGCACCTGATCCCCGCTCACCGTCCCGCGCAACACCGTGCCGTTGTCCCCGACCGCGACCAATAGGTTCGCACCCGGCACCGATGCAATGTCGTTGAGCTCGTGGTCGCCCTGCCGCGTCGGCGGGTCCCACTGCACCTTCACCGTCCCGGGCCGCCCCGGGCGCTGGTCGATCGCTGCGGTCTACGAGCTGTTCCCGGTGTTGCGCGAGCTGAGAAACCGGCTAGGCGGCTTTCTGTCGGGCGGCGAACAACAGATGTTGACGATTGCGCGACGTCCGCATTCTTCAAATCGAGCTAACAAGACCTAAACACGAGGACAGATGAGCGCGAAGTTCGAGAGCGCTGATCCAGGCTCACTCAAAGATTTGGCGGCAGAGGATACGCCGGCGAGTGGCCAGAGATGTCTTCGCTTGGCCCGAGATGTGGCAATGTCACGCCCAGCGGAGCCGGCCGGCTGGCGGCCTGCTGATCCGTCGCGAACAGCTGCTCCCACAGGCCGCGGATGCTGTGGTGGGTCGTCTCGTGAATGTAGACATGGCCGTATTGGTCGAAGCCGAACAGCGCCGCCTCCGGGTCATTGCGGATGGTCTGAAAGATCTGATTGATCGCCGTGAAACAATCGGCGAGCCGATCGCCATCGGGAAGCCGGGTATGGCGCAGCAAATCGACAATGTTGAGCGCATGAAGCGGCGGCGCAGTGCGACCGGCGGGCGTCTCGCGCGCAGCTCGAAAAAAACCTGTGAGAGCAGGAAATTGTCTTTGATCGAGTTCGAACATCTGCAACGCCTCTTCGGGCGTGCAGGCCGCCAGCGGTATGGACCTGCGACTGGTCGCGATCGAGCCTGCCCAGGGCGCCCAGTGCCGCACCGATCTCGCGCTCGACCCAGCGGCGCACCTCGGGCGGGGCCGCTCTCAGCTGCTCCAGGGAAAACGTAAAGCTGGTCATCACCGGCTCCTCGTGATCGGCGTTCGCTCGAGCTGATTGATGTCTCGAAAGATAGGGGCGAGCGTTGACCCAGATCAATCAAGCGCCAACCCGAGGCGCGGTTCACTTTTGCCACAGGATCAAAGGAAGCTCGGCCGGTACCCGCACACCTGGATGATGGGGGAGGATCCGGACGGTGTACTCCTCCGCCGGGCGGGTCGCCGGCGCAGCTCCTGTATAAATATGACCGTTCGTTGCGCCGATGATTGCTTCGCCGCGGAGGAGTTCGCCGAGGAAGGGTGCTTCGGCGTCGCGTGGATCCGCGTAGAACTGAACCGCAATATCGGCCGGAGCGATCTCGCCGAGATAGACCGGCACCGAGAAAGACCAGGATTTGCCGTCACGGGAGAGGCTCGTTTCCCCGATGTGAAGCCCCGACCAGTGCCGACGCAATCGAGCCTCCCAACTCTGCATCGCCCGTGCCGGCTCACCCCCTGCGGCCGTGCGGCGGCGCAGCTCGGCCGCGCCGATGAGGTAATACTGCTCGACATAATCGCGCGCCATTCGGCTGCTGCTGTAGGTCGGCGTCAGTGATGACATGCTTCGGCGCACGCGCTCAAGCCAGCGCCGCGGCATTCCGGCCGCGTCGCGCGCATAGAATTCCGGCACCACCTCTTGCTCGAGGATCGCGTAGAGCGCCTCGGCATCCTCGGCATCTCCCTCACGCTCGGGGCGCTCTCGGCCGTCGCCGATCGCCCAGCCGAGTTCCGGCGCGTAGGCCTCTTCCCACCAGCCATCGCATTCCGAGAGGTTGAGGCCCCCATTGACCAGCACCTTCATGCCGCTTGTGCCGCACGCCTCCCAAGGCCGTCGCGGGGTGTTGATCCAGACGTCGACGCCCTGCACCAGCTCTTGAGCGAGAGCGATGTCGTAGTCCTCGAGAAAGACCACGCGCTGGCGGAACTCGGGCCCCTGCGCGAGGTCGATCCACTCGCGGATCATTTCCTTGCCCTCCTCGTCCGCCGGATGTGCCTTTCCGGCGAGCACCAGCTGTACCGGCCGTGCCGGATCGTTCAGCAGTCGGGCGAGCCGTGCCGGATCCCTGAGTAGCAGGTTCGGGCGCTTATAGCCGGTAAAGCGCCGCGCAAAACCGAGGGTCAGCGCATTCGGATCGAGCACGTTTGCCGACTGCGCGACGATCTCCGGCGGATAGCCGCGGCTGCCGAGCTGGCGGGCCAGTCGGGCGCGCACTTGCTGGATCAAGATCTCCCGCTCTTCACCGGCCATGATCCACAGCTGCTCGTCCGAAAGGCTCGCGATCAGCTCGGGAAGCGCATCCGGTACGCCGCGCCAGCGCTCCTTGCCGCAGGCCTCCGTCCACAGATCGTCGGCGTCCGGTGAATCCCAGCTGGGGACATGGACGCCGTTGGTGACGTGGCCGATCGGCACCTCCACCTGGGGCCAGTGCGGAAACAGCGGCTGAAAGATATGCCGGCTGACCTGGCCGTGCAACCGGCTGACGCCAAAGGTCAGCATCGATCCGCGCACCGCCAGATACGCCATGTTGAACGGCTCGTTGCCGTCGTCGGGACCGGCGCGGCCGAGCGCCAGGAACTCGTCCAGCCCGATGCCGGCCTCGGCGAGAAAACCCTCGACGTAGCGTGCATATTTGGCGAGCGCGTCGGCCGGAAACCGGTCGAACCCGGCCTCTACCGGGGTGTGGGTGGTGAAGAGATTCCCCGCGCGTGTCGCCCACAATGCCTCCCGGAACGACAGGCCGGAGCGCCGCATATAAGCTCGCGCCCGCTCGAGAACGGCGAAGGCGGCATGACCCTCGTTCAGGTGGCAGATCTCGACCTCGGGGGCGAGCGCCTCGACAACCCGCCAGCCGGCCACGCCGAGAACGACCTCCTGCGAGATGCGGATTTCGCTCCCGGCATCATAGAGCTTGCCGGTGATGCCGCGGTCGGCCGGGCTGTTGCGCGGGTCGTTGGCGTCGAGCAGGTAAAGCCTGACGCGCCCGACCCGCGCCTGCCAGACGCGGAATGAGACGGGCCGCCCGGGCAGGTCGAGAGCGATGCGGAGCCAGGCCCCGTCCGGACCCGGCACCAGCTCGATCGGCAGCGAGCCCGGGTCGTTGAACGGATAAGCCTCGTGCTGTGCGCCGGCGGCGTCGATGATCTGCCGGAAATAGCCCTCCTGATAGAGGAGACCCACCCCAATTACCGGTATGCCGAGATCGCTCGCCGTTTTGAGGAAGTCGCCAGCGAGGATGCCGAGCCCCCCGGCGTAGAGCGGCAGCCCCTCGCCGATACCGAACTCCATGCTGAAATAAGCCACACCCGAGAGGGAAGCGGCGCCATGCGCGGAGGAAAACCAGCCCGGGGTGTCGAGATAGGCTCGCCGAGTGCTCGCGAGCCGCTCGAGCTCGGCGACGAACGAGCGGTCTGCGGCGAGCGCCCGCAACCGCTCCGCCGAGATGTCCTGAAGGATGATCCACGGGTTTCGGGTGCGGCTCCAAGCCTCCGCATCGACCTGCTCCCACAGCGCGTCGGCCTCGTGGCTCCAGGTCCAGCGCAGGTCGAGTGCGAGCTCACCGAGCGCCTCGAGCCCCTCCGGGAACTCGCGTGTCGGCAATGCCGGCATTCGTGGTTATTCCATTGTCATGGTGGCTTTGGCAGCTCGAAAATTCGTTGATCCGGCGCGCTCTAACCTGTTGCGTAAGTTACTGAAACAAAG
Organism: uncultured Alphaproteobacteria bacterium; assembly: GCA_963732095.1. Classification (GTDB taxonomy): domain Bacteria; phylum Pseudomonadota; class Alphaproteobacteria; order ATCC43930; family CGMCC-115725; genus AP-15. The sequence goes on from CAVSZA010000044.1 coordinate 7,202, forward strand.
GGCTATTATGCACGCCAATCCGGGCTTTTCGATGGCGGGGACATGATTTTCGTTGAATTTCGGCCGCAGCTCCTCGTGTATCAAGGCATCGCCCCCGGTTGCGCGGCAAGAAGTCTCAGCGCCGCAGGCCGTGCACATTGATCTACATCAATGTCCGCGCAACCCGAGCGACGACGATGCGTGTGGGCCCCCGAACCGGCATAATCGTAGCAATCGCTTCGGATGGACGACCGCTCAAAGGAGGCTGGGACGAACCAGGATTTGACCGGGATTCTCGGCGCCAAGCTCGCGATCGAGCGCGATGTCCTCCAACAGGTCGTCGTCGAGCGATTGCTCGGCGAAGCCAAGAGGGACCTAGCGCTGGACGGCTTGGAAAAAACAGCAATAGCGGCAGGCATAGGGACGACAACGGCGCACACGTCCCGCGCGCAGCGGGGATTACCACCTACCTCTCCAACGGCGGCGCGGTCGAGCACCCGCAGGAAATGGCTGCGCACGGTGAAGCTGTACGACTGCGCCAAGGCACGGCTTACCCAGGAGTTGATGTGCATCGAGGTGGAAGACGTTCGATCGTGGTCTGATTTGGCAGGCAGATCGGAGTATCTCACTATGACTTAAACAGGTTCGCAAGATTTAGGATGGGCTGAGCGTTGGGGCGTAGTAAGACTAGTCCGTGAAAAACTAGAGTTCGTCGCGTTCTTCGACACTCGGGAGGATGCCGAAGCCGCTGCTTCTGAGGCAGGGACCGGCTGTCAAACCGTTAAGCTACAAAGGCGGCCTGGGTTTTCCAATCGAGGAAAAAAAATAGCAAGAGTAATCCTTTGCCGGCGGGGCTGGCAGTCAAGCCCACATCGTGTCGGCAGTGATTGGAAACCTGGTCACCACACAGAACAAAACCCCCTGCCCTCGCGCGCCGATCTCACGCGTTCGCGGTAGGGACGCTCATTGCCGAGAGCCCCCCGAACAGAGCCGGGCGAGCCCAATTTGGGCACTCGGCTCCTACCTCGGGTCTCTGGCGGCGAAGCGCTCACTCGGCCACGGATGAAGGACATGCGACTTGGGGAGGGAACTCAGATAGAGAGCCTGCAGCAGGAGCACTCGGCGCCGGGCGTCAAGCAGCAGCTCGCTGCCGTGCGGATGCTGTTCGGATGACTGATCACCGGCCAAGTCCTGCCGACCAACCCGGCGGCGGTGCGCGACCCGAAGCATTTGGTCAAGACCGGCAAGCCGCCGATCCTCAAGGGCGCCGAGTGGCGCAAGCTTCAGAAGGTTATTCTTACGCTGCTTGCCTCAACGAGTCTTGGCCGGTTTCCGGCAAAGCGCGCACCAACGATCCGACGCAGCTCGTCGAGCGCGGCTTGCGCGACACCGAGATAGACCGGGGTTTGAGAGCGCAGGCACTAGGTCGAGAAACGGAAACCAGCACGGCGCTAGTGACAATCAATAAATCGATAACCGCGCTGGCAAGTGCATTAACGAGTGAATCCGCTAGACCGGCACGCCCGACATTGTGGCAGCAGCGAGATTGTTTTCGACCGACTTCACGGAGGGCAGCGACCTCGCCGCTCTTTCGGCCGCTACGGCTTGGTCGGCGTTTTCGACCACCCCCCAGAGCCGGACATTACCATTCCTCACGGTGACGTTGACGAGAACCGTTTCCAGCTCGGGCTTCTCCAGCAGTATTTTCACTAGTTGCTCGCGGATTTGGCGATCCTTGGCCGCGCCCGGTTCATGATGATCAATTATCGTGTGGCCGAGCCCGTGCAGCAAGTTGGCCCGGCTGACGATGCCCACAAGCCTGCCGTCGCGGAGCACCGGCACGCGCTTAATGTGATGACGCTCCAATAATTCGGCGATTTCAGTAATCGGCGTGTCCTCGTCCACGGTGAATACGTTTTGCGTCATCACCTCGCCGGCGGTGCGGCCGTGCGCCTGTTCGTAACGCAGCGTCTGGCCGGCGAAGACCGTCTCCAGCCACCACCGGCGCTGTGTTCCGGTGCGGTTCGCCCCCTCGGGGCGCAGCAGGTCGCTCTCGCTTATCATGCCCACGACCTTCCGCCCGCTGTCGACGACTGGTACAGCGCTGATCCGGAATTTCAGCAGTAGCCGCACTATCTCGTGGATGGGCGACTCCTCCGAAACCGAAATGACGTTTACCGTCATGACATCCCTTGCCTGCATGGACGAGACCTCTCCCTTCCGGATCCTCGAAGTTTGGCCATTTGCCGCGGCCAGCATATCGGCCTAGCCCGAGCGCTCATTGATCTGGATCAGAGGTGAGGCGAGCGCGCTTGCGGTGAGCATAAGAGCGGCGCATCGTTTAGCCTGTCCGCTGCGGTTGAAGACTCCGGGACGAGCATCTCCTTACCTACTCGGCGCTCGCGCTGGCGTTCAGGGCGGACTGCCGATTGACAATCCGAGGTGGCGGGAACCGGCACATGACATGGCACAGATGCCGGGATGCGGCCCCTCGCCCATCAGGTCAAAGCGCTCGACGCCCAGCGCCGCCACCGCGGCGCCGATCCGGCGCGCCGCCTCCCGCGGCGTCCCTGCATCTGCCGTCATCGCGAAGACGATGACGCGCCGGTGCTCGGCCAACAGTGCATGAGCGCGCCTGGCAAGCCGTTCGCCGTTGGCGATTGTGACGATCGTTTCGCCCGAGCCCGCCTCCCATGAGGGAAGCCGGCCTTCGCCCGCCCAGCGTTGCGCGAACGTCCGCTCGGTCCTGTCGGTGATGATGCGGGCGTCGTCCCCGCCGTATCCGATGCGGCCGAGCGCTGCTTCGCCGAGTGCCCGCGCGTCGCTGACGCTGAGCCGCACGGCGTCCGGCCGGTTTGGATCGAGGTAATTGGAGCCGTCGCTCATGCAGCGAGTGTCGCCGGCAGCGTTAAAATCGAGCGGCGTTGACACCCAAGCCGCGGCGCCCGCAAGCTGCCCGCATGCCACAAGCGCAGACGCCCGCTGATGCCGGCCGGCGCCAACCGGCCGCTCGCCGGCATCACCGTGCTCGATTTTGGCCAGGTCTATCAGGGGCCGTACGCGACCCTGCTGATGGCCAAGGCCGGGGCTGACGTGATCAAGATCGAGCCGCCGCAGGGCGAGCCGTTGCGTCGGCGGGCGCCGCCGGGCAAGAGCACGACCTTTCCGATCGCGATGCTGAACTCCAACAAGCGCGCGATCACATTGAACCTGAAGCACGAGCGCGGCGAGCGCTGTTGTTCCGGATGGTCGAGCGCGGCGACGTCTTGCTGGAGAATTTCGCGCCCGGGGTCATGGACCGGCTCGGCGTCGGCTGGGAGGTGTTGCACAGGATCAACCCGCGTCTCGTCTACGCCTCGGGCTCGGGTTACGGCCTGACAAGGCCGGATCGCGACAATCTGGCGATGGATCTGACCATCCAGGCAGTCTCGGGACTGATCGCGGCGACCGGCTTTCCGGAAGAGCCGCCGGTCAAGGCCGGCCCGGCGGTCGTCGATTTCATTGCTGGGATCCATCTCTATGCCGCCACCCTGACCGCGCTGTTCGAGCGCGAGCGCACCGGCAGCGGCCGCCTCGTCGAGGTGGCGATGCAGGAGGCCGCCTACGCTACCCCGACTTCGCAGCTGCACGCCTATTTCGAGACCGGCGAGGCGCCGCGGCGGACCGGCAACGCCAGCCACGGCCGCGTGCCGTTGAACGTCTACCCGACCAATGACGGCTACGTCGCAATGAACATCGCCGGCGAAGAGCACTGGCACAATCTGCTGAAAGCATGGGGCGCGAGGATCTGCGCGACGACCCGCGCTTTGCCGATAACGCGGCGCCCGTCGCCAATCGCGAGGCGACCGACGCGCTGGTCACGGCGTGGACGCGCACCAGATAGGCGCCGGCAATCAGCGAATCGGCCTGCTTGGTGCGCCGCTGGTAAGCCCGCAGGATTGTGGTCGTAATTTCGAACCAATGGTCGATTATCCATTGCATGCGCATCAGGTCTCCTTTTTGCCAGCGGGCCTTTAAGCATCCGCAGGGCTTGCTCACGCCACAGGGGCTTGGCTAGGTGTTCGGCAGAATTCGACGAGCGGATTTCCTTGACATAGCCGCAAACGAAAGAGGCGTAACAATCAATATCAATACTGTACTGTCGGTTCGCCGCGGACGCTCGCCAAAATTTGCTTTTAACCATTTGAGTCCTGCTCGCGTTGCCGTTTCCACCTCCAGATTTATGACTGTACAACCAGCGTGTGATCACCACAAAGCCGATGATCACGAGCTGGCGCCTGTGCCTACTATGGTTGGGATACCGGGCTGACCATCCTGCCCGCTCGGCCAGCCCTAGGCAAGTCGAGTAGGATTCGATTCGAATCGATTTATTGATGTCGGCGCTCAGTGCTGCGGACATGGGCTCCGATGGAGCCGCTGCTCGCCGAGCATTGTGGCCGCATCTCCGGGACTTCCAGCGGTGCGTCGGGCGCTAGTGAGGTTCGCATCCGACTCGCCGCTGGAGGGAGATGGATTCTTCATCCGAGACGACGCGCGCACCGGCTCGACCAGGTCATGCAGATCTTCCGCGGTGTAGATGGCGAAGACACCTAGTCACGCGATCCCGCTCATTATCCGACCCGGAAGCTAACCGGCGTGCTTCTTTCCACCGATAGGAGGGAATCTGGGAGTTCGCACGCACGGTGCGGGGCCAGCGAGCTGGATTTGGTTTGCCCCAACTTATTTTGACGCAACGCACGAGGTGATCTCCATCTCGCTGGCAGCGGGCTCGGAAGAGCCTCGCGGCGTGCTCGCGCTGGTGGCCCACTCCGTCATGCGCTCGCGGACGCGAGTGAAATTGATCCAGATCATCCGGTGCCCGACGGTTACCGGGCCATGCTGGCATCTGGCCAATTTTGATTTTGGGGAGCACGACAGATGCCGAGCTATCGTGTGCACTTTATGAATGAAATTCCGAGAAACGATAAGCTTTTTCGCTGCTGCCAGCGTTCGATCATTATTCAATCGGCTCCCAGTCCCGAACGGGCGGTCGAAGTGGCCAAGAAACAGTTCGCCCGGCTCGAAGGTATCCGCGACTGGAAAATTCATGCCGGCCTAGTGGAGATAGAAGCGATGGACCTCGAATTGGAATCGGAGAAGCAGCTTCCCGAAGCGAGGCTCGGGTCGTGCACAAGACAGCTCGACGGGTGCTGACGGTCGGGGACTAGAAGGAAGGTTCGTGACGATGAGAAAGATGTCGGATCTTGTGAGAAATCAGGACCCGGTATCGCTGCCGCCAAGCGCGACCGTGAGAGAGGCCTGCCAATGCATGCGGGACCGCCGGATTGGCGAGGTGCTGGTGACCGAGGGAGATCGCCGTCTCGTCGGCATTTTCACGGGGCGTGACGCTGTCCACCGTGTGCTGGCGGAGGGGAAGAGCGCGGACCGGACAACATTGGCCGAGGTGATGACCTGTGATCCCAACATAATGCCCCCGGGCAAGATGGCGATCGAAGCGCTGCGGCTGATGGAAGACGGCCGCTATCGGCACCTGCCGATCGTCGATGATGGCAAGGTCGTGGGCATCGTTTCACGTATCGACTTTAGCGGCATGGAACTCGATCGGCTTGACGAGGAGAGACTGGCCTCTGGGAGCGAATTTGACGTCTGCGCCCGCGAGCTGGTTATGGCAGTGTTGGAGCATGCAACTAATTGCTGTATTCACGGAGACCGGAACACATGAGGTTCCCAGATCGCGCCACTGCAGGCCGGTTGTTGGCCGTCGAATTGGCGCATCTCAAAGACCGGCAGCCAGTAGTCTTGGCATTGCCCCGCGGCGGGGTCGCCGTCGGCTTCGAGATCGCCCGGGCGCTCGACGCACCGCTGGATATCGTGCTGGTGCGCAAGATCGGGGTCCCCTGGCAACCTGAGCTTGCTCTCGGCGCGGTCACCGACGGGGCCAGTCCGGGGATTTTTATCGACCAGGATTTGGCGAGCATTTTGGACATCCCGGGAGACTATGTCCAAGAGGAGACGGCACGTCAGCTCGGCGAAGTCGAGCGACGTCGGAAGACCTACTGCGCAGGCCGCCCGTCAGTGGAAATCACCGGGCGCACGGCGATCGTCGTCGATGATGGCATTGCCACCGGCGCGACGATGCGGGTGGCATTGCGGGCCGTGCGGCGCTGCAATCCGGCGCGTCTGGTCCTTGCTGTCCCTGTGGCACCGCCGGAGGCGCTCGGGGCATTCGATAAGGAGGCCGACGAGGTCGTCTGCCTGGAAACGCCGGCTGCGCTCGGGGCGATTGGCCTCTATTACCGCGATTTTCATCAGATGAGCGACGCCGAGGTGATCGATCTCCTCGCCCTCGCGCCGCCGACCGATGGTGCCGACACTGCCGCCGGCACCAGCGAGCGGCTGGCGACTGAAGCCTCGCAGGGAGGGTGGATTGTGAAAGCTGCGGATGGGGCTGCCGAAGTGAGCGATGATCACCCTCCCGGCGAGTTTGAGCTGATCGCCCGTTATTTCGCGCCTCTCGCGAGGGGGTTCCCCTGCGCATACGGGCTGCTCGACGACACAGCGGTGATCGCCCCAGCGGCCGGCCATGAGCTCGTCGCCAAAAGCGACACGATCGTCGGCAGCGTCCATTTCCCGGCTATCGGCGGCCAGGTCCGCTGAAGTTCAAGGTCAGGCACTTAAGTCCGGAGCAGCGCGTGGAACTGGCGCAGCGGATCGAGGCAAAGGAGGTTTCGTGGAAAGCCGCCATCGATCTGATTTTGGGGAAATGTTCAGCTCAAGGGGAGGGCACGTCGAGCGGCAGCCAGGCAGGCTTCCGGTCCAGTGCCGGCATCGATAATTACCCAGTCGATTGGCCCGGCATCCTGCCGAAGCTGTTGCGCAAGGACTTCGGGCGACGCATCGGAGGCGTCGTGGCGGCGCGCGCGAAGACGAGCTTCCATCATCGATGCTGGAGCGGCGAGCCACAGACCCGAAAAGGGGACGGCGGCTGCCTCGGCTACTGCGGCAAAAGATTGGCGTTCTTCGAGCTTCAAGGATACGGCGTCGATGATCACCGAATACCCCGCCGCGAGCGCTGCCGCTGCTTTTTCGCGAAGCGTCTGGTAAACTCGCTGCGACACTCCCGGCGCATAGGCGCTGGCCGGGAGCCGAGTTTCTCGGGCGACCCCGAACAGGCGCTTGCGGATCACGTCGCTGCGCAGCACCCGTGCGCCGATTTCCGGGGCAAGGGCAGCGGCAAGGGTCGACTTGCCCGACCCGCTGAGACCACCGATCGCGACGAGGCGACAGGGTCGCGGGCGCAGCAATCGAACAGCGAGGTCGAGGTATCGGCGCGCTTCGGCAGCCATTTCGGGCTTTCTCCCGGCTTGCGCCGCCCGCTCTATTGCGGTTGCTGCGACATGCGCCCGGATCTCAGCGCGCAGCGACAAAAAGAGCGGCATCGCCGGAAGCCCGTCATCCTCGTCGGTCAGATCGAGATAGCGGTTCAAAACGAGATTAGCAAAATTTGTCAGCCCGCGATGTTCGAGATCCATCAGCAGAAAGGCAAGATCGTAAAGGACGTCGATAGAGGCGAGCGCGTCCGAGAATTCGAGGCAATCGAATAGGGTCGGCTTGCCGTCGAGAAGGCAGATGTTGCGGAGGTGCAAATCCCCATGGCAACGCCGCACTTTTCCTTCTGCGCGCCGCCGGTCAAGCAGCCCGCCAACGGCCGCGAGGCGCTGCAAAGAATTCGCCCGAATCTCATCGACGTATTCCGGAGCAAAGCCGACGTGGCGCGCTGCCACGAGGCAACGATGGTTCGTATCTGCGATATCGGTCAGCGCTGCCGCGCCGCCGTAATCAAACCGTCGTTCGGCCAGTGCATGGAAATCGGCAATATGGTCTGCGAGCTCGTTCATCAGACGCATGCTCAATCCGCCCGTTTTGGCAAGCGCGTCCAACAATGACGACTGCTCGAAGCGCCGCATGACCACGAGCCAATCGATCGCTGGACCGTCCCCTGCGAAGCCAATTCTCCCATCCGGCATGCGAGCGAGGGCGCGGACTTCGAGATATAGGCTCGGCGCCGTACGACGGTTCAGAGCGCGCTCGGCTTCGCAAGCGCGCCGGCGGTGCTCCGGGGTGGAGAAATCGAGGTAAGGATATTTTACTGCACGCTTGAGCTTGTAGGCGCGGTCCCCGGCAAGGAATACCAACGACACATGCGTCTCAATGATATCGACCCGCTCTATTGCCGGTCCATAGGAGGACGGCTCGCTCAGAAAAGCGATGACGGCTTGCTGATCATCCATCATAGCCGAGCAGGCCGGCGCGGATCGCGGGGCGCCTCACATCGCCGGGAGAGCGGGCGCAAATTCCGTGTGATCCTCGACACCTCGGACGCCCGGGGTATTCTCGGCGGCGATACGCAACGCTCTGCGCTCATTCTCCGATCCGACGATACCCCAGAGATGCACGATCCCGTCGGATACGACAACGCGGCCTTCACTGGCATCCGCCCACTTCTGCTCACGCAGCTCGGCTAGCAATAGCGCGCGGATCGCGCGGTCCTGCTCTTCGTTTTCCGTTCCAGCTCCGCCGCTGACCAGCACTTTCAAGAGGTCGGCGCGGCTGACAATGCCAACAATTTTACCGTCATGCACGACCGGCACACGCTTGATATGCTTTGTCTCCAGCAGATCCGCGATCTCACCGAGCGTCGCCAATTCTCCGACGCTGCAGACCTCCTGCGTCATGATCTCGGCGACGCGCTTGGCGTGCGATTTGACGTATTCCGCTGCCAGCCGGGAATTCGACGAAAACGGCTTGCTCCAGCGCGGGCGATGCCGTTCCGTTCCGGTTTCGACGCGGCGCAGCAAGTCGCCCTCGGTCACCATCCCGACGAGCGTTCCGTTCTTGTCCATGACAGGAACGCCACTGATGTGAAGATTGATCATCAGCCTCGCAAGCTCTTCGACGGTGGTCTCCGGCGATGTGGTCACCACGGCCCTGACCATCACATCTCTCGCCCTCATCCGTCCCTCCTGTACTGCGACCGAGCGAACCTATCCGAGACACCGGCAACGGCATTGACCTGGATCAACGCAATATTCTGCATACGACCTATCTATCGAGATAGATATGCAGGAGGCAGGTCTTGTGATTGTCCCCTGGAGCATCGGGGGTTTACTGAACAAGCTCACGGCGCGAGGAGGGCACCCAGCCGTCATCTCGTTCGGCGAAGACGGCGTCGTGACATGGGGCAGCAAGTCGCTCGCCGAGAAAGCGTTGAGCTTGGCTCGCCGCCTGCGTGAAAATGGTGCCGACAAGGGCAGCGCAGTCGCGCTCTGGGCACCTAACTCGCCGGTCTGGATTGCTGCGGCTCTGGGCGTCCTGGCGGCGGGCGGGATGCTGGTGCCGATCGATGATCTGGCAGACGCGGAACAGTTCGAAGCGGCGTTGAATTCCAGTGGCGCCCGGCTGATCTTCACGACGGCACGTCACCTCGAAGCGAGCGGCGCCATCCTGCGCGCCCAAGATATCACTGCGGTTCGTATCGACGAAGACGGGCGCTCCGAGCCGGGCGCAACGGCCTGGCAGGCTTTGACGAACAAACAAGCCGAAGTCCTCCCAGTACCAGCTAATGACGAACCGGCCAAGTTGTCCTGGACGTCCGGTACGACCGGCTCCCCCAAGGCATTCATACTGACGCATGGCAATATCGCGAGTAATGTCGAGGCCTTGCAACAAATGGCTGTTGTCGGCCCGCGCGACCGCGCGCTGCTGCCACTACCGTTGCACCACGCCTATCCTTTTGTTGTCGGGATGCTTACCACACTATCCCTCGGAACGAGTATAGTTTTGCCGGGTGGCACGACCGGGCCCGCGCTTATGAGGGCATTGCGCGAAGCGAATGTCACCACGATCATCGGAGTGCCGCGCCTTTATGAGGCACTCTGGGCGGCGATCGAGGCGCGCCTCAAAGGATACCACCTTACACTACGGTTGGGATTCCGCACGCTGCTGAAATCGACGATCTTTGTTCAGCAGTCGAGCGGAATTCGTCTAGGATGTTTGCTGTTCGCACCCGTTCGACACGGAATTGCCTCGGGCCTGCGGCTGCTGGTCTCGGGCGGAGCACGGCTGGAGAGGGAGACCGAGGGACAGCTGGAAGCTCTTGGCTGGACGGTGCTGTCCGGATATGGGCTGGCCGAAACCGCGTCACTGTTCACCGGCAATCGCCCGAGCGACCGTCGACTCGGCAGCGCCGGGCGCCCGCTCGCCGACGGCAAGGTTCGAATTGCGCACACCGATGCTCAGGGGATCGGTGAGATCGAGTTGCGGGGAAGCTCGATCACCAAAGGCTACGTTAACAACCCCGAGGCCAATAAGGCGGCGTTCACTCCCGACGGATGGTTTCGGACTGGTGATCTGGGCTTCATTGACCCCGATGGTTTCCTGTTCGTCACCGGCCGGACAAAGGAAGTGCTGGTGCTTGGCGGTGGGAAAAAGGTGATCCCAGAAGATCTCGAGCGGATCTACGGCGGCTCGCCCGAGATATCGGAAATAGCAGTCCTGGAGGACAGAGGTACGCTCGTCGCCCTCGTGCGACCGGATGCAATCAAGCTACAGCAGCGAGGAGCGACAAACCTGCGCGATGGTGTTCGTGTCATCCCGTCCATAAATCGGGATCGTCACCGCTTGGGGCAACAGATGGCGGCAAAGGCCCAGCTGAACAGGTGAAACCCGCCAAGCTCTGCGACGATCGTCGGCATCGCGGTTGCGACGATCGAGCTTTCCATCGCCGCCATGAAGGTCGCCATCATGACGGCCGCCAGCACGAGCCTTCGCGCCGATTTGGCTTCGATCGACGGGGCCTCCGGGAGCTGGTCCCGGGAGGTGGGTTGATCGAGCAAAGCGCACCCCGTTGCACCGAAGCCGAAAGGGGACATGTACCGGGAGCCTGGCTTGCCGAACAAGCGGGCATAGCGCGTATCAGTAATGCATCAAATTTGGGCAGCCGATTTCGTTACCACAGAAGGAGCCAGCGGTGAGATAGAGGGAATTCTTCATTTCGGTTCCTGTGATCGGCGGGCTGTGACCTGCGAACAGCTCGGGAGCCGGAGTATGGGAACGGTTAGCCAGTCCGCCGCTGAGGAACCGATGGTTCGCAAACTCGCCCTAGAGAGAGAAGGAATCGAACCCTCGGTCCCCCCGTGAGGGATTACGCTTTTCGAGACGCGCCGTTGTTTGCTGTTCGACGAGGTCAGTCTCGTGTCAAAACCTCGGGGCCTCAAACGCTTGCCAGCGATGGTGTCGGGTGGACCACCAGCCTCGCGAACGCCCCGGGCGGGCTAATTTGACCCGGTCATGCGGGCACTGTCAGGCGCATCAATCGGGTCGGATCGGCCTCGCCTTCGATGCCCCGCACCGCCGCGATCAGCCCAGCAGCGTCGACAAAAGGGGCGCCGTAGGCAGCCAGCTCTCGCACCTTGCTGTCAAGTTCGGCATCGCTCATCGGCCGGCCCGGCGTGCCGCGGCCGTGCCGGATATGCTCGCTTTGCTCCGTCCCGTCGGCGAGGTGCAGCGTCACGGTCGCCAACTCGACCGGTGCGCCCCGATCTTCTTCGAAGACAACCCTTGCGCGCAGCGCGCGCACGGCTGAGTCAGCGACGCAATCGTCCTCGTATTGGGCGAGCCCGGCAACGCCAAAGAGGAACGCTGCGGCGACGGTGTGCTGGAGGCTGACTCTGGCGTCGCGCCCGGTCTCGACATTCAGCCGGTCGGTACGCTCGCGCATCAGCGGGTGGCCACGCACGACGACGCGGTCTATCGCTTCCGTCTCTGGCGCGAGACGGGCGCGCAGTTCGAGACAGGCGTCGATTACCGGGAACAGCACAACCCCGCACGGATAGGGTTTGAATGCGTTGTTCAGCACTTCCCAGCGCTGGCCGATGCCGTCGGCGATACGCGCGAGATCGGCCAAATCGCTCGTCACCGCCGCGAACCCATAGCGCCCTTCGATTGGGCTCTCGGGTCCGCTAAACCCGCCCTCGGCGAACAGCGCCGCGGCCAGCCCGTTCCTCGCGGCGTTGCCGACCCCGAGGCTTTTCGCATGCTGCCAATACTTTCGACGAGGCTCGCGGATTGTGTTGCGGCCTGGCCGAGGGCCCAGGCCGTGCGCTGCGCGCCAAGCCCGAGCAGGCGGGCGCAGGCGGCCGCCGCCCCGAAAATCCCGCAGGTCGCGGTGATGTGCCAGCCGGGCCGGTAATGCGTCGGCATCACGCCGAGCCCGACGCGGCACGAAATCTCGACGCCGAGAATAAACGCCTGCAGCAGTTCGCGGCCGCACACCGGACGCAGCCCGGCCAATGCGAACAGTCCCGGCGCGACCGGCGCCGCCGGGTGCATCACCGTTCCGAGATGCGTGTCGTCGTATTCGAGAACATTGGCGCTGACCGCGTTCAGAAAAGCGGCATTGAGCGCGTCGGGCCGATCGCCGCGCCCGATCACGATCCCCTGCGGCGGCCCGAAAAACGGCGTCAGAACCTTGACCGCGATGCCCATAGCCTCGTCCTGCGCGCCACCGAGCGCACAGCCGACAAAGTTCAGCAACCCGCGTACGCCCTCGCGCCGCACCTCCGGCGGGATCGTTTCCCATTGCGAGCCGGCGACGAATTGCGCCAGCCGGTTCGTGACATGCGATTGATCGCCGGGCAACGGCACCTCCTCTCGACGAGCTTGAGCAGGCATTCTACGAGAATGTCGGCCATTTTGTTTTCCCTCACGCGCGCGAGGGGCAGGATGCCGCGCAGCAACGCCACCGCGGTCCGGACACCTCGAAAACCGCGATCGCCGCTGGTACCCGTCGTCCTGAATCGCCCGCCCATCATGCGGGGGACCGATAGTTCGAATCCATCTCCCTCCAGCGGCGAGTCTGCGAACTCTCGGGTCCCCCTCGAGATGAGAGATCGGACTGGGTATATCGGCCCAGAACATTTCAGCGGGGCTCCGCCACAGCGCGTTATTAAATTGGCCGACCTGATCATTTCAAATGGATCCAGATGACGGCGCGCCACCAGGCCACGGAGTGCGCACGGCGTAGCGCCCGCCGGATCGGTTCAGGCATCCCAGCACCGCGCCCGCAGCTGTGGAGGGGCACCCGTTGCTACAGCGGCTCTTCATAATGCGCCTCGGTTGAGATGTCCTTGTTCGTATAGTCCGGCAGCAGCGCCGTCTCGATGATGCTGATGATCGCATAGATAACGGAGGCCCCGTGGAGTACAGCTTCACAAGATCGACCTCGAACCGCAGGTCTGAGCAGAACGGGTTGCCGCCGTTGCTGGCCCAGCGGATCTTGCGGAAGACGGCCTCGGCTTCCTCATCGGACATGCGCGCGACCGACGCTAACGTGAGCGTTTTTGCGCGGGAGGAGAGGAGGAAATGTTGGGGAATTCGTCAATATCTTGACGAATATGTAATGTTTAGCGGCCGTCTTGTCGATCAGTAAGTTGACGAATATGTTATCTGTTAGACGTTTTCGGTATCGGATACGATTATGAATATCGCGGCGAAGGAACGAGAGTTGGTCGAGCGGACAAAGCGCTTCGTCAAGGCCGAATTAAAACGGGCCGATGTCACTTACGAGGAACTAGCAGAACGGCTACGCGAGCATGGACTGGAGGAGACTAAAGGCTCGATTGCAGCCAAGATCAGTCGAGGCGCGTTTCCAGCAACCTTTTTCGTTGCCGTGATGAAGGCGATCGGAGTCGAACAGGTACGCTTAGAAGATATCTAACCGTATGCACAGCGTTCTCGGCGCCGTCATCTTTTTTGCCTTCTTTCTTGGGTGCCTTCTTGGCTCATCAAGAAAACGGCAGAATCCAACTGAGGAAACAGCATATGACTCCGGCGAGCAGGACGCTACCACCAAGAAAGATAAAATCCCCAGCTGGCGACGATGTATCCATTCCTACTTTACCCATTATAAGCGCAATCGCAGCGAGACTCGCCATCATCGCAATCCTAATATAGTCTGGTCTCGGCGTACCTTTTGGGTCGTTTTCTTTTATGCCGCTGTAACTCTTGCCTTGCTGGTAGTTAATTGGCAAGTTGCCGGAACTGCCAAGGATACCGAAGAACGGCAGCTGCGCCCATACCTCCACGTTATCCCTGGGGAGGTGACCATTACGGAATTCTCTGATAACACATTCCAAGTAACGATGACGCCAATCGCGAAAATATTCGGGCAAACCCCCGCTGGGGGGATAAACCCTTCATGGGAACTGCAAATCGCGGAGTTCCCCCTTAACCGCGAGAAATTCGTCTTCGGCTATATGACCTCCCGCAGCACAACGAATACTATTATGTCTCCGGGAGAGCCAACTAATCTTTACGCTAAGACGATCGCCATAAGTGCCGAGGACGCGCAACAAATCAATCTCGGGACCAAGAGAATTTATGCAGATGGAACTGTCCTCTATTACGATTCTTTCGGGAAAGGACGGTGGACAAATTTCTGTTGGAGCAGAGAGTTGCAGGACATTAAAAAAACCGAGAGATGCCCAATTCACAATAGCGCAGATTGGAATCAGGTAAGCAAGCGATCGCCTGCTTTTTATCACGTCCCTATGGAATAGCGCGCGCACGGCGCGCCTCCTTAACCTAATCGAACCTCCAAATAGGTAAGAGCAACGTTACGATCCCGACGGCTTCGTCTGCGGCCCAAGCAAGCAGAACGACGCCCTCCGGCCTTGCATACTTGCCCGGAAGACTGGCGTGGTGCTGCGCGATGGCGGCTACGTCTGCATTCGCAACGGCACCCGCGAGAGCGATTTCCCGCATCGGCATTTCTTCGCGCTGCAGCCTCTGATCGACACCGAGCTTCCCGCCCGGGCCGAGATCGCGGCCACGTTCGAGAGCGCCGGGTTTGCCCGCGTCACGCATCAGGTGGACCGACAAACGATCGCTCCCGACTGGCCCAGCTTTGTCGAGAAGTCGGCGCTGCGCGGCAACTCGTTTCTCGCGCGGCTAGCCAACAACGAATTTCGCGCCGGCATGGACGCGCTGCAGGCGCATGGCGACAGCATCGACATGTTTGCCCCCGTGACCGAAGAGATCGACTGGTTCGTTTTCGCTCGGCACGGGTCGCGAGATGCGGTGAGCAAAACCAGGAACCGCTCATGACCTCCACGATCTTCTGCAGCAGCGCGCTGAGGTCGGCAGACCCGTTCGCGTCGGTCTGATCGGCGCCGGCAAGTTCGGCTCGATGTTCTTGAACCAGGTCCTGCTGGGCCGTTAATAATCAGGGATCACGCCGGAGATTGAAAATGAAAGTGAGCGGCCGCTGCTATTGCGGGCAGATCAGCTTCGAGGCAGAGATCGAGCCGGATAAAGTCCGGTTGTGTCACTGCACGGATTGCCAAACCCTATCCGGTAGCGCGTTCCGTACCAACGTGCCGGTCGTACAGGGGACGTTCGTGCTGAAGAAAGGCGAACCGAAGACTTTCTTGAAGTCAGCGGATAGCGGCAACCGGATTGTCCATGCATTCTGCCCGGATTGCGGCACGCCGATCTATTCGGCCGTTCCGGGCGAGCCGCCCGGCTATTCGCTGCGCGTCGGCACCCTGGATAGCCGCGCCGGACTTGTTCCCTCGCGGCAGATCTGGTGGCGCTCGGCATTGTCCTGGACTAGCGATCTGAATCTGCCCGGGGCGGAGCGGCTGGACCGGCAATAGGCGGTCTGCTCTGGCTCGCAATAAGCTCAGGCCGTGGTCATTGGGATTGGCCGGGGCGGGCGACGACGCGCTGCAACCCGGCCTCGAGCAACACTGGCGGCTATCAAACGACATCGAAGGAGCCGATCGTGGCGCCGTTACATGGTCGAATTATCGACGCCTGGATGCAGCACCCCACGGCTCGGTTTCGGGCTCAGCCGATATTCGATCCGCTCAGACGCTGGTTCCCGACCGCGAACCTAGGGAACCTCTGCGTAAGTCGGCTGCAGTGATGTGGTATACTGGTGGTGGGGTGGATTGCTGTATCGGGTTGGGGAATGAAACAGCTGACGCTGGCGGCAGTGGGGTTTGAGCGCTACGCCAAGACGACGCGGCGGGCTGGGTTTCTTGCCGAGATGGAGCGCGTTGTGCCGTGGTCGGCGCTGTGCGCGCTGATTGAGCCGTTCTATCCGAAGCCGGGCAATGGCCGCCCGCCGGTCGGTGTGGAACGGATGCTGCGCATCTATTTCCTGCAGCAATGGTTCAATCTGTCGGACCCGGCGGTGGAAGAAGCGCTTTACAATTCGCTGGCGATGCGGCGTTTTGTGGAAATCGATCTTGGCCGCGAGCCGGCGCCTGACGAGACGACGGTGTGCCGCTTCCGTCACCTGCTCGAAGCTCACGATCTGGGGCAGAAGCTGTTCGACGAGGTGCAGCGGCATTTGGCAACGAAGGGGCTGAAGGTGGCCACTGGCACGATTGTCGATGCGACAATCATCAATGCGCCATCGTCGACCAAGAACGCCGACAAGGCGCGCGACCCCGAGATGCATCAGACCAAGAAGGGCAACCAATGGTATTTCGGGATGAAGGCGCATTTCGGGATCGACAGCCGAACCAAGCTGATCCACGCCGTGGTGGCGACGCCGGCCAATGTCGCCGACAGCACGGTGCTGCCCGAACTGCTGCACGGGCGAGAGACCCGGGTATGGGGTGATCAGGCCTATCGCGGCCAGCGGGCGGTGATCCGGGAGCACGCGCCCAAGGCCCGAGATTTCACCAATCGCCGCTACCGCCACCGCGGTGTTGTCGATGAGGTGGAGCGGGCGAAAAACCGCACCAAGTCCAAAGTGCGGGCCCGGGTCGAACATGCGATCGGGGTCATCAAGCGGGTGTTCGGCTTTGCCAAGGTGCGCTATCGCGGGCTGAAGAAGAACACCCATCGCCTGCTGGTGACCTGCGCCCTGGCCAATCTGTTCATGGTGCGCCGGCAGCTATTAGGCTGCCAAAGCGCGTAATGTGTCTGCAACCAGGCCGGCAACCGTGCAGCCGCCCCAATACGGCATCAACGCCGCCCAATAGACCCGTTTCGTACTCACCGAGCAAATCGCCATGCCTCCTTATTCAAGTTCCAGCCCCTTATTCAGACGTTCCCTAGCCGCAGGCGACGAGATACCTCTCGCCGCGACGATTGAAGCAATGGATTCCGGCGGTGTCTGTCTCGGGCTCGTGCGCGCGTGGTGGGGGACCTCGCGGCCCACTGATAGACAATGATGAGGTTGCCGCATTCGTCCGTGCATATCCTGACCGGCTCGTCGGCATCGCTTCGGTCGATCTGAGCCGGCCTATGTTCGCAATCCGCGAATTGCGCCGCGCAGTCCGCGAACTCGGATTTCGCGGTCTACGTATTCTGCCCTGGTTGTGGAACCTGCCTCCCGATGACCGGCGGTTTTACCCACTCTATGCAGAGTGTGTGGAGCTTGATGTACCGTTTTGCCTACAGGTCGGCCACACGGGACCTCTTGGGCCATCCGAGCCCGGCCGGCCAATTCCGTACCTCGACAACGTGGCCCTGGAGTTCCCGGATTTGCGTATCGTCGCTGGACACATTGGATTCCCCTGGACTTCAGAAATGATCTCATTAGCACGGTCAACAAGGTCGGACGCCTGCTGGCGCTGTCCTGACGAGCATGCAGGCGCAGCCTCGTCGGGCGAGCGCAAGGGGTCGGCTCCAAAATTGAGGCCCCCTGGGATCTTGTAATGGTCTTGAGGTCGGCGATCCTGCTTTCCTGAATAGTCCGATCTGCGCCGGTAACGGCCATTGACGCGAGAGCGATACAGCCGCGAAAAACAACCCTCCGCGTCAGCCGCGAGCAGAACCCGACCCCGTCTTGACGGCTGCGACCTCCGCGCCGCAGGATGCGCCCTCGAAATTTCATCGTGATGATCAGGCCCAAGACGATGAACCGGAGCTGGTGCGGTCGTCCGCTCGCGACATGCGCGGTCTGTATTGCTGTTGCCGTTGTGACGCTGGCGGCTTCGGTGTCAGCGGCGGACTTTTCCTCCTCTGATGCGCTGATGCTTCGTCTCATGTCGACGCATAACGTCCCGGGTGCGGCTCTGGCGCTGATCAAGGACGGCAGCATCGTGCTGGAGAAGGGATACGGTTTTCGAGATCTGGCGGCGCACGCGCCCATCACCACCCTAACGCTCTTCAACATCGGCTCAATCTCGAAATCATTCACTGCGCTCGGTGTCGCTCAGCTGGTCGATCAGCATCAGGTCGATCTGGACGCACCAGTCATCAGATACATCCCGGATTTGCGGCTGGGTGATCCGCAAGCCACGCAGGCAGTGACATTGCGGCAGTTGCTATCCCATACCAGTGGCCTTCCTGCGGACGAGCAATGGCCCCAACAGGTACCCGCGACCCGAGTCGGAATCGTCAGCGAGTTCGCCAGCATGCCGATCGCCGCACAGCCCGGGACGCGATTTCAGTACTGTAGCCGATGCATCGTACTCGCGGCGTACGTCCTCGAACGGATCACTGACCAATCCTGGGAGGCCTACACGCGGACACACATCTTTGCGCCGCTCCGGATGACCATGGCTTCATTCGGGCCTCTCGGGCTGGAGCAAGCGCCTGACCGAGCCCAACCGTATCGCCATGACAGTGTCTTGGGCCAAGTGCCCGTACCTTGGAGCCGTCTCCAGTACTTAGAGCCCTTGGGGCCGGGCGGTGGCATCGATGCAAGCGTCGATGAAATGGCGCGCTACGCGTTGTTGCAACTCGACGACGGAACAATGTTCGGGCAACGGATACTCTCGACACAGATGATGGCAGAGTTGCATCGCCCAGAGATCGACGTAGGGGTGGACTGGAGGCCTGGCGCTCGTGCCGAGAACCTGCACTATGCGCTTGGCTGGTTCACCGCTGACGTTCGCGGCGTGCACCTGGTTTATCATAACGGCGAGAATCCCGGTTTCCGCGCTGCGGTCGTGCTGGCTCCATCCGCCAAAGCAGGCGTGGTTGTCCTGACAAACGGGGAGTCGAAGGCTCTTATCGAGATGACCACACGGAGCCTTCTCGAACAGCTTCTCCGTCAGGAATCCCGGTGAAGCTCGCGATACCGCCGGTCGCTCCGCTTTGAGGTCGGCTTCGGGGCATGAAGACGCGTTCCCGCGGCCGAGGGCAAACGGCCGGTGTGGGTTCAGTCAAGGGACCTTCGCCGGGACGCGCGGCAACGGGCGAGGCTCGCCGAAATCGGTTATGCGAATAGCTACGGGACCGCCGCGTTGGCTTACGGCGCGGAGCATGCGGCTGCCATCAGCCTTCTGCTTCGGCCCCCTTTTTGCTTGCGGAAAGCGATTGGTCATTGCCCAGGTCGCTCGACGCGGCGATGCTGGCCTCGAAAATTGGCGGGAAATCCGGCAGATTTCGGCTACTACGTCCAAGTCACGCCGACTGCCCGGAGGGCGATGATGAGGCGTTCGTGCAGGATTGCCGTTGCGGCTACCACGGCGCTGACGCTCTGGCTGGGCGGCCAGGGAGCGTTGGCGCAGAAATCGGGCGGCATCCTTAAGATGCCAGATTTCGCCAGCCCAGCCTCGATGTCGATCCACGAGGAGGTGACGCGCGCCGCGGTCACCGTGCTTATGCCGGTGTTCAACAACCTCGTGCTGTTCGATCAGCACAAGGAGCGCAACACGATCGAGCAACCGCGTTCAAGCAAGGGAGAGATCCGATGACCGAGGAACTCCGTGATAAGGCCCGCACTCTCGGGCTCGATCGTTTGACTGACGAACACCTCGCGCAATTTGAGCGCGCGACGACCGGCATGGAGCGTCACCTGCAGCGCCTACCGCGCGGCATGCTGACGGCGCAGGAGCCGGCACATGTCTACCGGGCGAAGGGGGATACGCCATGAGCGGCGATCTCGCCTATTTGGGGCTCGCTGAGGCCGCCGAGCTTATCCGCGCGAAGAAATTGTCACCGGTCGAATATGTGACCGCGTTGCTGGCCCGCATCGAGCACTACGACGCCAACTACAACGCCTTCATTGCATTGACGCCGGAACGGGCATTGACTGCGGCGCGAACGGCCGAGACCGAGATAGCGGCCGGGCGACGGCGCGGGCCGTTCCATGGCATGCCCTATGCGCTGAAGGACATCATCGACGTCGAGGGTCTTGCGACCACGGCGCATTCCAAGATCCTGAAGGGCAACATCGCCCGCCGGCACGCGGTGGTCACGGAGCGGCTGGAAGCGGCCGGTGGGGTCCTGCTCGGCAAGCTCTCGACCCATGAATTCGCGATCGGCGGTCCGTCCTTCGACCTGCCCTGGCCGCCGGCGCGCAACCCGTGGAACCGCGATCATTTCTGCGGCGGCTCGTCGAGCGGCAGCGGCGCCGGCCTTGCCGCCGGCCTCTTCCCGGCGGCACTCGGCACCGACACCGGCGGCTCGATCCGCAACCCGGCCTCGATGTGCGGCATCACCGGCATGAAGGCGACCTATGGCAGGGTCAGCCGCCGCGGCGTAGCACCGCTCGCCTTCTCCCTCGACCATATCGGGCCGATGACCCGCACGGTGCGCGACAACGCGCTGATGCTCCAGGTGATCGCTGGGCATGATCCGGGTGATCCGGGAAGCGCCGACGAGCCGGTGCCCGACTACGGGGCGCTGCTCGGCAAGAACGTCAGAGGCCTGCGGATCGGTGTCATCCGCCATTTCTACACCAAAGATGTCGCCGGCAATCCCGAACAGGTCGAGGCGCTCGACGGCGCGGTCAAACTCCTCGCCGAAGCAGGCGCGGAAGTCAGCGAAATCACGCTGCCGGCCCTGCAGGATTTCAGTGCCTGCGGCCAGATCATCCTTGCCGCCGAAGCCTATGCCGTACACGAGCAGTGGCTCAAGGAGCGACCGGAGGATTATGGCGCACGGGCGCGCGAGCGGCTCCTCGCCGGGGCGACGCTCCGCGCTGTCGACTACCTCCAGGCGGTACGCTGGCGCCTTCAGCTTCGCGACCGGGTAGCGGCGGCATTTGCAAATATCGACGCGGCGATAACCGCCTCGAGCATGGATCCCGCCTGCCGCATCGACGATGACGAGGCGCTCGCCTCGAATTACTGGCGCCAGGCCCGCATGCCGTTCAACGTCACCGGCCAACCCGGCTTGGTTATTCCGGCAGGCTTCAGCAATGGCGGCCTGCCGCTCTCCTTGCAGCTCGTCGGCCATCCCTTTGGCGAGGCAATGCTCTACCGCGTCGCGCAATTCTATGAGGACGCAACCGGCTGGACGAAGCGTCATCCTCCGGGGCTTTCAGAGTGAAGGAGCGCCGCAATGCTTGAACACTGCGAGGGCGGCTGCCATTGCGGCCGGGTTCGCTTCCGCGCCCGGGTCGATCTGGACCTGCTGTCACAGTGCAGTTGCACGGTCTGCACGAAGAAGGGCATCCTTCATCTTCCCGTTGCGCCTGAGAATTTCGAAATGCTGCGGGGCAAGAATTCGCTGTCGACCTATACATTCGGCACCGGCGTGGCCCAGCACACATTCTGCTCGCATTGCGGAATGCACGCATTCTACGTGCCGCGTTCCCAGCCTGACCGAATCACAGTCAACGCGCGCTGTCTCGATGATGTCGACGGCCCGAGCCTCAAGCCCACTCGATTCTTCGATGGCCGCCACTGGGAGGAAGCCCAGCGCAGACGGATTGCCGAAGGAGGACGCATTGCCGCTGCCGGGTTGAACGGGGCGGTGACACTAAAGAGAGTTCTGGACCGTGCTCCAGAATAGAACGATAAACGAAGCGCGTCAGTGCAGCCGCGATGTACACAGTTGGTCACAAATGGTCGACATCGCAATTGGCTTCTGCCGCATACGGGCCATGGCCCTTCAATGACAGCTTGGGGTCATCTCCGGCTGTGCCCGCCCGTCAGCGGCGCGGCAGGTCAACCTCAAGAAGCGGACTCCCGAACTAGATCGAGCCGACCTAAAGCTCCGTAACCTGCTCGCCGGACGACAACAGTATTCGGCTTGCTGAGGCGACGGTTTCGGACCCGCTGCGCGGCGAACAACCCACCGCAGATCGTGCGGTCTCGGCTGAGTAATTCCATGCTCGGATCCGGCCCAACAACGCCACAAGATTATCCGGAATAGACTGGCTTTGGTCGGCGAAGAGAGCGTGAGTGGGGCACGGCGGAACCGCCGCCGGTCAATCAGGAGCACCCACTCATGCGCGTCTATATCATTGGCAATGACGGGATCACGCTGTGCCGCAAGATGCCTGCAGCAGTCAACAACGGCGAGATTGCCGTTGCATCGAATGAGGAGCTGCGCGCGGCCCCGCTCAGCGCCAAGCGGTTGCTGGCGCTGTGGAACGCTCTGCCCGATGTCGAAAAGCGAAAGAAAGTTGGCGACCGCGACGCACTGATCGATCAGCTGTGGTCGGCAATCGAGGCCTTGCCGGATCCCGAGCCGCAACCCGACCCGAAGCCCCCCTCCAAGCAGGAGGTGGTGATTGCGATGCTGCGTCTGCCCGAAGGGGCAACGGTCGATGAGGTGGCGAACGTGACCGGCTGGCAGCGTCATACGGTGCGCGGCGTCTTCTCGGGAACCCTGAAGAAAAAGCTCGGGCTCACGCTTGCCTCGGCCAAAGAGGAGCGTGGTCGGGTGTACCGCATCGCCGAGCCGGCAAACCTGTGAAACCTCCAGTCCACGACGCTTCGGCTCGCCAGCACTCTGGCGAGCCGTCCTCCGGTCTCGCTCCAGTCGACATCCGGAACGACCGACTTCGAAACTGGGACCTGGCCGAGCTTGAATCCTGCGAGATTGTCGGATTGGTCGATCGGTCGACACAGGAGCTGCGGCGTGCCTGGCGGACATTGCATCACACCGGACCGCCGCTGGGCCTCAGTCGCGATCTGATCATCAGAGGCCTCGCCGATAAGCTGCAACAGCGCGCCCAAGGCGGTCCAACCCGCGCCTTGCAGCGACGCTTGCGGATTTTGGCGGGAGAGTTCGAGAGAGGCGCTCGTTCTTTCGATCCCGGCGGAGTGCTGAAGACCGGCGCGACCTTGGTGCGGCAGTGGCGCGGACACACCCATACCGTCCTCGTGCACGACGACGGGTTCGAATACGACGGCCAGCGGTATCGGTCGCTGACCGTGATTGCCGAGCGGATCACCGGGGCTCATTGGTCGGGGCCCCGGTTCTTCGCCACCGACAAGCGAGCCCGTGCATCCTAGTCACCAAGGACAGCCGATGAAAAAATTCGGAACCGCGACGCGGCGGACCGGGACCGTCCGCTGTGCGATCTACACCCGCAAGTCGTCCGAGGAGGGGCTCGAACAGGAATTCAATTCGCTGCAGGCGCAGCGCGAAGCCTGCGAGGCGTTCATCGACAGCCAGCGGCACGAAGGCTGGATCTGCGTGCGCGCGGCTTATGATGACGGCGGGTTCTCCGGTGCGACGATGGATCGACCTGCTCTGCAGCGGCTGCTCGCGGACATCACGGCGGGGCGCGTCGATACGGTGGTCGTCTACAAGATCGACCGGCTGACCCGCTCGCTCGCCGATTTTGCCAAGATCGTCGAGATCCTCGATGCGAGGGGAGCGTCCTTCGTATCCGTGACCCAGCAGTTCAACACGACGACCTCGATGGGGCGCTTGACGCTCAATGTTCTGTTGTCCTTCGCGCAGTTCGAGCGCGAGGTCATCGGCGAGCGCATCCGCGACAAGATCGCCGCCTCGAAAAAGAAGGGGATGTGGATGGGTGGCGTACCGCCGCTCGGGTATGGAGTGCGTAACCACAAGCTCGTCATGATCGACAGCGAGGCGGATACCGTTCGACTGATCTTCCGCCGCTATGCCGAACTCGGCTCAGTCCGATTGTTACAGGCGGAGTTCGAAGCGCGCGGGATCAGAAGTAAGTCATGGGCGAGCGTTTCCGGGCGCCTCGTCGGCGGCAAGCCGTTCTCGCGCGGCGCGCTCTACCTGATGCTGCAGAACCGCATTTACCGAGGCGAGATCGTTCACAAGGGCCAATTCCATCCTGGCGAGCACACGCCGATCGTCGATCAGTCGTTGTGGGACGCGGTCCAGGCTCAGCTTGCCAGCAACGTCGCCGAGCGGAACTCGGGCACACGAAATCACCAACCCAGCCTCCTCGCCGGCATGCTGTTTGATGGCGACGGCAATCGGATGACGCCGAGCCATGCGGTAAAGATGGGCACGCACTACCGCTACTACGTCTCCGGCTCGCTGATCGCGAAAGATCGGACCGAGACCTCCGTCGGGCTGCGGATCCCGGCCGCGGAGATCGAGCAGCTCGTCAGCGGCCGAGTGCACCGATGGCTTCTCGATCCCGGCAGCATCTACAAATCGAGTTCGGCAAGGCTCGCGGACGCATCAATTCAGCAGCGTCTTATCGCGCGGGCTGCAGACATCGGCAAGTGCTGGCCCGAGCTGCCGGTGGCACGCAAGCGTGCGGTCCTCGCTGCCCTGATCAAACGGATCGAGGTGAAGGTCGACCAGATCGACATCCATCTCCGCCCGCTTCGGCTGGGCGCGCTACTCGATCTACCCGCTACACCATCGCAAGGCGTGAACGACGACAAAATTGAGCTTCTGTCCGTACCGGTGCGGCTGCGCCGTTCCGGGCGGGAGATCAGAATGGTGATCAACGGGACGGATTCGTTTGCCGCGAAACCTGACGCGCGATTGATCAAGCTGCTCCTCAGAGCGCGCCGGTTCAACGCGACACTCGCCCAGGGCGAAGGCGTTCCTTTTGCTGTACTCGCCGAGCGGGAAGGGGTCAGCCGGTCCTATTTCACGCGACTCGTCCGCCTCAGCTATCTCGCGCCGGATATCACAGAGGCGATCCTCGATGGGCGGCAGCCGCCCGATTTAACGGCAGAGAAGCTCCTGGAGCACTCACGTCTGCCGCTTGCCTGGCCCGACCAGCGGACCCTGCTCGGCTTTGCTTGAGCCCGATCCGAATTCAAAGACTACCCACGCTAAAGCCCGGAAACTCATGATTTCGTTCGGACCGTCGTGGCATTGCCGCCGACCGCATCAGCGGCACTGCGGTACTGGAATATGGCCCGGCAGAGACATTGCCGCCGGTTGGCACGCAATGGAAAGCCTGCTGCGTCTCTGCTGACCCCGTCGTCAAGCGAACCTCGCACACCTGCGGGGAAAGCCCGGGTTCTTGACGCTCGAAAGTGGCTGCGGGAGAGAGACGGACTGTCTGCTGGAGGGAGATGGATTTCGAACCATCGGTTCCCCGACAGGGGACAGCATTTTTCACGGAGGGAAACGAGCTCTATCCCTTACCCATTAACCACCAGGTGGGAGATCGTGCATCAGGCGAAAAACACCTAAGCCGGGGACGAAGAACCCGCTGCCAGCGGCTGCGGTCGCTGCACTAAGTCGGCGGCGCGGATCCAAAAGCGCTCGAGCCGACGAAGCGTGACGCCGACGGCCTGAAGATCGTCAGCTCCCACACACGCGGCCGCACCGGAACCGAAAGTTCGAATCCACTCCCCTCCAGCGGCGCGTCTGCGAACCATCGATTCCTCTGTGGGGGACGAAAGTGGTGGGACGGTAACATCGCCAGTTTGGTGATCCGGCGGTTTGCGCGCGAATGGAGGCGAATGCGATCGAATTTCGTTGCGGAAGGCCTCGCTGAGACGAAAGATCACTTCCAATAGCCCAGGTACCGCGGAATGATGGTAACGGGGAGGGAACGATGAGCCACGGACGGATGGCGCGGAGGCGCGTGTTGGCACTTGGCGCCGGCGGGATCGTGGGGCTCGGGCTCGGACCGCAAACCCTCATCGAAGGACGCAAGGCGATGGCCCAAGGCACACCGGAGACGGTAGTCTATGTATCGAACGCCGGCAGCAAGGAAGTGTTCGTCCTGGCGATGGACCGAGCGACGGGCGCGCTCGAGCTGATCGAAAAAACCCCGGTTCCCGGTGCCGACAAGCCGTCGCCGGCCAGCCTGCCGATGGCGACCAGCCCGGATAAGCATTTCCTCTACGCGCAGCTGCGCATACTGCGGTCGCTCACGCATTACTGAGGAGCGAGACGACCCTGAAAGAGCGGCCCATCAAGGCGAAAGGAGGACAGCCATGCGACTCGCGAACAAAGTCGCCATCATCTCCGGCGCGGCGTCCGGCATGGGTGCAGCCACGGCGCGGATGTTCGCGCGTGAAGGCGCCAAGGTGGTCATCGCCGACGTGCTCGAACACCAAGGCCGGGAGGTGGCCACTGGCATCGGAGCCTCTGCGCGCTTCGAACTGCTTGATGTCGCCAAAGAAGAGAGCTGGGCCGCGGTCGTGGCCACCACTACCAGGGAATTTGGCAAGGTCGATATTTTGGTCAACAATGCCGGCATCTCGGGCAGCGCCGAACAGGATTTTTACAGCACCGGAGCCTGGCATCGAATCATGGCGGTCAACGCGACCGGCGTGTTCTTCGGCATCAAGTACGCTATCCCGGCCATGGTCGCCAACGATGGCGGGTCAATCGTTAATCTCTCGTCGATTGCCGGCGTCATCGGTAGCGAGCACGTTCACATCGCCTACAATGCCTCGAAGGCGGCGGTACGGCTGATGACCAAATGGGCCGCGGTGCAGCACGTCAAGGACAACATCCGCGCCAACTCGGTTCATCCGGGCGTGATGCCGCCAATGCGCACATCCGGTCGCACTGCCGACCCCGCGGTGCGGGCTGAACGCATGCGTTTCATTCCGATGCGCCGGCCGGGAGAAGTCGACGAGGTGGCGCACGCCATTCTGTTCCTGGCTTCCGATGAAGCGTCATACATCACAGGATCAGAAATCCACGTCGACGGCGGAGTTCTCGCCATATAGGCCCCGCGCGCCGCCGCGGCGAAGAAGGCGAGGCAGGAGCGGTCATCCATGGTTTCAGCGCGCGTTCGTCTGTTTGCCCGCGCAACGGTTCGTTCCTGACTTGCCGGTGGAGGGGAATGGATGCGCTCTCGCCCACGAGACCCAGGACTTCGCCGGGCGAGATCGACACGAGACGTCGTTCACGGCGGGAACACGCCTCGGCCGTCCGAAAACCTGCGGCCTGCTTCGTCGGCCTGTGGCGGCCGATGCCCGACGGGGCAGGGAAGGCCTTGACGCTGCTTGCGACCGATCCCGGGGCCGACGTGGCGCCGATTTACAACCGGCAAATGGTTGTCCCTCGACCGATCAGACTGGACCGAGGCCAGGAAATCTCCTGCAATCCTATTTGCACTTGTAATGGTCCGCAATCAGCGTTTCGAGCGCCCCCGCCGGGAGGAACGGTTTGGCGCGCGCGACCGAATTTTGTAAAAAGGCCCCGACTGGATGGCGCAGGGCGGGCCGGTCGGTCTCAATGATCCGCTTGACCACCCGGCTAACCAGAACCGGATCCGCGCCGCCCGTTTCGTCCTTCTTGATCACCGCCAGAGCCGCCTCGAATTTCGCGCGATAGGCCGAGCCCTCGCCACTCCCGATCGTTTCTTGCCGCGCGGCCGTAAAGCCGGTGGCGAAATCGCCTGGTTCGACAATGGCAACGCGGACGCTGGAGCCGCGCAGCTCCATCCGCAGCGCTTCGCAGTAGCCCTCGAGCGCGAACTTGGCGGCGCTATACATGCCCTGGAACGGAACGGCGATCAGGCCCGCGACGGAGCCGATGACAACGATGTGGGCGCGCTCGCGGGCGCGAAGATGGGGTAACGCGCAGCGACAGACCCGGTGGTTGCCGAAGAAGCTGGTCTGGAATTGCGCCAAAGCCTCCTCGGAACTGGTGTCCTCCAAGGCGCCGGCAATGCCCATGCCGGCGTTGCTGACCACCACATCCAAACCACCTTCACGATCGACCAGGGCGCCGATTGCCGCCTCGACCGACGCATCCTGATCAACGTTCATCCCGATCAGCGCGAAGTCGCCGTACGGATTATCCTTGCCCATGACCTTCCGCGACGTGCCATAGACGCGATAGCTCGTGGCCTGCAGTTCATTGGCGATCGCCCGGCCCAAGCCCGAACTCGCCCCGGTGACCAGCGCCACTCGTCCTTTCACCGCCATTGTCAGTGCTCTCACTTACGTGCGTTCTGTCGTAACTAATATCCGTCGGCACAGCCGCGATCAGAAGGACCGGAGGCCGGCGCGGCGAGGATCATCGGACGATCGCGCCTCTCGGCGAACGCAAGAGACGGCGTTCTAGAACGCCGGCACCGTGCGCGAGCTGTGCGAGGATGCGTAGCGATGATCGACAGCTCCGGTTCGAGGTTCGGTTCCTTCTCCTGTTTTGCGAGCCACGGCATCGTCGGGCTTGCCGCTATGACCAAACCGGCCTGGTTGAATGGATTGCGCCATGTCAGGAGGTTCCTGTTTGTGCCGATATTGCCCGGATTTCACGAGTCCGTGATGGCCATCGTCTCGCTTTTGACGTCCGCAGCAAAGCTTTCACTCGTGACAGTGGAGCAGGCCGCGCGAAGCGATGCCCCCAGCGGGTCGACAGAGCAGGTGCGCCGTTGCAGGATAGGTCTCCAATCCATCCTGCGAGGGAAGCTTGATATGCCCGAGACGCCGACCTTCGGCCGATACGCCGAGATCCCTTATGACGAGATGACGCCGGAGCAGCAGGAGGGCTATCGCTATCTGGTCGAGACCCGCGGCGCGGCCGGCGGTCCGAGCAAGATCTGGGTGCATAACCCCAAGCTGGTGAAGGCATCGGCTCCACTCGGGGCCTATTTCCGCCCGGGCGGCTACTCGCTTTCCGAGCGCGAACGGGAGATCGGCGTCATTATCATCAACAGCAAATGGCATTCGGCCTACCCCACGAACGCGCATGAGCGGCGGGGCAAGGAAGTCGGACTGCCCGCCGAAAAGGTCGAGGCGATGCTGTCCGGTCTGCCGACCTCGTTCGCGGACGAGCGCGAGCAGATCGTCTACGAGATGGCGATTTGTCTCAGCAATTCGCGCTGGGTATCGAAGGGTCTCTACGACCGCGCGGTCAAGGCGCTCGGCCATGTCGGCATCACCGACGTGATCACCTTAATGGGTTATTACGTTACGAGCCAGATCAGGGACATCGAGGAGGCTCGTCAGAAACGATTAGAGCAAGAGCCCGACACCGGGCAGCACGCCATGGTACGGCACCTAGCCCGGGTCATCGGCATCGGCATTGAAACGGCTGATATGCTCGTCAGCGAGGTGCTGTCGCGACCAATGCGTGACCGCAAAGCGGTGGCGCGCTACGCCGGTCTGACGGGCTCGCCGGACGAGAGCGGTGCGAGGCGGCGGGAACAAGGCCTCGCCAAAGCCGGCAATGCCCGGGTCCGCCGCGGCATGATCCAACTCGCCTGGCGCTTTCTGCGGTTTCAGAAGCAGAGCGCACTGGCACAGTGGTACCGGTCGCGCACTGCCGATAGCCGTCTAGGCACGCGCAAGACGATGATTGTCGCGCTGGCACGCAAGCTGCTCATTGCGCTCTGGCGCTTTGTCACCACCGGCGAGACATTGGAGGGCGTCATTCTGCGTCCGGCAG
This sequence comes from uncultured Alphaproteobacteria bacterium, assembly GCA_963732095.1. GTDB lineage: Bacteria > Pseudomonadota > Alphaproteobacteria > ATCC43930 > CGMCC-115725 > AP-15. The sequence goes on from CAVSZA010000044.1 coordinate 36,704, forward strand.
GCTGAAGAGCTTACCTATTCGGCGCTCGCGCTCGCATTCGCGGCGCACTGCCGATTAATGATCCGAGGTGGCGGGGCCCGGCACCTGACATGGCACAGATGCCGACGGCGAGAATGGGCCCGCCGCCCCGGAGCTTCGCCGCCGATGCGCATGACTGCATCATGGTCAGGATCCAAACGGACCGACCGAATACAAGTTTGCGGCGCGAAGAGATGCGCCCCAATGGCGAGCTCCCCTCGGATTTAAGCAGGCGTCGTCAGCGGCTCGAGCTTCGAAGAAATGCCCCTCTCGCGGTTCATTGTCCCTCCGCGTGCTCAGGCGTCAAGGCGCTGCGAAACACAAGCGACGCTAAGGCGGCAAGCCGCCAAGCTCCGCTAGCGTTTCGGTCCCTTGACCCCTTCCGCGCGCTCCGCGAACCTGATCGCAGGCGACGGGACGAAGAACGGCCTTTCCCGCTCCGAACAAAGAACTGTCAGCAAACCTAGAGGACAATTAGCAGATCCACACTCAGCCCGGGCCAAAGCCCCTTGACAGGGAAAGCCCCATACAAGTCTGGTGCGAACCTGAGCGGGCGAGCGTAGCTTGCCGGATGGGCGGCGGCATTATCTTGTGATCTGACAGTGCCGGCGCCTCCCAGACGTCCGTTCAACCCACAGTAAGTCCGAGGCTCTGAGCGGTCTTCCACACGCGCCAATGATCATGCGGCATCGCGGTGTGGGTCAGGCCGAGATGGGCGAAGGCGTCGTTGACCGCATTGGAAAAGGCGGAGACGCCACCGACGTTCGGCGACTTGCCGCCCCCTTGGCGCCGATCGGATGATGTGGCGAGGGCATGGTGGTGTAATCGGTCTCCCAACTCGGTGTCTCGACCGCGGTTGGCAGAAAGAAATCGAGCAGGCTCGCGTTCTTCAGGTTGCCGTATTCGTCATAGTCCATCTCCTGTCCCCAGCGGCGAGTCATCAACGAACCGGCTCGGCGAGCTCTGCGGCCCCGCATGTCAAATAAAGCAGGCGGCTGTGTTGGGTATCTCCCGACCGGCCAACGCCCCCGTTCAGGTGAGCGAAGTCGCGCCCGGCGGCGATCGGAACACCGACGTTGCATCCCTGAACTGGAGCGGTCCGGGGAATGGCGCGTTGGGAGCCGTCGCGGCGAGCCGAAAGCAGATCTGCCGATCGACCGATCGTGGCCATGGCGATCTCGCCCCTTTGTTGTGGCGGCTGCAGTCGGCGTCAGCTCACGGGTTGCCGAGCTTGGGGATCAGCGGCCAATTCCGGTCGCCTTTCACAATGTTGCCGGACTTGTCGAGCGACCATAGGGATTGCGCAAGGAAGCCATTATTCAAATAGAGCTTGTCATTGACAATCGCCCATTGGTCCGGGTCGATGTCCGCGATTTTGTTCAGTGAGATAGCCATGGCGCAGTAGCCGCCGTATTGCGGCACGAACTTCTCCGGTGAGGCGATGAACCGGTCACGGTTCTCGGCTGACACGAACCGATAGGTTGCCCCCTTGTAGGTCGTCGAAAACTGGGCCAGACCGGGGGTCGGGTTGCCAGTGGTGAAGTAAGAGACCGGATCATAGCCTTTTATGGCCAGACCGTGTTCGGTGTTTACCGCCGGGATCAGCGAGTTGGCGAATGCGTTACCAGTCACGAACAGCGAGAGCAGGCTTATCGCGAAGATTTGCCGGAAGACTGTGAGCAAGGATACAATCATGACAGCGCCTTGCGGTGGAGAGGGAAACAAGAATGGGTTTGGTCTTCTGAAACGGGCCGGCGACCCGGCGTGGTTTTGCGCCTAACCCTCTGACCAGCAGACCTATACCGGCAATTCCCTCAACTTTTCCATCTAGGCGATCATTTCCTGACAATATCTGGCATTATTCCGGTCAAAACCACGACATTGTGAATGGTGACGGGGCTGCTGATGCCGCGCGAAAGGTCGAGCTATCACGCCCGTCTGGATCGAAATCGCGGACGCGGAGAGCCCACCGCGGTGCCGGGGACAACGCTGGGGAAAAAATCATTGAGATGACGCCCCATTCGACCAATATGGCCTCCCATTCGTGGAGGGGGTAATCATGCAACAGAACAGCTTCGGCAAGCTTCCGCCGGTGTCGGCACTGACGCTTGGTGGCGGCGGTATCGGCATGGTGTGTGGCGAAATTACCATTCTCCCTCTGAGCCTGCAAATCACATAACGGTGAATTTAGCGAATGGCTGCCGACTTGCCGCGGCCGACCAGCCTGAGAGCAGTATGGCCGTGCAAGGTACAGGAGGCTACAGATGCCCAAGCTGCTGATGTTGGCAAGCGGCGTGGATCCCGCCGCGGCAACGCCTGAGGCTCCGCGGTCTTTCGCCTAGTCACTCTCGCTCGCATACGGGAGGAACGGCGGCGTTGGTCTTCAGCATACCCAAATCGGACCCAGCTTGCGGTATCATTACTCGCTTGCAGTGGATGCCGCTGCCAGAACGCTCCCGCGAATACGAGACATGTTCCAGCTTTGCTTTGGTCCGAGAGCGTATCCAAGTTGCACCGGGCCTAAAGTTTGCCCGAATTACTGACCCCTCCTCGCCCCGAGGGCATCGGAGCGAAATGGGCTGCCTGCCGGTTTAGTACGGGTCGCGGACGAAGATAAAGGTCGTGCCGGTCACGATCGGGGCGCTGGCGCCGACAAACGACACGTTGGCATCCTTGACCTGGCGTGCCCCGGCGCGGCCCGACGCCTGGAAGGCGCCTTCGATGATGTGCCAGAGGCCGTGGATGCGGCCGGTGCCGAGGCTGCCACCAAAGGTATTGAGCGGCAATTCGCCGTCGAGTTCAATGCGGCCGTCCTGGATGAAGTCGAGCGCCTCGCCTTCCTTACAGAAACCGTAGGATTCGAGGCCGTAGATCACCGAGGCCGAAAAGCCGTCATAGATCTGCGCCACGTCGACATCCTGCGGACCGAAGCCGGAGCGCTCCCAAGTCAATTTTGCCGAGCTGCGGCCGCCCTCCATGTAATCGGCGAGGCTGCCGATGCGCCCGGCCACTTCGAAATGCAGGCGCTGACCGTAGCCGGCGAGGTAGGCCGGCCGCGGCTTCAAGTCGCGTGCCCGGTCGGCCGTCGTCAACACGATCGCGACCGCCCCTTGCACCGGGATATCGCAATCGAAGAGGCAGAACGGATACGCCACCATACGCGAGTTCAGGTAGTCCTCGCGCGACAGCGGTGTGCCGTAAAAATAGGCGTGCGGGTTGTGCTGCGTGTGGCGGCGCTGTGTTACCGCGAGGGTCGCCATTTTCTCGCGGTTCTGGTTGTGGCGCTCGAGCCAGCGGGTATAGGCGACCGCCATGCCCTGCCCCGGACCGCCGAAGCCGTAGGGCGCGGTGAACTGCGCGGCGCCCTGGACGTAAGTGCCGGGAAGGTTCTGGTACGTGCCGCGCGGGTTGTGCATCGCCCGCCACACCACCGCGTATTTGCACACCCCGGCCAGCAATGCGTTGACCGCCTGCTGCACGGCGCCGCCGATATTCGTCGTGCCGACCTGGATGTGCCAGCTGAGATTCGGCAATTTCAGCATCGCCATAATGCAGTTGACCGACACGATCGAGATGCCGTCGACTTCCGCGTGACCTGTTGCCGGCAGTTCCGGATAGGTCGCCAGACCGTCGATGTCGGACAGCTGCAGCCCCGAACCCGCGACCGCCTCCTTCACCGCCGACAGCGCATGGGCGGCAAGCGGAACCTCGGCCGAGCGCGTGACTTTGGAAAAACCCACGCCGCTGACCGCCACCTTGCACCGACTCTCCCACATTCGGGCTCTCCCCCTCACTCTGCCGACGACAAGCGTGCGAGCCGAAACTGCGGCAAGGTGATCTCGTCGTTCAGCTTCTCGAAGACGACCTCGACGCGCCGCCCGACCTTCGCCTCGGTGTATTCGGCGTCCAACAGGTTGCCGGCCATCAATGCGCCGGGCGCATCGTCCGGCTCGACGATGATGCTTGCGTAGGGCACCACGGGTGCGAAACGCTTGTCGCCGGTGTGATACATGATGGTGTAGGCGTAGATCGTGCCGGCGCCGCTCACGGGCTCGAATTTGAGGTCCGTCGAGACGCATTGCGTACAGGTCGCGTAAGGGGGGTGCTGGAAATGCCCGCAGCTCTGACAGCGCTGCAATTCCACAACGCCGCGCTTGGCCGCATTCCAGAACGGCTTTGTCCACTCGTTCGGTACCGGGATCGGACGGGTCACCTTGCTCCAGTCGCTCATCGGCGGGAATATCCTCTCTCGGCTCTCGGGGGAGCCCGGAGACATTTGAAGGGAGAACGTCTTGGCGAAGCAAGCGGGGATCGTTTCCGGACCGGGCGAAATGATGGGCAATGCGGGGCCCAGCATGCTGGCGGGCCTCAGGGTGGTCGAGATCGCCGACGAGCGAGCCGAATATACCGGGCTATTGCTGGCTGGGCTCGGCGCCGAAGTCATTAAGATCGAGCCATCTGAAGGCAACGCCACAAGGCGGATTGGGCCGTTTCTCGACGATCAGCCGGGGATCGAACGGTCGCTGTTCTTCTGGAACTACAACCGCAACAAGAAATCCGTCCTGCTGGATTTGCGGGAACCTGGCGCCTGCGAGCGCCTGCTGCGCCTGCTCGGCGGCGCCGACATCCTCCTCGATGCGAGCTGCGGCGCGCTCAACGAGGCGCTGGGCTTGGATCGCGCCGCGCTCAACACCCGGTTTCCGGCTCTGGTGACGGCGCGGATGACACCGTTCGGCGATGACGGCCCATGGGCCGATTTCAAAGGCTCGGACCTCATTCATCTCGCGCTCGGCGGCGTGATGATGAACTGCGGCTACGATCCCGATCCGAACCTCGAATACGACACGCCCCCAATCGCGCCGCAGGTCTGGCACGCCTATCACATCGCCGGCGAGCAATTGGCGACAGGGATAATGACTGCGCTGATCCACCGCGAGCGCAGCGGCGAGGGGCAGGATGTCTCGGTGGCGATCCACGAGGCGGTGTCAAAGAACCCCGAGCAGGATATCATGTATTGGGTGATGCGGCGGGTGCCGCTGTGGCGGCTGACCAACCGGCATGCCGCCGAATTTCCCAACCACTCGCCAGGCATTTGCCATACGAAGGACGGGCGCTGGTTCATCACGCACGGCATGGGCGCGCGCGACCTAAAGAATCTGGTTCCGCTGCTGTCGAAATATGGCGCTCAGGCCGATCTGCAGCCACCGCCGCCGGACGCCGATCTCAGGGCGCGTCAGGTACCCGGCACGGCCGGCAGTGACGAAAGGCGGGCGCATATGCTCGATGTCGTGCAGCGCTTTGTCCGCGCCTGGACCTACAAGGATATGCCGTGGCGCGAGGCGCAGGACGCGGGGCTGCTGTGGGCGCCGCTGCGCAAACCGCACGAGAACGCGCTCGACGAGCACTGGCTGACCCGCAGGACCTTTGCCGATGTCGAGCACCCGGAGCTTGGCCGCAGCTTTCGCTACCCGACGAGCAAATGGCTCAGCAACAAGACGAGCTGGCAGGTCGGCCGCCGTGCGCCGCTGCTTGGCGAGGACACCGCCGCGGTGCTCGGCGAGCCCGTTCGTCGCCCGAGTGTGCCGGCGCAGCCCCGGCGAGTTGAAAACCCCCGGCTAACTGCATTGCACAACAAGCCGTTCCCGCTGCAGGGGATAAAGATCCTGGACTTCGCATGGTTCCTCGCCTCGGCCGGCGGCACGCGGTTTCTCGCGGCAATGGGCGCGGAGAGCTTCAAGATCGAATGGAAGGACAACCCCGACACGCGGCTGGCGGCGATGGCGCCGGTCGGCGGCCGCGCCGCACGCGAGGCGGCGACCGGCCCGCTGCCCGGTGTGCGCGATCCCGATATGGGCGGCCAGTTCAACAACAAGAATGCCGGCAAGCGCGGCATCTCGCTGAACATCCGACACCCCAAGGGTTTACAGATCGCCAAGGACATGATGCGCATCTGCGACGTGGTGGCCGAGGGTTTCTCGCCCGGCGTATTGCAGCGCCTAGGGCTCGGCTACGATGTCATGAAGTCGATCCGGCCCGACATCATCTACATCCAGCAATCGGGCATGGGCGCGCACGGCACTTACGGGCGGATGCGCACGGTCGGGCCGGTCGCGGCGGCGTTTGGCGGGCAGGGCGAGATGTCAGGCCTGCCGGAACCGGCGATGCCGGTCGGCTGGGGTTATTCCTACCTCGACTGGATGGGCGCCTATGGGTATGCACTGGCATTGCTCGGCGCGATCTATCACCGCGAGCGCACCGGCCAGGGCCAATGGATCGACGCCTCGCAATGCGAGAGCGGGATCTTCCTGACGGGTGCCACGATCCTCGACTGGTCGGCCAATGAGCGCACCTTCCGCCGCTACGGCAACCGTTCGCCGTATAGGCCGGCCGCCCCGCACGGCGCCTATCGCTGCGAGGGCAAGGACCGCTGGATCGCCATTGCCTGCTTCACTGATGTTGAATGGCGCGCCTTGGCGCAGGTCGCCGGGCATCACGAATGGCTCGACGACCGCCGTTTCGAGACTTTGGAGCACCGATTGCAGCACCAGGATTCGCTCGACCTTGCGGTAGAGGCATGGACCCTGACGCAAGACCGCTGGGACTGCATGATGAAATTGCAGCGCGCCGGGGTCCCGGCCGGGGTATGCCAGAACGCCGAGGACCGTGTCGACACCGACCCGCAGCTCCGTCATCTCAGATGGCTGACCGAGGTCACCGGCACCAAGATAGGCACTTGGCCGATCTATGAATTGCCAATGAAGTTGAGCCGGACCCCCGCCTATATCGGCGGCCCGACCAATCGCGGCGCGCCCTGCTATGGCGAGGACAATATGTGGGTGCTGACCGAATTGCTCGGCCGAAGTCAGAGCGAAGTCGAGCGGCTTGCCGAGGAGGGCGTCATCTGATGTTCGACATCAACGAATTGAAGAACACGATCGCCGTCATCGGCGTCGGTGGCACGCCTAGGGCAACTTAGTGCCTCTCACGGGCGTCGACACCGGAGGCCGCTTGACCGAGCGCGGGCTCGTCTGCTGATCCGCCGACGCGTGGGAGTTAGCGCCCGGTGATGGTGCGGCGGTAGATACGAGGATGCGATGAGAGATAACAGATTTCTTAAGCGTCTGTGCAAGAAGGCAAAGAAGGGGCTGCGGGAATGGCCGCTTGCGACGATTGCGTTCTATGGTCCGAACCTCAGCCAGGCGACCAAGGCCGCTGTCGCTATCATACCCTCAGAAAATGCAGAGGCCGAAGAGATGCGCGCCTCGATCACGTCGACCTGCCGGCCTAACAGCGTGTAGCCGTCGAGCACCCGCACGTCGCGCCGCGGCGGCCGGATCTCGCCGTCCTCGAGGCCGCTCACGCCCCGCGCAGGGTTGTGGCGGAAGCCGTCGGCGCTTCGGTGGGACAGGCCCGCAATGTGGTGGTATCCGCGCTGTGTCTCGAGCGCGCGCAACAACTCACGGAACGTGATCTCGCCCTTGCCCCGCACGATGAAGTCGACACCGCCGTCACGGTCCTCAGTGTACGCCTCGGGAGCGAGGCTCGGATCATAGCCGCCAACGACGACGCGGGCACTGGGGCGTCGCGTGCGGACGAGATCGATGATGCCTTTGGCCGTCTTGCGCTGGAAGGTCATGACCGAGAGCCCGACGACGTCGGGCTCGTATTCGGCCACGAGCCGCTCGACGGTCTCCCGGACCCGGTCTTGAACGAGCAATAAGTCCGCCGCCGCGACCCGATGGTGGGGATCGACGTTCCCGGCGAGGGACGTCAACGCCCCGTTCGGCATGCGGATAGCGATCGGCGGCATGTGTTCGAACGAGTCCGGCATCGAGAACAGCAGGATGTTCATCGGCGCGCCCCCTACACTCGTGGTCCTCCGACCACTCTCAATCTTGGGTCCGGTCGTCCCCGGAAACGTTGGCCTGGTGACCATCGAGGATGTGCATATCGAGGCGAGCGGCGCAACGATCTGTTAGGCGACTGAAACCCGAAATTCCAATCCACGCGAAAAGGACCGACAGGTTCGAATCCGGCTCCCTCAAGCGCGGAGTCAGCAACGAACCTTTTGGCTGCCGGGGGCGTCGCACGCGGGTGGGACCCAGAGTTCGAAATCCGCTTTGCTCCAGGAGAGAGTCCATTGCGAACTTGGCCCTCGCGGTCCCGCGAGCGTCGCACTGTTCGCGAGCGACACCGTTCGACCTCCAGAGAGGCTCCACGGTACGGCCTTGAAACGCGGCACCTCGACGCCGTTCACGATCGCCGGTTTGTAGAACATGTAGAGCGGTCGCAGGTCGAACATCCCGCCGTTCCGGTAGGCATAGGCTGTCTCATATAGAGGCCGGTACACTTGCATGAACGCATCTTCAGGACGGCAGTCATCTTCAGTGTGATGCCAACCCCATAGATGTAATACGGGTCTCCGAAACAAGGGGTCTCGGCAGAGTGTGCATGGCCTCGGCGCGCAGCAACCTGAGAAACTCCTCATCGGCATCGAGCCGGCGCAGCGCATGGACGATAACAGCTGCCATTTCCTCCGCTGCTAACGCTCCGCGATGCCGCCGAGCGCTGAGACACCGGCAGACCGTCTTCCGGCTCTGAGCAGGATCTAAATCTTTAATTATGTGTGAGATAGGTCGCACTCCGCCGACAGCGCAAGCGCGTATATCCGTCCAGTTGTAGCGCTCGCCCTGCCGTCGCGGACCCAGTTGCGAGCGGATCCAAATTCAACATGGCGTGGCCGATGCGTGATCTCGTTGCCGATTGGAAGAAATGGAGCCGTGCGGAACGCGTGCTCGCGGTGATGGTTACTTTACTGATGGGTGCGTTGCCGCTCGGATTGCTGATGACCGGCTAGACCGGCCGGGAGCACCGGGACCCGGCTATTACCTCTCGTCGGGCGGCAATGGCCGCTTAGCCGGCTTCCATTAACTGGGTAGTTATCCGCGCATTGCGAAGGGAAGGGTGGCACATACTTGTCTGGGTTTCTTGATCCCAAGTCAGGCGCAGCGTAGTAGATGACGACTACACCGCGGTCCTCCAATTCGCTGACGAGAACTCCCAGGCCGACCGGCGCCTCTTGTTCCCGTACGGCCGCCGTGACAGTATTTCGCCGTACAGTGCCCACGATAGCTCCGGCCGCCGAGAATGCACGTCACGGGGAGAAACGCGATGGCGACAGCCGGGATTTCGGCCAAAAACCTGTCCGCTGCTGAGCACAGCGTGCAATTGCGCCGCGCCGTTGTCGCCTCGACCGTCGGCTCGGTGATCGAGTTCGTATGATTTCCTGCTCTATGTGCTCATTGCCCCGCTGGTTTTCGCGAAACTGTATTTCCCCTCGTCCGACCCGTTGGTCGGAACGCTGCAAGCGTTCGGCATCTACGCCGTCGGCTTCATATCCCGCCCGCTCGGCGCGGCGTTCTTCGGCCATTACGGCGACCGTATCGGGCGCAAGGTGACGCTGATTGCGACCTTATTGATCACCGGTCTGGCAACCTTCGCCGTCGGTTTCGTCCCCGGCTATGCCTCGATCGGCATCTGGGGCGCGATCATTCTGACCGGCATCCGTTTCATCCAAGGGATCGGCGTCGGCGGCGAGTGGGGCGGCGCGACCTTGGTCGCGATGGAGTGGGCGAAGACAAATGCCCATCGCGGCTTCATCACCGCGTGGCCGCAATGGGGTGCTCCGGCCGGATTGTTCGTCGCGAATATCGCCGTCCTCGTATTCAGCGCGATTTCCGGCGATCACTTTCTGGACTGGGGCTGGCGCGTGCCGTTCTGGATCAGCATCGTCATGGTCGGAATCGGGCTGTGGATCCGCCTCGGCATCCTCGAAACTCCGGTGTTCCAGCGCATTCTCGATCAGCAGGCGGTGGCGCGCGCGCCCGTAATCGAGGTGCTTCGCCGGCACCCAAAGGAGATCATCCTGACGGCGTTGGCACGAATGGGACAGCAGGCTCCATTTTATATCTTCGTCGCCTTTATCTTCACCTACGGGACAACGGTATTACACAGTTCGCGGGACCTACTGCTGACCGCGGTGCTGGTCGCCACGGCGGTTTCGACGGTCACAATGCCGCTTTCGGGCTTCATATCCGACCGCATCGGCCGCAAGCGCCTATACCTGATCGGCGCGATGGCGATGGGAATCTGGGCCTTCGTCTATTTCGCGATGCTCAACACGATGGTGCCGGGCTGGATCTTCCTCGCGATCGTCGTGTCACTGATCCCGCACGACATGATGTACGGGCCGCAGGCGGCGTTGATCGCCGAATGCTTCAGCCCGCGGCTGCGCTACACCGGCGCCTCGCTCGGCTTTCATCTAGCGTCGCTCATCGCCGGCGGGCCGGCGCCGCTGATCGCGACCGCTCTCCTCGCCAGCACCGGGTCGGGCTATTCGGTGGCGATCTATATCCTGGTCTGCGCGATCGTGAGCATTTCGGCCACGATCTTCCTGCCCGATTACACCAACCAGGACATCTCGCAGGAAGAAGCATACAGGGCGCCAGAGGCGAGCCGCGTTCCAGCCGAGGCGCCAGCCGGCAACTGACTATTCGGTCGGTACGACCAGGCGCTACGCGCGCTCGCGCAATTCGGGCCAATGGCTGCTCCTCGGTGGAGACGAGCCGACGGCGAGACACACCGACAATAGCCGCTTTGCGCCCCGCTTGGCGGTTCAGTTTGGCCGCCCTGAACGCCGCGTTTGCGGCCGATTCTGGCCATTCGCTTGACGACGACGGACCCTCCGGGTTCGACCAATTGCCGACCATCGTTTCGCTCAACGGCGACGACGGCCCCTGCCCATAGCTGCCTATGGCAACCACTTCACATCAACGAGTTGAGGTCCCGGCTTCCGTCGGCACATACTGGCCGGCGACTAGCCCCGTTGACCGTCGGCGCATCATAATGATTTCGGGGCGGTCAGGCGGCACTACTTGATCGATGCTATCGCGCGCGCTTCAGATAAGGGGGCCGAAGCGGCTGAGGAGGGCCGAGGCGTGGATTTTCAGCTCACCGCCAATCAACAGCGCCTGCAGCACAGATGTCGTGAGCTGGCGGCCGATTTCGCAAGACGGTCGGCAGCACATGACCGCGACGCCAGCCACCCGATCGAGAATTACGAACGTTTGCGCGAGGAAGGGTTTCTCGCGCTCACTGTCGGCAAGGAATGGGGCGGCGCCGGCGCCAGCTTTCTCGATCACACGATCGCCTACGAAATGCTGGGCCAGGGATGTTCGTCGACGGCACTCGCCTTCAACATGCACGCCTCGGTGGTCATGCCGCTGTTGGAGAGTGCCGAGGTTTCGAACCAGACCAAGCGGCAAATCGCCGAGCTTGTCGTACAGGACCGCAAGCTGATCGCCGGCAATTTCTCCGAGACGGTCACGACCTCGCTGATCGGAGAGCGTCCGCTGAAAGCGCGGGCGCGGCAGGTCGACGGCGGATATCGCGTCACTGGCCGCAAAATGTTCGCCTCGATGCTCGAAGCGGCCGATTTTGTGCTGGTAATGGCTTATCCGGACGGGGCGACGAACCCCTCAGCCGGGATCATCCTGATGCTGCCGCGCCTGGCTGAGGGGCGCAGCGTCGATCCAAACTGGGACGGGCTGGGTATGCGGGCGACCCGCAGCGACTCCCTGATACTCGACGGATGTTTGCTGCCGGAAAGCGCTGCGGTCTTCTGCTCTGACGATATGCGAGCCTTCCGCCACGCCTATCTGAACTGGTTCTGGGGCTCTTACACCCCGGTCTATCTCGGCGTCGCGCAAGCCGCGTTCGACGAGCTGCGCCGGATCGTCGGTGCGCGCCAGCCGGAAGGCTATGCCCAGTCGCTCGCCATACCCAACTCGGATTGCCCATGGGGGTGATAAAGGGTCCGTTGGCCGATCTGAAGGCGGAATTTCCGGGCGCAGGCTACCTTGTCTTCGGCTGGGGAGCGCGCGATTACTACATGGCTCGAAATCCTGGCATTGGCGACATTCTCCGGGCCGTCGCTTCGGGACCTGCAGTCATGCTCGTCATTCCACTCAAAATGGCCCCTGAAGCGTTCGAACGCTGTTGTTATCCACGTGTCGCCGGCTGGTATCGAACGTCTCTCGCAGCTGTTGTGGAACTATCTGGCTACAGACGAGGAAGGGGCTCCCCGCCGCAGTGGTGCCGGTCTCTATCCCGAGAGCGTCTTCTATGCCTCCACTGGAACCTACAATCTTAGCCACACCTGCAACACATGGACGGCCGAGGCGCTGCGGGTTACCGGCTTGCCAGTAAGCGCGACAGGCGTCGTTTTCGCGACTTAGGTCCTTGACCAGCTTCCACCACTTTTGGAGGGAGCACGGGAGCATACCGAGCGGACGTCAAATTCACTGCCGGCCGGGACTTACTCTAGAGAGTGAGGTCCGACACTTAATACCCCTAGACATGTCTGGCGGCGGACTGGATGATTTGGGCTCGCACGCGCGCCGGGTTGCCGAAGGCCGTGGCACGAGCAGGCACGTCGCGGGTAACCACACTACCGGCGCCGATCAAGGCATCGTCACCGATGATCACGCCGGGCAGGATGATCGCGACGCCCCCGATCCAGACATTGCGCCCAATGTGGATTGGGCGGCCAAACTCCAACTGGAGGCCCTCCCAGCTGCATCGCGTGGGTGATCGGTCGTGAGGATCTGAACCCCTGGACCGATCTGCGTTTTGTCACCAATGGTGACCTCCACGACGTCAGGATAACGCAGTTGAAGTTCAGGAACACGCTGCGCCCAAAGTGATGTCGAAGCCGTAGTCGCAGTGAAACGGCGGCAGAATCACGGCATCCTCGTCCTAGTCCGGTTGCGGGCAATGCGACAATTAACGCTGAATGTCGCCGCGTTTACTCTCAATTTAAAAGAAAATTCGTTCCTTTCGCTGTAAATGACGGTAGCGGCGCAAAGGGGCGAACGAGAGACGATGGTGATTGATCTAGCTGAGCATCGGTTGAAGCGGCAGCTTCGACTTGCGTCCGTGGCATCAAATTTGTCGGAACCGCGAAAACACGCCCCCCTCGGCGCCGCGGTGGTGTTGGCGTGGAGGCAGGTCAGCCCGAGTGCCCACCTCATGGTGGAACCTAGAAACGGTGCAAGGGCGGTTATTCGGGATACCGGCGCGGATGCCGGTCGCTTCCTTTGGAGCGTGCTGGCTGCAGGTGAAATGGACCCTATGTCGGACGGTCGCACTGATGACCTGGCGCAAGCCCAGTCGATTGCAGAGGCGGCACTCCGTTCCGGCCCCGAGAGGGTCACCGGTGGCTGAAGGGCATGCCGGCGGTGTGGCATAAGCCGAACACCGTGCTACAACTCCGGGACGGGGGAAGGCGCGGTAGGATGCCGCACGGCCGATCGCAGACGCTGCTTATTATCGGCTTATTTGCCCGCTGCTTATTTCGTGGGAGCAACCCAGCTGGGCTAGATAACCTCTAAATTTCAGTGATGTGGATGGTGGGTGCAGCAGGACTCGAAACCTGCGACCCGCTGATTAAGAGTCAGGTGCTCCGGAACTGAGCTATTTGCCCGCTGAACGGCTGAGACACGCAGAACACCAGAGAAAGGCCGAACTACCCCAGTAAGCGGACCGGTAGGCCGGCGGCCAGCGCGACCGGGTTGTGCCAGAACCGGACCTTTACTGCCGACGAGTTATGAAGGCCAAAAAGAAGGGTCAGCTACGCCTCGAGCGTCTCGAGAAGCGCCTTGGCCTCTTTCAGGTCGGGAGTGTCGAAGCCGCCGGTAAACCAACCGTAGACGGGAGCGAGGAGATCACGCCCTTCGACGTACCGAGCCTGGTCACGCCAGAGTTGGGCGAGGCTCACGGCGGCGCGCAATTCCCAGAGCTTGGCCCCCTGCACCTCCGCGATACTCAGGGCTTTGCGATACAGCTCCTCTGCGATCTCGGAATGTCCTTGCCGCAGGAGTAGCTGGCCCTTGTTCCTGTTCAGCTCCGCTGCGAACCAACCCTCCCGTGTTCTTTTCGCTATCTGAAGAGCCTCGTCTACGAGAGCCAAGGCCTGCTCGACTTGTCCTGCGGCCTCACATGCGCTGGCCAAGAGGGCAGTATAATGGGGCATCCACTGCTCCGCTCCGGTGGCGCGGTAAGCGGCCAAACCGCTCCGCAGAAGGGCCATCCCCTCCACCGTATCGCCCTTTTTGACGCTTACCCATCCGCTATATATTGCTCCTTGCGCACGCCAGAAGGGAAAACCCTGCTCGGTCGCGAGCACAACCAGCTGGTCCGCCAAGTGATCCAGAGCTTCAGGTTCTGCGAACAGCGACAGCAACCTGGTGCCATTCGACAAACTCACAGCGAAAGTTGGCGGATGAGCCGACCTTCGAGCCTCAACAATTGCTGCATCGTTCTGCGCCAACGCTTGGTCGGGAAAGCCAAGACAGAACAGGGAAAGTCCCAGGAATCCCTGGACTCCTACTCGGTTAAAGGGCAGCGAGCGGTAGGAGATCAGATCACAACGTGCAAGTACCTCTTCGAAATGCGATCGTGATAAAGCAAACCTGCCCATAGACATCAAGTTTCGGCCGGTGGAGAAATAACCCAGAGCGAGCCCGGCAGAATTGTTGCGGCAGCCGCTCACACGCAGCAGATCTTCGTCCAAGCGCTGCGCCAGATCGAATTCGCCGCGGCCCACGTGGTAGCGGGATTGTCCATATGGAATCTGAAGGAACTCGGAGGGAGAACCCAACTGCTCCCATAGCTCTCGGGCGCGGGCATGAGCATGGCCCGTTTCCGGTGCGGCGTAGCCTTTGACGGCTTGCAGCGCGGCGCCCAAGGCACTGCAAAGTTCGAGCTCCTGTCTCTGTCGCCCGGGGTTGTCAGGCAGCAGCGCTAGCTGATCTAGCGCCCTTTGAAAATGCGCCGCCGCTTCCACCATCGCTGAGCGCCCAGCTGAGCTATGACCGGCCTTGCCCCAGTAGGCGACAGATTTTGCAACGAGCCCTGCCTGCTCATAATGCTGGGCAAGGAGTTCGGGCTGGGCTTCGATCAGCTCGGGCGATTGCGCTTCGAGCGCGTCAGCGATCTGAGCATGCAATTGGCTCCGGGCACTGCGCAGCAGGCTGCCGTGCGCCGCGTCCTGCACCAGCGCGTGCTTGAAGGCATAGATTGCCTCGGGCGGCGTCCCGCGTTCGAACACCAGCTCGGAGGCGACGAGACGAGCGAGACCGGCCCGCAACTCATCCTCGGGAAGGCGGGAGACAGCGCGCAGCAGCACGTAGGAAAATTCCCGCCCGATTGCGGCGCCGATCTGCGCCACCATTCGCACCGGCGCCAGGCGGTCGAGCCGCGCCATCAGTGAGTTGTGCAAACTCGTCGGGATCGCGAATGCCGGCAGCGAGCGGTCGAGCACATAGCGATCTTCCTCCTCGCGTAGCAGACCGCTCTCCAGCACGCTCTTGGTCAGCTCCTCGATGAACAGGGGCACACCGTCGGTGCGGTCGGCGATTTGTGCGACGACCTCGCCGGGTAATCCTTTGCCGCCGGCAATTTGCACAACCAATGCTGTCCGGTCCCGCCGGTCCAACCGATTGAGCGCCAGCACCGTCACCTGCGGCTGGCCGGTCCAGGGCGGCTCGAATTCGGGGCGGAACGTGACCACGAGCAGCACCGGTAGGCTGCGGACACGCTCGACAGCGAGGTCGAGCAGCTCGCGCGAGGTCGGGTCGATCCAATGCGCGTCCTCGAAAACCATGACCACCGGCTGCTGGCTCGCCAGACCTTCGAGCCGCCGGATCAGCGCCTCCAGTGTCCGCTCCTTCTTCCGCTGCGAGCTGAGGTTCGGCAGCGGATAGCGTTCCGAAGCCGGCACTGACAGCAGATCGGCGAGGAGTGCCACATCCTCCTCCGGCGGTGCGGCGCGGGCGAGCAACACCTCGAGCTTTTCCAGCCTGGAAGCGGGCAGGTCGTCGCGCACGAACCCAGCCGCGTGGCCGAGCTGGTCGACAAAGGGAAACAGCGCGCTGTCCTGGCGATAGGGCGAGCAGAAATAGCGCAAGCGTATATGCGGCTCGGCGTGGAGGCGCTCCTCCAGTGCCGCGGTGATGCGCGACTTGCCGAGGCCGGGTTCGCCTGAGACCAGCACGACTTGACCGTTTCCCGTCTTGGTGCGCGCCCAGCGGCGCAATAATAGGTCGATTTCCTCGTCGCGGCCGACCAGCGGGGTCAGCACCAATCCGCGCAATGCCTCAAACCGGCTCTCGACGCTGCTCGGACGCAGCACCTGCCAGGCCGGCATCGGTTCGGCGACGCCCTTGACCTCGACAGCACCGAGATCGCGGTACTCGAAGAGATCGCCGACCAGCCGCCGGGTGCCCGCGCCGATAACGACAGAATCCGGCTCGGCCAAGGCTTGCAGCCGGGCGGCGAGGTTCGGCGTTTCACCGACAACCGACTGCTCCTGAGCCGAACCCTGGCCGATCAGATCGCCGACGACCACCAACCCGGTGGCGATCCCGACGCGCGTTTGAAGCTTGGCGGATTTGACATCAAGCCGACCGACAGCGTCGATGGCGCCCAACCCCGCCCGCACGGCCCGCTCGGCGTCGTCCTCATGCGCCTTCGGGTAGCCGAAATAAATCAATACGCCGTCGCCCATGTACCGAGAGACGAAGCCATCGAGCCGGGTGATGATTTCGGTGACGGCGACGTGATAGGCGGCGATAACCTCGCGGAGATCCTCGGGATCGAGCTGCGCCGAGAGCGCCGTCGAGCCGACGAGGTCGCAGAACATGACGGTCAGCTGCCGACGTTCGGCAGAGCCGCCACTTTGTCCTGCTCTCGCCGGCTCGGTCGATGCAGTCGGCGTACCGGAGCTTGGCGGGCTATCGCGCAACGCGGCGATCGCAGCGAGCAGTTTGCGGCGATGTCCGACCAGGCTGACGCCCAGATCCTTTAGGTCCTCGGCGGTCAGCTCCGGCAGTACCGCCCCGTCGATCGCGTTGTCGCGGAAGGCTTGCAGATATTGCTGCATTCCGAGTTCGCCGAGCCAGGTCGCGAGATTCACGCTCGCCCACCGTCGCGATCTTTGCCGCGTCGAGCAACTTTACCGCAAAATGTCCCAGCGCACGAATGCCGAGCACGGCCGTCGCCGGCCAAGGTCACGCGGTGGATCGAGCAGCGACAACCGGCCCATCTGGGTAAGGCGCGGTCGCTGCGCCGAGCACGGACGTTAGCCAACCTCCTCGGTCTGCCATTGATCGTCGTGACGAACGAGATCGCTGGACGGTGGAATTGCGAAGCCGTGATCGCTTTCGCCAGCCAAGCCGCGGTCAATATGGTATGGCCCCTCTCTTATTTTATGAAGCGGAGGTGAGCTGCGAGGCCAGCCTGCTGATTGATGCGGTCTGATCCTGAGCCGCAATAACCGGAGTAGGGCCGGTGGAGTACCGCGCAACCCGCCAGTGGTTCGGTGGGCGCCATTGCGGGCTACCCCCGGCCTTCGCCGCCGTAATCCGTCCTACGCTCCGCCGCGACGAGCTCGCGCAATGACCAGTCCCACCTCGTAGTACGGCAGCTTCGGTGGCGAGATCGACCCTCACCCTGTCAAGGTCCGTGGAAGTGTAGAGGCGCTTCGTCCGCGAAGCCCTTCACACGCCGCCCGCATGGTGAAACCTTCCCCGTAAGTCAGAGCACAGGCTGGAGGTAACTCGTGGCGGCCCGCTCGCCAATTTTTCGACCGTACTCGGTCCCTTCTTCGACCGATTTGCGGAAGTGGAACCCAATGAGGATGCGCGAATACGCGTTCTCGGTCGCGGCTTGGGAGAAGCTGGTATACGAGCGGAGCGCTGGCGACGGACCGCTACAGGTGCTCCCGGCGGGAAGCGTCTCGCCACAATCCTGAAAGCTGATCCGGTCATTACCGAAGAACTGCTTCAACACTTCAGCACCGGCTCCTCCTTCGATGGAGTGACCCGAGGCGTAGTCCTGATTCGCGGGGGTCGGGCGCAACGGTGTCCAGGCCCGGTCACCCGCCGTGTCTGGATTGCCGTCCGTTTCTCCACCCTGGATGGCGGTGACCGGTCGCCAGTAGCTGTAATGGTTCTTGGTCGCGGACATGGCGATGTAGCCATCCGCCAACGCCATATTGAGGAGGCCGAAGAGCCGCGCGTTCTGCCAGAGGTTGAGCCCGGCGTTGGCAGAGGCGGCGCGTGCAATGCGGCTCCACTTCAGCGGGGAGCTTTCCCGCCAGAAAAGGGCAATTTGGGTCTGGTCGGCTGTGCGAGCGCTGGGAGTGGTGGCGCCGTCACCGCCGAGCGATTTCACTTCGTTGAAATCAGCCGTGTAGGCCTTATCGGTCACCGCGTAGGGCGGCCCCGGGCGGAACTGCGCGCTGTCCTGCAGCACGAAGGGAGTGACCTTTTCCCATACCTCAAAGGCGATGAAGGGGGCCCTCGGTGTGCACTGGTACCTGCCAGGCGGGGTATCCTTCGGACAGCTGGAATTCAGAAACGGTCCAGCGGGACCGTCCGAGGCTCTCAGGGCGAGGATCGCCGCCGCAGCGGCCTTTCCCACGGCGATACCCTGCGCCTTGGCCGGAGTGTCCGGGAGGGTGGCAAGAGCCGCAGTGTAGGCGGCTTCAACGCTTGCAACGCTCGCATCGACGCACGATTGGGTGATGAAGGGGAGCCGAGGGAGTTGACCGAGGAGCGGGACCAAGACATCGCGTGCCGCTGCCGCCACTGCGGCGTCCGGAGAAGCGCCTGGTTCCGCCCGCTTGTCGAAGGTGTAAGGCCGAAACCGGCGGTCGATAGCGTTCAGGGCATCGTGGATGGCGACATGCATCATCGCGTAGATGCGCAATTCGTGGAACGGGTCGTCGAGAGGAGCGATGCATGCCTTCATGGCAGCCACGCCCGCGTTTGCGTTCCAGACGGTGACGGCGTCGCCTCCGGCCGGAGCCGCGAATGCGGCTCGAGTCTGAGGGGCCATCCCACCGGAGAGTTGGGTGAACACGGCGGCCGCAAGGCCGATAATGGGTAGTAACGCTGGCTGTATGCGCATCATACATCTTGTCCTTATGATGTCGAAGCTACACGCTGATCGCCTCGGTGGCGGCACGGCTGCCTAAAGCCGTTCGGTTCTGCTGTGGGAGTCAGAATTCTATGCAGCGGCAGCGTACCGAGCCCAAGGCAAGTGCCCTGTTCTTCGAGCGATTCTTCCGTTTTTCGCCCACGTCGTCTAATCATCGAGCGGCCGCGACGTGTCCGAAGACCCACTCGGCCGCCTGTTCGCCCTGCTCCCGCGCCGCTTCGTCCGCGGAACGAAAGTGGACACCGTGGTAGATGCGGACATCGACCATATCGGATGCCATGTCCGAGAATCGGCCGTAAGTGCGCGTCTTTTGCTGGGCCATCGGGTGCTCGCTCGTGACTGTGAAGGTCATGTCGCCCTTCCCGAAGAACAGTGCGAGAGAGCGAGTCAACGCGCCGGTGACGGCGTTAGCGCCCGAGGTATACTCAGGATAGGGTGGGGTATTCCGCAGCGGTTGCCAGGAAGGGTCACCAGCCGTCGCCGCATTCTCGTCGTTATCTCCCTCTCGAATGGCCGTGATCGGTCGCCGGAGAACATAGTGCCTCTTGCTGTCCCAAGCGGTGATGACCGCATCGCCGATCGCCAAGTTGGCCAGCGCCAACAATCGTGCACTATCACCGATATTTTTGACATTCGCGGCGGCGACGTCCCGGAGAGTGCGGTGCCAGAGGACAAAGTTGTTTCCGTTCTTTCCAGCATAGAAATAGGCAAGTTCAGTCTGCTGCGGGGAACGCGCGCTGTTGGAGCCGGCGCCTAGCGCTTTAACCTCGCTATAGTCGGCGGCATACTGTTGACTGGTCAAAAGGGGGGGCGGTTTGGCCCGAAATTGGGCTCCGCTCTGTAGCGCGAAACAAGGCACCGCGCCCAACCACGGTGTCGCCATAGGCGCGCCGGAGGGGGGCGGTCCGTCTTGGTAGGAGGTCGTCGGGCGCCAGACGCCGGGAGCAGTGTCGCCGGTGAAGGGAGGCGGTAGCGGTGTCGGTACACGCCCGTCGTTAGCCCGCAAAGCGAGGATACCGGCAGCGGCCGCTTGGCCCACTGCCACCCCGGGATTGTCCCCCGCCAAGCCTTTGCTGGCCAGATAATCGCGATAGGCCGTGTCGAGGGACGCCGCCTGCGCAGGGAAGATTTGAACGAGCACATCGTGTGCAGCCTTGGCGGCCGCCGCCTCCGGTGAGCCCGAAGCCCCCGCGATTTCGACGTGATACGGTTTGAACCGCCTGTCGATGGCCTGGACGGCGTCGTATACAGCGGCCTGGACGACGGCCAGGTCGAGGAATCCGACCGGCCCTGGGCGGGGTGGCTCCGCCGTCGAGATCGCGTTTACGGCAATGGCATTCCAATCGAGGACGGCATCGGCACGAGCAACAGGCGACCAGCACAGCGCGGCGAGCGCTATGAGAGGCGCCGCGGCGACCGCGGTAATCCATTGACTTGAGGGGCTACGAGACATCGGGAAGCTCCCTGACCGAGAGAATGTGCGACACTTCTGCCGCTTTCCCGGTTGTGTTAAGGTCCCGGCGAAAATTAGATCGAGAAAATGGTCGGTTGCGGCGTCCATGCGTACCCCCTGGCACATCGCAGCTTCAGCCTCGCAATCTAATCTTCGGCGAGACACTTCCTCGGGCGATTTTGCTTTACCGGTTAACACGATTGAATACGTGCGAACACGTATGGCGGCCCTGCCGGAGGATGAGGCAAACTGAGCACGTCGGAGCGACCAGATCACCTTGCCGCCACCGCGGGCTACCCCGGCGAGCGCTCGGCTGTATGAGCCAATGAGGCACGCTATTTGAGGACCGCTGATCTGGGAAACCTCACCATGGAAGAGGCTGTCGACGATGCCGTGCGTGCTCCTGGGTGGGCAGCTCCGATCGGTTGGAGCACCAACCCCGCCTGCAGAGCCGCATCGCTGTCGGTTGGCTACGTCGCGCTCTATGTAACGCTAGATCGATTAAGCTTCATCGGGGCCCTGCACGGGATCGGCATCACGCCATGGGATCCATCTACGGGTCTCGCAATGGCCTTGCTGATAGTCAAGGGGCTGCGCTGCGCCCCGCTGATAATGGTCGCGGAACTGTTGTCCGGCGCTACCCTTCCAATCGTGCCTGTCTCTCCGGTGTCGGTATGCCTGGAAGCGCTAGTGGTTACGGCCGGCTATACGGGAGCGGCCGCAATATTGAGACGTGCCGGACTTCAGGCCGGTATTCGAAGGAGCTCGGACGCCGTCATCCTTTTGATCGTGACCGTCATCAGTTCCGGGCTCGTCGCCGGCGGTTTTGTCGTCATATACGCTGCTGCGGGGGTCGTTCCTTGGAGCGGCGTTGCCGAGGCCGGTTATCATCTTTGGATCGGCGATGCGATCGGCATTGTTGTGTTCGTCCCTGCTCTGCTTCTCCTATACCAGCGGACCCCACCAGATCATAACCGGACCTCAATTCATTTTGTCGAGTTTGCGTCGCAGGCGGCGAGCATTGTGATCGCGCTCGCGGCTGTGTTCTTGGGAACTGGCGGCGACCAGCCTCTTGGGCTGTTTTACCTGTTGTTCCTGCCGCTGACCTGGATCGCGATGCGGCACGGTCTACCCGCTGCGAGCTGGGCGGTGGTCGCGATCCAGATAGGCTTGATCGCCGGGCTCGCGTTTCAGGGTAGTTCGGAGCTAAATCTTCGCGCCTTCCAGTTTTTGATGTTCGCACTGGCCGCGACTGGCCTCATGCTTGGCGCGGTCGTCAGCGAGCGCCGTCGCCTGTCGCAGGCCCTTGTCGAGAGTGAAGGCCACCGCACGGCCATCCTAAACACGGCGCGGGACGGCGTGCTGACGATCGATGCGCGCGGGCGCATCCAGTCGATCAACCGGGCGGTCGAAAGGCTGTTTTCGCGGCCGAGCCACCGACTGATCGGGCACGGCGTTTCCGAACTCGTCGAAGATGTACCCAATCTGCTTCACCGACTGAAGCTCGCTGCTCGATCGCCGGCTCTCGAGGCAGCTTTTTGGGAGATCGGCGCGCGGCGGGCGGATGGAGGCACGTTCCCGATCGAACTCAGCGCCGGCCGCGTCGACCTGCCGGGCGGGGAACATTACACGGTCGTCATACGGGACATCACATCGCGCCGGGAAGCGGAGGCTCGACACCGCGAGCATCAGGCGGAGCTGGCTCACGTCTCGCGGGTTTCGCTGGCCGGTGAAATGGCCGGCGGATTGGCGCACGAGCTGAGCCAGCCTTTGACCGCGATCGCCGCTTATGCAAGGGGCTGCCTGCGATTGCTGGCCGGGGCGGTGCCCGAGCCCGCTCTGTTGCACGAAGGTCTGGCGGAAGTCGTGCAGCAGGCGGAGCGTGCAGGTGACGTCCTCGATCGCCTCCGCGACTTCGTCCGCGGCGGCGAGTACCGTCGAGTCCTGACCGAGGTGAGTCCTCTGATCGAAACCGCTGTGAATCTTTCAAAAATGGAGGCGATGCAGCGGAAGGTCGAGATCGAAACGAGGATCGATTCCGGTCTGCCAGCGGTCTTGGCTGACCGGATTCAGATCGAGCAGGTGCTGCTGAACCTGCTGAAGAACGCGATGGATGCGATGGAAGGGGCGAACACCAAGCGGCGATCGATCATCGTCAAGGCCCGCTGCAAATGCAAAAATGCTGTCGAGATCTCTGTGGCAGATTGCGGAACGGGGGTCGCTGCCGAGGTCACGGACACGATCTTCGAGCCCTTTGTAACGACCAAGGCGATTGGTATGGGGATGGGGCTCTCGATCAGCCGCTCGATTGTCGAGTCGCATGGCGGTAGGCTTCGAATGGCCAGCAACGTCCCTTCCGGCACGATCTTCTTCTTCGACCTGCCGACAACGGAGGCGGAAGCGAGCACTGATGCCCGATAAAACCATCTTTGTGGTCGACGATGATGCCGCCGTTAGGCAAGGGCTGAGATTTATGCTGCGCGCGGCTGGGTATTCTGTGGAAGCGTTTCCATCAGCGCGCTCGTTTCTCGAAGATCACCACCCGTGGCGAGGCGGGTGCCTGTTGCTCGACGTACAAATGCCTAACCTAAGCGGGCTGGAACTCCAGCAGATGCTTAATGTCCGCGGCTGGCGTATCCCTGTGATATTCATCACCGGCCATGGCACCGTTCCGCTGGCGATCGCAGCGATGAAGGCCGGGGCCTTCGATTTCATTGAGAAGCCGCTGCGCGAGGATGCCTTGCTGGAAAGCATCGAGCGAGCGCTGCATTGGAATGATCGCGCCTACGAAGAGCGTCTCGAACGCGCCACGTTGGAGGGCCGCGCGGCGTTGCTGACGCCGCGTGAACGTGAGGTCTTCGAGCTGGTGGCCACGGGCGAGCCCAACAAGGTCATTGCCCGCCATCTCGGCATTAGCTTTCGCACAGTCGAGTTGCATCGCGCCCGTATTATCGAGAAGCTGCAAGCGCGGAGCATGTCGGACTTGATCCGCATGAGCATAATAATGAATTCCAATCCGAGTAACTAACACAGCTATCGCAATTACCTGAACTAGGGCCAGTTCTCGACCCGACCTTCTTGAAAGGTACTTACAGTTGCAGATGGGCTATCATCTGTACCCGTCGGTTGATCAGGAGATCACGCTCATCGAGCTGGCAGGCTGATCCCTTCCCGCCAGAGAAATCGAGCTTGGCCCAGCGGGTATCCGTCTGGAGGCGACGGTCGAGCCAACAATCGGTCGAGGCGAAGATAATGCCACGATTTATTTCAGCAGACGCTCGAAACAAATCGACACCAACTTTTGCTTTGGGTCAAAGTGAGACTAATGTTACCACTGAGCCCTGGTCAGCAGTCGAGTGGATAGCAGACGCGACCTGACCAGGGCATCGTTCTATTAGAATTTGGTTCCACATTGCCGAAATCCGCCCAGTGCGTGCCAAGTTCGCGGCCAAGCAATTCCATGCTCGGATGGCGCCAAACAACGCCATGAAATTATCCCGAATAGACTGGCTTTGACCGCTGAAGAGAGCGTGAGTGGGTCACCGGCGCAACCGCGCAGGTCAATCAGGAGAACCCATCGATGCGCATCTACATCATCGGCAATGACGGAATCATCCTGTGCCGCGAGCCTCCGGCCACCGTGAACAAGGGCGAAGTTGCGGTTGCCTCACGGGAGGAGTTGCGCGCCGCCCGGCTCAGCGGCAAACGCCTGCTGGCGCTGTGGAACGCGCTTCCGGGTGTCGAGAAGCAGACCAAAGTCGGTGACCGCGATACGTTGATCGATCAGCTGTGGTCGGCGATCGAGGCCTTGCCGGACCCGGACCAACCGTCCGACACAAAGCGCCCGTCAAAACAGGAGGCGGTGATCGCGATGCTGCACCGACCCGAGGGCGCGACCGTCGACGAAGTCGCGAGGGTGATGGGTTGGCAGCGGCACACGGTCCGGGGGCTCTTCTCCGGAACTCTGAAGAAGAAGCTCGGGCTGACCCTCGCCTCGGCGACAGAGGAGCGCGGCCGGGTCTATCGCATCGCCGCCCCCGGAGCCGGCATGAGGCGCGATCCACGATGCAACGGCTTGCCGGGAGGCGCTCTTGCGCCTCCCCGAGCTCGGCCTCGGCGAGCTTCGGCAGCAGTGGCGCGTTCTCTACAAAGCGGAGGCGTTGGCGTACCTCAGCCGCGAACTGCTGCTGCGAGCTGTCGCATACCGGATGCAGGAGGTCGCTCTCGGCGGCCTCCACCCGGAGCGGCAGCGTCAGCTCCGTCAATTTGCGCAGCAGCTCAACGGAAGCCAAGAGGTGCGGATACGCCCTCGTCCCGAGCTGAAGCCTGGAACTCGGCTGGTTCGAGAATGGCAGGGTCGAACCTATGATGTACTGGTGCTCGATGACGGCTTCTCTTGGCAGGGCACGAGCTACCGCTCGCTTTCCGCCCTCGCGGGAAAGATCACCGGCACAGCGTGGTAGGGACCGCTCTTCTTCGGATTGAAGGCGAACCGCACCGCTGCTCTCAGGCCCTCGCGGGGACCACGTTCAGCCGGAGAGGACGGCGATGCCGCGAGCTGATGCGAGCCGCAGACGTTGCGCGATCTACACCCGCAAATCCTCCGAAGAAGGGCTCGAGCAGGAATTCAATTCGCTCGCCGCGCAGCGCGAAGCTTGCGAGGCATACGTCCGCAGTCAGCAGCACGAGGGTTGGCTGTTGGCGAGAAGCCGCTATGACGATGGCGGGTTCTCGGGCGGCAATCTCGAGCGACCCGCGGCGCAACGCCTGCTCACCGATATCCGGGCGGGCCGGATCGATATCGTGGTCCCCTGGGCCGATGAAGGACGTGCCCGCCGGGGAGTTGCACAAGTACCTCGGCATACGGACAGTCAACTTATGTCCGCGGCAAGGGCGCTCCCGCGCTGATCGACAGCACGCTCGTCGCTTGAGAGGTAGACCCATGTCAACGACCATGAATCCGGCGCCGCGGCGCCGGCGGATGACGCTGTTACTCGGCGCGGTCGGGGTGACCGCGCTCTTGGCTGCCGCTTTGCCCGAACTCACTGCTGCCGGCGCGGCGGCGGTCACGGCCACGGCAAGTCCCGCCACCGTCGATATCGACAACTTCGCGTTCACGCCGGCGGCCTTGACCGTCACTGCCGGCACGACAGTGACGTGGAAGAACGAAGACGTCAGCCCGCACCGAATAGGCGACAAGAACGGAACCTTTAAATCCGCGGCGCTCGACACCGGCGACAGCTTCTCCCACACCTTCGCGGCGGCGGGCGAATATCCGTATATCTGTACGATCCACCCGTACATGGTCGGAAAGATCATCGTCAAACCGGCCGGATCCTAACGCCACGGGCCATCTCTGTACCCTCACACATATTCCCCCGGACCACGATCCGGGGGCGCCCTCCTCTCGCGCACTCCGCGCAAAGGAGACCCGGCCAGCAGGGCTGGGTGATGAAAGCTTCCTGCCGGCCGCGGTGAGCGCGGGATTGATCGAACTCAACCGGATCCGGACCGTGACGGCATCCCATCGCCGCGGACGGACCCCACTCTGATGATGCCTCAGAATTGACGCCACAAGAACCCACGCGGGACGCATCTGGCTGCGTGGAGGGCATCGATTTGAAGAAACAGATCGTAACCATCAGCCCCGGGTTCCGTCCGCGCCAGCTCCAGCTCAAATACGACTACCTGGTCATTGCGCTCGGCAGCATCACTAACTTTCACGGGATGCCCGGCATGATAGAAAACGCGATGCCGTTTCGGACGCTCGCGGATGCCATGGTTCTGCGCAATCACCTGATCCACGTCCTCGAGGAAGCCGATGTCGAGGAGAACCCGGAACTGCGCCGCCAGCTGCTGACATTCGTCGTCGGAGGGGGTGGCTTCTCGGGCGTTGAAGTCATGGCCGAGTTGAACGATTTCGTGCGCTCCGTCAAAAAGAATTACCTCCGCCTGCGCAACGAGCCGCATCGCTGTGTGATCGTTCAAGCCGGTAACCGTATTCTGCCGGAAATGTCGGAGACGCTGGCCATTTTTGCCCAGAAGATTTTGCGGAAACGTGGCGTCGAAATTATTCTCAATGACCGGCTGAAGGCGGCCACATCGGAAAGAGCGATCTTGCAATCAGGCGACGAGATCCCCTGCAAGACGCTCATCTCCACTGTCCCATCGGCACTTCCGTCGGTAATTCAGAAGCTCGATTGCCCCAACGAACGCGGCAAGCTGCTCGTCAATACCGGCCTCGAATTGAAGGACTACGAAGGCAAGGTCTGGGCGCTGGGTGACTGCGCCTCCATCAGGACCATCGCCGACACACAGGTTCCGCCCACGGCCCAGCATGCCATCCGCGAGGCCGCTACCGCCGCCATCAATATTGCTGCCGCCGTGCGCGGCGGCAAGCGCGCGGAATTCGGGTTCGAGGGTCGCGGAACGCTCGGTTCGCTTGGACATGGCACCGCCGTCGCGCAGATTTGCGGATTCAAGATCTCTGGATTACTCGCATGGTGCTTGTGGCGTTGCATCTACCTGATGAAGATGCCAGGTCTCAATCGTAAGGTCCGGATCGCCACCGATTGGCTGCTCCATCTGCTGTTCCCGCCCGAGCTGGCGCAGACCAAGGTGGCCTTTGAGTCCGGCATCCGGAATCAGCATTTCGAGCCCGGCGATGTCATCTTCCAGCAGGGCGACTTGGGTGACAGCGTGTATGTCATCGAAGAAGGTGAATGCGAAGTTCTCCACGAGCAGAATGACGAACAGAAACTCGTAGCGACCTTAAATCGCGGAGAGTGCTTCGGTGAAATGGCGTTGCTTTCAGATCGGTCCCGCAACGCCACGATTCGCGCCCGCTACCCCACGAACGTCTTGATTATTCCTAAAGCAGATTTCAACAAACTACGCCAGAGCGTGCCGGCTTTCGGAGACGTCTTCAGCGAGCTGGTCAAACGACGCTCGGTGGCAGGGGCTCCACATTCGTCTGTGGAGCCCAGCATGCCGGACGGCCGCTTTGGCCACTCAATTCCGATCCTTACCCCGGCGAGCGGGATCGGGTCTCCGCCCGGCATGCCTACCGGCGGTTGGGGCGGAGACTCGGGCCAGGCGGTGATCTTCCAGCAATAGGGCGCGTCTCCGACCAACGGCGATCTCGGCGGTGCGTGCCTGGCGAGACGCCCGGTTATGCACCGCTGCCCGCCATCAATGCCGTCCGCTCCGCGTTGGTGATCGCGTTGATATTCTCTGAGCTCGCGCAAGAAATTGTCGCGGCCTCCACCGCTGAATATTGCCCGGATAGCCAAAGCGAGATCCAGACGGATCGGCCGGATGTAACCAACTCGAGCTTTGTCGTCCCAAACAGAAGCTTGGAGCCGGACAATTGCATCAATCTGACAGCTCACCAAGCCTCGAAAAGCATCGATGGAATGAACACCAGAACCCGGCCGGGGGTCGCCCATTGCATCGAGCTCCTCGACGATCTACCTGATCTACCCGAGTATTTCTACTCTGTTCACGGTGGATGCCCGACTGGCCTTTCGGACATGGCGCCCGCCGTTAAGGCGCAGCTTGGACCCCTTCCCGGCGGTGTTGTGCTGTCCGCGACAGCCGGTCTGGGTTTCCCCACCGGCGCGGGCCGGATCTCGGGTCACGCTTATAACCCTTATGTCCAACTTCCCTGGTCGCGGGAGATCGGAGGAGGGTGGAGTCTCGGTGGTATTTTCACACAATTCTCGTTCCCGGGTCAGCCGAGGAGCAATGCGATCTCCGAAGCGGCGTTTGTCGTAGAGCGGGAAATCGGCGTCCACGCCGATCTGTTTATCGAATACGTTGGCGATTACCCGAACCACAGCGGGCCAAGCCAAGTCATCAACTCCGGCGATACCTATCGGTTTACCGGTCTACCGCAACTCAGCAAGACGATTTTCGTGCAGGGTCTGGACTAACGAACGGATCCCCAAGCCATTTCTTCGGCTTGGGCTATTCGGTTCGATTTTGATAGGCTGTTCTGAGGTGCAGGCCCGCTACTCTTCTGGTTGGTCCGTTACGATCACCCTCGAGCGGGCGAACCGGGCGGCGGTCAGTGGAGCAGGTCGCGCCCGGCCTGAGGGAGGCCGATGCGGCGCAGGAGATCCTGAAACCGAGCGTCAGATCGGAGCGGATCGAAGGCCGGCCGCAGGAGGATCGAGGCTTTGAAGCGCGCTTCATAGGCCTTGTTCAGCGCGATCATCGCTTGGTCCCGATCGCCGAGACCCACATAAATCAACGCGATATCCGCATCGGCAGAAGGGTTTTGATCATGCCGGGCGTGCAAGTCATCTACAATCTTGATTGCTTCTTCTTTTCGTCCTGACATGGCGTAGGCGTAGCCGAGATAGGAGTCGAAGGCCCCGCTGTGTCCAGAAAGTTCGATCGCTCGCTGAAATTCCACAACTGCTTCGCCATGCAGGTTCTTTTCGGGGCCCAGCTCATAATGGCCGACGGCAAAATTCGGGTCCATCTCCAGGATTTTCTTACTTTTCTGCACTGCCTCTTCATAGCGGCGAGCGACACACAACGCGTCCGCCATGTCGGCGCTGATGATTAGGGAAAGAGGGTCTAGGCTTTCCGCTTTTGTCAACTCGAGGATGCCCTCGCTATGCCGCCCCATCATCATAAGATGCCAAGAATACCATTGATGAGCCGTCGCATAGCCGGGATCCAGCTTGATTGCGCGTTGGTATTCGGTCTCGGCGGCCTCCCAATCCCACCCATAAAGGTCCAAAGCGAAAGCGAGCGAGGCGTGGGCCTCAGCAAGGTCATCGTCCAAAGCCAAGGCTTTTTCTGCCGCTGCCTTGGCTTTGGAAAAGGCATCCTGCGGAGAAAAGACCCCATACTTCCAATCGCCCGACAATGCGTATGCGTCAGCTAAGCCAGAATAGGCAACAGCGTAGGTTGGATCCCTTTCAATCGCATGGCTGAAATATTCGATCGCTTTCTTCAAGCCATCTCCGGTTCGCTTGTTGATGAAATAACGGCCTTTGAGCCAGGCTTCATAGGCCACCGGGTTCACCGGCTTCGCGTTCTGCAGCGCCGCCTGCTCCTGTTCAGTCACTGTGACCCGGATCTGCTCGGCGATGGCGCGAGCAACGCTGCTTTGGAGTACCAGCGTGTCGCGTAGGTCCCCCTCAAAGCTCTGGGCCCAAATGTGCCGTTCGAGGGGCACCTCGATCAGCTGGGCGCTAATCCGAACTCGGTCGCCAAAACGCAACACGGTTCCTTCGACAACTGCTCCGACGTTCAGCTCGCGAGCAATCTCGGGCAAGAGCTTGCGAACCCGTTTATAGGCCATTATCGAGGTGC
This sequence comes from uncultured Alphaproteobacteria bacterium, assembly GCA_963732095.1. GTDB lineage: Bacteria > Pseudomonadota > Alphaproteobacteria > ATCC43930 > CGMCC-115725 > AP-15. Next base: position 66,567 of record CAVSZA010000044.1, read on the forward strand.
GGGAAATCACGCGTAACGCGCTGATCTGCGCCAGCGCGGAGATCAACTCGTCCGTCATGCCGTCAGCGAAGTAATCTTGCGAGGGATCGCCGGAAAGGCTTTCCAGTGGCAGTACCGCTATGGAGCGAATCTGTGGCGAGGTCTGATCTCGGGAGTGCAGAACCCGAGAGAACGAGGCCACCAGCAACCGGATTAAATGAGAGGCAAAAACTCTCCAATCAAAACGACGGGACGGTTGCCTCGATGACGAGCTAGCGTCGGTCGTGTCGACGACACCGACCAGGCGATCCGATGTCTCCTGGTGCTCGGGCTCGCGACCGATCAAAGTGGAGACCGTCATCGTGAGATTGCTCGACGGTGTTGATTGCGCTGCCTCGGCCGGCGAAGTGCGGATCTCGGCGACGAACCGGTAGCCCCGGCCGGACACCGTCCGAATGGAATCCCGATCCTCCCCGAGCGCTTTGCGCAGCGTCGAGATCTGGACCGCCAGATTGTTCTCTTCTACCACCGTGTCCGGCCAGACTCGGCTCAGGATCTCGTCCTTGGTAACGAGCGCGCCGCGCGCCTCGACGAGGACCATGAGCACATCGAAGGCACGGCTGCCCAGTTCGACGGCGACCCCGCCGTCGCGGAGCTCGCAGCGGTGCGGCAGCAACCGGAACCGGCCAAACTCGACAGCCCCCAGGGCTTCGCTGGTCAGCCTCATGGCGAGCGCTTTTAGAACTTTTAATAATTTTTCATATTCGATGGAGGCAGTCAAGCGCGGGTTCGCGCAACGTTCCGCGGACCAAATCTCGGCGCCCCAGGTGGTCGCAGTCGTGAAGGAGCTCCTCTCCGCCGCGACACCGGGTCAGCAAAATGGTGTCAGCAAGGACGCCTTAGAGGATTTCAGGAGATATCACCCGCGCCGACAAGGACTTTAATCTTATCCAGCCTCATTCCTTCGCCACGTAACCCTGGACCGGGAAGGGCTCAATGTTGGCGAATGTCCTCGGAGCAGACGGAAAGAGCGGCCCGAAAAGCGGGTTCCGCGGGCTTCGGGGCGCTCCTCGCCTCCCCGCGACTACGCCCGAGGTCGACTGTGTCACGGAACCGGGCGAGATCGCGCGAGGGCAAATGTCGGGGAACCCCGATCGGCGTCGTCAGGCGCGGTTCGAGGCGATAGCGCTGCCCCATCTCGATGCCGCATACGCGCTGGCGCGGTGGATGACGCGCAACGATGCTGATGCCGCCGACGTCGTTCAGGAAGCATTTCTGCGCGCGTTTCGCTATTTCGACAGCTATCGCGGCGACGATGCCAGGAGCTGGATGCTAAAGATCGTGCGACGCGCGTGCTACAACTGGCTCGAGCGCAATCGCCCGGCGGATGTCGTCTCGCTCGAAGCGGAGGAAGAACTCAGCGGCGCGGTCGCGACCTCCGCGATCGATGCCGAGGCGCTGCTGGAAAGCCGGTCCGATTTGCGGCGTCTCGATCAGCTGATCGAGGCGCTCCCGGCGCCGCTGCGCGAGATGATCGTACTGCGCGAGCTGCACGAGCTCGGCTACCGCGAAATCGCCGAGGTAACCGGCGTGCCGATCGGAACAGTCATGTCCCGCCTTCATCGCGCCCGCTCCTTGCTGCTCCGCGCGCACTCTCAAACTGGCGGCACCGCTATCGCTTCGGCGCCTTTGCCTGGGTAGAAGGTTAGTATCCCTCCGTCATTTCTCGTAGCCACGGGATCCGTAACGCCACGATTCGTGCGTGCACCGCAATGGATGTCTTGATCATCCCGAAGATAGATTTCGACAAGTTGCGCCAAAGCGTACCAGCTTTCGGACGCCTATTTAACGAGCTGGCAAAGCAGCGTGGGTGACCGAGGCACCGCATTAGTCCGCGGAGCCAGCATACTGGGCGGCTGCAGCAGGTGCTCAACCGCGATCCAGTAGCATAGATCGGGCATCCGCCGGTATTTTCTACGCCGCAGTGTGCGTCAACTTGGGCGAAGCAGTGACCTAGACTTAGAGCCTTCTTCCGACGACCGGCGATCTTATCGCAGACACTTTTCCTGGCTGCTCAACCGACATGATCGCCTGGGCTCGGACCAAAATTGCATCATCGTTTCCGTGGCATTGTTGAGATCACCGGTGCGGCCGCTTAGGGGAGCGCCCGAACAGATCTGCGGCTCGCGATGACGGGATTGTCGCACGACTACCACCGTTTCTGAGCAACTCTTGCCAGATCCACTTGGGAGGAGTCCGCTGCTCCCCGGCATGGTGGGTATATCCATTCCGCTACACCGTTCTCTATACGCAGCGCTTGCCCGTTTGCGAGAACCGCGGACGCGGTCGGAGGCGGAGAAATTCCCGCCCCCGCCGCCTCTGCTGCCGATGCCTTTGAGGAGCTCAGGCGTCTCGATCGCGGGAAATCAGAAAGTTGTCGACGATGAAATCGGCGATGTCACTACCCAGTCGCTGGCCGGTAGTGAGGTCGAAGAGAAAATGCACACCGGCAAAGATGCGGCTCTGCGTTGCTTCTTCGTCGGCAGCCGGAAAGCTTGTGAATGAACGCTCCACTCCCGGCATAACCTCGGAGGTTACGCTGAACTCGAGATGGTCCGTGTGGAAAAAGGAAATCAGCACCTCCGCCGCGGCCACACTGATGACCGCATGCGCGCCCGGGTAGGAGGGGTCTGGGGTGGTATTGCCGACCTCGGGTAGCCAATTCGGATCAGCCTCCGTATCCGGATTACCATCCGTAGCCGCCGCGCGGATCGCGGTCACCGGTCGCCAGAAATTATAGGTATATTTAGCGTCGTAGAATGCGATCACCCCGTCGGCGAAACTCAAATTGAGTAGCGCGAACAAACGAGCGTTTTGCGCGGTGGTCAGAAGGTGCGCCAACGATGCAGTCTGGGCGATTTCGTTCCAGTAGTTCTGAATGGCCCCATTCCAAAACCGGCCGGTCAGTGCCTCGTCCGCGGTTGCGGTCGTACTGCCGGCGATCCCCAGGAGTTTCACCTGGTCGAAGGCATCGCTGTACCTGTCGCTGGTCAACCTTGGGGGGCCGCCCGGACGAAATTGGCTCGCGCTTTCCAAGGCAAAAGGTGTAACGCGAGACCAGTGCGTGAATTGGGGTTGCTTGGAGAAATTCGGCGGTGTCGATTGATAATCTCCCGGCGCGTTTCCAAAAACATAAGGGATGGGCTGAGCATTCGAGCCGTCGTTGCTCCGCAAGGCCAGGATCCGATCAGCGACGGTGTTGCCTATGCTGATACCGTCAGCCTTTCCTCGGCTGGGAAGTAGCGCCAGCGCCTGCTGGAGTTGAGCGTCGAGCGTTGCCTGGAAGCTTGGATACAGTTTCACTAGGACTTCGTGTGCTGCTGCAGCCGCCGCTGCCTCTTGGGAGGCGAAATGAGATGCGCCAAGGCGAACCAAGTAAGGCTTGTGAGTGCCATCGATCGCGTTCACGGCGTCATATATCGCAGCGTGCATGATGGCAAAGCTGCGGGTGGGATGGACGGTTGCCGGCTGCGCGCCAGGGGTGCGGACAATAACCAGAAGTGTTCGATTCCATTGCACCACCTGGCTCACCGGCTTCGTAGCCTGGGCCATTGTGGGTGCAAGACTGGCAGCGGCCAGCGCGGCAACAGTCGCGCCGGCAAACAAAAGGGTTTTCATTTGGACCTCACTCGAGTTGACATGAGCGGAAGCGCGAGTCGATCGACCCGGCTGTAGTAATCCGGCAACGAGCACTGATCGCCGTTCTATGTCGATCGGTCAGTTGGCCGTTGCCTCGCCGACGCAGACCGCTAGCCTTGTCGTTTTATTCCGGGCTGTTCCGTATGACGCGGGCTGGAACCTGCAGATACCGGGACAGCGCGACAACAAGCTGTTGCTTTGCAGCCGACCGGCCGCTCACGAAAATTTTACCGCCTTCAGACAGAGCGTCACTCTAAGGGCCGATTAACTCAGCGCACCGCGAAACCGAATCGCACGCGCCTTCTTCGGAATAATAAGAGGAACGGACCGGTCCTATTGGCCGCGGCACAGGTGCCCCTATCGGTGCCGTTCTCACAAAGGGGCGTCGTCGCCGGCCTGTAGCGAAGGGTTCAGGTTCTGCCGTCGCGCCCTTCATAGATGCCTATCAAAGAATGGAGCAGAAGTCATGCAGCGAAGCGAAGGGGATCGAGCCAGACTTGCCGGGTTGTGCGCGGTCTTGGCAGTTACCGGGGTGGTAGTCTCGGTCAATATTGCTCGGGCGGAGCAACCACCCGCACCGTGCCACCCCAATCCAACTGCCGACGCGGACGAAACTGCCGTCCGCAGCCGGGGGGATGTTGTCAATCTACCCGGGCCACTGCAGGATCGGCTAGCTCAGCTGGCCAACCGGCCACACACATATCTTCCCTTACAAGCGTTCAACGAAGCCGACGGTGCTGATCAATTGTTCCAGTATTATCTTCTGGACACCACCGGTTTCGAACCTAACGTCTTTACTACCATATTCCCCGGAGTGAATGACCACGTGCAGCTGACGGTGACCGGGGCTAATTGCGGTCTGCCTACGGTCGGTGCTGTCCGCGTCGTGTTGGAACCCAAGCCTGGGCTTCCGACCGATCCTAACGACCCGCGCGCGTTCATTGATGTCTTCATCGACCTTGACCCGCTATTCGTGATCAACAACGAGAGCGGCTGGTATGAAGGGTGGATGATCCACGATATCACGGTCCCCGCCGTCGTGGCTCCTCGCCGGGACGGCCGCGCGCAATTCGGAACGCTTACCCAACGCGACGCCGCAATCCTCCAGAAAATGGGCGCCGGCAACAATGTGGCCGGAAACATCTTCACCGTCGACGGCCAGAAGCCTCACTTCCCGAACGTTTCTGACCACTTTCCGGACGTGCAGACGAATGTCGTCCCGCTCCATGTCAGCATGGGCGCTTGCAACGCCCAGGAGCAATCGGACGCGCACTGTTATTGGGAGTTCAACTACCAGGGGACGAACTGGGTTCACCCGCTTTATGAACTGCCGTTCACGGGCGGCTTTCCGGATAATTTTGGTCAGGCCCCCGACACCTTCCAGGACGGCGAGATCGGCGCCCTGCAGTCGATCGTTCCGGGCCCGGGGCCGAGCGGAGAGCAACAGAAGGCTCAAGTCGTCGGCGATAACCCCAACCTGCCGCGCGATCCCGACAAGTTTGACGCGGACAACGGTTTTGATGCCCAGCGCGAATTCCGCGAGCGTGGCGTGCCGAGCGGGCTCGCAAACGAGATCCTTCTCGATGTCTACGAGAGGCCGGCTTCGTTCGAGCCGCAGGTGCGAAATCTTCAGCAGCGGCTGTTCGATGCCTACGCCGCAGAAGTGCGACGGGTGTCCGGCAACGACGACGGTATCATCACCGCCCTGCAAGGGGATATCGACACCCCCACGGACGGCTTCGCGGATAATGCGCGGCTGTACCTGCCGCCAACAGTGTTCAACCGCTTCGCTGTAACGCGCGAAATCAATGACGGCCTTTTGGCGCCGCGCTTTGCTCCAAGCCAGCGGGCGTGGGTGCTGTCGGGAGTACAGGTGCCGGTTAATCCCCCGGTGAATGCGTCGACCGGACGCGACGCCGACGATCGCTGAGGGGTTTCATCGCGAGGAGGCGGTCGGGCGGGTCGCCTCCTCGCGTTTTGCAATCATTTATTATTGCTTCCTTGGTGGCAGTGGCCTTGCAAACCGGATTACAGAGACCGCGTCGTTATGGGAAGACCACCAAAACCCCGATCGCTTACGGCAAAATTAGCGGGCAAACCAAATTTCCGGGAATACGGGGCGGCCAGGCGCGGTCTAGCCGATCGTGATCCTGATGGATCGATGTGTCGGGGAACTGCTGCCATGGTCATTATCGGAAAGTATTGGTCGATCGTTCTGACGTTGTGCGGTGCGAGCGTCGCGGCGGTGGCGGCGCAGCAGGCCTTTACCGAAGCGCCCACTGGCTTCGATACCCCGACACTCGTCGAGAATCCGGGCTCGCGCAGCGTTAGCAACGGGATCGCGGAACCGGCCGGCGACAGTTTCGCGCTCGATCAGCAAATTTACGAACTGACTCACGACGTCAATAGCGGGCTTGGACCGGTCTTCAACGCGCGGGCTTGCGCCGACTGTCATCAAAACCCGGTCAGCGGCGGTGCCAGCCAGTTCACTGAGCTGCGCGTCGGCCACACCGATGCCAACGGCAATTTTGTCAATCCCACCATTCCCGATCGATGATGGCGCGAGCAGCATCGGCGGACGTTCCCTCGTCAACGATCGCGCGGTCGTTCCGGAGGCGCAAGAACATGTGCCGGAAACGGAGAATATCCGGGCGTTGCGGGCGGCCCTCAATACGCTGGGCGACGGCTTCGTCGAAGCGATCGACGACAACACGCTGATGGCCATCGCCGCCCAGCAAGTGCGTGCTACCCACGGCAAGATTCACGGCGAGGCCATCGCCGTCCCGGTGCTGGAGGCGCCTGGACAAAATCGCATCGGCCGCTTCGGCTGGAAGGACCAGCACAGCTCTCTGCTTTCCTTCATCGGCGACGCCTATTTGAAGGAGATGGGCGTGACCAACCGTTTGCGGCCGAAGGATGAGACGACGATCGGCAAAGTGACGGCGGATCCCGAGGATGTGCCGGACGATCTAGGTCTGGCCGATATCGACCACTTCGCTCAGTTCGTCCGCGGCACGAAGGCCCCGCCGCGCGATGCCGACTTGGCGGCCGGAGCCGATGCCCAAGCCGGGCATGCGTTGTTCGAGAGGATCGGCTGCAATCTCTGTCACGTCCAAACCATCACACGGCGCCACCCGGCACCGTGATCAATGGCGGAACTTTCGCCGTGCCGGCGGCGCTCGGCAACAAGATCATCCATCCCTACAGCGATTTTCTGCTGCACGACATCAGGACCGGCGACGGCATCGTCCAGGCCGGGCCGCAAGATACTGCGAACAAACTCCGCACGGCGCCACTTTGGGGCCTGCGCATGCGGCCGCGCTTTATGCATGACCACGCATCGTTGACGCTGGAGAACGCGATCGAGCGCCACAAGGGCGAGGCCGAGGACGTGACGGAACGCTTCTTCGATCTGACCGAGGCACAGAAGCAGCAGCTCTTCACGTTTCTCAATTCTCTTTGAATGATGGTCCGCAGCTGCCTCCCAACCCTGGCGGACAACCGGCAATAACCTCCGTTCGTCACACTCGATTTCAGGCTCATCCTAAGCGACAGAGGAAGCGATGAATTTCGACCAACTCTTTGAGCCGCGTCTCGAGCTCATTCGAAGCGAAAATCGATATCGAGTCTTTGCGGACCTGGAGCGATGCGCCGGCCACTTTCCTCGGGCCTTCGATCATCGTTTCCAAGATCAGGTTACCGTCTGGTGTTCGAACGATTACCTGGGCATGGGCCAGCATCCGGCGGTGCTCGCCGCAATGCATGACGCTATCGATCGGGTCGGAGCCGGCGCAGGCGGGACTCGCAACATTTCGGGAACCAGCCATTACCACGTGCTCCTGGAGAATGAGCTTGCCGACCTCCACGGCAAGGAGAGGGCGTTGCTCTTCACTTCAGGATACGTCGCCAATGAGGCGGCCATTTCCACGTTGGCCGGACAGATCTCCGACTGCGTCGTCTTCTCCGATGCGGCAAACCACGCCTCAATGATCCAGGGTATCCGGCACAGCGGCGCCCAATACCGAATTTTCCGCCACAACGACCCCGTCGACCTTGAGAACAGCCTGGCGGGCGCCGATCCGTGGCGGCCGAAGCTCGTCTGCTTCGAGTCGGTCTATTCGATGGATGGCGATATCGCGCCGGTCGCAGAGATTTGCGATGTCGCCGAGCGGTATGGCGCGATGACCTATCTCGACGAGGTCCATGCTGTTGGCATGTACGGCCCGAGCGGCGGTGGGATCGCCGAACGCGACGGCGCAATGCATCGGCTAACCGCGATCCAAGGTACGCTTGGCAAGGCCATTGGCGTGATGGGTGGCTATATCGCCGGATCGGCAGCACTGATCGATTTTCTCCGGTGCTGCGCGCCCGGATTCATCTACACAACGTCGCTGCCGCCTGCTCTCGCCGCCGGCGCCCTTGCCAGCGTCCGTCACCTTAGGTCGAGCAAGATCGAACGCGCCCGCCATCAGGAGCGCGCCGCCACGGTGAGACGGCGCCTGCTCGAGGCAGGATTGCCCGTCATGCCCTCCGAGAGCCACATCGTGCCCGTCGTGGTCGGCAATCCGCAGCGCTGCAAGGCCATTTCCGACGAGCTGCTCCTGCGCTTCGGCATCTATGTCCAGCCGATCAACTACCCGACGGTCCCCCGCGGCACCGAGCGCCTGCGGCTCACCCCGACCCCGCTACATTCCGATGAGCAAATCGATCGGCTCGTTACCGCGCTTGCTGAAATCTGGAGCCATAGTCCGGCAGACCCTCGCCGGGCGTGCCGCTCGCCTGCATCCCACGAAGGCGGGATGGATAGACCTCGATGAACGCCCGAACTTTTTCGATCTGAGACTGCCTCGTTATGCTCGTCAAGAGACCGAATTGGTCGTTCTGATGTGAGACCATCCGCGGTCATTGCGCCGATCACGGCCGCTGACTCCGACCTCGCGCGTCCTCGTAACGTCACCTTTGGGTCAGAGAACGAACCCGCTACCGCGGGAGAAGGCGGCCCAGATAAACCGACAGGACAGCAACAACGTTGATTGAGCGCTGGTGACGGGCGGGGGGCCTCGCCTTGAGGATCGAGGGGTTGAAGCACTCCGACCTCGAGACAGGAGCCCCAATGAGCGAGAAGCCCATCAGCCCGCTGCGCCAACGCATGCTCGAAGACATGAGCCTCCGCGGGTTCACACCTGATACGCAACGTGACTACATCCGCGCTGTCAAGAAGCTTGGCAGCCTGGGTGGACCGGTCTCCGGACACTGCGACTGTCGAAGACCTGCGCGCCTTCCAATTGCACCTGACCGCGACCGGCGTTCAGCCGCCGACCATCAACGCGACGGTGACGGTGCTGCGGTTCTTCTTCCAAGGTGACGCTCGACCGGCCGGAGACGACGCGACATCTCGTATTCGTCTACGAGCCGCGCAAGCTGCCGCGGGTGCTCTCGCCCGAGGAGGTGCTACGCCTGCTGGAGGCGGCCCCGGTCCCAAGCACAAGGCGGCGCAAGATCTTTATTTACGGGGCCGGCCTGCGGGCCATGGAGGTTGTCGCGCTGAAGGTCTGCGACATTGACTCCAAGCGCATGATGCTGCGGGTCGAGCAGGGCAAAGGCCGCAAGGATCGCTTTGCCATGCTGTCGCCGCAGCTGTTGGAGCTGTTACGCGACTGGTGGCGCATCGCGCGCCCGGCGGTATGGATGTTCCCGGGCCGCGACCGCATCAACCCAATGACCACGCGCCAGCTCAATCGCGTCTGCCATATGGCTGCCGAACTGGCTTCATTGCCCAGATGGGTGGCTCCGCACACGCTGCGCCACAGCTTCGCCACACATCTGCTGGAGCAGAACATTGACATTCGCGTGAATCAGGTCTTGCTCGGGCATGCCAAGCTCGACACCACGGCGCGCTACACCCAGGTAGCCACCAACCTGATTCGCGAAGTCATGAGCCCGCTCGACCGGCTCACGCCGCTCGTACCAAAGAGAACACTCGCTCCGCCGACGACGTAGCGGGCGCATTGGCCCGGCCAGCTCTGGAGGTCGCGGACATCTTCCGCGGCCACGGGTCCGCTTGGCGTCATGCCAACCGTGGTCACGTGAGCCTCGACCAGCTCAAGGTGATGAGCGCTATCGAGAACTGCCGCACGGCGGCCCTCGGCGGGCACTTGGCGCGCTGCGAGGACTGCGCCCATACGGTGATCGCCTATAATAGCTGCCGCAACCGGCACTGTCCCAAGTGCCAGGGCGCGGCCGCGCGAATGGATGGCGGCGCGCGAGGCCGAGCTGCTCCCGGTGCCCTATTTCCATGTCGTTTTCACGCTGCCGTCGACGATCGGCGACATCGCCTACCACAACAAGGCCGTGATCTACGACCTGCTGTTCACGGCCTCGGCGGAGACGATGCTCACCATCGCAGCCGACCCCCAGCATCTCGGCGCCCGCATCGGCACCACCTCGGTGTTGCACAGCTGGGGCTCGGCAATGACGCATCATCCGCACATCCATATGATTGTGCCAGGCGGCGGGCTCACCAGGGATGGCAGCCGTTGGATCCCATGCAAGCCCAACTTCTGCCTGCCCGTGCGCGTGCTCTCAAAGCTGTTCCGTCGGTTGATGCTCACAAAGCTCGCGGCGGCAAAGCGGTGGGCAAGCTGCAGTTCTTCGGCGCCCACGCGCATCTCACCGCCGCCACAGCATTCACCGCGTTCCTCGCCCCGCTCAGAAAGACCCGCTGGTTCGTCTATGCCAAGCGCCCGTTCGCCGGACCCAAGACCGTGCTCGCCTATCTGTCGCGCTACACCCACCGTGTCGCCATCTCAAACCGCCGCCTGATCGCGCTCAACGAGCGAAGCGTCACATTCAAGGTCAAGGACTATCGGATCGAGGGACCGAGCCGCTACACGACCAAGACGCTCGACGTTGGCGAGTTCATCCGCCGCTTCCTCAGCCACGTACTCCCCAAGGGTTTCCACCGCATCCGCCACTACGGCCTGTTCGCCAGCACCAATCGCACCGAAACGATGGAAGCCGTGCGTAAACTCTTGGACCTGGCCTCAACGGCAACCGAGCAGACGAGACAGACCGATCCGGCGCAACCGCTCGCCCACCCTTGCCCTTGCTGCGGCGGCCGGATGTTCGTCATTGAGACCTCGAGGCCGGCTGCCAGCCACGGCACCGGCCCACCACGCCTCTGGTGGTCTTCAGTATCGATACCTCATGAGCGTCCACACCTGCTGCACCACGCTTCCCGCGCTGGTCATGGACCGGCAACCTTCCCGCTCGGCCCAATACGTCGCTAGCATTGCAGTCGAGGGTGCACGTATCGCCGAAACACAGCGTCAGCACCACTCATTCCAACCCGATAATTCCATCTACCACCTACGATCACAACACCCTCGCGCCTTCACGGCTTCTGCCACTCCCTTCGCCGTCGTCAAATCGCCATAGGGCCAGGCGGCATCTCCCTGCCTCAACTCCCCGCGGGTTCCTTCATTGGACGGTTTCGGACGACGGCCCCGGTACCAGTCGCAGCGTCGCGATCGGCCGTCGTCCGAAACCCTTCAC
>CAVSZA010000045.1:0-37363 GCA_963732095.1 uncultured Alphaproteobacteria bacterium
ACCGCGAGCTTGTCGCCGCCGCGAAAGCCGTGCGCGGCCAGGCCCAGTGCAAAGTCCCGCACCTCCTCCCAATACTGCGCCCAGGTAAAGGTCTGCCAGATGCCGTGGTTCTTTTCACGGATCGCCGGCCGCTCCGCCATTTGCTCGGCGTTGCGCCGCAGCAAACGCGGCAGTGTCGACTGCGTCATGCGGCGGCGACCTCCTGGCGTTCTTTCGCGGTGCCGAGATAGGCGCGGATCACGTCGGGGTGGCGCTGCACCTCGCCGGGGCTGCCTTCGGCAATCTTGCGGCCGCGGTCGAGCACCGCGACGCGATCCGAAATGTCCATCACCACCGCCATGTCGTGCTCGATCAGGATTACCGTCGTGCCCCATTGCTGGTTCACATCGAGAATGAAGCGGGCCATGTCCTCTTTTTCTTCCTGGTTCATGCCGCCCATCGGCTCGTCGAGCAGCAGCAATTTCGGGTCGAGGGCCAGGGCGCGCGCCAATTCGACGCGTTTTCTCAGGCCATAGGCGAGCCCGCTTGTCGGCTGCTTGCGCAAATCCTCGAGCTCGAGAAGCTCGATCAGCTCCTCGGCCCGCGCGCGATGGGCGATTTCCTCCTTCTGCGCCAAGCCCCAATAGATAAAGGAGGACAGCACTCCGGCCTTCATGTGCACGTGACGCCCAAGCATGATGTTGTCGAGCACCGTCATGCCGGCGAACAGCGCGATGTTCTGGAACGTGCGGGCAATCCCAAGCGCCGCGATGTGCGAAGGACGAGCGCCGGTGATGTCCTTGCCCGCAAAAACGATTGCGCCGGTGTCGGGCCGGTAGAAGCCGCTGATCATGTTGAGGAGCGAGGTCTTGCCGGCGCCGTTCGGACCGATGACCGAGATCAGCTCGCCGGAGCGGACCGAGAGCGTCACCGCCTCCACCGCCCGCACGCCGCCAAAATGCTTCGACACGCCCGAGATGACGAGTTGCGCCTCGCCGGGAGAGACATCGCCACCGTTCACGTCACCGCCCGCATTTCCTCGCCCTTCCGCTCGCGCGCATATGCGCGCCACTTATGGCAGGGATGATGCAGACGCGGGTGGCCGAACGCAATGGCCTATGTCACTGCCGCGCTTTACTTTTGCTGCCCGTCTTGTCGCTCCGGCCGCGACGTGAAACGATCGATGCCGGATATCCCAGCGGAGAATGGTTAAGCGTGGGCCTCTCGGAGACTCTGCCTACGACCGTACTGACCGGGTTTCTCGGCAGTGGCAAAACAACGCTATTGCGGCGCGCGCTCGTCTCGCCCGCCCTCGCCGATACGGCTGTCATCATCAACGAGCTCGGCGCGATCGCAATCGACCATCACCTCGTCGATTTCGTCGAAGGCAGTGTGCTGGAGCTGCCGGGGGGATGCTTGTGCTGCGCGGTGCGCGAGGACCTTGCGCGCACCTTGCGCAGCCTCCTCGAGCGCCGCGATACCGGCGAAATAAGGCGGTTTCGGCGGCTCGTCATCGAAACCACGGGGCTTGCCGACCCCGCTCCGATCCTCTTCACATTGGGCGGCGATCCGATGCTCGACCACTCGTTGCATTTGGCGGGGGTCGTCACTCTGGTCGATGCGGTGAATGGCGCCGACAGTCTCGACCGCTTCGCCGAGGCGGGGCGGCAGGCCGCGCTCGCCGATACTTTGGTGATCACCAAGACCGACCTCGCGCCGCTCGGTACAGATCTCGTTCGCCGTCTCGATGCGCTCAACGACCGCGCCGACCGCATCCTCGCGGCCGAGACCGAGGATGCCGGTGCGGTGCTGTTCGGCGACGGCAAACTCTCGACTGGTCGGGTAAAGCCGGCCGAGGCGGTCGCTATCCACACCCATGGCATCGATGCTTTCGGCGTGATCCTCGAAGGAGCATTGAGTCGACTGGACTTCGCCCGTGCACTGGGCGGCCTCGCCCGCGAGCGCGGCACCGACCTGCTGCGGGTCAAGGGGATCGTGCGCTTCGCGGACCGGCCCGACCGCCCCGCCGTCGTCCAAGCGGCCCAGCATGCGATGTTCGCGCTGGAATGGCTCGACGACTGGCCCGATCAGGATCACCGCAGCCGGCTGGTCTTCATCGTCCACGATATCCCGCGCGCCGAGATCTTCGCGCATTTCGCATTCGCGCGCCCCCTCCCCTTCCCTCCCCCGCATGCGGGGGATTGCTAGGGTGGGGGCTTCACCAGCATTGGGAGGCTTAATTTGCTCGACATCGTCGTCTCCGGCGGCACCGCTGTCCTTCCCTCCGGTCCCGAGCCCGCCGATATCGGCGTTGCTGGCGAAAAAATCGCCGCGATCGGTGCGCCGGGCAGCCTTGCCGCCCTCGGCCCGGGGCAAGTCGTCGACGCCGCGGGGCAGATCGTCATCCCGGGCGGCATCGACCCGCATGTCCATTGCAACTGGCCGATGCCGATGCCTGGAGTGGCCCAACCGACGCTGACCGAGCCGGCCTCGCGGGTCAGCCTGGCGGCTTTGTACGGCGGCACCACCACGACGATCGACTTCGCCCCGGTAGAGGGCGGCGAGTCAATCCAGCAGGCAATAGAACGGCGGCAGCGGCAGTGGGCAGGCGCCTGCTATGGCGACTATGCCTTTCACACGATGCTGCTCGGCAAGATCGCGCCCGAGCGCCTCGGCGAGCTCGCCGAGGCAGTGCAGGCCGGGCACGCCTCGGTCAAGATGTTCACGACCGACATCACCCCCAGCCGCAAGGGCCGCATGGTCGACTTCGGCGATATCTGGGAGGTGCTGAAGGTTCTGGCGCAAGCCGGAGGCATCGCGGCGATCCACGCCGAGGACAACGACATCGTCATGCACATGTACGAGAAGCTGTTCCGCGAAGACCGGACCAGCTTCGAGAACATGGCCGAGGTGCACAACACCTTGTCGGAGGATTTGTCGTTCAACCGGGTCATTCGGCTGGCCGCCAACATCGAAGGCTCTGCGCTTTACATGATGCATACCTCGGCGGCGACCGGAGTCGCCGCGATCGCCGCGGCGCGCGCCAAGGGCGTGCCGATCTACGGCGAGACCCTGCACCAGTACCTGATGTACACGGCCGAAGACTATAAAAGACCGAACGGTCAGATCTACCATACCTATCCCTCGCTGAAATTCCGCGAGGACCAGGAGGCGTTGTGGCGAGCGACCGATCACGGCGCGATCCAGACCGTTGCTACTGACGAGATCTGCTGCCCGCTGCGCATCAAACTGCAAGGGCGGCGGATAGACGACACGACCGGCGGCAATGCGGGGGTCGAGCCGCGCCTGTCGTTGATCTATACCGAGACCGTCGAAAAGCGCGGCTATGGGTTGTCCGACTTCGTCGGCCTCGTCTCGGCCAACGCCGCCAAGATCATGGGTCTTTACCCGCGCAAGGGAGCGCTCGCCGTCGGCTCCGACGCCGACATCGTGCTCCTCGACCCGCGCCGTCGCAAAACCGTGCGCGCCGCCGAACTGCACGAAGCCGACTACACCCCCTGGGAAGGCCGCGACCTAGCCGCCTGGCCTTCCCTCACCATGCTGCGGGGCAAAATCGTCGTCGAGGGCGGCACCTTCACCGGCGACCTTAGAGACGGCCAATTCCTGCCCCGCAAGGTACCGGACGAGATTAGAGCGAGGCCTATGGTTTAAGCGTATGCAGCAGTTCAGACGCGTTCCGGCGAATATGGCGTTTGCTATTACCGCGGGAATTTTGATGGGCATGAGCGCATTTGCCGTTAATGCCGACCAAACCGGGGTAGCGCCTCCGCAGGGCTCCACACTGTTGCTTGAGGTCACTGCAGACGGCGTTCAGATCTATGTCTGCGAAGCCAAAGGAAGCCGCTTCCAATGGACCTTCACGGCACCGGAGGCAAATCTCTTCGACAAGGAAGGCCGGCAGATCGGCAATCACTTCGCCGGTCCGACCTGGAAGATGGCCGATGGGTCCGCGATCGTCGGCGAGGTTATTGCGAAGGCCGATGCGCCGGAGAAAGGTGCGATTCAATGGCTCCTGCTACGCGCCAAAGCCCATGAAGGGCAGGGTATTCTTGGTGAGGCAGCCTTTATTCGCCGGACGGACACCAAGGGCGGAGTCGCGCCGACAGCCGGCTGCGACACCGGCCATGTCTCAGAGCAGGTGCGCATCCGCTACTCCGCGATCTATCAGTTCTTCAGCGCGGCAAAGGGCTGAGTAAGGGGATCGAAGCCGCCGATGCTCCCTCGGGTTCCTTCGCGATTGCTCCTCGCGGCTCTTCCGACCGCCTTCGCAGCTTGCGCGCAGGCGCCCGAGGTGCTGGTGGCTTTCCGGACCGAACAACAGGCGCAAGAACATTGCCCAAACGACACCGTCGTCTGGGTGGATCCGCAAAGCGGTGGGTATCATCTCAACACCAGTCCGTCAATGGCCATGCCGGAACAAGCCGGTACGCCTGCCGCCGCGAAGCGGAATTGGCTGGCATGCGCGCGATGGCGAACTGAAACGGGGACCCGAAATTAGCCGCAATCGGATGGTATCGTATATTGTGTGAATTGATAATTGTGGCGGCGCAATGTCAGGCGATTGGCTGTTCTCCCGGCCGTTACAACGCCGATCAGCCAGGGTGTTCGCTGTTATCTCACCAACACAGCTCCCCACAATCGAGGGATTCCGCGACCCAGCCCGCACTCATCGCTGTTATTTTGATCGAATATCAGCGAAAACAGCCAGCCCCGATTGACGCTCACAAACGGAAATGACGCGCAATCACCGGAGGTAGTAGATGATTAAAGTAAGCGTGCTGTATCCAAATAACGAGGGCAGTAAGTTCGACATGAACTACTACTGCAACACCCACATACCCATGGTTCGGGAAAAATTGGGAAAAGTGTGCAAAGGCGTCGCCGTCGAGCAAGGGGTGTCCGGCGCGACGCCGGGATCACGGCCGGCCTTTATTGCGATGGGTCATCTCTATTTCGAACTCGGTGGCCGAATTCCAATCCGCTTTCGGGCCCCATGCGAACGTTATCATGGCGGACATTCCGAGATACACCGATATCCAACCGACGCTTCAGATCAGCGAAGTCAAGATCTGACTGTCTGACTACAACGGTGCAACAACAGCTGTGAACCATTCGTCATTCCCGCGAAAGCGGGAATCCACGACGCAAGCGTACGCGCAGTTACGCCCCTGGACCCCCGCTTTCCGCCGGGGTGACGAGGGATTGCGGGGTTCATTTCGGGTCAGCGGGCGAGCTCCGGGGCGAGACGGGCGCTGTGGCTGCGCACCCGGACCAAGGCGGCGTCGAAGTCGAAATTGCCGACTTCGCGGAGCAGTGCGCCTGCCTCCTGCGCGCCCAGTGCCCGCTCCAGCAACTCCTGCGCCGCAACCGCGCAATCGAGCGCCTCGCCGTCGCCGTCGGCCAGCGTGGTTTCCAACCGCTGCAGCAAAGTGCTCAGCGCAGCGCCGTCGCCCCCGATACGGGCGACAATCGCCCGCAACTGCGCCAGCGCCGCATCGAAAGCGAAGTTCTGAACCTCGCGGGTCAGCCCGGCGAACTCCTCGGCGCTCAGCACCCGAGCCAGCGCCTCCTGCGCCTCCAGCACGCAATCGAGGGCGGCGCCGTCGTTGTCGGCCAGCAGCGCCTCCAGCCGTCCGAGCAATGGGATGACGACCGCCAGATCGGCCGCTTCCGGCGCGGCCGCCGATGCGGCCGGCGCCAGCGCCGCCCGGATGCCGGCGATCACGGTTTCGGTCGCCTCTTCCAATGCCATCAGATCGTCTTCGATCCCCTCCAGCCTGCCGTGCCGGATGCGGTCTTCGACGACCGCCCCCGCTTCGCTGGCGGGTTTGATGCCGAGGGTGGCGGAGACGCCTTTGAGCGTGTGCGCCAGCCGTTCGGCCGTCTTTGCGTCGCCGGCGGCGAGTGCCGCGCGCAGGGCGGCCGGCGTCTCGGCCTGGTCTTCGGCATATTGCTGCAGCATGGCGCGGTAGAGGCGCAAATTGCCGCCCACCCGGTGCAACCCGTCGGCGGTATCGACCCCGGCAATCGCCGTCAGCTCGGCGGACGCTGCCTCGGTCGCCAGCGCTTCGCTCGCGGCGCCGGCGCGGGGAACGACGCGCTGCCCGGCGAACGCCAATACGGTGCGGTACAAGAGATCCGGGTCGATCGGCTTGGTGATGTGGTCGTTCATGCCTTCGGCGAGACACTGATCGCGCTCCTCGGCCATCGCCTGCGCGGTCATCGCGATGATCGGCAAGCTGTCGTAGCGCGGATCCGATCTGATCTCCCGCGTGGCCTCGTGGCCGTCCATCACCGGCATCTGCATGTCCATGAGTACGATGTCGCAGGGCGGCGGCTGCACGACGCCGGTGATCGCGGCCACCGCCTCGCGGCCGTTATTGGCGACGGTCACCGCCGCACCCCCGCGCGTCAGCAATTCCACCGCGATCTGCTGATTGACCGCATTGTCCTCGACCAGCAGCACGCGGATGCCGGTCAGGTTTGGCGCCGCCGCCTCCGGCAGTGCAGAGCGGGCCTTGCCGCCACCGGCAAAGGTCCCGACCAGCATGTCGTAAAGCGAAGACAGGGTGACCGGCTTGGTCAGGAACCCTACCGCCCCGGCGGCGTCGGCCGCCTGGCGCACCGCCTCCGTGGCAAAGCCCGTCACCATGATGATCTGCAGCGGCGTCCCGCCCGCGCGGTCGTGCAGGATCGCCCGCGTCGCCTCGGCGCCGTCGATCTCCGGCATCCAGTGGTCCATAAAGACCACCTGGTAGGGATCCCCGGCCGCCGCTTGGTCGAGCGCCGTATAGGCCTCGCGCGCCGACCCCACGCTGTCCGCGCGCATCTGCAGAGCCTGTAGGCTGCGGGTCAAGATCTCGGCCGCGAGCGGATTGTCGTCGACCACCAATGCCCGCATGCCGACGATCGCGACCGGCATCGCTTGCCGCGGCCGCTGCCGCTCGGTGACGCCGAGCCACAGCGTGACGCGGAAGGTGCTGCCGACCCCGGCCTCGCTTTCGACCTTGACGTCGCCGTCCATCATCTCGGCGAGCCGCTTGACGATCGTCAGGCCCAGCCCGGTGCCGCCATATCTGCGGGTGGTCGAACCGTCGGCCTGGCTGAACGCCGAGAACAGCCGGGCGCTCTGCTCTTGTGTCATGCCGATGCCGGTGTCGGCGACGGCGATCTCGAGACACGCCCGGCCGTCCCTCTCGTCGAGCCGGGTGATCGATACCTGGATGTGCCCCTCTTCGGTGAACTTGACCGCGTTGCTGATCAGGTTGGTCAGGATCTGGCTCACCCGCAGCGGGTCGCCCAACAGCCCCTGCGGCACGTCGTCCGCCACGCTGAACACCAGCTCCAGCTTTTTCTCGCTGGCCCTCTGCCCGATCAGCGTATTGACGTTGCCCAGCACGTCGTCGACCCAGAACGGGATGGTTTCGATCGTCAGCGCGCCGGCTTCGATCTTCGAAAAATCGAGGATGTCGTTGATGATGCCGAGCAACGACACGCCGGCGGTGTGGATCTTGGCGAGATAGTCGCGCTGCTTGAAGTCGGGCGCATTCAAGAGCGCGAGGTTGGACAGCCCGATGATGGCGTTCATCGGCGTCCGGATCTCGTGGCTCATATTGGCGAGGAACATCGACTTGGCCTGCGTCGCTTCCTCGGCGACATCCCGGGCGTGGGCAAGATCGGCCTGCGCCGCCTCCAATTCGTGCAACGCCGCCTCGGCGGCGGTGCGCGCGTGGCGCGCCTCCTCGCCGCGGGCGGCGAGTTCCTGGAACAGCCGCGCGTTCTCGATCGCGAGCACGGCCTGCCCGGCGAAGGTTTGTAAGAGGGTCGGGATGGTCGGCGCGAAGCCGCCGACGGTCCGCCGCCGGATCACCAGCCCGCCGACGACCTTGTCCTCGCGCAAAAGCGGCACCGCGAGAACGGCATGGATGCCTTCCAGCAATGCACCGACATCGGGGTTCGTCGGATCCTGCTGCACGTCCTCGACATGCACGGGCGCGCGCAGCACCGCGGCACGGCCGAGATGGGTCTCGCCCAATCGAACCCGTCGCTCGCGCAGTGCCTCCACCCGCTCGGCACTCATGCCAAAGGCGGATTTGGGCACGAAGACTTCTTCGGCTTCGTCGAATTCGTAGATCGTGCCCTCGTCGGCCTGCGAGAGCTGCGCCGCGCGGCCGATGATGTTGGCCAGCACGGTGTCGAGGTCGAGCGAGGAATTGACCGCGCGCAGCACCTCCTCGAGCGCCTGCAATTCGGCGACCGAGCGGCTCAGCGCGTCGGTGCGCTCGCGCAATTCGCGATGGGCCTCGGCGCTGGTGATGGCGAGCACCGCCTGCTCGGCGAAGGTTTGCAGCAATGCGACCTGGCTGTCGGTGAAGCCGCCGATCTCTCCACTGGTCACCCCCACCGCGCCGATCGCCGCGCCGTCGCGCAACAGCGGCAACGCTATTTGTGACTTGTAACCGAGATTGCGACTGGCTGCGCTGACTCCGGGTTCGGTCGCCATGTCGCGCACATGAATGGTCTGCCGGTCAAGAACCGCCCGGCAAGTGATCGAACCGCGCGTCGGCACCATCGGAAACAGCCGCTCGTAAGCTTCGACTGCCTCGGGCGCGCCGTATGCCTCGGTGCCCACCCAAGATCGGCGATGGACGAGTTCACCATCGAATTCGCTCAAGGCAGCGCCCGTGGTGTTGCACAGATCCCGCGCCCTGCGGGTGATCAAGTCGAACACCGGCTGCGGATCGCCTGGTGAGGCCGACATTGCCTTGAGCACGTCGATCGTGGCGGACTGATGCTCGATGCGCTCGCCGAATTCGCTGTTGCGCGCGGCCAATTCGTCGGTGCGCTGCTGCAATTCGCCCAGAAGCCGGGCATTTTCCAGCGCGATGACCGCCTGGTCGGCAAAGGTGCGCACCAGTTCGATCTGCCGCTCGGTGAACGGCTCGACCCGCTTCCGGGAAAGCATGATGATGCCGATCGGCTCGCTGTCGCGCAGGAGCGGCACCCCAAGCTGGGTTCGTCGCCCGGACGCCAGAGCCTCGGGAGACCCGTAGTCCGGGTCAGCGCGGATGTCCGCGACATGCACTACCCTGCCTTCGAGCGCCACCCGCGCGGTGACGGTTTCACGACCGGGGACATGGGTTCGCTGGCGCAAGATCGCCCAATACTCGGGCTCCGCTGCACTGGTCGACATCGACACATAGCGGTAGACGTCGCCCTCGCGTATTGCGATCGCTGCGAGATCGGCGCCGCAAAGCCGGGCGGCGGTTTCGGCCACTGTGTCCAACACGGGTTGCACATCGGCGGTCGAGCGGCTAATGACGTTGAGCACCTCGCTGGTCGCGGTCTGGTATTCGAGCGAACTCTTCGAGATCGCGCGTGCGCGCCTGCAATTCGCCGAGCAGCCGCGCATTCTCGATCGCGATGACCGCCTGGTCGGCAAAGGTGCGCACCAGTTCGATCTGCCGCTCGGTATACGGCTCTACTCGTTTCCGCGAGAGACCAATCGTGCCGAGAACGGCCCCCTCGCGCAGCAGCGGCACTCCAAGGATGGTGCGTCGCCCGGACGCTGCAGCCTCGGGCGACGCGTAGTCCGGGTCGGCGAGGATGTCCACAACATGCACGACCCTGCCTTCGAGCGCCGCCCGCGCGACGACGCTGTCGCGACTGGGGACAATAATTTGCTGGCGCCGGATCGCCCAATACTCGGGTTCCATTTTGGCGGCGGAGGACGACACACGGCGGTAGGCCTCGCCCTCGCGTAAAAAGACCGTTGCGGAATCGGCGGCGCAAAGCCGCGCGGCGGTCTCGGTCACTGTGTCCAGCACCGGTTGCACATCGGCGGTCGAGCGACTGATGACGTTGAGCACGTCGCTGGTCGCGGTCTGGTATTCGAGCAATTCTTCGAGGTCGCGCGTGCGGGCCTGCAACTCGCCGAGCAGCCGCGCATTCTCGATCGCGATCACTGCTTGGTCGGCGAAGGTGCGCACCAGTTCGATCTGCCGCTCGGTGAACGGCTCGACCCGCGTCCGCGCAAGACCAATCGTGCCGAGCACGGCCCCCTCGCGCAGCAGCGGCACCCCAAGGATGGTACGTCGCCCGGCCGCTACAGTCTCGGGCTGCGCGTCGGCGTAGTCCGGTTCAGCGCGGATGTCCGCGACATGCACGACCCTGCCTTCGAGCGCCACCCGGCCGGGGATGGTGTCGCGACCAGGGACAATAGTTCGCAGGCGCCGGATCGCCCAATGCTCGGGCTCGGCTGCACTGGTCGAACTCGACACTGGGCGGTAGACCTCGCCCTCGCGTATATTGATCGTTGCAGCATCTGCGCCGCAAAGCCGGGCGGCCGTCTCGACTACTGTGTCCAGCACCGGTTGCACATCGGCGGTCGAGCGGCTGATGACCTTGAGCACATCGCTGGTCGCGGTCTGGTATTCGAGCGATTCCTGGAGGTCGTCGGTGCGCTGCCGCAATTCGCGATAGGTCTCGGCGCTGGTGATGGCGATGACCGCTTGCTCGGCAAAGGTTTGCAGCAATGCGACCTGGCTGTCCGTGAAGCCGCCGATCTCGACGCTGGCTATCGCGATCGCGCCGATCGCCGCGCCGTCACGCAACAGCGGCAACGATATCTGCGACTTGTGACCGAGATTGCGAACGGCGGCGCTAACTCCGGGTGCGGTCGCCAGGTCGCGCACATGAATGATCTGCCGGTCGAGAATCGCCCGGCAAGTGATGGAACCGCGCGTCGGCACCATCGGAAACAGCCGCTCGTAGGCTTCCCTTGCGTCGGGCGTAGCATATGCCTCGTGGCCAACTGATGATCGGCGATGGACGAGTTCACCATCGAATTCGAACAAGCCAGCGTTCGGGATGTTGCACAGTTCTCGCGCCCTGCGGACGATCAAGTCGAACACCGGCTGCGGATCGCCCGGCGAGGCCGACATCGCCTTGAGCACGTCGATCGTGGCGGACTGATGCTCGATGCGCTCGCCGAATTCGCTGTTGCGCGCGGCCAGTTCGGCGGTCCGCTGCTGCAATTCCCCGAGCAGCCGGGCATTTTCCAGCGCGATCACCGCCTGATCGGCAAAGGTGCGAACGAGCTCGATCTGCCTGTCGGTATAAGGCTGCACCCGTTGCCGCCGGAGAGTGATCACGCCGACCACGACCCCCTCGCGCAGCAGCGGCACGCCGAGCGCGGTCCGGAATTGCCCGAGCGTAGCCGACTTGAGGTCGGCGTATTCTGGGTCGGACGCGATGTCGTGGATGTGAACGACCTGTCCCTCGATCGCGGTCCGTCCGGCAAGGGTCTCGCGACTCGCCGTCAATAACCGGCCTCGCTGAAAGGCGGCGTACTCGGGCGAGGCGGCGAAGGTCGCCGCTACCCGAAATGCCTCGCCCTCACGGCTGCGGATGGTCGCGGCATCAGCGTCGCAGAGCCGTGTGGCGGTCGCGACGATGGTATCGAATACCGGCTGGATGTCGAAGGTCGATTGGCTGATGACCTTCAGCACGTCGCTGGTCGCGGTCTGGTATTCGAGCGATTCCTGCAGGTCGCCGGTGCGCTGCCGCAATTCGCGATAGGTCTCGGCGCTGGTGATGGCGATGACCGCCTGCTCGGCGAAGGTTTGCAGCAATGCGACCTGGCTATCGGAGAAGCCGCCGATCTCGACGCTGGCCATCGTGATCGCGCCGATCGCCGCGCCGTCACGCAACAGCGGCAACACTATCTGCGACTTGTTACCGAGATCGCGAACGGCCGCGCTGACTCCGGGTGCGCTCGCCATGTCGCGCACATGAATGGTCTGCCGGTCAAGAATCGCCCGGCAAGTGATGGAACCGCGCGTCGGCACCATCGGAAACAGCCGCAAGTAGGCTTCATCTGCCTCGGGCGTGCGGTACGCCGGGGTGATCGCGCGTGAACGCGAATGGACGAGTTCACCATCGAATTCGAACAAGGCAGCGTTCGTGGTGTTGCACAGATCTCGCGCCCTGCGGACGATCAAGTCGAACACCGGCTGCGGATCGCCCGGCGAGGCCGACATCGCCTTGAGCACGTCGATCGTGGCGGACTGATGTTCGATGCGCTCGCCGAATTCGCTGTTGCGCGCGGCCAATTCGGCGCGGCACGCGTCGAGCTGCCGCCGGAGTTCCGCGATCGTTCGTTGGGGATCGACTGCCGCCTCGTCGAACGTCGCGGTCATGTGCTCATCCTCCCGCCGTAGTTCCGGCGCCAGGGAACTTTACACCCCTCGGCGGCAGGAGGGCGTTTATTCGATCGCTTCGCTGCCGCTTCACCGTGCGTCTGTCGCGCGATAAGCCGCGAGCGCCTCG
Organism: uncultured Alphaproteobacteria bacterium; assembly: GCA_963732095.1. GTDB lineage: Bacteria > Pseudomonadota > Alphaproteobacteria > ATCC43930 > CGMCC-115725 > AP-15. The sequence goes on from CAVSZA010000045.1 coordinate 12,331, forward strand.
CGGATCTCGGTCACGAATTTCGTCTACGTCTCCTCCATCTGTCATTGCGAGGAGCGCAGCGACGAAGCAATCTCGGGCACCAGATTGCTTCGCTGCGCTCGCAATGACAGAAAAAGCTATGTCGTTGCGAAGACCTGCGGTGACGGATTCTTACAGGTCCTCGTACAAATCACGCCATTCGGGATTTATCCGGTTGATCAGGTTGATCTTCTTCTGCCGCGAGCCTGCTTTGATCTGCTTTTCCGCGTTATGACTGCGGCCACGTCGTATCCCGCCTCATAATAGACGAGCTTGGACACGTTGTAGCGCTTTGTAAATCCCGGCAGCAGCTTCTCTCGATGCTGATGAACCCGCGCTCCGAGGTCGCCAGTCACGCCGGCATAGAGGACCGTGTTCCGTTGGTTGGTCAGGATGTAGACGCAGTAGACCTTGTCCACGTCGCTTCCATCAGTCATTGCCGCGAGCCGGTTCCGAGGAATTCTAGTCTAGCCTGGGCTTTGGCCCGGCTTCGAGCGCGCGGCGCACGCCTTCCGGATCGCCCGCGATGACCTTCAGATAGGCCCGCGCCGGCTGGTCGGGCTCAGATCGCCCCTGTTCCCAATCGCGCAGCGTGCCGATCGGGATGTGATAGCGCGCCGCGAATTCTTCCTGCGTCAGGCCGAGCGCGCGGCGCAGGGTCTTGGCGCGCGGTACCGGCTTCATTCGCGCCAGCTTTTCCTCGGTAAGCGGTTGCGCGTCGGGGTCGGCGAGCGCCGCCGCATGGACTTCCGCTTCCGTCATCGGCCGCATGGGCGTGTCCGGGAACGGCCGCTCAGTACCGTAAGGCAGTACCTCGACGACCGTGCCATTACGGCGCATTCTGGCGATAATATCTGTCTTGCTCATGCCGTTCCGCCCGCCGCGCTGAGATAATTCTGATCCGTTTACCACGCTCCGTGTAGGTCACGTGCAGGATCACACCCTCGCACATGCCAGTAGGTTCCAACGTTCCTCGCCATAAGCCTCGCGTTAGCCGGTGAGCTCCGGACGGTAATGGAGAACCATGACCTGGTCGTGAGTTAGGGCGGCCTGCGCATAGCTACGCCCCTCGTCGTCCGAAAACTCGACCTCGTATGTGCCTGGGCCGATCATCTCGACGACGGTCCCGACCTGGCCACGGACCAACCCCTTCTCTGGAAGATCGACCGTCAGAGCCACGACATCGAGCAGGTGAGTATCGGTGCCCATCGGCGCCATCCCGGTTCCCGTCATTAGCGTATATAGCAGGTGACGAACCTAAGCACGTTCTGCCCAACCGGCACAATCCAACTGGATCGGACGACGGCCCGCCCTACCGGAGTGCTGATCTCAAAGTCGAGCACATAGCGTCGGCCGTAGCGGTCGCTCTCGGCGGGGCGAATATCCCGAGAACGGTACCGGGCAGCATCGAGCAAGGCCTGTCGAAGCATCTCGGAATGTACGGCATGTTTTTCCTAGCCGCGGCGGGCGCGGCGATCGGAGAGCTGCGAACTCCCCGTGAACGAGGATATGCCTCCGTGGTTCGCTCCACCAGCGGTACTGCTGAGATAAGCGCGGTATCGGGGGTCGTGGCGACGATGGCCGCTTTTAAAACCTAGTACCTCGTTGCAAAAATTAGCGTACTGAACTTCTGCCCGCCCGTCGTCCCCGCGCAAGCGGGGACCCAGAGCCTGCCCCCCTGTTCTTGCCAGGGGCAGGCTCTGGCATGAACGGGGGCGAGCGCTCTTACGTCAGCTGGTCGTAAAGATCATGCCATTGCGGATTGTGGCGCTCAATCAACTCCAGTTTCCACGCCCGGCGCCATTTCTTGAGGCGCTTTTCGCGGAGGATCGCATCGGCGATGGTCTCGTGAAACTCGACAAACACTAACCGATGCACTTCATAATCCCGAACAAATCCGCCGACGGCATTCGAACGATGTTGCCAAGCACGGCTAGCAATATCGCTAGTCACACCGACATAAAGCGTACCATTGCGCTTGCTGGCCAGCATGTAGACGCAAGGACGCTTCTCGTTCATGTCCCGTCGGCCGCCCCCTGTTCATGCCAGAGCCTGCCCCTGGCATGAACAGGGGGGCAGGCTCTGGGTCCCCGCTTTCGAGGCTGTAATCCAATTCCGCACATCCCACCTTTGCGCCCCTTTGCTCGTCGTTCCCGCGAAAGCGGGAACCCAGGGATTTCAGTCGCTTGCCCCTGGATCCCCGCTTTCGCGGGGACGACGAATTGTCCGTCCGCAGGATTTCCTGACAGCCTCTTTCGCGGGGACGACGAATTGTCCGTCCGCAGGATTTCCTGACAGCCTCTTTCGCGGGGACGACCGAGATTTGTCGTCCCTTCCGAGCGGGGATACCGAAGCGAGATGGGTACGACATACGCTAATTTGCGCAACCAGGTACTAGGCATCCCATTTCCACCCGTAACCGCCATTGCCCCCAGCCCGGCCGGCGGCCCCGTCACCCGCACCCGCTTCGCGACCGAGGCACAATGTCGACCGACACCACGCCGCCGGTGGCAACACACCCTCTTGTAGCTGCGGGAGTTGGGATCTCCTTTAGCGCTAGATAGAGCCTACCCGGAAGTTTGAAAGTTGTGTCGATGCGCCGTGAGCCCATATGAGAACGTATCAGAAACACGCCGCGCTGTCGATGATGTTGTCCTTACCTCGCATTTCCCTGCCAATTCCCTGCCAAGCGCTCCGGCAGGGAATTGAAATTCCCTGCCGTTTTACCGGAATCCGCTCGCAAGGCATTGATTATCCAAGGATCAGTGCTGGACATCGAGAAAATTTCCCGTTATTTCCCGGTCGGCAGGGAAAGTCCGCGATGGCGCTGCAATCCCCGCCACGAGCTGATCGACCGGTTCGGAGTGGCCTGATGAAAATCGCGAGCATCCAGACCGGGATCGTCGCGCTGCCGAACGACGAGCCGCTCGCCGGCTTTTCGGAGAATCCCAATGCGAAGAACCCGATCGTCACATTGCGAATCCGCACCGATGACGGTGTCGAGGGGTTGGGGGTCACCTACTTCGGCGGCGCGCTGACCCGCACGTTGAGGCGCGCCGTCGACGAACTCGGCGCATTGGCGATCGGCGAGGATCCGCTGCGGGTCGAGGCGGTCGCGGCGAAACTGCGGGCGGCCGCCGGCGGCTCCGGCCCGGCGGGCATCTTCACGATGGCACTGTCGGCGATCGATGTCGCGCTGTGGGACATCAAGGGGAAGGCGCTGGGTTTGCCCTTGTGGAAGCTGCTGGGCGGCGGGCGAGACCGCATCGCCACCTACGCCAGCGGTGCCCTGCGGCGCGGGCTCAAGCTCGAAGAGGCGGTCACCGCCGCCGGTAGACTGCGCGAGAAGGGGCATCGCCAGACCAAAATGCAACTCGGGCTGCCGGGCGTCACCTCGCCGGCGCGCGAAGTCGAGCAAGCCCGGCTCATCCGCGAGGCGGTCGGCCCCGACATGGATCTGATGTGCGACATCAACCAACGCTGGCGGGTCGAGCAGGCGATCGATATCGGCAAACGCGTCGAAGACGCCGGGGTCGGGCTCTATTGGCTCGAAGACGTGACGGCGCATGATGACTACGCCGGGCTGGGTCGGGTCTCCGCGGCACTGGCGACCCCGGTCGCCGGCGGGGAGTACCTCTACGGCATCGTGCCGTTCCGCCATATGCTCGAAGCCCGCTCGGTCGACATCGTCATGATCGACCAGGCGCGCTCGGGCGGCATCACGCCGTGGCTCAAGATCGCCGGCATGGCCGAGGCCTTCAACCTTCCCGTGGTCAGCCACGGCGTGCCGGAGATCCACGTCCACCTCGTCGGCGCGGTACCCAACGGCCTCACCGTCGAGTACATGCCCCGCCTCTTCCGATTGTGGGAGGAAGTCCCGGCGCCGGTGAATGGCGAACTCGCGATGCCGACCGCTCCCGGCCTCGGGCTCAAATTCGATGAGCAGGCGATAAGGATCTTCGGCGTCGCTTGAGCGGGCCGGTCACGCCGCTGCGGCGACGGCGCGCAGTTGGTGGAAGCCGCGTTCGAGGTCCTCGATCAGGTCCTGCGGGTCTTCGAGGCCGATGTGGAGGCGCAGGGTGGGACCTTCGGCCTCCCAACGCGTTGCGGTTCGGCCGCGGCTCGGGCTGGTCGGCAGAATCAGGCTCTCATAACCGCCCCAGCTCGACCCGATCCCGAACAGGTCGAGTGCGTCGATCATCGCGTATACCGCCGATTTCGACGCGGGCTTGAGGATGACGCCAAACAGCCCGCTGGCTCCGAGAAAATCGCGCTTCCACAATTCGTAGCCGGGATCTTCCGGCAAGGCGGGGTAGAGCACGCGTGAGACCTCGGGCCGGGTCTGCAGCCAGCGAGCCACCGCCAGCGCATTCTTCTCGTGCCGTTCGAGCCGCACCGACAATGTGCGCAGCCCGCGCAGTGCGAAATAGGCGTCATCGGGGCCCGCACAATGACCGAGATCGGCCGCCATCGTGCGCACCGGGAGGTACGTCTCCTCATTGGTGATGACCGCCCCGAGGATCACGTCGGAATGACCGACGATGTATTTGGTCGCCGCATGGATCGAGACATCCACGCCGTGCTCGAAGGAACGGAACAGGTAGGGCGAGGCCCAGGTGTTGTCCATCAGCACCTTGGCGCCGGCTTCGTGTGCCGCCGCGGCGATCGCCGGCACGTCCTGGACCTCGAAGGTCAATGATCCCGGCGAATTCGAGATAGACGACCCGGGTGTTCGGGCGCATCAGACGGGCAATGTCACCGCCGATCAAGGGGTCGTAATAGGTCGTTTCCACGCCGCAGCGGGTCAACACCCTCTCGCAGAAGTTCCGCGCCGGGCCGTAGCACGAATCGACCATCAAGACATGGTCGCCGCATTTGAGGCAGGCCTGCAGCGGCGCCGTAATGGCGGCGAGGCCCGATGACATCAGCATTGCGCGATAGCCGCCCTCGATGGCGGCCACCGCCTCCTCCAGCGCGAAGGTGGTCGGAGTGCCCAACAGCCCGTAGCGGACGATGTCGAAGCGCATGCTCGGGTCTCGCTTGGCTTCCCACTCCGCCATATTCGCCGACAGGATCGTCGAGGCGTGATAAACTGGTGGATTGACGGCGCCGTTTTGTGCCTCCGGATGACGCCCGAGATGGGCGAGGAGCGTATCCTTGCGATATTTTCGGCCGCTGCTGCCGCTTTTCATAAAGCTACACTCCGTCGTACGGGCACTGGACTTTCGAAGCTACATCGATTTGGGCGTAACAAGCAAAATGGCAGGTCGTCGCGGAACTATGCCGGCGTGGAGGTGTTGCGATTACCTCGAATCTCGGGCGTCTGTCTCGAATAAAAGGAGAGGTACGCTGGTTAGACCGTGTATTCTGGCCGCTCTGATGGTCGCTCTGGCGGCGTGCTCGAGCTCGACCCCGCCCCCGCCGTCCGATCCCACGGCCTCCGCCGCGATCCTCAAGAAGGATTGTTCGGACCCGAAATGGCAACAAGAGAACCTCGGTCTCTGGTATTCGGTCTGTCGCCAATCGCTGCGCTGGTGACCGGGACCGATTTCGATCAGAACTTCTTGAAGCAGTCCTTGCCGTTTGCTTGCAGGACCCGGCAATCGGTGATTATCCATGGTGCCTTTGGGTCCGGATCGATCTGAATCGCAAAGCTTCTGCCGTCTTTGCACTGTACACTCCAGTACGCCAGAGATTTCCATTTGGCGGTATCAACGACGCCCATCGCGAAGGCGGAGGTGCCGACACAACCGTGCCCGACGTTCTTCGCCAGGGTCTTTGCCTGTTGGGCGGGCGGCATCGCCAGAAGGCGATCGTGGACGGGATTTCCTGAAGCCGCCTTCTGCGCGGCGGCCGGGCTGACGGCGATCAACGCCGCGAACAGCAGGACCAAGCGCTGCATTACTCTCCTTAAGCGCCCGACGGAATGACCGGCAACACAATATGCGAGGGGTGGGCCGCGTCGGCGAAGACACGGTTATGGGCGAGGCGCGGATGCTCCATCGCGCCTTCCGGCTCGCCCGAATTCGGATTGATGTCGAAATGCGGAAAGTTGCTGCTCGCGATGTCGAGACGCAGCCGATGGCCCCGGCTGAACAGGTTGCCGGTCGGGAACAGCTCGATCGTGATCGCGTAGATCTCGCCCGGCACCATCGGCGACGGCCGCTCCCAGCTGTCCCGGTAGCGGCAGCGCAGGATGCCCTCGGTCAGGTTCATTGCAAATCCGTCCGGGTAATCGTCATTTGGCGGATGCACATCGATCAGCTTTGCCGTGAAATCCGTGTCCGGGCTGTCAGAGGCGATCCACACCCGCACCGTAACGGGTCCGGCGACCTCCAGTTCGCGCTCGAGCGGCGGCGTCGAAAAAGCCAGCACATCGGCGCGTTCGGCGAGCTTTCGCTGGTCGTAGGCGCCGCCGCGCATGACCGGTTCGCCCGAGCTGAGCGCGCCGCCGATCGTCGGCACCGGATTGCGCGGGTCGGAGGTGTAGTCGAGCGGCTGCGCGCCGTCATGCGGCGTTTCGCGACCGAGGCTGCGATCGGAGTGCAGGTAGAATTTTGTCCACTGGGTCTGCGGCAACGGCCAGTCGGTAGCCGTCCGCCACCTTCCGCCGTGATCGAGCCGCCCCGCCCCATTGCGCCGTCCCGATCCGCCGCCCATCACAAAGATCCGCACCGCCGGTTCCGTATCGACGCCGTTGGCGGCACCCTTGACCCAGCGGTCGAACCAGCGCCGGCGCAATGCGAAGAAGTCGTCGGCGAGGTTGCCGTCGACCGGAGCCGCCGGGCCGAAGTCAACATCTCCGGCAAAGGTCAGGGAGCGGTCACCGTGGGTCCAAGGACCGAGGATCAGCTGAGCCCGCCCGCGGTTCCGCCGCGAGAGCCCGAGGTAATTCTCCACAGCCGTGCGCGCATAGGGATCGTACCAGCCCGACAGGTTGACGACCGGCACGTCGGCATAACGGTCGTAATAGCCTTCCGCATAGATGCCCGGCTGTTTCCAGAAATCGTCGAAGGTACCGTGCGACCATTGCTCGAACAGGTAGTCCTCGTATTCCGGCGCCGCGCTGAGCGGCGAATCGCCTTTGCGCCACGGCATCCGCGCGAACCACTCTTTGATGTCCTGCGCCCTGAGCACCGCCTTGACGGCGGGGTCCTTGGCGTCGGCCAGCGCGTTGTTGAAGGCCCAGGTCGCCTGTTTCAAATCGAAGGCGCCGCCATGGCGGATGCCGCTGCGATAGGCGTTGGAGAACCCGCCGCAATCGAGAAACTGCGCCGCCAGACCCGGCGGGTCGAGACAGCCGAGTGCGGCCTGCGTGTGGGCCGCGTAGGAGAGGCCAAAGGTGCCGACGCGGCCGTTGCACCAGTTCTGCCGCAGCAGCCAGGCGAGGGTGTCGCAGCCATCCTCGGCCTCGCTCAGATATTTTGTAAAGCGGCCCGCCGATTTGTACCGCCCCCGGCAGTCCTGATAGAGGACGGCGTAGCCGTGCTGCACGAAATAGGCTGCGACCTCGGCGCGCGAGCGGGGCGGCGCGACAGCAGCCGTACGTTCGGAGCGGCTCGGCGCGGATTTGTCGTAGGGCGTCCGCTCCAGCAGCACGGGAAACGGACCGTCTCCGGCTGGACGATAGACATCCGTCGCCAGCCCGGCGCCGTCCCGTGCCGTGACGACGAGATCCCGCGTGACGACCGTTTCACCTGCTCCGGGCATATCCATGCGATTTTCCCCGCGCTTGCCGGCCGGCCGCATTATCTGACGCGTCCTGGAAGGAGGTAAAGGGCGGCGGTCTTGCAGATTTCCCGGTGGGACTTATATCGGTGGCACATATTAACGATTTCTACTTGGAGACACGCTCGGTGGACGAATGGCAGTCAGCGGACGAGCGAAATAGTCGAGAAAAGATCAGCCGGGCGCGGCAAGCAGCTGAAGACCTGTTCAAGCGGGCGCAGCCCAATGCAGATGCCGAATCGACTGGACCGGCACCGAATGGCCATGCGCCGCACGAGCAGGAAGCGCGGCGTCAACCACGTATTTTCACCGCGCCGCCGCGGCTCCCGCCGAGCCCAGAAGTAGAACCTCCAGTCGCAGCGGAGCCAGTACGGCGAAGAACGGTTGCCAAACAGTCGACCCGCACTGTGCCTTCCTCGCAAATCGGCCGCGTCCGTACATTGGCGACTTATGGTATGACGCCATTGCAAGTCGCCGAACTCTACGGCGTTACGGTAGCCGAAATCGATCGCATCCTCAAATTGCCGGCTTACGCCGGAAAAACGCGGTAATGCCCTACTGCCGTTGCGGCAACGAATTTCCCGAGGCGAGAGCGCGGCTTGGTTTCGACTGCTGTCTCGAGTGTGGCACTGCAGAAGCCGCGGCAGAGACTGCCCGCCGCGCCCAGATGATCGCGCCGATCAGCCACAAATCGGGCTACACCTATTTGGGTCCGGATAGCGCGGCGCAGCGCCAGCGTCTGCTCGAGGGCTCGGCGAAGACCCCGCCAATGGAAACCGGCTCCCCGCCTATCGGCCGAGCCGCGCGGCCGAGACGGATGAAGCGCAAGCGGTACGAATTTGCCGGCTGGGACTTCAAGCCCGACAAGCGGGGCGTGCGGCAGAAAAGGGCAATTCTTCGAGAGATCTCCGCCGACTGAAGCAATCAAATTGCAACAGGAGGAAGCGCTATGTCCGGTGGTCGCGAGTTGTCACAATCCTCGACGCGGATCGAGCAACTGGCTCCCGAGTTGGAGCGGATCGTCTCCCCGTCGGAGCCGATCCGGCATCTCGCTGAGGGCTTCGGGGGTGCTTTGGGTCCGGCCGAAGGACCCTTGTGGTGGAAAGAAGGCAATTACCTGCTATTCAGCGACATTCACAATGACAAGCGGATGAAATACGAGCCCGGCAAGGGTGCCGCCGTCTTTCAGGAGCCGACCAACCGGGCCAACGGGCTGACCCGAGACCTGCAGGGCCGCTTGGTCGCCTGCGAGCACGATTCGCGACGCGTCACCCGTCAGGAACTCGACGGCAGCACGACGGTGATCGCCAACAGCTTCCAGGGGCGGCGGCTCAATCGGCCCAATGACGTCGTCGTCAAGTCCGACGGCTGCATCTATTTCACCGACCCGTGGACGAGCCCAGCCGCGCCCGAGCAATGGGACCTGACCTTTTCTGGGGTCTACCGCGTCACCCCCGATCTCGGCAGCGTGAGCCTCTTGATCGGCGATTTTGTATTGCCCAACGGTCTCGCATTCTCGCCCGACGAAACGCTACTCTACATCAACGATACGCGGCGCGGCCACATTCGTTCTTTCGAGCTGTTGCCCAACGGCACGCTCGCCAAGCACACCGACCGGGTCTTTGCCGATTTGCGCGGCGGCGAGCCCGGCGTCCCCGACGGCATGAAGGTCGATGTCGAAGGAAACGTCTACTGCGGCGGGGCCGGCGGGATCTGGATCATGGACCCGCAAGGCAAGCAGCTCGGCCGTATCGTCCACGGCGCTCCCGCCACCACCAATATCGCCTTCGGCGGCGACGACTGGAAAACCCTGTACTTCACCAGCCGCAACCACCTGGGCTCAATCAACGTGAAGATCCCCGGTCTGCCAGTGCCGGCGCCGAGGTAGATGATCGTCACCCCGGCGGAAGGCCGGGGCCTATTGCGCCGGAGCACGAACAGCGCCGGTTGGGCAAGATATTGCGATTATTTCGAACTCGGGAGCGGTGGCACGATGGGTCCCGGCCTTCGCCGGGATGACAACTGGAATATTTGCCGACTACAGCCGGACGTAGATTTCTTCACAACCGCGTTCGCGGGGTGACGATAACAGGTTGATATCTGAGTCGGCGACTATGGGGGAATGAGCACATTATGCCGGACAAAACGATTCTGATCGTCGACGACGCGCCGGCCAACATTGCCGCGGCGCTCGCCATCCTGAAGGATCAATATCGCACCAGGGTGGCGACCAGCGGCGCCAAGGCGCTCGAACAGGCCGGGGCGGCCGACAAGCCGGACCTCATTCTGCTCGACGTGACGATGCCCGACATGGATGGCTACGAGGTCTGCGGGCGGCTCAAGGCCGATCCGGAGACGGCTGCCATTCCGGTGGTCTTTCTGACCGCCCGCACCGAAGCCGAGGATGAGGCAAAAGGGTTTGAGCTCGGCGCGGTCGATTACATTCACAAGCCGTTCAACCCCACCGTCGTGCGCGCGCGCGTGCACACGCACCTGCTGTTGCGCGATACGCTGAAGCAGATCGAGGAGCGCAACGCCGCCCTCGACGAAAAGACCAGGATGCTGGAGAGCCTCTCGGTCAAGCTCTCCAAATACCTCTCGCCCCAGGTCTATGCGTCGATCTTCGCCGGTTCGCGCGACGTGGAGCTCGCCACCGAACGCAAGCGGCTGACGGTGTTCTTCAGCGACATCAAGGATTTCACCGCGACCACCGCCGACATGCAGCCGGAAGACTTGACGGCGATGCTGAACCGATATTTCACCGCAATGTCGAAGATCGCGCTCGCTCATGGCGCGCACATCGACAAATTCATCGGCGACGCGATGCTGATGTTCTTCGGCGATCCGGAAACCAATGGCGCCGAAGAAGATGCGCGGGCCTGCGTGCGGATGGCGGTGGCGATGCAGCAGCAGATGGCCGAATTGCAGCAGGATTGGCGCGCGAGCGGTTTCGAGCAGCCCTTCGAGATGCGGGTCGGCATCAATACCGGCTATTGCAACGTCGGCAATTTCGGCTCGGACGACCGGATGGATTACACGATCATCGGCGCCGAGGTGAACCTGGCGGCGCGGATCGAGGCGGCCGCCGACCCGGGCGGCATCTTGATCTCCCATCCGACCTGGGCGCTGGTGCGCGGCATCGTGCGTGCCGAGGAACGCGGCAGCATCGCCGCCAAGGGTATCCGGCGCGAGGTCGGCGTTTTCGCGGTCGCCGGCCTTCTCGACGATCACGATCCCGATCCGGCCGCCAGCGAGTAGCCGGCAAACTCTTTCATGATTCTCCGAAAAGCCGGCGAGCGGCCCGTCGTTCGGCAGCGCGACGATCCCGGTCTGGAAGCACCAGGACCTGAGAATGGATATGCGAGATTTTCACGGCGTTACTCCCGATCCCTGTCGTTCCGGGGACGGCCCGCAAGGCCGGACCCGGAAACCATGAACACGAGCCCGACCAGATTTTCTGAGGCCGGTGTTCATAGGTTCCGGGCTCCCGCGCTGGGCGCGTGCCCCGGAATGACACCCCATTTCACGCGGCGCGGAAGCGATCGATCGCGGCCTGGTCGAATTTCAGCCCGAGCCCTGGCGCCGTAGGCATCGTCAGTTCCCCATCCTGCGGTTGCGGCACCTCCTCGAAGAGGCGCATCAGCCACGGCATGTATTCGACCGTGAGCCCGTTCGGAATCGCGCCGATCAGGTGGACGTGGACTTCGGGGATCAGATGGCTGACGACCGGCAGGTTGAAGGCTTCGGCCATGCCGGCGACCTTCAGCCATTGCGTGATTCCGCCGACCCGCACCAGATCGATCATGACGATGTCGACCGAGCGCGCCTCGACCATGTGGCGGAACGGCACGATACCCCAGACATACTCGCCGCCGGCGACCGGCGTGGACAACGCGGCGGTGACCCGCGCCAAGCCGGGATAGTCGTCCGCCGTCGTCACGTCTTCGAGCCAGAACAGGCCGACCCCGGCGTCCTCGACGCGGCGGCCGATGTCGATCGCCTGCTCGACGCGCCAGCGCTGGTTGATGTCGCACATCAGCTTGATGTCGGGTCCGATGGCCTCGCGCACCCGCTGCATGCGCTCGACCTCCATGGCGGGAGTAGTCTCTCCGGGCAGCGCCAGCTGCGTTTTCATTTCGCGGAAGCCCTTTTCCTTGAGGCGCCCGGCGGCGGTGACGACCCGGTCGAGTGAGAGCCCGCGCATCAAGGCGCCGCTCGCATAGGTCGGGACCCGATCGCGCGCGCCGCCGAGCAGCTGCCACAGCGGCAGGTTCAGCGCCTTGCCGCGTATGTCCCACAGCGCCATGTCGAGCGCCGACAGCGCCAGATGGAAGATGCCGCCCGGCCCGGCGGAACCGGCAGCGGCGCGCAATTTCGCGACGATCGCCTCGACGCGCAGCGGATCGTCACCTACGATCAGCGCACCGAGCTCGTCGACGGCACTGCGCAATGTGCCGGTCAGCGCGCCCCCAAAATAGGTCACGCCGACCCCGGCGACCCCCGCGTCGGTTTCAACCTCCAAAGTGACGATCGGGCGCGTCGCATTCGGGTTTTCCGCGGCGTCGGCAAGCGGCTCGTCGGCAGGCAGGCCGACGATTTGAGGGCGAATACGGGAAATCTTCATCGGATCACCATTGCGGGTTCGAGGCTAGGGCGATGCCCTAGCCTCTCCGATGAGGACGGGTTCGACAAGAGGGTGACTATCTGGCACGCAGGATGCCTCTGCTCCCATGCGCCTCACCCCGCGCGCGGCCGCTTTAGCATCCTTAAAAAAGTATTACCCGGTGTGATTGGCTTCACATACGATCGGCAGAGCCGGAGGCTATCTCCGGACCATGGTGCAACAGGTGCTCAGCGTGTCCGAGGAGGCGAGAGAGCGCGTCAGGCGCCGGCTTGCTGCGGTCGTCGTCGCCGGCTACTCCCGGTTGTTCCCGGGCGACGAGGCGGAAGGGCTCGCGGGGCTACGAGCGTTTTTGACCGAAATCATCGAGCCGCGGATCGCCGAATTTGGCGGACAGATGATCAATTGGACCGGCGAAAGGGCGCTCATCGAATTTGACAGCGCGGTCGAGGCAACTCGCTATGCCGCTCTGCTGCGCGATGCCGCCTCAAAAAGGAACCCGATGCTGCTGCCCGAGCAGCGGATCGCATTTCGCATCGGAATCAATCTCGGCGATATCGTCCGCGAGTCCGGCGATATCTTCGGTGATGGCGTCAATATCGCGGCACGGCTCGAGGCGCTCGCTGAGCCAGATAGCATTTACGTCTCCGAAAACGTACACGATCAAATTGCCGGCAAAGTAGGCTTCGATTTCATCGACCTGGGTCCAAAGAACCTCAAAAACATCGCAAGACCCATTCGCGTTTACCAGATGGCTGGAAAGAAGTCCGAGATCGGTAGCCCCGGCGAAGCGATCACGAGTCCGCCGGGCTTCGACGACAGGCGCGCAATCGCGGTGTTGCCCTTTACGAATTTCAGCGGCGATCCGGAGCAGGAATACTTTGCCGACGGCATAACCGAGGACATCATTGCGCTTCTCGCTGGCTGGCGCGCCTTCCCGGTGATCGCCCGTAACTCGACCTTCACTTACAAAGGCAAGACCATCGATATAAAGAAAGTCGGCGAAGAGCTGGGCGTGCGCTACGTCCTCGAAGGCAGCGTGCGCAAGTCAGGTAATCGGGTGCGAGTCACGGCGCAGCTGATCCGGTCGGATACAGGCCATCACATAATGGCAGAAAAATACGACCGCGACCTCACCGATTTATTCGCATTGCAAGACGAAATCACCAGCGCGATCGCCGGAGCGATCGAGCCGGAGATCCTGAAATTCGAGCGCGACCGGATCGCGGATCAGCCGCAACATAGCCAAGACGCTTATGAATTCTACCAACGGGGAATGTGGCACCATTACCGACACTCCAAGGTAGATAACATCAAGGCCCAGTCGTTTTTCCGGCGCGCCATGAATATCGATGGGCAGTACCCGCAAGCTACTGCGGCATTGGCGATCGCGGTGTTGAATGCTGCCTATCTGGGCTGGGCGGAGGACATCGAAGCCCATTACAGCGAAGCCTACGAACTGGCCCAGCGCGCGATCACTTTCGATCCGCGTTACCCGATGGCCCGGTTCGCGCTGGGCGCCGTCTGCATGTGGACGCACCGCTCCGATCGCGCAATTGCGGAGTTTCAAGAGGCGATTAACCTCAACCCGAGCTTTGCCGCGGCCCATGTTCTCCTCGGTCAGATGTATCTCTATGGCGGCCGTCCGCAAGAGACGATCACGCTGGCCGAAAAGGGAATTCGCCTCAGCCCGAGCGATCCGCGCCTGTTCATCTGGCTGCCCGCGCTGGCCGGAGCGCATTATCAACTGCGGCACTATGCCGAGGCGATTGAAATGGGGCGAAGATCCTGGACCCTCAACCGCAATTGGCCGGCCGGGTTAACCTATGCGGTTGCCGGGCTCGCCCAACTCGGGCGGCTGGAGGAAGCACGCGCCGTGCTCGTTGATTTGAGAGGAGTTGACCCGAATCTGGCCTTTGTTCGGGGCACACTGCACAGACTATACGAAGACCGGACGGCGATTGATCACATCCTTGACGGCCTGCGCAAGGCCGGGTTCGCGTAAACGCGACCCTATTCGGAGTTAGCGTTCGCTTGTCGCAACTTCAGCGGCAGCAGCAGCATCTGCGGGAAGCTCGGGTTCTTGAACTCCCGCAAGCCGAATTGGACAATATCATGACTCTGCCGCGGGATCTGCCGGTGAGTGGCAAAGAGGCGATCCCAAAAGGAGAACACAAAGCCGAAGTTCGTATTCGACTCATCCGACACGACCGAATGGTGGAGGCGGTGCATGTCGGGGGTGACCACAACCCTCTGCAGCACAGGCTCTAACGGCGCCAGTAGCCCGATATTTCCGTGTTGGAGGCAGCTCAATATTGAAGCGCAAATCAGGTAGGCCGCGGCAATATCGGTAGGGAAGCCCGTTATGACGAGTGCGAGCCAGAAAAGGCCGGAACCGACGACGAACTCAACCGGGTGATGCCTAAACGAGGTCGAGACGTCGAGGTCGGAATCGGCGTGATGCAGCGAGTGAAGACGCCACAGCCATGGTACCGAGTGAAAGAGGCGGTGCAACCAGTAACGGATGAGGTCGAGAAATAAAAAACCCATCGCGAAGTTTACGACGGAGGGCGACTGGGACCATTGCGGGATCTCGAAACCGAGGCTCGCCTCAAGGCCCGCCGCGGCATCGGACGGCGCGGAAAAAATCCAGGCGAACAGCGCGCCGTTTATGAAATAAACCGCGAGATTGCCCAGCCATCGCGGCGCCACCGCACTGTCGAGGGCTCGCCGCGGCTGATAGAGCTCCCACAGCGCGACGAAGAAAAAGCAGCCGAAAAAGACGAGGATGCCCGGCGCGTACCAGGTCACCGCTGTTACAAACCCTTATTTTCTCCGTTTGCGGCGGTGAAGATAGAGAATCCCGGCCACCCCTGTCGCTAATATCGCCATCGTCGACGGTTCCGGGACGGGTACGGTGCAGCCGCCGCCGGCGCCGGCGAGGACGGACCCGATCGGCGCGACGCAAATCGCGGCAATTGCTGTAGTTGCCGCGATGACCACGGTGATGAACGATTTTCTCACTACGCACCTCCGTTGCCGATTACTGATGGGACCGCGTGTTCTGAATGCCTCCGAAGGGTTGCCGCCTCCGTGCGAACCAGAGACCCGCGAGGCCCGCCCCTAGGAGCGCCAGCGCCGAGGGCTCTGGCACCGGCACGTCGAAGTCGACATGCTCGCCGAATGTAGGACCTGGCTCAAAAAAACAGGACGGCATTCCTGTCATGGGATCGTTCGGACAGGTGCCGGGTACGTAATAGTCCGGTGTCCCCGTGAAGCTGAAACTGCCGAACCCGGAATCGGCACCAGTGATCGCGTCGAAACCGGCCTGCGATGCAAACCCGTCGGTAAAGTTGAAAATGACCGAGACCGGCGGAGGCGGCCCGTCGAGCTCGCCGAAGAACGTGCCGAAATCGAAGATGTCGCCTTCGCCGAATGCGCCGCTTTTGAAATTGATGGTTAATATCGGGCTTCCGTTTACTGTCGTTAAGGAATCCGACGCGAAGGCGTTGGCGGGATCATTGATAGGTTCGAAGCCGTTTATCAATGCTCCCGGCGCATATTTGAACACAACGCTATTGAGCGTCTCGCTGACGCTTGGGTCGGCGGCATATCCGATCTCGAAACAGGTGTCGGTTTCGAAACACGTACTGCCGGAAAACGGGGTAGAGGTGACCCGCCCTAAATCAACGGTAAACAGCGGTTGGCGGGCGCGGTCGATTTGCGGCTGGGTGAGCTGATCCAGACCGCTCGGGCCGATTTGGCTGATATC
The DNA here is from genome assembly GCA_963732095.1 of uncultured Alphaproteobacteria bacterium. GTDB lineage: Bacteria > Pseudomonadota > Alphaproteobacteria > ATCC43930 > CGMCC-115725 > AP-15. The sequence continues at coordinate 28,470 of CAVSZA010000045.1, forward strand.
CGTCGGACTGGTTCGCGTCCCCTCGGGCTGGGCCGTCATCAGATTGTTGGGGTCGGGGGGATTGTTGTCCGGCGTGGTGTGATCGAGACCGAGTACATGGCCAAGTTCGTGCGCGGCGGTATCGAGCACCGTAATGTTGCCGATCGCGATCCCATTGCCGTTGATAAACGAGATGCCGCGCACGAACAGAGATGGATTGCTCAACGTGTCCACGACGTAGAGGTTTATCGTGTTGGGGTTTGGGCTTTGTCCGTTATCTGGCGTCCGGGTCAGCAGTCGGAAGCCGTCGACCGGTATCGTATTATCCGCACCGGTGGTCAGCCCGACCTGGGTTGAGCCGCTGCCTCCGAGATTGACTGGCACCGCAGGCTCAGGCGGCAGCAGCACGGGAGCGATACCCGCTTGCGCCCAGACTGCGGTGAGCACGTCCTGGATCGTCGCGAAGTCCGCTCCAGCACAGCCGGCTATCGGGTCGCATACCTCAATGGGCTGAATCGTCAACGCCTCGTCAATCGGCAGGGCGCGACTGAGGTCCGCGCCCATTGTTGCGGCGGCGACCGCAGCGCAGGCAACTGTCCCTCTCTTGACCCACATTCTCACGCCCCGTCCCCCCAGCCGTTAACCTTCGACAGCAATAACTATGCCAGCGGGGTAACTACTTGATTAACCTTACCCGGCAAGTGGACGTGACGTGGGTCTGTAAAGTTTTCCGACGTTTGCCCGAAGAGCGGCAACGGCCGCAATGCTCTGACAAGACCGATACTAAGCTGGTGTCAGACCGTTCGGCGGCTCAATGCGAGCTTCACACGGAGTTAAAAGTTGTAAAATTTCTCGACACTGCGCTAGCCGAGACGCCCCTCAGAAGCCCGGGAAGCACAATATATGTAAATTATCCGTTTCACATCCGCAACCGAGAGACTGATGCGGTCGGCCCGCGGCGGCTTTGGTCAGAACGACCGCGCCGTCGTTCCGGTTAGCATGTCCGCCTTGCGGTTGAGGGCGGCGATAAGGCCGTCGACCCCGTCGGTGCGCAGGATTGCGGCGAATTCGGAGCGGCGGGTGGCCACCTCGCTGATCGCGCCGTCGAGGTAGATGTCGGAGATCAGCCAGCCTTCGCCGTTGCGGCGCATCATGTAGTCGACCTGGACCGGCTCGCCATTGGCCTTGATGATCTGGCTCTTGACCATCATGCCGCCGGGATTGGGCTGCTCGCCGGTGACCTGCAGTTTCTGCCCGGCATAGCTGTCGAAGCGGTCGGCATAGATCGCCGAAATGTACCGGCCGAAACTCTCGGTGAGTTGCTGGCGCTGCGCCTCGCTCAGCCCAGCCCAATATGACACACCGACCGACAGGCGGGTCATCGAGGGGATGTCGAAGGTCCGGCGGATTACCGGCTCGAGCTGGGTGAACCGACCGCTCTGGCCGAGAATGCGGCCGTTCTTCATCGTGCCGAGCAGCGCGTCGTAGAGCCCCTGCACCGTATCGCCACTATTTGCGGGCGCCGCATGGACGGCATAGGGGAACGACGATGCCGCCAGCATGGCGGCCAGACAGAGCGCTTTCCGCGCCGGCGCTTGTGGCACGATCGACTTCCTCATGGCTTGGTCTCCCTGGCTCTCCTCAGCCTTCAGTTCCGACAAATTTAGGTATTCGCCCTTACGTGTTTGCATCCCTGCGGCTTTCAAGCGCATGGCTGCGCTGCAATCCGTTTGCCCGGATACCACAAGCCCTGGCCTTGAAATTTTTCCCGGAGCATCATTTGACCAATCAGTTGTTTTATTGCCTCAATGGACAACGTCTAATAGCAAGATCCATCAGCTTCAGCTAACAAAGTGTTTCTGCGGCAGCGTTTTCACGCCGCTTGCATTCGTACGACGTATAGGGTGATCAAATTCGACCGTGCGGCTGTACCAAATCAGCGAGAAGGCGCGCCTCTCGACAGCCAAAGTTGCACGCCTGCTGCGGCGGCGCCTATATCCGGTCTGTGGATCATCCTGCGTCGCGGCGAGCCCGGCGATTGAACTATTGGCTACGGGCGCACCGATGAGACAGCGGCCACTGCTCAGCGCGAGTGCCGGCCCAATCCATCTGGGCGGGTCGACTAATCGGTGGGATCGAGCGCGGCCAGATAAGCGTTAGAGGGCGTCATGGATGCGACGGATAAGAAATTCCACATCAATTTCTGGTATGTCATCGCCGCGGTGCTCGGCATGTTGCTCATCCAGGATCTCTACCTCGAGAGCACCAAGCTGACGCCGATCCCGTACAGCCGGTTCCAAACATTGCTCAATGAAAACAAGGTAGACAAAGTTGCTATCGCCCAAAATTACATCAGCGGTTCGCTAAAGGAGGCACAGCCAGACGGGGTAAAGGACTTCGTTACGACGCGGGTCGACCCCGAACTCGCGCAAAATCTGGACAAACACGGCGTCGTCTACAGCGGGGTCATCGAGAACCACTGGCTGCGCGATCTGCTGTCCTGGATCCTGCCGGCAATATTTTTTGTCGGGATCTGGATGTTCGCGATCCGGCGCATGGGGCAAGGCGGGCTCGGCGGGTTGATGCAGATCGGCAAGAGCCGCGCCAGGATCTATGTCGAGAAGGAGACCAAAGTCACTTTCGCGGATGTTGCGGGGGTCGACGAAGCCAAGGACGAATTGGTCGAAATCGTGGAATTCTTGAAGGAGCCCGTCCGATACGGGCGGCTCGGCGGCCGTCCCCCCAAGGGCGTGCTGCTGGTCGGTCCGCCCGGAACCGGTAAGACGTTGCTCGCCCGCGCCGTCGCCGGAGAGGCCGGGGTTCCGTTTTTCTCGATCTCGGGCTCGGAGTTTGTCGAGATGTTCGTCGGCGTTGGCGCCGCCCGGGTGCGTGATTTGTTCGAGCAGGCGCGTCAACACGCGCCGGCGATCATCTTTATCGACGAGCTCGATGCGCTCGGCCGTGCCCGCGGTCCTTTTGTCGGCGGCGGGCAAGACGAGAAGGATCAGACACTGAACCAGCTGTTGGCCGAGCTCGACGGTTTTGATCCATCCACCGGTCTGGTATTGCTCGCAGCGACGAACCGGCCCGAAGTTCTTGATCCCGCGCTATTGCGCGCCGGACGGTTCGACCGGCAAATCCTGGTCGACCGGCCGGACAAGAGGGGACGGGAGCAGATCCTGGCGGTGCATCTGAAGAAGGTGGCAAAGCTCGGCGACGACGTGAAGCCCGAGCAGATCGCGGCGCTGACGCCAGGCTTTACCGGCGCGGATCTGGCGAACCTGGTCAACGAGGCGACCTTGCTTGCGACCAGGCGCAACGCCGAGGCGGTCACGATGACCGATTTTACGGCCGCGATCGAGCGTATGGTCGCCGGGTTGGAGAAGCGCAATCGCCTGCTCAATCCATTGGAACGGCGGGTAGTGGCCTACCACGAGCTCGGTCACGCAATGGTGGCGCTGGCGCTGCCGGGCACCGAATCCGTCCACAAGGTCTCGATCATCCCCCATGGCGTCGGCGCGCTCGGCTATACGATCCAACGGCCGACCGAGGACCGGTACCTGATGACCCGCGCCGAGTTGGAATACAAGATGGCAGGACTCCTCGGCGGCCGCGCCTCCGAGCAGCTGGTATTCCGCGAGATATCGACCGGCGCTGCCGACGACCTCGCCCGGGCGACCGACATCGCCCGGGCGATGGTCTTGCGCTATGGCATGAGCGATGCCCTCGGCAATGTAACCTATGACCGCGACCGCTCCCCCTTTCTGCAGCCCAATGTGCCGGCGCCGCAGGAGCGTAGCTATAGCGAAGAGACCGCGGAAGCCGTGGACAGGGCGGTTCGCAAGCTTGTCGACGGCGCCTTCCAGACGGCCTTTGACATTTTGCAGCAGAACCGCTCTCTGCTCGACCGCACGGCAGCGGCGCTGCTGGAAACCGAAACCCTGGACGAGCCGGCGATCCAGCGGCTCAAGGGCGAGATCGTCGCCGGACCGGCGCTGCCGGCGGGCGAACCGCAACAGCCACTCGCAGCGGCGCAATCTCTTGATTAAAATAGAGGCATTTTCGGAAAAAAGGGCGGGGTGGGGAGCGTGCGCAAGGCTCCCCCACCCCGATGCAGCAACTCTAAGCTAACCGCCGGCTATTCGGCCGCCTCCCCCACCGTGATCGCGTAGGCGGTCTCACCGTGGACCGCGTCGTCGCCGACTGCCAGCTGCGCGTCGCTCATACGCAGCGGCACGAAGATCGAGATCACCTTGAGGATGATGAAGGTGGCGATGGCGTTGTATATGATGATGAACGCCGCACCTTCGAGCTGCAGCAAAAGCTGGTTCCCCGTGTCGCCGTAGAGCAAGCCGGTAACGCTGACCCCGGGGGCTTCCTTGTCGGTGCCGATGTATTCGAGCATGTCCGGGCACGCGAGGACACCCACGAGCAGACCACCCGTTAGGCCGGCAATCCCATGTGTGGAAAACACGCCCAACGTATCGTCGACCTTCATCATGAAGTTGGTCTTCTGGAGCTTGTTCATCGAAAGCCACGGAATGATCCCTGCAGCGATACCGATGATAATGGCGCCCCAGCCATTGACGAAACCGGCCGCGGGAGTAATTCCCACCAAGCCCGCGATCATGCCGTTGATCGCGCCGATGATCGACGGTTTGCCGTAGGCCATCTTGTCCATCGCCGTCCAGACGAGAAGCGCCACCGCCGTGGCCGTGTTCGTGTTGAGCACGGCTGCACCCGCGTCGTGGTTGGCGAAATAAGGATCGCCGCCGTTGAAGCCGTTCCAACCCAGCCACAGGATGCCGGCGCCGATCAATGCAACCAGCAGGCTGTTGGGCGGAAATTGCTCGCGATCAATCCGCAGGCGTGGCCCGACCACCGCTGCAGCGACAAAGCCGGAGGTACCGGCGGCGAGATGGATGACATAGCCGCCGGAAAAGTCCTGTACGCCCAACTGAGAGAGCCAGCCGCCGCCCCACAGGCTAAACGCCCCGACAGTGTAGACCAGGGTCATCCACACCGGGCAGAAGATCACCCACGCGGTGAAGTTCATGCGGCCGAGCACCGAGCCCCCGAGAATGATCACCGTGATCGCAGCGAACACAAATTGGAAGAAGATCAGGGTTGCCATCGGGAAGGTCAGTTCCGGCATGCCGGAGGCCGCGGCCGGTATTACCGCCTGCCCTGTTGTGAACGACGCGGAGGTTGCTAATGCCGGCTTACCCAGGAACGGGAACCACTGTTCTCCGAACGCCATGTTGTAGTCGAATAGAACCCAGACAACCAAGACCGAGGCGAAGGCGTAGAAGCACATGAAGGCAGAATTGATTGCCCATTTCTGCTTGACATACCCGGCATAGAGAACCGCCAAGCCGGGAATGCTTTGCAGGCCGACGAAAGTCGCGGCGGCCAACTGCCATGCGTTGTTTCCGGAATCGAGCCACTTGGGTGATGGTACGAGCATTGTCTTGTCCCCTAACTCTTCTGTCGTGATGGAGCGCACAACCTCCGGTATTCAGAACGTGCGGTTGAATAAACACACATATTAAGGGGCGGCGACGCAAGAGCCATGCCAGCCGAATAGCCTGGTGGGATCGCGAGCGAAGCAGCTAGTCGGCGGTTAACTCGCTCCGGCTGCCGAGTAGCGCTATCGGGATCGCTGCCTAAAAATAAGGCAACTGCAATCACCGTTTTATGCTTCTGCGGTCTAAATTATATGTGATTTCCGATTACGGCCTGTTTCAGATGGATGCGGATTTGCGCATGGATCGGCAAATCGCGAAGTGGATGGAACGATGTTGCGCAGCCGCGTTCTAGCGGCGGGGATGGCCGGCCTGGCAGCTTGTTTGGCCGCTTCGACGGTCAACTGCGACGCGCAGGAGAGCGAGACGGCGATCACCTGTGTCAATCCGGCGAGCGGCACGTCCTGGCAGATTGTGATCGATTACGGGAAAGCCACCGTCGATTCCAACCCCGCCGAGATTACACGAACTGGAATCTCCTGGTTCGATCGCAAAGACGGCGGCAATTATCGGCTCGACCGCAAATCCGGCGATCTTGTAGCAAGTATCGCGTCGAGCACCGGCGGCTACTTTCGACATGGTCGTTGCCGCCTGGAGAAACAGCGGTGACGGCCGCAACACAATCGCGGATACCGACTCCCACCGGAAACGCTGCGATGGCAACGGTGGAGACCGGCGTACGGGCAAGCGTCGGATTCGCCTCGAAGACCGGGCGGCGCAAAGACAACGAAGATTTCGCCGGCGCTCTGTTCGGCGCCGAGTTGCCCGAGCCTCGGCATGAGGTGATCGCCGCGGTCGCCGACGGCATCGGCGGTGCGAAGGGCGGTCGCATTGCGGCCGAGACCGCAGTGCGCGGCTTCCTGGACGGATTTTGTGATCTGCCCGAGACCATCGAGGTGCAACGAGCGGGCTCCAAAATCATCAGCGCGATCAACGGCTGGATCAATGCCATGGGGCGCCAGGACCCCAAGCTCACCGGCATGGGTTGCACGTTGACGGCGGTAGTGCTGCGCGGCCGCGTCGCCCACCTGCTGCACGTCGGGGATACCCGCGCCTACCGGTTGAGCGGTGAGCGCATGACTTGCCTCACCACCGACCATGTGCGCCAGGATGGCACGGGCCGCTCCAACACGCTCAACCGCGCGCTCGGAGTGGAGCCGGATGTGCGGCTGGACTACGCCTCGCAACCGATAGCGCTGCACGACCGTTTCCTGTTGTGCAGTGACGGCGTGCACGGTTTTCTGACTGATCAGACCATCGCCGACATCTTGCGCGAGCGCTCCGCTCCCGAGGACACTGCCGGCGCGTTGGTTGCGGCCGCCCTACAATACGGCAGCACCGACAATTGCACCGCCCTGGTTCTGGACGTGGTCGCGCTGCCAACGGCGGAATCGGCCGACATCAGCGCCGCCATCCTGCGCCTGCCGGTGATGCCGGTGCCGCTTCGCGGCGATACGATCGATGGCTTTGTCCTGAAAGCGCTGATCTCCGAGGGCCGATATAGCCGGCTCTTCGCCGCGGAGGACGAGGTCGAGGGCGGCACCGTTGCTTTGAAGTTCCCCAAGCCGCAGATCGCCGGCATCGATGCTTACCGCGCGGCGTTCGTCCGCGAGGCTTGGGTGGGCGCTCGGATGCATAATCCTTGGGTTGGCCGCGTTATCGAACTGCCGCCAGGACGCCAGACCTGCCTTTACACGGTCATGCCGCTCTATCAGGGCGAGCTTCTCGAAACGCGGCTTTCGCGCAGCCCGGCGTTAGGATTGGAAGAGGGGCGGAACATCGCCGTCAAGCTGGCCCGCGCGGTGGCGGCGCTGCATCGCGCCGGCATCATCCACCGCGACATCAAGCCGGACAACGTAATCCTCGAAAGCGGCGGACAGTTGAAGCTGATCGATCTCGGGGTGGTTCGCGTACCTGGGCTGGAGGAATTTCCGCCCGAGAACATTCCCGGTACTCAGGCCTATATGGCGCCCGAAATGTTCGAGGGCGAACCTGGCAACGAAGCCACCGACATTTATGCGCTCGGCGTTACGATGTTTCGTGCATTCACGGGGCAATACCCTTACGGCAATCTCGACGCCGTCGGACCGCCGCGCCGAGACCGGCCGAGGGACTTTTCCACGCTCCGGCCTGATCTCCCCGCCTGGCTCCAAACGGCGCTCGCGCGCGCGATCGCGGTCGATCCGGCGAAGCGCTATCACGACATGGCCGAGTTCGCGTTCGAGATGGAGGCCGGACCGTCGCGCCCCCCGACCGAAACTCGGCGGCCGCGCACGCTCTACGAGCGCGCTCCGCTCCAGGTCTGGCAAGGCTTGGCCGCTCTGTTGGCGCTTGCGCTCCTAGTGTCGTTGCTGGCGCGTTGAGCCTCCGCCTCGGCGTGAGGGCCTGATCAAGACCGATAAGTTCCAACGGGGCAGCAAAATATAATTCTGCCTAAATATTAATCTTTCCTAGGCTCTCGTTCGGCGGCTCCTTCTGCCTTGCCGCTGCAAGCTGGTTTTGGCGTACCGAACGGTCCAGGTCGATTGGCACGATTCTTGGGTCTCAGCGGCAACGCGTCCGGCTCATGGATCAGGAGACGGTTCGCCTCGGCGCTGATCGGTCTCTTGGAGGAAGTTGATGAAATCCGCGTACCTTGTCTTGCAACGACTGATGCTTGCCGCCCCGATGCTGCTGCTGCTGACGCTCTCGGCTGTGGCGCAAGCACCGGCGGCGGCTGTCCCGGCCGCTCCCAAGCTCGATTCGGGCGACACGGCGTGGATGCTCACCTCCATGGCGCTCGTCCTGATGATGACCGTGCCCGGTCTTGCATTGTTCTACGGCGGCATGGTCCGCAAGATGAACGTGCTGGCGACGGTAATGCAGAGCTTTACGGTGACTTGCCTGGTAACGGTGTTGTGGATGGTCGTCGGCTATAGTTTTGCATTCACCCCGGGATCTCCATTCCTCGGCGGCACGAGCCGGTTCTTGCTGTATGGGATGACTCTCGACTCGGTTAACGATCTGGCAAAGACCATTCCCGAGTCGGTCTATATGTGCTTCCAGATGACCTTTGCGATCATCACACCGGCGCTGATCTGCGGCGCCTTCGCCGATCGCATGAAGTTTTCGGCGCTGCTATGGTTCATCGGCCTGTGGAGTATATGCGTCTACTGCCCGATCGCCCATTTTGTGTGGGGACCGGACGGGTTTCTCAATGACGCGGGCGTGCTCGACTTTGCCGGCGGAACCGTCGTACACATCAATTCGGGATTTGCCGGCCTGATGGCGGCGCTGGTGATAGGCCGGCGGCGCGGCTATGCGACCGAGCCGATGCCGCCGCACAACCTCGTACTCAGCGTCATCGGCGCCTCGCTTCTGTGGGTCGGCTGGTTCGGCTTTAACGCGGGC
>CAVSZA010000046.1:0-59903 GCA_963732095.1 uncultured Alphaproteobacteria bacterium
CGAATTGATCGAACGCGACCAGATCCGCCGCGGCGTCCTCAGAATGGAACGTTCTGGCCTCGAAGGGCGGAGGGTGCTACACCATCCATGCTGTATGCACGCCCGCAGGAGAGGTCGCGCGACTTGGTGCGGCGCCGAAGGAGCAACCGCCCCGGAAACTCTCAGGCAAAAGGACCGCGGGCGGAAGGGCACTCTGGAAAGCAGCGGCTGGAAATAGGCTCCGGCCGCTCACCGAAGGAGTAAGCCCCGGACACGGCTCGCCCGCGGCCGAGGTGAATCTCTCAGGGTCCACGACAGAGGGGGCAAGGTTCGGATGCTTCGGCATCCGCTCTGTCGGAGGTGCACGGGTGACCCTTGCCGAGACGGCGGCGCCGCTCAAGCGGACGCCGCTTTACCCTCTCCACCACGAGCTCGGCGCGAGGATGGTGCCGTTCGCCGGCTACGAGATGCCGGTCCAATACCCCACCGGCGTCCTCGCCGAGCATCTCCATACCCGGTCGCAGGCGGGGCTATTCGATGTCTCGCATATGGGCCAGATCCGGCTTGCCGGCGCGGGCTGCGTCGCGGCGCTCGAGCGGCTCGTGCCGGGCGATCTGGAGGCCCTCGCGCCGCTGCGGATGCGCTATACGCTCCTTCTTAACGAGGCGGGCGGTATCCTCGACGATCTGATGACGACTCGGGTCGCGGATGGACTTTTCCTTGTCGTCAACGCCGCGTGCAAAGAAGCCGACCTCGGTCATCTTCGTGATCGTCTCGGCACGGGCACGAGCATCGAGCCGCTCGCCGATCGGGCCTTGCTGGCGCTTCAGGGCCCCGCTGCAGCCGCCGTGCTGTCCCGCTTCCTCGAAGGCATCGCTGGGCTACGGTTCATGTCGGCCGCAGAGGTGACCATCGGCGGCGCTCGATGCCTGGTCACCCGCTCCGGCTACACCGGCGAGGACGGATTTGAAATCTCGCTGCCGGCCGGAGAGGCCGAGGAATTCGCGCGCCGGCTGATCGCCGAGCACGAGGTGTTGCCGATCGGCCTCGGCGCCCGCGATTCGCTGCGCCTCGAGGCAGGGCTCTGCCTCTATGGGCATGACATCGACGAGACCACGACCCCGATCGAGGCTGATCTCACCTGGACGATCGGGAAGCGGCGCCGCGCGGAAGGCGGCTTCCCCGGTGCCGCCACGATACTGCGTCAGCTCGCCGAAGGGACGACTCGCAAGCGCGTCGGCATCCGTCCCGAAGGGCGCGCACCGGCGCGCGAAGACACTGAGATTGTCGACGACGCGGGACACAGGCTCGGCCACGTGACGAGTGGCGGCTTCGGCCCCTCGGTCGGCGGGCCGGTCGCGATGGGCTATGTGGACTGTGCCCATGCCGTTGAGGGCGCGGCCCTGCAACTCCTTGTGCGCGGCGTCCCGCGGCCCGCGGGCATAGTCCGGTTGCCATTCGTTCCGCCCCGCTATTACCGCGGCTGACTACGCGGAAGGATAACCCCATGCCGAGACCTTATGAACGAATGCCGCAGCCGAACCAGAGCCGCGGAATGCTCCCTCGCCCCGCTTGCGGGGAGAGGGGTGGGGTGAGGGGCTGTTCGCGACTACACGTCGCCTTCGGGTCAGGCGGAAGGTTGCCCCTCACCCGGAATCCGCGCAATTCGCGGCTTCCGACCTCTCCCCGCAAGCGGGGCGAGGTAACTGGTGATGCAGCCATTTTTCGGCTTCTGGGAGGGCAATTCACATGAGCTTGCTTCGCTTCACCAGGGATCACGAATGGATCCGGCTGGACGGCGACCTCGCCTTCGTCGGCATTACCGACTATGCGCAGTCGCAACTTGGAGATGTCGTCTATGTCGAGCTGCCCGAAATCGGCCGCCGGGTCGAGAAGGGCAAGGAGGCGGCCGTGGTCGAGTTGGTGAAGGCGGCGAGCGACATCTACGCGCCGGTCTCGGGAGAGGTGGCCGAGGTCAATGACGCGCTCGCCGCCGACCCGGCCAAGGTCAATGCCGACCCGATGGGCGAGGGCTGGTTTCTCAAATTGCGCCTTGCCGATCCCAAAGAACTCGATGGGTTGTTGGACGAAGACGCCTATCAGCGGTTTGTCGAGGAGCAGCACTGATGCGCTACCTGCCGCTCACCGCGAGCGACCGGGGAAAGATGCTGGCCGCCATCGGGGTCGATTCGATCGATGCGCTGTTCGACGACGTGCCCGAAGCAGCGCGTCTCGCCGGGCCGGTCGATCTCCCCAGGGCGATGGGCGAGATCGAGGTCGAGAGGTCGGTGTCGCGCATGGCGGCGCGAAACGTCGCCGCCGGCTCGGTCCCGTTCTTCATCGGTGGCGGGGTGTACCGCCATCACGTCCCGGCGGCCGTTGACCATCTGATTCAGCGCGGCGAGTTCCTGACTTCCTACACACCGTACCAGCCCGAGATCTCGCAAGGGACACTGCAATATCTGTTCGAGTTCCAAACCCAGATTGCGCTGCTGACCGGGATGGAGGTCGCCAACGCCTCGCTCTATGACGGGGCGACCGCCTGCGCCGAGGCGGTAATGATGGCCAACCGTATCACCGGCCGTCACAAGGCCGTGCTGTCGGGCGGGCTTCACCCGCATTACCGCGAGGTCTGCGAGACCTATGGGCGGTTTGTCGGGTTCGAGCTGTCGATGCAGGAGCCTTTGGACAGCGAAGAGCCTGCTCGGCTCATCAATCGCGAAACCTCCTGCGTCGTGGTGCAGAACCCGGACTTTTTCGGCGAAATCCGGGATTACTCGGGGCTCGCGCGGACCTGCCACGATGGCGGTGCTCTGCTGGTCGTCGTGGTCACCGAGATCCTGTCGCTCGGCGCCGTTCGCCCGCCCGGCGAGATGGGCGCGGATATCGTCGCGGCCGAGGGTCAATCGCTCGGCAATGCCCTCAACTTCGGCGGGCCACACGTCGGGTTGTTTGCCACCCGCGACAAATTCGTCCGCCAAATGCCGGGGCGTCTCGTTGGGCAGACGGTAGACGCCGATGGCCGGCGGGGTTGGGTCCTCACCCTGTCGACCCGCGAGCAGCACATTCGGCGCGAACGGGCGACCAGTAACATCTGCACCAATTCGGGATTGTGCGCGCTCGCTTTCACAATTCATCTGGCGCTGCTCGGCGAGGCGGGGTTGACGCGGCTCGCGCGCCTCAATCATGCCGCGGCGGCCTCGCTCGCCGAGCGACTCGAACAGGTGCCTGGGATACGCCTCCTCAACCGCACCTTTTTCAACGAATTCGCGGTGCGGCTGCCGCGGCCAGCGGCGGAGATCGTTGAATTGCTTGCCGGAAAGGGCATCCTCGCCGGGGTTCCGGTCAGCCGGTTCTATCCCGACAACGACGCGGTAGCAGACCTCATGCTCGTGTCGGCGACCGAGATGACGACCGCCGAAGACATGGACCGGCTCGAAGCAGGGTTGCGCGAGGTGCTGTCATGAACGATTGGAGCCGGGCAGTCAGCGCACATCAAGCCGATGCCTCGGCGTCGATCGAGACCATTACCAGCAACCACGGGCTTCAGATTGAAGAGGGGCTGATTTTCGAGCAGGATTCGCCGGGCCATTGCGGCGTCGACCTGCCTGAGCCGGCACCGTTTCGCAACCGCCTCGGCGGCCTCGAGCGGCAAGGCCTCATCGGTCTTCCGGGGCTTAGCGAGCCGCAGGTGGTGCGCCACTTTACCCGCCTGTCGCACAAGAACTACGCGATCGACACCGGACTATACCCGCTCGGCTCGTGCACGATGAAGCACAACCCGCGCCTCAATGAAAAACTGGCGCGCCTGCCCGGCCTCGCCGACATCCACCCGCTGCAGCCGGTATCTACCGTCCCCGGGGCACTCCAATTGATCGACACGCTCGCGCATTGGCTCAAGACATTGACCGGGATGCCGGCGATCGCATTGAGCCCGGCCGCGGGCGCGCATGGCGAACTCTGCGGCATGATGTCGATCCGCGCGGCGCTGGAGGCGCGCGGCGACCGGCGTATTCGCGTTTTGGTTCCGGAATCCGCGCATGGCACAAACCCGGCGACCGCCGCGGCGTGCGGCTATTCCGTCGATCCGATCCCGGCCGATATGACAGGGCGGGTCGACCGCGGCGCGCTAGAGGCGAAGCTCGGCCCCGATGTCGCGGCATTGATGCTGACCAACCCGAATACTTGCGGGTTGTTCGAGCGCGAGATCATCGAGATCGCCGAAGCGGTACGTCGGGCAGGGGCGTTCTTCTACTGCGACGGGGCAAACTTCAACGCGATCGTCGGGCGCGTCCGCCCCGCCGATCTCGGCATCGACTGCATGCATATCAATCTGCACAAGACGTTTTCCACGCCACATGGCGGCGGCGGGCCGGGAAGCGGGCCGGTTGCGCTGAGCGCGAGCCTCGCCGCCTACGCCCCATTGCCGTGGATCGTGCACGGAACGGACGGGTTCGGACTGATCGAGCACAAGAGCGGCCCGGCCGAGAATTCGCTCGGGCGGCTGAAGGGGTTCCACGGCCAGATGGGCATGTTTGTGCGCGCGCTCGCCTACATGATGAGCCACGGCTCGGACGGGCTGCGGCAAGTGGCCGAAGACGCGGTGCTCAACGCCAATTACCTGCGCGCCCGGCTTGCCGACGATCTGAGCCTGTCGTTCCCCGGACCGTGCATGCACGAGGTGCTGTTCGACGACCGCTTTCTGAAAGACACCGGGGTGACGACGCTCGATTTCGCGAAGGCGCTGATCGACGAGGGATATCACCCGATGACGATGTACTTCCCGCTGATCGTGCACGGGGCGATGCTGATCGAGCCGACCGAGACCGAAAGCAAGGCATCGCTGGACCGTTTCATCGCCGTGGTCAAGGCGCTCGCCGCAGCCGCGCGATCCGGAGATACGGCGCGTTTCCCCGCGGCTCCAATCCATACCCCGCGTCGCCGGCTCGACGAAACCGCCGCCGCCCGCAAGCCGGTGCTGCGCTGGCGCCCGGAGCCGGTGCAGCGCCAAGCGGCGGAGTAGAGGTGTAAGATGTCGGCCGATCGCATCCATCTGACGGTCGCAGAGGCGAGAGAGCATTCCGAACGAGCGCTGCGCGGTATTGGCTACGATACCGAAGAAGCGCAAATCATCGCCGATCACGCGATCGATGCGGCGTTGTGTGGCTATGAGTATTCGGGCCTGGCCAAAATCCTCAACATCCCCGAGCATCGGCGCTTCAAACGGCCGCGCTATCCGATGAAGGTGCTGCGCGAGACCGAGATCTCGACCCTCTACGACGGTGGCAACAATGTCGGCATGTTGGTCATGTATCACGCGGCCCGCGCGGCGATCGACAAGGCGGCGTCCCGCGGGATCGCGGTGGTGGGGGTAACGAACAGCTGGATGAGCGGGCGCAGCGCGTATTACATGGAGATGATCGCCAAGGCGGACCTCGTCGGCATTCACACGGCCGCCTCGGCGCGCAGCGTCGCCCCGTTCGGCGGCACGCGGCCGGCGCTTGGGACGAACCCGATCGCCTTTGGCCTGCCGTCGTCGCGCGGCCCGGTGGTCCTCGACATGGGAACCTCCGCATTTATGGGCACCGATTTGGCCTATCGAGCGCGAGTTGGGAAACTTCTTCCCGAGGGCGTGGCGGTCGATGCCGAGGGTCGGCCGACGCGGGATCCGGCTATGGCGAGACTCGGGGCATTGCTCCCATTCGGCGGATATAAGGGCTTCGGCCTCGCCTTCATCGTTCAGGCGTTGGGTGTGCTCGCCGGCTCGGCGCTTGATCCGGAAAAGGACGACGGCTACCTGTTCATCGTGCTGAAACCCGATTTGCTGATAGATCCCGACGGCTTCAAACAGCAACTCAGCGCATTGATCGACCGGATTAAGGCAACGCCACGTCAGCCCGGTTTCGACGAAATCCGCATTCCGGGCGAGCGGGCTTTCCGCAACCGAGAACACGCATTGCACGACGGGATCGAGATCGACCGGGTCGTCTACGAGGCGCTCAAATCCCTGCGCCTTGACTAGAGGCCGGCAGCGGGTTCACTCAATCCCAATGGGATCCGCTCGGCTATCCTGGCTCTTGGCGCCGTGGCACGTCGCCGCTTTGGCAACCGGCGCGAAATCGTTCCGCGACAATCCGGTGATCGGCAGCCCGGCGCTCAATCGCGCCGGATTGCATGTCGCGCGCGTAAGGCTGTCCCATCGAATGGCGGAATGGCGCCGCCAGAGACTGTCCGCCTTGGTTTGCGACGAGGATCGCGCAGCTTTCGAGCGCGACGGCTTTATTCTCAAACGCGACTTCATGCCCGCTGCGGATTATGCGGCGCTCAAAGAGCAGGTCTTGTCGTTCCGCGGACCGGTACGGCATCAGCTTCAGGGCGATGCGCTGACCCGGCGCATCGCCCTCGACGACCGAACCCTAGCCAATCTCCCGGCTCTGCGCGCGATGGTCGACAGCCCGGAATGGCTCGGCCTCGTGCGATATGTCGGGTCGTACATGCTTGAGCCGCAGATCTATATCCAGACGATCTTCTCGCATGTGCGCCAGGCGGCGCCCGACCCGCAGACGCGGCTGCACGCCGACACATTTCATCCCTCGGTCAAGGCCTGGTTTTTTTTGACGGATGTCGCCGAAGAGGACGGGCCTTTCATATATGTGCCGGGCTCGCACCGGCCGACACGCCGGCGCCTCAGCTGGGAACGCCGCGCGTCGATGACGGCGGCGCGCACCGCCGATTTCCAATCTTCCCGCGGCTCCTTGCGGATCACGTCCGAGACGGTGCGCCGCCTCGGCTTCGCCGAGCCGAAGACCTTTGCGGTGCCGCAAAACACGCTAGTGGTGGCCGATACGGTCGGCTTCCACGCGCGCGGCCTCAGCGCCCGCCCATCGGTTCGTCTCGAAATATGGGCTTACGGGCGCCGCAGCCCGTTCCTCCCCTGGCTCGGTTTCGACCTCGCCGCGATGCCGTTGGTTAAGGGGAGCGCGGTGCCCCTCTACTGGTCGGCCATGGACTTTGCCGAACGACTGCACCTGAGCAGCAACCCTTGGCAAAGCGCCGGAACCGCAACCCCGATCGAATACCCTTCATTACGATAGGTGCTCACCGGGAATTGGGGGCAAACGCCCGCGCGAAGCGGGCGAACACCTCGTTGAACTCGGCGACCGCGGCTCGGGGCCCCTTGGGATGGGACCAGATCGCGCTGATTACGGCGAGGAAGTCGGCGCCGGCTTCGACCAGAGGGCCGCAATTCTCTTGGGTTATTCCGCCGATGGCGCAGCACGGGACGACGGTGGTTTCGCTCCAGTCGCGCAGCAATTCGGGGTCGGCGTGGTGCTTGGCGGCCTTGGTCGTGCTCGGGAAGAAGGCACCGAAGGCGACGTAATCGGCGCCGACTTCGGCGGCAGTTATCGCGCGGTCGCGGCTGGAACCGCAGGTCACGCCGACTATGCGGTCGGGGCCGAGGAGGCGCCGGGCCTTGACGTAGGGCGCGTCTTCCTCCCCGACATGCACGCCGTCGCAATCGAGCTCGGCGGCGAGGTCGGGGCGGTCGTTCATGATGAACGCGACGCCGCGATCCTGGGCGATCGGCTTCAAGACGCGCGTCGCGCGGCGGACCGTATCGTCGTCGCAGTCCTTGAGGCGCAGCTGCAGGGAGGCGACATCGCCTCCGGCGAACGCCTCTTCGAGTTCTTTCGCAAACCGGTCGGGGTCGAGCGCGGGCGGCGTGATCAGGTAGAGCCGCGTCGTCGCTCGCGTCTCGCGCTGCGCCAAGGCTCAGTCTCTGCCCTGATAGATCTTGATGATGTGGCCTAGCATGTCCAAGGCATCTTGCTTGGGGCGCTGGGAAGTGTTGCGGCCGATGATCGAGCCGTTGCCGCCGCCGTCGCGGATCGCCTTGGTGCCCGGATTGTCGCTCTCGTAATCGTCGAGGATCGGCTTGACGGGGTCGGTGAGTTCCATCGGCTTTCCTTCCTAGCGGGTGGGCGGAACACCCTTTTTCAACAAACACCGATCCCGCCTTTTATCAAACCGGGCGAGATTAGGCGAGAACCTCGGCACGCTGCCGCTCGACGCGCTGGAGCGCCAAGAGCTGCCGCGATAAGACGGCCGGCTCGACTATATCGGAGACAAACGATGCCGAAATTTCTCGCCCTATCGCTGTCCGCTGTCTTGGCCGCAGCGGGCGCTCTGTCCTCGGGCGCCGATACCGTGCTCGCGCAGGGGGCCCAGCCGGGCCTGCCCGGCGCCCCGCAGCCGGGTCTGCCCGGCGCCCCGCAGCCGACCCCGAGCTTTCCAGTCGGACCGCGGTTGCCGGGAGGCGGCGGCTCCGGCAATTATGCCGTCAGCGCCGCGGCAAACGAGCACGCCGCCTTTCTGTGGGTTGTGGACAACATTCAGCACGCCGTGGTCCTTTGCGAAAAGGCCGACGGCGGGAGGGATTTCACCTGTACGAAGAAGCCGCTGCCTTGACAGCAGCGCCGTCGAAAGGCGACATCGACGCCGGCGGTAACCTAATTGGCGGGAACTTGAGCGATGGCGCTCTCCGACGTGAAGGCTCTCACTTTCGACGTGTTCGGCACCGTGGTGAACTGGCGGGACAGCATCGCCCGCGAGGCGAAAAGTTTTCTCGGGCCGAAGGGCTACGAGAAGGATTGGCACACCTTCGCGGATCGCTGGCGAGCCCGTTATCAGCCGGCGATGGAAAAGGTGCGCAAGGGCGAGCGGCCCTGGGCCAGGCTCGACGACCTGCATCGCGAGAACCTGTTCGAACTCCTGAAGGAGTTTGAAATCAGCGGTCTCGGCGAGGCGGACATTGACCACCTCAACCGCGCCTGGCATCGCCTCGATGGGTGGCCCGACAGCGTCGAAGGGCTCACCCGCCTCAAACGCAAATTCATCCTTGCGACATTGTCGAACGGCAATGTCGCGCTGATGGTCAATATGGCCAAACACGCGGGGCTGCCCTGGGATGTCATCCTCGGCGCGGAGGTCGCCCACGCCTACAAACCGCAGCCCGAGGCTTACGACCGCAGCGCTGCGCTGCTCGACCTCAAACCCGAGCAATGCATGATGGTGGCCGCGCACAATGGCGATCTCGTCGCGGCGCGCAGCCGCGGGTTTCACACCGCCTTTGTCAGCCGTCCGCTGGAACACGGCCCCAACAAGACCAGGGACCTCAAAGCCGAGCACGATTTCGATGTCGTCGCCGGCGATTTTATCGATCTGGCTACCAAGCTCGGCTGCTGAGGAATTCGGACCGATGTATCGAGCGCACCCACCCGGAGGGCCAACTTACGCACCGCCTCCTCCCCACGCGGAAGGCGCACGGACCTGGGTTGCTCCTGCAGTAACGCCTTCCTACCACCTCACCGAAGGTTCGCCCGCCGGCATGGTCGGGCTGTGCGATTTCTGCTGGACGAAACCGCCGGCACCCGTGACAGTCGGTGAAAGCATCTGCGAGGGCACACGATGATCACGAAATTCGACAGCTCCTATTACGGCACCGCCGATATGGAGAACCTCGGCTACACCGGCACGCCGATCAACGACCGCCGCTATCCGCAAGCGCAGTTCGCAAAGGCGATGCACAAGGTGGTGGCTTACGCCCAGTGCATGGACGAGCGCGGCTACGACACCTTCTGGATGGCCGAGCATCATTTCCAGCCGGAAGGCACGGAATTGATCCCGAACCTCCTGATGATGGCGATGCATTTGTGCGGCGTCACCAGGAACCTAAAGATCGGCTGCGGCTTCAACATCGTGCCGATGTGGCACCCGTTGCGCCTCGCGGAGGACTACGCAATGGCCGACATCCTGACCGGCGGGCGGGTCATCTTCGGCGTCGGGCGCGGCTATCACACCCGTGAAGTCGAGACCTTCGGCTCGCCGCTGATCGACCAGAACGCCAATCGTGAGATGTTCGAGGAGGGTGTCGAGGTCCTGTTCAAGGCGTTCGAGGGCAAGTCGTTCTCGCACAAGGGCAAGTACTACACGATCCCGCCGGAGGTGCCGTATCGCGGCTACACGCTGAAGGAGATCACCTTGGTCCCGGCGCCGGAGCGCCTCCCGGTCGAATGCTGGCAGCCGATCCAGAGCGGCTCCGAGCGCGCCTTCGAGTTCATGGCGGAATACGGCATCAGCGGCGTGATCGGCGGCGGCTCGGCCGAAGGCGGCGCAGTCGAGCGGCACATGCTCGGTTTCCAGGCCGCCTACGCCCGGCGCGGCATCAAACTCGAACTCGGCGAGCGGCTGGCCCTCGGCTATCAGTTCCACATCGCGCCCTCCCGCGAGCAGGCGATCCGCGAGGCCGCCCCCCATTACGAAGAGAACATGAAAATGTTCGGCGAATTGCGCCTCGTGCGGGCATTGACCGACGAGCAGATCGCGGCGATGCGCGACCCCCGGCTTGCTGGCACCGTGAAATTGCCGACGATCGAGGATGCGGTGAAGGCGGGCGGCTTTCTCGCCGGCCGGCCGGAGGACATCATCGAGGCGCTGAAGGCGGTCGAGAAGCGCTATCCCGGCCTCGACCGCGTCATTTGCGCCACGCCGCTCGGCACCCCGCTCGACGTTCAGCTCGCAGACCTCGACCGCTTCGCGAAAGAGGTGATCCCCGCCTTCCGCGACATCCGCACCGCCGCCGCGGCGCAGTAGACCCGAGGATCAGCCGCCGGGCGGCCGTCGGCGGCCTGTCAGCATCGCTGAATGACGCTTTGGGGTTACCGGCGCCCTGCGTCATCAATCGCACGATTTGACACGATAAATCCTGATCGACCACGACCGGCGAGCTTGCAACGAGCGGCCGGCGCTATTGCTCGGGCTGGCCGCTGTCAAGTAAGCCGACACTGTGCTGATCCTGACCCATCATGCCCGCGACAATATCGTGCGTGATGCCATCGATCCGGCTTGGATTGAGACCACGGTAGGACACCCCACAGCTCTTATGGTCGATCCGCACGATCCAACGCTAAGCCGGGCATGGCGTCGCATCCTAGAGCGCGGCGGCCGCGTCTTGCGGGTTGTGTTTCGGGCGGCGGGAGCGGATATCGTGGTCGTCACCGTATTTTTTGCCACCGTATTTTTTGATCGAGGAGCCCGGCGATGGCTGCCGTGACTTACGATCCCGAGGCCGATGTCCTCTATGTCGAGCTGGCGCATGTCAAAGACCCGGGAAACGAAGGCGAAGAAGTGCACCCGGGTGTCGTGCTGATGTTTGACACGATCGGCAAGCTCATCGGAATCGAAATCAGGCCGGCGAGCAAACTCGTTGCAACGGATGCGGTGGTTGGCTTGCCGGACCCGGCCCAAAGCGCGGCGTCCTGAACACCCTGCCGCGGCGTGGCACCGGCCTCGGCGAGCGGCTGGCGCTCGGCTACCAGTTCCACATCGCCTCCAGCCGCGAGCAGGCGATCCACGAGGCCGCACCGCATGACGGAGAGAACATGAAAATGTTCGGCGAAATGCATTGAGGCCCTGAAGCTGCTTGAGAAGCGCTATCCCGGCCTCGACCGCGTCATCTGCGCGACCCCGCTCGAGATCCAGCTCGCAGACCTCGACCGCTTCACAAAGGAGGTGATCCCCGCCTTCCGCGACACCCGAACCGCCGTCGCAGTGCAGTAGAACTCCAGGATCAGCCGCCCGTCGGGTCGTAGCAAATTACCTAACGCCGTGACCGACTGAGCATCGTCCGCTGGGCCGAATGACGGCTTCGCGCCGAAACCGCCGGTTTGATGATTTGCGCTGACCTGCAGGGCCGGAAATCGCGCTCCAGTGATCAATCACTGGCGGGACCCGCACACAAAAAAGAGCGATAGTGCCGACGCCAGCCTTCAGAGGGTGGCTACGATCTTCCCGAACTGATTGTTGGCTTCCAGATAGCGGTGCGCTTCGACGATCTCGTCGAACCGGAAGATCCGATCGATAACGGGCTTCAGCTTGCCCTCGTCAAACCCGCGGCGAATGAAGGCGACTGCTGTTTTGAGCTGATCGGGATGACCGCTCGTCAGCCAGATGTTGTGTCCTTTGACGGTCGCCATCTTTGCGATCATCTCCAGCACCGGCAGCGGGGTGACATTCTCGCTGAGTGCGCCGTAGATGTATAAGATGCCCTGGAACGCCAGCGCAGAAATCAGCCTCGGGAAGTTCGGTCCCCCGACAGGGTCGAAGGCGACGCGTGCGCCCTTCCCGTCCGTCAACCTCATCACCTCCTTTACGAAATCGACCTCTTCCGTGGCAATCACCTGCGCTGCACCGGCTTCGAGCAGTTGGTTCCTTTTGTTTGACGTGCGCGTCAGTGCGATGGAAGTCGCGCCGGCGTAGTTGACGATCTGAATCGCCGCCAGCCCAACACTGCTGGACGCTGCGGGAATGATAACGAAGTCGCCCTTGCTCACCTTGGCATCTTCGATCAGTGCGCTGTACGCCGTCACGAACATCATCCAGACGGATGCGCCCTCAACGAGGGAGAGCGACACCGGCTGCTTTACGATCGAGGCCACGGGCATGACGATCAGCTCGCCATAGGTCGCGTACTCGTTCATTGAAAAATTGGGGATGACATTGACCGGCTCACCGATCTCGAAGCCCTCGACCCCTTTGCCGAGCGCATCGACCGTTCCCGCGGCCTCATAGCCGAGCCGCGCGGGCAGCTTTGCCGTCTCGATATACTCGTCGTGACGCCACATGCTTTCCGCGCGGTTGAGGCCGATCGCCTTGACTCGAATGCGGACCTCGCCGGCGGCGGGCTGTGGATCGGAAACCTCCTTGAACTTGAGGACCTCGGGGGCGCCAAAGGATGCAAACTCGACGACACGGGACATGACTGGCTCCTTGTTGGTTTGGAACGCAGCTTCGAAAGGGTGGGGCCCGCAAGCCCACGCCGTCTGCATCACGCCAAGTCGACGCGGCCGCAGGGTCGATGACGAGTTCCGGGAGCCGCCGGCTAGCGGCGACGTCCCGGAAAGCTCAACGGAAAGAGCGTTTAGGCCTCTGGCCGTTCCTCGATCTCGTCGACGCGATTGGGGTAAAAGGCGACATAGTCCTTGATCGGCGCGACGGCGGCGTAGGGAGCCTCATAACTCCACACCGCATTGACCGAGCGCTCGCCCCCCAGCGGGATGCTGAAATAGCTGCAATCGCCTTTGTACGGGCAGTAAGTCGTGTGATCGGTGCGCTCGAGGAGCGCCATATCGACATCTTTGCGCGGGATGTATTGCACCGCGGGATACGCTGCTTCACGCAATGTCAGCGCTTCTCGCGTGTCGGCGACGATTCGGCCAGCGATCGAGACGATGATCCGAGCGGGATTGCGTTCAATCGTGATCGGATGATCCGGCCCGGGAATTTTGATCGGCTTTGCTGCGGTTGCGACGTTCGGTTCCATGGCTTCACCTCGTTGTGTCTGGGTTTCGGTTCCACTTCCTACATCGCCGACTTTCCGCCATCGACCGGAAGGACTTGGCCGCTGGTAAAGAACGCCTCGGAGCAAAGAAACAGGATGGCGTTGGCGATTTCGGCGGGCTGTGCGACACCGCCAAGCGGCACGGTCGAGACGAGGCCGGCCTTCCTTTCCGCGCTGCCGGCAAAGCGATTGAGCATTCCCGTCTCGGTCGGCCCCGGTGCTACAGCATTAATGCGAACGCCCGACCCCGCGACTTCGAGCGCCGCGGATTTGGTGAGCCCCTCGACGGCGTGCTTACTGGCGGCATAGACCGAGGCGCCGGCGGCGCCAGCATGGCCATTGGTCGAGGAGATATTGACGATGGCGCCGCTGCGCTGAGCGAGCATCACCCGCAGCTCATGCTTCATGCTGAGGAGCGTGCCGAGCACATTGGTGTCGAATGTTGCAGCGTAGCTGTCGGCCGTCTGCTCCGTCACCGGGCCGGGGTGACCTTCGGTGCCGGCGCTGTTTACGGCCGCATCCAGACGACCGAAGCGCGCGATGGTCTGATCGGCCAGGTCGCGCACATCGTCCTCGCAGCGCACGTCGGCACGGATGAATTCCGCTTCGCCGCCGACCCCGCGCAGTTCGGCGGCCAACGCCTGGCCCACGTCCTCATGACGGCCGGAAACGACGACGCGGTAGCCTTCCCGCGCAAAGGCAGAGGCCGCTGCACGTCCAATCCCAGTCAACGCGCCGGTGATCAACACAACGGGGGTGCTCATAGTCTTAGCTCAGGGCGAAACCGGCGTAACCGGCATCGGCGGATTCCTTGCACTTCTGCAAGTACAGCGGCAGCCCGCCGGGGTAGGCCAGCATCTCTCGCTTCTTGCCTGGGATGTTGGCGCCCATGAACCAGGACTGCGCGCGCGGGAACAAAGTCGCACCGACCAGCTCGGCGACATGGTCGCGCCAGGCTTCCTCCGCTTCCGCCGTTGCCTCGATCCGGCGGAGGTTGTTCCGCCGCATGTGCTCGATGCACGCGACGACGAAATCGCCCTGCAGCTCGGCGCAGGTTGGCCCGTTGCAGAACCCCGACGGGCTTTGCGGGCCGTAGATATAGAGCAGATTGGGGAAATGCGCGCTCGCCATGCCCAGATGCGCGCGCGAGCCGCTGGACCATTTCTCCCGCAGCGTCTCGCCGTTCGTGCCGCGAATGTCGATGCTGGTCAGGCCGCCCGTGACGGCATCAAACCCCGTCGCCAGTACGAGAATGTCGAGCTCGGCCTCCCCGTCCTTCGTCTTAACACCCGTCGGCGTCACTCGTTCGATTGGAGACTCGAGCAGGTCGACAATATGGACATTCGGCTGATTGTACGCCTCGTAGTAGTGCTGCTCCAGGGACGGCCGCTTCACGCCGAACGGATGCAATGGCTTCATCGGTGCAAGCTTCTCTGCGACGGCGGGATCCTTGATCCGTGCGCGCACCTTGTCGCGCCAGAACGCGTAGGCGGTAGAATTGGCCTCGTCGTTGCTCAGCACGTCCTGATACGTGCCGAGCCAAGGGAAGAAGCCGCCTCGGTTCCATAGATCCTCGTATGTCGCCAGCCGTTCTTGGTCGGAAACATCGAGCGCGTTCTTCTGAATGAAATCATAGTCGAACCCGGCGAAGGTCTCGGCGCGCTTGCGGAAGCGCGTGGGAAAAGTCTCCTTCATCCGCCGGTTAGTCTCGTCGTCGAGCTTGCGCTGCCGCATTGGCAGCGCCAGGTTCGGGGTGCGCTGGAATACGGTGAGCTCAGCGACGTCCTGGCAAACCTCCTGGATAACCTGCACCCCGCTCGCTCCGGTGCCGATGACGCCGACGCGCTTGCCCTTAAAGTTCGCGCCTGCCTGCGGCCACAGGGAGGTATGGTGGCAGATGCCGCGGAAGTCGTTCAGCCCCCGGATCGGCGGAATATATGGTTTCGCTGAGAGCCCCGTGCAGAGCACAAAGAACTTCGCCCGCGTCACGCTGCCGTCGCTGGCCTGCACGACCCACTGGTGGCGATCCGTGTCGAACTCTGCGCCCATGACGCGGGTGTTGAACCGGATGTCGCGGCTGAGACCGAGCTTCTTGTCGACGTGGCGGAAATAGGCGCGAAGCTCCTCCCACGAGGGATAGAGCTCGCCGTAGTTCCAATCCCGCCAGAGCTCCTCGCTGGAGAATTGATACAGCGGCCCGTACGAATCGACCCGGGCGCCTGGATAGCAGTTCCAGTACCAGATGCCGCCGATTTCGGACCCGGCCTCGAATACCTTCACGTTGTAACCCAGCCTGCGCAGGTGATCGAGCTGGTAGAGGCCCGCGAACCCGGCGCCGACCACCAGCACGTCTAACTCTTCGACCGCTTTCCCGTTGGCCGTTTTCGCCAGCTGCGTTGCACTCATCTGGAACTCCTCTCCGGTTGCTTCACAGATCAACTCTCCAACGCTTTTGAAAAGCGGGCCGCAGTTCCAAACATATCGGACTTGACTGTCCGAAATGGAGGTCCGCGGATGGACAGTCTAGGATCGCTGAATGCCTTCGTTCAGGCGGCGGAAGCCCGAAGTTTCACGGTTGCGGGACAGCAACTTGGCGTGTCGTCGTCGGCGGCAAGGCGGTGGCTCGGATAGAGGAACGGCTCGGCGTGCGCCTCTTTCCCCTCCGCTCAACCGGACATGACAGCGTATTTGACCTATTAGATCTATTATGTCTATATCGTATTCAGCGGCAGTTCACTTCGGGAGATCGGTCAGTGGAATTACGCACACTTGGCGCTTCGGGATTGCGCGTGAGCGCGCTCTCGCTCGGCGCGATGACATTCGGAGCGTCGCAGACGCTCATGGAGGGGGTCACGTCCTCCGACGAAGAGGCGCGGCGGGTCTTTGATCGCGCTCTGGAAGCCGGGATCAACCTCGTTGATACCGCCAACGTCTACAATGAAGGGCGCAGCGAAGAACTGACGGGTGAGTGGGTAGCCGGCAAGCGGGACCAACTGCTAATTGCAACTAAATGCCGCTTCCCCATCGGCTTCGGGATGACTCAAAAACCTGGGCCGCACGAATGGGGCCTCTCGCGCAAGGCGATCATGACGGCTTGCGAGGGATCTCTTCGCCGCCTGAAGACAGACGTGATCGATCTCTATTAGGTGCATATGCAGGATTAGGTGCATATGCAGGACAGAAACGTTGCTATAGACGAGACACTGCGGGCGCTGGACGACCTCGTGACAGAGGGGAAGGTTCGGTACATCGGTTGCGCCAACTACGCGGGGTACAGCCTCGTCGAGTCGCTCTGGGCCGCGGATAGGCTGCAGACTCACCGCTACAACTCCATCCAGCTCCAGTGGTCGCTAGTCCAGCGCTCGGCCGAGCGAGAACTCATTCCTGCCGCGGCAGCGTTTGGGCTCGGCGTTCTCGTTTGGGCTCCCCTCTCGCGGGGCTTTCTATCCGGAAAATACCAACGCGGCCGAACGGCGCCGGTGGGATCTCGCCTCGACGTACATCAGGATAATTTCCGGGCCTTGGACAACGAGAAGAACTGGAATCTACTCGACGTGGTCGGCCGAATTGCGGAACAGCATGAAACCACTCATTCCGCTGTGTCGCTCGCATGGCTTCTTGCGCGCCCACAAACGTCCAGCATCATCGTAGGCGCGCGGACCGAGGCGCAACTCGAGGACAATCTGCGCGCCCTTTCCGTCAAGCTCACCAGCGAGGATCTCAACGAGTTGGACGAGGCATCACGCCCGGACTGGGATTATCCATGGGACGTTATCCGCGATGCCGAAGCGGGCCACGCGAAGCTCCTGACTTGACGAGCCGCACTAGACAACCCGACGGCGATGTCGAGCGCCTGGCGCGGCATCCGATTTAGTCAAAGCGGGACTGACCGATGAACGCAAAAAGCAGCAGGGCGCCAGGCTCGCCACAGCGCGAGGCCATTCTAATGGCCGCGACAGCGACCTTCCTGCGGTACGGCTTCAAGAAAACATCCATGGACGACGTCGCTCTGGCAGCGGGAGTCTCCCGGCAAGGCTTGTATCTCTATTTCGATACGAAGGATCTCCTGTTCAGGGAGGCTCTTCAATATCTGGTGTCGCACATGATCTCCACCGCACGTTCAGTGGCGGAGGATGGGAACCTCAGTCTCAGGGATCGCCTGCTGGGAGTTTTTGAGGCCGTGCACGGCAACGCGTTTCAGAGCGCGTCGCCAGAGCATGCCTTCGAACTGCTGCAGTCAGCGCAGTCTGCCGACGGCGCCCTGCTTGTCCAATTGGACCGGGACCTGGTGGGGATTGTAGCCGCTCTACTCGCGGAGGCGGGCGCTGCGGATCGCTGGGAGGAGGCCGGCGTCACGGTCGCCGAACTGTCAGAACAGCTCCTGATGAGCGCCAAGGGCATCAAGGCTTCCGTTGACACGCTCACCGCCTATCGGGAGAGAATGCTGACCGCCATTAGGATCGTGACGCGTAGACGGTAAAACTCCGATGTGTTTGGTTCTGCGCGGTCGGGATATGCGTACGACTAAGGACCTCTACCGCACGGTGGCTAGGGCACTGAAAGCGTGGCCGAGTTAGATGGCGTCGGATGGTGCTGCCGCGGGACTGTGCCGGGGCATTGAGATGCCCTCTGGCGCTCAAAGCGGGCGGCGTTCGGACGCAGCGAAAGCTGCGAGACGGGTGCTTCGGGAAGACCACCCCTTAACGGGGTCGCCACACGATTTGTACAAGACTACACACTAAGTTTGTCCCTCGAGCGCCTTGACGCCGTTGGGGACAGGAACCCAGCCCTGCGCGCTCTTCATCCAGATGAAGTAGTCTGGTCTGAGCCAACTTGTATCATCAAGAGTGCCGGGTTTGAGGGCGAGCACGTCCTGTGCGGACTTCGGAGCGTGATAGATGCGGACTCCGCACTCGGGACAGAACACACCCGCAACCTCGTTGCCACTATCGGCGATGCGCGTAAATTGCTTCGTCAGGCCGGTCACTGTCAGGCTGTCTTTCTTCACCAGCATGGACATGCCGAAGGCGCTGCCGGATTGGCGCTGGCATTCTGTGCAGTGGCAGGCACCCAAGCGTATTGGTTCCGTCGTCAATACGTAACGCACTGAGCCGCATTGGCATCCGCCAGTGTAGGGTGCGCGCATGTTGTTTACTCCTCTCCACATAGAGACGATCAGGCTGAGGGGACCCCCCGAAATTTCCTTTAAACGAAGCGGGCCGGCAACTCCTAGACAGCTGCATCGGCGACCTTCACGAGCTGCTTTCCGAAGTTCTCGCCGGCAAACAGACGCAGCAGAGCTCTCGGCGCATTCTCGAGGCCATACGCGACGTCCTCCTTGTGCACGAGGCTGCCGTTTCGCTGCCAGCGGCCCAGCGCCTCGAAGGCCTCGGGAACGCGCGTGGGATAATCAAGCCCGGTGAAGCCCTCTATGCGCGCACGCCTGGCTACCAGATTGGAGTAGTTCGCTGGGCCCGGCTGCGGCGTTGCGGCGTCGGATTTCGAGATCGAGCCGCACAGCACGATGCGCGCGTGAAGGTTGATGCGCGCGAGGACCTCGTTGAGGACCTCGCCGCCGACATTGTCGAAGAACACGTCGATCCCGTTGGGGCAAAGCTCCAAAAGCCGAGCGCCGACTTCTTCGCTCTTGTAGTCGATGGCGGCGTCGAAATGCGCCTCGTTGACCAGCCAAGCGCATTTATCCTTGCCGCCCGCGGTGCCGATAACGCGGCAGCCCTTGATCTTGGCGATCTGGCCGGCGACGGAACCCGTCGCGCCGGCGGCGCCCGACACCACGACGGTCTCACCGGCCTTGATCTTGCCGATCTCGATCATCCCGAAATACGATGTTAGGCCGTTGACTCCGAACAGGCCCAGCGCAAGGTTGGGCGGCGTGTCGGGAGCGACCTTCTGCATCCCGCCGAGGCCTTTGCCATCGGTCACGAGGTAGTCCTGCCAGCTCAAGTCGCCTCGCACGAGGTCGCCCGGCTTGAAGTCAGGATGGCGAGATTCGATCACCTGCCCGACAGCAAAGGACTGCATGACATCGCCAAGCGGAATCGCGGGCTTGTAGGAATCGCGCGCCATCCAAATACGCTGCGCGGGGTCGACAGACAGCCACAGGGTCCGGATCAGAACCTGTCCTTCGGAGGGCCGTGGAATAGGCGCCTCATTCCAGAGAAACTCTTCTCCGGTCAATTTGCCCGCGGGGCGAGCGTTCAAAATCCATTGGCGGTTCTTGCCGTTGGTCATCGGATATTCGCCTTTTAATTGAGCAGTGAGTGTCTACGTGGCGCGGAGTTTGCCTGGGCCGCCAGGGGCAGGCGCCGCGCTGCTGCTCAGAAATGAGACCCAATGATCATCTAAGTCACTGTCGTAATAGCTCTCTTCCTGGGGCGGTAGGCACGACGCTAGCCACGTTGGACCTTAGATGAACTCTCCCAAAGGTATGAAAAATGGGCCATAGTTCCGAACATATCGGACTCGATTGTCCGAAATGGAGCTTTTGCGGATGGACAGTCTGGGATCGCTGAATGCCTTCGTTCAGGCGGCGGAAGCGCGAAGTTTCACGGTCGCGGGACGGCAGCTTGGCGTGTCGTCGTCGGCGATCGGCAAGGCGGTGGCGCGCATGGAGGAACGGCTCGGCGTGCGCCTCTTTCATCGCAGCACGCGCAGCGTCACACTAACCGGGGAAGGTGCCTTATTCCTCGAACGCTGCCGGCGCATCTTTTCTGAAATCGAGGCGGCCGAGCTTGAACTGTCGAAGACGCACGAGGCCCCGCGCGGCACACTGCGTGTCAGCCTGCCCTTGGCCGGCATGCTGATGCTGCCTACTCTCGTCGCGTTTTTGCGCGCCTATCCCGAGATCAAATTGGATCTCGATTTCAGCGACCGGGTCGTAGATGTAATCGAGGAGGGATTCGACGCCGTGGTGCGCTTTGCCGAGGTTGGGGACTCGCGTTTGATGACCCGGGTTTTGGGCACATATCGCCGGCGCCTCGTGGCGGCCCCGGCCTATCTGGCGGCCAGGGGTGTTCCTCTTACCCCGGACGACCTCAAGGCTCATGCCTGCCTGCTCCACAAGTTTCCGACCAGCGGAAAGTTCGAGCGATGGCCGCTGCGGCCCGAGCATGCGAGCATCGAGAGCGAACTGCCCAGAACGGCCGTGGCAAGTACGCTCGAGCCGCTAATCCATATGGCCGAGCAAGGCCTGGGCATCGCCTACCTGCCGGACTTCGCCATAGGCCGGCAACTTCGCGAAGGCATACTTGTCACCGTGCTCGACGACTACACTGATCGCTCCGGACCCCTTCGGGTCCTATGGCCGTCGAGTCGGCATCTCACTCCCAAGGTCAGAGTATTCGTAGACTTTCTCGCCGCGAACCTTGTCCCCGTCGTCGAAGGCGAAGCAGACAGAGCAGTAGGCAGCGGGATAACCTCCTGAGGGGGGTTGACCTCCATCCTCCCGCGAGGACTAGCGCGCATTTCCTATTCGTGCTGAGCGGTTTCATTCGCCGGCGGCCTAGGCCGGTGTTTCTTGACGGTGCAATGTAAGGCACTATCTTACGTCCTATGAAAACCACCATCTCATCGAAAGGCCAAATCGTCCTGCCCGCTGAGATCCGGCAACAAGACCGGATCGAAGCCGGCCAAGAGTTCGACGTCGAACGACTCGATCGCGGTGAATACCGGCTCAAACGACGTTCGCTCGCGCCGAATGAAGGCGTGGTCGATTGGCTGCTCGCCTGTCCCGGGAAGGGCTTTTTCGTTCCTGTCGAGTCGGAATCGACCGACGCGTTGTGAGATATCTGGTCGACGCCAACGTCCTCAGCGAGCCGACCAAGAAGCTCCCCAATGCCAAAGTGGTCGAATGGCTGCGCGACAACGAACGTGAAATCGCCGTAGATCCCATTATCCTCGGCGAGCTGCGCTTCGGGATTCTTTTGCTCCGCAACGGAAGGAGGCGTACCAGCCTCGAGCGATGGTTCGACGCGGGTGTCCAGAGGCTTTGCTGTTTGCCGTGGGAGGCGGAGACAGGCTTGAGGTGGGCGCAGCTGCTCGCAAGCCTTCGCACCGCGGGGCGCGCTATGCCCATCAAAGACAGTCTCATCGCCGCTACGGCTCTGGTTCACGGTCTGACGGTCGTCACGCGAAACCGCATCGATTTCGAGAAGACCGGCCTCGGCATTATCGACCCCTTCGGGTGACCGACCAACCGAACAGGGAATGACCGCTTCGGGCATTGCCCATCGGCTGATGATAAGGCAGAAGGACGAGCCCAGAATCGCCGCATCGAGATCGTGATGGAGGGTCCCGGCGTCTGACCCGAGTCGGCCGAGAGGCAAGGGTCGCTGGCGCTCTGATGCGAGTTGAGCTAAATCAATGACGCTGCGCGCCGGGGGGTAACGAATCAGCGGTTGGTATTCCAGCAGTCTACTTCTTTGGAATCGCTGTAGGAAACCTGGAAGTCCGTGCCAGAGGACCGTTTCCGCAAGCTGCTGGACGGCCGAAACTTAAATACCGGAGGTCATTCGAAAATGGCGTCTATCGAGCGGGATGCGCCGGACCGAATGGGGCCGCGGTTGTCCGTAGGCCGTAATAGCGCCGTGGGAGCGGGGCATAGCCCGAGTTCGTGCTACGCCGATATGGTCTGGATTCCCGAAAGCATTTTCCGCATGGGATCGGACCGGCATTATCCGGAGGAGGCGCCGGTTCATCGGGTGACGGTCGACGCCTTCTGGATTGATCGCACTCCCGTGACAAACCGCGAATTCCGCGAGTTTGTCAGAGCGACCGGTCATGTCACCTTCGCCGAGATAGCGCCGGACCCGAAGGACTATCCGGGCGCTCTGCCGCACATGCTCAGGGCCGGCTCCCTGGTCTTCAATCCGCCGAAGCATCCGGTCGATGATCTGCGCGACTGGAGCCAGTGGTGGACGTTCAAGTTTGGCGCCAATTGGAAGCGGCCTTACGGACCGCGCAGCTCGCTGAGTGGGCTCAACGATCACCCCGTCGTTCACGTCGCCTACAGCGACGCCTTGGCTTACGCGAAATGGGCGGGCAAGGACTTGCCGACCGAAGCGGAGTGGGAGTTTGCCGCGCGCGGCGGGCTCGACGGCACAGAGTTTGCCTGGGGCGATGAATTCACACCCAGCGGCAAGCAAATGGCAAACACCTGGCAGGGTGCCTTTCCGCACGAGAATCTCAAGCTCGACGGATACGAGCGCACCTCGCCGGTCACCGCATTCCCGCCGAACGGCTACGGCGTCTACGACATGATCGGCAATGTGTGGGAATGGACCACCGACTGGTACTCACCCAAACACGAAGCCGATGGTCACAAGGCCTGCTGTATCCCGGTCAATCCACGGGGCGCTCGTGAGGATGAGAGCTACGATCCCTGCCAGCCCGAAATCAAAATTCCGCGTAAGGTGCTGAAGGGCGGTTCGCATTTGTGTGCGCCGAATTACTGCCGCCGTTACCGCCCGGCTGCGCGTCATCCGGAGCCGGTGGACACTTCGACGAGCCATGTCGGTTTCCGTTGCGTCGTTCGTCAGGCGAACTCGTCACGATGACCGACGCGCATTGCTAAGGGGACGATTAGACCATGAGCAGCGAAGACAAGAAGGATCGTTCACATCTCCCGATCCCTACTCCCGAGCGAACCGGGCTGATCACTTATGACGCGAAGGATCCGGACACCAAATTCCCGCCGATCGAGCAGTTGCGCCCGCCAAAGGGCGCACCCAACGTACTGGTGATCCTGATCGACGACGCCGGGTTTGGTTCCGCGAGCGCCTTCGGCGGCCCCTGCCAAACACCGAACGCTGAAAAGCTGGCGGCGGCCGGGCTGAAGTACAATCGCTTCCACACCACGGCCCTCTGCTCGCCAACGCGGGCGGCGCTGCTGACCGGGCGCAATCACCACTCGGTAGGCATGGGCGGCATCACCGAGATCGCCACGGGCGCACCGGGCTACAGCTCGGTGCTGCCCAATACCATCTCGCCGCTCGCGCGGACCCTCAAGCTCAACGGCTATTCTACCGCGCAGTTTGGTAAATGCCACGAAGTGCCGGTGTGGGAGACGAGCCCGGTTGGACCATTCGACGCATGGCCGACGGGTGGCGGCGGGTTCGAATATTTCTACGGCTTTATCGGCGGCGAGGCGAACCAGTGGTATCCGACGCTTTACGAGGGCACCACGCCGGTCGAGCCGCAGAAGACGCCCGAAGAGGGCTACCACTTCATGGCGGACATGACCGACAAGGCTATGGCTTGGGTCGCGCAGCAGAAGGCGCTGGCACCCGACAAGCCCTTCTTCGTCTACTTCGCGCCGGGTGCCACCCACGCGCCTCACCATGTGCCCAAGGAGTGGGCCGACAGGTACAAGGGTAAGTTCGACCAGGGCTGGGACAAGCTGCGCGAAGAGACCATCGCCCGGCAGAAGGCGCTCGGCGTCATCCCGGCAGACTGCCAGCTCACCACGCGCCATAACGAAATTCCGGCGTGGGACGACATGCCCGAGGCATTAAAGCCGATCCTGCGCCGCCAGATGGAGGTCTATGCGGGGTTCATGGAGTACACCGACCACCATGTCGGACGCCTGCTCGACGGCTTGAAGAAGCTCAACATTCTCGACGATACCGTCGTCTATTACATCATCGGCGACAACGGCGCCTCGGCCGAGGGGACCTTGAACGGCGCGTACAACGAGATGGCCAACTTCAACGGCTTGGCGGCCTTGGAGACCCCGGAATTCCTGATGGAGCGGTACGAGAAGCTCGGCGGGCCGGAGTCTTACAATCACTACGCCGTGGGCTGGGCCCATGCAATGAACGCCCCTTACCAGTGGACCAAGCAGGTTGCCTCCCACTGGGGCGGGACGCGCAACGGCACCGTCGTGCACTGGCCCAACGGCATCAAGGCCAAAGGCGAAATCCGCTCGCAGTTCCACCACGTCATCGACGTGGCACCAACCATCCTCGAGGCGGCGGGGCTGCCCGAGCCGGTCTCGGTTAACGGCGTACAGCAGCGGCCCATCGAGGGCGTCAGCATGCTCTACTCGTTCAACGACGCCAACGCCGCGGAGCGGCACGAAACGCAGTATTTTGAAATGTTCGGCAACCGCGGCATCTACCACAAGGGCTGGACTGCGGTGACCAAGCACGGCACACCCTGGGTGCTCGTGGGCCGAAAGACCGTGGCCCTCGACGACGACGTCTGGGAGCTCTACGACACCAGCAAGGACTGGAGCCAGGCCAACGATTTCGCCAAGCAAATGCCGGAGAAGCTCCACGAGCTGCAGCGACTGTGGCTGATCGAGGCGACGCGCTACAACGTATTGCCGATCGATGACCGGGTCATCGAGAAGATGAACCCAGACACCGCCGGCCGGCCGGTGCTGATCAAGGGGAAGACCCAGCTGCTGTTCGGCGGCATGGGGCGCTTGTCGGAGAACTGCGTCCTGAATATTAAAAACAAGTCCCACTCCGTCACTGCCGAGATCGAGGTTCCTGAGATGGGGGCCGAAGGCGTGATCATTGCCCAGGGAGCAAATATCGGCGGCTGGAGTCTCTATGCCAAGAACGGCAAGCTCAAATACTGCTACAACGTGGCGGGAGTGAATCACTTCTACGTCGAAGCCTCGCGACCACTTCCCGCTGGCGAACGCCAGGTACGCATGGAGTTTGCCTACGCCGGCGGCGGCCTCGGCAAGGGCGGCCAGGTGACGCTCTATGTCGACAGCGAGAAGGTCGGCGAAGGCGCCATCCCAATGACGCAGGCAATGGTCTTCTCCGCCGACGACGGCTGCGATGTCGGTGAGGACAGCGGCGCCCCCGTCTCGCCGGACTACGGCTCGCGCGGCAATGCGTTCAATGGAACCGTCAAGGGGGTGCAGCTGGCCATCGGCGACGCGGCCGAAAGCTCGGATCACCTAGTCTCGCCGGAAGATGCGATCCGCATTGCTATGGCACGGCAGTAAATGCGCTCAGCACGCTCACTATAAACAATTCATAGCCGCAAGGACGCGGCAGGAGATTATCGTGATAGCTGAGACAACCGCAAAACCCCCGCTGCACCAACGTGCCATGCACGAGCTCAAAGAGCTCGTGTTCATTTCTCTTTATCTCTACATCACCATCGGAGCGGTGATCTTGATGAAGACAGCGGTGCTGCGTACCGAGGGCATCGAATTCACCCCCTGGGGCATCGCCATCGTCAAGGCCGTATTACTGGCGAAATTCATGTTGCTCGGCGAGGCCATGAGAATCGGCGGGCGCCGCACCACTGGCCCGCTGATCTGGCCGACGCTACAGAAAACCTTCGGCTTGCTGGTACTGCTGATTATCATGACGATCATCGAAGAAGCCGTCGTCGGGCTCTTCCACCATCAGTCGATCGCCGCCTCGCTCGGCGACCTCTTTGGTCGTCGCCTCGAGGAAACGCTCGCCGGCTACCTGATCATGCTGATGGTGCTGCTCCCTTATTGCGCGTTCCGCGTGCTTGAGGATGCGCTCGGTGAAGGCAGGCTGGCGCGGATGTTCTTTGTCGAGCGGGAGCCAATTGAACGAATCTAAGGGAAGCCTGGGGCTTGTCCTGGATCACGCGAGCTAGTCAGCAAAGAGGAACCGGGCATGGCAGATGCAACCGCCGCCGCTCATGCTGGCAGGTTCGAAGTAAGGGCAACCGCGGCTGATCATTTTGCGTGGGTCCGCACCCGCCTCGCCCTCGAGCGCACGATGATGGCATGGCAGCGCACTGCCGTCGCGCTGATCGGCTTCGGCTTCGCGATCGTCCAATACTTAAACCACTTGCAACCGATCCCCGGAGGTCGCCACGCCTATCTTCCGACGGCACCGGAGTATCTAGGGCTCGCGCTGATCTCGTGCGGCATCCTGGCGCTCCTCGTTTCGATTTGGCAGTACTGGTGGGGCATTCGTTATCTGTGGGGCGACCCCTTCACGCCGATCGCCGGGGTCACCAAGGAGGGAATGCAAACGCCGGTTATTGCCGTCGCCATCCTCCTCATCGGCATCGGGCTCTTCGCCTTCTGTGCCGTGTTGTTCCGCCTCACTTAGCCCCAACAACCGAGATCAATAAGCACTTTCGACACCACCCGACCAACGAAAGGAGATCGAGATGGCTAGATCCAGAGCAGCAGCCAAGCCGAACATCGTCGTGATCTGGGGCGACGACATCGGCATCGCCAATTTGAGCTGCTACACCCACGGGCTGATGGGCTACCAGACGCCGAATATCGACCGCATTGCCAACGAAGGTATGCGTTTCACCGATTACTACGGCGAACAGAGCTGCACCGCCGGACGCGCGTCGTTTATTACCGGTCAGCACGGCTTGCGCACCGGGATGACCAAGGTCGGATTCCCGGCGGCCACGGTCGGTCTGGCCAAGGAGGACCCGACGATCGCCGAACTGCTGAAGCCGCTGGGTTATGCGACGGCGCAGTTCGGCAAGAACCATCTCGGCGACCGCAACGAATACCTGCCGACCGTGCACGGTTTCGACGAGTTCTACGGCAATCTCTATCACCTGAACGCCGAGGAAGAGCCGGAATTGCCGGATTATCCGAACCCACGGGATTTTCCAGACTTCCGCGAGCGGTTCGGTCCGCGCGGCGTCATGGACTGCAAGGCCACCGACACCGATGATGCGACGGTCGACCCGCGCTTCGGCAGGGTCGGCAAGCAGACCATCCGCGACACCGGCCCGCTGACCACGAAGCGTATGGAAACGATCGACGACGACGTCGCCAGCCGCGCTGAGGAATACATCAAGCGGCAGGCCCAGGCCGGCCAACCGTTCTTTCTATGGGTCAACTTCACCCACATGCATTTCCGCACGCATGTGAAGCCGGAGAGCCGGGGCCAGGCGGGCCGCTGGCAGAGCGAATACCACGACACAATGATCGATCACGACAAGAATGTCGGCCAGGTGCTGAAAGCGCTCGACGATGCCGGCATTGCCAATAACACTTTTGTCATGTACGGCACCGACAACGGCCCGCACATGAATTCCTGGCCCGACGGTGCGATGACGCCGTTCCGCAGCGAAAAGAACACCAACTGGGAAGGCGCCTATCGGCTGCCGTGCCTGGTCCGCTGGCCGGGCAAGATCAAACCCGGCACCGTGTCGAACCAGATCGTCGCGCATCACGACTGGCTGCCGACCTTCCTCAGCATCGCCGGAGATGCCGAGGTCAAGGATAAGCTGTTGAAGGGCCATACGATTGGCGGCATGACCTACAAGGTCCATCTCGATGGCTTCAACCTGGTGCCGTACCTGACGGGCGAGGTCGAGAAGAGCCCGCGCGAGTGGTTCCTCTACTGCAATGACGACCAGCAGCTTGTCGCATTGCGCTACGACAATTTTAAGCTGGTATTCTCCGAGCAGCGGTCGCCCGGCACGTTGGAGCTGTGGGCCGAACCGTTCACCAACCTGCGCGTGCCAAAGATCTTCAATCTCCGCACCGACCCGTTCGAGAAGGCCGACATCACCTCCAACACCTATTGGGATTGGATGATCGGCCACGCCTATATGCTGGTGCCGGCGCAGGCCTTTGTCGGGGAATTCCTGCAGACCTTCCGGGAATATCCGCAGCGCCAGAAGGCCGCCAGCTTCAACCTCGACGAGGTGCTTCGCAAGATGCAGGAGCCCACCCACTCGTAACCGGCCGAACCGTCGATAGAGGGCGGCCGATCGGATGACCCCGGCGGCCGCCCACAACTCCCTCGCCCTGCTTGCGACTCCGCTTGCGGGGAGAGGGCCGGGGTGAGGGGCCAGCCGAGGCAGAAGGATTGTCGCATTGAGGGGCAAGGACGAAGAACGCGCTGAGCGAGCCCGAACGTTGAGGCGCGCACTGACGCCGGCGGAATTGGCGTTGTGGACGCGCATTAGCGATCGACAGCTCGGCGGCTACAAATTCGCCCGCCAGGAGCCCATCGGTCGGTACTACGCCGACTTTGTTTGCCGCGAGCAGCGCTTAATTATTGAGCTCGATGGCGGCCAACACTCGGAGCGCTCCGAGGACCGGCAGCGCGACAGCGAGCTATCCGGCCTCGGTTATCGCGTGATCCGGATCTGGAACAACGATGTCATTGAGAATCTGGACGGAGTTCTCCAAACGCTGCTGTCCGAACTCGAAAAAAGGCCCCTCACCCCGCCCCTCTCCCCGCAAGCGGGGCGAGGGAGAGCGGACGCGGTGCGCGCTTTTTACGAAAGCCACCCTTATCCGGCGCCGATCGGCAACCTGGATCGGCACCGCGAGCTCTATCGGAACCCCGATCGGCGTCGGGCATTGTCCCTTCTTCTGTGGCCAACGGAGGCGCCGCGGGCAGATCGAGAGATCCTGGTCGCCGGCTGCGGCACGTCGCAGGCTCCGATCCACGCGCTGCGCGAGCCCGACGCTCATGTGACGGCGATCGACATCAGCGAGACCAGCCTGCGCCATACGCGCGATCTCCAGCGGAAATACAGCTTGCGAAACCTCGATCTTCATCGGCTCGCGGTCGAGCGGGTCGGAAAGCTCGGCCAGATGTTCGACCAGATCGTCTGCACCGGCGTGCTCCACCATCTCCCCGATCCGGATATCGGTCTTCAGGCATTGCGCAGCGTCCTTGCGCCCAATGGCGCGATGCACTTGATGGTTTACGGGGCATATGGGCGCGCCGGCATCTACATGATGCAGGAGTACTGCCGCCTACTCGGGGTCGGTGTCTCGGCGGAGGAGCTGCGCGATCTCGGCGCCACGATCGGTGCGCTGTCTGCCGACCATCCGATCGCCGGAGTGGCGAGGCGGGCGAAGGACTTCAGAAATCCGGATGCGCTCGCCGATGCGCTGCTGCACCCGCAGGACCGCGCCTACACCGTGCCCCAGATCTATGCCTGGCTACAGCGCTGCGGCCTATCGTTCGGGCGCTGGTTCGAGCAGGCTCCCTATCTCCCGCAATGCGGAGCAATCGTGGGGACGCCGCACGCCGCGCGTCTCGCTTCGCTCTCTCCGCCATTGCAGCACGCCGCGGTCGAGTTGCTGCGCGGCACCATGGCCAAGCACAACTTCATCGCCTATCGCGACGACCGCCGGGGCGCGAGCCAGCCGATTACGTTCGACGGTAATGCCTGGCGAGCTTATGTTCCTCTGCGTCAGCCGTGGACCCTGTGCATCCGGGACAGGGTGCCTCCCGGTTTCGTGGCCGTCCTGATCAATCGGGCGCACACCTACCCCGACCTCGCCCTCCCCATCGATTCGGCACAGGAGCAAATCTACGCCGCAATCGACGGCAACCGCTCTATCGATGAGATCCTGCGGGGCGCTGCGGGAGCGGGTGGTGACGAGCAGGGCCGCAGGTTTATCCAGCAGCTATGGGAATACGACCAGATCGTGCTCGACGCGACAAGCTCACATTGACCTTTCAGTTTCCCATTGGGCCGGCGCCGACCTTGATGCGAGAGGAGAAGCCAAAGATGCGGCAAATCTGCAAACTGGTCATCGCAGCCTTTGCGAGCATTACCGCAATTGCGAGCGGGCTGCAGTCGGCCTCGGCACAGGACGTATCCTCCCCAGACGGATACCAATTCTTCGTGACACCCTATCTTTGGCTCGCCAGCGTCCACGCAACCACGATGACGCCGCTGGCGCGTGAGCCAGAGGTGAACTCCAACGTCAGCACGATCGATCTCCTGTCGCATCTCGATGGGGCCCCGTTTATGGGGTCGTTCGAGGTTCGCTACGGGTCCCTCGGCTTTCTCGCGGACGCCATCCACCTGCCGGTCAGCACCAAGATTACGACGCATGACGTTTTCTTTAATGGCGGCAACGCTGCGCTTAGGGCGGATACCGGCACCGGGATTGCTCTCTACCACTTTCTCGAGGACCCGGTGCAGTTCGCCGATGCCGGTCTTGGCTTCCGTGCTTGGGGATTTTCGTCGCGGGTGGCGCTCAACCCTGGTCTGCTTCCCGGTGTGAGCGTGAACTCCGGCGGCGGCTGGGCCGACCCGTTGATCGGCGCACGCTATCACCGCGATCTCGGCAATGGCTGGGGTCTCACCGCCTATGGCGATGTCGGCGGCTTTGGGGTCGGCGCGCATACCGATTGGCAGGTGCTCGGCACCGTCGACTATACCCTCACCCCATCGTGGAACCTGCACCTCGGCTATCGCAGCCTCAATTTCGATATTACGGGAAGCGAAGGCAGGTTTGGCTTCGACGTCCATATGAGGGGACCGCTCTTCGCCGGCACTTTCCGTTTTTGACGGATCGTCGAGAGCCCGCGCGCAATGCCGAGGTGAGATTTATCCGGCTTGCGCCGAAAGTGCCGTCGATCATGCGCTTCAGGCTTGGTCGGACAAGTTGGCCCGCGGCAGCAAGAGCTCGGTGCCCGCCTGGGATAATCCGCCATCGCCGATGACGATCTTAGAATTGCCTCTTTCGCATTGCATAGTTACGTCAAGGCGAGCCTCAAAGGCGCCGGCCCGCGGGTGACGGGCGGGCCGGACGCGTGATCCAGCGCCAGTCTGGGTGCCACAACCGAAAGGAGAGTTTTTGCTGCAGACTTGCTGCAGATGCACCGGCGAATAATAATTCATTCAATCTATGATGGTAGCGATTGACAGCCACTGGAACCCAGTCGTGCTCCAGCTCCGGCATTTTTAACGTCAATCAAAGACTCTGATCCTGTGCCCGTGCGCTTGCGGTCCGTGAAGCGCACTGCCACGGCCGGAAAGGCTCGGATTGGTCATGAAGTAGACGTGTGCGCTCTGAGGCTTGGCTCCCGGGAGGAGCCGCTGCCAGGAGCCGTCGGAGCGCAGGACCCAGCTCTGGGCATCGTCGTGGAGGTTTGCCTGCATGATCTGGTCGAGGATTTGCTGGTGCACGGTCGGGTTCTCGATCGGAACGAGCGTCTCGACACGGCCGTCGAGGTTTCGTGGCATCCAATCGGCCGACGAAATGAACACTGGGGCCTCCGGCGACGGGAGGCCGTGCCCGCCGCCGAAGCAGATGATCCGGGCGTGCTCGAGGAAGCGCCCGATGATGCTCTTGACCGTGATGTTTTCGGAGAGCCCAGCCACCCCAGGCCGCAACGAGCACATGCCACGGATGACCAGCGAGATGGAGACCCCCGCCTGCGACGCGCGATAAAGCGCGTCGATCATGCCGACATCGACGAGCGCGTTGAGCTTTGCCCAAATCACCGCCGGGCGACCGGCCTCGGCATGGGCGATCTCGGCCTCGATCAGCTCTAGCAGCTTCGCCCTTATCCCGTCAGGCGAAATCGCCAGCTTTTCGAGGTGCCGCGGCCGGGCATATCCGGTGATGAAGTTGAACACCCGGGCCGCATCGCGGCACAGCGCCGGATCGCAGGTGAAGAACGACAAGTCGGTATAGATCTTGGCGGTGACCGGATGGTAGTTGCCGGTGCCAAAATGCACGTAGGAGCGCAGGCCTTCGCCTTCGCGGCGCGCAACCAGCGACACCTTCGCGTGGGTCTTCAGATCGACAAAGCCGAAAATGACTTGCGCCCCGGCCTGCTCCAACCGCTTGGCCCAACGAATGTTGCGTTCCTCGTCGAACCGCGCTTTCAATTCGACTAGTGCCGTCACCGATTTGCCGGATTCAGCGGCGTCGATCAGGGCTGCGACGATTGGCGAATCTTCCGAGGTCCGGTACAGCGTCTGCTTGATCGCAATGACGTTCGGATCATCCGCCGCCTGCCGCACGAACTGCACGACCACATCGAACAATTCGTACGGATGATGGACGACAATATCTTTCGCGCGGATCGCGGCGAAGCAGTCGCCGCCGTAGTCCTTTATCCGCTCGGGAAACCGGGGCGTGAACGGCGGAAACAGCAGATCCGGCCGGTCCGAGGTAATCAGCTGGCGCACATCCGAGAGAGCGACCATCCCGTCGAGCACAATGACGTCCTGATGTTGAGTGCCGGTCTGCTCGATCACAAAGTCACGCAGGCGCTCCGGGGCATCCGCCGAGAATGTCAAGCGGATGATTTGACCACGTCGCCGCCGCTTCAGCGCAGACTCGAACATCACGACCAGATCTTGTGCCTTCTCCTCGATTTCGATGTCGCTGTCGCGCAACGCGCGGAACAGGCCGTGGCCGAGCACCGGCATACCGGGAAACAGTTCCGCCAATCCGACAGCGAGCAGCACCTCCTCGACGAGGGTGAACCGCTCCGTCTCGCCCGGCAGCCGGATGAACCGCTCGACGTGTTCGGGCACGAGCACCAGCGCATTGATCTGGGAGCCGTCCTCTCGGCGCAATTCCACAACCATGGCCAAGGCGCGATTGGGAATGAACGGGAACGGGTGCGCCGGGTCGATGGCAATCGGCGTCAGCACCGGAAGCAGCCGATCGACGAACAGCTGCCGCAGCCAACCGCGGTCGTCACCGGGCAACGCCTCATGGTCGAGAATGGAAATGCCTTCGGCGCGGAGCCTTTTCTGCAGATCGGCCCAGCATCGCTGCTGTCGCTGAACCAGCCCCGCGGCGACTTCGGAGATCGCGGCCAGCTGCTGGTCCGGGGTCAACCTGTCTTCACTCTTCACCGGTACGCCGCTGGCCGCCAATTCCTTGAGGGCGGCGACCCGTACCATGTAGAACTCGTCGAGGTTGCTGTCGGAGATCGACAGGAACCGCACCCGCTCGAGCAGCGGATGAGCCGAATCGCTCGCCTCCTCGAGGACGCGTTCGTTGAAAGCGAGCCAGGACAGTTCGCGATTGATGTATCGCTGCGATGGGGATAGCGGCGCCGCTGTCATTTCGTCCGGCGGCGGCCGGTCCATCGCCAATTCGGCCATTTTACCCCTCTGAGCGCAGAATGAGGTAGTTTGGACCCTCCCGCCAGGGCGGGTGGACATCCCCTAATAGGACGGGATTTTTTCGTCGGCAACCCGAGACATTCCAGGCACGCTTTCCGCGAGTGGCAGCAGCACCCTGCGTTCCGCCTGCCGCAATACGCGCCGCGCACCACCTTGCGATCTTAGGAGCCAAGCCT
Organism: uncultured Alphaproteobacteria bacterium; assembly: GCA_963732095.1. Lineage (GTDB taxonomy): Bacteria > Pseudomonadota > Alphaproteobacteria > ATCC43930 > CGMCC-115725 > AP-15. The sequence goes on from CAVSZA010000046.1 coordinate 33,409, forward strand.
GGAACATGACCGTTGGCTTCCATCAGTCGCTGCGCAAGCGAGGCGATCACTGGTGGGACAATACAATTACGTTGCCATCTCAGGGCAGGCGGGGAGGGGAGGGGGCTTCCTCGGCGCCCGGCGCATGAGCCCCTGTTCTCGGGGAGAAGCTACGGCTCGATCCTCACAACAGCGTTGCCGCTCACCCGAAGAACGGGCGATTGCCGTTCGGATGATCTAAGTCTTTGAAGATGTGGTGGGCGCGACTGGGATTGAACCAGTGACCCCTACGATGACCACAATCAGGCCGATGAGGTAGATTAAGCCGTTCACGATTTCCTCCCACGGTTTAGCAGCAGCTTGGAAACGTCAACACAAAACAATTGTTCCCGTCCGGGCGCGTCATGCTGATGAGATGCGACAGCCCACCTGCGGCAGATCGGCTCTGCGCCCCAGGTAACAACGCCCAAGAGCCCCGAAACCCTAGGAAGTTTCACACCGCGGTATGAGATATCGTAGGGCCGAGTGAAACCTTGATCGGGGCGGGGAAGGCGTCCCTATCCCGACCAAACCCCTGCGTACAGCCCGAGAAAGACCAGAGCAGTCCCCGCGGTCATGAGGCCGATGCTCAAACCCTTACCGGCCTGCCCCATTCGGTTCAGCGTCAGCGTGAGCCCCATCACGACGAAGCCGGCCAGGGTCAGGATGTTCATGCCGAAGAGAATGTCCCTGGTGAGCATTGCCCTTTGCTTTCTGTGGGGTCCTGCCTGCGGGTGCCGACATTACCGCTTTGGCTTGGCCGCGCCACCGTGTCCAATAGCTTGGCGTCGGGGCGTTGTTGTCGGCTATCGACCCGGGGGCGACGGGGGGCGCTGGTGAAGGCGCTGGTGAGACACGGGATTAATCCGCTGGTGGCCGCTCGCAGGGATGCTCGGGGTGCTGGCCGGGGATATTCGGGTGAGGGACCGCCCCGAGGAGGCGAAGTTCTGCTGGCGCGTGACCCCCAAGGTGCCCTCCAGGCGACTGTGGCGAACGGTCGGGATGTGGGAAGCGGTCATTCTCTAGCCGCGAAGGACCGTAATCGGCGCGGTCTCGCTGTTCGTCGCGGGGTTGACGAAGGTCGGCGATCCGCCCGTTGCTGTTGGGCTCGCCATGAACGAACTGCCGAGCAACGGGCCAGGGGCGGACCTGGGGCGGCCCGAGGCTCCTAAGCCGCCCAAGCGCGCCTACAGGCCTCGCAAAGGCAGCATCGCAGAGGTTGCGTGGTAAATCGGGGAGGAGATCATCCGGAAGCAGGAGGCGTGGAAGGCCGCTCAGGCGACCTTCCTCGCGTCGTTAGTGCACCCTGAGGTCGATGAGTGAGGCGTGCCTATCAACGGGGGCGGCTCAGTTGCCGGAGGGCTGTCCAATGTCCCCGATGCGGACGCCAAACTCAGCCGACCGCAAAATAGCCAAGTTCCTAGTAACATGCTCCCCAGTGGAGAAACTGCCCGGTGTTCCGGTTATAGCAGTAGGTACGCCCTGGCGTCGAGTAATCCTGATAGCATGGTCCCCAGTGGAGGAACTCTCCCGTGTTGCTATCGTAGCAGTAGAGGCGGGCCTCAGCAAGCGAGGAGAAGCCCATCAGGATTCCGGCCGTCAGCGCGACCAAACAAGCATACTTTGACATTTTGACTTCCTTCCCTTTAAAAACGAGGCTGTCTCTCGCGCCTCATATTAAAAATAATGTAGGATCGAACGTGCGTCTGTGTTCTGCGTCACACAACGGGCATTAAAAGGAAATCCCCGCCCTCAGGCGTCGCCCGGCCGCCACGAGTTAAATTAGGGGGCTCCTGAGCTCGGCAACGGGCACGCGTCCCGCGGTTCTGACTTGGAAAATTGAATGTCGGCAATGGGGCCGATTGCAGTGATTGGGGGAGGCCCGGTAAGCGTCGGCTATCGGCATTTAGCGCGGGTCCCGCTCACTGATCTCCACATTCCCGTCCTCGGCCAACTGCCCGCCGGCGGAGCTTCCGGTCTGCCACCGTCTCGAACCTAGCTGCCGCCGCAGCCCACGCACGTTCGGGAGTGGGCACTCCGGGAGCAGGCACTGGTTGACCCGCCTGGGACCCGGACCACCGGACCACGCCCGGCCCCGCCGATCCCGACCCCGAACTCCACCGCCTGCCGCTTGGCATTCCAGCGGGCGTCCCGAGGAGAACAGCGGTAGGGAAACCGCGTGCCTCGCGCTATCCTGGTCACAGATGCAATCGATGAAGAACACGCACATCGGGGAGGGCCAGTGAGATCCCCAAGCGGAAGAGTGCGCGACCACCATCGCTGCCTAGATCATCGGATAAGGCGGCGCTGGTTCATTGCTTCTCTCGGCGTTGCGGCGCTGACTTTGCCGCGGTTCGCCACCGCGCAATTGCCGGTCCGCTTGGCGTTTCTGCTCAACCAGCTGCCCCCACAAAACCCGCCGTACTGGGGGGCCTTCGTCGAGGTCTTGAGAGGGCGCGGCTGGGACGAAGGGCGCAATATCACTTTTCACCTTCGCGCAGCCGAGGGAAGCGAGGAACGCTACCAGCAGCTCGCAGCGGAGTTGGTGGGGCTACGGCCCGCTGTCATAATTGCAGCCAATTCGCAGGCAACGCAGGCGGCGCGCCAACTAACCAACACGATCCCAATCGTCATGATCGGGCCGAGCGACCCTTTAGGCGCAGGGTTCATCGCCAGCTTGGCGCGCCCGGGCGGCAACATCACCGGTCTGACCAACCAGCTCGGCGATAGTGCCGAAAAGCAACTTCAAACGCTCAAGGAATTGCGCCCCGGTTTGTCCCGCATTGCCCTTCTCTGGAACCCCGACGATGCGGGCTCAAGATTGGCCGCGAAGGCCCAATTGGCGAGCGGGCCGCAGCAGGGGCTGACCGTTCGGTCTATTCCGATCAAGGTTCGCGAAGACCTCGACGCCGCTTTAGCAGCCCTAGCCGCCAATCCGCCCGAGGGTTTGCTCGTGCATCCGACGCCAATCTTATTCGTGCACCGGGAGGTGATCGTGGCCTTCGCCTTGCAACAGCACCTGCCCAGCTTCTCAGCATCGACTGCAATGGCCCGGGATGGTTTGCTGGCGGGCTATGGGCCCGACATTGTCACGGTGTGGCGCCGCGCTGCCGATTTCGTGGATCGCATTCTCAAAGGTGCCAATCCGGCCGAGATGCCGGTCGAGCAGCCAACCAAGTTCGAGTTCGTGGTCAACCTCAAGACCGCGCGCGCGATCGGCCTCGATGTTCCGCCGCTGATCCTCGCCCGCGCCGATGAGGTGATCGAATGAGCAGCCGCCCTGTGGTGGGGCTCGCTATGTAGGTGTGGACCCGGCGCAAGCGATGAACTGGCAGAGTTGGATTGCCGGGCTCTTTGTCGTGCTGGCGCTGGCCGGGTGCCAGGGAACTACCGGCCCGGTCGGAGCGCAAAATTTACCCCATCCTCCGGAGGAGAGTGGGAACACGCCGGAGCACGGCGGAGGGGATGGTGGAGGCGGCGGCGGTATGTAGCGATGGCCGTCATCGACCGCTAGGGCCGAGGCTGCTTTCAAGCTAGAATTGCGTTAACCCAATCGCCCGCCGGACAAGCCATGCCCCCTGTCCGCCGCCTCACCGCGATCCTCGCCGCCGACGTGGCCGGGTACTCGCGCCTGATGGGGGCGGATGAGGAGGGGACGCATGAGCGGCTCCGGGGTCACCTCCGGGAGCTGATCGAGCCGAAGATTGCCGAGCAACGAGGCCGGGTGGTGAAGAACACCGGCGATGGCTTCCTCGCCGAGTTCGCGAGCGTCGTTGATGCCGTCCGGTGCGCAGTCGAGATGCAGCGCGGCATGGGCGACCGGAATGCGGACGTCCCGCCGGAGAAGCGGATCGAGTTCCGCATGGGGATCAATCTCGGCGATGTGCTCGCCGAGGAGCACGACATTTTCGGCGACGGGGTGAACGTTGCGGCACGACTGGAGGCGCTGGCAGAGCCCGGCGCGGTCTCTGTAAGCCGAGTGGTCCGAGATCAGGTGCGCGACAAGCTCCCTCTCGCGTTCGACGATCTCGGCGAACAGCAGGTCAAGAACATCACCCGACCGGTGCGGGTCTACCGGGTTCGGCACGATGCTGCCGCCATTGCACCGCCGCCGGCCCCAGCCGCACCTTTGCCGCTCCCCGACAAGCCGTCGATCGCGGTCCTACCCTTCGCCAATATGAGCGGCGATCCCGAACAAGAATATTTCGCGGACGGCATGGTCGAGGAGATCATCACGACACTCAGCCGCATCCGCTGGCTGTTCGTCATCGCCCGGAATTCGACCTTCACTTACAAAGCCAAAACGGTCGATGTGAAGCAGGTCGGTCGGGAACTCGGCGTTCGCTATGTCCTCGAAGGCTCGGTGCGCAGGGCGGCTGGTCGCGTGCGCATCACCGCGCAACTGATCGACGCAGCAAATAACGCGCATCTCTGGGCCGACCGCTTCGATGGCTCGCTTGAAGATGTTTTTGACCTCCAGGACAAGGTTGCGATCGGCGTCGCGGGCATCATCGAGCCGGCATTGCGGACGGCTGAGATTTGCCGGTCGGCGGCACGTCAGACCAATGATCTGACCGCCTACGACCTCTATCTACGCGGCCTCCCGCCCTGGGGCTCGTTCGAGAAGGACGGCATCTTCCAGGCCCTCGAACTGCTTGGCCAAGCGATTGACCGCGATCCGCATTTTGGGGCTGCCCTCGGCTTGGCAGCCCATTGTCATCACCTACTGGACGTGAACGGCTGGGTGGACGACCCGGAGGCAAACCGCCGAAAAGGTGTCGATCTTGCCCATCGAGCCTTTCGCTTCGCCCTGATGATGCAGAGGCGCTTGCCACCGCCGCCTTCGCGTTCGGATATTTCGGCGAGGACATCGATTTCGCAATCAGGATGATTGACCGTTCTCTTACCCTCAATCCCAGTTTTGCCCGTGGTTGGGCGTGGAGTGCTGCGTTAAGGAATATCGTCGGCCAACCCAGTATCGCGATAGAACATTACAAAACGTCGCTGCGCCTTAGCCCACGCGATCGGCTCGGGACGTTCGGCATCACCTTCGGGATAGCACATTTTCTGAATAACCAATTCGAGGATGCGGCGGCGATCCTCCTTGCCGCGTTGGAGCAAGCTCCGAGCTTCCCGCATACACTGCGCGCTCTCGCGTCCTGCTATGCACATATGGGGCGGCTCGACGAAGCGCGAGAGATCGTCGAGCGGCTGCGGGCTATCACCCCCGTCCTGATCCCCAGCCGTCTGGCTTGGCGAAACCCGGAACATCGCGAGCTATTCCTGTCGGGCCTCCGCTTAGCGGCGGGCGAGGCGACATGAGCCGGACCAGCCCGTTCGCGCGAGACTTTCTCACGCATTTCGGAGGGGTTTCGGGCGAATTTCCGCAGCGCTGGAAAGCCGCACAATTCCCTTGGTCCGTCGGGGCTCATTGAAGAATGGGCAAGGTCTCTCTGCTGTCCCTTAGGGACACGCGGGCCGCCCCGAACCCAATTACGCCTAAGTAGTTTACCTTGCGTATACATCCCGGAATTAGAGGTCCCCGTGGGGCCCCCGCGCGGCCTATGGGACCCAAGGCCCCCGGTGGGGGAAACCGCCGGCCCCGGTCCCGCAGCCGGCCAGATGGGAGCCGGAACCCGCGCTGGGGCTGGTGATCCGGCCGGCGGCGAGTGGGCGGGGGGTCGGGCGGGGCGATCCGGCCGAGCGGGGTGGCGGGAGCGGGAATTGCCCCTCGCGTGCGCGGGCGCGTGGCGGGTCAGGGTGGGGAGCCGCCGCGCGGCACCTCGGGGGAAACCGCAAAAGGGTTCTCTCGCTGTTCGCTAGGAGGCCGCGTTGATCGGCCTAGAACGGTCCTGCCGCTTACCTCTCGCTTACCCGCAAAAGCGGCAGCCCGCCGTTTGGTACTCTAAGTGATTGAAAAGCATGGTGGGCGCGACTGGGATTGAACCAGTGACCCCTACGATGTCAACGTAGGAACTCATCTTTCCGGTCGTTGCCGCTGGTTGCCGATTGTAGATATTTCAACACCTTAGACTGCCGAACTTCGCCGTTCGTTGCCGTCCGTTGCCCCTTGTTTCCGCCCGCCTGATTCCTATATGCTTCCGAATTATCATCGTAGGGGTCAGCGAAATGCCTGCCATTTCCAAGCGTTTGATCGATGACGAGCAGCCTCGAGCGTCCGAATTTTTCCTTTGGGACAGCAGGCTCGCCGGCTTCGGCCTTCGCATACATCCTACCGGCCGCAAGGTGTTCGTCGCGCAAGTGCGCGTAGGCAGGACGCTGCGGCGCGTCAAGATCGGCCCCTATGGGGCGTTCACGGTCGCGCAAGCCCGCGAGCGCGCCGAGGAAATCATCCGGGCCGCCGCCGACGGACGCGACCCGCAGCGCGAGAAAACCGAGCGCGCCGACGCCATCACGGTGGAGGAGCTTTGCTCCCGGTATCTCGAGGCGGCACGCGACGGCCGCGTGATGACCCGGTTTCGGCTTCCAAAGCGAGCATCGACGGTCGCGATCGATGAGGGCCGCGTTGCACGGCACATTGTTCCGCTGATCGGCGCCGTCTTGGCCAAAGATCTGAAGCGCTCCGACGTCCAGCGCATGTCTGACGGCATTGCGAGCGGCGCAACGGGCGGCATCTTCAAAGGCAAGCAGCGCGGTCGAGCGGTGGTTACCGGTGGCGCCGGCACAGCCTCCCGCGTCGTCGAATTGCTCGGCGGTATCTATTCCTGGGCGCAGAAACGCGACCTCGTGCCGGGCCCGTCGCCGACGCGTGGCGTCGAGACGATGCGCGGCGAGCCAAAACAGAGTGTGCTCAGTCCCGCACAGATCCGTGCGCTTGGGAAAGCTATCAGGTCACACGAGGGGCAGTCGCCGATGGCTGCCGCGGCAATCAGATTGATCGCCCTGACGGGGATGCGTCGAGCCGAGGCCTGCAAGCTGCGCTGGAGCGAACTTGACCAGGACGGCCATTGCCTGCGGCTCGAAGCGACGAAGACCGGCAGATCGACGCGGCCTATTGGCAAGCCAGCGCTGGCCGTGCTGCGCGCTCTGCCACAGGAAACGGGGGCGCAGTGGGTTTTCCCCCGCGCTGACGGCGAGGCGCCGGCCGAGATGAAAAAGCCGATGAAGGCGATCTTCGCCGCGGCCGGTCCCGCGGTCGGGGCGCAAATCCTGCGGCGGACGTTCGCCAGCGTGGCCGGGGATGCCGGGTTTGGCGAATCGACGATTGCCGAGTTGCTCGGCCATAGCCGCCGCGGCACTTCCGAGCGGTATTATGTGCGGCGCTCGGACCCGGTGTTGATAGCCGCCGCCGACAAGGTAGCGGCGCAGATCGCCGCGATGCTGGCCGGCAAGCCCGGATGATGCCAGACGCCGACATGGCCCCGGCGCGGCGCATACGCCGGGGCCGTGGCCGGCCGCCATCGAACGCCGGCCTGCTCAAAATGCTATCCGAAATGGTCGCGGATGAAAACTTGAGGCCCTGGACTGCGGCGCTAAAAGCCGCAAGCCTTGAGACAAATAATGGCGACTATCGAGAAAGCGTTGCCAGGCGGCTGGCAAGAAAACTTCGGGAGATTAAGAAGGATTACGAAAGCGGTAGCGATCAAGGATTTATTGGATGACGATATGGTTTTTCTTTTTGCGCTTTTTGTTGCTCAGATTCACGGATGGTCTAGCACGGTGACTTACGATGGCCAAATGGCGGAGCTGGCGATAAGGCTGCTCGAAGAGGCTGAGCTAAAGCTGGAGATAAGGCTGCTCGAAGAGGCTGACCGTCAAAATTTTCCCTATTTAAATACAAAGAGTTTCCCTTAGCAATCCGGTAACCACCCTCGTATCGCCGCAGTTTGCGCGGCATCGTCACGAGTGGTATCGCCAATGATTAAGCCAATTTCGCCAACTGGAAGTGGGCGTCCGCGCCTGCGCACCGCCGCAGCTGCTGCCTATCTCGGCATCGGCAAAAGCACGCTGGAAAAGACTAGGGCTAATGGCAACGGTCCCAGATACAGCAAGCTGAATAAGCGCACGGTCGTTTACGATCCCGACGAGCTCGATCGGTACACGGCTGAGAACACGCAAACCAGCACGGCTGAAAATCTGGTGCGGCGCAAGCAGCACGCCAACAGCGGCGGCCGAGTAATGGCGGTGCGGTGGATCGCAACGAAACACCTCTGGCGGAGGCGAGCCCTGCCAGAGGCAATCGAAAGCGCCGTGTCCACAGCGCCGACGATGCACTAGAGGCCGTTCGCAAGCAAGCAAAAGCGTCAGCCAACCGTCAAAAAAAGTTGCAGGCCTCGCCCGACGCCGCGGTTAATCCGCGCTTCCATTGCGTTCCTCGCGCCTCTGCGGAGGCCGAGATGATCGACCCTTGCCGCGAGTATCTGCAGTTGATGCGGCGAATGCCTTTTGCCGCTGCAGAACGGCTGCACAATGATTTCGGCGTCCCGTGGGTCGCGATTCGGGCGACGCTGCCGGTCCCAACACGTATTCGGTTCGCAGATAAAGCGTCCACACTGTTTGAGCCTTGCGAGGACGGTAAGGCCGCTTGGGTAATACCAGCAACTTGTGTCGATCCCGCGCGCCCGGAAGAAATCGAGGCGGTCAATCCGCTGCATGTAGTCGCCAAAGGTCCCGTCATCGATCTCGTGGCCTTTCACCCCCGACACAACCCAATTCGCACTTCGCATTGGCGCCGCCGTCGTGCTCGGGACGCGTCCCACCGCAGCCATGCAGCCCGACCCCGTTTTGGTCTGGAATGGTGTGGCCGGCTGGTTGAGGTCGAGCTGCAACGGGATCGTCTTGCTGACTCCTGACGGCCACCAATGCGGTCGCATCCTGCGGAGGATCGAGTTGCCGATCGGGGCGCATCCGGCTCATGTGAAGGCGGTGAAGCGTTGGCTCGCGCTTCCCGAATGGCCGCGAGCGCGACCGCGGCCCGTCTTTGCGATGGCCGCATGACGGACGATGTCGAGCCCGCATGGCCCGCCGATCCACGCGACGAGCCGCCGCACAATAAGGGGAACGGCCAAGCGCGGCCCACCCGGCGACGGCACGCGCCCGAAAGCACGGACGAACGGGCATAGAGCCGGCGCAAGCAAGCAGAAAGCCAATTCGCGGCCCGCGTGGCTTACCGGCGTCCAGCTCGACAAATACGGAGAGCCGCGCCCTAATCTCTACAATGCCATGCTGGCACTACGGGGCAATCCGGCCCTCGTGAACACCATCGCTTATGACGAGATGTTGCGGTGCCCTATTCTAGAGCGGGACATCCCGGGCGCGCAGTTCGCAATTGGTGCCGAGGGCATCATCCGACCGGTGGATGATGCTGACGTAACCGCACTGCAAGAGCTGCTGCAGGCTTCGGGCATCGAGAAGATCGGCAAAGACGTTCTGCACCAAGCCGTCGATTTGCGCGCGCGAGAGCGAGCCTTCCATCCGGTGCGCAATTATTTTAACGGGCTGCGGTGGGACGGCACCCAGCGAATCGGGAAATGGCTCCATCGATACCTCGGGGCCGAGGACAATGACTACCATTCCGCCATCGGGCGGATGTTCCTTATTGCGATGGTCGCCCGCATCTTCCGACCTGGGTGCAAAGCCGATTACATGCTGGTTCTCGAAGGGGAGCAAGCAGGCCTCAAATCCTCGGCATGCAGGATCCTCGCCGGAGAATGGTTCAGCGACAACCTTCCTGACATTCGCACTGGCGGGAAAGATGTTGCGCAACACCTGAACGGCAAGTGGCTAATCGAGGTCGCCGAGATGTCCGCCCTGGACAAAACTGAGGCCTCTGCACTGAAGGCCTTCATTACCCGCGACACCGAACGGTATCGGCGATCTTATGGCCATAAGGAAGTGATCGAGCCCCGTCAATGCGTGTTCGTGGGAACCACCAACAAAAAAGTCTACCTGAGAGACGAGACCGGCGGCCGGCGGTTTTGGCCGGTTACGGTGACGGTCATCCGCCTTGACGATTTGAAGCGCGACCGCGACCAGCTCTTTGCCGAGGCGGTTAAGGAATTTCGAGAAGGAGCCGAGTGGTGGCCCGATCGCAATTTCGAGCGCCAGCACATCGCGCCACAGCAGGACGCTCGCTACGAAGCCGACGCCTGGGAAGAAGCGGTCGACTGGTTCCTGAAGGGAAAGGATCAAACGACGATCCTAGAGGTCGCCCGCGATGGACTGCATATCGAGCTCCCCAAGGTCGGGACTGCTGACCAGCGGCGCATCTCGGCGGTCCTCGAACGGTTTGGTTGGCGACGTGGTCGGCATACGAAGGTTGGCCGCAGCTGGGAAGCCCCCCAAAAAGAGGGAAGTTTGCCTCTCGGTGAGTGACGCACATTTCAAAGTGCGTCACCACAGAATCCAGGTTTTCTGCGGGTTTCAGCATGCGGGTGACGCAGGTGACGCAGATTCCAATAGAGCCTCAGAGTACGCGCGTACACGCGCGCACATACAGGGGAAGTAATATGGAAAGTGCGTCACCTGCGTCACCTGCGTCATCCGGTCGGCAGTGCTACACCCCGGGATGCCCGGTCACCAGGGACCGGTGACATGTCACTGACAATGTCACCTCGATGTCAGTCCCGGATGTCAGTCCGAAAGGGCGGTGTCTGAAATTTTCGAGAAGCGACGCGCTGCCGCTGCCCGGCACGGCGGTGAAAGTGCCAATGGAACCGCGCCGTTGATACGGCAAATCCGGGAGCGCGACACCGAACTTTCCACATGCTCGGACTCGTGCCGGGAAGCCCTGGCGAGGCTATTCGAAGAACGTGAATTGTTTGCCGCTGCCGTCGCTGCAGCCCTCGCACCCGAGCGGACCGCGTCGGCCCGACGCGCCCTCGCCGCGGCAATGGCGCTCGTCTCCGAATTCGATCTGTTGGACTCGATCGATCGCTTGAAGGCATTCCAAACCTTGTCTGTTGCGATGTACGGAGAGTTGGTTATTCAACTAGCCTCATCTTCAAAAAAAGCCTTTACGACGCAGGCTTTATCGCGCCCAGGGGATGCGCGGGATTCGGTTGATGAAGCTGAATCTGCCGATCGTCGGAGGCGACACCCGCCATGGTTGATCTTACGCCGTTTCTTGAGCCGCAGCAATTCCCGGTGGATCACAGCTTGCGGGCACGGTGTGAGCGCGCGGTCGACCATAGCCCTCGCCCAAGGATTTTGCTGCCACCGAGCACGACCTGGAGCAGATGATCGGTGCCGTGGCTTCCTGCACGCCACGGTTGATCGCCGCCGCCCGGCCACGGGTCTCGTGCCGGACGACAAGCAGCCCTGCCGCGTCCGCGATGGCGACGGAGGCGTCGGTGCTGCCGCCATCCACCGCCAGCACCTCCGCCGGCGGCGGCTCGAGCGCGGCGAGCGAGCGCAATAGCCGCGGCAGTCCCGCCGCCTCGTTCAGCATGGGGATGACGATGGCGACCCCAGTCATCGCTTTCGGCTCACTCCAGCGGCCCGGGCCAGGTCGTCCGGACGGTCGATCAAGACGGCTACGATCGTCGCGATTCCGAACAACAACAAGTTACTGCGGACGAGGATCGCGGGAGGCTGGTTCGTAGGCCCTGAGGGGCAGTAAAATCCTTCTTACCCGGTGATAAGCGAAAGTTATCGGGGGTCAGAACATTGCGCTACCTGATTCCAAGAACTGCATGGTCACGGCTCGCGCCAGGCGAGGGGGCCGGGACTGCGGCCCCGCCGTGTGGCTGGCGCTCGCGCGTCAGGACATCGGTTCCGTCGCCCTCGCAACGCCCGATGGGCTGCCCAATGAAGCCTTCCGCGAGATCAAGCGGTCGGTGCTCGTGCTCTCCGGGATTAAGGACCAATCCAATGCCCGCGATCGCCATCGCACGCAGCTGGCGATTGCCACTTCATGTTCGTCTATGATGCCGGCCACGCCATCGGCGCCGAGCGGCCGGAGGCGCTCGCCTACATCGCACTCAAATTCTTCGAGCGGCACGATCTCTTCCTCGTCAGCCGGGAGAGCGGCATGGCTTTTCCCTAGCCATATCCCAGCTTTCGCATACCGCAGCTACGACCTGGTCTCTTCGCGGTAGAGGCTCAAGGCCTTCATCACCGGCGCGTCGCTGAAGCTGAACAGGAAGACCGGGCGGTCGCCGCTGTTGACGTGCTCGCAGAACGTCCACGTCGGCACCGTGAACACGTCCTTGTCTTCCCAGTCGAGCTGCTGGTCGCCAACCATCGAGTAGCCAGTGCCCTCGACCACCTGATAGTTCGTGCAGCAGACGCGGCGGCGCGCCTGCGTCTTCTCACCGGGGCGCAGCAGCTGCATGTGGCAGGCGATGGTCGGCATCACCGGTCCGCCGGTGACCCGGTTGGTGTATTCGAGGATGATCCCCTCGCAGGCGTCGCCGGTATCCGCGGCAGCTAGCCGCTGCAGGGCGGCCCGCATCTCCGACATTGGGTAGTGCCATTGCGAGGCGTTGACGGCCGCACCAAAGTCTTGCCGCTCCTGGTGGTACTCTTCATAGAACCCGGCCTCGAGCATCCGCACCAGCGGGGTGTCCAGGCCGTCCAGCCACATCATCGGCGCATCGGTGTCGTTGGCGTGGTCGTGCCATGACCAGTTGGGGGTTAGCACGAGATCGCCCGGGTACATGGGGACGCGCTCGCCGTTGACGACCGTGTAGCCGCCCCGGCCCTCGATGATCAGGCGAAGGGCCGCCGCGGAATGGCGATGGGCCCGCGCAATCTCGCCCGGCATCACGATCTGGATGTTGGCGACGAGCGTGTTGCTGGCTGAGACTCCAGACAGCTCAGGGTTGGTCAAGCGCAGAACCCGGCGTTCGGCCTGCTGGGTGCCGACGAGCTCGGCGGCCCGCATCGCCTGCGGCCGCAGATCGCACCATCGCCACCGGTAAGGCACCGCCTTGCTTTGCGGCTCGATGCTGATGCCGCCGCCGATCCAGGCCGGCGTCACGTGCTGCGCGCGCAATTGCGCGTAGTAGTCTTGCAGCTCTTCTTGCGAAGATTGGATGTCCGAAAGCTCCAGCATTGGAGATCCTCCCTGCGACAGCATTGTGAACGTGCTCTCCATGAGCGGCCAGGTTATTCAGGCCAGCGCCGCGCGTACAGCGGCCAGCCGCTCCAAGGACCCCAGGGCCTTCGGCTGATCGTTGGTCAGATGGCGCACGAGGATGTCGGTGTAGCCGATTTTGCCGAAGGTCCGAAACTGTTCCGCGACCTCGTCGACCGAGCCCGCGATCAGGGCTTCTGCCGGCATGCCGCGATAGCTGCGGCCCAGGGCCTCCTGCAGCACCGCTTGCGCCTCCGACGACAACTCGCCGACGTAAATGTCGCGCCGCAGGACGATGGCGCCTGGCTGCCTGCCGTAAGCGATGCAGCGCTCGCGATAGAGGTCGGCCTGCTCGCGCGCCTCCTCGCGGGTGAGGCCGGGGCTCGCGATCCAGCCCTCCGCCAGTCGTGCCGCGCGGTCGATAGCCGGCGCCGCGCTGGCGCCGATCCAGACCTCGACGGGCTCAGCCGGACGCAGCGCCAGGCTCGCTGTGGCAATCCGGAACCGCCGGGAGGAACTCACGGTTTCGCCCGCCAGCAGACGCCGGACAATGTCGAGAGCTTCTTCGAAAGCCGAAGGACGCGTCCTGATGTTGGCGCCCATCGCGGCGAACCGAGCCTCGCCCCAGCCAAGCCCGCATTGCATGATGAAGGGGCCTTGTGCGATGGCAGCCAAAGTCCCGATCTGCTCGGCCACCAGCACCGGGTGCCACAACGGGAGCAGGAACAGGCACCCGGCCGGGGCCTCGCCCCACTCTGCGAGCAGCCGTCCGAGCATCGGCGTGTTCTGATAATAGGGCGTGGCCGACACGTGCTGATCGCCGACGAACAGGGAATCGAGCGCCGCACGGCGCGCCGCCGCAGCTCGCTCGATCATCCAGTGCGCTCCTTGGCGCGGATCTTTGACGTCCGGGTGATTGCTCGTCAGCGAGATCCCGACCCTCATCGCGTCATCCTCATCATGGGCGTGACCGCTAATTGAGCTGGTCCTTGATCTTGTCCAGGCCGGCATGGGCGCAGGCGTCGTCAAGATCACCGCCCGGCGCCCCGGCGGCGCCGATCGTTCCGACCACCTCGTCGCCCACTTTGATGACGATGGCCCCGCCCAGCAACAGCAGATGCGGCAATTTGAACAGGTTCGCCAACACCGGCACTGTCTTCGACCGTTCAACAAGCGCGGTCGTGTCGGTTTTGAACGACGCGGCCGTGTAGGCCTTGGCAAAGGCGCTGTCGAGCGTGTGGGCGCCGGCGCGATTGCCGCGCAGCACGGCCTGCTGCACGCCGTCGGCATCGACCAGCACGCCGGTCTCGGCGTAACCCTGGCTGGCGCATTTCGCGACAACCGCCGCGACGGCTTGGCTCGCGAGATCCGGAGAGATGCGGTGCGTTGGCAGCAGACCCTGAGCGTGGACTTGGCTCACGACAGAAGCGGCGCACAGCGCGGTTAGGAGGGACGGCTTCATGCAGGTGACCTTTCTAAGCCCACATTCGCCAGGCTCCGGGTGGTTCGATTGGCAGCATCGTCCGTTTGACCAGTCCGGACAACGCCAAATCGCAGGGGCCAATCGCCCTGTTCTAGCACGCGGCCTTTCGGATAAGGCGGCCGCGGCTCGAGACCCAGGGGTGCGCATCACGCGATCGTCGCGGTAATAGCGTTGCAGCAGGGCGGTGCGCCCGAGCGCCATCACCGCCGGGCCTTCGCGGCCAAGCAGCGTCATCGCCGCCGGCTCAGCCTTCGCGTCATCGAGGCCGGCGAAGTCGCCGCCGGCGATCTCACACCGTATCGCCAGCGCGTTGCGGACGGCGTCCCTGCCGCGGCCGAGCGAACTGACGATTTCCGCGAGGATTGCCTCGTCATCCGCGCCCGGCACGCAGTATTCAGCGCTGGCGGCACCATGAAGGCGGCAAGCCGACGCAGATCCCGCAATTCGGCAGGCGTCAGTTAGGCTCCGGGATCTTCAACCGCGCTCATCGCACCGCGCCATCGTAAGTGGGTCTTTCCCAGCGCGTCGGTAGCCTTGATGATTGAGTACTGTTCCAGCAACAGGTCATAAAGACAAACTGGAGCTGCCCGCCCACCACCCCCCAAAATCACCGCTGCACCTGCGCCGTCGACCCCGCTGTAGTGCGGACCTTCGGGGGCCGAGTCCAGAGATCTTAGGTACTTAGATCTTTAAAAGCGTTCGAATCGGCGAAGTTGGGTTAGGCTTTCTTTCGCCGGCCGGGCGTGGTGGTCGTCGTCTTGGCAACGACCTCTTGCTTCCGTTTTCGCCCGCCGGAGAGCGGCAGCAGCAATGCAGCTTGGCGTCGATCGGCCGCGCTCCCCCTGCGCTTGGGCGTGGTCCGTGCACCTGGCTCTTCGCTAGTCCCTTCCCGAGCAAGGCTGCGTTTCAAGGCGGCCATCAGATCGATTACCGGCGGAGGTGCGCCGACTGCTCGCGGTCTGATGGGGAGCCCCTTCATCTTCGCCTCGATCAGCTCTCGCAAGGCCTCCTGGTAGCGGTCTCGGTAGGCGCTCGGATCAAAACTCCCGGTCCGCTGCGCGATGATCGCCTTGGCGATGGCGACCATCTCGGCATCGGGCTCACCCTCGGCGATGCCGAATTGCGCCGCCCGAACCTCCTCTGCGGCGCGCAATGTGAACAGCGCCACCCCGGTACCGCGCGGCTCTACCATGACCATCCGCTCGCGCCGGCTGAGGGTAAGCCGCCCGATCCCGATGACACCAGCCTCGGCCATCGCCGCGCCGATCACCCGGAGCGCCTCGACCGCAATCGGACCATCGGGATAGATGTAGTACGGGCTGTCGAAATAGACCGGATCGATGTTGCTGCCCGGTACAAACTTCTCCAGGTCGACGATCTTTGTGCTTTCGACATCGAGCGCCTTCAGCTCGTCGGCGGTGAAGGTGAGGAATTGGCCGCGGCTGTATTCGTATCCTTTGAGGACCTCGCGCTTGTCGATCTCCTCGCCGGTTCCGGGATCGTGCGGCCGGAGCGTGATCCGGGTCGCGGCCGGGGTCTGGTCTCCATCAGGGCTGCCATTGTCGGCGAGGAGCGGCCGTATCGATGGCGCAGAACCCTGCTGCCCTCCACCCCGATCCGGCAAGTCGTCCTCGTCCATATCGACCGGCGCTGGTTTGCCACACCTGGTGCAAGCGAATGGGTTTCGTGCGTGTCGTCGCCGGCGACAAATAAATCGGGCAAGACACCAGAGAAAGGCGCAGGAAACCTCGCCAACTCGCCCGCGGCATTTCAAATCTCCTTGACGATACGGTAAGTCAACGGCCGGTGCCGAAGTATGGATCCTGCGTCGGCGCGAGCTTCGTGATTGCTCATTGGGGGGCCTCCGAAGCGGCGTGCACGGCCAGCAAATCCTGGCGGTAGCGCTCGACCATTTTTGAATAGCTGTTGCTGCCAGTGACCTTGTAATCGCGCACCGCATCCCAATCGCCGGCTTTGGCGAGGCCGAACAGCCGGTCGAAATGCTTCTGGTAATGCGGGTTCGCCGCCGAGGTCACGATCGGCGCCTTGTCGGGCAGTTTGCCGGCGGTGATCACCGCGGGGTCGAGGGCGTAGCGCGACCGCGACGTCGCTCCCGGTCCGGCCGCTTTCGCTCGCCGGGGCTGCCCAGCGCGCTTTGCATCGCGCTCGGCATCGTAAGCTCGAATGTCACCATCCTTGAACATGCCGGTGCCGCCGGAGGGGTATTTCACGCGCCAGTACTCGGCGTCGAGCCGGGTGTAGATTGTTGCTTCGGACCACGATTTGGGCTTGTTGCGCACCATCACGCGGGTGCCATCGGGCCATTTGTTGTCCCGCTCGGGCACGCCGGACGCCGGCACGCTCGAAGCTGCGGGGTCATTGCCAGTGGCAGCAGCGACCTCCTCAGCCCCGGCACGGGGTGGCGCATCGCTCGGATCCTCGTTGACCAAGAGGAGCGGGTTAGTGCTGCAGTGACCGTCAGCCGCAGTTGCCGCCGTGGCGATTTCGGTTTCGACTTCGCCAGTGGTCGGAACGGTCCTCCAGACGATCTCAAAGCGCCCATCTTCGCGAGGCCGAATACTGTAATCGACCGCCGGCGCCTTGCCATCGGCGATCATCTTCTCAGCGGCGCGCTTGGCGTTGTTGCGCGCTGTGAAGCTTGGAGCAGTGGTGTCCATCGGTTTCTCCTATTGAAGGCGACGACACACATGCTCGGCGTGCCACCGAAGTCCAGCGGGTCAGCGGCCCAATCTCTGTGTCATGTCGGGGTTAACTAGCTACGCGGCGCCCGGCCCTTTTCAGGTCGCTTGTCCACATTGCGCAGGGTCGGCACCTGAAATCGCGCTTGGTTGCCTGGCGCCAGCTTAAGCCATCGCTGATCTACCGCGGAGGGCTGACTGGCAGATGCCCTTTGGTGAGAAAATTGCCGACGCCGCCATCAAAGCATCTCCACCTTCTCGGGCTCCGGTCGACTGACCTGCTCAGGGATATCAAGGATCTCGCCAAACGCGGCATCCGATGATGATCACACTGCCGGATGCCGCTGTTCGGCCGCGGCCGCTGCTGCGGCCCTCTTCTCGGCCGCTTCGTGGGCGCGCTGGCGGTAGTATTCGATGATCCCCTCGCCCGGCATCGGCTCCACGAGGAGGTCGGTCAGCGCCCAGACCAACGCATCGACGCGGTCCGGTGAGAATCCCGCAGCCTTACGGTTAAAGTCCGTCGTGAACGCGCACTGCTGATCCTCAAGTGTCGGGAACGCGCCGACGTGGTGAATGCGGCCCTGCTCATAAAGCGCCGCCACCGGTTCAGCTCTAATTACCTTCCCGCGTGAAGCGTGCACTTTGTTGTAGGAGACATTCGGGTCGACCATCCGGATCGTGGCCTCCACCATATCGCCGCCGTTATTGACCAACTCGATGCCGCCGTGCTCACCGGGGCCGACCTTCGTAAGTCTAACCTGCGTGGCGCTGGATATCGCAATGCGCGCCTCGACGCGGCCGACCTCCGCGATGCACGGCTGGGTGGCGCCTTCCTCGTTGGAACCTCACTCCGCGGAGCCGATTTGCGCGGTGCGTATCTGCGCTTGGCACGTTTAGACGGCGCAGATCTATCTGACGCCAACCTGGATGGGGTCAAAGGCCTGACCCAAGGACAGGTCAATCGGGTCCACTGGAACAGCGGAACAAAGCTCCCCGTAGGCTTGAGAGGGGTGGAAGATGGCAAACGATGAGCATGTCGCGATGCTTGGCCCGCGGCGCCGCAGTGTGGAACGAGTGGCGGGCGAAATCCCACGATACGCCGGACTTGCCTGGGGCCGGTCTGCGAGGGCTCGACTTGAGTGGCTTCGAACTCTCTGGCGCCGACCTTCGATGTGCCGATCTCCGAGGCACGAATTTGAGCCGGGCGAATTTATCGGGCGCGCATCTGGACGGCGTCAACCTCTTCAAAGCGGTCCTCGATGGCGCCGATCTTGCGGGCGCGTTTTTGAGCGGAGCCCAATTTTTGAACTGCGCTCAGCTCATAACCACCCGGAACTGGCAATCAGCGTTCCGCGATGACGAACTCGCCTGCGGAGCCTCTATTCCGGACAGGCAAGTATCAGAATAGGCGGCTGCCGCAGTATTGGCGATAAAGCTCCCGTCCGCCACATTCGGCTATGTACGTGGATGCTTATTCGACCTTTTCGCGAATTTCTGCAGGGAACGCAGGCGAGAAGCGAGTGCGCGGGGAGAACCGATGATGAGGTTCTGGCGGGTCGTGTTGCCGCCGCCGCGCCACCGTCGGCTCGGCGAGTTTCGCGTCGCCGTGTGGGCATCGTCTCCGCTATGCCGGATCGACAGTAGCGTCTCTGACCTCTTTGATCACGCCATCCATGCCATCGTGCGTGCTGGAGCGATGGTCGATGATGCAGCACGACCCGGGATAGACGACGAGGAACATCACCGTCTCTTCATGCTCCTGTTGCGCGCGGCGACGGCGTCCCGCATGCGCGACGACGATTTCGCCCGCCAGCAGGAGATCGCTGCGACGCTCACCGAGGACGATATGAGCGACCGCGCGGCGGTGGCGCGCGGCGCCACGTTGTTACACCGGGCCTGGGGAAATGCCAACGAAGCGCGTACAAAACTGCGATACGCTTGGCACGAATTCTTCAAGCACTTCGATGTGTTGCTGTCGCCGGTGGCGGCGACTGCCGCTTTCCCGCACAACCCCAACCCCAATCGCGATGAGCGTACGGTCAGCGTCAACGGCGAGTCGGCGCCGTACGCGGAGCAGTTATTCTTTGCGGGGCTCGCAAGCCTGTCATATCTACCGGCAACGGCGGCGCCAATCGGCTTGACCGAAGAGGGACTGCCGGTGGGCCTGCAAATCATCGGCCCGGAGGATGAGGACCCGACGACGATCGAATTCGCCCGCCTGCTCGCGGCTGAGATTGGCGGCTTCGTGCCGCCGCCGAAATATAGGTAAGCTGGCGACTGCGGGCGAATGGCAGCATGGACGAGCCGTCGTCCGTGAAGCTGAAAGTCCCGGCTCGCCGCGAATTTCGCCAAATTCCCAAATGAGGGACCGGGAGTTCGAATCCATCTCCCGCCGCCGAGACCATATATTTTCTGCGGCTTTCACGGCCAGGATTTCCCCGGATCCCACACCTAACCCGACGCGAGAAACTGCTGCAGCCGCGCGGCGATCGGCGCCGGCACCCGGCCGCCGGCGAGCACCACCTCGACGAATTCATCGGCCACCCCGACCCGCATGCGCCGATCCACGATCGACAACGAGGCGATCTCGGCGAGCCGGGCGCGCAGCCGGGTGACGAACGCCTCTCCCGGCCGCCGGCGCAGCTCCTCGAGCAGTTTGCGGAGCGCGACGACATCCGGCCGCGGGCTCTGCGCCCACAGTTCGAGGTCGCGGTAGTAGGCGGCGCCGGTCAGCCTGGCGCCGAAGCGGTGCCCCTTCGGCGCGCCAGGCTGGGCCCGCGGGCCTGCAGATCCTCGATCAGCTGCCTGAAGGCACGGAGGTCGGGATCATCGGCCCATACACCCTCGCGTGCCGATCCGACCATTGCGCCCCACCCCATCACGTCATAGCGTTTGGCGTTTTCGTGGCGTTCATCGCGCGCGGGGACGTTTTGGGTTCGACTTGGCCGGCCTGCACTTCACTCCTGGCAGGCCGGCCTCTTTATGCCGCGCCGCGCTCGCGGGGAAAGGCGCCTATGGGCCTTCTCCGCTGCCGCAGGGTTTGGGTATCCCTTCGGACTTAGGCCCTTCCTGGGCCGCCGTAGCGGTTTTCTCGCCGCCCAGGATCCCGATCAATGCAGCGAGGTCCTGGCGGCCGTCGACGACGGCCTGCCACAGCGCCAGGAGCTCGGCCCGCATCTGCGCGCGCTGCGCCTCGAGCGCTGCGGCGACGGCCGCGCGCATCCCCTCGAGCATCAGCGTCAGAAACGGGAGCTGGTCGGCCCGCTCGGTCGGCACCTGGGCCAACAATCGATCGGCCGCGTCGCGATCGATGTGAAGCGCGGTCCAGTCCGAGAACAAACCCTCGCGCAGTACGAGAGTTTCTGGCGGCGCCTCGGGCGCGGAAAGTGATGCCGGAATTCCGACAACACTTTCTGCCGCTTGTTCGATCGGCTCAGGCGAGCGGAGAGAACGACCATTCTCTCGCCTCGAGGCGCTCGAGGACCTCGAGGCGCTCGCCGCGCGCCCGGCCCGCCGCTCGATCCATTCCCGGTTCGGCGAGGCCTCTGGATCGAGCCGGGTGCTGCCGTCGATCGGCACGAGATAACCGCGACGCACCGCCTTGGCGACGGCCTGATGCGAGACGCCGGCCAGGGCGCCGATCTTGCGGGACGAGAGCGCGGCCACGGCCACGCAGTATGGCAACCCGGCCCCGGTTGCCGGAGAAAATTTCACATTCTGTCGGTGGCGAGAAATCGGCCCTGTCCCGCCCGCGTTGGTTGTGCGAGCGTAAAAATCCTTTTGACGGCGCGGCCAGGTACTGCTCGTCCTCGGGTCAGCTATTAGCAATCTCGAGCAAGACATCGGCATGGCAAGGCTTGTCGAGTGAACACCAGCAGCCGAGGTCCTGCCCGCGCAGCCCTTGCTTGATCTCGGCGATTGTTGGTCCGGTTGTGCGGGCCGGGTCGAACAGCCACGCCTGATATTCGCTAGCGGTCGGGTAAGCATTGCCCCAGCGATGCGGGCGGGCGACGGATATTCCGCCCTCGGTTTGCGCCAGCCATTCGTGCGGCGCAATTGGAAGCGTTCCGGCATCGGCCGCCGGTCAGCGCCCGCGGCGCCACCCGAAAGTGATCGCGAGCCACCAGCGGCGCAAGCCCAGGACGAGCAGCATCGTCAGCCCCGATGGGCCAGGTGCCGCCGGCAGCGGCGCCGGCAGCCACGGCTCCGCGGCACGGTTGCACGAAAATGACAAATTCTGCACGTAAATGCACTTCGGGGTAAGTGTCTCAGGTTCAGTGTAACCGGTCGGCAACGCACGATAACGAAGGTCGGCAACGCACGATAACGAAGGTCGGCAAATCGGATTGTGAAGGGACCTTCGCCACAGCGTCCGGCAATGACGAGGTTGCGCCGTAAGCGGACGCCTCCTGCATAGGGCGTCGACGGCTCCGCAAGATCGCCGGAAAAAGGAGTTTATTGAGGGACGCTCCGCAACGTAAGAGCACCCTCACTGGCAATGGCTAGCGCTGCCGGCAGTTTCGTCCCACCATCCGGCATACGTGAACCTTCTCCTAGGCGTGGCGTTAGCTCCGTCGAGATCGATGTAACTCGCGTACAGGCGTGTTGACGCATCTATCCTGTCGTCGATCGTGGTCTCGCTCAGAACCGCGGAAGCGCGAAATCATCCGGGTCGAGCTTCTGTCGACCTATCTCGAAAACTGGAAGGCGCCGACATCGGCTGTGACCCACTGTGATGACAACGATTTATGTCTCCGGGCTTCCGCCTTTTGACCCGGCGACCGGCACGGTGATCGAAGCGCCCATCGAGCGGCAGACTAGAACGGCTGACGTGCAGGCGAGGACTCGACACAGGGAGACGGACGATGAAGGCAATCGTTGTGACGGAGCAGGCTGCGGGAACGGCCGGGATGAAGCTGGTGGAGCGGCCCGAGCCGCAGCCAGCGATAAACGACGTCGTCGTTCAGATTTCATGCGTCGGGATTCGTCCCGACTGAGATGGAGTGGCCCTCGACCTGGACCGATCGCCGCGACCGTGACCGAACACCGTCGATCCCCGGCCACGAGCTTGCCGGAGTGGTCACTGTCCTCGGCTGGGGCACGACGGGACTGTCGGTAGGACAGCGGGTGTTCGGCCTCGCCGACTGGTATCGCGACGGCACCCTGGCGGAGAATGTAGCCATCGAGGCACGCAACCTCGCGCCGTTGCCGGGCGACGTCGACTTCACGGTGGGCGCGAGCCTGCCAATCTCTGGCCTCACCGCGTGGCAGGGACTGTTCCAGCTCGGCCACCTTCAGGCGGGGCAGAGCGTCCTCGCGCACGGCGCGGCAGGCGCAGTCGGGACGATGGTGACGCAGCTCGCACGTGAGTTTGGCGCTTACGTCATCGGCACCGGACGCGCGGCCGACCGTCAGAAAGTGCTAGACTTCGGCGCGCAGGAGTTCGTTGACCTCGACAACGAC
Source organism: uncultured Alphaproteobacteria bacterium (assembly GCA_963732095.1). Lineage (GTDB taxonomy): Bacteria > Pseudomonadota > Alphaproteobacteria > ATCC43930 > CGMCC-115725 > AP-15. The sequence continues at coordinate 56,111 of CAVSZA010000046.1, forward strand.
GCGCTGGAAGACGTCGGTGGCATCGATCTGGTGTTCGATGTCATCGGCGGCGACATCCAGAAGCGGTCCGCAGGCCTGATTCGAGCTGGAGGAACACTGGTGTCCGTCGTCGGTCCGGCCGAGGCGCGGCCCGCCGACGGCTTGGCGGTCGACTTCGTTGTCGAGTCCGATCGTGCCCAACTGAGTGAGATCGTCCGGCGGGTGCGGGACGGACGACTGCGGACGAACATCGGCAACGTCTCGACCCTCGACGATGCCGTCGCCGCCTTAAACCCGACCGAGCGACGCAGGGGGAAAACGGTCATCCGCGTTCGTCCGTGAGGACTCGGGCCTTAGAGGGGCGCGCAATGTGACCGGCGGCGACGCCGACCGAGGTCACCCCGATGCCGATCAGGTCTTCGGCGGTCAGCTTCGACTGGATCTCGCCGTCGATATCGTTGTCGCGGAACGCCGATACATAGCGCTGAAGTTCTAAGTCCTGCGGCCAGGCCGCAATGTCCATCGGGTGGTCCTCGGCTCGGGGAAGCGGCGATCCCTCGTCGTTAGACGTCGATAGCATCGGCTGTTCGGATCAGCCAGGCTCCGCTCGTTACCTCAGTTCTGGCATGGGGTCGTGAGTTGTATCTCGTTGGTGTCTACCACGAAGACCGCGAGAAGCTTGGCCGGCTTCGTCTCGCTGGCATTAGCGCTGACGCCATGGCGATCGCCGGGCATTTCGGAAAAACTCTGTCCGGCCTCGTAGGTCGTCACCGGTCCGTTGTTGACTTGACTGCGGATCGCCCCCTCGAGCACCGTCGCATAGATGAAAGCGGATTTCGGATGCGTGTGACACGGCGAATAACCACCTGGGCCGTATTCTACGAGCACGCCCTTGATGCTCTTGCCGGGAACATTTGGCAGCTCGTGCTGGTAGACGAGGGTGACCTTGGCGTTTTTCGACGGCGGTGCATCTGCGAGGGCGCCGCAAAACGGCAAGGTCGCGACTACCAGTAAGGGGAGGATACTTTTCATCGAGCCTCTCCTTCAGCGTCGCTCGCGCAGGATCAGGCCACCCGTGAGTGGCGAAGCCATTCGTCGAGAGTGATGCGGCCGAGGCGCGCTTCGCCCAACGGCACGAGCGAGCGCTCTTCGACCCGGCCGCCGAAATACCCGGCCTCGGGATCGCTCACGACCTCGCGTGGGTCGCCGACCGCCTTCAGATAGCGAGCGACGATTTCGCGGAACGGTGCTCGGTCCGGACCGGCGATCTCGACGATGCCGTCGCGCGGCGAGGCGAGCGCCACCTCCGCGATGACGGCAGCAACGTCGTCCGCCGCGATGGGCTGGAACAGCACGGGCGGCAGTCTGACGGTGTTCCCGGCTGTACTCGAATCTGCGATGCCGCCGAGGAATTCCATGAACTGGGTCGCGCGGACAATGGTGTAGGGGATCCTGGAAGCCTCGATCAGTTTTTCCTGGGCGACCTTGGCGCGAAAATAGCCATTATCGGTCCGGTCGGTCGCGACGATGGACAGCGCAACGTGGTGACGGACCCCCGCCGCGGCTTCCGCCGGCAGGAGGTTGCGGCCGGACGTCTCGAAGAATTGCAGCACTGCCTTGTCTTTAAATGACGGCGAGTTGGCGAGATCGATCACGACCTGTGCGTTGGTCATGGCCTCTTTGAGGCCCTCGCCTGTAATGCTGTTGACGCCGTTTTTGGGCGAGGCGGCGACGACCTCGTGACCACCCTGGCACAGAATGGCAACGGCCTTCGAACCGATCAGGCCGGTGCCGCCGATGACGACAATCTTCATGGAATAGCCCTGAATTGTCGGCGCGCCGGCGATCCCGAAATGGATCGCGTGCATGCCAGAACGTCGGCTATCGCAGGCGCCAACGCACCCGCAACACTCGCTTAGGGAAGACCCTCACGGTGCGTAACGCCTCGTTTTTGGGAGCGATCCCCACTGTGCCAAATTTGCTTCGCACGATCGCCGCCTTCGGCTCGCATGATACGGTGCCGATCGTGAAAGTCGGCGTTGGGGCATGAATAGTGGTTCCCGCCGACAAGGCTGAGTGCCGGCTGTGGGTTCAGAATGGAGACGATCACTGGAATGCGCCGCAACGGGCGAGATGCGCCGAATTCCGGCCGTTCGCCGGACCGCGATGGAACTGCGACCTTCGATCCTTTGCGGACATTCGCACCGGAGTTCTGCACCGGCTAACCCGTTGGATTCTCAGGCCACGATCAGCGGTTCGAAACCCTTGAGTTAATGCACAGGGCCAAGCGGGCGTATCGACCTACGATGTTTTCCCCAGCCATCGGCTCATGACTACGCGCGGGGCTACCTCGAAACCGAGGTGCTCGTAGAAGCTCACCACCTTGGTGTTTGTTTCTCGAACCAGGAGCTGCGCTTTCACTATCCCCCGTTGGCGAAGCCAGTTCTCTGCCGCCTGCACCATGCGCCGGCCCACGCCCTTGCTGCGCGATGAAGGACGGGCAGCAACGTAGTAGAGCCAGCCTCGATGCCCGTCATGGCCGACCATGACGCTGCCCGCTACTTCGCCGGCATCGTCAACGGCGACAAGCACGTCCGAGCAGGGACCAGCTTTGGCGAAACGGAAGTCGGCTACCGGGTCATTGTATGATGCAACCAGATCGCAGGCGCGCCACAGCGCGACAACGGCCTGCTCGTCTTCGGCAACCGCGCTTTTCACGGTGAGCAACATTAGGTGCCTCGCATTGTGCGCAACCTTAATGTTTGCCTATCGCGAGACCGCCCGCAATGAGCTCAGCGACTTACTCCGTCGTGGTGCACGGGCGGGAGTCGCCCCGGTCACGGTATTTTCGTGGTTCCCGCTTGCACGCTGTCCAGCAGGCGCTTCAGCGGAACGTCCGAGCCTTCGGTTAAATGGCTGACCTGCTCCCGCCGCGTGAGCTCCGCCCAAACTTCCTCCGGATGGATTCCCGCATTCACCCAGGTAATGAGAAGGTGATAGAGCACGTCGGCGCTCTCGGCGACGAGGCCGGCATGATTTCCCGCCATCGCTTCGATCAGGCATTCGACGAGTTCTTCGCCGAGCTTCTGAACCACCTGGGGAGTACCCCTCGCAAGGAGTTGCGCGGAATGGCTCGCACCGGATGACGCCTTTCCGGCTGTCGATGATTGTCCAGAGCCGATCGAGCACGTCGGGAATCTCAATAGCAGCAAGAACACGGGGTTCCAGCATGGAAACATCCGATAGGTCTTGACCGATTGCTCCGTTAGGCGCCGCTGACGTGACCTCGCCTGTCTTGTTTTTTCGGCTCGGTTTGCGGGATTTCACAGCTACCCGCCTGTTGCCGGCCCGTGGCGGTGCCGTGCCCTTCCTCTTCACTGCCTTCTCCATGTACGAATCTCACCCTATTGAGAATGCGAACGAGATAACCCCGATCAACCCGATTATCAACGTAGAGGCTCGCCCTCGTGGTGGACGGCACGCCACAGATACATCTGCTTGCCCGCGATCCGGGCGACCATTTCGTCGAGATGCCAGCGATCGCTCGGTCAGGACGGCACGTCGCAAGTCCCCGGGCGATTGCCGGTCCGAATTTGAGCACCCAACTGCGAACGCTTTCGCAGGAGAGGTCGAGGCCACGCTCGGCAAGCAGCTCCTCGACATCGCGATAGCTCAGGGTGAAGCGAAGGTACAGCCACACGGCGTGCTGGATGACGACCGGCGGAAAACGATGCCGGCGATAGGAGATCGGAGCCATGTCCGCAGCCTACGCCGAACCCCTTCGATCCAGCAGGCCGTTTTTCCTGACAGTGCC
>CAVSZA010000047.1:0-180496 GCA_963732095.1 uncultured Alphaproteobacteria bacterium
TCGACATTGACGATGCCGTTGGCCGCCTCGCCGAGCTGCATCTTGATCGCCGCCGCCTGCAATCCGGCAAGGCCGCCGCCGAGCATTTTGGTGTCGAGGCCGAGTTCGCCGACCGAACGGAGGATGCCGACCGTATCCGACGGATAGGAGGAGATGTAGACGAGATCCGGCTGCGCCGCCTGCACGGCGCGAACGATCGGCGTGAAGTCGACCGTGGTCGGCGGATAGGCCCGGTCGTAGACGATGTCGATCCCTTTGGCCTTGGCGTGCTCGCGCGCGCTTTCTGCCGCCTTGTGCTGGAATTCGGCGTCGGTGGCGACGATCGCAACCGTCTTGGGCTTCGGGTTCTGCGCCGCTGCCAGGTCGAACCAGCCCTCGGCGAAGGTCTTCACCGGTTCGGGGCCGAAGGGCAGCATCGAGAAGTATTTCGGATAATGGAAATTGTCGTTGGCCGCCAGCGCGAAGAGGCCGAAGAACAGCCGGTTGTGCGAGATCGCTACCGGCATCGCCGGCACGACCAGATTGGTGCCGTAGCTCGAAATCAACAGGTCGACCTTGTCGATGTCGATCAGCTTGGTGTAGATGGCCGGCACCAGCGAGGGGTTGCTCTGGTCGTCGTAATAGACCAGCTTGACCGGCCGGCCGAGCAGGCCGCCCTCGGCGTTGACCTCGTCTTCCCAGATCTTGAAAGCGAGCAGCCCAGTCTTGCCGACGACGGCAAACGGGCCGGTCAATTCCATGCTGAAGCCGATTTTGATCGGTTCCGCCGCCTGAGCCGCTGCTGCTCCCCCCAGGAGCATTGCACCGAACAGCATGCGCGAGAAGTATTTCATCCCCGCAGCTCCATGACTTGCGACCGCGTCAGATAGCGGGTCTCGGCGCCCCGCAGCAGCAGGTAGAGTTTCGCGGTCTCCTCTAGCTCCTCGATCGCGTTGACGGCAGCGTCGAGGTTCGGAGCCGGCGACGACCGGGCCGTGATTGGCGAGCAGTACCGCATGGTGCTTGCCGGCAAAGCCGCGCACGGCTTCGGCGAGCGCCAGATCGCCCGGGCGGAAATAGGGGACGAGCGGCAAGCGGCCGACCCGCATCACATAATAAGCCGTAATCGGCGGCAAGACGTCTTCTGGGTCGATTTCGGCGAGGCAGGAGACCGCGACCGAATGCGTCGAATGCAGATGCACGACCGCGCCGGTGCCGGGCCGCTCCTCGTACATCACGCGGTGCAGGAAACTTTCCTTGGTCGGTGCGTCGCCCGAGACGAGACGTCCGTCATGGTCCAGCTTCGACAGCCGCGCCGGGTCGAGGCGGCCGAGCGAGGCGTTGGTCGGCGTCATCAGCCAGCCATCGTCGGTCCGCACACTGATGTTGCCGGATGACCCGGCGGTCAGCCCGCGTCCAAAGATCGACTGGCCGATCGCGCAGATCGCCTCGCGCTGCGTCGCCTCGCTCATCTGGATCCTCCCTCGGACAGCACGGAAAAGGCGCGCAGGAAGAAGTCGGGCGCGCCGAAATTGCCGGATTTGAGCGCCAATGCCAGGATCGGCTCGCCGAGGCTCCCGGGGAGACTTACGGTCCACGGCACGCCGGGATCGATCTGCCGGCCGATCCGCAACCCGGTGACTCCGAGCGCGTGGACGATCGCCCCGGCGGTCTCGCCGCCGGCGATGACGAACCGGCGCGCCCCCTTGACGGCAAGGCCGGCGGCAATCGCCGCGAGCGTCTTTTCGACCAATGCACCGGCGCGCTCGCGGCCGAGCGCCTCCTGGATCGCGGCGACCTCCTCGGGTGGTGCTGTCGCGCTGATCAGGACCGGCCGATCGCCAAGCCGCGGCGTCGCCCAGGCGAGCGCCTCCTCGGCGATATTGCGCCCTGCCGCCGCCGCTATCGGGTCGATCGTGAAGAGCGGCGCGCGCTCGCGCATATAGGCGACCTGGGCGCGCGTCGCTTCCGAGCACGAGCCCGACAGCACCACGGCCGCGCCCGCGACAGGCGGCAGCGCATCGGCGGCGGCGCTGTCGCCGATCAGACCTTGGCGGCGGAAATTCTCGGGCAGCCCCAACGCGATCCCCGATCCGCCGGTGATCAGCGGGAAGTCGGCCGCGGCCTCGCCAATAGCTTCGAGATCATGGTCGTCGATCGCATCGACGATCGCGTGCCGAAAACCGGCCTGGCGCAGTGACGCAAAGGCGTCGCGGATGGCCGCTGCGCCTCGCGACACATCGTATTGCGGTACGAGTCCAACTTTGCCGCGGCACTGACGCTGCAGGATGCGCACCAGGCTCGGGTCACGCATCGGCGTCAACGGGTGGTCGCGCATGCTCGAATTCCGACAGCAGAACGTCGCCGACGAACAGATAGCCGAGGTAAATTGTCCGCCCGTTTTCGGGAAAAGCCGGACAGAACAGGGTGAAGTCAGTGTCGAGCGCGTCCATCAGCGCCTCGGCCACGGGTCCGATATTGCCGGCATCGGTCGAGTCGAAGGTCGAGCAGTATTTGAACAGGATCTGGCGCGCTCCCGCCCGCTGAAGCCAATCGAGCGCCGCGAGGCTCTTCTCGATCGCCTCCGCGGCCGGGATCGTCCGGCTCTTCAGCGCGACGACGACCGCCTCGGCATCGGCGACTTCCGTGCCCGGCGACGGCACGTCGATCAGTTGCACCGTGCGCATTCCGCGCCGCACCAAGGTGTTGCACAGATCGGTGGCGCCGGTGAAATCGTCGGCGATTGCTCCCAGCAATACGGTCATGGCGCGCTCCCGCAGGGTCTTGTGTTACAGTAGCCTCCTGCCGTTCCGCCCGCAAACGAGGACCCTGCCGTGCCGAAATTCGCCGCCAATCTCAGCTTCATCTTTCAGGAAGTCGGGTTTCTCGACCGTTTCGCCGCCGCCGCCGCCTGCGGCTTTAAAGGGGTCGAGTATCTTTCGCCCTATGAGCATCCGCCCGAAGTCATCGCCGAGCAGCTGAACCGGCACGGGCTCGTCCAGGCCTTGTTCAACATGCCGCCCGGCGACTGGGCGGCGGGCGAGCGCGGCACCGCGGCCTTGGCCGGACGCGAGCAGGAATTCCGTGATGGGATCGAAAAGGCGCTCGGCTACGCCAAAGCGACGAACTGCAAGCTGTTGCACGCAATGGCCGGGGTATTGCCGGCCGGAAGCGACCTCACCGCGGCTGAGCGCGTCTACGTCGCGAATTTGCAGTACGCGGCCGAGCGGCTTTCCCGTGAGGGAATCACCGTCATCATCGAGCCGATCAACAACCGCGACATCCCGGGCTACTTCCTCAACACGACGAGCCAAGCGATGTCGATCATCGAGCGGGTCGGGCACCCCAATCTCAAGCTGCAGCTCGACCTCTACCATGTGCAGATCATGGAGGGCGATCTCGCGCATCGCATGCGGACCCTCGCCGGCCACTATCCGCATGTCCAGATCGCCGGCAACCCCGGCCGCCACGAGCCGGATGTCGGCGAGGTCAACTACCCGTTCCTATTCGATCTGTTCGACGAGCTCGGCTATTCGGGCTGGATCGGCTGCGAATACCGGCCCAAGGGCGAGACGCGGGCGGGACTGGGCTGGGCGAAGCGCTACGGCATCCAGAGCTGAGCGATGCGCGTCGTCATTACGGGCGGTTGCGGATTTCTCGGCCAGCGGGTCGCATTGCAGTTGCTCGCGCGGGGTGATGTCGACGAGTTGGTTCTGTTCGACAATGCACCGCCGGCTTTGCCGTTGCCCGACAACAAAAGATTGAGCGTCGTGACCGGCGACATTGCCGACCGTGAGGCGGTGCGCCGGGTGATCTCGCCCGGCACACATTCGGTGTTCCACCTCGCCGCGGTGGTCAGCGGGCAGGCCGAAGCCGACACCGACCTCGGCTATCGCGTCAATCTCGACGGGACGCGCGCAATGCTCGATGCCTGCCGCGTTCTCGGAACCTGCCCGCGCGTAGTGTTCGCCAGCTCGCTCGCAGTCTATGGCGGCGCATTGCCGCCGGCGGTCGGCGACGACACGCCGCTGACACCACAGACCTCTTACGGCACCCAGAAGGCTATCGGCGAATTGCTGGTCAACGACTACAGCCGTAAGGGATCTGTCGACGGCCGCGCAGTCCGGTTGCCGACCGTCGTCGTGCGGCCCGGCCGGCCGAACCGCGCCGCCTCGACCTTTGCCTCCTCAATGATCCGCGAACCGCTCGCCGGCCGCGTAGCTGTCTGTCCGGTGTCGCGCGATACGATAATGGCGCTGGCTTCGCCGCGGCGCGTCGTGGCCGGCCTGCTGCACGCCCATGATCTACCCGCCGACGCCTTCACCACGAGCAGGTCTTTGCAGCTCCCCGGCTTCTCCGTGGCGGTCGGCGAGATGGCCGCCGCGGTCCGCCGTGCCGGCGGCGAGGCGGCCTACGCCCGCATTCATTGGGAGCCCGACCCGGAGATCCAGCAGATCATCTCCGGGTGGCCGCAAGAGCTGCGGGCTCCGCGCGCCCACGCGCTCGGCTTCACCGCCGATAGCGGCATCGACGCGGCGGTCCAAGCCTTTATCGAGGACGACCTCGAGATGCAGAAGCAGCTCGTCTAGCCGATCTGGACCAACCGGCGATCCGGAGCAGGCGCGGGAGCCAGAAGCGCCACGGGTGAACCGGCACCGGCTCGAGTTCGACGCCGACCTGGGTGATCGTGTCTCCCTGCATGTCGCGCACGATCAGTTCCACTGCGCCGAAGCGCGTCCGGTCTCCGACCGCGGGCGTTCCGTCGAACCTGCTCGCCAGAAACTCTGCTAGGGTCAGAGCGCCGTCGGCGGCCGCTGCCGGATCATAGAGGTGTGCGATCGCGGCGAGTGCGGTAGTTCCGTCGAACGCGAACTCGCCGAGAAGACCGCGATCATCCGCGCTGCTGCGCTCAGGGCGTGGTCCGAACACGCGGTCGAGCAAGACAAGATCCGCCGGGCGTGCCAGCGCGAGCACGTAGTCGCCGGCGGCGAGCGGCGGGGCAGACGCAGCGCTGCGAGCGATCCCATCCCGAACCACCACCAGAACGCTCGCCGTGGGCGGGAGCGGCAGTGCCTCTACGGCTTTGGAGGCGGCGCGGCAACGCGCCTCCACTCGATAGCCTGCCACCGTGTTCTCGTCGCCGAGCCGGCCAGGGAGATCGATGTCCAGACGGGAGGCCTGCTGGAGCGGCGGCACGTCGAGATCGAACATCCGCGCGGCCGTCGCGACCGTCCAACCCTGGAGGACCAGCGAAATCAGAACTACAATGAACGCAACGCCAAAAAACATTGCTGCGCCCGGCAGGCCGGCGAGCACCGGAATGATCGCGAGGAAGATCGGGACTGCCCCACGCAGACCGACCCATGAGATGAATGCTATCTCTGGGCCACTGTATCGAAAGGGCAGCAAGCATAGCGCCACCGCTACCGGCCGCGCGGCCAGCATCAGGACCGCAGCAACGACAAGTGAAGTCCCGAGTATCGGAACCAGGCTGCTCGGCTTGACGAGCAAGCCCAGCATGAGGAAGAGGACGATCTGGCTGAGCCAGGCAAAGGCGTCAAACGCCTGGTTGATGACCTGAGTGGCACGATGACGGTGACTGCCCAGTATGAGACCCGCCAGATAGGCGGCTAAAAACCCGCTTGCACCAGCTGTCTGAGCGGCGCCGAAGAGGGCGGTTCCACCAGCAAGCGCCAGGATGGGGTACAACCCCGAAGTCGCCTCCAGACGATTGACGAGAGCGAGCAGCAGATAGCCGCCGCCTATGCCGAAAGCAGCCCCACCCACAATCTCTTCGGCGAGTACCGCCACGATGTGGAATCCGGACAAGGGTGCCGGGGCCACGAGCAGATTGACGAGGAGCACCGCCAGCAGCACCGAGCTCGGATCATTCAAACCCGACTCGATCTCGAGAATGGCGGCGACGCGCGCCCGCAGCTCGAGACGGCGCAGATGCAACAGTGCGGAGACGGCCGCCGCGTCGGTCGGGGCAACAATCGCACCGATTAGCAATCCGCGGACCCAGGAGGTGGAGAAAAGCAGCACCGCCACCGCTCCTACGATCGCGGCTGTGACGATCACGCCGATCGTGGCAAGGGCGAGTGACGGCCACAGCGCCCGCCGGACATCACTCCGATCGGTGCGCAGCCCGCCATCGAACAGAATAATCGCGAGAGCGACGCTGCCAATCAGATAAGCGGCGTGAAAGTCGCGAAAGAGAATGCCGCCCGGTCCCTCTTCCCCGGCGAGGATGCCCAATCCCAGAAAAACCAGCAGTAAGGGGGCCCCGAACCGCGCCGAGAACACGCCGGCGAATATGCTCAGCAGCACCAACGCGCTGCCGAGCAGGATCAAGTGATGGCTGGCTTCCACCGCTTGACCGGTGAGTCGCGTCGGGTGGCATCACCGGTTTGCTCGCCGGGGGCCATCGGCTTTCTCCTCACATTTCGGGCTGTGTTGGCGAACCTCTCCGAGTGCAGGGTTGCGACGGCGTCGCTCAGATCTCGACTTCGAGGCCCATCTCGACGACCTGCCCGGTCGGGACGCCGAAATAGGCGGCCGGCAGATTGGCGTTGAGGTGCATCGCTGCAAAGAGCCGCTCCCGCCATACGGCCATCCCGGGCACCTTGCCGCTCGCGATGACCATGACCCTTCGCGAATAAAAGGTGATCCGCTCTGGGTCGATGCCGCGCAGACCAGGGTCGCGGCACGCAAGCTTCAGCCCCTCCATCACATTGGGATGTTCCATGAACCCGAAATGCAGAGTAACCCGAGTAATGCCGGCACCGACCGGCGCGAGCTTTACACGCTGGTCCGGATCGACGCGCGGCGCATCGCTACTGGCCACCGAGACCAGTAACACACACTCGTGCAGAACGCGATTGTGCCTCAGGTGATGCGTCAAGGCGAGCGGTATGCCCGAGCTGCCCGCAGTGAAGATCGCGGCGGCTCCCGGCAGGCGCAGGGGCGGGTTCTCGAGCACCCAGTCGACAAACTCGTCCTCGCGCTGCCGCATTCCCGTGCGCTGGCGCTCGAGCATCTGGTACCCCGTGCGCCAGGTCAGCATGAGGAACGCGACGACGCAGGCCAGCAGGAGCGGGAACCAACCGCCCGCGACCAGTTTTGTCGTGTTGGCGGCAACGAAGATAAACTCGACGCAGAGCAGCGATCCGTTGACCGCCGCAACGGCAAACGGGTTGTAGCCCCATTGCAGGGCGACAAGGGCTGCAAGGACGGTGGTGATCGCCATCAGCATCGAGACGGCGATGCCGTAGGCGCCGCCGAGCGCGTCGGAGGAGCCGAAGGTGATGACCGCCCCGAGCGTGCCGGCGGCGAGCAGCCAGTTCACCATCGGCATGTAGATCTGTCCCTTCTCGTGGCTCGCCGTATGGAGCACGCGCATGCGTGGCAGAAAGCCCAGTTGGATCGCCTGCTGGGTCAACGAGTACGCGCCGGAGATGATGGCCTGCGAGGCGATGATGGTGGCCACCGTCGCGAACGCCACCATCGGATAATGGAGCCATCCCGGCGCAAGCAGATAAAACGGATTCTCGATGGCGCCGGGGTCGGCCAGAAGCAGCGCTCCCTGGCCGAAATAATTCAGGACCAGAGCCGGCAAGACGATCGCGAACCAACCGAGGCGGACCGGCAAACGGCCGAAATGGCCCATATCCGCATACATCGCCTCAGCGCCGGTGACCGTGAGAAAGGCGGCGCCGAGCACGGCAAAACCGATGCCCGGTCCCGCATGAAGCAGGTAGATCAGCGCATAATGCGGGCTGAGCGCGGCCAGGATCTCCGGTGCGGCGCTGATCCCCCGCAGGCCGAGCACGCCGATCGCGATAAACCAGATCAGCATTACCGGCCCGAAGATGTTGCCGATGAACGCCGTTCCCTTGCGTTGAACCAAGAACAGGCCAATCAGGATCGCGATGCTGATCGGCACGATGACCGGCGCGAGCTGGGGTGCGTCGAGCTTGAGGCCTTCCACGGCGCTGAGCACCGAGATGGCTGGCGTGATGACGCCGTCGCCGTAAAGCAGCGCGGCGCCGATCAGCCCGACGATCAGTAGCGAGGCACGCCAGCTTCCGGCCGGCGCACGCCGGACATCGAGAAGCGCCAACAGCGCGACGATGCCGCCCTCGCCGCGGTTGTCGGCGCGCATGATCAGGATGGCGTATTTAAACGAGACGATCACGATCAGCGACCACAGGATCACCGACACGATGCCCATGATGGTTTCGGGCGAGACCGCTCCGGAGGCATCTGCGGCCTGCTTGAACCCATAGAGCGGGCTGGTGCCGATGTCGCCGTAGACAATGCCGAGCGCCGCAAGAGTCGCGGCGGCGGGCACTTGCCCGGTTTCAACCCGGGGCAGCGCCGCCGCTTGAAGGGTTCTGGCCATTCTTGCGTTCTCCCCAACTTCCGCAAGTTTGACCCGAAACTCCCGCAAAGGAAACAAGTGCTTGTCGGGTCTCGGGCCAATTCCTGCGGTCGCTTTGTACCCGTTCTCGTGCAATGATCAGCGGTCTTGCGGAACAGGGCCGTAGCGGCTGGGAGGCGAGGATCGACGCAGTCTCAATTTGGCAGAACGTGGTGGCGCATTTCGAGCAGTTGGAAAGGCATCTGCTCGATGAAATTCTCGTCTTTGCCAATCTGATCCAAATCCCCGCCGTCATCCTGACCGGCGGCGTCGCTTGGCTCGTCTGCCGGCCGCTACGCCGCTGGGTCATACGCTGGGTGGAGCGGGTTCCGGAGCATCATCATCTCGACTGGATCGTCTACCATCGCTCCTGGGTGACCGACAGGCTAGTGCCGCTGATCACGCCCGTGGCTTGGGCGATCGGGTTATGGATTTCCGTTGCGGTCGCCGAGCGCGCCGGCTGGCCGCACGCGGTCACCCGGACCGCAGTCGACTTGCTGCTCGCCTGGCTGGTGATCCGGCTCGCGGCAGCTCTCGTCCCCTATGCGGCGCTGGCGCGGCTGATCGCGGTGCTCGCCTGGGTGGTTGCCGCCCTCAACATCGTGCATCTGCTCGGGCCGACGCTCGACCTGCTCGACAGCGTCGCGATCGTGGTTGGCGGGCTCAGGGTCTCGATCCTGACGGTCGTCAAGGGCGTGCTCTCGCTCGCTATGCTGCTGTGGGCTGCCACGGTCGCGTCCAACCTGTTCGAGCGGCGCATCACCCGCGTTTCCGAAATCACCCCCCGCGCGCGAGTGCTCCTCGGCAAGCTGCTCAAAGCTACCCTGGTCACTTTGGCCGTGGTGCTCTCGCTGACCAGCATCGGTATCGATCTTACGACCTTCGCGCTGTTCACCGGAGCGCTCGGGGTCGGCGTCGGACTGGGGCTGCAGCGGACTGTCTCAAACCTGTTCAGCGGGATCGTGCTGTTGTTGGACAAGTCGATCAAGCCGGGCGACGTGATCGAGGTGGGCGGCACCTATGGTTGGGTCTCCTCGCTCGGCGCCCGCTATGTATCGGTAGAGACGCGCGACGGCACAGAGTTTCTGATTCCTAACGAGGACATCATCACCCATCAGGTCGTCAATTGGTCGCACAAGAGTGATCGCGTCCGCCTGAAAGTGCCGGTGCGCGTCCCTCACGATTCCGATCTCGACCAGGCGCTCGCCCTGATGCGCGAGGCGGCGAGCTACCCCGAGCGCGTGCTGGCAGTGCCGGCCCCGAACGCCCTGATCATGGCCTTCGGCGAGACGGCTATTGAGCTCGAGCTGCGGTTCTGGATTCAGGACGCCCAGAATGGCGTCCACAACATCAAGAGCCAGGTCCTGTACGAGATCTGGCGATTGTTTCAACAGCAAGGCATTCGCATCCCCTACCCCAAGCGGGACCTCTATGTACGCTCCGACGCGCTGGCCACTTTTGCCGAGGCTGGTGATCGGCGACATCATCGATCTTAAAGCTGTACGCGTGGTGATCAGGCCTTCATCGAAAACGACGATCGAAACACAGGGTATAGGGCGAATGCGATCCGCCGAAGTTTTCGCCGGAACCCGGTCCGGCCTCCAGAGCGGCAGCTTGTCAATTTACAGCGATGAGCCGCGCGTGGCAATTTGGCGCCATGGCGGGACGGCTCGCAGGTAAACGCGCCCTGGTGACGGCAGCCGGCCAAGGGATCGGCCGGGCGGCGGCGCTGGCTTTTGCGGCCGAGGGGGCGAGCGTGCTCGCGACCGACATCGCCGAGGACAAGCTTTCCTCGCTCGCCGATGCGCTGATCGCGACCCGCCATCTCGATGTGACCGATGAGGGGGCGATCGCCGCGCTGGCCGACGAGCTCGGTGCGATGGACGTGCTGTTCAATTGTGCCGGCTTTGTCCATCACGGGACGATCCTCGACGCGGCTCCGGTCGAATGGGACGCATCCTTCGTCCTCAATGTGCGCTCGATGTACCTGACGATCCGCGCGTTTCTGCCCAAGATGGTCGAGCGCGGAACCGGCGCTTCGATCATCAACATGTCGTCCACGGTGTCGTCGATCAAAGGCGTCGCCGAACCGCTGCGTCTATGCCGCGACCAAGGCCGCGGTAATCGGGCTGACCAAATCGGTGGCCGCCGATTTCATCGTGTCGGGCATCCGCTGCAATGCGATCTGCCCGGGCACCATCGCGACACCCTCGCTCGAAGACCGCATCGCGGCTCAGGGGGCGCGGATGGTCGGCGGCAGCGACGCCGCCCGGCGCGCCTTTGTCGAGCGCCAGCCCTTGGGGCGGCTCGGCACGGCCGAGGAAGTCGCGGCACTCGCCGTCTACCTCGCCTCGGATGAATCGGCGTTCACGACCGGCGCGATCCACGTGATCGACGGCGGCTTCACGCTCTGACGCAGAGAGGAGATTTCCGATGAAGCTTCTTCGCTATGGACCCGCGGGTCAGGAAAAGCCCGGTTTGCTCGATCGCGACGGCAAGATCCGCGATCTTTCTGGCGCGGTTCGCGACATCGACGGCGAGACGCTCGCCCCGGCTTCGCTCGACCGGTTGCGGCGGCTCGATCCGAGCACTTTGCCGCTGGTGCCCGGCGACGCCGCGGCTCGGCCCGTGCGTCGCGCGGGTATCGAAGCTCGTCGCGATAGGCCTCAACTACCGCGCGCACGCCGCGGAGACCGGGGCGGCGATCCCCAAGGAGCCGATCTTCTTCATGAAGGCGACGACCTCGATCTGCGGCCCCAATGACGACGTGATCATTCCAAAGGGCTCGACAAAAGACCGATTGGGAGGTCGAGCTCGGCATCGTGATCGGCAGCTTGGCGCGGTATGTCCCCGCCCATGATGCACGCAAATACGTCGCCGGCTACTGCGTCGTGAACGATGTTTCCGAGCGCGAATTTCAGATCGAGCGCGGCGGGCAATGGACCAAGGGCAAGAGCGCCGACACCTTCGCCCCGATCGGTCCCTGGGTCGTCACCGCCGACGAAGTGCCCGACCCGGGCAAGCTCGGGCCTGTGGACCGAGGTCAACGGCAAGCGGGTGCAAAACAGCAACACCTCCGACCTGATCTTCGGGATCGACGAGATCGTCAGCTATGTCAGTCATTTCATGACCTTGCTGCCCGGCGACGTCATCCCGACCGGCACTCCCTCAGGTGTCGGTCTCGGCATGAAGCCGCCGCAATTTCTCAAACCCGGCGACCGCATGCGGCTGTCGGTCGAGGGATTGGGCGAGCAAAACCAGCGCCTGGTGGCCTTTACCGGATAGATCGCCGGCCCCATGCCAAGGGGCGGCACGATCGAATTGAATGGCGGCGCTAGCGCCATGTGAGTGCTAGCGCAATGCGGCGTATTTACGCTATGATTTAGTGTTCCACGCGCTCGCCGCATTCAATTTGCCGTTTAGAGGACCTATGTACGACCGCCGCCCCGGCTTCTTCCGCGAAGACCTTCCCCCCGGTCGTCGCGTCGAAGCCAAAGTCAAGTGGTTCAACGCCAGCAAGGGTTTCGGGTTCGTCACCCCGTCCGACGGATCCCAGGATGCGTTCCTGCCGATGGCGATCCTGCGTCGCGCCGGCTATGAGGACGTCCATGAAGGCGCTTCGATCATCTGCGAGGTCAGCGCCGGGGCGAAAGGCCCGCTGGTGACGACCGTCTTGAACGTCGACAACAGCACCGCGGTGATGCCGCAGGGCGGAGGCGGCGGCATCGACCGCCGCGGCCCGCGGCCTTCCCAAACCATGGAAGGCGCGGTGAAATGGTTCGAGCCTGAAAAAGGTTACGGCTTCATTTCTCCGGACAGCGGCGGCAAGGATGTGTTCATCCACATCACCGCGCTGCGCCGCAGCGGCGTCAACGCCCTCGATCCCGGCCAGCGGGTCAGGGTCGAGGTGGTCGACGGCAAGAAAGGCCTCGAAGCCGAGCGCATCACCCTCATCTGAGGGTGCCGGCATCGAGGGTCCGGTCGAGGTGAGAAAGAGGGCGGTCGGACCGCCCCGCGGCGACGCTTTGCCCGCAACTTCTTGCTTACTTAACTTCTTGCTTACTTAATGCGTTCTCCTCGGAGTTTCGCGGCGCAACCATATGGCAGCCGGGGCAAAGATCAGGATGACCTGGCGCGATCGAAATGCTACCGCTAGGTTAACGCAGATGGCCGGGTGGCTATTTGCGTGAGCTGCGGGGCATACGAGGGCGCCGGTTTATCCAAAATTACAAGAGCGAGACGATGGACCTGCACGATACGATCCGGACCTATCGGCTGTTTTCCGGCTCCTACGACATCGTTTTCGGCCCGGTCTTTCACCCGGGGCGCAAGGAGGCGGTGCGCATCGCCAACGATCGGCCGGGTCAGCATATCCTCGAGGTCGGCGTCGGCACCGGGTTGTCGCTCCCCCATTTCCGCGCGGATTCGCGGGTTACCGGCATCGACGTCTCGGAGGAGATGCTGGCGAAGGCGCGGCGGCGGGCCGAGCGCCTGCGGCTTTCCCATGTCGAAGGTCTGCATCTGATGGATGCCGAGAACCTCGAATTTCCGAACAATTCCTTCGACGCCGTGCTGGCGCTCTACGTCGCCTCGGTCGTGCCGAACCCGGCGCGCTTTGCCGCCGAAATGCGCCGCGTCTGCATTCCCGGCGGGACGATCGTCGTCGTCAATCACTTCACCAGCGAGAACCTGCCGGCGCGCTTCATCGAAAAACGCCTGGCCGGGCTCGCCCGCCATATCGGCTTTCACGCCGATTTCCCGTTCGACGACCTTCCGGCGCGACAGCCAGTTGTCGATCCGCGAGGTGCGGCCCAGCAATTTGTTCGGCTATTGGAAGCTGTTGCGCTGCGTCAACGAAAAGCCCGCCTCCAATCCGGGCTGAACCGATCACCGGAGCAGGCCTCGACGGTCTCCTTCAGGGACGGGGGGAAATCATGAAGACCGGCTCCGATCATATCCTCACCAGCCATGTTGGGAGCCTGCCGCGCCCCGATGATTTGATCGCGGCGAATAGAGCCCGTGAAGCGGCAGAGGCGACTGACGAGCACGTCTTTCAGGAAAACCTCCGAGGCGCGGTGGCGGAGGTCGTGCGCCGTCAAAGGGAGATCGGCATCGACGTCCCGGGCGACGGCGAATTCGGCAAATCGATGGGACACCGCGTCAACTACGGCGCCTGGCTCAGCTATTGTTTTCATCGACTGGGCGGGCTGGATCTCAGCGGGCAGGATATGCACGACATGCCGCCGAGGCGTTCTCGTCCTGGTGAAATTTTGCTGACCAGCTTTTCTGACCGGCGCGACCGGGTGCGGTTCGCGGCCGCCTACGCGGATCCCGAACTCGGGGATTACAACCGGGCCCCGACCCGCCACCGGGCCGGTCTGCGTCAGCCCACTGACCTATACGGGCCACGCCGCGATCAACTCGGACATCGCCAATTTCAAGGCGGCGCTGACCTCGGCTGGTGCGGAGGAAGGCTTCATGACCTCGATCGCTCCGGGCAGTACCACGCGCATCGGCAACACCTTTTATAAAACCCAGGAAGAGTTCCTCTTCGCTTCGGCCGACGCAATGCGCGAGGAATACACGGCGATCCTCGACGCCGGGCTGGTCCTGCAGCTCGACGATCCCGCCCTCGCCACCGACTGGGACATGATCAATCCGGAGCCGACCGTCGAGGAGTACAAGAAGTTCGCGACGGTTCAGGTAGAGGCGCTCAACCACGCGCTCCGCGGTCTGCCGCAGGACCGCATCCGTTTCCATCTGTGCTGGGGCAGCTGGCATGGGCCGCACACGACCGACATCCCGATGCGCGACATCGTCGATCTGATGCTGACCGTCAATGCGGGCGCCTATTCATTCGAGGCCGGCAACGTTCGCCACGAGCATGAATGGAGGATCTGGCAGGACGTCGAGTTGCCCGACGACAAAGTGATACTGCCCGGGGTGGTCAGCCATGCCACCAATGTCGTCGAGCACCCCGAGCTTGTCGCCGACCGCATCCTGCGTTTTGCCAACCTGGTCGGCCGGGAGCGGGTCATCGCCTCGACCGATTGCGGTCTCGGCGGCCGCGTCCATCCGCAGATCGCCTGGGCAAAGCTCGAAGCGCTGGTCTCGGGCGCGGCGCTCGCCACTCGCCAGCTGTGGGGTTGAGGGGGAACCATGAGGACCAGCTCTGACCATATCCTGACCAGCCACGCCGGAAGCCTGCCGCGTCCCGATGATCTGATCGACGCGTGGGGAAGCAATGATGAACCCGCGCTGGCGGCAAAGCTCGCATCATCGGTAAAGGACGTCGTGCGCCGGCAGAAAGAGATCGGCATAGACGTGCCCGGTGACGGAGAGTTCGGCAAGCCGATGGCGCAGCGGGTCAATTACGGTTCATGGTGGAGATACTCGTGGAACCGCCTCGGCGGGCTCGACCCACACGGCCCCAGCTTGTACGAGATGGAGCCCAAACGCTCCTCGCCGGGCCAAGTCGTGCTGACGAGCTTTGGCGATCGGCGCGACCGCACCCGCTTCGCTGCAGCCTATGGCGATCCCGAATCCGGTATTACGACCGGCCCCAGGCCCCCCGCGCCGATCTGCGTCGCGCCGATCCGCTATGCCGGGCACGACGCGATCCGGAAAGACATCGCCAATTTCCAGGCGGCGTTGCAGAGCGCAGGGGTCGCGGAGGGCTTTATGACCGCTGTCGCGCCGGGCAGCGCCTCACGGATCGGCAACTCGTACTACAAGACCGAGGAGGAGCTTCTCTACGCCTGCGCCGATGCGATGCGCGAGGAATACAAGGCGATCCTCGACGCCGGCCTGATCCTCCAGCTCGACGACCCGGCGATCGCCGAGAACTGGGACATGATCAATCCGGAGCCGACGGTCGAGGAGTACAAGAAATTCTCGATGGTCCGGGTCGAGGCGCTCAATCACGCGATCCGCGGCCTGCCTCAGCACCGCGTCCGCTTCCATTTGTGCTGGGGCAGCTGGCACGGGCCGCACATAACCGACATCGCGATGCGCGACATCATCGACGTCATGCTGGCGGTCAACGCGCATGCCTACTCGTTCGAGGCCGGCAATGTCCGCCATGAGCACGAGTGGAAGGTCTGGCAGGACGTCAAATTGCCCGACGACAAAGTGATCCTGCCCGGCGTCGTCAGCCACGCCACCAATGTCGTCGAGCACCCCGAGCTCGTCGCCGAGCGCATTCTTCGCTTTGCGAACCTGGTCGGCCGTGAGCGGGTCATCGCCTCGACCGATTGCGGTCTCGGCGGCCGGGTCTACTCCGATATCGCCTGGGCCAAGCTCGAGGCGCTGGCCCAGGGTGCGGCCCTCGCCACCCGCCAGCTCTGGCGCTGAACCAAAGGAATGGCGATGAACCGGCGCCGGCAAATTCAACTCACCCCTGACGAGCAATCCGCTTTCCTGCGCGAGCACCGCAAGGCCGCTCTGGCGACGATCGGCAACGACGGTTTTCCCCACGTCGTCGCGATGAATTTCCTGGCGAAAGACGGCGCCTTCTACATGACCTCTTACGGGAAGGCCCAAAAAGTGCTGAACATTCGGCGCAACCCCAAAGTCGCGCTGATGGCCGAGACCGGAGATAATTACGCGGAACTCCGCGGCGTCATGATCCGCGGCGAATGCGAGATCATCGAGGGGGCAGATGCCGTTCGCGAGGTCTTCGGCGCAATGGCCGAGGCGCGCGGCGTCCCGCCGGACGAACGGCCGCGCGGATCGGCCGACAGCGCGCCAAAGCGCGTCGTGCTAAAAATAGTCCCGGAAAAGATCACCAGCTGGGATCATCGCAAGCTCGGCGGCGCCTACTAGCAGGGTACTGAAAACAGTCGCGTGTCATTCCGGGACGGCCCGTCAGGGCCGGGCCCGGAACGCATGAACACAGGTTAAGCGATTGATTTCTCTGTTTGTGTTCCTGGGTTCCGGGCTCGCGGGCAGAGCCCGCGCCCCGGAATGACAATGTTCCTGCATTTTTCCGCAGCCTGCTGGTGTTCAGACCCATTTACCAGATTGCGAAGCCTGCCCCTGGCAGGGAACACGGGGCCGGTGCGTACGGCGGAAATGGATCCCGGCCTTCGCCGGGAAGGCCAGAAGGGGGGCTTCGCACTGATCGTATGAGCGCGGCTGAGCATCAGACTAACCGGTGGTCAGGATCCCTTGGCCGGCTCGACGAGGTCGGCGAGCTTGGTCTTCAGAAGGTTCGCCTTGTAGGCCGGGATCGCATAGGTCCAGTGCGAGACCTTGTCCTCGATCTTTTTCGCGTCGGCCTCGGTCGAGCCGGAGCCGGTCGCGGAAATCGCAATCCAATTGCTCTTGTCGCGCTCCATCAGGCGCAGATCGACCGTCAGCCCGTCGAAGGTCGTGAAGGATGCGGCGACCACGTCCTTGTCGGGGACCGGCAGCTCGCCGGCTGGCTTCACGTCATCGAGATCGAGGGTCTCGAGCGCCCCGGCAGGTCCGCTGATCGTGTTCTCGCTCTTGAATTTTGTGTCGGCCGGCGCGTCCTCGACGGCAAAGCTCGCATCGGGCGCCGCGCGGCTGATGACGAGCTTGCTCCCGTCCGGCTGGGTCAAGGTAACCTTGGCGATCTTCTTCTCGGAGATGTCGATGATCTGCCGGTCGAGCCAGCTCGAAGGATCACCCGACGGATCAAGCGTGCCGCGCGCGAGCCAGCTCTGGGCTTCCCCCGGTTTGCGCAGATAGACCCCGTCATTGCCGGCGCCCAGCCGATCGTATCGCCGTTTGCCGACGATCGCCTGGGCCAGATCTCCACCCGATCTGTCCTTGACCACCACCAGAGCAGATTTTCCGTGGCCGGGGTCCTCGACCTCGAGCCGCGGGTAGAGGTCGTGGTTCTGGGTCTTCGGCTCGACCAGGGTCAAATCGGCCATCGCCCGCACGATCTGGCTGATTTTCGCGGCATTCGCCGGGTAGTTTCCCTTCTCGGCGACGAGCCAGCTGTCGCCGTCGCGGATCAGGGTCATCGTCGTGCCTTCGCGCGACACGGTGACCGACGCAACATCGCCGAGCTTCGCAGCGAGCGCCGGAAAGGCCGGCTGCCCCGGCGCCGCGCGGCTAACGCCGCGGTCGCCGGAGGCGAGCACGACGATGGCGATCGCGACAAGAACGGCCGTTGCAGAAGCGAGGAGGATCAGAGAGCGAGACTGCATTTGCGATCACGCCTCCGTGATGCGCCGGCTGCGGCGGCGCAGCCGCAGCGCGCCGAGGACTATGGCGGCCGCGGCGACGATGATCGGGATCAGCGCAATATCGAGAAATTCGAGCCCGGTCTTGAGGCGCCCGATGTTGCTGCGCAGCGCGGCCTGCACGTCGCGCAATTGGCGGCGGGTTTGCACCATGTCGGCGCGAAATTCCTCGATTGCCTTGGTCTGCTCTGCCGAGAGGTTCGCGGGCGCATTTGCCTGGTCCTTGCCGGTGAGGCTGGCGAGCTTGGCCTGGGTGTCCTTGAGCTTCGCCTGCAAAGCGTGCTCCTCGGCGCTGTAACGCGCCTGCGCCTCGCTCTGGATCCGCTCGACCACCTCGAACGGACGCGCCGAGGTGCCGCGACTGCGCAAACCCACCAGATCGTCGCCGCCGGCCAGCACCTCGATCGCATTGGCGACAAAATCGCCATTATTCGCGGTCGGGACGAGCAGCCGTTGGCCGAAAAACTCCTGCTTCTGCAGCCAGAACCGGTCATCGAGCATATCGGTATCGGCGACCACGACGACGTTGATAGGTTTGGCCGATTGCTTCAGCGACTCGGCTGCGGGGGCGGCTGGCTCCGGTGACGGCGCCGCAGCCTCGCCTTCCTTGGCCTCGGGTTTGGCCGGCTCCGGCGGCTTCGGCGGGCCGTCGGGAAAGGCGCTCTCCGCCGGGCCCGTGACGTGGGCGGCCAATATGTACCGTTTGCCGTCCGGTTTGAACTCGGCGAGCAGGCCCGCGACATCGGGCAGCCCGGTCAGTTTTTCGGCTGGGATCTTCATCGAGTCGGGCGATGTCGTGATCAGCGGCTCGATCGTCGTCTTGGCACCCTCGAGCGGCTCGATGATCCCGGCGGAAGCCAGCATCACATGACTCAGATCGGCCGTGATCATGTCGGTGCGATTGAGATTGTCGGTCTTGAGGTTGAGCCAGGCGATGTAGTCGAGCGGCCGCGTACCGCCTCGCGAACCAGGCACGCCGACCCGCTGCGCGTCGCGGCGATCGCCGGCGACCGTATTCGCCGGCACCTTGAAGCCCCAGGATTTGAATAGCCGTTCGAGATTGCTGGCAGTGGGTGAGCCCGGCGGGTTGAGCTGGCTCGGATGCGAGGCCTGCAATTCGGAGAGGGGATCGACGAAGACGAGCGCCTTGCCGCCTTTCAGGACGAACTGGTCGATCGCAAACAGCGTCTTGTCTGGCAGGTTCTGCGGGTGCACGAGCATCAGCACGTCGACATCGAGCGGGATCGCATCGATATTGGCGGCCAGCGGCTTGACCGTATCGAGCTGCTGCAATTGCTCCATGATGGCCATCGGCTCGGCGGGACGGCCGCGCATCATCGCCATCATGTCGCCTTCGAGCGGCAACGTGCTGATCAACCCGATCTCAGTCTTTTTCGGAAACGCCAGGCTGTGGACCAGCTTGGTCAGATCGTATTCCAGAAACCGCTCGCGCTCGGGCTGGAAAAAGGCGATGACTTGCTGATCGTCGGTCGAGTTGGTCGCGGCGAGACCGAAATAAACCTGCTCGTCCGCCACATCGAGCGGCACTCCTTGCAACCCGAATGCGACCGCGCGATCCTCGGCATCTGAGAACGGCAAGGGGTTGTACACTTCGAGCCGGATCTTGCCGTGCGCCGCCGCTACATACTGGTCGAGCAATTCACGCACGCGCTGGGCATAGACCCCGTAGGACGGTACTTCATCGGCAAGACGGATCGAATAGTAGAACCGCAAGGTGATCGGCTCGTCCACCCGGGCGAGGGTCCGTAGGGTGCCGGGGGACAGCGTGTAAAGGTGCTCGCCGGTGAGGTCGAGCCGCCACGCAAAAAGGCGGGCGGCGATGATATTGACCGAAATCAGCATCAGCGCGATGCAGACGAGCGCCGTGACGGCGACGGCGCCCCGCGAGGCGAAAAAGCCGCGAAGGCGGTCGGGAACAGCCATTACGAGCCCACCGCGTCGTCACCCCCGCGCAAGCGGGGATCCAGAGCCTGCCCCTGGCTTGAACAGGGGGCGACGGATGAGAACTGGGGTCCTGGATTCCCGCATTGGCGGGAATGACGAACTGATGCCATTCTCTCTCACTCGGCTTTTTCGAGGTCGATCAGGATCGCGTTGGCGGCGAGGAAGGCGATCATGATCGACAGGAAATAGACGAGGTCGCGCACATCGATGACGCCCCGCGTGATGGCGCTGAAATGGCCGAGGAAGCTTGCCTGCGCGACCCCGTGGAGCAGCCATTCCGGCGCCCAGCCCTGGAACACCCCGAGGACGATCGGCGAGCCCGCCACGGTGAGCACAAAAACCAGTGCCGCGGTAACGACAAACGCGATGACCTGGTTCTTGGTCATCGCCGAAATGCAGGCGCCGACCGCCAGAAATGCCCCGGCCATCAGCCAGCTGGCAATGTAGCTGGCGAGGATCACGCCGTTGTCCGGGTGGCCGAGAAAGTTGACGGTGATCCAGAACGGGAAGGTCAGGATCAGCGCGATCCCGGAGAAACACCACGCCGCGAGGAATTTTCCGGCCACCGCCTCGGTCATGCGGATCGGCAATGTCAGAAACAGCTCGATCGTTCCGCTGCGGCGCTCCTCGGCCCACAGCCGCATCGACAGAGCCGGGATCAGCACGACGTAGAGCCAGGGATGAAATGTGAAGAAGGGTTGGAGGTCGGCTTGGCCCCGTTCGAAGAAGTTGCCGACGAAGAACGTCAGTATTCCCGCCATCACGAGAAAGATGACGATGAACACATAGGCGAGCGGCGTCGCGAAGTAGGCGGCCAGCTCACGGCGGAAGATGGTCAGGACGTTGCGCATGGGATTACGCCGCAGCGGCCAATGGCTTGAGCGGCGCCGTGGTGATCTCGCGGAAGACGTCGTCGAGCCGCCCGCGCTCCACCTGCAGGCCGGTAATGGTCCAGCCGCGGTTCCGGGCGAGATCGGCGATTTCGCCGACCACCGGGTGTCCGCCGCGCGGCAACACGATGAGCCCGTCGCCTGCCGCGCCGCCCGCCGGCTCGACCGCCGCCACTCCCGGCAGCGCCGCCAGCTCGGCCCTGATATTCGCGTCCGCCCCGCCTGCGATGCCGAGACGAACGGCGTTGTGATGGCGCGAGCGCTGGGCGAGGTCCGCCGGGGTTCCGTCGGCGAGGATGCGGCCGTGTGCGATGATGATCGCCCGGCTGCATACCGCTTCGACTTCCTCGAGCAGATGCGTCGAGATGATGATCGCCTTGTCCGGCCGCATCGCCGTGATGACTGTTCGCATTTCGTATTTCTGGTTCGGATCGAGCCCGTCAGTCGGCTCGTCGAGGATCACCACGTCGGGATCGTGCAGGAGGGCCTGGGCGACGCCGACCCGGCGTTTGAAACCCTTCGACAGTGTTTCGATCGGCTGATGCATGACCTCGCCGATCCGGATCATCTCGACGACGCGACCGATGCGCCGCATTGCTTCGTCGCCCGAGAAGCCGCGGATGTGGGCTATGAAATCAAGAAAATCGGCCGGCGTCATGTCCGGATAAGCCGGGGCGCCCTCGGGAAGGTAACCGATACGCCGCTTCGCGGCGATCGGCTGCGTCGCGATGTCGTAGCCGCAGATTATCGCCGTGCCGGCGGTGGGCGCGAGAAAACCCGTGATCATCTTCATCGTCGTCGACTTGCCGGCGCCGTTCGGGCCAAGAAAGCCCAGCACTTCGCCTTGCGGCACGGTAAACGAAACATCGTCGACGGCGATCAGCGGGCCGAACGATTTGACGAGATGTCGGATCTCCAGCATACCAGCGCGTCCTCCGATGACGGCCCGTTTGTACCTTCCCGCGGCGCGCCCGGATAAAGAAATCAGGCCCCCGTGACAAGAGGTTTCGTAATCCAGCGCGGCCGCCCACGGGCTTTTCTATGATCCGTCAACTGCGGCTTTCTTCAGGTCTGGTGATGCTCGCCTATGTGACGATGCATCTCCTCAACCACGCCGTCGGCTTGATCTCGCTCACGGCGATGGAAGACGTGCTGTGGTATATCTTTCGCATCTGGTCGAACCGCCCGGCGCAGGTGCTGCTCTACGGCAGCTTCCTGGTTCATTACGGGCTGGCGCTATGGGCATTGTGGCAGCGGCGCAGCTTGCGGCTCCAACCGTCCGAGCTCAGCCAGATAATTCTCGGCTTTGCGATCCCGATCCTGCTCGCCCGCCACGTCGTCGGCACGCGAATCTCCGACAACTTCTTCCATACCGACATCGGCTATTACGCCTATCTGCTGTGGGTCTACTTCGTCCGATCACCCGAGCACGGCTATTTGCAAATGCTGGTTCTGGTCGTCGCTTGGAGCCACGCGATGATCGGCCTGCACTTCTGGCTGCGTGTGCGGCCTTGGTATACGCAGCTCCAGCCAGTCGCGCTCGTGCTCGGCGTGATCGTTCCGGTGCTGTCCCTGCTCGGCATGATCGAAGCCGGCCGCCAGGTCGCCGCGCTCGCGGCAGATCCGAATTGGACGCACGAAGCCTTCGCCCATATGACCTTGCCGTCACCGGAAGCCGAGCGCGCCCTTCACCGGATCACCGACGGGCTCAGCTGGTTTTTCGGCGTCGCCGTCGCCGCTGTTCTGCTGGCGCGGATCGCGCGTCGCGCCTGGCGCCGCCGTCATGGCGTCGTACGGATCGGCTACGCCGACGGCCGCTGGGTCGAGGTCACACCAGGCACGAGCGTGCTCGAGGCGAGCCGGATGGCTGGGATCCCACATGCCTCCGTATGCGGCGGCCGCGGCCGTTGCTCGACCTGTCGCGTGCGGGTGCGCGGTGAAGTGCACAGCATCGATCCGCCGTCCGCCAACGAAATGCGCGTGCTGCGCCGCATCGGCGCCGGGCCCAACATCCGTCTCGCCTGCATGTTGCGGCCGCGCGGCGCGGTCGAAGTGACCCCCTTGCTGCCGCCGCTGGCGCTGGCCGCCGACGGACGCAGCCGGGTCGATTTCGTGCAGGGCAGCGAGCGCGAGATCGCCATCTTGTTCGCCGACATCCGCGGCTTCACCGCGCTCGCCGAGGGCCGGCTTCCCTACGACGTCGTGTTCGTTCTCAACCGCTATTTCTCGGCGATGGGACGCGCGATCGAAAGCGCGGGAGGGCGCGTCGACAAGTTCATCGGCGACGGGGTCATGGCGTTGTTTGGCATCGGGCGCGGTGCGCAGACCGGCTGCCGCGAGGCGCTCGCCGCTGCGCGACTGATGTCGGAGCGGCTCGCCGAGCTCAACGTGTCATTGAGGGTCGAGCTCGATCGTCCATTGCGCATCGGCATCGGCATCCATTGCGGGCCGGTGATCGTCGGCGAGATGGGGTACGGCAAAGCCGCCGCGATCACCGCGATCGGCGACGCCGTCAACACCGCCAGCCGGCTCGAAACTCTGACCAAGGAGTATGATTGCGAGCTCGTCGTCTCCGACGAGACGGTCGCTCGCGCCGGTCTCGACTTTTCCGAATTTCCGCGCCACGAGATCGAGATCCGCGGCAAGCGCGAGATGCTCGCGGTCACCACCTTCGACCGCGCCGCCGACCTGCCTGCTCCCGGCGACGCCCCGATCCGCCACAGCGAGCCGGCTGTCGCGACCCCCACCGTCGCGCCCGCCGATCCCCGCTGATGCCGGCGCCATGTGGCCACTACGCTGCAGCGCCAATCGCAAAATTGCCATATTGAGATGATATGTAACGGCCTTCCTAGACCTAGACCGCCGTGCACTTTTAAAAACAGAATTGCGAGGGGCCGCGTTGAATAACAGCCGGATAACAGTCAGGAGCAGCCGGCGGAAACAGCGAGCTGGCGCCGCTAGGTACTCAAAAAAGACAAGGGTTTCCGGGGGTTTTGATCAGACTCCTGGCTGTTGTTGTTCGCGGAGATCAGCGAGAACAGTCCACGGGCGGTCAGGCCGCAATGGCCTCGGCATTGCGGAGAAAGCGGCGGTTTGGGGCGCTGCGCGGACGGGCCGCCAGACGTTCATATGCCAGCGACAGGGCGACGTCGCGCTGACCGGCGCGCAGGGCGGCCTCGGTCAGGGTCCAGTCGACGATGTCTCGTTGCGCATGGCTGCCGCCGATCTGCCACAGATCGACACGAACCGGCAGCAGTGACTCGACCGCCTCGGCGTAGGCGCCGCGGTGGAACGCCCTCAGCCCGTCGACCACCGGAATGCCGACGGTGCGATAGAGGCCGGCCGCTTCGAGGCTGCTGGCCGCCGTCTCGCGCATCGCCTCGAGGCGCCGGTCGAACTGCGCTTCGTGGCCCGAGCGCAGCTCGGCCATCGCCGCGTGCATATCGGCGAAGACGAGGCATTTCCCGTCGGCATGGTCCTGCCACAAATCCGCCTGCTCCGGCCAGCGGTCGCCGATGTCGCAGCCGAGCGTCTCGAGACGCCACAGCAGTGCCGTGGCATTGGTGAGACTGAGAGCCACCGGGCGTTGCGTCGCGCGCATCGGGCCGTCATAGAGCGCGAGGGCGGCGTCGTATTGCCCGAGTTCGAGGTAGAACAGCGCCCTGTGCCACCAGATGTGGACCTGGTTCATATGGCCGGGGGTCGACCACAGCGCCTCGCGCGCCGCCATCCACCCGAGGCCGTCTTCCGGGCGCCCGGTCATCTCCATCACATGCGAAACCGTGTGATGCGGCCAGAAACTCAATGGTTCGAGCTCGGCGGCTTCGCGCAACTCGTCCTCGGCGCGGGCATAATCGCCGGCTTCCTCCAGCCCGAAGGCGTGGAAGGCCAGCAAGGTGCCGTAATCCGGCTGATCGTTGGACCAGAATGGCAGAGCCCGCGCCGACCGATCGCGGACCCAAGGGAAGCGTCCAAGAAACCCATCGATCAATGCCGCTGCCTGATGCGCGATAAGGTCGAACGGGTAGTGCATCAGGTGCCGGTCGAGCACCCCGACGGCCGCGGCCCGGGAACCTTTGACCAAATGGGACAGAGCGGCGAGGTGGGCTTGCTCGCGCTCGTTCAGCCTCAAGGGCCGGGCGGTTTCGACCAACGCCTTGGCGCGGGTCAACAAGCCAGGGTCATTGGCCACCGCGAACACCCAGGCTTTTCCCAGGTATGCCATGGCGAAATCGGGCGCGGCCTGACAGGCCTCCTCGAATAGGCCGATCGAGTCGCCGTGGACGAGGTTGAACGCCCGTACTGCTCGATCGTATGCGGTGACGCCCGCTTCCGTCGCGCCGGAGAGGTGATGTCCTTGGGCGTCCTGGATCATTGTTGGCTCCAAATTGCTTCCGAACGTCAGCCGTGGTTGCGCTGGGGCCGAACGGGCCCGGCTTCCCGATGATCAGCCATTCGTCCGCCGGGTGTGGAGGTTAGGGCCTGCGCGACGCCCCGCGCAACGGGTTGATTGCCACAGGTCGCATTGGAGCCAGATCGTCGGCTCTCTACCTGAAGGCATCCACCTCATCTAAAGCGAAATCCCGCTCGAAGAGCAGCGCCTCATCCTGACTGCGAAAGCGGAGGTCGAGGGTGATGACGCCGCCTTTTGTTTCTGACTTGAACTCGACCGGATCGATGTCGTGGCGATACAACCAAGGGCGGATACCGTTTATGGAGTCGCCGAGCGGCGTTCCGACGGGCGTCTCGATATAGATGCAGAAGGTTTGGAGCACCATGCTGCGCTCCCTTCTCTTGGCCGAAGAGGCGGGAGCGCGCGGGTCTCTCAGTCGATGCCGAGCCTCGGCAGGGGCATCAATGTCATAGGTTATCGTACCGACCGTCGATTGGCAAATCGCAGCAAAACGCGTGTCCGTAGCGGTGACCGTTCCCTCACTGGCCTGCCAAGGCCAGCGGCTGCGGCTCATCGGCGAAAGCCGGCATGATGTCGCGGGCAAAACGGCGGATGTTCTCGCGCGACCCGCCGAAATTGATGATGACGTATTCAACCCCGCCGTGGCGCAGGGCCTCGAGCTTGCGCATGATTTCGTCCGGCGTGCCGAAGAGCGCGCTTTCCGCGCTCTCGCGCCGGGCCTGTTCTTCATGCGATTTGAAGCGTGCCCTGGGGTCGCCGTCCGGGCGTTGCGCCAGCGCGTTGATCCGCATATGCCCCTGATACCGCCGCTCGAGCGCGGCCTCCTTGTCGGCCGCGTCCTTAGCGATGTGGACTGCGCGCGCGACCGCGACATGCATCGGGTCGAAGCCACGGCCGCGCGCCTCGACTTCCCCGCGAAATTGGGCGACTTGGTCGAGGATCTCCTGGGTCAACGAATGCTGGCCCAGCAGCATATTGTAGCCGCGCTCGGCCACTTGGCGGACCGAAGCCTCGCTGCCCGCCCCCATCCAGAACGGCGGATGCGGCTTCTGCGCGGTCGGCGGCTCGACGACAATGTTGTCGAATTGCCAGTATTTGCCCTGGTGGGAGAAGGGGATTTCACAGGTGAAGGCCTTGGTGATGACTTCGAGCGACTCTTCGAAACGCGAATCCGCCTCCTCCATCGGCAGGCAAAACCCGGCAAATTCGTTGTAGCGGTAGCCCTTGCCGACGCCGAAATCGAGTCGCCCGCCGGAGAGGAGATCGAGCGTCGCAGCCTGTTCGGCCAGCAGCACCGGATTGTGCCAGGGCAATACCAGCACCGCCGTGCCGAGGCGCAAATGGCGGGTTCGGGCGCCGAGCCAGGTCAAGAGATTGAGGCTAGCCGAGACCTGGCCAAAGCCGGTGAAGTGATGCTCGACGAGAAAGGTGCTGTAATAGCCAAGCGTCTCGGCTTCGACATTGTTGTCGATGAACTCGCGGAAACCCTGGCTGCTGTCGGTGTCGGGGCCGCTTCGCCTTGCCTGCGCGCTGCCGAACAATCCAAATCGCATCGTCTACTCCCTTCATGAAACCCGTTTATCGAATTCTACCGCGGGCCGCAGCGAACAAAGCACCTAACCAATCTGCGGGGATTGTTCTGTCCGCCCCTGCATATCCTATGCGCGGAAGCCACCATGCAAGCATGCAAGACTGTGTCGCTGGTAGGAGTTCCCAGGCAAGCCCAAACTCAAGGAGTTCCTTTGTGAAACGGACACTGCTCGCCGCTGCGCTGGCGGCAACGACCGCGATTGCGGTTCCGATCATCGCCCGCTCGGCCCAGGATGCCGAGACCCAACAGGCTCAGGTGGCGCAGGCGGACGAGCAACAGGGCGAGGAGCACCGCGGCGGTCACGGGCATTGGATGCGCGGCGAAGGCGGCCCAGGCATGCGGGGCTGGCGGGGCATGATGATGCGCCACGACCCGAAGGAGCGCTGCGAGGAGCGGTTGGCCTGGCGCGCCGCGATGCGTGCGTACACCGAATTCGAAGCTCGACTTGACCCCTGAGCAGCACCCGCTATGGGACAAGGTGGAGAGCATCGCCCAGTCTGAACAACAAAAGGAACGCCAGCTCTGTGCGGCGCTGAAACCGCGCGACGAAACGACCGTCCTCGACCGGCTCGATCGGATGCAGCAATTCCTGTCCGCGCGGATCGAGGCATTGCAGGCGGCAAAACCGGCCGTCCAGGCCCTCTACCAGGCGCTGACGCCGGAGCAGCGGGCGATCTTCGATCATCCTTTCCGCCGCTAGCGGTCACCGCAGCGGCTCAGTGCGTCATCGGCACAGGCACTGTCACTACTGCGCAGCACCCGGCTTGCTTTGGTCGAGCAAACCCAGGCTTGGCAGCTGCAGATCGCGCATTCGACCTTGCTCGTGCCGCCGGGCAACTCCTATCACGTCGCGGCGAGCCATGGCGCGCGTTGCAGCGAGGCGGACGCTCGACTTCATCGAACGTCATCTGGGTGCCGTGTGACCGGGCCGGAGGGCAAGCAGGCTCAGCCGCCCGGCTTCGCTGCCAGGAGCGCTGCCCTGCCGAGCAAATCGGGCTTTAGCCGATTGGGCGCGCTCTCGCCGGCCGCACTATTCCCGATGACCGCGAGACCAGGAAACCGCCGCGCTGCCGTGGCGTAACGAAATATTGAGCAGTACGGTCATCCCCCCCCTCGACACAAGACAGGGCCGCTCTAAAGACGACGGCGCCGTCGACGACCTCGCTCGACCGGGCCGCGCCGAAATTTCCCTTGCACAACTTCGGATCAACGGAAATGAGGTCTGAAGCAATACTCGCACCGGTCACGTCGCGGCTAGGAGATATGATCTTGACCGCCCCCGCCGCATCGTCGGATCGCCAGACCGCGGTAAAGCTCGCAAGAGCCGCCGGTTTGCCGGTATCGATCAGATGCGCGTTGGGCAAGCCCGCGACGAGCAGAAAATTCTGCGCGAGCTTTATTTCCTCCAACTCCGTCGCGTCCCGCGCCGCGAGGGTCTTCGGGATCTGCGGCGGGGTGATCGGCAAGGTCTGCCGCGGGGTCTGGGGCAGGGTCGCCGCGGCAGCGGCCGGCGGCGGGGTGGGTGGGGAGGTCTCGATCGCGGTGGAATGGCGCACGCAGTTCGCCAGCTCCGACAAAACACCGGAAGTGGCCGCGAGGCTTAGTGAAAAGGACTGCTCCTGCGCGGTTACGGTAATTCTTGAACTGCCCCGAAACGCGTCGATCAGATGAGACTCGTCGGGTGCTGGAACGAGCAGCAACTGACCATCGACAATTGTCCCGAGTACCTCCACCAGCGCTCGCCCATCGAACTGCAGCCTGACCGGAATGGTCGCGCGCGGGTCCAATGACGAATGCGGACTGGTGAAACCGAGCCACCAGCCATGCCCTTCGGTGCGGACGACGAACAGACTGATGCCACCATCGTAGACGACACCCGCCGAGCAATGCGAAAAGCCGCCGGAACGGTCGTCGGTATAAGCGCCTCCTGACCAGAGACCGATCTGGAATGGATGATATGGACCGGCGGCGCTTGCTGCGCTGCATGACAGAAATAGTGCTGTGGCCGTGAGGGCCCCAGTTCGCGCCAAAGACATCTGACCTCGGTAGCATAGGATTCGTAACGAAACGGCCAGCTTAGCGACTCAGCACTGTTTCGCAATGCACCCGTTCCTTATTCCAGCCAAATGTCGGAAGATTTTACAGCTCGGAAGGCATGGAGGACTGCACGGAGAGTTCGGCAAATCCCCACTTACACTGATTCCGCTGCTAAATTCTTCAATCATTCTCCGCCCCCTTATCGCGTCGGGCTAGCGGTCCCGCGGGGAAATCCACAATTTACACCGGGCAAATCGAGTGCCGGAAAATTTGACATCTTTTGATTCTGGCCACAAGCTCACGCCTAACACGATGAAAGAACTTCGCTTTTTTTATGGCCCGATAATTGCTTCAGAATGACGGTACAACCGGAAATCGAGTTGGCGATTGACCCGGTTCTCACCGCAAGGCGGAGGGATTTCGCTTCGACGATGCCGAGAAAAATGCTCCTCAATCGCTCGCAAATCCCGCGTGAGGTGGGTGGTGCGGTAGCCGGGAGAGTTCCCATGTGAACCCCTGTGGACGGATACATTGGCTGGGCCCTCGGCCAGACCAACGATGCCCGTGATCCGCCCCTTGAGGATCTCCAGCCAACCGCCCCGTAGGGATCGCATTGCAATAGCGGTTAACAATAAGAACAGATCAGCGGCTTGGGATTGTGCTCATCAAGATCTCGATATTATCGCGCTGAACCGTCGAGGATAGGGGGGACATGAGATGAACACTGAGACCGTCCCGCATCAAAATGGAACGGCGCGCGAGGCAGCGCTGATAGCGCGCGCGCCCGTCGGCGACCAGGCGTCTTGCGGCGAGGAGGTCCCCGACTCGTCGACTGTCCTCATGGTCGGCAACAGCCCGGTGATGCTGGAGGTGTTCGACCACATACGCAAGTATGCCGCCTGCGAGGTACCGGTGTTGATCACAGGCGAAAGCGGCACCGGCAAGGAGTTGGTCGCCCGAGCCATTCACCACCATTCGGGCCGGGCAGCCGGGCCCTTTGTGGCGCTCAACTGCGCCGCGGTGCCGGCGACATTAATCGCCTCGGAGCTGTTCGGCTATGAAAAGGGCGCGTTTACCGGCGCCGCCTCGCGCAAGCGCGGCCATATCGAGCACGCGCAGCGCGGCACTCTCTTTCTCGACGAGATCGGCGACATGCCGATCGACTTGCAGGGCCTCTTGCTGCGCTTTCTGCAGGAAGGGGAGATCCTGCGCGTCGGCGGACGCCAGCCGATCAAGATCGACGTCCGGGTTGTCGCGGCGACCAATGTGCGGCTTCGCGAGGCGATCGCCGCCGGCACGCTGCGTGAAGATCTCTATTACCGTCTAAACGTGCTGACCATCGACCTGCCGCCGCTGCGCGAGCGCGCGGGGGATGTCGAGCTGCTGGCGACCTATTTTCTGCGCGAGATTGCGCGCGAGCTGCGACGGGAGATGCCGGGCTTCACCCCCGAGGCGATGGCCGGGATGCTGGCGCATCGCTGGCCCGGCAATGTGCGTGAGCTGATCGCCACGATAAGACGGGCGGTGGTGCTCGCCAACGGGCCGCTGATTGACCTTTGCGACCTGCGCCTCGAAGCGGCGCCGGGGACGGTTGCCGCCCCTGCCAAGGCTGGCGCGAAACCGCGACGGCAGCCGGCTGCAGCGCGGCCCGAACCGGGCAGCGAGACCGAGCGGGAGAGTATCCTGCAAGCCTTGCAGGAGAATCGGTTCAACATGACCCGCACGGCCCGGGGCCTCGGCGTCTCGCGGGCTACGCTCTACCGCATGCTGCAACGCAATCGCATCGAGCTGGCACAGCAACTCCTCGTGCGGGATGCGGAGCTGGGCGCGCCGGGGGTGTGAAGGGGCGTCGACTGTCTCATCGTCCTCGAGTTCAACTGTCTCACCGGTCACCCGCCAACACCAAAACGTTATTAAGTTAAATAGTTTTAACTAATAAATTCGTTGTTTCGGGCCGTTGCAAAATCCTCGGTCTGGAAACCGGCAGATGGCACGGCGATTGCTCTTCGATAATCGGCGTGTAGCGGAACGAGTCAGACGGAACGGCGGATGCCGTCGGTTGTGGCCCGTATGCCCGCCCACGCAGTCTCGTTACGGGCTCCCGCCGCAGCGGCGGGACAGAAAGAGGGAACATGCGGAATGAGAAAACTTCTTCTTGCCAGCTGCGCGGTAGTCGCTTTGGGTATGGGTAGCGCCTACGCGTTAGATGTCGACCTGGCGCAGACCGCGGTCGACGTGACCGGCCAGCACGCAAGTGCGACCACGGGCGCCGGCGGCAATGGCGGCAACGGCGGACCCACCACGCCCGCGACCACTCCTGGGGGTAACGGCGGCGCCGGCGGGGCAGGTGCCGCGGGCGGCGGCACGGCGACAGCCACCAATACCAGCACCGACACCGCCACCCAGACCAGCACCGCCACCAATAGCGGAACCGGCGCCGCCGCCAGCAATAACAGCAAGGCGACCAACATCAGCGGCAATACCAAGACGATCACGCCGACTGGGTCGCAATCCAACGGCAACACCGGCGGCAGCGCCAGCGCAAACAAGCACAGCACTGCGATCAACGCCAACGGCAATACGCTGAACAACCGCTCCGGCAATACGAAGACCACGACGGTTTCGGGTGGGCAGAACGCTGCGAACAACGGCGGCCGCGTCACACAGCGCGACTCCAACAACTCCGACAGCAGTACGCACAATCTGTCAGCGAGCTCGACCGGGAGCTCCGGCGGGACCGCCAGCGCGACTTCCGGCGGTCGGGCAACGAACACCAATAACCAAAAGACCAATACGCTGACCTCGTCGGGCGCATATAGCCCCAACGCGAATAACGGCGGCCGCAATATCATCAGGGACTCCGGCAACACCACCACCAAAACCACGACGCAAAACACGACGGGCTCGATGTTTGGTGCTTCGGCGAACAACGGTGGCAGGAACGATATAAGCGTCAGGGATTCCGGCAACAGCACCACGAAGACGAACACGCTGACTGGTACCGGTGGTGCCGGCGATCAATCGCCTGGGGTCACCGCCAATAATGGTGGCAAGGCGAGCGCCGTCAGCGCCGACGGGACGGGTCCTGGCCAGTGGCTCAGTGCCAACAACGGCAGCAGAATCACCGCAACAAACCGAGATGTTGGCAATACCACCACCAAGAATGCCAATGGAAATGTCGTAAACAACATCGATGCCGCCCTGAAAGACTCGGTGGTGGGTGGTGGCACTCTGAGCCAAACGACGACCAACACCAAAACCACTACTTCCACAACGACCGCCAGCGGTGGGGCGGGATCGTCGTTCAACACCGCGAGCCTGACCGGCAACCGCACTACGCAGAATGCTGCGCAGGCCAGCGCCAGCGGTAACGTGACCATGACCAACGCGATGGGCGGCCAGGGGATTCTCCAGGCCACCCAGAACACCGGCCCCAACGCGGTGCAGCAGAACTCCGTCGCGCTCACCTCGACGGTCGGCGGCAATGGCGGCGGACTCAGCGGGTTCAGCCCGACCTTAGCCACCCGTTAGATGCTCGTTCAATAGCACGATCCGCACTGCGGCTCTCGCCGTGGTGCGGATCCCTCTTCAACGAACGTCCGGGGTGTAAACGCATGAAGACGTCCGCCACCTTGAGCCTTGTGGCACTGCTGGCTGCGGTTTGTGTGCACGGTTCGTGCCTCGCAGGCGAGAACAACGTGAATAGTGGAACCGGGAATATCCTCGGTGCGCTGGCCGGATCCGTGGTGCCCACCACCGAACTCAGTCGACAACACGCGCGCGGCAGCACCAACATCAATTTAAATACCACGGTCAATTCCGACGGGTCGTTCAACTTGGGGGACGTACGCGGCAATGCCGTTGGCGCTAATTCCGCCACCGGTACCATTACGACGACTGGCTCGATCAACAACAATACGGGTTTTACAACGGTGTTCCAAAATTCGGGAAACAACTCGCTGTTTCAGCAAAGCACCTCGATTTATATCACTGTGCGCTGAGACGAGCCGCGGCGGCGCTTCGGAACAAACGGGCGTAGCATGACAGCGAAACACGGGAGGCTTCAGTCGACTGCGGCAGCGCTTTGCTTCGGGGCGGCGGCATTGTCCGCCGTCTCGGCTGGAGCCGGGTCGTTGCTGCTCGAAAATGTCGGAATCGGCGGCGCCGCCTTCACGATGAAGCTCGAGAGTTTTCAAGAGAAGAAATACAAGGCCACGCTCGCGCAGCAATACGACTTTTCCTGCGGCTCGGCGGCGCTGGCGACCCTGCTGACCTACAATTACAACATCCCCGTCAGCGAGCAGGATGTGTTCAAGGACATGTTCGACAAAGGCGACAAGCAGGTGATCGCCGAATCCGGTTTCTCGCTGCTGGACATAAAAAACTATCTGACGCGGCGCGGGCTCGAATTGAACGGCTATCGTGCGCCGCTCGAGAAACTCGCCGGCGTGCGGCTGCCCGCGATCGTGCTGGTCAATGTACGCGGCTACAGCCATTTTGTTGTTCTCGAGGGCATCCGCGACGGTTGGGTGCTGCTCTCCGACCCGGCCAACGGTATGAGAAGTGAGTCGGTCGGCGAGTTCGAAAGCCAGTGGACCGGGATATTCTTCCTGATCCTGACAAATGCCGAGCAAGCGCAGGAGCGTTTCAACGACAACACGAGATGGGCCGCCGCGCCAGCTCCGCCTTGGGAATTGTTGCGCTACACGCTCGACCTCGTAACCCTTGCTCGACCCGCCATGCTCGGGCTGGGCCGGTTCTGAGAGCGTTTCGCGATGGAGAGGATGCTGCTCGCTGGCGGCGCCCTCATCGCTGCAGGCGTTCTGGTAGGATGTTCCGACAGCCGCATCACGGCGTCCGCTGACCACACAGCCGCACCCCGGAAGATCGAGCATCGCGTCGCCGATCAGCTGGCGAAGACCACGGTCGGGCAGCGTGTTGCGAGTGCCGCGCTGGACGACCATCAACTCGGCGGGGTCCGCGGCGGAATGAGCACGGGATCGGGTATGGTGGTGAACTTTTCCTTCCAGGAGGCGACCTACGTGAACCACAACCTGACGCAGAGCATTATCGTGCCGACCATGACCATTTCACCCGGCTCGACTCCGGGCTCGGCTGCAACCATCATGGCGAGCAGCTCCGGTGTTGCGGGACTTGGCACCTCTGCGACGCACGTACAGGTGGGCACTCCGTCTCAGGTAGTTCAATCGGTCGTGAACAATGGCATGACCTCGGTCGTGAGCAGCCTTGGCGGTGGCGGTGTGACAGACCACGTCAGCAACGCCGCCAACAATCAGCTGGTGCAGCAGGTGATCACCGCGAATATCGGGATCACTGGGTTGAGTTCAGGCGATTCAGCAAGGCGTGGCCTCTACCGTGATGAGCCGAGTGCAGGCCGCCAACGCGCAGTTTCGCTGACGCGGACCGCGACAGACGGACGCACCGGTACCGGGAACGTTTGATGAAGAGGATTCGTAGAATTGGTGAGCGGCGGGCATAGACCGTAAAGGCAGATTGCTCCAGGGGGCCCGAAATCATCGGGGGGCGCTATATGACTGCGGATCAAGACGGTAAGGTAGAGGTCAGGCGTAAATCCATAAACTCTGCGTTCGGCAAGCTTACACTTTTACTTGGGGCTT
Source organism: uncultured Alphaproteobacteria bacterium (assembly GCA_963732095.1). GTDB lineage: Bacteria > Pseudomonadota > Alphaproteobacteria > ATCC43930 > CGMCC-115725 > AP-15. Next base: position 34,156 of record CAVSZA010000047.1, read on the forward strand.
GCCTTCTCTCGACGGGCGCGAGCGCCGCAGGACCGTCGAACCGCACCCAAATGCCTCAGCTGCGCACGTTCCTCGCCAGCAGCAACGCGCTTTCCGAAGAAGCCATGGCACGCCAGACCGGAACAGGGCTGCAGCCCCCGGCGATTATCACCAACGACCAGGGCGCCGGGCCGAGAGTGCAGCTCTGGGACGAACTGAAAATCGGACCGCTAATCATGCCTGCTACGAGCGGCGTGACGACTGGCGGTAACACCGCCAAATAGGGGCTCGTTGTTCGATCCCCCAAGTCACAGAGAGAATCGATACGGAACCTCCAACAGCACTTTCGCCGCCGGCGTATTTGGCCCCGTTCCGATTCCGACGCTGAGATTGAGCCTCGTAGACTGCGAGATCTGATAACCGAGACCGAAATTGAATGTCCCGAAGGAATAGGGAGATCCCGTGATCGCTTGCCCATTGGCGTAGGCGGTAAATACATGCGTCTGCTGATAGCTGAGGGTCAAGGCGGCCCGATCGTTCAAGGCGAAGCCGATCCCAAAGGTGATTGCCGGAGCTTCCCCTGGCTGCAGATTGACCTCGGTCGGCGGGCCGCCTTGACGGTCCTGGATCGGTTGGGTCCGGGCGAGGTTATGCTGGAGCTGGAGGTTGGCGAACAGAACACCCGGAGCGGTCGGAAGCAGCACCGTCAAGCTTGGTGTCAGCTGATAAAAGCCGGTTCCGGTCGCCAGCTGCTTTGGGGTGCCCGACAGGAACTGCCCGTTCGGGTCGTTGAGCGTGATGATCGGTACTTGAAACGGGCTCCTTCCGGTGACCGTCTTGAACAGGAAGTTGCCGACAAATATCGGCCAGCCGCTCTCGCCGGAATTGATTTGGTAGCTGCCGCCGAACTGTACATCGCCGATATCCGTGCCGTTGGCGCTGACCGAAAGCAGCTGGGCGGCGGGACCGACGGGGATCAGGCTGCTCGTGCTGCCGGTATTGTAGACAAACGGAACCTTGGCGTTCAGTTCCAGCTGATCGGTGATGCCGGCGCGCGCGGTAACGGCGGCCGTCGTAATGTTTTGCTCGAAGCGCGTGACAAAGACGTTCCCGAAGGTGATGCCGGGAATGATCTGGAAGCCGTTGACGCCGAGCTGGTTCTGCGCCCAATAGTCGTATTCGATAGAAGGATCGATCACGATCTGGCCCTTCGGCGTCAGCACGCCACCAACGGTCGACAAGGTCGGAGCGGTTTCCACGACCTGTCTGGCTTGCTGCTCCTCCGCCGACGGCCCCGAGATGGGGGCCAATTCGCCCCCCGCGGGCGGCGCAGATGCCGCCGGGGCACTGCTCTCCGGCGTGGGCTGAGGCGCGGGGGACGGAGCGGCGGTCCGAGCCACTTCCGTTCCTGCCGGCCTTGATGGGTTCACGGCGGCAACGGGTGGGACACCGCCTCCGACCGGCGCCGTCGGGGTCGCAGTCCCCGGCCCCACTCCGGCCGCCCGCAGCTTTCTCAGCTGATCATCGAGCAGTTGGCTCTTTTGGTCGAGCCGCAGGAATTCCTGGTGAAGCTTCTGCTCGCGCTTCTTGAGGTCGGCCAGCTCCTTTTGGATGGAGGCACGAAGTTGTCTGAGATCCTCGGCGGTATCGTCGGCGAGCGCGGCGCCGGGCGGCGATACGAGGTACACCCCTCCGATAAGGAGTGCCGTCGCGCTCGACCCGACGCGGTGTTGCATACGAGGGGTGCCGAACCCAAAAATCCGCATGCGGCCTGTCCGGTGCAGTTGGCTACGACAATCTTCGCCGACAGGGTAACGCGATTTCGCGATAATTTGGTAAATAATTCTACCTCAGCGGTCGCCGCGATTTCTCGCAGCTGCGCCCGTCCCAGGGTGCCGAGATCCAACAGGCTCAGGTGGCGCAGGCGGACGAACAACAGGGCGAGGAGCAGCGGGCGATCTTCGATCATCCTCTCCGCCGCTAGCGGTCACCGCAGCGGCTCAGTGCGACATCAGAACGGGCACTGTCACGCTGCGCAGCACCGAACGCGTCGCGCCGTCCAGCAGCAATTCGCGCACGCGGGAATGGCCGTAGGCACCCATCACAATGAGGTCGGCGCCGAGATCCGCGGCACGCAACAGCAGCGCGTCCCTGACGGGCAGACCGGCGGAAATCATGCGCTCGATTTCAGTCTTAACGCCGTGGCGCGCCAAATGCAGCGCGATGTCTGCGCCGGGGATTTCGCTATGACCATGCGGTCCCTCGTGCGGATCGATCGTCAGAACAGTTACCAGCTCGGCTGACGTCAGAAGCGGCATCGAATCGCTGACCGCGCGGGCGGCTTCCCGCGCGGCATTCCAGACGATCAGAACCCGCCAGCCAACATTGTCGAAATGTCCGGCATAAGGGACGATCAGGACCGGCCGCCCGGAGGCAAGCGCAACTTGCGGCGGCCGCAGCCGAATCGAATCCGTTTCTGCCCGCTCGGGGTCAAGCCGGCCGAGGATGGCCAAATCGGCATAACGGGCATGCAGCGCCGGATCGGCGTCGGGACCCTCCGGTATCTCGCGTCACTCGGCGGACAGCCCGCGAATACCGGTCGCATGGTCGAAGGCTTCGCGCATTCTGACGGCCGCACCGCTCGCCCTTTCCCGAAGTTCCAAGAAGAACGGATCGAGCAGCGTCGGGTCGTAATAGTCGAAATGACCGGGCGCTTCCGGCGTCGGAAATGTGTATAGGCCGATGAGATGCGCAGAAAATCGCACGGCGAGTGCGGAGCCAAAGTCGATACGTTTGCGCGCAGTCGCCTCGGCATCAAGCACGACCACAAGATCTTTATAACTCCTTGAATAACTCCTTGAGCGCCTCTCTCGTCGCCGGACCAGATGCGCCGGAAGATTTTTCATGAAACCGGGGAACCCGCCTTGATCTGGATCAACGCGAATAACGGCCAGGCGACCGTTAAAACTCGATGCCGACGGAACTACCCGTTCAGTCGAGCATGATCCGTACGCCGGTGGCGCCGTTGAGCAGACGTTTCAGATGAAAGCCGACCAGCTGGTCGCCGCCGCATGAACCAAGCAAAGCGGCAAATGCCGGTAGTGCGCTCGGGTCCCCCGCTTCGAGTTTGCGGAAGGCGTCGAGGTAAGCCCGGGTCGCCTGAGCCTCAAACTCTTCGGGGGAGAGCGGCTCGAAGGCCCGCAGGGGTTCGCTGCGGCCGCGCAACACTAGGTCGCCGACCGGCCTGCCTGTGAAGCCGGGGACGCGAGCCGCCACGCTCTCGCCGACGCAGATGCGCGTCCCGAGCTGCTTGTTCGCCGCTTCGAGCCGCGCCGCCGTATTTACCGTGTCGCCGTAGGCGGTGTAGTCGAAGTAGCGGCGGCCGCCGAAATTTCCGACGATTGCCAAGCCTGAATTGAGCCCGAGACGGGTCGCGCCGAGAACCACCCCTTTTTGCTCCCAGCGCTTGGCGAAGGATTGGGAGCGGGCATCCAGCTCCAACGCGCAGCCGACCGCGCGGGCGGCATGGTCGGGCTGCTCGGCGGGCGCTCCGAACAGCACATGTAGCGCATCGCCGACGATCTTCACGACGGTTCCGCCATGCGCGAACACAGCGTCAGTCATCTCGCCGAGATAATCGTTGAGCAGCGGCGCGATGACCTCCGGCTCGAGCGTCTCGACGAGGGTCGTAAACCCCGCCATGTCGGTGAAGAGCGAGGTGATCTCGCGCCGCTGGCCTCCGAGATCGACGGCCTCGGGATCGCTCGCCAGCCGCTCGGCCAGATTGGGGGAGAAATAGCGGGACAACAGCGCATGCGCCCGTTCCGCAGCAATCTGCCGGCGCCGCGCCTCGCGCAAGGTTTCGATGTGGCGCAAGGTCTTGTTGATTGTCGTCTCGAGGTCGGCGAAATCGATCGGCTTGGTCAGGAAATCAAAGGCTCCGCGGTTCATTGCGGTGCGGATGTTGGCCATGTCGCCATAGGCGGACACGATGACCGTCGAGAGCGGGTCATCGCCTTCCTGGATTCTCTGCAAAAGGGTCAGCCCGTCCATGCGCGGCATGTTGATGTCGCTCACGACCATGTCGACAGCGCCGCCATTGCCCAGCATTTCGAGCGCCTCGGCGCCGTCGCGGGCGAATAGAAACCGGACTTGGCCATCCCGGATCTGGCGGCGGAACTTCTGCTGGACGAGGGTCTCGAGGTCGGGCTCGTCGTCGACCAGCAAGATCGTCGATGTCATGCCCCTCCCCTCGCTCCTTGATGACAACATCGAGCAGCTCGTCGATGATGCCTATGCTCAGACCGTGTTGCGCGTTCTGACATCCCGTTCGCCGCCTCGCTTGCCGAGCACCTCTCGCGGCCGATGATAGCAGACGTTGCGGCGACAAAGAGGCGTGGATCGACGGCGCGAAGGAGTTTGGTTTCGTTGATGGTCACCGCCGCGCCCTACATTCTGGCGATCGACCAGGGCACCACCAGCACCCGCGCAATCCTGTTCGATGCAGCGGCGCGTGCACGGAGCACCGCGCAAATCGAACTGACCCAGCATTATCCGCAGCCCGGCTGGGTCGAGCACGACCCGGACGAAATCTGGCGGAGCGTCGTCGCGGCCTGCCGTGAAGCGGCCGCTGCCGCTGACGGTCCGATCGCCGCAATCGGCATCACCAACCAGCGCGAGACGACGGTGCTGTGGGAGCGTGCCACCGGGGCGCCGGTCCATAACGCGATTGTCTGGCAGGACCGCCGGACCGCCGAGCTGTGCGAACGCTGGCGCAGGGAAGGTCTCGGCGAAACCGTTGCGCAGCGCACCGGGCTGGTGATCGATCCATATTTCTCCGCGTCAAAGATCGCCTGGCTCCTCGGCAATGTCCCGGGATTGCGCGAGCGCGCCCGGGCCGGCGAGGTCGCCTTCGGCACGATCGACAGCTATCTGCTCTGGCGGCTTTCGGGTGGTCGGCGGCACATGACCGACGTTACTAACGCGTCCCGAACGATGCTGTTCGATATTCGGCGCCTCGGCTGGGACGACGATCTCCTTGAGGCTTTTGGAATTCCGCCGGCGGTTCTGCCCGAGGTGCTGGATACAGCTGCGGATTTCGGCACCGCCATCGCGGAACTGCTGGGAGACGCGATACCAATCGCCGGGGTCGCCGGCGACCAGCAGGCGGCGCTGATCGGCCAGGCTTGCTTTCGCCCGGGGATGGTCAAATCGACCTACGGCACCGGCGCATTTGCGCTGCTCAACACCGGGCATGAGCCGGCGAACTCGCGCCACCGGCTGCTGACGACGATCGCCTACCGGCTCCGGGGCGAGACCGCCTACGCCCTCGAGGGCAGCATCTTCGTCGCCGGAGCGGCTGTCAAATGGCTGCGCGATCGCCTCGGCGCGATCGGGACCGCCGCAGAGACGGAGCGGCTCGCCGCGGGCGCCGACCCGGAGCAGCGGCTCTATCTCGTGCCCGGCTTTGCCGGGCTCGGTGCGCCTTACTGGTCGCCGCAGGCGCGGGGGGCGCTGATCGGGCTGACGGCCGAGTGCGGTCTGCCGGAGATCGCGCGCGCCGCGCTCGAGGCCGTCGGCTACCAGACGCGCGATCTCGTCGAGGCGATGTCGGCCGATGCCGGCGTCGCCGTGGCGAGCCTGCGCGTCGATGGCGGCATGGCGGCCAGCAATTGGACGATGCAGTTCATTGCCGACATCCTGCCGGCGATCCTCGAGCGGCCGAATTCGGTCGAGACCACCGCATGGGGAGCCGCTTATGTCGCGGGCCTCGCCCGCGGCCTCTATCCCGAACCTGAGGCGCTGGTTGAGAAATGGCAGCCCGAACGCCGCTTTGCGCCACAAATGCCCGCAACCGAGCGCGAGGAGCGCTACGCCGGCTGGCAGCGCGCCGTCGCTGGTGTTCTGGCCACCGTGTCGTGAACCTTCTTTCGCCGCTTCCGGACGCGCGGGCAGCCGAACAGGTCACGACATTGCTGACCCGGGCCGGTTTGCGGGTCGAACGGATCGTCTCGCTGGGCCAAAAGAGCCCGCCGGGGTTCTGGTACGACCAGCCGGAGGGCGAATGGGTGCTGGTGCTTGTCGGCGCGGCAAAGTTGCGTTTTGCCGACGAGCCCGACGCACGCCTGCTGCGGCCCGGCGATTGGCTCGACATCGCCCCGCACCGGCGTCATCGCGTTGAGTGGACCGATCCGGCGATGCCGACGGTATGGCTCGCGGTGTTCTACAGGTAGATGTTCCTGGACGACCTCGCTCCGTTCGAAGCCCGTCTTGGCTCATCACGCGGCAGGTGTTAGATATTCCGACCCTGGTCGAGAGTTGGCCCGCCGAACCTCACGTGATTTGTGTGGTTAAAAGAAATCCGACCGTGAGCCACGCTCGTCTCGGCACCGCGCCGCCCGAACCGTCGGACAAAGGACACCACGTTCGCAAACGACGAGCTTCGTCTAAAAAAGCGGCGCCCGAAGGCGCCGTCTCAGATCTTGAGTGTCGGAATTTTTTACGAGGCCTTGCGGCGGCGGCGCATCAGGCCTAGGCCAGCCAGTCCGGTCCCCAGCAATGCCAGCGACGCCGGCTCAGGCACGCTTGGGGGAGAAGGAATCACCTCGCCAGACGAAAATGTCGCAGTGGCCGTTGTGCCAGCCGGACTTCCGGCTAGTGAAGTGAGGGTTGTCCCCGCAGTCAGGTCGACCGTGTAGTCGATCGTGGCCTTAGATCCTACCGGGAAATCCGCGAGAAAGGCCGCATTGCTGCCGCTAACGGAGGTCACGGTTAAAAGGGCGTTATCGTCAAAACTCGGTGTGTTCGTGCCGTCTTTGATGCCGGGCCACGTGACGGTGCCCATCAGCGTGTTGCCGCTCGCGGTGAAAGTGAAGGTTTCTGTCCCACCCGAGAGTATCGGAAAGATGCCGGCACTTTCGGTTCCGGTCACACCACTCGTTGCACCAAACGAGCTAGTTCCTGTGAGAAGGAGGGTCCCGAGGGGCGATTGGAAACCCGCAGGCTGCAATGTTGGAAATCCGCTTGTCGAGAAGTTGAGGGTCCCGTTCCCATTGCTGGTAAAAGTCACCGTGCCAGCGCCGGACCCAGTCGTTATGATGTCTGCGTTCGCCGCGGACGCCCAAAGAAGCGGAGCGGCTAACAGCGCGACCGCGGTTGAAAGTTTCCGGTTCATTTCCTGACCACTTTGATAATGCCATGTCCCGCGTTGAGTAGCATATGCCGTGCCAAGGCAGGACTTTCGATCCAAATCAATGGCTTAAAGAACCATACCGAAGAAGGTTGGGCACCATTTGTAAAAACGGCCGACACTCCCTTTCGTCGCGAAGCGCAACCCCCAAGCCCTAGCTAGGTAAGGTGCTGCGCCTCAAGCAATTATTGACCAAGGCGCGGTGAGTTCGGAAGACCAGCGTGGAAACGGTGGGCGACGTCTTTAAAAAGCGTCGACGCACGACCGGCCGAGCGTCCTGTGACTTGGCTTCGGCTCGTGAGCCCACTTAGATTTGCAAAACTCGCAGAGCGCATTCAGGTGCCGCTCGTAACGGCGCCAGCGCCCGACCGAGAGGGCATAGAGGGGTTGGCGTACTTGCCAGGCGCTAGCGGTCAGGACTGGCCGTGCCGTCAGATGGAAGTTGAGACAGGCCGGTTCCCATTCGAGGCCGAGGAACTCGATCAGGCGGCGGCTTTCGCCTTCCAGATCCGAAACCAGCTTCTCGTAATCGATCGCCAGGATCTCAAGCGGCAGCGCTCGCAAGCACTGGGTGGCCAGCCGGTCGATCTCCAACGCCCTGGCTCCGCAATCCGCCAAATCGTAGGCGTAAAGGTGCCCTTCGGTGAAATGGTGGAAATAGCAGGACAGGCACACGTCGCGCAGATCGCGCCGGCACAGGATGATCCGCGCCGACGGGAACAGCGCCGCGATAAGCCAAAGAAAAAAGATGTTGTCCGGCATCTTGTCGATGATGCGAACCGCTCCGTTCCCGAGCGCCTCCAGCGCCGCTACATGCCGGTCGGCGAGCCGCCGGGCAAAAGTCGCGTCCCATTTCTCGACCGGGCGGCTCCGATTGTGCCTCGACAGCGTGTCCCAAATTTCTCCCAATGCGTGCAGCTCGCCGGCGCCGAAAACGCGCGAGTGGCTGGCGGCGATCTGCTCGACGAGGCTTGTACCCGAGCGCGGCATGCCGACGATGAAGACCGGCGCTTGCGAGGGGTTGCCCCACGAGGCGGCGGCCGAAAAGAAGTCGGGCGTGGCGAGTTCGATCAGATCATTTACCTGTCGTCGCAAAGCGACGATATTGAAGCGCTCGCCAGCCTCCGCCCGCTGCTGCCGATGCAGAGCATTGGCCTCGGCAAAGCACGGAAAGGCCTCGTCGCAGCGTTCGGCATTGTCCAGCAGCGTGCCTAGGGCGAAACCGGCGGAAATTCGATCCGGAACCGAGCGCTCGCGGTTTTTCAGCACCGATTCGAGACGCCGGAGTTGCGCCTCGTCCGTGGCTTGCTGCCCGGTGACGGCGAGGCTGCGATAAGCCTCCGGCCAATCCGGATCGAGATCGACGGTGCGGCGGAAGCAGAATAGCGCCTCCTCGAAGCGGCCGGAGCTGCGCAATACGGTGCCGAGCTCGTGCCACGCCGCCGTGTAACCCGGGGCGAGCGCGACGGCCCGACGGAGCTCCGCTTCGCTTCCCGGCAGGGCCTTTCTCAGATAATGGGTTGTGCCGAGCGCAAAATGCGTTGTCGGATCATCCGCATCGAGCGCGATCGCTTGTTCGAGGCAGGCTACCGCCTCGTCACAACGGCCGAGTTTGGCGAGGATCCAACCGAGATCGCGGTGCGTCTGCGCCCGGTCGGGCGCGAGGTCGAGGGCCCGGCGCAGCGGCGCCTCGGCTTCGGCAAACCGCTCGAACCCCATCAGGGCGTCGGCGTGATTGACGTACGCCCCAAAAAACTCCGGGATCAGCGCGATGGCGCGTTCGGAACTTGCGAGACCCGCTGCGAATTCCTCCTTTTGATTGAGCGCTCCGGCGAGATTGTTGTGCGCCATGCCGTAATTGGGGTTGAGCGCTATCGCCCGGCGGTAACTCGCCACCGCTTCCGCCAGTTTGCCGGTTTCGCGCAAGGCGTTGCCGTAGTTCAAATGTATATCGGCCAGTTCCGGCAACTCCGGCAGCGCGCGCTCGATCAGCCGCAGCGCCGTCCCGACTTCTCCGCACTGATAGGCCACCACCCCGAGAAGGTGCAGCGCGTTGGCGTCATCCGGCTCTTTCTGCAGCGCTTTGCGGTAGAGCGCCTCCGCTCGCCCGAGCCTTCCGGCCTGATGATGGGCAAACCCGGCGCGCACGGTCCGCAACCGCCCCGCCCGCCGGCGTGCTTCTCGCTTCTGTTCTTCGGATGCCACCCGCGCCGCTAAGGTCGCGGCTGCGGAAACCATTGGCCTGCGGGGATGGTGTCGGGTTCTTTTACGGTCGGCTTTTTTGGCACGGTGACAAGACCGACGCCAACCGGGTTTCGCTTCGGGATAGGCGGCAGGATCTTGACCGACAGATAATCCGGAGAGAACGTGATGAGATCCTCGACCGGGGTGGCGTCCGCGGCGATAGGCAAACGCCCCGCTACATATTTGTTCGAGGTCATCGTCGCTTGCAGGTTGGTAATCTTGATGTCGCGTCGAGCGAAAGTCTCGTCGTCCACGGCCTCCGTGACGTCGAGGAATAACGCGGACTGATCGACTGCCGGTGGTGAGCCGCCTTGTGGCGCGTCGGCTCCCGGATCGCCCCGTTGATCGTGCGCCGGTTGACTCGCAGTCTCGTCGGCTACGGTACAGGTAAATTCTGAAGTCATGGTCTTCCCGAGGGGCGTCTCGGCGCATGGCATAGCTGTCGCGGCACTCGAAAAAGCCGCCGCGGCAGCTATTCCCAGCGCCGCTGATTGTGCCCGCATCACGTCCTCATCAAAGATTTTCTTAACCGGGTCGCGCCCTCGTTACTGGTGCGAGTATCACGACTACGCCAATTGATCAATATCGGCCAAAGTATCGTTTAATCATCGACAGCATCCAGGCCGGGGTTCAGGTGGCAATGGCGGCCACGTCGGTAAAGAGCCGCGCGACGGTCTTCCGCGGCAGCCCACGGGTCACAAATACCAGCCGGGAACGCCGGTCACCGTCCGGCCAGTCCTCGAGCTCGACCGGCGGGTGCGCGACATGCTGGACGAAATGCACCACGACCGGCCCTCGGCATTCCTCGATTGCGACAAGGCCCTTGACGCGCAGGAGGTCGGGTCCGCGCAGTGCCGTCAACACCGCCATCGTTTGTTCGAAGCCTGCCCACGGCAGCGGCTTTTCGAAGATCAGCGCAAAACTGCAGAGCCCGTGACTGTGCTCGGGTCCGCCTAGGTCGAAGCTGTGCCGCGGCGAGGCGGTCTCGGCCAGCAGGAAGGACGGCTCGATCTCCCCATCGACCGCGACGCCGACGGGCGCGGCGTTCAGCGCGCCGAGGTGCTCGATCAGATGGCCGGTTGCCGCCGCGTCAGCGAGATCGCGCTTGGTGATGACGATGCGGTCGGCTAGGGCCACTTGCTTCTTCGCCTCGGGCATCCGCCCGATATTGCGTTCGCCGTTGACCGCGTCGACGACCGAGATCAGGGCCTGCAGGTGGAATTCGCGGCCGAGGCCGCGGTCGGTTGCAAAGGTCTGCAAAACCGGACCCGGATCGGCGAGCCCCGAGGTCTCGATCACGACCCGCTCGAAACTGGGCACCACGCCGCGCGCCCGATCGGCGAACAACCCCCGCAACGTCTCCTGCAGATCGGTGCGGATGTTGCAGCACAGGCAGCCATTGCCGAGCAGCACCGTCACATCGCTGCTCGAACGCAGAAGCGCATTGTCGATGCCGATTTCACCGTACTCGTTGACCACGACCGCCGTATTCGCCCCTTCGGGCTTGTCGAGCAGCGCGCGGATCAGCGTGGTTTTTCCCGAGCCGAGAAAGCCGGTGACCGCGACGACCGGGAGCCGCGGTCCGCGCGCCCGTCGTTGTCGGCGGCCGAAGAGCGGCGCGTCCTTTCCGCCGAACAGCGACTCCGGCCCGGCCTCAGAAGTCCATCTCGAGGGTATAGAGGCCTCCGACATGACGATCGACGGTGTAGACGACCTGCCGCTCGTCGACAAAGACATCGTTTATCTGGATCGCCCCGCTCGGCGCCCGCTCGGGGGGAGCGGGCACGAAGTAGCCGATTTCAGCCGGCTGGTAGGGGTTGGAGGTGTCATACGCGCGCAACCCGCCGTTAAAGTAGGTCGCCAGGACGACTCGGTCGGACTTCCACGCATTCGGCTTGGGCAGGTTCTCGTAGAGGTTATGCGCGCCGTAGCGCGCGCCGCGCCGCTGGTAAGTGTCGAGCGGCGGCAGCGGGCAGGTCGCGATCGGCACCGGGTTGGTTTCGGTCCGCCCGTCGACGACCCACACGAGCTTGGGCCAGTCGGCGCCCTCGGTTCGTACGCATTCGTCGCTGACGATCAGGAGATTGCGGTCGAAGAACGGGACGACGGTATGGGTGAACCCGTGATAAGGGGGATGATAGTCCCAGCGCGAAACCATTTTCGGCCGGGCCTTGTCCGAGATGTCGAGAATGACCATGCCGCCATCGATATAGCCGAGATAGGCGCGGTCGGGGCGCTCGGGGTAGACGTTTGTGTTGTGCGGACGGAAGCCGGTGTCGGCGCCTTCCGGATGACGCGCCGGCGCCGGCTCGCTGTCGCCCTGCCGCGTGCCGGGCAGCCACCAGCGGCCAACCTCGACCGGTTTCGACGGGTTCTTCACGTCGATGATCCGGTAGAACTGGTCATCCTTGGGATGCGTCGGCGTGAAGTCGGGTGCGCTGGAGCTCATATGGATGTATTCGCCGTCGGCAAACCACAGCTGATGGACGCCGCGCGAGTGGGGCCCGGAGCAGTCGAAGAGTGTGATCGAACGTGGGTTTTCCGGCACCGAGATGTCGAACAGCTCGAACCCGGCGGGCTGCAGTCCCTGCTCTTTCGTCTGATAGGCGACCGCCATGATGTCGCCGACCGTCTCCAGCGAATTCGAGCGCATGTGTGATTGCGGCAGATCGGCCCGCGCGACGATCTTCGGCGCGCGCGGATCGCTGACGTCGACGGCGGTGAAGTTTTTCGGCGCGCTTTCATGGGCGAGCCAAAGGATGCGCCGTCCGTCCTTGGCGATCTGGATCGACATGCCCTCGCCGATCCCGCCAAACCCATCGAGCTCGTGATGTGCGAGCTGCCGAAAATTCCAAATCGCCGTCTCGGGCATCTGTGCTCTCTCCCTTTGATCGGCGCGAATCGGAGCACTCGATGGCCGCGCTCGTCAAGAGCGGCCTTGAATTGCGGGTTAAGATGGCACCCTTAGCATCGATGTGTTACCCGTCGCCCCGCGCGGCCCGCGGACAATGAAATGCAATTCGGGGTACAGTTCTTTCCTGACGTCAAGCCGGAACAGAAAGCCGGGGCCGAGTATTTTCGGGAGGCGCTCACCCTCGCGGAAGAGGCGGATAATCTCGGCTTCACCCACATCCGGATCGTCGAGCATTACTTCCATTATTATGGCGGCTACAGCCCGAACCCGATGCTTTTTCTCGCCGCGGCCGCCCAGCGCACGCGCCGGGCTCGTTTGGTCACCGGGGCGGTTCTGCCGGTCTTCAACCATCCGCTCAAGCTCGCCGGCGAGATCGGCATGCTCGACGCGATCAGTGGCGGGCGTCTCGATGTCGGCTTTGCCCGAGCATTTCTGCCGCACGAGTTCCGCCGCTTTGGCCGTTCCCCGGATGAATTGGTCGCCCGCTTCCGCGAAGGCGTCGAACAAGTCGAGCTGTTGCTCACCCGCGAGAACGTGACCCATCGGGGTCGTTTTCACACGATCGACAACACGACTTCCTTGCCCCGTCCGACGCAGAAGCCACGCCCGAAATTCTACGTCGCGGCACTGAACACGGTCGATTCCTTCGCTTTCGCCGGACGCCTGGGGTATTCGGTCATGGCGATCCCGCTGGGCGGGGCCGTGATGCGGCCGTTGCTGGCCGCCTATCGCGAGGCCTGGAAGACCGCCGGGCATCCCGGCGAGGGCGAGGTCATGCTGGCCTTTCACATGTTTTGCGATGCCGATGGCGCTCGCGCCCGGACCTTCGCCTGCCCGTTCATCGACGACTACCTCCGGTCTCTGGTCGAGGCCGCCTCCGACTGGCTCGACGGCCGCACCTCTCAGGATTATCCCGGCTACGACAAGGTGATCGCCAAGCTCCGTCAGTCGCGGGCGGCGGATCAGATCGACTCGGGCGCCGCCTGGATCGGTTCGCCCGAGGAGATTATCCGCCAAATCCGCCGCACCCAGGACGCCTTTGGCAGCTATGACCACGCCTCGCTGCAAGTCAATTTCAACATGGTGCCGCTGATTGACGCGCTCGCCTCGATGCGGCTCTTCGCCGAGCAGGTGATGCCGCACTTTACCGGCGGAGAGTAATCTGGTTGCTATGAGCCGCTATTTCCGAAGGGAGGAACCATGCGCAAGTTCATCATCGAGCGCGAGTTGCCGGCCATCGGCAGCGCCGAACGGCAAGCCCTGCGCGAGGCCGCGCAAAAGTCGAACGCGACGCTAAAGGAACTCGGCCCCGACATTCAGTGGGTCGAAAGCTACGTCGCCGCCGACAAAACCTTTTGCGTCTATCTCGCCAAGGACGAGGCGCTCATTCACGAGCACGCCCGGCGCAGCGGCTTCCCGGCGAACAAGGTCACCGAAGTTCGCCGGATGATCGATCCGACGACCGCGATCGAAGCGTAAGAGTGCCCGCGGCGCAGAGGCGCCAGCCTCCCAAGACCCGGTGACCTCGTCTCAGCGTCGCGCGTAGCGGCAGAGCTTCTCCTGGTCGAGGGTCACGCCGAGGCCGGGGCCGGTAGGCATGTGGATGCAGAAATCGGCGAAGCGCAGCGGCTCCTCGACAAGATCGTCGACAAGGATCTGCGGCCCGAAATGCTCGCAACCCCATGCGAGCTCGCGCAGCCCGGCGAAGACCTGCAGATGCGCTGCAGCACCGATCGAACTCTCGAGCAGGCAACCACCGTAGAGACCGATCCCGGCTGCTTCGGCTACCGCCGCGACATCGCGCGTGGCGAGCAGTCCACCATGTTTGACGAGCTTCAGCGAGACAATATCGGCCGCCCCGGCGCGCGCGACATCCAGCATGTCATGTGTCGAGAACACGCACTCATCGGCCATCAACGGCACGGTCGAGCGGACGCGCAGCCGCGCCATGCCGGCAAGGTTCCACGCCGGCAGCGGCTGCTCCACCAACTGTACGCCGAGCTCGGCTAATACCGGTAGGCAACGCACCGCCGTCATCTCGTTCCAGGCCTGGTTCGCGTCCACGATCAGGCTGGCACGGCCGGCGAGCGCACCGGCGAGGCGACGCAGGCGCGCGATGTCGGCCTCCGGCGACTGGGCGCCGATCTTCACTTTGAACGTGTCGTGAAGGCGCGCAGCAAGTTTCTTCTCCGCCTCCTCGATCTCCTGGGCGGGATCACCGGAAGCGAGCGTCCACAGCACCGGGATGCTGTCGCGTACAGCGCCGCCGAGAAGCTGCACGGCGGCAACACCAAGCGTCTTGCCGACCGCGTCGAACAGCGCACTTTCGATCGCGGCCTTGGCGGCATTGTTGCGTTTCGCCGCCGCGTCCATGCGGGTGCGAGCCGCCGCGAAGCGCTCCGCCGGGGCTCCGATCAACGCGGGTGCGAGATACGCGTCGATCGTCGTCTTAATGCTTTCGACACTCTCCTCGCTCCAGCGCGGGCCTCCGAGTGTCGCGGCCTCGCCGATCCCCTCCACGCCGTTGGCTAAGCGCAGCTCGACAATGACATAACTCTGCGCCGTGACAGAGAGCGAGGAGAGCTCGTGCCGGCGCACCGTCGGCACGTCCACTATGGTGCTGCGGATCGAGGCAATGGCGAGATCGCGCTGCAAATCGGCCGGGACGAGCGGAAGCGATTGGGGCATGATTCGGCGCCGGGGCGCGTCAGGCCGCTTCGGCGTGCGCGCGCGTCACCACCGTGTTTGGCGCGTGGGCGCGCTCACGATGCAGGACGAAGTCGAACGTGATCTCGGCGAATGGTGCATTCAGCCCGCGGGCACGCACTTCCGCCGGGTCGGCGGAGCGGCGCACTTCCGGGATCAGGCCATCGCGGGTGGCGAAGGCGAAGTCGTCGTGCAGGTATTCGTCGCCGTCGATGTTGATCTGTGTTGTCAGCTTGCGATAACCCTGTGCGGTGACGAAGAAGTGGATGTGGGCCGGGCGCCGCCCGTGCCGACCGAGCTGGTCGAGCAGCTTTTGCGTCGGACCCTGCGGCGGGCAGGCGTAGCCCGCTGGCAGAACCGAGCGAAAGCGATAGCGGCCCTCGGTATCGGTCTCGATACGGCGGCGGAAATTGTATTTCGGCTGTGAAGGGTCGAAGAAGGAATAGCCGCCGAGCGGGTTGGCGTGCCAGACGTCGACGACGGCGCCAGCCACCGGCCGTTCGTTTACGTCGCGCACCTGGCCATCCATGAACAGCACTTCGCCCTCTTCACTGCCGCCGTCGAGCCGTGCTTCTCCCTTCGAGAGCGGAGCTCCCGCGACGTACAGCGGACCCTCGATGGTGCGCGGCGTCCCACCCTCGATGCCGGCCTTGCGCTCCGCCTGGTCCGTGCGAAGGTCGAGGAAGGTCTCGAGCCCGAGGCCGGGCACCAGTAGGCCGACCTCGTTCGCCCGGCCGAGCTCGGTAAGGTAACTCATCGCGACCCAGAACTCGTCCGGCTGGACGTCGAATTCCTCGATTGTCTTGAACAGGTCGGAGACGACGCGGTGGACGATGCGTTTCACGCGCTCATCACCCTTATCGTTATCGAGACCGCTGACCTTGCTCAGCAGGTTCTGAACTTCGCGGGTTTCGAGCAGCAATTCGCTCATTGTATTTTCCTCCTGGCAGACATGACAAATTTTTCAGCCGAGATCCCCACCCGCCACAGGTAAGGTCACGCCGGTGAGGTACGAAGCCTCGTCGGAAGCCAGGAACAGGATCGCCGCCGCCTGCTCCTCGGTCGTGCCGTAGCGTTTCATCAGGGTTGAGGAGGTCGTCTGGTCGACGACCTGGCGATACCATTCCCTTTCCTGGGCGTTCGGCTCCGCGGCGTTGCGCGGGATGCGCCGCGGTGGGGCCTCGGTGCCGCCGGGCGCCACGCCGCAGACGCGGATGCCGTGTGCCGCATATTCCATCGCGAGACACGCGGTGACGGCGTTGACGCCGCCCTTCGCCGCCGCGTAGGGCATGCGGTTGACGCCGCGGGTCGCGACCGAAGAGACGTTGACGATGACGCCGGCTTCGCGCTCCAGCATTCCCGGCAGCACGGCACGGCAGCACCAGAGCGTCGGGAAGAGCGAGCGGCGGATCTCCGCCTCGATCTGCGCCTCCGTGTATTCGGCGTAAGGCTTTGCCCAAATCGTGCCGCCGACATTGTTGACTAGGATGTCCACGCGGCCGAAGCGCTCCCTTGCACCAGCGATCGCGGCGGTCGCGCCGGAAAAGGTCTCGAGGTCGGCAATGATGGCGACGGCTCCAGCTCCGGCGGCTTCTGCCTCGTGCCGGACTTCCTCGACGAGAGGAGAACGATCGACTAGCGCAACCTTCCCGCCTTCGTTCGCGATGCGGAGGGCCACCGTTCGACCGATGCCTTGCGCTGCGCCGGTGACGACGGCGACCTTGCCGGCAAAGCGTCCTGGAAAGATCATCGCTGCCTCATGCCGCTGGCTCAGATGTGATAGATGTCCACGACGTGATGGATGTAGTCGTTCTTCAGAATTACTTTTTTCTGCTTGATTAGTGGCTGAGGGCCGGTGGTATCGAGCGTGTAAAAGGACGTGCCGAAGTAGGTGTCCACAGTCTTGTAGCGGTAGCTGAACGTCACCCAGTTGAACCGCAGTCGGCAGACGCCGCCCGCCTGATCGAGGATCTCGACGTTGCTTATGTTGTGCGAGGTCCGCGGCTCTGGCAGGCTCGTTGCGCTCGACCGTTCGGTGCCGATACGGAAGACCCGATCCTCGAGCCCGCCCTTGTTGCCGTACCAGATCAGCGAAATCTCGGTCTGCGGGTCAGTGACGAGACGGTCATCGTCATCCCAGGACGGCATCCAGAACTCCACGTCCGGCGCATAAAGCGCCAGCCAGTTGTCCCACTCCTTATCGTCGAGAAAGCGGGCCTCGTGGTATAGGAACTGCCGCACGTCCTCAGGCGAAAGTTGGACCGCCACAGCGCTGGGCTTCTCGGGTGCGCTCGACATCGTGCTGCTCCCCGGCTCAGAGGGTTACTGCGGCGGACAGGGCACGCTGCAGGGCCTTTTGCCAGTATTTGTGCTGAACGACGAATAGCCCTTCATCCTCGGTGCGCAGACCGCTCATCAGGGGTTTGAGGCCGATCGCCTCGGCTGCTTCGTCGGCACCCTGGATCCAGTGTGCGGCTCCACGGGACAGGTCGTTCCAGCGCGCCGCACGGCCCAAATAGGACATTTGACAACCACGGAACTCCTCCAGATCGTCCGGCGTCGCCATGCCGCTGGCGTTGAAGAAGTCCTCGTACTGCCGTATGCGCCGCGCCCTCGCCTCCGCGCTCTCGCCCTTCGGCGCAATGCAGTAGATCGTCACTTCAGTCTTATCGACCGCGATCGGACGATACTGGCGGATCTGTGAGCTGAACTGGTCCATTAAAAAAACGTTCGGATAGAGGCAGAGATTGCGCGAGCGCTGCACCATCCAGTCCGCACGCGCCCGACCGAATTGCGCGGCCAGTTCTTCACGCCGCTCCCAGTTCGGCCGGTCCTCCGGATTGGCCCAGTTGGTCCACAGCAGCAGGTGGCCGTTCTCGAAAGAATAGAAGCCGCCGCCCTGCTTGGCCCAGCTGCCCGCATCCATGGCGCGGATGTCATCCGGTTTCTCGGCCTGTTTGCGGCGGCTCGTTGTCACTGCGTAGTTCCAGTGGACTGAGGTGACGTGATATCCGTCGGCGCCGTTTTCGCTCTGCAGCTTCCAGTTGCCGTCGTAGACGTAGGTCGAGGCGCCGCGCAGGATCTCGAGCCCCTCCGGCGACTGGTCGACGACCAGATCGATCATCTTGGCGGCTTCGCCGAGATGCTCGACGAGCGGCGCGACATCGGGGTGGAGGCTGCCGAACAGGAACCCGCGATAGGATTCGAAGCGGGCGACCTTTGTCAGATCGTGCGAGCCGTCCTGGTTGAAATATTCGGGGTATCCCGCCCCTTCCGGATTCTTCACCTTCAAGAGCTTGCCGGAGTTGGTGAAGGTCCAGCCGTGAAACGGACAGGTGAAGATGACCCTATTGCCGCGCTTGAAGCGGCAGAGCATGGCGCCGCGATGGCTGCACGCATTGACGAAGGCGTTCAGCTCGCCATCGCGGTTGCGCGCGATGAAGATGGGCTGCCGGCCGATATAAGTTGTGAAGTAGTCGTTCTTGTTGGGGATCTGGCTCTCGTGCGCGAGATAGATCCAGTTTCCCTCGAAGATGTGCTTCATCTCCAGTTCAAAGATTTCCGGGTCGGTAAAGATGTCCCGGGCGACCCGGTAGGTCCCCTTTTTGGCATTGTCTTCGAGCGCCGTGTCGAGCGTTTTCTGGACCCTATACTGCATCGGTTTTCTCCTCGGCCTTGCCGCTTGTACGGTGGTGCTTCCCTCTGTCGTGAACTACATCGCGCTTCCGGTGCTGTGAGTCCAAGACTAAATTGGTCGGAACCATACCTGGGATGTATCGTCTGGAGCTGGGCCAACTGCGATACTTCGCGGCGAGGCGGATCGCGCTTTGTAACCCGCTTCGCCGTCCGTACCCTTTTGCAGCGCGGCGTAGTCGGCAAGGCCGAGCCAGCCGACGACAAAGATGACCCCGACCGAGGCCGCTTGGGCGTGATCGAGCGCGGCCGGCTTGCGCGCGAGCGCCGCTTCGGGAATGGCGATCAGCTCGGCATGGCTGCCGTCCAATGTGAAGCCCGCGTCGCCGCCGGTGCCCCACACCTCTGCACCGATCCAGTCCGGCGGCCCAGCTTCGACGACGCCGGAGAAGTCGCGTCCGGGCACGCGCGGTAGCACCGTCCCCTCCATCTGCCCTTCGACGTTCTTGACATCGCTAGGGTTCACAGACGCGGCGTGGATTCGGACGATGGCCCAGCCCCAGCGCGGCCGAGGGTCGGGCAGGTTGACGAGAGTGAGCCTTGCGGCCGGATCGCCGAAGGCTCGGAATTGCAACGCGCGCATGACCAACGCCTCCCTCCGGCGGATGGGGTTGGCCGCCGTGCGTGGGCAATTTTACGGAATGGGCGCCTTCGGTATTGTCGAGATGCCGGGTTTCAGCTGAAAGTCGTAATCGAGCCGATATTGGCCGTTATCTTTGCGGAACTCGCCGATCATAGTCCGATCAGCGGTGAAAACCGGGTCCTCGTCAATAATGTCGTCCCCCTTCCGGAACACCTGAGTGATCAGGGTTTCATAATTCAGCGCCGATACGATGAAATGGATGTGAGCCGGACGGTAGGGTTGATGCTTGGCGAGCTTCATCAGTTCGCCTACCGGCCCGTCGATAGGCACGGGGTAGGGTGTCGGCAGCAATGCGACCAGCTCGAAGCTACCGGCCTCGTTCGCCTGGAATCGGCCGCGAAGGTTGTAGTCGGGTTGGTTCTCGTCCTGATTTTCGTACAACCCGTTCGTTGCCGCCTGCCACACGTCAAGCGTCGCACCCGCGACGGGCGCATTGGTGGTCAAGTCGCAGACTTTTCCGGTAATGCGGACGCGGTCTCCTTCCGTGTCGTTACTGGCAATGCATTCGCCCCGCTTCCGTAAGGGGGCGTTGGCCCGGTAAAAGGGGCCGACAAGGGCAAACCCCACAGCCGATTGCGGCCTCGCGTGATTGACTGCCTCGACGAGTTGGCTTATGCCGGTTACATCCAAGAACAACAGGAACTCGTTGCGCCGATCGTCGGTGAACTTCGCCATCTCCGCCATCAAGGTCCACGCAAGTTCGAACTCTTCGTCGGTTAATTTGGTCTCCTTCACCAAGGCGTGCAGATGCCGGATCAGGCTCGTCACCAGCTCTCGCAGGCGAGTGTCCTCGATCCGAGAATATGCCGTAAGAGCCTTTTCAGTTAGTGCATCCCCGATATTGTCCCTATGCACAATTATCCCTCCTTGATGAGGGTGGCGTACTATTGTGACTGGGGTCCGCTCTTTAGCTCTGCCGAGTGAGTGACTGCATTACCATTGCTGGACGGACGGATAGGCAGGTGGCGCAGACATACCCCGACAGCCGCGAAGATGGCGTTGCCGATGGCAGGAGCAACGACAGTCGTCCCCGGCTCGCCAAGGACTACCGGCACTTCCGTACTGTCGACAAACTCGACGTCGATCTCGGGCGCGTCGTCAATGCGCAATGGCCCGTAGGTGTCGAGGTCCTTCACCTGCCCCTTGACGAATTCCGAGCCTTCGTAGAGCGCCATGCTTAGGCCCACAGCGCCCTGCCCTCGATCTGCGCCAGCGCGCCGTCCGGATCGACGATGGTGCCGGCATCGACGGACGATCGTCAGCCTTTCGACCCTCACCACACCGCTGCGCCGATCCGCTGCAACGCGCGCGACGCAGGCAATCCAGGTCGGCATGTTGCGCTCCTGGCCGAAGGTGGTGGCAATGCCGAGGCCCCTAGCCTTCGGCGTCATGTCGCCCCAACCTGCCTTCTGCGCGACGCGTTGAACGACGGCGGGACCTGACGCAGCAGGAGCTGTTGGCGCTCGCCATCACTCATTTGACTAATTTGTCATCCGCGTTGCCTCAAACAGAAACCAGGTTCGCTTTTCCGTCTCGTCGATAAAATTTTCAAGCAAGCTGGTTGTTGCAGAGTCATTGTTGTGCGCGGCTATCTCGTGAGCTTCGCGCATATTGACGGTGAACGCCTTGTTGTCTTCCATCAGTTCGCGAAGCATGTCGGTCGGCGCGACAAATTCCGCGTCATTGTCTGCTATGCGCTGCAGTTTGGCGATATGCCCGATCGATCGGAGAGTAGTTCCGCCAATCTTTCGCACCCTCTCGGCAAGCTCGTCGGTCATCGCAAAAATCTGATCGCCCTGTTCGTCGAGCAGCAGATGATAATCGCGGAAATGCGAGCCGCTGACATGCCAATGAAAATTCTTTGTCTTCAAGTATAGGGAACGTCTGAATAAGGGGCTGGAACTTGAATAAGGAGGCATGGCGATTTGCTCGGTGAGTACGAAACGGGTCTATTGGGCGGCGTTGATGCCGTATTGGGGCGGCTGCACGGTTGCCGGCCTGGTTGCAGACACATTACGCGCTTTGGCAGCCTAATAGCTGCCAGCGCACCATGAACAGATTGGCCAGGGCGCAGGTCACCAGCAGGCGATGGGTGTTCTTCTTCAGCCCGCGATAGCGCACCTTGGCAAAGCCGAACACCCGCTTGATGACCCCGATCGCATGTTCGACCCGGGCCCGCACTTTGGACTTGGTGCGGTTTTTCGCCCGCTCCACCTCATCGACAACACCGCGGTGGCGGTAGCGGCGATTGGTGAAATCTCGGGCCTTGGGCGCGTGCTCCCGGATCACCGCCCGCTGGCCGCGATAGGCCTGATCACCCCATACCCGGGTCTCTCGCCCGTGCAGCAGTTCGGGCAGCACCGTGCTGTCGGCGACATTGGCCGGCGTCGCCACCACGGCGTGGATCAGCTTGGTTCGGCTGTCGATCCCGAAATGCGCCTTCATCCCGAAATACCATTGGTTGCCCTTCTTGGTCTGATGCATCTCGGGGTCGCGCGCCTTGTCGGCGTTCTTGGTCGACGATGGCGCATTGATGATTGTCGCATCGACAATCGTGCCAGTGGCCACCTTCAGCCCCTTCGTTGCCAAATGCCGCTGCACCTCGTCGAACAGCTTCTGCCCCAGATCGTGAGCTTCGAGCAGGTGACGGAAGCGGCACACCGTCGTCTCGTCAGGCGCCGGCTCGCGGCCAAGATCGATTTCCACAAAACGCCGCATCGCCAGCGAATTGTAAAGCGCTTCTTCCACCGCCGGGTCCGACAGATTGAACCATTGCTGCAGGAAATAGATGCGCAGCATCCGTTCCACACCGACCGGCGGGCGGCCATTGCCCGGCTTCGGATAGAACGGCTCAATCAGCGCGCACAGCGCCGACCACGGCACAACGCGCTCCATCTCGGCAAGAAACCCAGCCCGCCGCGTCGTCTTGGCGTAGCGCTCAAACCCCACTGCCGCCAGCGTCAGCTGTTTCATTCCCCAACCCGATACAGCAATCCACCCCACCACCAGTATACCACATCACTGCAGCCGACTTACGCAGAGGTTCCTTAGGGCAAACGCGTCGGCCACGAGCGGATTGAGGGCTGCAGTAATCGCGCTGACATTGGCAGGGGAAAGGTCGGTCGGCGTGCCCAAAGCGGCAGAGTCCGGCCTGCGAGATGCTGACATGGGAAACCTCAGGGAAAGAGTTGATGGGGGTCGCTTGCTCGCCTCATGTAGTACCCGGTCCGCAGAAGCAATTCGCCCGGGCCGACAGTATTGACATGGGCTATTCGGCGGGGCGCGGCAGCTCGAGGGCGCGGGCGACGCCGACGCCGTAGGCAGGATCGGCGCGCACGCAATTGGCGACGTGGCGCTCCTTGATGTGCCTGCGCGCATCGCCCATCGCGCGGGCGGTGTTCTCGAACAGAGCCTGCTGCTGCGCGGGTGTCATCAGGCGGAACAGATTGCCCGGCTGCTCCCAGTGATCGTCGTCGGCGTAATGGTTGTAGTGGGCCGCCTCGCCTTCAATGGGCAGCGGCGGCTCGGCGAAGTCGGGCTGGTTGTCCCACAGCCCGGCGCTGTTGGGGTTGAAACTGACGGTGCCGCCGAGATTGCCGTCGACTCGCATCTTGCCGTCCCGGTGATAGCTCATATACGGGCATTTCGGCGCGTTGACCGGGATCTGGTAGAAATTGACGCCGAGGCGGTAACGAACCGTGTCGTTGTACGAGAACAGGCGCGCCTGAAGCATCCGGTCCGGAGAGAAGCTGATGCCGGGGACGACGTTCGACGGCCCGAACGCCGCCTGCTCGACTTCGGCGAAATAGTTGTCGGGCCAGCGGTTGAGCTCCATCACGCCGACCTCGATCAGCGGATACTCGGCTTTCGGCCACACCTTGGTGACATCGAACGGGTTGTGCCGGTGCGTCTTCGCCTGCGCTTCGGTCATGACCTGGATGAAAAGCGTCCAGCGCGGGAAATCGCCGGCTTCGATCGCATTGAAAAGGTCGCGGCCGTGGCTTTCGCGATCCTTGGCGACGAGAGCTTCGGCTTCCGCGTCGGTGAGATTGGCAATCCCCTGGTGGGTCCGGAAATGGAATTTGACCCAGACGCGCTCGTTTGCCGCATTGATCATCGAAAAGGTGTGGCTGCCGAAGAGGTGCATATTCCGGAAGCTCTTCGGGATGCCGCGGTCGGACATGACGACTGTGACCTGGTGCAGCGCTTCGGGCAGCAACGACCAGAAGTCCCAATTATTGTCGGCGCTGCGCATCCCGGTGCGCGGATCGCGCTTGATCGCATGGTTGAGGTCGGGAAAGCGCAACGGATCGCGGAAAAAGAACACCGGCGTATTGTTGCCGACCAGGTCCCAGTTGCCTTCCTCGGTGTAGAACTTCAACGCAGTGCCCCGGATGTCGCGCTCGGCGTCGGCGGCGCCCCGTTCGCCGGCGACGGTCGAGAAGCGGGCGAACATCGGCGTCTGCTTGCCGATCGCGCCGAAGATCTTCGCCTTGGTAAAGCGGGTGATGTCCTGCGTCACCGTGAAGGTGCCGTGGGCGCCCCAGCCCTTGGCATGCATCCGGCGCTCGGGGATCACTTCACGGTCGAAGTGAGCCAGCTTCTCGATAAGCCAGACGTCCTGCAATAGCGCGGGGCCGCGTGGGCCGGCGGTCATGATGTTGGTGTTGTCGGCGACCGGCGCGCCGGCTTCAGTGGTGAAACGCCTGGTTTGCGACATCAAAAATCCTCCTTGGATGGGTGGAGAACGCCGGACCGATTGGTCCTTATCCCGGCCACGCAGAGGCGCGGATCACCCGGCAGAAATTCTCGGGCTGGAAGGAGGGATCCTTGTCGGCGAGCACATCGGCCTTAACGTTGCCGAAGGTCGTCTCGGGCTTGTGGTGGATGCCGTCGTAGAAGGCTTGGATGATCTCTTCCTTGAAGCGAGCGGGACGAGGGTGCGCATGGAGGACGGCATCGCGCTCGGCGTCGCTGAACTCGGGAAATGCGATGCCGAGCACGTCCATCTCGACGCCAGCGGTAACGAGCGCGATGACGGGATGCATGTGCTGCGGTATGCCGGGCGTCGTGTGCAGCGCGATCGCGGTCCAAACCGTCTCGATGTCGCGCTCGGCGATGCCATGGCTGCGCAGGAAGTCACGGGAGACGTTGGCGCCGTCCACCTCGAAGCGTTTATCGGCGCTGGCGTACTGAGGGGTGAGGCCCATGTCGTGGAACATGGCGCCAGCGTAAAGGAGTTCGGGATCAAAGCGGAGGTCGCGGCGCTTACCAGTGAGTGCGCCCCAGTAATAGACGCGACTCGAGTGATGGAAGAGCAACGCCGTTTCGGTGTCCCGGACGAGCTCCGTTATTTCCCGCGCGAGCTTGCTATCGGGAATGGTTATGCCGACGACTGTGCTGGATTTTGCATTGCTTGCGGATGAAGTGACTAGTGCCATAACTTACTCCTAAAAGACGGATTCATCGGCGGCTGTGATCTTGCATGCTGTGATCTTGCATAGCGCCTGGCGATCGCGCTCATGAGACCTTCCCTGTGCAATGGAGGTGCTCAATCTTGGCGCATCATCGCGAGCAGTGTCCCGACTTGCCCGCCGGCACGCGACATCATCGCTTCGATCTGGGAGCGGCGGCTCATTGCCGCGCTGACGCCGTCAATAGAGACGTCCTGGATCTTGTAGCGGCCGCCGCTGATCCCGAGCTGCCAGTCCATTTCAATCGGCGGGCTCTGCGGGCTAGTGATCTGACTGGTCACAATCACCCCGGCAGGATCGGTTCGGCTGCCGGTTACCCGGAACGTGCCGCCGCTGTATTTTGCCAGCAGAGGTCCGTCAGAGCGAATGAGGTAATCTTCAAAAAGTTTTCCGAACTCCTGCCGCTGCTCCACGCTCGCGATGCGCGAATAGGGGCCGAGAACAAAACGAGAAATCCCGTCCAGATCGGCATCCTGGCGCAGCATTTGACGAAAGTAATCCTCTTTCTGAGCCAAGGGGACATCCGCACGCATCTCCGTGAGCACATCCGCGCCGAGGACCCTGATGAACTCGGCCGGAGTCTCAGCATCAATGGGTCTCGACGTCGCCGAGACGCCCGCGATCACCGCAATGGCGAGTGCTAAACCCTTTCCAAACCGCGCAAGGGCGGTGCTGACGGCAGGTTTCACCGCACTCTCGTGCTCTGTGACACCCGAGGTGCTGCTCTCCTGATTTTCGATCGTGTGTTGGACCGCTCCGAGCATACCTGACCTCCATCGACATGTTCATCGGACGATTTCTCTGCCCCGCGAACGCCGGCGCCGTCTGCGGTATCCCGTCGGGCATCTTGGTATCTTTGTTTCGATACCCAGGGCGTTACCGTCACGCTCTGTGTCGTGAGGTGAGTCTCGTAATCTCGTAGGTCCAAGACTAGATTGGCGCCCTAATACCTTCTAAGTATCAACTGGAGCTTCGGCAGCTGCGTTAGGATCGCTACCCAAAAATTGCCGCATTGGCGTGCTATTGAACACCTCGTCCAGGCACCGGAAGCTTTTTTGATCGTACTGTTAACCTCTCCGTCACCGCAGTTCGCAGTTGTTTCGCGAATAACAGCGAATATCAGCCAGGGTTTTCGCTGTTATTCTGCTCTTGCTGCCGACGAAACCTCAAGATTTCTGCGGCCTCCTACAAGCTTCCTGGCTGTTTTTGGGGGATTATCAGCCAGATCAGCCAGACCGACCTGTCGCGCTACTGGTCGGCATTGCTAACAGATCGGCTAGTGAGCGTACGGCATGTAGAGGCCGCAAGGGCGGTGCAGGTTCTTCCACTGGGTCTCGTACTTGCCGCCTGATTGCCGACGACCTTCAACTCCATCGGCCGGTGCTCGCGTCGGCAGAAGCCCAAGCATCATCAACAAGAGCAATTGCCGTCCCTCGGACTACCATTAGCAGCGCGACAGCAACCAGGACCTGGTGGCCAAGCGGCGGAGTTTTAACTCCAGCCTGATTACAGTCACGGCGCTCTCCGCCCTTGACACTGCTGTAAATCAACGTGTGGGGTGGGTAGAGCCGCACCGAACCTACAACCAGTGCGCAGCCTCTCTCGGTGATGCCGGTGGGCGAGGCGGAGTCGCTCTCCGAATGAGCGCGGCACCTCAACGCAAGCCGAGTTTTGGGCGGACCCAGGAGGCAAGGCGGCTGATCGCAGCATCCCCTTCAGGCGCGGTGCCGGCGAGAAATTGGAACACGTGCTGCATCTCGGGCACGATCTCGAGCGTCACCTCCACGCCGGATTTTCGCGCGAGATCTGCCAATTTGCGGCTGTCGTCGAGCAGGGTCTCATCAGCTCCGGTCTGGATATAGATCGGCGGCAAACCCTTGAGGTCGGCGTGGAGAGGATTTGCGAGAGTATCCTGTCGGTTGCCAGCTTCGCCGAGGAACATCCCAGCCATAACCTGGATGACGTCGCGCGTGACGAGAAGGTCCTTTGCCGCGTTCGTCTCAAACGTCTCGCCTGTCGCCTCCATGTCGAGCCAAGGCGAGATCGGCATTGTGGCGGCCGGCAAGGGCAGGCCCTGCTCGCGGGCGCGCAGGATCGTTGTCAGAGCGAGGGCACCGCCCGCCGAATCTCCGATGAACGCGATATGACCCGGCCGGATACCTTGGTCGAGCAGCCATTTGTAGCTCCTCGCCATGTCGTTCACCGGGCCGGGATGGAAATTCTCGGGCGCGCGCCCGTAATGCACGATAAGCGCGCGACACCCGACCGCCTTTGCGACATGGGCGTAGATCTTGCGGTGCGTGTACATCGAGCCGGCCACATATCCGCCGCCATGCGCGCAGAGCAGCACGCGGTCCTGCGCGCAGTTCTTTGGCGCCGCCCACAAAGCCGGAACTCCCCCGGCGTCGGTTTCGATGTAATCGACGCCGCCCGGCTCGCCGGTGATCCTCTGCCACTGCTCGAACATGTGGCGTAGTTCGTCGAGGGGCATCTCCGGGTTTGCCTTCAGCGCCGCCACCCATTCCAGGTAGAGCTTGTTTAACTCTTCGGTCTGCTTGCTCGCCATCGTCTGCTCCTCTCCCAGCGCCGGGTCCCGCTCATACGACCAGATCGAGGCCGCGCGCCGGCAGTTCGACCTTGCCGCCGCATTCGCGCGCGAGCACCGGCATCACTTCTTCGGCGAAGATCTGCATCTGCTCCTCGATCTCCTTGGCGTGGAAGCCGCCGAGTTCGAACCAGCCGAGGAAGCAGAAATCGTCGTAACCGCATTCGTTGTGCATCTTCATGATCGTGTCGATGACGTATTGCTTCGAGCCGTGGATGGCGATTTCGCGATCGCGCAGCATCTGCGCCGTCACCTTTTTGGTGAGGTCGAACATCGGCTCATCGAGGCGCGCCACCACGGCGCCAAAGCCGAACGGTCCGTAATAGTCGAACTGCAATTCGATCGCCCGGGCCGCACGGTCGAGCGCCTCCTTCTCCTTGCCGGGGCGGGTGATGTGAAGGTAGCGGCTCGTCATGATCCCGCGCCGCTTTTCGGCGTCCCAGCCGAACTTGAACCGGCCCCGGCTGCGCATGTCGGGGAAACCGGCCTTTTCCGCCGCCTCGTAGTAGATCTCGATGTTGCGGCGCAGGCGGTCGTTCGGTTCGGCGATCATCACCCCGTTGATCCCGTGCTCGGCCGCGAATTTGAGCGAGCGGGCGCTGGTGAGTGGCTCCCACAGTTGGGGATGCGGCTTCTGCAGCGGCTGCGGGAAAACCTGCAGCTCCTTGAGTGTGGTGGTGGTCGCCTGCACCGGATTGCCGGCCGAGTACATGTCGGGATCGCCGAGGGCGATCACGTCCTCGAGCCGCCGGCCCATCCCGTCACGCTGAAAATAGGCGATCGTCTGCTTGTGGTTCCACTTGGTGTAGGTCGGCGGGACCGAGAAGAACTCGCCGTGGTGCGAGAATGACGGCTCGGTCCAGCATTTCTTCATGATCGCGATCAATTCCTCGAACGCCTTTCGATTGCGTTCCTGGTCCTGGATCGTCGAGCCATAGGGGCGGCCGAGCGTTTCGTTCTCCCGAGGCTGATAGCCGCGTCCGATGCCGCACTCGACCCGTCCGCCGCTGATCACGTCGAGCAGCGCGATCTGCTCGGCGAGGCGTACCGGGTGGTGCCAGACGATGATGTTGGCGGCCTGGCCGAGCCGGACGCGCTTGGTGTGCGCCGCTACGCTCATCTGCACCATGAGCGGGTTCGGGCTCATCTCCGCGCCTTCGGGCTGGAAATGGTGTTCGGTGAGCCAGAACGACTGGAACCCGAGCTTTTCGGCGAGAATCCCCTGGCGTACCTGGTTCACCAGCGTCTCCTGTGCCGCCTGGTGGACCTCCGCCAGCGTTCCGTCATTGAACGTGACGCCGTTCTTGTTGGTAATGACCGGCAGGCTGGATGCCCCGTTGTGGAACAAGCCGATTTCGAGCATTGGTTTTTCCTCCCTTTTGACCTCGCGAGCGAACGGGCCAGCTCCTCGCCCCATTCGGCGAATACTCGGGCGCAGTCTACTTCCGACCGCGCTGTTGCGGAAGCGGAGAGGACGTAGACTGTGGGGTGCTTCGGCTTCGCCCCAAGTCGAGGGAACCTCGACGCCTGGGGCAACGGCACCTTTGTCGCGAACCTGCCGCATGCGCTCGGTCTGTTCGACCACAGCCCTGACCACGACATCATCGTATTTTGCCGCGACAATTACGATGGTCAGCCCTTCGAGATGCCCGAGCTCCCGTGGAGCTACCTCGAGCTGTTCGTTCGCGCAGCTGAAAGAAGCAGGAAGCCGCATTACCTCTTGCACACTCGGCCGGGCGTCATGAATCGGGAGCAGGTCGCGTATCTTCGCGCGGCAAACATCCCGGTGGTTGGCGGCATTCGCGAGGGTCTCGCGGCAATCGACCGGCTGGCGCGCTATGCGGTTTAGCGAGGGGAGCAGATCATGACCGATCCGGTAGTCCGGTACGAAGCAGACGAAAAGGTCAGCGTCATCACCTTAAATCGTCCGGAAAAGCTCAACGCCATCAGTGCGGAGCTGCAATGTCAGCTGCTCGCTGCCTTCTTGCGGGCGGATGAGGACGCAGAAACAAGCGTCGTCCTGTTGCAGGCCGAAGGCCGCAGCTTCTGCGCCGGCTACGACATTTCGGCGAAAGAGCCGGGGACGGACGACTGGCGCAGCAACCCGACCACGGCGCATCAGCATCTGAGCGTCCAGCTCGATTTCGAGATGACGCCTTGGGCCATGAAAAAACCGGTGATCGCCTCGGTTCAGGGGCACGTCATGGGCGGCGGCTGTGAACTCGTCATGCTGTGCGATCTGACGATCGCCGCCGACAATGCAACCTTTGGCGAGCCGGAAGTGCGCTTCTCCAGTGTCGGCCCGGCGATCGTCATGCCAATGATCATCGGCTACAAGAGGGCGCGGGAACTCCTCTATTTCGGCGACACCATCGATGCCAAGAGCGCACTGGAGCTCGGCATGGTCAACCGCGTCGTGCCGCTCGCAGAGTTGCGGGCGGCAAGCCTCCGCTACGCCAAGCGGCTGTCATTGATTTCACCGGAAGCACTCTATGCGACCAAACGTGGGGTCAATCGCGGCGCCGACGCCGCGGGCTTCCGCACCGCGATATATGCCGGGCTCGACGTTGTCGGCCCGCTTTACGCGACCAAGACGGAATTCGGAACAAAGTTCCGTGAAAGGGTCGCCACCGAAGGCGTCCCGGCCGCGGTAAGGTGGCGGGCGGCGCAGTTCAAGGAATAAAGTTGCCGGCGCTCCAGCGGACGCTAGCAAGCCTTCGTCACTGTCTTTAACCTGCAGGAATCCTCATGGATCTCCAGATGAACGGGAAAACGGCGCTAGTCACCGGTGCAAGCGCCGGTATCGGCAAGGCGATAGCCTTTGCGTTGGCTCGGGAGGGTGTCGACGTCGCAATTTGTGCCCGTCGCGAGGAGCCGCTGGAAGCAGCGGCGTCCCAAATTGCGCGCGAGACAAACCGCAAAGTCGTCGCCATACCGGCTGATCTAACCAAGCCGGCCGATGCCGAGACGTTTGTCAAGAAAGCTCACACCGCGCTCGGACGCGTCGATATCCTGGTAAACAACGCCGGGTCATCACCGGGCGGAGTTCTCGAGTTCCTGACCGAAGAGCATTGGGCGCAGTCGTTGCAGCTCAAATTCATGGGTTACGTGCGTTGCCTCAAGCACGTGCTGCCGATCATGCAAAAGCAGGGACACGGCCGAATCGTCAATCTGATCGGCAATGACGGGGTCAAACCGTCTTACTGGGAGATCGCGCCAGGAGCTGCAAATGCCGCCGGGCAAAACCTGACGCTTGCGCTCGCTGCGCAGTACGGCAAGGACAATATCAGCTTTGTGGCCGTTAATCCCGGGCCGGTCCGCACCGAGCGCTGGGCCGGCCTTGTTGATGCGATGGCTCGCGACATGAAGATCCCGCGCGAGGAAGCCGATACACTTGCTCCGCGCAGCATTCCGCTGGGGCGCATTGCCGAATGCGAGGAGGTCGCCTGCCTTGTCACTTACCTCGCTTCTGATCTGGCGCATTTCGTCAACGGCACGATGATCGAGATCGATGGCGGCCAGCAGAAGCCGCTGATGGATCGCCTACGCGAGCGGTAAGTCGAGCGCATCAGTGTCGCCGATGGCGCCAGCTTCGTCGTCGTGCCGGACGGCCCGATCCTCACAGTGCCGTCGTCGCGGGCGATCGGCAGCCAGGTGACGGTGGCGATGCGGGCGAAGGGTCTGACGTTCGAGTTCTTGAACTGAATGTCCATCAGCTTTACAAGTACGTCGGTGCGTGGCTGATCGACGAGTGGAGCAAGATCGGGCTGCGTGTCACGTAGCGCGTAGTGCCGACCGGCCCGTGGTTCGAGGCGATGCGCAGCGGCAATTTCGATGTCGTCCTCGAAACCAATTGTGAGGGCGTCGTCATTCCGCTGATGGACACGCAGAAATAGCTGCCGCGCTCAGTCTATACCGAGAATTACGGCAACTACGACGACCAGGAGGAAATCGATCTCTATCAGCAAATGCTGCACGAGCCCGAAATCGCGAAGCAACGCGCCCTTATGCGCGAGTTCGAGAAGCAGGTGGTGGACACCGAGGCCACACGAATTCCCGATGCTGTGGTGGTACCGGAT
Source organism: uncultured Alphaproteobacteria bacterium (assembly GCA_963732095.1). GTDB lineage: Bacteria > Pseudomonadota > Alphaproteobacteria > ATCC43930 > CGMCC-115725 > AP-15. The sequence goes on from CAVSZA010000047.1 coordinate 65,682, forward strand.
CATCCCCTACCGGTCGTTTGTCATAGGCTGGAAGATCAGCCCGAGCCACTACCTCAATCAGGACTTGTCGACCATCTGGCTCGATAAATAGGCTGCGCTGCGGGAAGGGGAGGCGATGTACCGATACATCATGAAGCGGCTGCTGCTGGTAATCCCGACCTTGGTCGGAGCGGCGGCGCTGGTGTTCCTGCTGATGCGCCTCATTCCCGGCGACATCTGCGTCGTGCGGCTCGGCTCGGGCGGCGGCACCTTCGATGAACGCGCGGTCCAGGCCTGTCACGCCCAGCTCGGCCTCGATCGCCCGATGTTTTTGCAGTTCTTCGATTTCGTCTGGGGATTCTTCCGCGGCGATTTCGGCATCTCGATGTGGTCGGGAAAACCCGTCCTGTACGAGATCGCCGCGCGCTTCCCGATCTCGCTCGAAATCTGCATCTTGGCGGTCGTCGTTGCGAACCTGATCGCGATCCCGCTCGGCACGATCTCGGCCTTGAAGCAGAACAGCCCGATCGATTTCGTAATCCGCGTGATCTCGATCGCCGGTCTCGCGACACCGTCGTTCTGGCTGGGCATCCTGTTCATCCTTGCGATACTCGACATCTCGCAGTCGGCGTTCGGCTCGCCGTGGATGCCGCCGATCGACTATGTACCGATCTGGCAGGATCCGCTGCGCAATCTGTCGATGGCGATCTTTCCGGCGCTGACCGTCGGCTACCGAACCTCCGCCGTAACAATGCGCATGACCCGCTCGGCGATGCTCGAGGTGCTGCGCGAAGACTACATCCGGACGGCGCGCGCCAAGGGGCTGGTCGAGCACATCATCATCAATCGGCATGCCTTGAAGAATGCATTGTTGCCGGTGGTGACCCTGATCGGCATCGAGGCGGCGTTTCTGATCGGCGGTCTCGTAGTGACCGAGCAAGTCTTCAATCTCAACGGCATCGGCCGGCTTTTCGTGCAATCCGTGCAGAACCAGGACTACACGATGACCCAGGCATTGGTGATGCTGGTCGTCGCCGTCTTCGTGCTGACCAACACCGTCGTCGACCTGGCCTATGCCTGGCTCGACCCGCGCATCCGCTACCGGTGAACCGCCATGACGATCGCCGCTCCGACCTCTCGCGCCATCCCTGCCATTGCCGACGATGTGCCGGAGCTCCGCCGCTCGGTTTTGCGCAAAACATGGGCCTTTTGCCGCCGCCAGCCGCTCGGCGCGTTCGGGTTGGCGCTCGTGATCATAATGGCGGTCGCCGGACTCTGCGCCGACTGGATCGCCCCCTATAACCCGACCGCGAACGACTTTGCGGCAATGACCGAGCCGCCGAGCTGGGAACACTGGCTCGGCACCGATCAGTTCGGACGGGACCTGTTGTCGCGCATCATCTTTGGCGCGCGCACGGCGCTGATCGTCGGTTTTTCGTGCGCGATCGTGGCCAGCGTCGCCGGCATGGTGCTTGGTGTCGGCAGCGCCTATTTCGGCGGCCGCCTCGACCTTTACCTGCAGTCGGTCCTCGATGTCGTGATGGCTTTTCCTCTGATCATCATGGCGCTCGCCGTCGTCGCGATCTTCGGCACCGGCGTGCACAACGTCATCGTCGCGATCACGATCCCCTTGATCCCTCGCTGCGCGCGCGTCCTGCGTTCGAGCGCATTGTCGATCCGCGAGGTGCCCTACATCGACGCGGCGCGCGCCTGCGGCTTTGGTCATTCGCGGATCATCCTGCGCCACATGGTCCCCAATGTGATGGCGCCGTTTCTGATCCTGCTGACCGCCTTTGTCGGGCAGGCGATCCTCGCCGAGGCCTCGCTTTCCTATCTCGGCCTCGGCGTGCAGGAGCCGGTCCCAGCCTGGGGCCTGATGCTGCAGGGCGGCGCCGAGGAATACGCCTCGACAGCCCCCTGGATCGCGATCTTCCCGGGCCTCGCGATCGCGCTGACCGTCTTCGGCTTCAGCCTCTTCGGCGACGCCTTGCGCGACGCCCTCGACCCCAAGCTCCGCGACCGCTGACTTGGCTGCCCCTCATCCCCATCCCTCTCCCCGCAAGTGGTCGCAAGTGGGGCGAGGGAGTCGGCATCTCGGGTCATTCCGGGGCGCGGGTGCAGCCCGCGAGCCCGGAACCCATGAACACGGGCCTTCGAAGAGAGACTCGGTGAGCCGGCGTTCATGGTTTCCGGCCCGGCCCACGGGCCGTCCCGGAATGACGAATTTGCTCTTAAACGGCAGCGCCTTTCGCCTCGGTGGGTCAGGCGTCGGGCAGTTGCACCCCGCTGGCGGCGAGTTCGGCGGCGAGTTCCTGTTTGAGGCGCGCGAGGCCCTCTGGGGTTGCGGATTCGGCGCGGGCGACCAGGACGGCCTGGGTGTTCGAAGCGCGCAATAACCACCAGCCGTCGGAGGTGCGCACGCGCACGCCGTCGATGTCGGTCATCTCGGCCCCCTTCCGGCGCAAGCGTTCGCGGACCTCGCGCACGACTTCAAATTTGCGGCTCTCCGAGCACGGAAAGCGCAATTCGGGCGTATTGACGACCGAAGGCAACCGGTCGCGCAGATCGGCGAGACTGAGCCGTGTGTTCGCTAGGATGGCGAGCAGCCGTACCGCGACATAGACCGCGTCGTCGAACCCGTAATAGCCGTCCGCAAAGAATATGTGGCCGCTCATTTCGCCGGCGAGCGGCGCTCCCATCTCGGCGAGCTTTGCCTTGATCAGCGAATGCCCGGTCACCGCCATGACCGGGTGTCCACCCGCGCGTGCGATCTCGTCGAACAGCACCTGGCTCGCCTTTACATCGGCAAGGATCGGTGCGCCCGGGTGCCGGCTCAGCACATCGCGCGCCAGCACCACCATCAGCTGATCGCCCCACAGGATGCGGCCTTGCAAGTCGACGACCCCGATGCGGTCGCCGTCGCCGTCGAAGGCAATGCCGAGATCGCAGCGCTCGCGCGCCACCGCCTCTTGTAATTGAACCAGGTTCTCCGGGATCGTCGGATCCGGATGATGGGCCGGAAAGGAGCCGTCGATCGTCTCGTTCAGCAGGATGTGCCTGCCCGGCAGATGCGCGGTGAGCTGCTGGACGACGTCGCCGGTCGCGCCGTTTCCGGGGTCCCAGGCGACGGTCAGCTGCCGGTCGCCGTGATAGTCGCGGGCGAGCCGCGCAACATAATCCTCTTGGATCGCGCGCTCTTCGACCCGTCCTCGCTCGCCACGCGGAGCTCCGAGGCGCCCTGCCGTCTCGCCGAGCTTCTGGATCGCCGCCCCGTAAAACGACTTGCCCTGGAAGACGAACTTGAAACCGTTGTGGTCGGGTGGGTTGTGCGAGCCGGTGACCATGATCCCGCCATCGACCCCGAGCGTCGCCGCCGCGTAGTAGAGCATCGGCGTCGGCCCCCGGCCGATCCGCACGACATCGGCGCCCTCCGTCACGAGGCCGTCGACCAGTGCGGATTCGAGCTCCGGCGAGGTGAGCCGGCCGTCATAACCGACAGCGACACAGCGTCCCCCGGCCTCGCCGAGGGTAACCGCGTAGGCGCGCCCAATGGCCTGCGCGTCGGCCGTCGACAGGGTCTGCCCGACGATCCCGCGAATGTCGTATTCGCGCAGGATCGTCGGGTCGAAATGATGGGCCATCAGTCGTTCCGATCAGAGATAGGCGGAGAGGATAATGCGCAGTCCCGGCCCCAGCTCGGGGTGCTGCAACCCGAGCGCGACCGTCGCTTCGAGAAAGCCGAGCTTGTCGCCGCAATCGAACCGCCGGCCCTCGAAGCGCAACCCGTGAAAGGCCTGGCCGTCGTCGATCAGTTTGGCGAGCGCGTCGGTCAGCTGAATCTCCCCGCCGCTGCCCGGCTCGGCGTTGGAGAGGTGGCCAAAAACCTCGGGCTGGATGATGTAGCGGCCGATAATGGTGGAGGTCGAAGGCGCCTCGGCGGGATCGGGCTTTTCCACCACCCCTCTCGCCCGCACCAGCCGGCCGTCGTCGGAGACCACGTCGAGCACGCCGTAGCGCGCGGTGTCCGCCCGCGGCACCTCGATGATTGCCGCGAGATTACCGCCGGTCCGCGCGTAGGCCTCGACCATCTGTGCGAGACAGGGCTGCTCACAAAGCATCAAATCGTCGGCGAGGAGTACCGCGAAGGGCTCGTCGCCGACGAGCGAACGCGCGCACCACACCGCGTGGCCGAGGCCGAGCGGGGTCTGCTGCCGGGTGTAGGCGATCTGCCCGGGCTCGGGCAGCCGTGCTTCGAGCTCCTCGAGCACGTCCTCCTTGCCCCGCTCGCGCAGCGTCGCCTCGAGCTCGTAGGCGCGGTCGAAATGATCGTCGATCGCGCTCTTGCCCCGGCTCGTGACAAAGAAGAATTCTTCGATGCCCGCCGCCTTGGCCTCCTCGACGGCGTAATGAATAAGCGGCTTGTCGACGATCGGCAGCATCTCTTTGGGCATCGCCTTGGTCGCCGGCAGAAACCGGGTGCCCAACCCGGCGACCGGGAAAACGGCCTTGCGGACAGGTTTGTGCATGAACTCCTCGCTCGGGTGCCCGCGGAAGATCCGGGCAATTCATGTGCCACGAGACCTCGCCTACCGGCAAGCCGAGCGGAGCGTATAGTGGCGGCAGCGGGTTAACACCGGATTGACCGAGACATTCCATAAAGGGCGAAATAGCCGGTGCTTGAAAACGAAACGCGCGCGACGACCGAGGTCGAGCCGATCGACAATCGGCTTTTCGTGCTGGTCCTGCAGCACCCGCAGGAGAAGAAGGAGGTGCTGGCGACCGCAGCGGCGACCTGCGCCATGCTGCGGCGGGCTGCGCTCGTCGTTGGGCTGTCATGGCCGACCCTGGCGCGCGCGCTCGGCCGTCCCGCCGATGCCGGGCAATGGGCGGTTCTATATCTCGGCTCGGCGCGTGCCGCAGCCTTCGGCCTGGAGCGAGAGATCGTCGTGCTCGACCGGGCGGGAATGCGGGCGGCCGACCAGGATGCGATGCTGCGCGGCCTAGAAGGCGTCGTGCTGCTCGACGGCAGCTGGAGCGAGGCCAAGACTCTGTGGTGGCGCAACCCGTGGCTCCTCCGGCTCCGCCGCCTCGTTCTCAACCCGCGGCACCGGTCGCGCTTTGGGCGAGTGCGCCGCGAGCCGCGCCGTGAGGCGCTCTCGACGCTCGAAGCCGCCGCGCTGCTGCTGAAGCACCTCGACGGAGGGCCCGAAATCGAAGCCGCTCTCCTCGATCAACTCGATCGCCTGATCGCCGAAGCCCGGACCATCCACCCGGCTCAGGCTCGCAAAACGGCTCGATCGAACCTATAATCGGCAGCGCTGTGCCCCCGTTTTTCGCTCATTTTGTCATGAATGATGTTGTGCATGCGCCGGCTCGCACGCGTAAACCGGTGGTGCGGCCGCGTGATGCGGCTTCGCTGATTTTGCTGCGCGGCGAGGGCCGGAATCTCGAAGTCCTTGCGGGCCGACGGCCTCTGCACGTCAAATTCATGCCTGGGGTGCACGTCTTTCCGGGGGGTGCCATCGATCCACCTGACCGGATCGCCTGGAACGTCGAAGCCGGCAGCGATGCGTTGGGGCTCCGTCTCGCGCGCTCGGCCCGTGCGGCATTGCGCGAGACCTGGGAAGAAGTCGGGGTGCTGGTGGGCCGACCGGCCGGGTCGCACTCCGCGCTGCCGGCCACCAGACAGATCGAACGAGCCTATCGTGAAAGCGGTCTCGTCGCGGTATTGGACCTGCTGACCTATGTCGGGCGGGCGATCACCCCATCTCATTCGAACCGCCGCTTCAATACCCGGTTTTTCCTGAGCGATGCGGCCAATGTGTTCGGCGAACCGGCGTCGAGCGAAGAGCTCGAAGACGTCCGCTGGTACCGGGTCGGACAACATCCTCTCGAATCGTTTCGCGATGTGACGCGGTTCATGCTGGCCCGGGCGATCGCCCTGCACGCCGGCACCGCCGATGGCGGGGCGCCGCTGTTCTACTGGGCCAAGAACGCGCGCCGCATCGGCGTCTGCCGCGAAGCGGTCAGCACTCGTTAGACGGGGCTCAGCGCGCCTCGGTGCCGAGCGCCATGGCGCCCGGCTGCACTGCGGACTCCCCGTCACCGACCCCCATCGCCTTTCCGTGCGTCTCAACACCGAGAAACGCGAAGGACATCCCCACCAGCAGCATGCAAAAGGCGAGAAACAGATACGCCGGCAGCACCGCATCCGAGGTCGCCTGCGGCGATACGACGTTGCTGCTGCCTGCGATCAGCGCCAGGCTCAACGGGCCGACAATCTTGCCGACGCCGTTCGCGGCCTGCCCGAGGCCGGACGCGCGCGCGCCGAGACGCACGCCGTAGCGCTCGACCGTGTAGGGCGCGAGATTGGCGAAGCCGCCCTCGATAAAGAAGGTAGAGGCGCACAGCAGGATCACCATCGCCGGCAACCCCCCGACAATGACATTGCTGTAATAGCCGGCCGCGGCGAGCGCAACGACACCGCCCAAACCCCAAACCACGCCCAGCCAGCGCCGGCCGGTCAACGGCGACAGCAAAGTGACGACGATCTTGCCCGCGACGCCGCCGAGGGTGACGAAAACAAAAAATTTGGCGGCCTGCGGCACCGGAACGCTGAGCACCATCGCGACGATCGTCGGCCCCCACAGATAGACGCCATAGGCAGCCATCGACGAGCCGCCCCAAATGATGATCGTCTCCCAGAACAAGCTCGGCTGACCATACAGCTCCGCAAGGCGCCCACGAGGCGGGGCGGCGGGGGCCTGCGTCGGCAGCGGCACCGAAGCGGCCGGCAAGGCGAGGTGTTTGGCAACCTCGGCGCGCGCCTCGGTGAAGCGGCCCTTCGCCACGAGCCAGCGCACCGATTCGGGCACATAGATCCAAATCAGCACGCCGACGACCGCAGGCGCCATGCCGAGCATCGCGACGCCGCGCCAGCCGAGCGGCTCGAGCAGGGCGGCGGAAGCGCCGGAAGCGAGAAAGCCGCCGGCGGAGGCGAAGACCAGATAAAAGCTCGTCAGCAGGGTCCGGTGGCGCGTCGGCGTCAGCTCGACCTGGATCGCCAGAGACGGCGTGACCCCGGCGGTCAGCCCAACCCCGATAAAAAAGCGCAGCACCGCGAAGATCTCCCACGAGCCCGCGGGAACGATGCCCATCAACCCGGAGCTCGCGGCACAGATGAAGGTGCCGATGATCATCGTGACCTTGCGTCCCCAGGCGTCGGACAGCCCGCCAAAGACGAGCGCGCCGAGGATCGCACCAACGCCGCCGCTGTAGAGGATCACCGCCGATTGGCCGTAGGTGAGGTGCCACTGCGGCGCCAGCACCGCAAGCAGGTAGCCGACGATTAGAAAATCGAAGAATTCGAGGACAAACAGCGCCGAGAGCAGGGTAAACGAAACCCAATAGCGCCGATTGAGCGGCGCCGCGTCGAACAGCGCCAAGAGATCGTCGGAACTCTGTCCCGGCATCGTTTCCTCCCACGGCGCCGTATCCGGCGCCTACGATTTCACGGCGTTGACGAATAGGTCCGCGCAGCCGGGCGGTCAACGTCGCGGTATCCTCGACCGCCGCGCAATCTAGCTCCGGCTGAAGCCTTCGAGCTCGCCGGCGGCCCAATCCATCGCCTGGTCCATGGTTTTTCCCTGCTGGGTATACTGGGCGATCATCTTGGTCGTCGTCGCCTGCGCGAAGATCTGGTTGCCGATCCGCATCGGCGCCGGCGAGCCCGAAACCGATTCGATGACATCGCCGCGCGGCGGGTAATTCCAGATGCCGCCCTTTGGCGGACCCTCCTCGGCCCAGGTCTTGAAGTCCCGCAACGTTCCGAAGGCCGGGATGTCGTAGCCCTTGCTGCCGGCAACGAGCTGCTCCACCGAGTCCTTCTCCCACAGATGCAGCAGCAGGCTCTTTCCGGCCGCTTTGTTGGGCGAGAAATTCCAGATTCCCCAATAGGAGGGCTGCGCCGGATCAAACCGACCCTTCGGCCCCTTCGGCGACGGGAAGTGCCAGCACTGCTCGGCGACCTTCGGCGCATCCCGCACCGCCACCGCCCAGGCCGAGGGCGGGTTCATGATCAGCGCGCTCTGGCCCGAAATCAGCGCCTTGTTGTTGCTAGAATCATCCCAGGCGAAGACCCCGTCGGGCAACAACGGCACCAGCTTTTTGAAGAAGTCGAGCATGTGCTTGGTCGCGTCGGACTTGACCGTGATGTTGCCGTCCTTGTCGACCATTTCCGCGCCGTGAGCAGCGAAGATCGCCCCCACCCAATTCATCGAGTCGCCGGTCTGGCCCAGCGGCATCCCAAACGGAAAGCCGGCCTTGTGCAGTTTTCCGGCCGCGTCGAGCCAAAAGTCCCAGGTCCAACTGTCGGTCAGCTCCTTGTCGGGCGCCGCGCCCGCCGGGTACATCTTGGTCAGATCGAGCCCAACATACTGTTCGAACAGGTCGATGCGCCCGACCGAAGGCAAGGTCAACGTATTCGGGATCGACGGCACGGCGATCCAATGGCCGTTCTGCTTCCCGAGATATTCGACCGCGGCGCTCGGCTTGCCGTATCTGCCGATCAACGTCGCCATCAGATCGTCGGCCGGCTCCCACATATCCGCCTTCGCCGCGGCGTACCAGCTCGGCTGGCCGACGATGTCGTGCCCCGAGCGGGCCTGACCCTCCGCGGCGCCCATCAGCATCAGCTTGTCGCCCTGGCTCGTGACAAAATCGATCGTGACCTCGACTTTTTCCTTCGCCGCCCACTCGTGGCAGAGCTTGTCAAGCACGTCGTTTGCGCCTGGTACCCAATGGTCCCACACCGCGACGCTCAGCTTGCCCGCGGCGTGTGCGCCGCGCACGAAAGGCGCGCCGGCCAGGGTTGCGGCCGCCGCCGCGTTCTGCATAAGGGTCCGCCGCGTCAGCCGAGTTGTTTCCATACACTCCTCCCAGGTCAAGGGCCTACCAACGATTGTAGCGCAACCGCGGACCGTTGCCATCCCGGCAGATAGGCGACGCATCGCGGCTGATTGGACTATCCGATGACGGCCTTGCAGCCGAGTCTTTGACAGGGGATCATGTATATAAATCCCGTTTTAGTAAGTATTGACAAGAACCGATTTTGAACTGCTCTCGCACGCGCAGCTGATTTCAGCTAATATTTCGCGCGTGCGAGAGCGATAACCTGTTTTGGAGAGCTGCGGACGCGGTCAGCCCTTCACCAGCAGCGTCAGGATCGCTTCGAGGTGGTCGTCGGCGAGTTTCTTCAGCTCGTCGTCGGTGCGGTCCTGCACCGGGTGGGGAACGAACACCAGCGCCGGATCGATGCCCAGTGATTTAGCCCCGGCGGCGGCGCCTTCGATGAATTCGGTGGTGGCGACGCCTACAGTTGGAATGCCGCGTGCTTCGAGATCCGCCATGTCATGCGTACAGCACGAAATGCAGGACCCTCAGTCGGACAATCCTTCGACGACGAGATCGACTTCGGCGGCGATCTGCTGCCGCAACGGCAAAGGCGCAACCCGCGTGTTGGTTGGCTTGGCGTAATGCTTGACGGCGATGCCGCGCTCGGCGAGCCGCTCGCCGAGCCGGTGCAGAAAGATGTCGCCGCGCGCCTTGGCGATGTCGAGAATGCCGATCGTCAATCCGTCGAGATGCTCCGGCCGGGGCAGCCGCGGTCGGATCGTCGGACTTCGCTCCGACGTCGGGTCCAAAAGTACGGTCATGACTTGACCTCCTTGGTTACGGGAAGGCTGCCGCGGGGGCCGCCCGCGGACCAGCCGCCGATGATGCCGGAGAACATCCCGGCATCGCCGCCCGCGCGGACGATCATCAACCCGCCCGGACGGAACTTGTTGACGGTCTTGCCGGCGAGCGACGGCGGCCCGCCTTCGGCGATACCCTTGGCTCCGGCAATGAGCTCGTCTCCCGGGATCTCGCACAGGCGATAGAGCTCTTCATAAAGACGTGCCTTCGACCATCCGGCGTTCTTGAAGGTACGATGATGCTCGGGGCAGATCACCAGGAGCGCGTCGCAAGAAGGCGCGTGCTTGACGTTGCTGAGCGCCTTCAACGATTCGGCAAAGCTCTTCGCCAGGCTGTCGGGGTCACGCGACTTCTGGTCGACGATCCCTTGCAGACCGTAGCCGGCAAATACCGTCACAGCCGATTGGCCCGGCTTCAGACCGCGCTCGACCGACAGCGGCTCCCAGCTCGACCCCTCCTCGTCCTCAGCAAAGCAATAGGTGAATTTGCCGGGGTTGCCGAGGGTCGCGCGGTCGACCTCCTGCGGCCGTCCCTCGCCGAAATTGCGAATGACGAGCTGCAGTGCGCGGCCGATCGCAGCATTCGCGCGATTGCCTTGGCCGAGCGCGTTGCCCTTGGCGTTCATGCCGATGCGCCGGCGGACCGGACCGTTCACAATCAGCACCGGCCCGACGAACATCGTCGTCGCCAATACGCCGTGCATCGCAAAGCTCTCGTCGAGCACGGCCTCGACCGCAGTCAGCACGACCGGTAAATATTCCGGCTTGCAGCCCGCCATCACCGCATTGATCGCGATCTTCTCTACGGTCGCAGGGGCGAGCGCCGGCGGCACCAGCCCGACCACCTCCGGCGGGTCCCGCGCCGTGCCGTCAAGCATGCGCAATACCCGCTCCTCGGTCGGCGCCACCAAGGGCAGCCCATCCGACCAGCCGCGCGCAAACATAGCCTCCTGCTCGTCTTCGTCCCCGCCGATCTCGATGCGGCGTGATTTGAGCCCGGTCTCGTTGAAGCGGATCTTGAGGCGCTCGAGCACGCCCGGCTCGACATTCTTGGCGCCGCAGCCGGGCCGCGCCTGCGGCAGATCCGCGCCGAGCCCGGCAATGCCGCTGAGCCTCTCCCATTCGCTCCGGTCCCAGCCATAGGTGCGCCCGACCTCGCGGCCGCCCTCGAAGCGGATCAGGGTCGGGACAATTTCAATCTTGAGCTGGTGCGAAACGTGGAGCGCCGTGTCGTCGACACGGCCCGGGACGGTCTCCGGGAAGGATGGATCATCCTGGGTATAGACGACGAGCCGCTCATGCTCCGCCAGTTTCCCAAGCACCGGCGCTGCCATCACACAGGTCGGGCAGTCGCGTTTCACGACCGCCGCCAACCCGTCCCGCGGAACTTTTTCCGCCATCGCCCACCTGCCGGTTCTCCTATCCGGCCAGAATGAAGCACTCGCTTGCGAGGGGCAAGCGCCGTCGCACGACTGCCAATTAACCATCAGCGCGTATCTATCTGCCAATGTAAGTTTTTCCGACTGTGAAGTGTGTCTTTGGCACCTTGCTTGCTAAACATCAAGCAGTCGAAAAGAGGAGGGACTTTTAACTATAAAGGAAGCACTAGCTGTATTAGCGAGTGCGACGGTAATTACCTTAAGCATCGCAACCATACCCATTGAGGCACAAGCAGGCACCATCCTTCTGGTCAAGGGTGCTGCAGAGAGTACCGAGCCGGGCACGACCGCCGCGGTGACCAGCAACTGGGGACGTTACAGAACCTTTCCGAAGGGCGGCTGATTCTCGGCGCTGGGGTTGGTTGGACGGAGGCCGCGCCGGGGTTCAGGGAGATCCGTTTCGCTCGGCCGAGTTCGAGCTGCGACGGCGGTTGCCGCGCCTTGTCGAATATGACGGAGAGCCGTTCCGCATCCTTGAGTGCGAAGACGAGAGGCTCCTCGCCCATGCCGGGAGCTGCCCACATTGGCTCGGACCGCTCGACCAAGCGGTGCGGCAGAACGGGATCCTGCGCTGCCCGTGGCACGGCTATCGCTTTGACATGCGCACCGGCGAGAGCGTCGACGGGCGCGGTTACCGGCTGGCGCCGGCCCCGCGCGTCCCGGCCGATCCGGTCACCGGTGAGGCGAGCCTCGTCCCTTGCGGTCGGCCGATATTGGGCAACAGCACGGTGAATAGCCCGAGCAGCGGCAGGAACGCGCAGATCTGATAGACGTAATCGATGCTCGTCGCGTCGGCGAGCCGGCCGAGCGCCGCCGCTCCGATCCCGGCCATGCCAAAAGACAAACCAAAGAACAGGCCGGCGACCGTGCCGACCTTTCCCGGCACCAGTTCCAACGCGTAGACGATGATTGCCGAAGAGGCCGAGGCCAGGATCAGGCCGATAGCGACCGTCAGAATGCCAGTCCAGAACAGATCGGCATAGGGCAGCACCAGGGTGAACGGCAGCACCCCGACGATAGAGCCCCACAAGACGTATTTGCGGCCGATCCGGTCGCCGACCGGGCCGCCGACCAACGTGCCGACCGCGACCGACGCCAGAAAGGCGAAGAGATAGATCTGCGCGCTCGCGACCGACACGTGAAATTTGTTGATCAGGTAAAAGGTGTAATAACTGTTGAGGCTTGCGGTGTAGAAGGATTTGGAGAACACCAGCACCAAGAGGATCGTCACCGACCAGGCGACCTTGCGGCGCGACAGATGGCTGCGCTCGACCGATCGGCGGGCGCCGGGCCGGGCTGGACCGGTGTGCTCTCTGCGGTACCAGTTTCCGACGCCGAACAGCACGGTCATGGCCAATAGCGCGGCCGAGGAGAACCACGCAATGCTCGACTGGCCCTTCGGGATCACGATAAAGGCGGCCAGGATCGGTCCCAGCGAGGAGCCGATGTTGCCGCCGACCTGGAACAAGGATTGAGCCAGACCGTGCCGTCCGCCCGAAGCCAGTCGGGCGACGCGCGAGGCTTCCGGGTGAAAGACTGCGGAGCCGGTGCCTACCAGTGCCGCCGCCAGGATGAGGACGGGGTAGCTGGCGGCGCTCGCCAGCAGCAGCAGACCGATCAAGGTCGCACCCATCCCGGCGGCCAGCGAATAAGGTTGCGGCCGGTGGTCCGAAAACAGCCCGACCGCGGGCTGCAGCAAGGACGAGGTGACCTGCGTCACCAGGCTGATCAGCCCGATCTGCGCAAAGCTGAGGCCGTACTCGCTCTTCCACATCGGGTAGAGCGCCGGCACCAGCGATTGCATCATGTCGTTGAGGAAATGCGAAAAGCTCAGCGCCATGATGACCGAGAACGTGGCGCCTTCGGCGATCCGGCGTGTCTGGGCCCTGTCGGCGTCGCTGCGCTCCGCCGATACGCTCGTGCTTGTCATTCTTCCTTGCCCCAATGGCGGCGCGCTGGACTATGCACCCGCACTGCCCAAATTCTGAGCGCATTTCCGCGATGGCAGCCATTCGGCTTGCCGGGCGGTTGGGGCCGGCCTAACTTGCGCGAATGCCGAACATCGGAGAGCCAAGATGATCAAGCTGTCGGGCATCGGGCACGTCAATCTGAGGGTCGCCGACCAGGAGGCTTCGAAGCGGTTCTACCGCGATGTGCTCGGCTTTCGGATCGCCGAGGAGGACCCGGATCATGGCGGCGTCTTTATGACCTTGGGCGAGAATTTCCACACCCTCGACATCGGGCAGCACCCCTCGCCCGATGATGCTCCGCGCCCGCAGCGCGGGCAGATCGGGCTCGCCCACATCGCCTTCCAGGTCGGCAGCTACGCCGCGCTGCGCGAGGCCTATGCCCATCTGGTGGAACGCGGGGTTCCGATAGTGCGGGCTGCCAACCACGTCAACCAGCGCAGCTTTTACTTCGCCGACCCGGACGGCACTGTCCTAGAGATCTATTATGAAATGCCCTACGCGTTGGAGCTGTTCTCCGATGGCCGCAGTGACGAGGACGAGGCGCTCCCGGTCAGCGGCCCCGGCGAGCCTCTCCCGCAATGGCTGCTCGAAGATTGGCCGGCGCCGGAGATGAAGGCCAGGATCGAGCATCTGCAGCGGCGGAAAGAGGCTGCTCCCGCCTGACCGCCGCGGAAATCCTCATACTGTCTTCAGAACTCCTGGGTGCTGGTTAATATTAAGTATAATTAAAGTTAACTTCCTCCTCTAAGTATCCTCGTTGAAATTAACCTCCGTTGTGAGCTCGTTGGGTATTCCGATCGCCAAAATTTCTGCTAATTTGTCGCGGTCGTGAGAAGTCGCCTGCAGCGGCGCGGGTTTCCGCAATGCAAACCTGCGATCGGGCGAGCCCACTCATTACACAAAGGGCCACCCATTTACACAAAGGGGAGAGACATGAAATTCCAGCATTGGGTCATTTCGGGCGCCATTGGCCTCGGTGCTTCGTTGGCAGCGGGCTCGGCTATCGCAGACGGAAATTCCATCTGTTCCAGCCTGCCGAGCCAGTCGAAACTTCAGATGGCTCTAGAAAACGCAGTTAATCAGAGTAATGGAGGACTGGGCTTCAACATGTGGGCGACCTTGGTCGCGAATGACGGCACAGTCTGCGCGGTGGCCTTCTCCGGTAACCAATTCGCCGATCAATGGCTCGGTAGCCGCGTTATTTCTGCACAAAAGGCAAACACGGCAAACGATTTCAGCCTCGGAACCGATGCCAAGATGCCGAGTGTCAGTGTGGCGCAGCACGGTCTGGCGCTGTCGACCGCGAACCTGTTTTCGGCCGTGCAGCCCGGCGGTACCCTGTACGGTCTGCAGCATAGCAATCCGGTCGATCCTGAGATCGCGTATCAGGGAAGCGCATTTCTCTACGGGACAGCGCGCGATCCTTTGGTCGGGCAACGTGTAGGCGGGGTGAACGTATTTGGTGGTGGGCTGGTGCTGCTGGCTTCCGGTGGCCAGAAAGTAGGTGGGCTCGGTGTGAGCGGCGACACTTCTTGCACCGATCACTTTGTTGCTTGGCGGGTCCGCAACACTCTTGGCCTCGACCATTTTGGGCCGAGCGGAGCGGCGGTTGGCGGGGTCTCGGGCGACACGGATCGCCCCGATAACATCATTTTCGATTTCAACCCCACGGCGAATGGCGGCATCTTGAACCCCAATCCGAATACCGACTCGAATAAGGGCATGGCGGTCTCCAGCGTGGGGGGCTTTGGTCACCCCGTTTGCGATGCCGGTAAAGGGACGCTCGACCCCAAAACTCTGCCTCCGGTGCAGCATAAGTAGACAATCCTAGGGCGCCTCCCCAGGATGCGAACGGGAGCGGTGTCTTGCCGCTTCGTCCGTTCAGCCGACCACGATGTCGAATGTGCCGGCGAGCGCGTTCGCCTCGATCTCGGGAGCTGGGCGCAGCGGCACAATCAGCCGGGCGCGGGCGGCCGGGTCGTGTACCCCCATCAGTACCCCGTCGCGCTCGTTGAGCGGCTCGCCGGCTATGTACATCTGGGTCGTGAGGCGTGCCAACCCGTGTCCCGTAACCGTGAAGTGGATGTGGGGTGTCCGGCCGGGATAAGGCACCGGCCGGATTGTGCGGAACCGGTAGCCGCCCGTCTCATCGGTGACGGTCTGGCCGTAGCCCTGGAAATTGTCGTCGAGCGGAGTGCCGGCGCGGTCGTCCCGGACGTAATGGTAGCGACCGTTCGTGTCGCACTGCCAGATCTCGACCCGCGCACCGGATAGTGGCCGTCCGTTCGGATCAACGATGTGCCCGCTCACATAGCTGACCGTGCCCTTCGCGGTGCCATTGTGTCCGGTGACTCGCACCAGATCGTTGTCCGAATCGGCGGGAATCGACAAAGGATAGAACGGCCCCGCCGTTTGCCGCGGCGTGGGCGGCAGTGTTGCCGCCCGTCCCGCTCCTCCTCCCAACGAAAACACGGCAGCGCTGCCGGCGGCGAGTTCGAGCATCCGGCGTCTTGCAATCATCAGCCAACTCTCCTCGACGCGGAACACGGGTTAAATGTGGTAGGCTTTTACCGCGAACCGCATCCCAGCAGCGGGCGGTCATTTTGACCCAGGGGAGGGAACAGCATGCGTCCGATATCCGGTTGCCTCGCCATCATCGGCCTCGCCGGCACGCTGGCCGCGCCTGCGAATGCACAATTGCTCACCGAGAAGAGCCTGTCAGCCGGTATGGCGATGACGATCGCACAGACTGCGCTCGAGACCTGCACCAAGCAGGGCTATCGCGTCTCGGTTCATGTGCTCGGCCGCAATGGGGAAGTTCTCGTCGCGGTGCGCGGTGACGGCGCCCCGCCGCATACTATGGAGAACAGCCAGCGCAAGGCCTATACGGCGCGCACCTTTCGCATCCCCTCGGGCGAATTCGCCCAGCGGGTGAAGGATAATCCGACGCTCGGAGCCGTGCATCTCACAGGGATCATCGCGGCGCAGGGTGCGCTGCCGATCAAGGCCGGCGACGAAGTCATTGGCGCGGTCGGGGTCTCCGGTGCGCCGGGCGGCGAAAAGGACGAGGCGTGCGCCAAAGCCGGCATCGACAAAGTCGCAGACCAGCTCAAATGATCTTTCCCGCGGATCGGACGCGAATCCCCGGAAGGCTGTCGTTCGGTGGACCATAACTCCGATCCGCCTCACCTTGTCGTTAATGTCGAGGCCGAGCGCCTGGCTCTCTCGCGGCGTATCGCGCGGGTCGTGCTGTCGATCGCCTTGGTCGCGCTCGGGGCATGGATCCTCCACCGCTTCCTCGCCGCACTCGCCTGGGCCGGCGTTCTGGCGATTGCCCTCTGGCCGCTCTACCGCCGGGTCGCTCTCGCCTTTCCCGGCGGCAAGTCCCGCATCGTTGCGCCTCTGCTCGTTACCCTCGCGGTCGGACTGATTTTCACCGTCCCGTTCATCTACGTCGCAATCGAAGGCGCGCGCGAGGTTCGCATCGTCGTCCAATATCTCGGCGAGGCCGAGCACAATGGTGTTCCGGTCCCGGAATGGGTGCCGCAACTCCCGGCTGTCGGCCCATCCGTCGAGGAGTGGTGGCGCGCCAATCTGAGCGACCCCAATGCGGCTCAGGAGCTGCTGGGAAGGATCAATCCGCGATCGTTCGCTGCCTCGGCCCGGCTCTACGGCGGCGAAATCATCCACCGATTGATCATCTTCGGCTTCACTCTTTTGACCTTGTTTTTCCTGTTCCGCGACGGAACGCTGTTCAGCAGAGAGCTGTTGCGCGCCAGCGACCGGCTGCTCGGCCCGAATGGAGAGCGGGTCGGGCGCCACATGGTTCAGGCGGTGCTCGCGACGGTAAACGGCTTGGTGCTGGTCGGGCTGGGGGAAGGGGCATTGATGGGGATCGCCTATATAATCGCCGGCCTTCCCCATCCGGTCTCGGTCGCGGCACTGACCGGCGTTCTCGCGGTCATCCCGTTCGGCGCGCCGGTAGCATTCGGGGCTGCCGCGCTGTATTTGGCCGCGAGCGGCAGTACGATCGCCGGCGCGGCGGTTTTCTGTTTTGGTCTCGTCGTCGTCTTTGTCGCGGATCATGCGATCCGCCCGGTCATTATCGGCGGCGCTGCACGTCTACCGTTCTTATGGGTGCTGCTGGGGATTCTCGGCGGGCTGGAGACGTTTGGCATTATCGGGCTGTTTCTCGGCCCGGCGATCATGGCCGCATTGATCTCTCTGTGGCGGGACTGGACGGAGTTACCCAGCGCCGGTGGCGGACCCCTGGGCGGCGGACCCCTGGGCGGCGGACCCCTGGGCGGCGGACCCCTGGGCGAAACGTAGCAGATCGGCAACGCGCCAAGAAATGCTGCTATAATAGTCAGTGAGGGTTGCGGGCCCAGTCTTGTCGGCGTGCCGTCCTCCGCCGATAATGCTGCACCTGCCCGATGGTTCGCGATCCTCGTTCCTGGTAGGAAAATTGGGAGGATGCATGAAATACGTTTGCGATGCTCCAGGCGGGAAGACCTGGTTTCGAATCGAGACCGAAGCCGAGGCCGCGGTAGAATCCGAAGGCATGCGCCACGCCGTCGAGAAGTTCTTTCGCAAGGAGGAAGAAAAGGCGATACAGAGCTTCCAGCCTGCCTCCAAGGTTTACTTCGAGCAGGAGATCGGCCTCAAAGCGCATGTACAGCGCGAAATGCCGTTGTTCCTGACCTTGCGCGACGACGAGGGTAATCCGCTGGTGACGGCCATGCTCGCGCCAGGCGGCCGTGATGACCGGAGCTTCCGGCCGATCATCGTCGGAATTGCGAATGCGGACCCCTATGTCGAGCATGCGGACGCCATCCGCGCTCTCGGGCAACATTACGCCCTCTCTCTCGAGAGAAGCCGCTGCTACCCGTACCGCCGCGACTGATCGTCTCGCGACTGGCGGTAAGACCCTCACCCGCCTCGCTGCGCTCCCCCCTCTCTCGCATTGCATTGCGGGAGAGGGACTGCAACAGACTTAACTCAGAGCTCCTCTCACGCACCCCCGGTTCAGCGGATGGCGACCTTGACCGGCGCCGGCGGGACCACCGAACACTCGATCTTCTTTTTGTGGAGCGCGGCACACGTTCCCTGTGCTTCCTGCGGCGAGAAGTTGAGCAAGCGCGCGCGGTAGACGTGCTCCTTGCCGCCCTTTGAGGGCTGCACGATCTGCACCGGCTTTCCTCTCGCTCCGGGCACAGTGGTGGCGGAGCGCGCCGCCTGCTCGGCCGCGCTCTCGACTTGGAACGCACCGAGCTGGATGCTCCAGCGATCGGTTTGATGTGGGATCGGCGCTGCCTCCGCCTTGGCAACGGGCGAGAGGTGGGCGGCGATCTTGCGGGCGGCTTTAGCCAGCTGGCCGATTTTCTCGCGCGGGCGGACCGGTTCGGTCTGGTCAGTCTCCGTCTCGGCCACTACCGGCGCCGCGGATGGGGCGGGCGCCTCGCGGCGCGCCACTAGGGTGGGCCCGGCCCCAACGTCGGAGAAGCCCTGATCGAGGAGAGCAGCCATTTCCCGGTCGCGCGAGCTGGCCGATGCCCCGCCCATGACGACGCCGATCAATCGGTGACCATTGCGCACCGCCGAAGCTGCGAGATTGAAGCCCGAGGCGCCGATGTATCCGGTCTTGATCCCGTCGGCGCCTTCGTACCAATCGAGCAGGTGGTTGTGCGTGAGAATGACCCGGCCGCGAAAGAAAAATTCGCGGGTCGCAAAATAGCGGTATTCGCGCGGAAAGTCGTTGTAGAGAGCAAGCGCGAGCTGCGCCACATCGCGCGCCGTCGTGCGTTGCTCGGGGTCCGGCAAACCGGAGGCGTTGCGGTAAACGGTGCTGGTCATCCCGAGCTGACGCGCCTTGGCGGTCATGCGGTCGGCAAACGCCGGTTCACTGCCGCCCAGCCCCTCGGCGAGAACCGCAGCGGCATCATTGGCGGATTTTGTCACGATGCCGAGGATGAGATCGTGAACCTGGACCGAATCGCCCGGGACGAGGTGAAGCTTTGTCGGGCTCTTGCTCGCCGCTTCGCTCGAGACCGGCAGATACTGGTCGAGCCCGAGCCGGCCCGAGTTCAGCGCCTCGAACGTCAAGTACAACGTCATCATTTTGGTCAGCGAGGCTGGATAAGTGATCGCGTCGGCGTTCATCTCGCTCAGCACTCGGCCGGTTTCGGCATCGATGACGATGGACTCGTTTTCCCGCGACGGGTCGACGCCGGAGAAGCCGTGTCGCGCATGACCATGATTTCCCGGGTGGTGCCGCGCCGCGGCCGGAGTCGCGCCGAGCGTCAAGAGAACTGCAATGGCGCCGAGGCCGACGCCGGTGAAAAAGCACCGCGATCGCGGCGCCGCGCGCGACGTGCGCCGCGCGGTGTTCCTGAATAATTCCACTTCAACCCCCCATTCCCCCAACAGACTGTGCGCGCTCATCGACCGCGCACAGTCATCGTCAGGTAGAATAGAAAAACCGGGCATCTCTGTCTACGTTTTCCACCGTAGAAATAAATCAAACGCTTCGAATGGGCCTTACGGCTCGCGAGCGCGAAGCGCCGGCGCCGCTGCTTGCAAGCCGCTAATGCTATCGCAATGATTGGTGGATAGAATATCAAAACGCAACTGCCGATGGAACGGTGTCATGCTCAGCGCCTTCTCCGTCTTCGTACTCTTCGTCGTCTTGTTCGCATTGATTTTTGTCATTCTGGCGGTTCAGAGGGTCCCTCAAGGGAATGAATGGACGGTCGAGCGATTCGGCCGTTACCTTCGCACCCTCGAGCCCGGTCTCGGGCTCATCATCCCCGTAGTAGATCGCGTCGGGGCTAGGATGAACATGATGGAGACTGTGCTCGACGTCCCGTCGCAAAGCGTCATCACGCGCGATAACGCCGTGGTGACAGTCGACGCCATCGTCTTCTATCAAGTGCTGGACGCGGCAAAGGCGGCCTATGAGGTCACCACCCTCGAGCTTGCGATCCTGAACCTGGTGATGACCAATATCCGTACCGTCATGGGGTCGATGAGCCTCGACGAGCTATTATCCGAACGCGACCGCATCAACAGCCAGCTTCTCACCGTCGTCGACGCCGCGACTACGCCCTGGGGCGTAAAGGTTCAACGCGTCGAAATCAAGGACATCACACCGCCTCAGGAGCTGGTTGCCGCGATGGCCCGGCAGATGAAGGCCGAACGCGAGAAGCGTGCCAACGTTCTGGAGGCAGAGGGTTTCAAACAGGCGGCGGTGCTGAAGGCCGAAGGCGAGAAACAGGCGGTCATCCTGGCTGCCGAAGCCCGTCGCGAGGCGGCCTTTCGCGATGCGGAAGCACGGGAACGGCAGGCCGAGGCGGAGGCCAAGGCGACGACGTCTGTTTCGGAGGCGATCGGGCGCGGCAGCATCCAGGCGATCAACTACTTCGTGGCGCAGCGCTATATCGATGCTATTGGTCGTCTCGCCGGAAGTCAGAATCAGAAGGTGATCCTGATGCCGCTCGAGAGCGCATCGATGATCGGATCCTTGGCCGGGATCGCCGAGTTGGCGCGCGAGAGCTTCAGCACGGCCCGGGTTGCGACCAATCCGGCGGCAGGGACGACAACGGGGCGTTGATGCCGTACTGGTATTGGGCCGCTTTTGGCGCTGTTCTCGCAGTGATCGAGGTCGCCGTACCGGCGATGGTCTGTATTTGGCTGGCCGCCGCGGCGCTTGGCGTCGCGGCGATCTCTTGGCGCTATCCCGGGCTCGCTTGGGAGCACCAGGCGTTGATCTTTGCAGCCCTCGCCGTCGCCAGCGTCGCGCTCGGCCGGACGGCATTCGCCCACACCCGAGCCAGTGCGACCGACCGACACCTCAATCGGCGCGCCGAGAGCTACATTGGTCGGATGTTCACATTGGATGGCGCGATCGTCGATGGGCGCGGACGCCTCAAAGTTGACGATTCGGTCTGGCTCGTCGCAGGACCGGACCTCCCAGCCGGAACCCGCGTGCGCATAACCGGCGCCGAAAACACCCTATTGCGTGTCGAGCCGATCTGATCATCTTGTGCGGCGCACAATTTTGCTTGAGGATCGTGATCCTTTCGCTTACCTTCGAGGTTGTGCGGCGCGAGATATACCGCGGCGAAGGACAAGGCTGAGATCATGGAAACTAAGGGCAGACGCTCTGTACGCGCGTCCGGGCCGACCGAGGCTCCGGTCGCGCCATTCAAGCCGGTCGCAGCTCCGCCCCCAGCGAACGGGGCGAGCGAGGTCGAAACGCCTAAACCCGCCGAGCTGCTGGTTGAGGCGGGTAAGTCGACGGAAACGGCTGTGGAACTCGCGCCAGCTGCTGCGGCGGTGACACCAACTCTGAGTATCGGCGCACTTCCACCAGCGCCGAAGAACGCGAATCCCGATGTTCCCCGACATGTCGAGGGCGACGCTGCGGCGGCGCTCGCCCAGTCACAAGCGGCGCTGGCGCGTGGCCTCGAAGCACTGAGCGCCGAGATGGCCGGGCTGGCACTTTCGGGCATCGATGTGCTGGCGCGCACCGCAACGAAGTTGCTCGCGGTGAAGACGCTCTCCGATGCGATCGAGGTGAATGCCGGCTTCACTTGCAGCAGTTTGGAGACTTCTGGTCGGCGGTTCCGCGAAGCTCTCGGAGCTCGGGGTAAAGCTCGCTGCCGAGACCTCTCAGCCGTTCCTCGGCCAGCTCGCGCGAGGGTGGAGCACGGCGGCTCGGCACGGCGACTGAGACCCCAGCGGGGAGGAAGGGCGGTGCATTGGCCAGCTATTCGACCTTCGCCAGAAGGGCCCGGATCTGACGGTCGATGAACTCGCCCTCGGGGGTTCCCGGCGCGGGGCGCGCCGCGCGATGGCCGAGGTCTGAAGGGATTTCGGCGTAGCTCACCTGCTTGGCGCCGTCACGGATCCGGCGCGCGCCGTCGACCCCGAGCAGCCGGTCGCTCGCGCTCGGCAATATGAGCGTCGGTGCCGTGATTTGCGCCAGAGCGGCGCTGAGGTCGCCGCCAAATGGGCCGGAGACGTCATGCGCGCGGCTCGCAGCATAGCGGAACACCAGCGAGTTGGCGTCCCAATTGGCGAACGCGCGAGCGCTATCCTCGATCTCTTTCGCCAATTGCGCTGCCGGCAGCCGGTCGAGATAGGGCGCCGATACGGTCCACGGGTAATAGAGCATGCCGGCCAGCCGCAGTCCCTCGACTGGGTTTCGCGTGTACCGGCCGCCCTGCCAATCCGGATCGAACGCAATCACAGAGGTCATCAGATCGACGGTGAGCTGAAAATTGGCTGCGGCTCTGGGGCTTGGAACCAGAAGGATCAGACTGCGGACCATTTCGGGGTGATGAATGCCCCATTCGAGGGCTTCGAAAGAGCCCATCGAGCTGCCGCCGACAGCCCGAACGGTTGTCAGCTCGAGCCCCCTGGTGACCAGTGCATGTTGCGCGGCCATCATGTCGCGGATCGTGTAGCGCGGGAAATCCTGTCCCAACCCGTCCTTTGGCGAGGATAAATCGCCGCCGCCGATGGCGTCGACCGTAATCACGAAATACTTGTCGGTATCGAAGGTTTTCCCCGGCCCGATCATTGCCTCAAAGGAATGACGGTTGCCGCTCGTCCCATGCAGTAAAAGGATCGCATTGTCGCGCCCCGCGCCGAGCTGGCCGTGGGTTTCGTAGGCGACCCGCAATTCCGGCAGGATGGAGCCGTCTTCAAACGCGAAGTCGTAGACGTTGAAGATCTGCGGTTCGGCGCGCGCCGCGCCGGCAAGGCAAACCGCCAATGCGCCAGCCAAGAGAGCCCTCAATTCCTTCTCACGATTTCTTGGTTAAGATTTTGTTCGACAGCGGCGTCCCGCCGCAGCTAGAGTTGACCTCCAAGCTGCTGGATGAGCGACGCCATGCGTATGCTGCGGTCAGCCTATCTTTCTCGAGTAGTGCCGGATTCGGCCCGGGCGCAAACCCTTCTCGCTTTTCTGCTGTGGAGCGGCGTCACGGTCTTCATCTTCGGCATCCTCATCGATTGGTTTCGCTGACCGTCTGCCTTGTTTCGCGCCGCAGCCATCGCTCGAGGCCCGCGAACGACAGGTCCGTGACGATCGCAAACAACGCGACCAGGACGGCGCCTTCGATGACAAAGGGCAGCTTGTCGGCGACCAAGCCATTAAAGATCGGAGTGCCGAGCGTCAAGGCGCCGACCGTCGACCCGATCGTCGCCGTGCCGATCGCGATCGTAACCGATACGCGTATTCCGGAAAGGATCACCGGAGCAGCCAGGGGCAACTCCACGTCGCGCAGCTGCTGCCAAGAAGAAAGGCCGAGCCCCGCGGCTGCTTCGCGCACCGCGCGAGGCACTCCTTCCAGACCGGCGATCGCGCTCGCGATGATCGGCAGGAGGCCGTAGAGGAACAGCGCCAGCACTGTCGGACGGGAGCCGAAACCCACGGCAGGGACGGCAATCGCCAGAACAGCGGCGGGCGGCAAGGTCTGGCCGACGGTAGCCAGCGTGTTCACCATCAATCGGAAGTCCCGTCCCACGGGGCGGGTGACGAACACCGCGAATAAGAGACCAACCGATATAGCCGCGAGGCTTGCCGCTGCAACCAGCGCCAGGTGCGACAGGAACAACGCAAGAAAGCTGCTGCGCTGGTAGATCACGGGCTCGACGCCTGGAAACGCCCATTGGAAGACGGGTCTCAGGACTTCCATCCGCAGCAACAGCACCGCGAAGAGGAGCCCGACCCATAGGATTGGGCTCGCGAGGATGCGAACCCTGTTCATCCTAGGCGGCGGTGCCGGGCCATGTATTCATCCACGCTGTCGCGCACCGCTCGAATCAGGGCAGATAGCGGGCGCGAACCCTTATAATGCTACCATAGGAACCGGACCCGCCACCACGCAGTTGATCGACCGATGCGATGACGCGCTTTCGGCTTTACGCCACAATTCTGTGTTTGATGCCAGCCGCCCTCCTCTGGGAGCCTTCGAAGTGCTGGGCGTGGGGCAGCGAGGCGCACGAGATGATAGCCCTGCTCGCCGATCGGCTCCTCGAAACCGGGGATCCGCCGGTCGAAAAAAAGATTGCCGAGATTCTCGCCGCCGACAAATCCAATACCTGGACCAAGACCGACATTGCCGGAGAGGCGATCTGGGCCGATGCGCTGCGCGAGAAGAGCCCGGAGGGACGAGCGGCCACCGCCAAGTGGCATTACGTCAAATTCGATCCCGACAAACCCGATTTGAACAAAGCCTGTTTCGGCAGACCCGCCCTGCGAGCGATGATGCCGGCGAGCCATGGGCCGCAAGACGACTGCATTGTCGACAAGATCGAGCAGTTCGCAAAGGAGCTGCGCGAGCCCGGTACCTCGGAGCCAGAGCGGTTAATGGCTCTGCAATTCTTGCTGAACCTCGTCGGCGACATACATGATCCGCTTTTCGCGGTCGAGCGTGGCGACCAGAGCGGGCGCTGTGTGGCGGTTCTCCCGCCGGGGAGCAAGACCCCGGTCCGGCTCAGCGGTTATTGGGAGGACGACTTGGTGGCCGAGGCGGAGGGCAACGACCCGGCCAAGGCCGCCCAACAGATCGCCGCCAGGCTGACCGCCATCGAGATCCGAGAATGGTCCGGCGGCACCCCGGAGGAATGGGCGCGGGAATCGTACGAGCTCGCGCAATCGGTAGTATATAGGTTCTCAGCAGAACCGGCCGGCAAATTCAGCTTTCCGACACGGAAAGGGGAAGCCGATGCCTGCGGCCCAGTCCCGTTACACCGGCTGGATGCTGGCTATCGCGATCGCGCCGTTGCCGCGATCAAGGAGCAGTTGGCGAAGGCAGGCGTCCGTCTCGCCGCTCTGCTGAGAGACAGTTTGCAATGAGCTTTGCGATTACCTGTCTTTCGCCGGGCGCGACTTGACCAGCGCGGCTGCGATGTCGATTGCGTCGTCGTCGGCTCCGGCGAGGTATTCGACTGCGCGCGAAACCGGTGGATTGAGCCGATCGGCCAATTCGGCGATCTCCGAGATTGGCACCGGCCGCGCCTCGAGGTATTCGGCGCACTGGCCGAGCACTCTTTCGAGAACGAAAGCCACCGTCACGCGGCTTGACGACTTCGACGATGCGACACATCCGCGGGCGGATATCGCCAGTTCCAGCAGAGCGTCCAGACTGCCAAACCGGCCGCGTTGCGCCTGATAAATAAATTGACGCCTTAGATGCGCCGCCGCCAAGTCGATTACCGATTGACTCAACTGAAATCACGCCAGGTGAACACGGATTCGAACCTGATGCCCGCCTCTCGAAAGTTCTCTTCGGCTCCTTCCTGCCGATCGACCACGGAGACGACTTTCAACACCGTGCAATCCAATTGCCGCGCCTGGTTCACCGCCTGCATCGCCGAGCCGCCGGTGGTCGTGACGTCTTCGAAGAGAATGACTTTCGATCCCCGTTGGAGCAGGCCGTCAATCCGCTGGTCGGTGCCGTGCCCCTTGTTTTCCTTGCGCACAAAAAAACCCTTGAGCGGCTTTTCGGGCCAGCTTCTGGCGCACAGAGCAGTGACGATCGGGATCGCTCCGGTCTCCAGTCCCCCGATGCACTCGACATCCTCGTCCTTGATCGCGTCGAACAGCAGGTCTGCCAACAGCGCCGCTCCCTCCGGATCAAACATTGTTCTTTTCATGTCGAAGAAGAAGTTGCTCGATCGTCCCGAAACGAGCACAAAATCCTGATTCTGTAATAGCGACTGTCGCCGGATAATGGCGATCAGTCTTTCTCTTTTATGACGAAGGTCGTGTGAGTGTTCTTTTTCCGTCGCTGAGGGATGGCGTGCCATCAGGTGGTGAGCCGTGCGGCTGTTCGATTAACAGAATTAAACCTGAACATGAGCCTGAAGACAAGTGACCTCGGTGCCCTACAAAGCCCTGCGGGGCGATCCTTGACGGGCCGGCACAGCGATCGTACTGCTTGCTCCTTGCAGACAATTCTTTACCCAGGCGTAGGAGGGGTTATGGCAGTTCGGCTTGTCGTCACGATCACGGCCGCACCGGGAAAAGGGTCCGAGCTCGCACAGGCATACCGGGCGCGTTGCGAGGAGTGCATGAAGGAACCCGGCTGCGAGCAATTCGAGATTTTCCAGAGCGCCCTCAACCCGGACAAGCTTGCCTTGCTGGAACGGTGGTCCGACCAGGCGGCTCTCGACACTCATGCCAAGTTGCAGGCGACGCGCCCCGCGCTCAACCCGCAGCTGCGGGTCGGCAGCGGCGAGCGCGAGGATTACGAATACCATCGAACCCGCTGATGGTGACCGCCGCGATTTGGCCGGCGCTCGATTACAGCCGGGTGCCCTACCGCCTTTATCACGACGCCGACATCTATGCCCGCGAGCAGGAGCGGATCTTTCGCGGGCCGGTGTGGAGCTATCTCGGACTCGACAGCGAAATTCCCGAGCCGGGAGATTTCCGGGCGACTTATGTGGGCGAGACGCCGGTCATCTTCAACCGCGACAGATCGGGCGCGGTCAAGGCCTTTGTCAACCGTTGCGCGCATCGCGGCGCGCTGGTCCGCCGCGAGCTGTCCGGCAACGCCGACGAACACGTCTGCATCTATCACCAATGGTGCTATGGGCTCGACGGCGCGCTGACGGCCATCCCGTTCCGCCGCGGCATCCGGGGCAAAGGCGGGCTCGACGCGAGCTTCGAGATGTCGCGGCATGGACTTCGCCCGCTGAGGGTCGCCATCGTCAACGGCGTGGTGTTCGGCACACTGGCCGAAGATGCCGAGCCGCTCGAAGACTATCTCGGCCCGCCGATCCTGGCGCAATTGCGCCGCCTCTTCGACCGGCCGGTCCGAGTGCTCGGCTACAATCGCCAGCGGATCCGCGGCAACTGGAAGCTCTATGCCGAGAATACCCGGGACAACTACCACGCCAGTCTGTTGCACGAATTTCTCGTCACCTTCGGGCTCGACCGGTCGACGCAGACCGGCGGGGTCAAGATGGACGCGCGGCACCGCCACAACATCACCTGGGCGGAGGCCGACAGCGACACCGACGAGTTCGCCCACGCGGCTTACGCCGGCGCCGGGGTGCGCAACGACTTCCTGTCGCTGAAGGAGCCGTCGCTCGTCACTTTCCGTCCCGAGCGCGACGACAAGCTCAATCTCGTGGTCACCTCGGTTTTCCCGTCCGCGGTCTTCGTGCAGATCAGCAACAGCTTGGCGGTGCGCCAGATCCGGCCGCGCGGGATCGACGAGGTCGAGGTGTTCCAGACGATGCTCGGCTACGAGGACGATCCGCCCGAGATGACCTTGCACCGCTTGCGCCAGGTCAATCTTGTCGGCCCCGCCGGCCTCGTCTCGATGGAGGACGGCGAGGCGATCGAGATCGCCCACCGCGCCTCCGGGCGCGATCTTGATCGCACGACGGTCATCGAGCTCGGCGGCGGCGGAGTGATTTCCGACCGCGATTACCGGGTGACGGACGTGCCGTTGCGCGGCTTCTGGTCGTATTACGCCGAGCTGTTGGGCATCGAACCGGAGGGCGCGGTGCGGTGAAGCCCGATCGCGCCGCAATCTGCGATCTGCTCGCCGAATACGGCGCGCTGATCGACCTGGCAAAGTTCGACGAATGGCTCGACCTCTTCGCCAAGGAGTGCCGCTATCAGATCGTCCCGCGGGAAAATTTCGACCGCGGCCTGCCGGCGGCATTGGTTTTTTGCGACAGCCGCGCGATGCTCGAAGACCGCATCCGGGCATTGTGCGAAGCCAACAAATACAACATCCACACCGACCGCCACGTCATCGGCCTCCCACGGATCTTCGAGGACGGACTCAGGGTCGAGGCGCCATTCGCCGTCTTTCAGACCGACCAGGAAGGCGAGACCCGGCTGTTCGCGACCGGCCTCTACCGCGACCGGCTCGAAATTTCCGGCACGCGCCTCAAAATCCGCGACAAGCTGATCCTGCTCGACACCTTCGCCGTCCCCAGCCTGCTCGCAACGCCGCTCTGACCCCGAAACCGGCTTGTCTGTTGCAATCATCAATTGAGTGAAAAATGGACCTCCGCTGCTTCTGCAGCCAGTCTACAGCGGTAACTCCTCCAAAAGTTGTGCAAGCGGTGCGGTCCGAGACTTCAACAACCGTAAACATGCATCGCGAAGACGGCAATTCTATGACCATCACTGTCGCGACTGAGGAGCACCCAGACATAGGCATCGCTTTCTGGAAGCGCGCTCAGGAGGCCGAGCCTCTCATCGCCGGAAGGACGCTCCCGCCTTTCGTCGCAAGCGCGGCGACGGAATCCGAGAGCACGATTGAGGTAAAAATCGGCTACATTGGCAAGAAAAGGATCGTCGGATTTACCGATGATCCGAGCAGTCGTTCCATAAAAGAAGGGGACTGAGCGTCGCCTGTAATACAGATACGATAACCAGTGCGTCGCCACGATATTGGCATCGTGGACTTGGCGCCCGGCGACGCGATGGGCAGAAAGGATTTCGATCAGGCGGTCGAGCGCGCTTGCCCGCTCTTGCGCAACGCGGAACGCCATCCGAAACTGACGAACATCGCTGATCGCGGTTTCCACCGGCAGTCCGGGAGCCGTGGCCTGGGGCCGCGTTACCGCCGCGAGATATTCACGCAATATCTGCGAGCTGATCTATAGCGTGGAACCGGCGCCTCCGGGCCGCCAAAGCACCTGCAGCGGCTGCATGGTGAGTGGAGAGCGGGCGCGTTGAATAGACGGGGACATTGGTGTCGACGAAAACCGGATCAGCGGCCGTCGTCGTCATACATATCCTCACGGCGGAGGGAAATGCTGTCGTCCCAGGGTATGTCGTGTTTCGGCAGATCCTCTACGTTGAACTTCCTGGTCGGCAGTTTGCGCCGAGACGAAGGCACCAGTGTGATCGTGACCTCGTGCTCCCCCGGCGGTACGTCGGGGGGAGCGACGCCCGAGATGCAATGATCAGAACCGACCCGAATGCGGGTGCGAACCTCATTCATGACGAGCTCTCCTTGAGCGCGGCGCTTACCAGGGCTGGGTGTCAGAGACGATCACTCGGTGCTGCGGTCGCGACGTTCCGTTGTAGGCCGCAAGCGTCAGCCGATCCGCGTCGGGTTTTCCGGCGAGGGCACTGAGCCAGTTTTCAAAAGAGGAGCGCCACCGCAGAATTTCCGCGGCGGGGCATTGCCGTGATCGGTTGCTCGGTTCCCAATACTCAGCTCGAAAATCGGGCTGCAGCGTAGGGCGACGGATCGGTAAAGGGCGTCTCTCCGGTCATCATCTCGGCGAGAAGCCTGCCGCTGACTGGTCCCAGCGTGAAGCCGTGATGGGCGTGGCCGAAGGCGAACCAAAGGTCGCGGTGGCGCTCGCCTCGCCCGATCACCGGGACCATATCGGGAAGGCAGGGACGCCTCCCCCGCCAAGGCGCCGCCTCCAGCCGCTCCCCGAGTGGAAACAATTCGCGGGCGAACGGTTCGCCGCGGGCGAGCTGGATCGGGGTTGGCAGCGCGTCGCGCTCGGCGAACTCGACGCCCGTCGTCAGGCGAATGCCCTTGCGCAT
Source organism: uncultured Alphaproteobacteria bacterium (assembly GCA_963732095.1). Taxonomy (GTDB): domain Bacteria; phylum Pseudomonadota; class Alphaproteobacteria; order ATCC43930; family CGMCC-115725; genus AP-15. The sequence continues at coordinate 95,368 of CAVSZA010000047.1, forward strand.
CGGCACGAGCACATAGCCGCCGTCAGCGTCGTGCAAGGGATGGCCGCGCGTGGCGTTTCCCTGCACGCCATAGTGCATGTGATAGCCACGCTTGACCGCCAGCGGGATAGCGTAGCCGAGCGGACGAAAGACGTCGTCCGACCAGGGTCCGAGCGCCACGACCGCCGCGCCCGAAACCGGCCCGTTCTCGGTCGGGAGGCTCCAGCCGGAAGCGGGCACGGTACGGAGCCGTAAGCGTAGAACACGCTGCAATCGCCGGGTTTAGGCCGCAGCAACGCACCGCTGCCTCCGGAGTCATAGAAGAACTGGCAGGCATCGCTCCGCATAATTTCCACCTTGGCCGTACCGCAGCTCGGACGAGTGACCGTCGATTCCAAGATCACCGACGCGCCTCACGCGTATATCCAGCCGAGCACGACCAAAACCGCACCGACCGACAGTAGACAGCTCACGACGGCGGTCATCACCGGGCTTCGGCAAGCGTTCGCCTGGCAACCCACAACGCGCCGGCGACGCCGCAGGAGCGCGCCACCCGCGGCAAGACATGCGACGGCAATGGCTAACAACGCGATACGGTGCGGCGCGGTGAACCACGCCACGGTAACGAGCCATGCGCTACTGACGCCGAGCGAACCAAACAACAAGGGGAGGGCGCAGCACGACGCCGCGCCGAACGCAGCGGCAGCGCCCCCTGCCGCCAGCAATAGCGGGCCAGCATCGCGCGCCGGGGTGTCCCGTGCAGTGTCTTTCCGGATGTCGTCAATCATCGCTCTGGCACTCCTGATCGGTTTGCGCGACGATGCTAGACCCTGTAGCCACTACAGACTCAAGCTCGGATTTTCCCGGAAAAGGACGTGTCGTGTCGAAGGACGCTGCGAACTCTCGCACCCACGGTGCTGTCGATGCGGCCCATACTGCCGGCTCGCTATTTCGACCTGAGCCAGCAGTTTTACATCGCGCTCGGCTTTGAGCCCGTGCCGCTGACCGACCGGTTGGTCGAGATGCGGCTCGGTGCCTGTGCCTTCATACTGCAGGACTATTATGTTCGAGAATGGGCCGACAATTTCCTGATGCACCTACGCGCGTCTGATGTGAGCTGGTGGCGGGATCGCATCCTCGCCCTCGACATTCCGTCCCGTTTCAAGGTCAAGGCTCGTGCACCGCAGATGGAGGATTGGGGCTTGGTTGCGGGCATCGTCGATCCATCGGGAGTGCTGTGGCGAATTGCACAAAGTGACCGGGTGCTGTGATGGCCCGATCAGCCGAATCCGGATCGGCAAGCTCTCGCACCTCACCGGGTGCAACATTGAAACAATCCGGTATTACGAGCGTATCGGCTTGCTGCCACACCCGCCGCGCAGCGGGTCCCGCTACCGGCTATACAATGCCGATGACGTTCGCCGGCTGGTCTTTGTGCGGCGCGCTCGTGACCTGGGCTTCTCGCTGGATCAAGTGCGCGCACTCCTGGCGCTTTCCGCCGACCCACGCGGCAATACCTGCGACGAGGTGCGGCAGGTCGCGGCTGACCATCTCGCCGACGTCCGGGCAAAAATCGCTGATCTGCGCACGCTCGAACGCGCGCTCGCCGATGCGGTGCGTCGCTGCGATGCAGGCGGCCCGTCGCAATGTCCGTTGATCGACGCGCTGTCCTCGAACGTCTCCCTACTTCTTGTGTCCGGCGACAATGGCGAAAGTCGGTCGCCCGCATAGCGTCATTCTGGAAGTCAGGGTGTTTGTCGAGCCGAACGTCCGGAAAGGGGGCGAACCGCCGCCTTCGGGGCGAGTGTAGGAGCCGGAGACATGGTTACTCCTCCTCGGCCGGTACCAGGCCGACGGGAAGGTCGCGGCCGCACCAGCGCGACGTTGCGGGACACCCCATCTGGGCTCGGCCAGTTTGAGACGCCATTCGAGCAGCCCATAGTCAAGACTCCAATTCGCTTCCAGCCAGGCACGGACTTCGGCGCGGACAGTGTCTTCGCTGATCTCGGTCATGTTGCTTGCCCCGCAGGCCGGCCAGTTCTGCAGCATCAGTTCGCGGTGATAGTTGGCATCGCCCAGCAACACCTCCGAGTTTTTCGCCCGGTTGTCGGTGCGGCTCGGCCGCGGTTGCACCCGGGCGGGAGCGGCGGTAGCGTCGCGTCATCGCAACTTCCACACGAGGAGGCCCCGTTGAGCGCTCATCTCTCAGCAGCGCAGATCAAGGCGCGGCTCGACCATCCGATCATCGACGCCGACGGGCACTGGATCGAATACGGCCCGGTCTTTACCGAGGAATTGCGCCGGGTCGGCGGCGAAGACGCGGTCGAAGGCTGGAATGCGGTGCGCAACGGCACGCGCAGTGCGCTCGGCATGTCGGTCGAGGAGCGGCGTCGGCGGCGCATCAGCCAGGAAGCGTTCTGGGGCCATCCGTCGAAAAACACGAAGGACCTCGCGACCGCGCTGTTTCCGCGCCTCCTTGCCGAGCGGCTCGACGAGATCGGCCTCGATTTCGCGATCATCTATCCCACGGGTGGCTTGCGAGTGCCGCGGATCGGCGCCGACAAGCCGCGGCGCGCAGCGGCCCGCGCCTACAACATCGTCACGGCCGTGTATTTCCGCCCGTTCGCCGACCGCATGACGCCAGCCGCGATCATCCCGATGCACACGCCCGAGGAGGCGATCGAGGAGCTGGAATTTGCCGTCAAACAGCTCGGCTACAAGGTTGCGATGCTGGGCTCCCTGATGGACCGGCCGGTCGCGGCGGCTGGTGATGTCGAGGGCGAGGCGAAGCGGTTCGCCGTGTGGAAGGACGTGATCGGCCTCGACAGCGAGTATGACTACGACCCGGTGTGGGCGAAGTGCCTTGAACTCAACATCGCGCCGTCGTTTCATTCCGGCGCGCGGCGCTCGGGTCTCCGGCTGTCGCCGTCAAATTTCGTCTACAACCATATCGGCCATTTCGCCGCTGCCAACCACGCGGCCTGCAAGGCGATGTTCCTCGGCGGTGTAACGCGCCGCTTCCCCGGCCTCAACATGGCATTCCTCGAAGGCGGCGCCGGCTGGGCCTGCCTCTTGTATGGCGACCTGCTCGGCCATTGGGAAAAGCGCAGCCTCAAAGGCCTGGAAGAGGTCGACCCGCGCAATATCGATAGCGGCGTGCTGCTGGACCTCGCCGAGAAATATGGTGGCGAAGCGTTCACTGCTGCGCTGAAGCGGCAGGGCGGCCAATTCTTCCCAGGCGAGGAGAAATTGACCGGCGGCATCGCCGATCTCGACGACTACAGCGCCTGTGAGATCAGCCAAAAGCGCGACTGGCGCGACCTCTTCGTGACGCCGTTCTATTTCGGCTGCGAGGCCGACGACCCGTCAAACGTCTGGGCGTTCAATGCGCGCGCCAATCCATTAGGCGCCCGGCTCAATGCGATCTTCAGCTCTGACATCGGCCATTTCGACGTGCCGGACATGACCGAGGTCGTGCCCGAGGCCTATGAGATGGTCGAGGACGGGCTGGCGAGCGCGGCCGACTTCCGCGACTTCACCTTCGCCAATGTCGTGCGGCTGTTCGGCCGCCAGAACTCTCGCTTTTTCGCTGGCACCCGCGTTGCCGCGGCGGCTGAAACGGTGCTGCGCGAGGCCGCTGCGCCGGCGAGGGCCGCCGCCGAATAATAAGGGACTAGCGCGATGCGAAGCTGAACGGCGTTCCCAGCGCGGCCGCTGGGCGTCCGGCGGGCTGAGGGCGGGGTCCGATCCAAATATCGTAGGGTGATGGGTGAATGGGCAAGCTCGAAGGGAAGGTCGCACTCGTCACTGGATCGGGGCGGAATATAGGCCGCGCGACTGTGCTGAGGCTGGCCGGCGAAGGAGCGCATGTCGTGGTCAACGCGCGCTCCAATCAGCAGGCGGCTGAGAGCGTCGCGCGTGAGGCCCGGGACCTGGGGGTCAAGGCGGTCCCTGTTCTCGCCGATGTCCGTAAAAAGGCCGAGGTCGAGGTGCTCACCGCCAGGGCGCTGTCCGAGTTCGCCCGGGTCGACATCCTGATCAACAATGCTGCGATCCGGCCGCACAAGCCGTTCACTGAAACGACCGACGCGGATTGGGAGTTGATCCGGAGTGTGGTTCTTGACGGCCCACTCTACCTGACGCGCGCGCTGATCGAGCCAATGGTCAGGGATCGCTACGGGCGCATTCTGTTCTTCGTCGGGACGGCGCGATTTCCGCTCGCGGCAGTGGCGCACTCATTTGTCTGCAGCGAAGATGGGGCTGATCGGCATGGCGCGCGGGCTCGCCTCGGATTCGCTCCCCATAACATCCGCGTTAACGTCGTTTCGCCGGGTAGCATCAATACGCGACGCGACAATCCGGAGTGGTATCAGGGTCACCTGTCGAATGCCGCCGGTGTCCCGCTCGGGCGGCAAGGCAGCGTCGACGAGATTGCCGCTACCTGCCTGCTCCTGGTCAGTGAGGATGCCGGTTGCATCACCGGGCAGACGATCCACGTCAATGGCGGCGCGCACTATTACTGATTTGCGGTCCGACAGCGGTGGGTGAGCTGCCGCCGATCATGACGGCGGAAGAACCTTAGTGCTCGGGAACCAGAGAAATGGCTCCCGCTACCACGCACCTTGATCGAGATTGCTTCGTCGCTGCGCTCCTCGCAACGACAGCCACATACGGCGTCATTTGCGAGCGAAGCGAAGTAATTTTGATGCGCCCCCTGTAGCGCCATTCCGGCCAACGCTATTTGATTGCGAGCTGGTCACCCAGTGGCGCCGAGCCGTGCCGCCGAGGGGCGCCTTCCTCAGACCTTCTCGATCAGCTCCATCTGCGCGCCGTCGGGCGCGGCAACCCAGCACACATGCCGACCGTTGTTGACGCGTTCTTCGAGGAGCTGCGCGCCATTCTTCTTAAAGTTCGCGAGGGCGCCGGCGTAATCGTCGGTCTCGATCGCGATGTGCTCGATGCCGACATGCTGCTCATGGTTCTGGTCGGCGATGATGGTCGTCACGTTGAGCTGCACGCCGTGCAGGTCGAGCTGGCAGCCGCGGCCGGGAATTTCCCGCTTCACGGTCGCGCCGAAATTGTCGATGTAGAACTTCGCGACCTTCTGCGGATCCTCACTGGTCTTGATGTGGACGTGCCCGAGTTGCATGGCCATGCCCGTCTCCTCCCGCTGCGATTTACCAAGGGGCGCCGAGGCGGCGCCTGCCGCTCGCAGCTTGGCAGCACGAGCAGAGGAACTCAACCGACATTGTCAGCTTCACGGGGTTTTCGAGAGTGGGATTTCGGCATCATCGGTGCTGGGTTACCGCGTCGACCAAAGCAGGCTTGCCGTTCTTCACCTGCGCGACCGCCCGCTGAAGCGCCGGTTGGAGATCGTCGGCGTTCTCGATGGGACCTTCGGCCCACCAGCCCATCGAGCGGGCGAGACCGGCAAAGTCGGGCGCCGGTCCAAACAGATCCATGCCGACATCGGCGCGGCTCAGATCCGCGGATGCGCGCCATGACGATCTGATGGTTCCAGTCGTTGTAATAGGCGCGGTTGTTGTACATGACGATCAGCAGCGGGATCTGGTATTTCGCCGCCATCCACAGCGCGCCGGCGTCGTACATCAAGTTGCCGTCGGGCTGGAGATCGACGACCAGCAGGCCGGTGCCTTTGTTCGCGAGTGCCACGCCAAGCGAGATCCCGATCTGCGTTCCGGTACCAAGCTCGCGCCCGGTGTGGCGGTAGGGGCGATCGAAGTTCCACAGCTTTCGCGCCCACTCGTGCAATGTCCCGGCGCTGAGCACCCAGTTCGTCTTTGATCGCTTGCCACACCTCGAGCGCGAGGCGGGGTACGGTCATCGGCACCTTGTTCCAGTGGTCCTCGGCCTCTTTGCGCCACTCTGCCCGTAATCTTTGATGCCGCTTGCCGGTCTCGGCGGCGCGCGCGGCGATTTTGCCGGCGAGATCCGCATTCCGGCCGATCCGCTCTTGCAGCAGCGCGACGAGTTGTGTCCTCCCCATTACCGGGTCCGCCGTCATGCGATGATGCGCGTGGAACGTGCGGCCCTAATCCATCGACCACTTGCTAACCTCGACATCGTGAAGCCGATGTAGACGCGGGCGAAGGCGTCCGGCACGCCGTCGATGGCGGCCGGTTGATAGTCCCACTTTACGATATGGCGGATTGCTTCGCCCTGAACCTTGGCGGAATGGATCCAATCGATGAAGGGGCGCCGCTTGGGTTCGGCCAAGGGGCCGGTCGCGCCGATGATGAACACCGGCGCGCCGACCGTGCCGATCGAGGTTACGGTTGGCGCGACGGGCGATCTGGTGCGGCAAGGCAAGGTGCGGCACCTCGGGATATGCGAGGCCGGCCCGGCGACGATCCGGCGGGCCAACGCGACCCATCCGCTCTGCGCCGTGCAGATCGAGTATTCACTGTGGACCCGCGACGTCGAGGCCGAGATCCTGCCGCTATGCGAAGCGCTCGGCATCGGCTTTGTCGCGTATAGCCCGCTCGGCCGAGGTTTCCTGACCGGGAAGGTCACCGATAGTGCGACGCTGCGCGCCGGCGACGCACGGCGTAACATGCCGCGGTTTCAGCGCGACAACCTGCGCCGCAACCTTGCGCTTATCGAGGAGCTGAAGGCACATGCCGCGGCAAAAAACTGCACCCCGGCACAGCTTGCACTCGCCTGGGATTTGTCCCGCGGGCCCTATATCGTCCCGATACCTGGAACCAGCCATCGCCTTCGGCTCGAGGAAAATGCCGCCGCCGTTTCGCTGAAGATCTCGGCTGATACCGAAGACGCGCTGCGCCGAGTGTTCGCGCCGGGTGCGGCAAGCGGGCTGCGCTACCCGGAGAACCACCTCAAGCGTCTGGGGATCTGACCGGGACCGTTCCGGATTGTTGTGATTGCCGTTGACGGCTTCCCCCGGACACTGGAGGGACCGCAGTCAGCCGCCTGTGAGGCCCCCCGTCAGACAAAGGGGCCGACGGTTCGACCATTTTCTTCCACAGCGGAAAGATTATCACTCTCGCAGGCTCGGGAACTTTTCCTGCTGCCCATCAACAAACCGACTTCTGCTCGTTCATGCAAAATGCGGCATAACCTCCGCCGCCATGAGCTCATGGGTCTCCATGTCGTTACGATAATCGCTGTTGATCAGCAGCTGTACACCGACGTCCTGGTATTGGCCGATCAGATCGACGGCTTCGGACACGGTGCCGACGAATCCCCGTAGTGGACCGCGCGGCGACAGACGCTCGCGCTTCGCCGCGACCGCAGCCTCGTCACGGCCAAGCAACCAGCTGTGATTGTGGGTCTTTTCAATGCCGGCGTAGCCGCGCTGCGCTGTGTCGCAATGACCGCGAAGTATTTCGAGCTTGCGCCTTACGACTTCCGGATCCCCGCCGAGATTGCAGGCGTCGCCCAGGCGCGCGACCGCACGCAAGGTAAGCTGCTCGCCGCCGCCGGCGATCATCACCGGCGGCCGCGGCTTCTGAACCGGTTTCGGCTCGAGGATAGCGTCCTCGGCGTGAAAATATCTGCCGTGAAAGGTCGTTCGGCGCTCCGTCCACAGCGCCAGGATGAGGCGAACGGCCTCCTCCATCTGACGGATACGCACAGCGGGGCGCGCCGGGAATTCCCAGCCATATTGGCGGTACTCTGTCTCCAAATAGCCGGCGCCGATGCCAAGCGTCAGCCGTCCTCGGCTGATCAGATCGACGCCGGCGGCGATCTTGGCCAGATGCGCGGGATTGCGGTAGCCGACCGATGTAGCGAGCGTGGCGAGACGAATGCGGCTGGTGACCGCGGCCAGCCCCGACAGGACGGTCCAACCTTCCATGAATGGTTCGTCGGGAGCGCCCACACCCCCGATCTGGATCATGTGGTCCATCACCGAGAACCAGACAAAGCCATGGTTTTCGGCCCATTGCGCTTTCGCCTTGACCCCTTCGAAAGCTTCGGTCGGATTGGGGCCGTACACCCATGACGGACTGTGGATACCGAACTTCATCGACGTCGCTCCGGGTTCGTCTGCGCCTCAAGATACGAGCCGAGTTTACCAGACGCCGCCGACATCGTTGTCGTTCTGTATGGGGCCGAAATGAAATCATCCGGGTCGCGTGCGGACGGCGGCGACTACGCTAATTAAGGCTTTCGCGGAGCGCGGTATCGCAATCGGAGCACCTCCCCCTCAGCTTGAATTCCAGTGTGCTTGATCCGAAGACACGTTTGCTCTATGTATAGATATTCGCTCTATCTATGGAGTTGGCACCATGGCGACCAAAGAGGCAGACAGCCTGTTCCGACCGGGGGAAGGGATTCCGTTCGCGCAACGGCATGACCCCGTGGTCCGTGAGCGCCTGTCCGGGCCTGGGCTGCGCACCTTCTTCAACATAGCCGGCGAATGGGGCCTCACCGTAAATCAGCAGCGGGTGCTGCTCGGCGGCGTGCCGCCTTCGACATATCATAAATGGAAGGGCGGCGCAGTGGGCACGTTGTCTTATGACCAGCTCGAGCGCATCTCGCTGGTGCTGGGCATTTACAAAGCGCTCAAGCTGCTCTTCGCCGATGACACGAGCGGCGTGCGTTGGCTCAAGGCCGCGAACTCTGACCTCCCGTTCGCCGGCGGGAGTCCGGTCGATCGCATGCTCCGCGGCAGCATCGACGATCTGTACGCGGTCCGCCGGTATCTCGATGGCTGGCGCGGCGGTTGGCCCTGAGGCCGGAGGGAACGCCGACCGCCTGGTTGCGCGCACGCACGCATCGCCTGATGGCCTCCCGCTGGCCCACCATCGGCGTCTTCGACACTGTCGCCTCAGCGGACGACCTTGAAGCCGCGCTGCTGCTCGAATTGCTGACCGATGACCGGGTTAACGAGACCTTGATGCGGCTGGGTCAGCTGGACCGCTCGGAATGGCTGACCGGCCAGCCAGGAGCCACGCTCGTGATGGCGGCCTTTTGCCACCCGGCCCCGGGCGGCGGACGGTTCAACAGCGAGGCGCTTGGCGCCTGGTATTGTGCGGCTGAAATTGAGACGGCGATCGCTGAGACGGTCTATCACCACACCAAGCGTCTCGCCCACTCGGCCAGCGGATTTCGTTACGTGATCCAGATGCGCGAGCTCGTCAGCGAGATCGATGCCGAGGTCAGCGACATCCGGGGCCTGCGGGAGCGGCATTCCGATCTCTACGACCCCGAGAGCTACGCGGCCTCCCAGCCTTTTGGGGAGGCGCTGCGCCGAGCCGGGGCGAATGGGATCGTGTATGCGAGCGTCCGGCGGCCGAGCGGCACCAACCTGGTCGTCTACCGCCCCTCGTTGCTGCCGCCGGTCATCGAAGGGGACCATTTCGACTACCGATGGACGGGCGGTCCGACACCGGCCGTGTTGAAGCTGACCGGCGTTGGCGGCGCGCTGACCCAGCTGTAAATGCTGTAAACTGCGCATCCAGGGCGAGCGTCGGAAAGCGTTCGCTGCCTACCGGTAGCAACTCAGGCCCGAAATCGAATGATAATCCCCGCGCCCAAGTTGGAGTAATACATGCGTCTTCTATGGAAAACGCGAAGAACCATAGGAGAAGCCAATGCATGATCTCGTGATCCGCGGCGCCGCCGTGGTGGACGGGCTCGGGCACGACCTGATCCGTGCCGACGTTGCGGTCAACGATGGCCGCATCGCCGCGATCGGCGAGATCGGCAAGGACGCGTCCGAGATCGTCGATGCCGGCGGGCTCACGCTTATGCCGGGCATCATCGACCTGCACACGCATTACGATGCGCAGGTCACCTGGGACCCAACCCTTTCGCCGGCACCCTCAGTTGGGGTCACGACCGCGGTAATGGGCAATTGCGGCTTCGGCATCGTGCCGTCGCCGCCCCATCTGCGCGACCTGATCATGCGCAACCTAGCCGTCGTCGAGGGCATGGACCTCGATGCGCTGCGCGCCGGCATCGACTGGCGGTTTTAGTCTTTGCCGAATACATGACGATACTGCGTGGGCGCGGCGCGTACAGGAACCTCGGCGTGTTGGTCGGGCATTCGGCCGTGCGCACAGCTGTAATGGGCGAAGATGCCTCGGTCCGCAAACAGCCGACCGACGCCGAACTCGCCGAAATGAAGCGGCTTGTCGGCGAGGCGATGGACCAGGGTGCGATCGGCCTTGGTGGTTCTTACTCGCTGAACCACTCGGGCTGGAGCGGCGTGCCAATGCCGTCAACGATCAGCGAGATAGCGGAGTTTGACGCGCTGGTTGGGGCGATTGGCGGGCCGGGGCGCGGCGTTGTCGAGATCGATCACCCCCACAATATATGGTATATTCAAAATGGTTGTAAACCGATATCTAACTCTATCATAGGTCGACTTGATAATTTGCGGACGGACCCTAAGGGAAGCCGTTCGCCGCCTCGGTTGCCACCAGCCCGGGGCCGCGTCGGTGACGACCGGAACTGCCCGGCCGTCTCTCGCGGACCTCAACCATGCAAAGGATCTTCGACTCGACCAGTCGAGCCGCATCCTTGCACGTGGCCTGGCAGAAACGTTGCGGCGAGCCACCTCACCGCGCACGGAATAATCGCTCGCACCACTCACACAATTTCGAGGACCCGTCCGTCATCACGTAGCTTCGAGCGCTCACCGTGCGTTCCGCCGCTTTACTTGACGTGGTCGTTCGAACGGCTGCAATCAAATCCGATCGGCATCGCGAAAAGTTCGGTCGCGGCCGCAGGAACGGGGTTTTCCCGGCGCCAACAGACCATCGCCACCGAGCCTCGCGCGACATCGATTTACCCGGTTATGGAAGAGGATCGGACGGCAGCTGTCATTTCGACTGCAAGATGGACGGCCTGATCCGCGCGGCCCGATGTCAGTTGCTACTATCACCGCTCAACCAGCTGGTATTGTTGGTGCCGGGTGAGGGATTCGAACCCCCGACCTTCGGTTTACAAAACCGCTGCACTGCCACTGTGCTAACCCGGCCTATATTATTGAGTGTGTTGACTTATTTGCTCAAACTAGTTTCGCCCGAAACGCTCGTTGCTACCCAAATTGCTACCGAACGCCTCATTTCCGCTCAGCGGATGCTATCATAGCACCCTGAAAAGCCGCGTCGAGACGGCCGGCTGCGTCTTCCTGCATAGTCGCCGTGACGTGGCTGTAAAGGTCGAGCGTCGTTGTCACCGTCGAATGCCCAAGCCGCTCTTGCGCGACTTTCGGATGTACCCCGGCGAGCAAGAGCTGCGTCGCGTGGCTGTGGCGAAGATCATGGGACCGCACCCGTGGGAAGTCCTTGAGTTGGGCAAGGAACCGCGGAAATTCGTGCGTCAAGCTCTGCGGCTGTAACGGCCCGCCGTCGCGGCGGGCGCAAACCAGAGTATCGGCCGTGTGCCGCACCCCGAGCTTGAGAAGGCTTTCGGCTTGCTCCCGTTTCAGTCGGCACAATTCCTCGACCACGAAGCTCGGGAGTGTGACGGCGCGGGCACGATCGGTTTTCGGTGACTTGAACCGCAAGCCCGACTTGGTCTGCTCCAAGCTCTCAACGATGCGGATGGTCCCCCGGTGAAGATCGACATTCCGCCAGCGGAGCGCCAAGATTTCGCCGCGCCGGGCACCGGTGGCGAGCGCGATCAACACTGGCCAGTAAATGCGCGAATGCCGCACCGCATTGCGCGGATCGTCGCCACTTACGATTACCGTGACGAGCAAGGTGTTGTGCTCTTCCAGGTTTGCCGGTTCGAAACGAGCCGAACCCGTAGTCCGACTGCTCGCAGCCCACAAAGGGAAGATCCTCACCGCACTCGCCGAGGCGACTAGTACCTAGGTTGGCATAAGTCAGCGTACTTAGCTCGTGGATGCTGCGAGAATACGACTTGCTTGGTCCACTCGAAGGGGTGAGCGGTTTGGGTGTAGGCGTTGATGAAGGCGTCGATCTGATCGCGAACCTGGCGTGGCGAGGTGAAACTCGCGCCGGCCAAAGCCTTGGCGAAGAGAATGGAGAACCAGACCTCGACTTGATTGAGCCAGGAGGCATGGGTCGGCGTAAAATGGAAATGGACGTTCTTGGGCCGCGCCAGCCAGCGGTCGTGTTTGGGCTTATGGGTATTGAGATGTCCAAAATCAAATGGATCTCGCGGCCGGCATGTTCGGCCACCAGGTGGTTCATGAAATCCAGGAACTCGATACGCCGGCGGCGCTGATAATGGCCGGTCTTGACCAAGCCAGTGGCAACGTCGAGGGCGGCGAACAGGGTCGCGGTTCCGTGCCGTTTGTAAGCGTGGCTGAACCCGGTCCTGGTTTTGCTATTGGGCAGCTTCAACCAGCCCTGGGCGCGCTCCAGAGCTTGGATGTGCGGCTTCTCGTCGACCGACAACACCACGGCGTTCTCGGGCGGCTGCAAGTAGAGCCCGACAATGTCGGCCGCTTTCGGCGCAAACCCCGGATCGGTGCTGATATACCAACTGCGCCGCCGCGCCAGCGCGATCTCATGCCGGCGCAGAACCCGCCAGATCTGATGTTTGGAGATGTCGCCCAGATGCCGGGCCAACAAGCGGCCGTCCCAGCGCCCGTACCCCGCCGGCGGCGGCTCATCCAAAGCCGCCAGGATGCGCCGCTCATGGTCGCCCTCTTACTGCCTGGGCTTGCCGCTGCGCGACGCGTCGCACAGACCCGAGACACCCGCCCGCGCAAAGCGGCCCCGCCACTTGCCGACCGTCGCCGGGCGCGTGCCCAGGCGCTCCGCCACCGCCTGGTTGCTCAGCCCCTCGGCAATCGCCAGGATCACTTCCACGCGAAACGCCATGCGCTGCTCGGTCTTGCCGGCGCCTAGCCAACCCCGCAAGGTCGCCCCCTGCTCCTCCGTCAACACCACTTCCGCCGCTCTCATAACGGCAGATTATCATGTCCCCTAACTTACGCACCCAGGCTAGTCGCGTCGCGCGTCCTTACTCGGTCTTCCACCCTCGGGTTTAGTCCCGGAGATACCCGTACTACACAGAGGACCCGCAGTTCGAGCCGCGGCGTTGAGCGCCTGCCGCCGCCGCGGCTTCTGCCGGGCACCCAGCGGCCGCCATCGGCCGACAGCACACTGAGTGCAGTGATAAACTTCGCGGGTTCAGCCCCCTCCGTCGAGGCTAGCAACCGTGCGACAAGGCCTGCGGGGGGCCTCGAACACGTCACCGCCGATCTCCTCGCCAGGAAAGAGCCGCGAAAGCACTGCCCTTGCGCGCGGAGCGAGGAATTCGAGTGCCTCCTTCGGCGCTGCCTTTAGCCGGACCCGAAGCAGCCCCGGACTCGGATCGTCATCGCGCGATAACAGCCAGATTTTTCGCGAGGCGTCAGTGGCTTCGCGGAACGTCCCCTGAGGCCTGATAGCGAGGAAATGGTCGATCGAGCTCTCGATGCGGCCAACAAATCTGTCGAAGGGCTTGAGCGGTGACAAGTCGGCCCGCGCCAGGCAGTTTCGCACCCACTCGCGTTGCTCGTCATCGAGCCGGAACCCGGTCGTACGTGCATCAGATTTTCACTCTGTGATTGCTATGTGCTTGGCGGCGATCCGCGGCCGATCGGTGCAATCTCATAACTTATTAGCCCCCCACCGAAGTCCCCGACCCGCAGGATATGAAACGGGTTGGGGTGTTGGGTAAGCTGCCGTCGCGCCGTCGGCGCAAAGGTCGGTGTCATCTTGGTGCGAGCGAGCCCGTCAGTTAGTCGGACCCGGAATCCTTGAGCACCCCAGATTGTGTCACGGGTTGGCGACAGCCCCGGAGCACGAGTTCTAGATTTCGACAACGAGGGTTCCAAGCCGACGGCATTTAAGGAGAAGCGATGGAAGTTCTGCATCCGCATTGTGCTGGCCTTGATGTTCACAAGGATACAGTGGTGGCTTGCGTGCGTCATATGGTGGACGGCGCGGTGAAGAGAGAAGTCCGCACGTTCAAGACGACGACCAAGGATCTCATGGCATTGTCGGAATGGTTGTCGGCCGAAGGCTGCACGCATGTCGCCATGGAAGCGACGGGCATTTACTGGAAGCCGGTATGGCATATTCTTGCAGACGGCGAGTTCAACCTGGTGCTAGCGAACGCCGCGCATGTTAAGAACGTGCCGGGCCGCAAGACCGACGTCAATGACGCCACTTGGTTAGCCGATCTGATGGCACATGGGTTGATCCGAGGCAGCTTCGTCCCGGACGAACCGACGCAGGAGATGCGCAATTTCTTGCGAACCCGCAAGCAGTTCGTCCGTGAGCGGAGCAGTCATGTCCAGCGGATCCAGAAGACACTGGAGGATGCCAACATCAAGCTCGATTCGGTCATCACCGACATCATGGGCCTCTCCGGCCGCCGGATGATCGAGGCTTTGATCGCCGGTGAGACCGATCCGTTCGCATTGGCGGTCCTGGCCCACCGGCGCATCCGGGCATCGCAAGCCGAGCTTGAGGCGGCGCTGCGTGGCCGGGTGACTGACCATCATCGGTTTATGCTGCGGCTGCTCCTCCAACATATCGATGCGATCGACGCCGCCATCGGCCAGATCGATCAGGAGGTCGACGCCCATGTCGAGCCCTTTCGCAGCGCGATCGAGATCCTGAGCTCCATCCCCGGTGTCAGCGATCTCAGCGCCGGGGTCATTGTTGCCGAGATCGGCATCGACATGAACCGCTTCCCGACCGAAGGTCATTTGATCTCATGGGCCGGCCTGTGTCCCAGGAACGACGAAAGCGCCGGCAAGCGTCGATCCACCCGCATGCGCAAGGGCGCCCCTTGGCTGAAAACCACCCTCATCCAATGCGCCTGGGCCGCCGCAAGAACCAAGGGCAGCTACCTTCAGGCCCAGTTCCAGCGTTTGCGAGCCCGACGAGGAGCGAAGAAGGCGATCGGCGCCGTTGCTGCATCGGTTCTCACCGCTGCGTACCACATGCTAAAGAACGGCACTCTGTACGAGGACCTCGGCGCCCACCACTTCGATAGCCGTGCGAAAGGCAAGCAAGTCCTTCGCCTCGTCAGCCGCATCCAAAACCTTGGCTTTGCCGTCCAGATCACGCCAATCGGGGCAGCAGCATGATGTCGTTACCACAAGCCCTGACGTCCAGCCGGCCCAGCCGCTGGATTCACATGCCGCCGGACGGCGGCAGAATCGAGGGCAGTCGCCCTCGATTTGTTTCGTTCTAGAAGGATTGGCGCGCCCGAGAGGAGTGGAACCCCTAACCCCCAGATCCGTAGTCAGGCGCCGCGGTAGCGAGCCATCGGGGGAAAGCTCGAGCACCGAACCATCCCGAGGGCGGGCCGCCTTAGAACATCATGCGAACGCTTGTACCGAAATTGCTTGATAGCATCGGCAGGGACGAGATGGGATAGACAACGTCTCGGGTCCGGAAAAGCCAGACTATGCGGCTCGATTAAAGCCCATTCCGCGTCAGTGACACCGCTTGTGTAGCGCTGTCCCTCTCGCTCATACTCTCGCCGAGTGATTTCGCTCCACATCTTGGGCCTCGATGATTGCTTGACACAACCATGATGCTACAAGCGATTGAAATCACTCAATTAATTTTCGGTCGGCCTCGAAGAAAAAGGGCTGAATAGTAAAGCGGATGTGAGAGGAGTTTGGATGACCGACGATAGCAACGACGAGCCCGAAGCCACGGGCAAGCTGAAACGAAAGGAATACGAGCAGCAGCTCGCACGATTACATGTCAAGTTCGTCAAGCTTCAGCAATGGGTGATGCACAAGGGCCTGAAGGTCTGCATCGTCTTCGAAGGCCGCGACGGAGCCGGCAAGGGCGGCACGATCAAGGCCATGACCGAAAGGGTGAGCCCGCGTGTCTTCCGGGTGGTCGCACTCCCGGCGCCGACCGAGCGCGAGAAGTCGCAAATGTACGCCCAGCGCTACATTCCGCATCTGCCTGCCGCCGGAGAAATCGTGATCTTCGACCGCAGCTGGTACAACCGGGCCGGCGTCGAGCGCGTGCTAGGGTTTTGCACGGAGGAGCAGGCCAAACGCTTCTTGCAGATGATCCCCGGGGTCGAAAAGGCCATCGTCGATGACGGGATCGTATTGCTGAAATACTGGCTTGAGGTCAGTTCCGAGGAACAGACCAGACGCCTCGAGGGGCGCATCGATGACGGGCGCAAGATCTGGAAGCTGTCCGACATGGATCTCAAATCCTATTCCCGCTGGTACGATTACTCGCGGGCACGCGACGAGATGTTCCTCGCCACCGACACCTCGTGGGCGCCTTGGTATGTGGTCCATTCCGACAACAAGCGGCGAGCGCGACTGAACGTACTCACCCACATCCTAAGCAAAATCCCATACGAGGAATTGCCGCGCGCCAAGGTGGAGCTGCCGAAACGCGAGCACCGCGACGATTACAAAGATCCCGATTACCCTTTCAGAGTCATCCCGGAGGTGTTCTGAGACGCGAGCGCCCGCCAACGTGTCGGGATCTCGAATCCACTTAATCGCCGCCTATAGCCGGCTAGGATCGATCAATGCAGGGACAGATCGGTTCCGAGTTGTGGTCTGACCGTTCTACTGGTTCTCGAACTCTGTCTGGTTTTTTTGCTGCGCGACGGGCGTCAGCCGGACCGCCGATAGTGAGGCTGCTCGACCATGATCTGAACTGTCCCCATCGAGGCTCGCCCTCCTTCCATCGCCCAGCGGCTGTTCCCGGTCCTTGCCTGGCTTCCAGGCTATCGGCCCGCGTGGTTGTTGCCGGATGTCCTCGCCGGTCTCGCGGTGTGGGCGGTCATGGTACCGGAAGGCATGGCCTATGCAAGGATCGTCGGCGTGCCGCCAATCATGGGGCTCTACACGATCGTGCCGCCGCTGGTTGCCTACGCGCTGCTCGGCACCTCGCGCCTGCTGGTCGTCGGCCCGGACACTGCGACCGGCCTGATCTCCTCGCTGACGGTAGGCACAATCGCGGTGCAGGGAACTGCGGACTCCAATTCGCTCACCTCCACTCTCAGCCGCGCTCGCGATGATCGCAGGGCAGGTGTTTGTTCTCGCTCGTTAGGCCTCAGATTGTTGAGATCAGAATTTGCAGGTCACGGGACGAGGTCGATGTCCCATCTTTTCGCCGGAGCGACGTCCTGGCGGTTCCACCAGCCGCCGCCCAATGCCTGGAACAAGGCGGCGGTGTCGGCATAGCGCGCAGCCTGCGCCTGTACCAGAGCGGGCAGCGCCGTATCATAGGTGTTCTCGGCCGTCAGAAGACCCAAATAACCGATGGCCCCGAGCTGCAGCTGCATGCGCGCGATCTCAAGGCTTTTGAAGGCGGCGCGCTCGGCGGCGTAGGCTGCCCTGAGGGTCTCAGCGTCGGATTGCAGGGCGTGCAGGCTGTCCGCGACGTTCTGGAAGGCGGCGATCACCGTGCTGCGATACATCTCCGCCGCCTGGTCGAACGCGGCGTCGGCGGCGCGCTTCTTGTGCAACAAAGTGCCGGCGTCGAAAACCGTCTGCGCTACATTCCCCGCCACTGTCCAAAAAGCAGTGCCAGGTGTAATAAACAATTGGCTGATTTGGTTGGCGGTGGTGCCGGCATTGCCGGTCAGCGTGAACTGCGGCAGCTGAGCGGCGATGGCGACGCCGATCGAGGCGCTGGCCGCATGCAGTTGCGCTTCGGCCGATTGAATGTCCGGGCGCTGCTCTACCAATTTCGACGGCAGGCTGACGGGGAGATCCTGCGGCAGCTGGAGTGAGGCGAACTCGAACTTCTCGGCCGGTTCCTGGCTCGGCAACCGGCCGATCAGTGCCGTCAACAGGTCGCGTTGCACCGCCAACTGCTTCTGCAATGGCGGCAATATTGCTTGCGCCTGCGCCAATGTCGCTTCGACGGCCGCCACATCAGCGCCCGCCACCTGGCCGAGCGCTAATTGCTTCTGCAGGATGGCGAGCGAGTCGGTCTGGATCTTGATGATTTCCTCGGTTGCCGCAATCTGACCGCGCAGCGATGCCTCCTGAACCGCCGCGGCGACGACGTTCGAGGTCAAGGTCAGATAGGCCGCTTCTACCTGGAACCGCTCAAATTCGGCCGTCGCCATCAGCGCTTCAACCTGCCGCCTTGTGCCGCCGAATACGTCCGGCGCGTAAGTCACGACGACCTGCGCGGTGTGGAGGGTGAAAAAGGGTGGGCCCGAGGAGGCCGCAGTGAAAACGACGCCGGTCGCGGTCTTGTTGCGGCTCGGCGAGTAACCGGCTACGGCCGTCGGGAAAAAGGCACCTTCCTCCGCGTAGACGTTCTCCCATGCCTGGCGCAGCGCCGCCTCTGCCGCCGGCAGGGTCGGGTTGTTCTTCAGCGCCTGGTCGATCAGGGCGTTGAGCGCCGCGGAATGGAACAGGGTCCACCACTGGCCCGGAATGTCCAGATCTTGGACGAAGCGCTGCGCCTCGCCGCCCTTCACTTCCGCCGAGCTGGTTTGCTCGGTCAGCGGCCGCAGGGTGTAACCGCTGACGTCCGGCGCAGCCGGTTGCTCGAAATCCGGACCGACTGCACAGCCCGTTTGTGCAGCGATTCCGGCGGCGAGCAAGCAGCCGGCCGCTCGGCGCACAATGCGCATCGCTATTCCGCACGCGATGGCAGTGGTTGAGGCGCCCCAACCGGCGCCCTTCGGCGCAAGAACAAGTCGATCAATAGCGGCACCACGATCAGTATCAGCCACTGCGCAGACCCCGAACGCGCTCTTCCAGGCTGGCGAGAGCGCTTAGGATCAGCACTGGCGTCGTCTTACCGACATCTCTTATTTTGGTTACGATGGATAGGGCATCGACATCGCCCGGGAGCATGCGATCGAGAATGATGACGTCCCAACGCGTGTTCGTCGCGAGGTAAGGTCCGTTAGCGCCATCGTGAACCAAAGTAGGCGTGTAGCCTGACTCCTTCAGCCCATTGCAGATATAGCGGGGCGTATTCGCCTCAATAACAAGACAACGCATCGCGCGTCTCATCAGGACAGAAAGATCTCAACGACACTTCGACACGATGAGCACCTCTTTGAGGTGTAAACCATCTTGGAAGTTGGACACGCGCCCGCAGACTTCCGGCGAGTCTGCCGCGTTGCGCAACTCCAAACAGGTTCTGATCCGTTGTCTTGAGCCAGGTTCATTGGCACGAACTCGACATTCCACGTTTTCGGCGAGGCGGCATTGGCGGTGCGGGTGATCACGGAGGGAGACTGAATGGAGCTTAGCCGTCACCGATCACCTACTCGGCCGGAGCCGATCGCGGCCGCGGCTCTTCGACGAACCGCTGGCGCCGAGAGAACAAATCGATCAACACCGGGAGCACCAAGAGGATCAGCAATGGGGCTAATAAACTCCCCCCGACGACGACGATTGCGAGCGGCTTTTGCACCTGCGAGCCGATACCCGTCGACAAGGCCGCGGGTAAAAGGCCGACACAGGCGACAATGCAGGTCATCATGACCGGGCGCATCTGCACCTCGCAGGTGCGCATCAGGGCGGCGCTTCGCTCGGTGCCCGCCTCCAAGGCCCGGTTGAAAAACGCAATGACGATAATCCCGTCCATTGCCGAGATGCCGAACAGCGCGACAAACCCGATGGCGGCCGACACGCTGAACGGAGTGCCCGTGAGGAACAGCCCGAGGATGCCGCCGATCAGTGCCATAGGCATCACACTGGCTGCGAGAAGCATATCAGTCACTGAGCCGAAGTTCAGGAACAGCAGCATGCAGATGAGACCCAGGCTGAGAGGTACGGCGACCGCGAGGCGCCCGATCGCCTCTTGCAGCTCGCCGAACTCGCCAACCCATTCGAAGCGGTAGCCGGATGGCAGCTGGACCAGCTTCGCAATCTTCTCCTGCGCCTCGAGCACGGCACTGCCGAGGTCGCGACCGCGCACGCTGAACTTGATGGGTATATAGCGCTCCTCGTTCTCGCGATATATGAAGGACGCGCCGGAGACGAGCTCCACGGTGGCGACGTCGGTCAGAGGGATCGGTACGACGCCGCTGCCGCTCGGGTTCGGCGCGCCGACGGTAATGCGGCGGATGGCGTCGAGGCTTTGCCGATAGTTTGGCGCGAGACGTACGATCATCGGGAAGTTACGGTCGCTGCCCTCTTCGTAGAGATTGCCCGCCGCCTGCCCGCCAATCGCCGCGGCGATCGTCGAATTGATGTCACCTGGGGCAAGGCCATAGCGTGCGGCGCGGGCGCGGTTGATCTCGATCCGCACCGTCGGCTGGCCGAGCGAATTGAGCACTGCAAGGTCGGAAATCCCCGGTACCGTACTCATCACCTCTTTGATTTTGGCAGCCGTCTTTTCGAGCGTCGCCAGGTCGTTGCCGAATAGCTTGACCGAGTTCTCGCCCTTGACCCCGGAGGCTGCTTCTTCCACATTGTCTTCGATATTCTGCGAGAAATTGAACTCGACGCCAGGAAACTCCGCCTCGAGTGCACCATTGACCTCTTCGGTCAGTTTCTCCTTGTCCATGCCCTTGGGCCAGGCATCGAAGGGTTTCAGCGGAACGTAAAATTCGGCGTTGAAAAAGCCGGTGGCATCGGTGCCGTCGTCGGGACGGCCGTTCTGCGAGATAACGGTGATCGCCTCGGGATAACTCTTGATCAGACGGCGCATCCGGTTGACGTAGCCATTCGCCTCCTCGAGCGAGATCGAAGGCGGCAGCGTCGCGCGAATCCAGAAATTTCCTTCCTCCAGCTTGGGCAGGAACTCAAGCCCCAATGTCGGCAATGCAAGCCCGGCCAACACCAACAGCAGAACCGCTCCGCCGAGCGTAACGATCCAGTTCCCCAACGCAACGTCGAGAACGGGCCGGTAAAGGCGGTGCAAGCCGCGCATCACGAGGGTCTCGACCTCGTTGACCCGCTCGCGCAGCAGGATCGCGCACAACGCCGGGGTGACGGTGAACGTGGCGATCAGTCCGCCGGCAATGGCATAGGCGTAGGTCTTCGCCATCGGTCCGAAAATGTGGCCTTCGACCCCGGACATCGTGAACAGCGGCACAAAACCGGCGACGATGATCGCTGCCGAGAAAAAGATCGCTTGGTTCACCTCGGTCGCCGCGTTGGCAATTGTGGCGAATTTGCCACGCAGC
This sequence comes from uncultured Alphaproteobacteria bacterium, assembly GCA_963732095.1. GTDB lineage: Bacteria > Pseudomonadota > Alphaproteobacteria > ATCC43930 > CGMCC-115725 > AP-15. The sequence continues at coordinate 116,410 of CAVSZA010000047.1, forward strand.
TCGGCGATCGGTCGGACGCGCTGCAGGATGGGAGAACGGGCGAAGCGCCGTTCGGGTGGCTGCGACAGCCGCCGGAAAATGTTCTCGACCATGATCACCGTCGCATCGACGACCAGGCCGAAATCAATCGCGCCGACAGACAGCAAATTCGCCGATTCGCCGCGCAGCACCAACATCGTTATTGCAAAGAAGAGCGCAAACGGGATCGTCGTTGCAACGATCAGGGCACTGCGGAGATTGCCGAGGAATAGCCACTGCACGAAGAAGATCAGCACGATGCCGAAAATCATGTTGCGCAGGACGGTGCGCGTCGTGATGTTGATCAGATCGCTGCGGTCGTAGATGCGCTCGATCCGCACACCTGGCGGCAGGATGTTCGAATTGTTGATCTTCTCGACTTCGGCCTCGACGGCACGGATCGTCGGCATGCTCTTCTGCCCGCGACGCATCAGCACGATGCCCTGGACGATGTCGTCGTCGTCATCCTGCCCGGCAATGCCGAGACGCGGCTGGTGACCGACGGTCACCGTTGCTATATCGCTGACCCGGACCGGAGCGCCGTTGACCGACGTAATCATCGTGTCGCGGATCTGGTCCATCGAATGGATCAGCCCGACGCCACGGACGATCGCCGCTTGCGGCCCGAAATTTACGGTCTGGCCGCCGACATTGATGTTGCTGTTGTTGAGCACCTGCAGCACTTGCGGCAAGGTCAGTCCATGGGCGAGCAGCTTGTCGAGATCGATCGTGATGTCGTAGGTCTTGGTCTTTCCGCCCCAGCCGGTGACGTCGATGACTCCCGGCACCGCCTTCAACCGCCGCTCAAGGATCCAGTCCTCCATTGTTTTGAGGTCGGTGACGCTGAAGCCGGAGGGGCCGACCACCCGGTACCGGTAAATCTCACCGGTCGGGCTGTCCGGTGAGATCTGTGGCGTGGCGCTGTTGGGTAGCGGCGACAACTGCGACAGGCGATTGATCACCCATTGCTGCGCCTCGTCATAGGTGAAGTCGTAGGTGAACTGCACCTTGACGTCGGATAAGCCGAACAATGAGATCGTCCGCACCGCGGTGACATTCGGGATGCCGGTCATCTGGATCTCGATCGGGATCGTGATGTATCGCTCGATCTCCTCCGCCGATTGGCCGGCGTTCTGTGTAACGATATCGACGAGTGGCGGCACCGGGTCGGGGTAAGCTTCGATGTTGAGCTTGAGGAAGCTCGCAATCCCGACGCCGAACAAAGCCACCAGCAGCAAGATCATCAGGACCCGCTGCCGCAAAGCAAAGGCGACGATTGCGCTCATCTCACCTCGGACCTAGCGCAAACCACATGCCGGATTCGGTCAATCGCTGCTCGCGGCGCGATCGATGAACAATGGGCCGCTGGTCACGACCTTCGCGCTGGCCGATAGGCCGTTTAGAATCTCGACCATGCCGTCGGCACTCCGTCCGAGCCGACTGAACGCGCGGCAATCGTGCGGTCGTCGCCTGCCACCCAGACGCGGGCGGTCTCACCTTCGAAGACGATTGCGCTCTGCGGCACCGCGGGCACCGTTTCGCTGCTGCCGGTGATGATGCTGAAGGTGGCAAACATCCCCGGTCTCAGCGCGCCGTCCGGGTTCTCGACATCGGCAGGTACAGACAGACGGCGGGTGTTGGGGTCGATCGAAGCCGCGATCGTATAGACCGGGTTCGTGGCGCCATTGGCCTCGCTGTTGATGTATTGGACGAGGCCGATTTGGCGCTGAGTGATGACGCTGCCGATCGGTGCCCGGACGACCGCTTCCGGATTGAGCTTCCGAGTCGGTTGGGCTTCGAGCGAAGCGATCTCTTCGTCGGTCTCGCAGAGAATGCGCAGCCGGCTGCGCACCGCATGTAGTGCGATCTCGTCGCCGCGGACAGTATTTTGCCCCGCGATTAGATCGGTTTGGGCCTGTTGCCAATCCTTAAGCGCGCCGCCTTGCGCCAGATAGAGCTCGTGGGTGCATTTCTCGGTGGTTTGCGCCATGGTGAGCTGAGAGCGCGCGGTGGCCAGATTGGCAAGCCCGGTGATCAGGTCGTTCTGCCCCTGCACAAACTCGCTCGCGTGGATTACAAACAGCGGGTCGCCAGGTTGCGCGGTGGTAGGCCGAAACGTCACCGGCGGCGGCTTTGTAGTCTCCCTAAGCCTGCTCGGCAATCGGTCTGACGAGCTTCGGCACGACGGCGAGGCCGAGCAAGACGTGCACCACCACGCCGGCGAGGATCGCCACCTGCCACCATCGCGAGGGTGAGCGCCGAGGCGAGGGCGCCGCCACGTCGGTAATGTTTTGCAGCACGTCAGGACCCCCGGTGCCGGAGGATCAACCGGCGCCACGATTCTCACCGCCGCGCGCTCAGTGAATGCGCTGGTATTTTTGGATGGTGCGCAGATTGTCGGGCCGCGGTTCGTCCGGGAACAGCCCCGGCCATAAGGTCCAGCATACCTCGGCGACATAGAGATCGCCGTGGCTGTCGACGGTCAGCCCGTGCGGCCCGATGAACGAGGTCGCCGCCCGTCCGGCAAACGGGTCGCCGATCCGCGACAGCAATTTTCCCTGATTGTCGACGATGCTGACCCGCGGCCCGAGATTGGCGTTGAGGCGATTGACCGAAAGTTCGCCGATGTAGCAGACCGGATGGCGAACATGATCCATGTAAAGCCCGCACGGCCGGTGCAGGTTGTTCCATTGGGTCTCGTACTTGCCGTTGCCGTCGAATACCTGGACCCGGTGGTTCTCACGGTCGGCGACATAAACCCAACCGTCGGCATCGGTGCAAATATTATGGACGAGGTTGAACTGGCCAGGATCACTGCCAGGCTCACCCCACGACAGCAATAATTTGCCGTCGGGCGCGTATTTGTGAACCTTGGCGTTGCCGTAGCCGTCAGAGACATAAATTTCGCCTTTTGGCGAGAGGGCGGTATGGGTGCACCGGTTGAACGGTTCGCCGCTCAGATAGGGCGCCGGCTTGCCGGGAACGCCCAGCTCGAGCAACATCTGGCCGTCGAGCGAACATTTGCGCACAAAATGTCCGCCATCGTCGGTCAGGTAGATCGAATCGTCCGGGCCCATATGGACGCCATGTGCCCGAATGTATTGACCCTCGCCCCAAGAACGCAAAAAATTGCCGTCGCGGTCGAAGATGATGACCGGGTGCTCACCGCGCGTGAAGCAATAGACATTGTCCTGTTTATCGACGCCGACCGCCGCCACTTCCTTGAATGACCAGCGGTCCGGCAATTTTGCCCAGTTTTCCTTGATCTCGTATTTGTAGTCGCCGTGGCCAACGATTGTCGCCATCCCAGGCCCTCCCTGAATCGCTGAGGCTTAGGCTATCCAACCCTCCGCCGCGAAACAATCCAATCGATTGCTGTAAGCCAGAAGCGGCGGCTCTGGGTTGCCTGAGCTAGGCTTTTCAACCGCCCGGCCGGGAGGCGATATGAAGGCGTTGATCCGCGCGATCGCGCTTTGTCGCGAGATGGGGAATTCCGCCGCGATTTATGGCATGTCCGAGAGTGCCGGTTTTTCGAGTGTTTTGCCGAGGCCGGGATTGGGGGACCAACGCCCGAAGGGCTGGTGGTAAACGGTAGCGCCGCCTTCGAGTAAATTTACGCAGGTGCGCCCATTTTTTGGCAGACAACGCTTATGTTGCCTTAATCATACCAATGTTATTTGACATTTTAGCACAAACCTGCTAGCATCGGCCATTTTCCCGATGCGGGAGTCATCTTGGTCAATGTGGCTCGTTATGACATTAATATATTGATGCTGTCGGCGCTGCCCACGCAGGTTCATCAGCGCATGTCGGGGGGACCCAGCCTGATATGCACCTGATAAAACAGGTGGAACAGGTGGCCAGGTTGGCCTTGGAACCGGCGGCCCGGCATTTCGCCGGGATTCTGAGCGTCGAGATAATAGAGTGATAGAAATCCTCATATCACCGATTCGGCAATTACTCAGCTGGCTGTTGTCTGGCTGTAAAAACAGCGAGAACCGCCATGGAGCGTAGGGTTCGCGTGATCGGTGAGGCTCGTCGGCGCGAAACGGGGCTAGCCGGGGGAAGGGCTGGGTTGCGACAATGCGGGGCGAATTATCTCCTCTTCGAGAGCCCGAGCACCGCCGCTCCGGCGATCGCCGAGAGGGCGGAGCCGACGAGGACGCCCAGGCGCATTATCGCTTCAGTATCGGATTCTCCGAAGGCGAGCGTGCCGATGAAGAGGCTCATCGTGAAACCGATACCCGTCAGGATGCTGGTGCCCCAGAGCGTCACCCAACCGGCGTTCCCGGGCAGTTCGGCCCAGCCGGCGCGGATCACCAAGGCTGCCGTGGCAGAGACGCCGATCTGCTTCCCGAAAAAGAGACCGGCGGCGATGGCGACCGGCACCGGCTCCAGAATGGAGGAAAACGACAAGCCGGTGAAGGACAATCCCGCATTGGCGAACCCGAATACCGGCAGGATACCGAAGGCCACCCAGGGCGCCAGCTCATGTTCGACGCGGATCAGTGGGGAAGCATTGCCCGGTTTGGCCTCGAACGGGATCGCCAGGGCCAACGCTACGCCGGCCAACGTAGCGTGCACGCCGGATTTGAGCACGAACACCCAAAGCACGAGACCGACGAGCACGTACCAGACAACCCGCCGAACCCCGGCGAGGTTCAGGACGACAAGGACCGCCAGTGCCGCCGCGGCGACCGCCAGCGACACCCAAGACAGCTCCTCGGTATAAAAAATGGCGATCACGACAATGGCTCCCAGATCGTCGATGATCGCGAGCGCGGTCAGGAAGAGCTTGAGCGAGGTCGGTACCCGGCTGCCGAGCAGCGCCATGACGCCGAGCGAGAATGCGATATCGGTGGCCGCCGGGATCGCCCAGCCGGAGGCGGCGCCGGCTGTGGCGCTGGCGGCGTGCCAGGTGATGCCGAGATAGATCAGCGCCGGCACGACCATGCCACCGATCGCCGCCGCGGCGGGCAGGATCGCCCCGCTTCTGTCCGAAAGCTGGCCGGCGAGCACCTCGCGCTTGATCTCCAGCCCGACCAGCAGAAAGAAAATTGCCATCAGCCCGTCATTGACCCACAGCAGCAGCGGCTTCTCGATGCCAAAACTGCCGATGCGCACCGAGCCGCGCAGGCTCAAGAGCAGGTCGTAAAACCCGGCCATCGGCGAATTGGCGAGCACGAGCGCGAGGGCCGAAGCCAGCATCAGCACGATCCCGCTCGCCGCCTCGTGGCGGAACAGCCGTTGCAGTGTGGCAAACAGCATCGATCTCTCCCCTACCGGTCCCCTGGCCGGTAAGGCGAGGAGCAGCTAAGCTTACCGGCGAGTACACCCCAGAGGCGAATATGGACTACGGCATTGCGGGCATCGACCACGTCATCGTCGGGGTTCGCGATCTCGAACGGGCGCGGCTGGAATGGAGCCGGCTCGGCTTTACGTTGTCGCCCCGCGGCCGGCATACCGGACAAGGAACGGCGAATTACTGCATCATGTTTGCGTCCGACTATCTCGAACTCCTCGGCATCGTCGATCCGGACGATTTTGTTCAGCGGCTCGCCAGTTTTTTGGCGCAGCGCGAGGGGTTGATGGCGGCGGCATTTGCGCCGGCCGCCGCCCCCGAGGAGGTTCGCGCGGCGTTGCTCGGCCGCGGGCTTCACCCCTCCGAGCCGCGGCCGCTCGGCCGCCAGCTCGAGCTGCCGGAGGGCACCGTCGTGCCGCGCTTCAGCTTGATGTCCCTGCCGGCCGACGAGACGCCGGGGCTCGATTGTTTTATTTGCACCCACCTGACGCCGGAACTGATGCGGCGTCCCGAATGGCTGCATCATCCGAACGGCGCGCTCGGTTTGAAGGGCATCCATGTGCTGGTCGAGAGTACGGCTGCGCTGCTCGAGCCTTATGACCGGCTGTTCGGCATACAACAGGTGACCACCACCGATGCGGTTGCCAGCGTACACGTCGGGCCGCACCGGATCGTGTTCAGCACGCCGGACGATTTCTCGACGATGTATCCGGCGCTCGATGTCGCATCGGATTTCCCGCTGCCGGGGATTGTCTCGGTCGAATTTGGGGTCGCGCAGCGGGAAGATACCGCCGATTGTCTGACCCGGCGGCAGGTCTCGTTTGAACAACTGCCGGACGGCAGCCTCGTTGTGCCGGCACGAGAAGCGAGCGGCGCGATCCTGTTTTTTTCCTAGAAAATACCCCTTCAGAATTGGCCCCGGCCGATCCGGAACACGTCGGGGTGGGCCGGGTCCTCGATATATGAAAGCTCGAGGGTCAAGGGCGGCGGCTTCGGGGCTTTCTTGTCCTCGGTGCGAGCGGCAGCGGCGACCCCGCTCAGCACCAGAAGGATGGACCGCTTCTGCTCGTCGCTGGCGCGAAATACCAGGATCGCGTCGGGTGCCAGCTGATGGTTGGCGACCACGCTGTCCGGCTTGAAATTTTCGGTCGAGAAGTAGTCGCGCAGGGAATTCGCGCTGCCGACGATCGTCTCGTCGCCGGCACTGCTTCCGTCGCTCGACCAGACGATATTCACCTGGTCGAGTTTCTTCGAGCGGTACCCCAAAATGTAGGAGATGCGGGCGTTGCCGCTGTGCGGCAACAAATCGGCGACGGTAAGCGACAGGACAATGGTTTTTTCGGTTGGATGGATAGCACGCGCCAGCTTTCCGGTCTGCTCCGGGAAGTCTTTGCGGATCGCCTGCCTTACCTGCTCCTCATTCATTTCGAACCGCGCCTGCCGGAAACCTTCGATGACGGCGGGCCGATCGTGCTGCTCCGAAGCGGCATCATCGCCGGTCGTGGTCTGCCCCCGCACCGCGCCGCAGAAAGCAATCAGCATTAGCGCAAGCAGAACCGACCGCCGCGACCGAGCACACTTCCGGAGAAGAGATTCGGCCCTCTCGGTCAAGGCCACCTGGACAGAAACGGTCACGTCCCGCATAGTCCAACGATCATATTTCGCAGGAACGGTTCCGCGTGGCGTTAAGACCCGGTCTGTTTTTTGCTGCTGTCGCGGCTTGCTCGCTTGCGGGGTTGACGCCGCGGTTGGCGGCGGGTCAGCACATCACTGTCGACGGCCGTTTCTCGCCGGCCCAGACCCTGGTCGGGCCTAACTACTCGATAACCGCCAATCTCGGCAAGCAAGTCGGCAGCAACCTTTTCCACAGCTTCGGGCAGTTTGGTCTGTCGACCGGCGAAAGCGCCGCGTTCAGCGGGCCCGCGACCGTCAACAATATCATCGGCCGGGTGACCGGCGGCAATCCTTCGGCAGTCGACGGGCGGATTCAGTCCAACATCGCCGGCGCCAACCTCTACCTGATAAACCCCAACGGCATCGTGTTCGGGCCGAACGCGACGGTCAATGTCTCCGGCAGCTTTCATGCCTCGACCGCCGACTACGTCAAGATGTCGGACGGCGCCAAGTTTCAGGCGACCAACCCCGACGCCAGCACGTTGAGCGCGGCGCCGCCGGCGGCGTTCGGATTTCTGACGTCGAGGCCTGCCGCGATCACGGTCAACGGCAGCAGCCTGGGACCGGTGCCGGGGACCCTCGGTCTGGTAGCCGGACCAGTCGCGATCAACTCCGCTGCGATCCTCGCTGCGCCCGGCGGCACGATCCACGTGACGAGCGCCGCCGGCACCGGCGAGGTGCCGATCGACCCACGCAACACCCCGGCCTTGACCGTCGGCAATTTCGGGTCGGTCGATATCAAGGGCGGCTCCAAGCTCGATGTCGGCAATCCGGGCGTCCTCGGCGCCGGCGGCAGCGTCTTCATTCACGCCGGGGCATTGACGATCGACGCCAGTGAGATCGGCGCCGACAATCACGGTTCGGGCCCGGGCGGGGTCATCGCGCTGCGCGGCGAGACGCAGGTAGCCCTATCCAAAGGCACCTTGGTTCACGCGGCGGCGTTGGGCAGCGGCAGCGGCGCCGGGATCTCCATTGCGACCGCGCCAGCCGGCGCCACCTCGGCCGATGCCAGCCTGGTGCTGACGAGCAGCAGCGGGCCGGGGAGCGCGGGCCCGCTCGCCGCATCGACCGGCCAGCTGACCCTGACGAACGGCGCCGAGCTGGCGAGCATCACTCAGGGCACCGGCAATGCCGGACCGGTCGCGGTCAATGCCAATACCGTCGTAGTCGACGGCACCGCCAATCCCACAACTCTGACCGCAATCGGCTCGGTGACGACCGGGCGGGGGCGCGCCTCCGATGTGACGGTCTCGGCCGGCAACCTGACCATCCTGGCCAATGGCGAAATCGTCAGCTTCACCGCCGGGCCCGGCAACGCCGGCAACGTCTCATTGAGCGCTCCCGGCGCAGTGTCGATCGACGGGACCTCGACGGTCTTTCAGACGGGCATCCTGTCGCAAGCCGACCCCGGCAGCACCGGCAATGCGGGCTCGGTGCAGGTCAGTGCCGGCTCTGTGTCACTCGTTAACGCCGGGCAGATTTCCGCGTCGACGATCGGTTTAGGGGCGGGCGGGGCCGTCAACGTCCAGGTCGGCGGCAAACTCTCGATCAACGGTGCCGGCTCTTTGTCGACGACCACTGGAATCCTCGCGACGACATTCCTTCCCGGCGCAAAGAACGCCGGCAACATAACGGTCACCGCTGGGGATCTGTCGATCGTCACCAACGGGGAGATCGCCAGCGGCACATTCGGTTCCGGCAATTCCGGAAATGTCTCGGTGCGCGTCGCCGGGACATTATCGATTGACGGCACCTCGGCAACCCAATTGACCGGCATTGCCTCCAACAACGCCCGTTCGATCAGCACCGGCAGCGCCGGTAACGTCACCGTCAGTGCGGGGACCTTGAGTATCGTCACCAACGGTCAGATCTCGAGCGGCACCTTCGGATCTGGCAATTCCGGCGGCGTCTCTGTGAGTGCCGTCAACTCGCTGACCATCGATGGAGCAAACGCCAATCCCAATTTCCGGACCGGGATCACGACCGACAACGAACCAGGAAGCAAAGGCAATGCCGGCCGCACAACCGTCACCGCGGGCAATCTGTCGATCATAAACGGCGGCACAATCTCGAGTGACGCCCTCGGGTTAGGCAACGCCGGCGATGTCAACGTCAGTGCGGGCACATTACAGCTGGCGGGTTTCGGCGGCATCTCGAGCGATACGACAGGACCCGGAAGCGGCGGCAATGTAAGGATCACAGCCGGCACCCTGTCGATCGGCCCCGACGGTCAGATCACGACCGACACCACTGATTTAGGCAACGGCGGCAGCATTGCCGTGAACGTCGCCGGCGCCCTTTCTATCAACGGAGTTTCGCAAGCCGGTCCGATAACCGGCATCACTGCGCTCTCCCTCCCGCTTAAGACTGGAGCAGTCACCGGAAACTCTGGCGACATCACCATCAATGCCGGGTCGTTGTCCGTCAACTCGAACGGCCAGATCACGACCGATACGTTCGGAACCGGCAAGGGCGGCAACATTGCCGTAACCGTCGCCGGGGCGCTCTCGATTGACGGAACGTCGTCGACCCTCCTGACAGGTATTACTGCGCTTACCGACAGCACCGGGAGCGCGGGCAATATCACGGTCGGTGCAGGCAGTCTCAATATAGTAACGAACGGGTTGATATCGGTAGACTCGTTGGGCGGGACCGGGAGCGCTGGAAGCGTCACGGTCAATGTCGCCGGCGCGTTGTCGATCGATGGCCGCGGGCAAAACCTGTCTACCGGCATTTCTTCGGAATCGGGGTTCAACCCAGGAAATGCGGGAGAGGTCCGGGTCACCGCTGGTTCGCTGGCGCTCACCAACGGTGGGCAGATCTCCGCCTCGACGTTCGGCGCCGGCGCGGGCGGCGATGTTCAGGTCGCCGCCGGAGTATTGGGGCTGAGCAATGGCGGAATGATCTCCGCCTCGACCTACGCCGCCGGCGCGGGGGGCAATGTGCAGGTCACCGGCAACTCGCTCGCGATTACCCAGGACGGGTCGATCTCGGCCTCGACCTTCGGAAATGGTGCGGGTGGCAATGTCAATGTGGCGATTGCCGGATCGCTTTCGATCGACGGAACAGCGCAAAATTTCGGCACCGGTATCACTTCGGCGTCGGGAACCGGTGGGGGAAATGCCGGTGCGGTGACTGTCAGCGCCGGCTCGCTCGCCATTGCCAATGGCGGCGAGGTCTCGGCTTCCACCCTCGGTCAAGGCGCCGGCGGCGACATCATGGTCAATCTGGCCGGCGACCTGGTGATCGATGGGATCGCAAACCCCAGTGCCGCGGTGCCGGCCGGAATTATTGCCCGCACTCTCGATCCCAACGGCGGCAACGCCGGGCATATAACGGTCAATGCCGGTAATATCTCGATCCTCGACAGCGGGGTGATTTCCACCTCGACTTTTGGCACCGGCGCCGCCGGCGAAGTATCGGTAAACGCTTCGGGCACGCTGGTCATCGACGGCGCCGGCACGCCGAGCTTCGGCACGGGCATCGCATCCAGCGCCAATTTCGGTGCCGGGAACGCAGGCCGGGTGACGGTCAACATCGGAAGCCTGTCGATTTCGCATGGCGGCGAAATCCAGAGCCTAACCTTTGGTTCGGGCAATGGCGGGGATGTCACAGTCACCGCACAAGGCGGGGTCGTCATCGACGGCTCGGGAGCGCAGCTGCCGACCGGTCTTTTGACCAATGCCCAGCCCGGAAGCACCGGGCGCGCCGGCGCAGTGACCCTGGCCGGGCAGGACATCGTCGTCACCGGCGGCGGGCTCGTCAGTTCGGCCACGGCGGGGCAGGGCGACGGCGGCACCGTGCAGGTCACCGCCCAGGGGCCATTGAGCTTGAGCGATGCGGGCAGCGGGATCATCGCTTCGGCATCTTCGACGGCGAGCGGCAACGCCGGGTCGGTGATGGTGACGGCGCCGCAGATCGCGCTGGTGTCCGGCGCCGAGATCTCCAGCACGACGGCGGGGACCGGGGCCGGCGGCTCGGTCGATGTGACGACGTCCGGCGCGTTGATGCTCGACGGCGCCGGCGTCTCCAATACCCAGATCGCCGCCTCGGCGACGGGCCCGCAATCGGGGCCCGGAGGTTCGGTGACGGTAGCGGCCAATGCCCTCACCATCGCAGGCGGCGCGCAGATCGCCGCCACCACTGCCGGGCCCGGCCAAGGTGGCGATGTCGCGGTGAGCGTGGCGAACAATGTGACATTGTCGGGCACCGGGCCGGGCGGCGCGAGCGGGATCACCGCCTCGGCCGAGGCGGGCTCGACCGGTGCGGCGGGGGAAGTGGTGCGGGCGGCGCCCTCGCGCTGTCCGGTGGTGCGAGAGTGACCTCGACCACGGCCGGAGCAGGCAATGGCGGCACCGTGCAGGTCACCGCCCAGGGGTCATTGAGCTTGAGCGATGCGGGCAGCGGGATCATCGCTTCAGCATCTTCGACGGCGAGCGGCAATGCCGGGTCGGTGATGGTGACGGCGCCGCAGATCGCGCTGATGTCGGGGGCGGAGATCTCCAGCACCACGGCGGGGACCGGGGCCGGCGGCTCGGTCGATGTGACGACGTCCGGCGCGTTGATGCTCGACGGCGCCGGCGTCTCCAATACCCAGATCGCCGCCTCGGCGACGGGCCCGCAATCGGGGCCCGGAGGTTCGGTGACGGTAGCGGCCAATGCCCTCACCATCGCAGGCGGCGCGCAGATCGCCGCCACCACTGCCGGGCCCGGCCAAGGCGGCGATGTCGCGGTGAGCGTGGCGAACAATGTGACATTGTCGGGCACCGGGCCGGGCGGCGCGAGCGGGATCACCGCCTCGGCCGAGGCGGGCTCGACCGGTGCGGCGGGGGAAGTGGTGCTGGCGGCGGGCGGCGCCCTCGCGCTGTCCGGTGGTGCGAGAGTGACCTCGACCACGGCCGGAGCAGGCAATGGCGGCACCGTGCAGGTCACCGCCCAGGGGCCATTGAGCTTGAGCGATGCGGGCGGCGGGATCATCGCTTCGGCATCTTCGACGGCGAGCGGCAACGCCGGGTCGGTGATGGTGACGGCGCCGCAGATCGCGCTGGTGTCGGGGGCGGAGATCTCCAGCACCACGGCGGGGACCGGCGCCGGCGGCTCGGTCGATGTGACGACGTCCGGCGCGTTGATGCTCGACGGCGCCGGCGTCTCCAATACCCAGATCGCCGCCTCGGCGATCGGGCCGCAATCGGGTCCGGGCGGCTCGGTGACGGTGAACGCCAACAGCCTGACCGTAGAGGGCGGCGCGCAGATCGCCAGCTCGACCGCGGGTCCCGGCAAGGGTGGCGATGTCGATGTCAACGTCGCTTCGGACATCGTGCTGCCGGATCGCGGACCGCAAATCACCGCGCGATCGACCGGCAGCGGCGATGCGGGGTCGATCACCGTCACGGCAGGCCGCTTATTGATGAATAACGGTGCGGCGATTTCGACCGAAGCGGCAACGTCGACGGCTAGCGGCGGCAACATCACGTTGCACGTGCGCGATTTCCTCTATCTGGTGAGCAGCGAGATCACCACCTCGGTCAAGGGCGAGACCGGGAACGGCGGAAACATCGCGATCGACCCGCAGCTTATGATCCTCGATCATAGCAGCATCATCGCCCAGGCGATCGAAGGTCATGGCGGCAACATCACGATCACCGCCGATCTGTTCATCCCGTCTTCGGACAGCGTCGTGTCGGCAACTTCGCAGCTCGGGATTTCCGGGACGGTCGAAATTAATGGCCCGCGCGTCGATGTCAACGGCGCCCTGGTCGTACTGTCGACCGAGTTGCGCGGCCGGGCGGCGGTTCTGCGCGAGGCCTGCGCGGCCCGCAGCGACCGGCCGATTTCGAGCCTCGTCGAGGCGGGCCGGGGCGGCCTGCCGCAGGACCCGGAAACAACGTTGCCGGCGCTCTACATTGCCGGCCGCGACGTCACCCCCAATCCGGCGCCGGGCGCAGGCACGATCGAGGCGGATGGCGCCGCAGTGCAAACGACGATGCATCTGACGATGCGCTGCGGCTGAGCCGATGACCGCCGCGATCGGCGAACCACTGCGACGGCTTGCCCCAGCTCGGGACCGCATCGCGCGGATCCTGCGCAGCCCCGGCCTCAAGGCGCTGATCGCTGCGCACATCATCGTCGCTGCGATCATTGTGGTTCGCGGTTATGGCTGGCTGCAACCCTTCGAGCTTCTGATCTATGACGGGTTGGCGGGTGGCTTGGGCCGGCAGCGCACCGAGCAACACGGTCCTTCTGGTCGGCGGCACAGAGGCCGATGTCGAGGACTTCGATTGGCCGCTGAGGGACGGCGATCTCGCCGATCTATTGGAGCGGATCGCCAGCTGGCAGCCTCGCGTCATCGGCGTCGACATCTATCGCGACCATCCCAAGCCGCCCGGCACCGAGCGGCTGGCGTCGGTTCTCGCCCGGCACAAGGAAATCGTCTGGACCTTCATGCTCCAAGACGGCGCGAAGCGGGTGATCCTGCCGCCGGCGGACCTTCGCGGCACGGACCGCGCCGTCCTTGCCGATATCGTGACCGAACTCGGGCAATGTCGTGCGGCGCGGCTTGTTGTACGCCGATGACGGCGTCGACAATTACACCAGCATGGGGATGGCCCTGGCCCTGGGCTATCTCGCTGTCGATCACATAAGGCCCACGCCTGCGGAGGACGATCAGCTGCGCCTCGGCAAGGCGCTGATTGCTCCCCTCGACGACAGCCGCGGACCCTACATCCGACTGGACAGCGCCGGGTACCAAATGCTGCTCGATTATCACGGCGGTCCGTACCGGTTTCCATTGAAGAGTATCGGCGAAATCATGCGCGGTGATGATGCCGCCTCGCTGGTTCGCGGGCGGGCCGTTCTCATCGGTGTCACCTCGGAAAGCGTCAAGGATACCTTCTCGACCCCGTTCGGCACCGGCTTCGGCAGAGAAGAGCCGATATGGGGGATCACGGTGCATGCGCTTATCGCCGATCAGTTGATCCGGGAGGCGATCGACGGCGCTCCGAGCCTGCGCAGTCTCTCTCGCGACAGCGAGGATTTGTGGATCTGGGGCTGGGCAATGGCCGGCATGGCCCTCGGGTTGCTCGTCCGGTACCCGATCCCGGCAGCCTGCGGCTCAGTCATTGGCGTGTTGGTACTCGCCGGCACCGTATACCAAGCCTTCGGAATGGCTCTGCTGCTGCCGGCGGTGCCTGCTGCGATTGCCTGGGTCGGCTCGGCCGGGCTAACAAACCGGATCATGTACGCCGCCAGCAACCGCGCTCGCGCGCTCTTGCGCAAGAGCTTCGAACATTTTTTACCGCCTGCCGTGGTCGCTAAGATGCTGGCGTCCGGCACCTTGCCCAAGCTCGGGGGCGAGCGTCGGGGAATTTCGGTAGTTTTCACCGATGTCGCCAAGTTCACGACGTTCTCCGAGACCGCCGAGCCGGAATTTCTCGCCAGTATGTGCAACGATTATTTCGAGGGGGTATGCGCGGCGATCTTTGCCGAGGGCGGCATGGTGAATGAGTTCATCGGGGATGCGGTGCTCGCATTTTTCGGCGCGCCGGTCGACCAGCCGGACCACGCCGACCGGGCGGTCAGGGCCGCATTGGGCATCGACGCGTTCGCCCGCCGCTTCAGCGCCGAGCAAGAGGCCCGCGGCATCCATTTCGGCCACACCCGCATCGGGGTCCACACTGGCATTGCCATGGTTGGCAATGTTGGCACCTGTTCCCGGCTGAAATATTCAGCGCTCGGCGACATGCTTAACACCGGATCGCGCCTTGAAGGATTGAACAAGACGATCGGCACGCGGATCTGTGTTTCGGGGGAGATCGTCGGCAAGGCGCAGCGTCACCGTTTCCGCCCAATAGGCGCGTTTGTCGTAAAAGGCCGCCACGCCGCAAGCGACGTGTTAGAGCCGCTCGCGGCGGAGGATCTGGAAAGCGTGCGGATCGGTCGCTATGAAACCGCATTCCGTATGGTGATGGCGGGTCTGCCCGAGGCTGCCGAGCAGTTCGCCGCGCTGCATCGCGACTATCCCGAGGACCCGTGCGTCGCATTCCATTGTCAGCGCCTCGAAGCCGGAGAAAGTGGCACGTTGATTGTCATGACCGAAAAATGAACCGCCTCGTCTTTCCGGCCGCGCTGCTAGCGGGGTCTCTGTTTTACGTTGCCCCGATGGCCGCGCAGGTCGAGAGCGGCCGCGTCGCGGCGCTCGATTACCTTGGGCGCGGGTACGGCGGCCTTTCGTGCCGGGGACATCGTCGCGGCCACCCGCGATTGGTCCGAGGCGATCCGTTTGTGCCGGCTCAATGCCACCCCTGATCTCGAAGCTCAGGCCCTGGCGCGACGCGGCGAGGCATACCGAATAGAGGGTTATTTCCGCGACGCCAGCAGCGACCTTCAGGCCGCCCTTGCCAAGGCCGAGCAGAGCAAGGACCAGCCGTTGATCGCAGCAAGCAGCGGAGCGCTCGGCAATCTGGCGTTCATGTCGCGCCGCACTGCGGTTGCCGAGCCGCTGCTGAAGCGGGCGCGCGACCTCGCCAGCCGACTGCACGACCCTGCGATTCTCGCCGCGAGCAACAACGACCTCGGCAATCTTTACGCTTCGACAGGACGTCCGGCAGACGCCGCATCCGCTTACGCCGAGGCGATAGCCAGCGCCCAAGCGGCGCATGACGATGCGCTCGCAGCTACTGCTGAAACCAATGCCGCGCGTCTCGCGCTGCGGCGCAAGGATGCAACCCACGCGCCCGCACTGCTAACCAGATCGGTCGACACGCTTGAGTGGTCGCCGGCTTCATACAATCGCGGCATGGCCCTGGTTTCGGCCGGTTCCGCGGTGTTCGAGGGCGAAGGAAGCATCCCAGCCGATGCGCAAGCCGTCGCTTCCCGCGCCTTCCGCGCCGCGGCGGGGAACGCCAACTCGCTCCACAACGCGACCCTTTCGTCATTGGCGCAAGGCGGTCTGGCTCAGCTCTACGAACGGGAAAACCGGCTGGAGGAAGCATCGAACTTGACCGACCGGGCCGCATTTGCCGCCCAGCAAGCCTCAGCGCCCGAGCTTTCGTTCCGCTGGGACTGGCAGCGGGCGCGCCTCGCCCGGCGTCGCGGCCAGACGGATACGGCGTTGACCAGTTATCGCCGTGCCGTCGCCGAGCTGCAGTCGGTGCGTCAGGACATTCCCGTGGAATATCGCGACGGCCGCTCCTCTTATCGGACCACTTTCGGCCCGGTCTACCTCGAATACAGCGACATGCTGTTGCGGGGCCTCGTCCGATCCGGCGCAGGCAACGCCGCTGATCAGGGAGGCGCGCGACACGGTCGAGAGGCTCAAAGAAACCGAACTGCAGGATTATTTCCGGGACACCTGCGTCACCAGCTTTCTGGCAATTGGCGAGCTGAAGGTCGGAACGTAGCAGTATTTCCCAGTCCTCGTAGATCCGGCGCACATATTGCGCCTGGCCGAGCCAGGAGAAGAATTTCGCAGTCGGTGTGCCGGGAAGCGACGTCTCGATCACGGTGGCGCCCAAGGTCTGGATCCCGAAGCTGAGCGTCGAGCGTGCGGCAAAGGCATGCTCGACGTCACGGTCGAGCCAGTCCTGGTAGAGTCGCACCGGCGTCACGACCGTCTTTCCGTTGGGCTCGGCGCCGGCCGTAAAGGGAAACGGCATCCCGAGCAGAAACGTCTGCTGCTGCCGCCTCTCGATGCTCAGGCCCAGCGTAAAGGCCTGTTCCGGGGTCCGGTAGATGGGGCGGCTCAGCCCTACACCGACGCTCGAAAAGGTACTGGTGGTGTTCAACGGGCTCAGCTCCGGCGTGATCACCACGACGCCGTTTTTGTCGTAGCGCAGGCTGACCCGCGTATCGTCGCTGTCGATCGGCAACGAATAGCCGACATACCCGTCGTTGAGGCCCTGGCTGCGGCCATATTGGGCGCTCAGAATATCGCCGAAACCCAATATGTTGGCGAATGAGCCCTGCAATTGACCGCGCACCGCGCCCACGGCCGGCGATTGATCATCGGCGATCTGAGCATTCAGCGAATACCGGCTGCCCTCGAGAACGTCGGCATGAAGTCGTGCTTCGCCGGGTTCGAGGCCGGGCAGCAGCTCGAGGTTGAGCCGCTTGACCAGCGGGTCTTGCAGCAGGATTTGCTGCTCGCGCGCCAAATTCTCGACATTAAATGGAGATTCGGTGCCGTGGGCAAGGCGCGAAATGAAATATTCCGGATCGAAATGGTCGGTGCCGGTGACCTCGATATCGCTGACCCGGCCTTCGACGACGCGAAAAGCAACCACGCCGTTGACAACGTTCTGGTCCGGGATCACGACGCCCGAGTTGATGTAACCGCGGTTGATGTAGAGCAAGGTCAATTGCCGGCGAATTTCTTCGAGGTCCGCGGTGGTCACCGGCTTACCGAGATAGGGTTCGACAACACCGCGAATCGCTGCTTGGTCGAGAACCGTGTTTCCGGCAATCGTGACATCGCGGAGGACAAAGCGCGGGCCCTGCGCCAGCGGTGCACCTTCCGAGGGCTGCGGCGGCAATGGCACCGTCAAACTCGATGGCGGGGATGGGCTCGGCTGAACCGGCGGCAGC
The DNA here is from genome assembly GCA_963732095.1 of uncultured Alphaproteobacteria bacterium. Classification (GTDB taxonomy): domain Bacteria; phylum Pseudomonadota; class Alphaproteobacteria; order ATCC43930; family CGMCC-115725; genus AP-15. The sequence continues at coordinate 133,985 of CAVSZA010000047.1, forward strand.
TGCGGGGAGGGACGCCCGCGCGTTTCAGGGATCACTTGGGCGGCCGCCTCTGCTCGAAGGCCGGCCACGAGACATGCGGCCACGGCGCAGGAGTGCCAGAGGCTTCTCAGTAGACCGCCGCCGGCACCTCCTCGAGAATGCTCGACCGGGCCGACCGATCCCTTCATTCTCGTCCTTCGGCTAAACAAACTAACAGTTGATAAGCTTGTCCTCTGGCAATCGCAATCCTTTGATGATTCCCGCTTTGTGCGGCCTCTTGATCGTGGCTTGGGGGAAAGCCGCGGCAGCCGAGCCGCCCGTGCAATCCGCTGTGCCGCGCGATGCGGCGGGCGAGGCGGCGATGTATGAGCGCTGCATGAAGCTGGCGCGGCAAAACCCGGGGGAGGCCCGCAACCTCTCGCAGAGCTGGCACGAGCGCGGCGGTGCGCATCCGGCCGATCATTGCGCCGCCGTCGCACTGATCGGCCTGAAGCAATACAAGGAGGCGGCGGTTCGCCTGGAAGCGCTGGCGCAAGCGATAACGGTGCCGGCCGCGTTGCGCGCCGAGGTGCTCGACCAGGCTGGGCAGGCCTGGGGATTGGCCGGCGATCCGGTGCGGGCCTATGTGGCGGCCGGGGCGGCGGTTGCCCTGGAGCCGAACGACCTCGACCTGCTGATCGACCGGGCGCAAGCAGCCGCATCGGCGGGGTACTACGACAAAGCGGTAGCCGATCTCGACCATGTCCTGAAGGCCGACCCGTCGCGCGTCGACGCGCTGATCTACCGCGCCTCGGCAAACCGCGCCCTGGATCGGCTCGACCCCGCGCTCGCCGATGTCGAAAAGGCAATAGCGCGAACGCCGAATTCCGCGCCGGCGCTGCTGGAACGCGGCAACATCCGCCGCTTGAATGGCGACGACGAGGGCGCGCGCCAGGATTGGCAGCGGGTCGGTCAATTGGCCCCCGGCAGCCAGGCAGACATGGCTGCCAGAGCGAACATCGAGCATCTTCAATCAAACCAGGATCTTGGTCCGGTAAAATCACGTCGTATTCAATGAACTTCCCTTTATTTCTCGCTAAGCATCTTTCGATAGTGTCGCGGCGTGGTAAAACCCGACCGCCTCCAGGGCCGACGTTTTTGCACCAGCCGCCCTATGTTGGTTGCTGGGATGGCTCTGCTCGTCCTCATCGTGACGACCGCTGGTTTAGCCATTTGGGATCTGAGCGAAGAAGGGGGTGGGGGCAAAATCGACGGGCTCGTGCGTATCGTCGCCATCCATCCCCTGCGCGATTTCCCCCTAATCGATACAGTCTCGGCCGCGGAAAAGGCCGTGCTTGCGAACTGGGGGCGTCAATCGCTGTTCCTTGCCTTCGGCACGCTTTGCGCGGCGATCGGTTTTGCCCTGTTGTTTCGGGAGTTGGTGGCGCGTTCACGCGCGCTCGAGCGGTCCGAGGCGACTTTGCGCGAGAGCGAAGCTAGGTGCCGCGATTTCGCTCTGACCTCATCCGACTGGTTCTGGGAGACGGATGAGGAGCATCGGTTCACTTATCTGTCCGATCACATTCGTGCGTTTGGCCAGGACCCTCAAACTCGTATCGGCCGAACCCGCACTGAGCTGGCAGGCGATATCGACAGCGAACCGGCCAAATGGCAGGAACATCTTGCGGTACTGGACCGGCACGAACCGTTCCGTGACTTTGTCTATAAACGCAAGATCGGCGACGATCCCGAACGCGTGATTTCCGTCGGCGGCAACCCATTCTTTGATGAGGCGCAACGGTTTCACGGCTATCGAGGAACAGCCCGCGACATCACTGAGAAGGTTCTGGCCGAACGAGCCGTGCATGAAGCAAAGGCCGCCGCCGAGACCGCCAACATCGCCAAATCGCAATTTCTCGCCAATATGAGCCACGAGCTGCGGACGCCGCTCAATGCGATCCTCGGCTTCTCGGAGGTGCTGGAGAACGGGATTGCCGGGCCGCTCCAGTCGCGGCAAGCCGAATATGTCGGTCTTATCCGCCAGAGCGGCGAGCATCTTCTGTATCTGATCAACGAGATACTTGACCTAGCGCGGATCGACGCCGGCAGGCTGGATCTGCACGAAGAAGTTATCGAGCCCAGCAAGCTGGTCGGCAGCGCCATAGCGCTCGTCAAGGATCGTGCTGCCGCCGGCCTGTTGAAATTGGCCGTCGACGTGGAAGCAGACATGCCCGCTCTAACGGCCGACCGGGCTCGTCTGACAGAGATCCTGCTCAACCTGCTGTCGAACGCGATCAAATTCACCGAGCTCGGCGGGGCGATCAAGCTGCTCGTGCGGCGCACGGAAGAGGGGGGCGCCGCTTTCGTCGTGCGGGACAATGGCCGCGGTATGACAGGGGACGAGATCGAAATCGCGCTCGAGCGGTTTGGCCAGGTCGATGGAGGACTCGCCCGCCGCCATGAAGGCTCCGGTTTGGGGTTGCCGCTCGCTCGAAAGCTGGCCGAGCTCCACGGCGGCTCGTTGACCCTACAGAGCGACAAGGGGCGCGGCACGACTGCAACCGTGATCCTGCCGCCGTCGAGGGTTGTTTCAGTGAAGCCGTCAGTGGTGGGCCACAAGGAACGATCCGCCGAGCTCCGGGAAATTCGTCCCGAATACCCACTGGGTTCTAGTTTGGAGGACAGTCAGCGAACCGGGTGCGAAGAGGCGCCGCAGGTGCCTTTTGACGAGTACTGTGCGCTGCCGTGACGCAGACCGAGCGCCGAATCATCTCGCACGGCCGCCGATTGCAATGGCAATATCGCACGATCGGGGGCAGGCCCTGCCGAGAGCCTGAAAAAACGTACATCGCAATTCGATTCAATCATTCATGTCTCGCGGCAAATTTGATATTCCGAAATCGGCGGCGATTTCTTGTCGCTGGCCTGGCGGCGCTGGGCAGCGGCGTCAGCCCCGCCATTCCGGTGTCGAGCCATGCTGAAGAGGCCTTGCCGTTGCGCAAGTTGGCCGCCGAAAAGGGGCTGCTCTACGGGACGACGATTTCGGCCAGACAGGTTACCGGCGATCCCCGCTTTATCGATCTCGTGCTGCAGCAAACAGGGCTGGTGGTCGCCGAGAACGACATGAAATGGCAGGTCATGAACCGCGGCGCGCGCGGCGACGACGATTACGGTCCCGCCGACACGGTCGCCGCTTTCGCGCTCGAAAACGACCTCGCATTGCGCGGCCACAATTTGCTCTGGTACCACCGCACTCCGAACTGGTTCTTCGACTTGGCCAGCCGAGACGAGATCGAGAGCGCGATCGTCGAGCGCATACGTCGGCTAGCCGGGCGCTACCATGGAATGGTGCACAGCTGGGATGTCGTCAACGAACCGATCGAGCCCAAGGATGGCAGGCCCGATGGCCTTCGCACCGGGGTTTTCCTCGAAATGTTCGGGCCTGACTATCTTGATCTCGCCTATCGGACAGCGCGCGAGGCCGATCCCGCCGCCCGCCTCGTCGTCAACGAATACGATATCGAGCTGGATACCCCGGAACAGGAGGCGCGCCGCACGACGTTGCTCAAGCTGCTTGAGCGGATGCGGCGATCCGGGACCCCGGTCGACGCCGCCGGCGTCCAAGCCCATCTTTCCTGCGTCGGTGGACCGCCCTTTTCCGCAGCTCGGCTGCGCCGGTTTCTCGCCGAGCTGGCGGGTCTCGGTCTGACGATCCAGATCACCGAGCTCGACGTCACCGATGAAAACGCGCCGGCAGATGAAGCGGTTCGGGATCGTCTGGTGGCCGATACCTACAGCCGCTTCCTCGACACCGCGCTAGACGAAGCGGCGGTAAAAGTGGTGGTGACCTGGGGATTGTCGGACCGCCACAGCTGGATTGTCCGGAAAGAGACCCATGAATCAAAATGGCGCGCCGATGGCCTGCCGTCCCGGCCCTTGCCTTTTGATGCCGATTTAAAACCCAAGCCCGCCTTGGAGGCGATTGCGCAAGCCTTCACGCATGCACCGCAGCGGGCGGCCGGATAGACCTGCCGCCCTCCACGGCTTGCGGGAGCTAGTCGACGGCGAACACCCAGATGGCGCCGCCTTGCGGCACGTCGGGGTATTCCCATGGCCGCGCCAGGTTGAGGCGGGCCTGCATGCGTGCGGCATCGACCCCCCAACCCGACTGGACGGCGATGTATTGCTTTCCGTCGAGCTGGAAGGAGACCGGCACGCCATTGACCCCCGACCCGGTGCGGAATTCCCATAGGGTCTTGCCGTTCGAGGCGTCGAAGGCGCGGAAGTAGCGATCGTTGGTGCCGCCCGCGAAGAGAACGCCGCCGCCGGTTGCCAGCACCGGTCCCCAGAGCTGTGACATGCCGAATGGATGGCTCCACACCTTTTGACCGGTGTCGAGGTTCCAGGCCTGCAATTCGCCGATGTGATCGCCGCCCGGCGCGATATACATCGTCGAGGTTGCGCCGACATACCGTTGTCCTGGAGTGTACGTTACAGGTTCCCCGGTGATCGTGCCGCACAGGTTTTCATTGGCCGGGATATAGAGTAGCCGCGTCTTCGGGCTATACGCCACCGGCGGCCAGTCCTTGCCGCCCCACAGCGATGGGCAAAAATCGGCTTTTTTACCGGTTCCAGGCTGGCGGCCGGGATTGATCTCGGGCCGCCCAGTTTCCGGATCGAGTTTGCCGAAGACATTCTGCTTCACAAAGGGTTTGCCGTCGACGAAGTTGATCTTGTCTCCGCTCCGCTCGAGCATCCACAGATAGCCGTCGCGAGCGACGTCGACGAGACCCTTTATGGTTTTACCATTGTGCTGGTAGTCGACCAGTATTGGCGGCGACACCTCGTCCCAGTCCCAGGAATCATTGGGATGGTACTGGTGAAACCCATTGATCTTGCCGGTCGCAGTATCGAGGCCGATGACCGATGACGTGTAGAGGTTGTCGCCCGGGCGCTGGTCCCCCATCCACGGCCCGCCATTTCCGGTCCCCCAGTAGCTGATGTTGGTTTCCGGATCGTAATTGGCGGTGATCCAGACCGAGCCACCGCCCGTCTTCCATTGGTCGCCCTTTGGCCAGGTTTCGCTGCCCGGCTCGCCGGGCGCCGGCACCGTGTAGGTCTTCCAAAGCGGCTTCCCGGTCTCGGCATCGAACGCGGCCACAAAGCCGCGCACACCGAGTTCGCCCCCCGACACGCCGACAATGACCTTGCCGTCGGCGACCAGCGGCGCCAGTGACATATAGTAGCCGTGCGTGTAATCCTCGACCGGGGCTTTCCAAACCTCCTTCCCGGTCTTGGCGTCGAGCGCGATGAGCACCGCATCGGCTGCGGCGAAATAAACCTTATCGCCGAGCAACCCGACGCCGCGGCTCGTCGGGTGGAGCAGCAACATGTCTTCCGGGATCGGCCGTTTGAAACGCCACAGGATGTCGCCCTTCTTGGCGTCGATCGCCAATACCTGATTGCCCGGCGTCGCGACGAACATGACGCCGTCCTTGACGATCGGCGGCGCCTGGTGGCCTTCGACCTGACCCGTCACCAATGTCCACACCGGCTTCAGCTTGGCGGCGTTCTCGGTCGTGATCTGCGACAGCGGACTATACCCCCAGCCGTCATAGGTCCGGCGGTACATGAGCCAATCGCCTTCTTCCGGCTGCTTGAGCCGGTCTACGGTCACCGGCTTGTAATTCTGCAATAGCGGCGCGACCGGCTGCGGCGTCTCCGGTACCGGCGGTGGCGGCGAGGGTTGTTGCGCCGAGGCGGCCGCGGCGAGCACCAGCGAGAGCGCGCTCGTCGCCAGCACGGCCTGGAGCCGGTATCTGATCTTCATGCATTCCTCCTCATTGTATTGCAGTCACATTTGTTGGAAGCCGGGCCGGCCGATGAACGGCTTCGCAACCGCGAGCTCTCCGTCGGCAATTTTCAATGGCAGGGCCGGTAAGCGGCGCGGCGAGGGTCCGCTCACCACATTGGCCTCTTCCTTCGGATTGTACATCGAGAAGTGGCAGGGGCATTCGAGCAATTGCTTGTCGGGATGCCAATTCGTGACGTCGCAGCCGGTGTGCGGGCATATCGCCGAATATCCGACAACACCGTCGGCCGCGCGCTGCTTGGTCTCGGCGTCGAACCCCTCTGGGTCGAGCCGCAACAACAGCACCTTGTTGAGCCGTGAGCCGCTGCGCAGCGTCTTCGTCTCCGGATCCATCGGCCAAGCCAGGGTTTGCTTGCCGTCGAGCGGCAGATCATCGGGCTTCAGCGGCTCCAGATTGGCCGCGGTGGTCACATTGACCAGCAGGTCGCCTTCCTTCGGCCGCTCGCGAGCGGGATCGGTTTGCGCCAAGGCAAAGCGCGGCGTGAGCGCCAAGCCAACCCCCAGCGCGAGCGCTTTTCGCCGTCCGATCAGACGCGTACGACAGGGACAAACCCGATCCACCGTTTTCCCCCGAGCACATCCGTCGCCCCCGCGGAAAGCGGGGGCCCAGAGCCTGCCCCTGGGCTTGAACAGGGGGGCAGCCATCCCGGCTAGCGGCCCTGGATTCCCGCTTTCGCGGGAATGACGGGTGAGAACCTCAACGCCCCGCGACAAGCACTACAGACGGGCCCCCTAGGTCGCGAGCTGGTCGCCGATCGGCAGGCGGCGGATGCGCTTGCCGGTCGCGGCGAAGATCGCGTTGCACAAGGCTGGCGCGAAGGGCGGCAGACCGGGCTCGCCGACGCCGCTCGACGGCACGTCGATGCTGTTGGGCACGATCCAGACATGCGTGATCGGCGGCGACTCGTCGATCCGCAGCACCTGGAAGCCGTCGAAGTTGTTCTGCTCGACGCGCCCGTTCTTGAAGGTGATCTCGCCATATTTGGCGAGGCTCAGCCCCATCACCGCCGCGCCTTCGACCTGCGAGTAGATGCGTTCCGGGTTGGCGGCAAAGCCGCAATCGATTGCGGTATCGACGCGCGGCACCGAGAGGCGCCCCTTGTCATCCACCGCAACCTCGACGACCGTCGCGACGTAGCTCAAGAAGCTGCGATGCACGGCGATGCCGTGGCCGTGCCGCGGCGGCAATTTCTTGCCCCATTCGGCCTTGTCGGCGACGAGTTCGACGACGCGCCGCAGCCGCGCCGTGTCGATCGGGTAGGTTTCCAGCGGGTCGCCGTAATTGGTGTATTCCGCGGGAGGTTTGACGAGACGCGGCGGCCCGAGAAGCTCGATCAACATATCCTTGGGATCGCGCCCCGCCGCGTTGGCGAGCTCGGTTACAAAGGACTGTATCGCAAAGGCGTGCGGAACGTTCGACACCGAGCGGAACCAGCCGATACGCGTGTGCGCTTCGGCTTCGCCCACCTCGCAGCGCAAATTGGCGACGTTGAACGGCACATCCAGCACACCCTGGCTGAGCTCTCCCGGCTGCTCGAGTTTCGGATCCGGCACGAAAGTAGCCCGGATCGTCGGCGCGACGGTGCGGTGACGCCACGCGACGACTTTGCCTTGCGCATCGAGCCCGGCATCGATGCGCTCGGCCGAGACAGTGTGCAGATAATCGTTATGGAGGTCGTCCTCGCGCGTCCAGGTGACCTTGACCGGGGCGCCGCCCATCTCGCGCGACAGCAATGCCGCTTCGAGCACGAAATCGGGCTTTGACTTGCGGCCAAAACCGCCGCCGAGCAAAGTGACGTTGACCGTCACATCCTCCGGTCTGAGGCCGAGCTTCTCCACCAGCTCGTTTTGTGTGCCGCCCGGGCTCTGCACCGCCGCCCAAACCTCGCATTTGCCGCCCGCGACGCGCGCCGTCGCGCAAGTCGGCTCCATCGGGGCGTGAGCGAGATGCGGCGCGTAGTATTCCGCGAACACCGTCTTTGCAGCAGACCCGAGCGCCTTCTCGGCATCGCCTTCATCGCGGACGACCTTGCCCGGCTTGCGCGCGGTTTCCTCCAGCTGGGCCTTGTAGGCGGCTGAATCGTAACTGGCGTGCGGCCCGTCATCCCACTTGATGACCAACGCCTCACGCCCCTTGATAGCCGCCCAGGTGTTGCGCGCGATGACCGCGACGCCGCCGATTGGCTGGAACTTGGATGGCGGCGGCGTGCCCTCGATAACGACGATCTTCTCGACACCCGGCACCTTCATCGCAGCGCTACCGTCATAGGAGGCGAGCTTGCCGCCCATGACCGGCGGTCGCGCGATGACCGCGTATTTCAGCCCGGCGAGCTTGGTGTCGATGCCGTAGACGGCGCGGCCGGTCGTGATGTCGAACAGATCGACGATTTGGACATTGCCTTTGCCGAGATACCGGAAGGCGGATTCGTCCTTGAGTTTGATCTGGTCGGCGGGCGGTGTCGGCAACGCGCTCGCCGCGGCGGCGAGGTCGCCGTAACCGAGCTTGCGTCCCGAGGACTTGTGGATCACCTCATGGTTCTGCGCCTGCACATCGCCGACCGGGACGTTCCAGCGCTGCGCGGCGGCGGTTTCAAGCATATGCCGCATCGCGGCGCCGCATTCGCGCATCGGCTGGATAAAGTGGCGCATGCTGCGCGAGCCGTCGGTGTTCTGATTACCGTATTTCTTCTCGTCGCCCGGCGACTGCACGACCTTGACGCGGGACCAGTCGGCTTCGAGCTCATCGGCGACGACCATCGGCAGGCTGGTCTTCGAGCCGGTGCCCATCTCCGCGCGGTGCGCGACGATCGTCACGAGCCCGCTCGGATCGATCGAGATGAAAACATGCGGGTCGCTGACGACCCCTCCGGCCATCTTCGCGGCCCCGGTCGCATAGGCGGCCCACCCGGCGCGAGTGGGCGCAAACTCGGCGGCGACAATGAGCCCGCCGGTGGCCAATAGCCCCTTCAGGAACCCCCGGCGGCTGACGTTTTCGACAATTACGTGAGCCTGGGTCATGTCACGCTCCTGTAGCGGCCGCCTTGATGGCGGCGGTGATGCGCTGGTAGCAGCCGCAGCGGCAAATGTTGCCGCTCATCTCGCTGTTGATCTGGTCCTCGGACGGGTTCTTGTTGGTCGCGAGCAGCGCGGCGGCCTGCATGATCTGGCCGGCTTGGCAATAGCCGCATTGCGGGACATTGAAGGCGCGCCACGCCTTTTGCACCGGGTGGTTGCCTTGGGGGTCGAGGCCTTCGATCGTCGTCACAGAGCGGCCCGAGACGTCATTGACAGCGGTGATGCAGGCGCGAGTGGCCGCGCCGTCGACGTGCACGGTGCAGGCCCCGCACAGCGCCACGCCGCAGCCGTACTTTGTTCCGGTGAGCCCCAATTCGTCCCGCAGATACCAGAGCAACGGCATCGACGGATCGCCGTCAAAGGATTTCTCCTGGCCGTTGACGCGCAACTTGACCATGGCGTGCCTCCCCGTGTGGTGCCGATCCCGCGATTCTATCTCCGAAGAGGCGGACCCGGCAACATCGTTAATCCACGGGTTATGAGATCCCTTCAAAAGGTAAGGCGGACGCCGACTGTGCCGGCGATCGGAGCTCCGGGGCTGTAGCTGCGCGGGTTGGCGGCGCCCGGCGCCTGGGCAATGAACACCGAGGAAGTCGGCGAGAAGGTGCCGAATGTATAAAATGTCGTGTTGAACGCGTTCTGCAGCAGGCCGAAGAGCTGCAGGTTGGGAGTAAGCTGATAGCTCGTATGCAAGTTCAACACGAAATAGGCCGGCGTCTTCGGGGTCAGGTTGGCTTCGTCGCCGAACAAGTTCCGCCCGCTCGCCACAATCCCGGTGCCGCCGATCGTCCAGGCATCGGTCAGCCGGTAATCCGCACCCAGTTTGACCAGGTTGGTCGGGATGCCGGGCAAGTGATTGTCCGGCTGGACCTGGATATTGCCGTTGGCGTCGGCTGCGGGATTGTTGGGGCTCGACACGATGAAGCCGCTCTGGAACGTGGCGTCGATAAAGGAATAGCCGAGCCAGGCGAGCAGCCGGTCGTTCTTGAGCCGGAGATTGATGTCGACGCCTTGGCGAAGGGTCGTGCCGACATTCTCGAAGAAGCCGCGGCCCTGGATCGGGCTGTTCACAAACGCGATATCGTTGTCGAGCGTACTGCGGAAGAAAGCGGCGTCGGAGGATAGCGTCGTGCCGTCGGCGAGCGGGAGTTGACTGCGCAGACCCGCCTCGACTGTGTGCGACACGACCTGCTGCAGGTTCGGATCGCCGGCGAAGAATTGCGCAAGGCTGCACGGGGCTGCAGGGTTGGCGCAAGTGAGCTCCGCCGGAGTCGGCGCCCGGTTGGCGTCGGCATAGCTGGCATACACCGTCAGTGCCGGAAGGATCTTGTAGGTCAATCCGCCGGCCGGATTGAACCGGTTATACGTGTGATTGCCGCTGAGAGCGCTGCCCAGCTGATCGTTCAGATCGATTTGCGCAACGTTAAAGCGGCCCGCCAGATTGGCCGCCAACACCGGCGTGACGTTGAAAGTATCGGTGAAGAAAAGGCCGTAGTAAGCATTGGAGATGCCGACCCGTACCGGCGCGATCGAGCCGTCCGCCTGGTCGATCGTAACTCCCGGGCCGGCGAACACTCGGTCCCCCAGAGACAAGCCGCCGATTTGCGTGCTGCCGCTGAAAAAAGTCTGGGCGCCGTCAAAGCTGAACCCGGCGACGAGCTGGTTGGCATGCTCGAACAACTCGTCGCGATTGGTCACCTGAAGTGAGGCGCCGTAGCCGTTGGTGTTCGTCGATTGCTGGTCGAGGTCCGAATAGGGGCCGCCATTGAGAAAATCCGGGATCGGGTTCCCGGCGCGGTTGGTGGCGAACACGCCGGAGTCGACGCAAAGAAAGCCGGCCTGATCATCATCGGTGCAGGGCGAGGCCACCGGAACGTTGCCGTTGACGACCTTCTGCAGGAAGTATTCGTAATAGGCGACTCCCTGCAGTGCGGTGGTATCCGTGACATCATAGGAGCCGGATACGGTCACCAGCGCATATTTGTTCTTGATCAGGTTCGGCGCGGTGAATTGCGCGCTGGGATCGACCGCCAGCAACTCGATCGGCGAGGTTCCCGGGCCATTCAGCGTGTTGTCCGCCGTCGTCACATTGACATGAGCCTCGCCGCGGCTCCCACGCCATCCGATATCGCCGTAGAAATTACGAATATTGGATGATTGCAGATCGCGCCAGCCGCCTTCGTGCAGCCCGGTGGCTGCCATATATGCTGCGGTGTTGCCGCTCTGGACTCCGTATTGCAGCTCTCCCTGATAATGTGAGAACGAGCCGCCGAGGATGTCGATCTCGCCGCCATGGTAGGTGAACCCGTTCTTCGTCCGTACCGACAAGGCGCCGCCCAGGGCGTTGAGCCCAAACACCGGATTGGAGCCGACCAGGTCCATCCGATCTATCGCGATGTCCGGAATCAGATCCCAGTTTACAGTATCGCCGAACGGCTGGTTGAATCGCACCCCGTTCAGATAGATCGCGAGCCCCTGCGGGTTGCCCTGCAGTGGGGAGGCGAGAAAACCGTGGTAGAAGAGATTGGGCTGAAAAGGATTGCCGGCAGCATTGTCGAGAGTGATGCCCGGGACATTTTCTTCGAGCGCCGGCAGCATCTGCGGGTAGCCGTTCCGGCTGATGTCGCGATCGGTCAACACCTGCGTCTCGGCCGGCACCTTGTCGCGATCGACCCCGGACCCGAGCAGCGGCGTGGCGCCCACCACCTCGACGGTGGGCAAGCTCAACGACGGCGCTTCGGGGGCTTGCTGCGCCGCCGCGGCGGCGGACAGCAGCACCATAGCCAAGCCGAGCGCTTGTAACACACGCTTAAGGTCGAGCATTTCTCAGCTCATCGGCTCCGCGCCCCACCGAAACCATTAAGCCAGACAACCCGTCGCTGCGCTTTCCCGATTTGCACAGAAATTCTTCCCGACCCGCGCGGGAAGGATTGCCGGATTGGCCCTCGCTAACGGTCGCCTTCGGCCCCTCCTGGCTGTTTCTGCAGCGAAACAACAGCCATCGCTCCACCTCGGTTCGTCACCCCGCGCCGCCGATCGGTGCCCCCTAGAGCGACATGAAACGCGAACATTATGGCAATTTTAGTGTTGCTGAGATGGCCAATAAACCGCGGCGAAGCCGCCAACGGTAATCTGGCGTGTTCCCTGTGTCGGCGCGACCAGGCGCAAGCGCCCGCGAGCTAAATCTGCCGTGCGAACCGGTATGCATTGGTAACGGGTAATGGCATCCTCTAGCGCTTGGATGCCACCTCTCGGCAGAAGCCCTCGTGTCGCTTCGGTTCCGTTTGATCGGCCTGGTTTGCGTTGTGCTGTTGATCAGCCTCGCGCTGGCAGGCATGACCGCGTACTCCAACGCCTCGCGCTCGGTTCGTACCGAGATGCGCGCGGCCTTTCTGGTCGGGCGGCAGACAATCGCGAGCGCGATCGACCGCCTGCAGAACGCCCGAGACCCGGTGCGCGATCTCGACGATTTGGTGGTGTCGTTCCGGGGCAATCGTCACCTGCGGATACGGCACGCGGGGAGACGCCGGCCCTTCGCCGCACCCTCCACAAAGAAATCGGAATTCGGCCGCCCGTCGGCATGGTTCGTGCGCCACGCCGGAGTTTTGCCAGAGACCCGGCAAATCCTTATTGCGGTGGGCGGTCGCGATTAGGGCACGATCGTGATCGAGACGCTCCGTACAACGAGACACTCGAAGTCAGGCACGCGCTCGCCGAGAGCCTTGCTCAATTCATCGGTCGTTTGCATAAATATACTCGAATGCGCATGATTACACCATGATTCAAAATGTTAAACGAATGCCGCCGTAGACGGCCAATGGCGGCCCCAACACTTCGGTGCGGTGATCGGTCAATACGATCGGCAGCTTTACATTCGCGACATCGTCAGGGTCGAAAAAGGTTCCGAAGAGCGCGTACCGCTTGTTGAACAGGTTGTTGATCAGCCCAAAAAGCTGCACTTGCTTGGCGACCTGATCGGAAGCGTGCAGGTTGACCAGCCAATAGCCGGGCATCTGTGGCGTTCTGGTTGGAATCGTCGCCGACGAAAAACTGGGGACCGACAACCTGCATGTCCGCACCGATAGTCCACTCCGGCGTAGGCACGCCTTGCGGCGTGCGCTGCAGTGGCGATGTCGAGAAACCGCGATAGGTGAGCGCCTGCGCGGCGCTGTTGCCGTTCGGATCGGATAGCGTGAACGCCAGGAATGCGCTGATACAGCGTATCTGTGACGATCGGCGATTCGGTGCGCTGAAAGTCCCTTGAGGTCAAGGTCTGAGCCGTCCCCGGCACCCTATCGCGATCGATGTCGCCCCCGAGCGGGGACGTCGCTACGACGTTGAGGTCCGGGAGCGCAATGGTTTCGCTCTGCGCCAGCGCGGATGCCGGCGACAGCATCAGCATCGCGAAGAATCTCCTAATGGAGCAGAAAGCCGTCAAGACGACGGCCTTCGACCTTCAACTGAACTTGTCGAGCCCGGGTCTACGCTTTCATCGGCTCGAACGGCCCCGTGACCCGAATTTCTGGTCGGTTCGCGTCAATGAAGATGTCAGACTGATCGTCCATCGAACGCCTGCGAGCCTGCTGCTTTGTTATGTCGGGCACCAGGACACGGCTTATGCATGGGCCGAGCGGCGGCGGATCGAACGCCACCCCACGACGGGTGCAGCCCAACTCGTCGAGCTCCCCGAGCGGGTGGACCCGCGGGTCAATTCCGTGGGTGACGAAGGGGAGCGGCTGCGGCCGAGCGCCGCGTCGGCGCTCGCAAAGCCGCTGCTGTTCGCCGGGATCGCCGACGATGCGCTGCTCGGGTACGGAGTGCCGGCCGAGCGGCTCGACGAGGTGCGGGGAGCCGACCAGGACACGCTGTTCGACATCGCCGAACGGCTGCCGCAAGAAGCTGCTGAGGCGTTGCTGAACCTGGCGAGCGGCACCACCCCGGCGATGCCGGAACGGGCGCCGATCGAGGCCGATCCGTTTGCTCATCCCGACGCGCAGCGCCGGTTCCGTGTGCTGACGAACATCGAGGAACTCGAACAGGCGCTCGATTACCCGTGGGACAAATGGGCGGCCTTCCTGCATCCCGCGCAGCGTCGGCTCGTCGACCGCGACTACAGCGGACCCGCCCGGGTAAGCGGCAGTGCGGGTACCGGCAAGACGATCGTGGCATTGCACCGCGCGGTTGCCTTGGCCCGGCGATACCCGCAAGCCCGGGTGCTGCTGACGACCTTCTCGAAGGCGCTCGGAAACGCGCTGCGCATCCGGCTGCGGACCCTGACCGCTGACGAGCCGGACATCGCCGACCGGATTGCCGTCCATCCGGTGACGGGGATCGGATACGACCTCTACACGGCGGCGTTTGGTCAGCCCAACATCGCCCCGCCCGCGCTGATCGAGACGCTGCTGCGCCAAGCCGCCGCGGAGGTTGAGGGATCGCCGCTCGGGTTGGAGAAGGCGTTCAGCCGCACGAGATCGGCGTATTCGTCCGCTCGAATCACGAGTTTCGCCGCGCGCGGAACGCGGTCGCGAAAGCTCACCGACAGGATCGAGGTCATGCCGGGCAGGGTCGCGATCGGCACGATGCATCTGGCCAAGGGTTTGGAATTTCGCGCCGTCGCGGTAATGGCCTGCGACGACGTGGTCGAGCCAGGTCAAGCCCGGCCAAAACGAAATCAGGGGTGAGTGCTCACACCGAGGTGGCAAAGATCCAGGACCGGTTCAAAGGCAATCTGGTGTTTCGCAAGCGAGGTCATGCCTTCCGGCGACTTCTGTGCCGTGCCGCTTCAGCTCTCGGCCGCCGCCCGTGCGGCCTGCCAGTGAACGGCGGTGACAAAGGGCTCGAGGCTGATGCGGCCGATGATCTGTTCGAGGGCGCTGTCGTTGCGGTCGGCTGAGACGAGGAGGGCGCTGACGGTGACTTGCGGGGAGTCTTCGAGATTTTCGCTGGTCAGGCGGCGCAGGCCGAGGCCGGCGGCCGAGGCGGCTTGAAGAAGCAGCGCGCGGATGTGCGCCTCCTGGTCGCCCTGACAACGGACCTCGACGGAGTAATGGGTCTCGATTTCGGCGGCGCCGCGCGGCTGCCGGTTGATGAGCCGCACCAACGGGCGCAGGAACAGGTTCGTCAGGACGACGAACCCGGCGGCAATCCCGCTGGCGGCGAGCTGTCCGGCGCCGGCGAAGGTTCCGACCATCGCCGAGCACCACAGCGTCGCCGCGGTGTTGAGGCCGGTCACATTGATTCCCTCGCGCAGGATCACGCCCGCTCCGAGAAAGCCGACGCCCGAAACGACCTGAGCGGCCATCCGCGTCGGACTGTCGTCGCCCGAAACCATCGTCGAAAAAACAACGAAGCCGGCCGCGCCGACCGCGACGAGCGAGTTGGTCCGCAATCCCGCCATCCGCTGCAGCCATTGCCGCTCGAAGCCAATCAGGCTGCCGAACAGCACGGCCACCCCGAGGCGGACGGCAATTTCCTGCGCGTCCATTGCTCATGCCGGACGTGGCGAGCGGACCCGCGGACGGACGGACTTCGCCGCGGGCTCGCTCAGCGCCTCGGGCTCGCCGGTGGCGGCGCGCGCCGCGATCAGCTCGGCGGGGCCGGTCTTGGCGCCATAGCGGCAGAGATCGGCGACGACGCAATTAGGGCAATCGGGCTTGCGCGCCTGGCACACGTAACGCCCGTGCAGGATCAGCCAATGATGCGCATAGCGCTTGTATTCGGCAGGCGTGATCGCCTCGAGCGCGGTCTCCACCGCGAGCGGCGTCTTGCCGGGGGCGATGCCGGTGCGGTTGGCAACCCGGAAGATGTGCGTATCGACGGCGATCGTCGGCTCGCCGAAGGCGACGTTGAGCACGACATTGGCGGTCTTGCGTCCGACCCCGGGCAGCGCCTCCAGCGCGGCGCGGTCGCGCGGCACCTCGCCGCCATGCTGCTCGACGAGGATCCGGCTGAGCGCGATCAGGTTCTTCGCCTTGGTGCGAAAAAGGCCGATCGTGCGGATCAGCTCGACGATCCGCTCCTCACCGAGGGCCAGCATCTTCGCCGGCGTGTCGGCAAGCGCGAAGAGCGCCGGGGTCGCCTTGTTGACGCCGGCATCGGTCGCCTGCGCCGACAGCACGACGGCGACCAGAAGGGTGAAGGGGTTGATGAATTCGAGCTCGGTCTGCGGGATCGGCCGGGTCTCCGCCAGCCGGCGATAGAATTCCCGTGCCTCACGTTTGGAAAAAGCGCGCATCACGGGAGTGTAGAGGGGCTTGCCGTCGACGACAAACGGCGACGCAATCTCGCGACCGCTTTACGGATCGGTGGCCCCGCCCTTATGTTTTCGCTAGTGTGGCGTCCCCAAAATAGGGTTACAAGATTTGGTGCTGATGATATATTGGCGTGGCGATTGGGGGGATTTGGTTATGGCGCGTCAAAAGATCGAGTTAGCTGCGGAAGAAGCTGAGGAGCTGAGCCGCCGGGTTCGCGCGACGACGGTATCGGTGCGTGATCGTCGGCGTGCTGAGATCATCGTGTTGAGTGCGCAAGGTCTAACCCAACAGCGCATCGCCGAGCAGCTGGGGATCTCACGCGTCGCGGTGAACCGCTGGGTGGGTCGCTTTGCGCTGCACCGGTTGGCGGGGTTGAGCGATCGTGCCGGGCGCGGGCGCAAGCCGTGGCTGCCCCAGGTCACGGTGCAGCAAGTGCTCGAGCAAGCGGTGACGCCGCCGCCCCATCTGGGGCGGTGGAGTTGCCGCACGATGGCCCGCGCCGCCGGGATCTCGCCGGCCAGCGTGCAGCGTCTGTGGGCGGCCAGTGATATCAAGCCGCATCTCTCACGCACCTTCAAACTGTCGAACGACAAGTGCTTTGAAGAGAAGTTCTGGGACGTCATCGGGCTGTATCTCAACCCGCCGGACAAGGCGCTGGTCTTGTGCTGCGACGAGAAATCACAATGCCAGGCATTGGAGCGCACGCAACCGGGTTTGCCGCTGGGGATCGGCCACATTCGCACTAAGACCCACGATTACGTGCGACATGGCACGCTGACCCTGTTTGCCGCGCTCAACTATCTCGAGGGCAAGCTGATTACCCGCCTGGCGGCGCGCCACCGCCATCAGGAGTGGCTGGCCTTTCTCAAAACCATCGATGAAGAGACCCCGGGCGATCTCGCCATCCACATCATCGCCGACAATTACGCTACCCATAAACATCCCGCGGTCACCCGATGGCTCGATCGCCACGCCCGCTTTCACATGCACTACACACCGACCTCGTCATCCTGGATGAATTTGGTCGAGCGCTTCTTCCGCGACCTCACCGAGTTCATCACCGAGAAGAGCTTCGCCTCGACCCGAGAACTGGCCGACGCCATCACCGCGTTTCTCGCCGCGCGCAACGAAAATCCCCAACGCTATGTTTGGAAAGCCAAAGGCGAAGACATCCTGCGCAAAATCGATGCTGCCAGACAAGCACTCGCCGCGCTCCAGCCAGTAAGTAACGCTATTTTAGAGACGGCACACTAGATGATGCCGAGCTCCATCTGCGCCGACCCCGCTGCCCTGCCCGGCCGCCCGTTTTTCGAGCGCGTGCTGTTGCCGCATCGCAGCCTGCCGTCGCGCAACTTTCATCTGCTGATGGGATTGCTCGGTTTGATCAGCCTCGCCGCCGGCGCTGGATTTGTCGCGGTCGGCGCCTGGCCGGTGATCGGGTTTTTCGGGCTCGACGTCGGGCTCGTTTACCTCGCCTTCCGGCTCAACTATCGCACTGCCCGACAGAGCGAGACGATCCGGCTCGCCGACGACACGTTCACGGTCGAGCGGGTCAGTGTGCGCGGCGAGCGCCAAAACTGGCGTTTTCAGCCCTTCTGGGTTAGGGTCATTCTGGAGGAGCGGCCGGATACATCGAACCGCCTGCTCGTTGCCTCGCATGGCCGCAGCCTCGTGATCGGCGACTTTGTGCCTCCCGCCACGCGGCGCGAGCTCGCCGCGACCTTGCGCGATGCGCTCGCCCGCTGGCGCAATTCTCTGAACCCCGCGCGGCAGGAACGCGGGGCGGTTCAAAGGCCGAGGACCTCCTTCAGGCCGTAAACCCCCGGTGGCCGTCCGACCACCCAGCGGGCGGCGCGTATGGCGCCTTTTGCGTAGATCGCGCGGCTGGTCGCCCGGTGGATCAGTTCGAGACGTTCGGCGGCGCCGGCAAAGATCACATGGTGGTCGCCGACCGCATCGCCGCCGCGCAACGCCGCGAAACCGATATCGCCGGTGCGGCGCGGGCCGGTTATGCCGTCGCGCGCGCGCTGCTCGACCTGTTCGAACTCGACCCCGCGGCCTGCTGCCGCGGCTCGGCCGAGCGCGAGCGCCGTCCCCGACGGAGCGTCGACCTTGCCGCGATGGTGCATCTCCATTATCTCGATGTCCCAGTCGGGGCCGAGCCGGCGCGCGACTTCCTCGACGACGCTCAACAAGACGTTAACCCCAAGGCTCATATTCGGCGCCCACACGATCGGAATTTGGCGCGCCGCCTGGCGTACTCGGTCGCCCTGTTCCGTCCCGAGGCCGGTCGTACCGATCACCATCGCGGTGCCGAGGGAAGCGGCGAGCTCGGCATGCTCGGCGGTCGCCTGGGGCGAGGTGAATTCGAGCACGACGTCGCTGTCGCGGATCACCTTCTCGACGGTCTCACCGATCGGGATGCCGATCCGGCCGATGCCGGCCAGCTCACCGATATCCTGGTTGACATAACCGCTGCCCGGCGCCTCGCTGCCGCCGGCAACGGAACAACCCTCGGTTTGCGCGATTTCGGCGACCAGCATCCTGCCCATCCGGCCGCCGCACCCGACGACGCCCATCTTGGTCCCGGCCATCTTCTTCTCCCGTTCAGCTGAGACTGGAACGCTTACCCATTGCCCTATAAAAAACAAGGTGCAGGCGTCCCGCCGTCACAAGGAGGAAGGGATGGACCACGATCATCAGGAGCTGCCGTCGGACCCGGCGTTGCGGGTGATGGCGCTCGAATCCTTGCTGGTCGAGAAGGGCCTGGTCGATCCGGCCGCGCTCGATGCGCTGATCGACACTTACGAGAACAAAGTCGGTCCGCGCAATGGCGCCCGGCTGGTGGCGCGTGCCTGGGTCGATCCCGAATTCAAGAAGCGGCTTCTCGCCGATGCGGGTTCGGCTGCCGCCGAATTTGGCTACGTCCCTCAGGGCAAAGAGCATCTCCTCGCGGTAGAGAACACTCCGGAGCGGCACAATCTCGTCGTCTGCACATTATGCTCGTGCTATCCGTGGCCGGTTCTGGGGCTGCCGCCGGTCTGGTACAAATCCGCCCCGTACCGGTCGCGCGCCGTTATCGACCCGCGCGGCGTATTGCGGGAGCTTGGACTGGAGATCAGCGAAAATGTCGAAATCCGCGTCTGGGATTCGACTTCCGAAATGCGCTACCTGGTATTGCCGGAGCGCCCGGCGGGTTCCGAACAGATGAGCGAAGACGAGCTCGCCGCGTTGGTCACCCGCGACGCAATGATCGGCACAGCCAAGGTGACGCTTGCCGGAGCTTCGCGGTGAACGGCATCCACGATATGGGCGGCATGCACGGTATGGGGCCGGTCGCGCCGGAGGCCGACGAGCCGGTCTTTCACGAGCCTTGGGAAGGCCGCGTTTTGGCGCTCAACCGCGCAACAGCCGCTCTCGGGAAATGGAACATTGATGCGAGCAGGCATTCGATAGAGCGTATCCGGCCTGCCGATTATCTGCGGATGAGCTATTACGAGAAATGGCTGACCGGGCTGATCACGCGGCTTGAAGAGAGTGGCCTAGTTACTACCGCCGAGCTTCAAAGCGGCCGGCCGGCACCGGGGGCCGCGAAGGCGGCACCACCGCTCACCGCCGGGGGAGTCGCGGCGGCGACCGGAGAGCGCGGGTGGTTCGAGCGGCCCGTGAATACTCCGCCGCGTTTCTTGGTCGGCCAGAGGGTGCGTGCGAAGAAGATCAATCCGACCGGCCACACTCGTCTGCCGCGCTACGCCCGCGGCAATCTCGGGGTCGTCGACCGCATCCATGGCGCGCATGTCTTTCCCGATTCGAATGCGCATTTTCGCGGGGAGAACCCGCAGCATCTCTATTCCGTGCGGTTTTCGGCGCGCGAGTTGTGGGGCGAGGATGCAGCGGCGCGGGACGCCATCTACATCGATCTTTGGGAGAACTATCTCGAACCCGCCTAATCCGATGCCCACTGCGGAGCAGGTTTTTGGTGAACCATGGGAAGCCCATGCGTTCGCGCTAGCCGTCAACCTGTCGGAGGCCGGTCTGTTCACCTGGGGCGAATGGTCAGCCGCGCTCGCCGAGGAACTCGCCGCAGCCAGCCGACGCGGCGATCCCGATGACGGTTCTCGTTATTACCAGCATTGGCTCGCCGCGCTCGAACGCCTCGTCGCCGCTAAAAATCTCGTCGCGGCTCCATCCCTTATTGCACGAAAAGAGGAATGGGCGGAGGCGTACCGTCGGACGCCGCACGGCACCCCTGTAACGCTGGAAGCAGCCCCTCACCCCAGCCCTCTCCCCGCCCCCTCCCTAACCCTCCCCCGCGAGCAGCGGAGGGAAGAGTGGGGGCAAAGCGGCGAGAGGGAGGGGCCCGCGTCGGCGGGATGGTGAGGGGCGGCAGGCCGACGAAAACTCGCCCTTTATGGCCCTGCTACGTTCCGTCGCGACGGTCGGCTCCTACACCCTGTTGAGCCGCATTTTCGGCTTTATCCGCGACGTTTTGACGGCCGCCATCCTCGGTGCCGGTCCGGTGGCGGACGCTTTCTTCGTGGCACAGCGTCTGCCCAACCTGTTCCGCAGCCTGTTCGCCGAAGGCGCGTTCAGCGCTGCCTTTGTTCCGCTTTTTGCCGGCACCATGGCCGAGCACGGCAAAGAGGCGGCTAGGGTCTTTGCCGAGGACGCGCTCGCCGTGCTGCTGGCGGCGCTGCTCGGCTTTGTTCTGCTCGGCGAGATCTTCATGCCGGCGGTGATGGCTGTGATCGCGCCGGGATTCGGCGAGGATCCGGCCAAGTTCGGTCTTGCCGTCGATCTCGCCCGGATCACCTTTCCTTACTTGCTGTTCATCGCGCTGGTGGCGCTGCAGGGGGGCGTGCTGAACTCGGTCGACCGCTTCGCGGCCGCCGCTGCGACACCGGTCCTACTCAACCTATTCCTGATCGCTGCGCTCCTGATGATGGACCGCTTCGGCTGGCATGACGGTAGCGCCTTGGCCTGGGCAGTCACCGGGGCAGGGCTCGCCCAGTTCCTTTGGCTGCTGTCGTCCTGCGCACGGGCCGGTCTGGCGCTGCGGCTGCCGGTGCCGCGGCTGACGCCGGGGGTGCGGCGCACCCTCGCCGTGATGGCGCCGGGCACGATTGGCGCCGGTGTCACACAGCTCAATCTGCTGATATCCACTGCTCTCGCCTCGCTATTGCCTGGCGGCTCGGTCTCGTATCTCTATTACGCCGACCGGCTGAACCAACTGCCGCTCGGCGTCGTCGGCATCGCGGTCGGTACCGCAATTCTCCCGCCATTGTCGCGCCAGTTGAGGCTCGGGCTCGCGGCTGACGCGGTTGACACGCAGAACCGCGGGGTCGAGCTGGCCCTGCTACTGACCTTGCCGGCAGCAGTTGCCTTGGCTGTGCTCGCCACGCCGATACTGGCAGTGCTGTTCCAGCGCGGCGCCTTCGGCCCAGCCGATACGGCGGCCACCGCCGCCGCTCTTGCCGCCTACGCCGCGGGCCTCCCCGCCTTTGTCCTCGTCAGAGTGGTGGCGCCGGCCTTTTTCGCGCGCCACGACACTGCCACACCGGTCAAAGTGGCGATCGCCGCGATGACGGCCAATCTCTGTCTGACTCTCGTCCTGATGCAGTTTTTAGCGCATGTCGGTATCGCCCTGGCGACGACGGTCGCGGGCTGGGTCAATGCGCTGACCCTGCTCGGACTGTTGCTCCGGCGCGGCCATTTCCGGTTCGACAACCGCGCCCGGCGCAACCTGCCGCGGGTCGGCGTTGCCGCCCTAGGCATGGGGGTCGTGCTGGTGCTGTCGCGGATCGTTCTCGATCCGGCATTGTCTGGGCCGTCTCTCGTTCGCGTGGGCGCTCTCATGGCTCTGGTTGCTGCGGGTCTGGCCGCTTTTGCTCTTCTGGCGCTCGCCTTGGGGATCGCCGATTGGCGCACTCTTCTGGGGCGGCTGCGCCGGCAACCGGCTTGATCGCGGCCGCGCGGCGGCGATAGTAGGGCCGCCACCGTCACCTATGTGAGATCAAATGAACCGTATTTTTTCCGGCATCCAGCCTACCGGCAATCTGCATCTCGGCAATTATCTCGGAGCCATTCGGAACTGGGTTGAGTTGCAGCACGACTTCGAGTGCATTTTCTGCATCGTCGACCTGCACGCGCTCACCCAGCCGCAGGATCCCGCCGAGTTGCGCGCTTCGACGCGCGAGGTGACGGCTGCCTATATCGCCGCCGGTATCGACCCGGAACGCTGCACAATCTTCAACCAGAGCATGGTTTCGGCTCACACCGAGCTGGCTTGGCTTCTCGGTTGCCTGACGCCGCTCGGGTGGCTCAACCGCATGACGCAATTCAAGGAGAAGGCGGGGAAGCATCGCGACATGGCGGGCCTCGGGCTTTATGCCTACCCGGTGCTGATGGCGGCCGACATTCTCGTCTACAAGGCGACCCACGTACCGGTCGGCGAAGACCAGAAACAACATCTGGAGCTCGCGCGCGACATCGCCGGCGCGTTCAACCGCCGTTATGAGCGTGAGTTCTTTCCGTTGCCCGAGCCGCAGATCTTCGGGACGGCGACCCGGGTAATGAGCCTGCGCGACGGCACCAAGAAGATGTCGAAGTCCGACACTTCAGATTACTCGCGCATCAACATGACCGATGATGCCGACGGGATCGCGCTGAAGATCAGGCGGGCGAAGACAGATCCCGAACCCCTTCCCGGAGTGGTCGCCGACCTCGAACGCAGGGCCGAGGCCGACAATCTGATCGGCATTTACGCGGCCCTGTCGCGGCTTTCGCGTGAAGCGGCACTCGCCCGGTTTGCCGGTCGGAACTTCTCCGAATTCAAGGATGCCTTGTCCGAGTTGGCGATCGACGTGTTGGGGCGAATCGGCGTCGAGATGCGGCGATTGATGGCGGATCCCGAATACATCGACAGGATCTTGCGCCGGGGCGCCGAGAGCGCGAGGGCAATCGCCAATCCGGTCCTGCGCGAGGCTCAGGAGATCAGCGGCTTGCTGCGTCCTTGAGTAGGGTTCACGCTTTTCCCGCTCTGGAGCAGGCTGTAAGTTGACGGTGCAAGCGCGCTGAGCGGGCAAGCAGCGCGCAACGACAGCACGTAGCCGGCGCTTCGAGCACTATGGACATCTACCTGCCGATCGCCGAGGTATCGCTCGACATCTTCGTCCTGCTCGGCCTCGGTGCGGCGGTCGGATTTCTCTCCGGGGTGTTCGGCGTGGGCGGCGGCTTTTTACTGACACCGCTGCTGATCTTCATCGGCGTACCGCCCACCGTAGCCGTTGCCTCTTCGGCCAACCAGCTGGTTGGCGCCTCGGTTTCCGGAGTGCTCGCCCACTGGCGGCGCGGCAATGTCGATTTCAAGATGGGTTACGTCCTGCTGGTCGGTGGACTGGCGGGCTCGTTTCTCGGGGTGTGGATCTTCACTTTGCTGAAACGCCTGGGTCAGATCGAGCTGACGATCTCGATCTGTTACGTGCTGCTGCTCGGGACGCTTGGCGCACTAATGATGATCGAAAGCATCCGTGCGTTGTTTCGGCTGCATCGACCTGGAGCCTCGCGGCGCCGACTTCATCAGCACACCTGGATGCACGGGCTGCCGCTCAAGGCGCGCTTCCGCCGATCGAGGCTCTACATCAGCGCTTTGCTGCCAGTCGGGATCGGGTTTGTGATCGGCATTTTTAGCGCAATCCTCGGCATCGGCGGAGGCTTCATCATGGTCCCGGCGATGATCTACATGCTGGGAATGCCAACCGCCGTCGTGCCAGGCACTTCACTGCTGCAGATCATTTTTGTCGCCGCGAACGTCACGGTGCTGCAAGCCTATACTAACCGTACCGTCGATGCCGTCCTCGCCCTCGTCCTGCTCGTCGGCGGGGTCGTCGGCGCGCGGATCGGCACCCGGTTCGGGATGCGTCTGCGCGGCGAGCAGCTGCGTTTCTTGTTGGCCCTGATGGTGCTCGCGGTCGCTGCGAAGCTGGCCTTCGACATGACTGTGCGCCCGGCCGACCTGTATTCTATCGCTTCGGAGAGAGGATGAAGCGAGGGCTCGGTCCCCTAGGCGTTCTGCTGATCCTTTCGCAGTTGTGTTGGGGATGGGCGGCGCGGGCCGAGGGACTTGTCGCGGACCTCACCAGTCACCTGATCGCGATCACGACCGGGTTCACGGGTGCCTCCGTGGTGCTGTTCGGCGCGACCGACGGTCCCGGGGACGTCATCGTCGCCGTGCGCGGTCCCGAGCGCGAGATGACGGTCCGGCGAAAGAACCGCGTCGCCGGCATCTGGGTCAACACCCAGCAAGTGACTTTCTCGAATTTGCCGAGCTTCTATGCCGTCGCCGCGAGCCGGCCGATGGCCGACATTCTCTCGCCCGGGGCTGCAGTGTTCTATCGTCTCGGGATAGCCAATCTGAAGCTGGCGGCCTCAACTCCCGCGCCATCGGTTGTCGTCGACGCATTTCGCACCGCGCTCGAACGCATCCAGCAAGAGGCCGGGCTGTTCATCGAACGAATTGGCAAAGTCGATTTCCTTGGCGAACGGTTGTTTCGCACGACGATAACATTTCCCGCAAACGTGCCGACGGGAACCTATCTCGTGGAGGTCTTCCTGGTCCGCGACAAGGACATCGTCAGCGGACAGACGACCCCGCTCGTGGTCTCCAAGGTCGGGGTCGACGCGGCTGTGTTCGAATTCTCCACGCGTCAGCCCGGGTTCTACGGCGTGATTGCGGTGCTCACTGCCGTAGTGGCAGGATGGCTCGCAAGCCTGCCGTTCAGGAGCGGCTGATCCTATCAAAATTGGGACTGGCATAGGATCCACAGATGGCAGAGATCGCGCATCAGCGCGTTTTCCTCGTCGTCGTCGACGAGACGGAAGAGCTTCAGATCGCCGTCCATTATGCTGCGCGCCGCGCTGCTCATACGGGCGGACGGGTTGCATTGCTCTACGTGATCGAGCCCACGGAGCTGCAGCATTGGCGCGCGATAGAGGATTTGGCGCGCGAAGAGCGCCGGGAAGAAGCCGAACAGCTCATGCAAAGATTGTGCGAAGAGATCTCGCCGATCGCCGGCTCCATGCCGATCGTCTATATCCGCGAGGGGGTGCGCCGTGACGAGTTGTTGGCGTTGATCAACGAGGAGCCGAGCATTTCGATCTTGGTGCTGGCCGCCGGCACAGGTCCCGAGGGACCGGGACCGCTGATCTCGTACCTCGCCGGCATGCCTGCGGCCCGGCTGCGCGTTCCGATCACGATCGTCCCCGGCGGCGCCACCATGGAACAGCTCGACTCGATCAGTTGAGAGAGATCAGTTGAGAGATAAGGCCGAGCCGAGGCCAAGGGTTGATTCGGAGAGCCGACGCTCCAAGGTATGAGACCACCTCCCGTCCCATTCGCCAGGAGCCCGTAATGTTCATTCAGACCGAGCAGACGCCGAACCCGGCGACGCTGAAATTCCTGCCGGGGTGTCCGGTGATGGCGTCGGGCACCGCCAATTTCACCAGCGAAGAGGCGGCCCGCATCTCGCCCCTCGCCGAACGGCTCTTCTCATTGCCGGAAGTAACCGGGGTGTTTCTTGGTGCCGATTTCGTCACGGTGATGAAAAGCGAGGAGGGAGACTGGTACCGGCTAAAGCCGGCGATACTTGCCGTCATCATGGAGCATTTCACCGCCGGCCGGCCCGTCTTGCTCGGCGATCCAGACACCAGCGCGGCAGCAGCGACGAGTGAGGAAGACGAAGATGAAGTCGTGGCTCAGATCAAGGAACTGCTGGAGACCCGTGTGCGCCCGGCCGTGGCGCAGGATGGTGGTGACATAATCTTTCATGATTTCGAGGACGGCGTCGTCTATCTTCATATGCAAGGCTCCTGCTCTGGATGCCCGAGCTCGACCGCGACGTTGAAGGCGGGGATCGAGAACATGCTACGGCATTACATCCCGGAGGTGGTCGAGGTGCGCGCGGTCTGAGGGCCTGAATCGTACTCTGTTAGCGATAGCAGCTGGAGAGGAGAGAAATCGGATCGACAGCCTTAGCTGTGGTGCGACGACTGACACCGCGCCGCGGGTTGCGCTGGCCATCGATTCGGCGGGTTCGGCCTGCTCGGTGGCCGTCAGTCTTGGCGAAGAGGTGGTCGCCGAGCAGCGTATCGATACGATGCACGGCCAAGCGGAAGCGCTGCTGCCCTTGGTGGACAAGGTAATGCGCGAGGCAGGGCAAGCGCCCGCCGCACTCGACCTTGTCGTAGCGACGGTCGGGCCAGGCAGCTTTACCGGGATCCGCGCCGGGCTTGCGGCGGCTCGCGGAATAGCGCTGGCTACTGGCGCGCGGCTACTCGGCGTCACCAGCTTCGACGCAGTCGCAGTCGGCGCCGCCCAGAGCCACTGCCCGGAAACCCGCTTTTTGCTGGTCGCTCTCGAAAGCCGTCGCGAAGAACTCTTCGTCCAATTCTTCGACCCGCAGGGCGATGCGCTCCGCGAGCCAGCGGCAATCATGCCGTTCATGTTTCGCGAGGCCGTGGCCGCGGCCATCGGCGCGAACCCGCTGCTGGTCGCTGGGGACGCCGCGCAGCGCGCCGCTCTGGGGCTAGCGCAGCGCCCGGACACTGCCGTCCTCGAAGATTCGGCCCCCGGCGCGGTCGGGACTTTACGAGCCGGGCTTCGCCGGCTGCGCCTCGGCAAGGCGGCCGATGCTCCGCGGCCGCTCTATCTTCGTCCCCCAGACGTCACATTACCTGAGATACCGCAAAAGCCGAGCCGCGCCAGAACATGACCTCGCGCATCGAGCCGCTGCCGCGTGGCGCGGCCGGCCCGATATCTTTGCTCCACCGCGCGTGCTTTCCTGAAGATCCGTGGGAGGCTGGGGCGATCGAGCAGATAATGGGGATTTCCGGGTTTTTTGGCCGAGTCGGGTGGGTGAAAACCGCTCCGGTCGGGTTCGCCTTGGCTCTTGCCCTTGGCGAGGAGGCTGAAATCGTCTCGTTCGGCGTCCTGCCGGACCATCGGCGGTGCGGAATTGGTTCGGCTATTCTCGATGCGGTGTGCGGCGAGGCTCGATTGCGGGGCGCCGAACGCGTCGTGCTAGAAGTGGCGTCGGACAACGAACCGGCGCAGGCCTTATACGCTGGGCGAGGTTTTACTGTTGTCGGGCGTCGTCGGAATTACTACCGCCGAGCAGAACGGTCGGTGGATGCCATCAGATTGCGAGTGCAGCTGCCAACAGCCTCGCCGGCACCTTGAGTTTGCTTCACCCCATCTTTCATGTCAGTTTCTTGCGTTTAACCATGGATGTTCTTGAAGGCGTGCGAGTTTGAAGAAATCGTTCATTGAACCGATTGCTTCGTTGCCGATTGTTAATTATATTCGAAATCAGACTCACGGCGGGATCATTGTGATGAACAACTCAGACCAGGGCAACGATTTGCTGACGTTGACGACGGAGATCGTCGCCGCGCACGTTTCCAACAATACCGTCGCGGTTGGTGATCTGCCCCAGCTGATCAACCAAGTATATAATTCACTAGCCAACATAGGCAGTGTCCCGGCGATGCCGGCGGAACGTCCGCAGCCTGCCGTTCCGGTCAAGAAATCTGTCAATCCGGATTACATCATCTGCCTCGAAGACGGTAAGAAACTCAAGATGCTAAAGCGGCATCTCAAGACCGCTTACAATATGACGCCCGAGGCCTATCGTGAGCGGTGGGGATTGAGTGCCGATTACCCGATGGTAGCGCCCAACTACGCTCGGCAACGCTCACGCCTCGCGAAGGAAATCGGTCTGGGAACCCGCGCAAGGCGGTCTCGGGCCTGAGTGCTTCGCGGTTATGGTCGACGAGCCGATGCGCCTTTATCGGGTAAGTAGGCGCATCCGATGCTTTCGGATATAGTGGCGGTCGATGATCCTCGCGATCACGGAGACGCGATGACCTCACGGTTGGAGCAGCTCTGTCTCGACAAAGGTCTAAAGATGACCGAGCAGAGACGGGTGATTGCGCGGGTACTGTCGGAATCCGCCGATCATCCTGATGTCGAACAGGTCTACCGACGAGCAACCGCGATTGATTCGCACATCAGCATTGCCACGGTTTACCGGACGGTGCGGCTGTTCGAAGAGGCGAGCATCATTGCGCGGCACGATTTCGGCGATGGCCGATCCCGCTACGAGGAAATGCCGAGCGCGCACCACGACCATCTCATCGACCTGCAGTCTGGTCGAGTGATCGAGTTTCGCAACGAAGATATCGAGCGTCTGCAGCAGATCGTCGCCGATGAACTCGGCTACGAACTGGTCGGACATCGCCTCGAATTGTATGCGCTTCCGCGTGGCGGCAAGCCGAGATCCGATCCGGAATGAGCGTTTCGCTGTCGTCTGAACGGCGTCCATTCGGGCCGCCTCTGGCCAAATTGCCGGGAACCGGCCATTGCTCCCAACCGGGCAAACCCGGGTGATCACCGGCAACATGTTCCAGCGGCGGTCCATCGCGCCGGTTGAGACAGCACCGCCGGCCGCAACGCGATTGCATCCAACGATCGTCGATATCCGATCCGGCCCGCTGCAGGTGCGGCTGGCAGAAACGACGGCAGATATCGACGCAGCGCAGGCGTTGCGGTATCGCATCTTTTATGAGCGGCTCGGCGCCCAGCCGCTGCCGGAAACGGCATGCCTACGGCGCGATGTCGACCAATTTGATAGTGATTGCGATCACCTCCTGGTTCTCGACCACAGCCGCGACACCGGCAGGGTAATCGGAACCTACCGGCTGATTCGGCGGGATACGGCAGCCCGCCTAGGTGGTTTTTATTCGGCCAAGGAATTTGACATTTCCGCTGTAGTGCGCCATGCCGGCGAGGTTCTCGAATTGGGCCGCTCGTGCGTCGATCCCGCTTATCGCAATCGATCGGCCATGCAGCTATTGTGGAGCGGCATTGCTGCCTATGTCTTTCATTACGACGTAGTACTGATGTTCGGCTGTGCCAGCCTGCCGGGAACCAACCCCGATGCTCTTTCCATACCCCTTTCGTATCTGCATCGATATCATCTCGCACCCCCGGCGCTGAGGCCGCGCGCCCTCGCCGATCGCTACGTCGAGATGCGCCGGCTCAGACCGTGCGCCATCGATGCGACTCGGGCAATGGCAGCCTTACCGCCGTTGATTAGAGGATACCTGCGACTGGGCGGCTTTGTCGGGGACGGCGCCGTCGTCGACGAGCAGTTCAACACCACCGACGTCTGCGTTGTCGTCAAAACCGATCTCGTGACCGAGAAGTACTTCCGTCACTACGAACGGCGGTCCAAAGATACATGGACCGCTTGAGGACATGGGTTCTCCCACGCTGAGGCTTGCTCGCCTCGCGCTCTATTTCGCTTGGACCGCCGCCCTTATGCCGGTTCAGTTGGTCGGTCTGGCCTTGCGCCGTCATTGGACGAGCACTCTGCCAGTTTTCTATCATCGCTGGTGCTGTCGGATCCTCGGATTTCGAATTCGAGTGATCGGCACACCGACCAATGAGCGCCCGGTTTTATATGCGGCCAATCATATCTCCTACACCGACATCACGGTTCTCGGCTCGGTAATCCCCGGCTCCTTCATTGCCAAATCCGAGGTGGCTCGGTGGCCCTTTTTCGGCTGGCTCGCCAAGTTGCAGCGCAGTGTGTTTGTCGACCGCCGAATGCGCAACACCGTCGCCCAGCGGGACGCGATTGGGAAGAGGCTGGCTGACGGCGCTGCTCTGATCCTGTTTCCTGAAGGCACGAGCGGAGACGGCAATCGCGTGCGCCCGTTCAAGAGCGCATTGTTCGGCGCCGCGCAGCAGGGCGAGGGCGTCCCCCCGGTCATCGTTCAGCCGGTCTCCCTCGCTTACACGCGCCTCGACGGAATACCGATCGGGCGGCTCTACCGGCCGTTCTTCGCATGGTACGGCGCGGTCGACCTGGCGCCTCACCTGTGGAGCATGGTGGGGCTCGGGACCGTTGAGGCCGTGGTCGAATTCCATCCACCGACCTTTCTCAGTGATTGCGGATCGCGAAAGGCGCTGGCGGAATATTGTCATGCGCGGATCGCCGGAGGGGTCGCGGGGGCCCTTTACGGTCGACGGCAACCAATGCCGGAACCGCCGGACCCCACCGCCCACTCCTCATTCCGGAGCGAATTTTCTGGAGCGAGCCCCGAGGCGATGACAGGGTGACACAAAACCGGGATTACCACGAGGACAGCAACGAACGTGGCAAAGCGCGTGTACATCAAGACTTATGGCTGCCAGATGAACGTCTATGACTCTGGCGCGCATGGCCGAGCTTCTGGCGCCGCTCGGTTTTACTATGGCGCAGACGGCAAAGGATGCGGATCTGGTGATCCTCAACACTTGCCACATTCGGGAAAAGGCGGCTGAAAAGGTCTATTCGGAGCTTGGTAAAATTCGTCGTGTGAAAGCCGCGAAAGCGGAGCGCGGCGGCCGGATGATCGTGGCTGTGGCGGGCTGCGTGGCGCAGGCCGAGGGTGCCGAAATAATGCGGCGCGCGTCCTGCGTCGATCTTGTCTTCGGCCCGCAGAGCTATCACCGGCTGCCCGAATTGATCGCCCGCGTCCTGCGGGTCAACGGCGAAGACGTAATCGATACGAGCTTTCCCGCGGAACCAAAATTCGATTTTCTGCCCGAGACCACCGGTCCACAGGGTGTTGCTGCTTTTCTCACGGTCCAAGAAGGCTGCGATAAGTTTTGCAGCTTTTGCGTGGTCCCCTATACTCGCGGTACCGAATACTCTCGTCCGGTAATGCAAGTGGTGGCCGAAGCGCGCCGTTTGGTGCGCGGCGGAGCGCGCGAGATCACGTTGCTGGGGCAAAACGTCAATGCCTATCACGGCGAAGGCCCCGATGGCCGCGAATGGCGGCTGAGCGAACTGATCCGACGGCTGGCAGACCTGCCGGGTCTCGATCGTATCCGGTATACGACTTCGCACCCGCGGAATGTCGATGACGAGCTGATCGCGGCCCACCGGGACGTCCCGCAGCTGATGCCGTTTCTCCATCTTCCGGTGCAGAGCGGCTCGGACCGAATTCTTGCTGCAATGAACCGCCGCCACACCGTCGCCGACTATCGTCGGATCGTTGAACGGCTTCGCTCCGCCCGCTCCGATCTTGCCCTTTCCACGGATCTGATCGTCGGGCATCCGGGCGAGAGCGATTTGGATCATCGGGAAACACTCGACCTCGTCGATGAGGTGACCTTTGCTCAGGCTTTTTCGTTCAAATACTCACCGCGGCCGGGCACGCCCGCGGCTTCAGCTGCATGCCAAGTCCCAGATGAGTTGAAGTCGCAGCGGCTCGGCGAGTTGCAGCTGCTGTTGGCCCGTCAGCAACGCGACTTCAATACGGCGTGCATCGGTCGCACTCTGCCCATTCTTTTGGAGAAGCTCGGCCGGTACGAAGGACAGCTCACCGGACGGAGCCCCCATCTCCAGAGCGTGCATATCGCGGCGGCGGCGCAACGGATCGGCGAGATCGTTCCGGTGCTCATCACGGCGGCGAGCGCCAACAGTCTGTCGGGCTCGCTGGCAGAGGTAGTTACGGCATGACTGAGCTGTCGCCCGCCGCCGGCGAGTTTGCCGAGGGGCGCACCCAGCTCGAGTTCGACGACAATTTGCTCCTGCCCTTGCTCTATGGCGAGCGCGATCAGCATCTCGATCGCATCGAAAGACAGCTCGGCGTCTCGGTTGTCACGCGCGGCAACCGTCTTGCCATTTCGGGTCCGGCCTCGGCCACGGAGGCCGCCCATCTCGCCCTGTCGCAACTGTATGAGCGTCTGAAGCGGGGACAAGAGGTGGATCTACCGGCCGTCGAGGCTGCTATCCGGCTGGCCGAGGCCGAACTGGGCGACAGGAGCCTCGACCTTTGGCGGGAAGACGCGGCGTTCCGCACCCGCAAGCGCCGCATCACGGCGCGCTCGCCCGGCCAGGCGGCTTACATCAAGGCGATGCGCGACAACGAGCTAGTCTTCGGTTTGGGACCTGCCGGCACCGGCAAGACATATCTCGCAGTTGCTGCGGCAGTCGATCTGCTGATGACCGGCCGCGTCGAGCGGATTATCCTTTCGCGTCCCGCCGTCGAGGCCGGCGAACGGCTTGGTTTCCTGCCTGGCGACCTGCGCGACAAGGTCGACCCATATTTGCGGCCGATATTCGACGCACTTAACGATATGTTGCCAGCGGACCAACTGGCGAGACGCCTCGGCACCGGCGAGATCGAGGTGGCGCCGATCGCCTTTATGCGCGGGCGGACGCTGTCGCGCGCCTTTGTCATTCTCGACGAGGCGCAAAACACCTCTCCCGTGCAGATGAAGATGTTCCTAACACGGCTCGGCGAGGGGTCGCGCATGGTTGTGACCGGCGATCCGACCCAAGTGGATTTGCCCGCGGGAACACGCTCGGGTCTGGCCGAGGCGATCAAGACCCTGAGCGGCGTGGACGGGATTGGCACGGTGCGACTGACCGACCGGGATGTGGTGCGGCACGAACTCGTCGCCCGCATCGTCCGCGCCTACGAGGCGCGCGAGAACGACGCGGGGCCGGACAACTCCAGATGAACCTGGCCGGGACCATTGACGTCGCATTGGCCTGCGCCGGCTGGACCCAGCTATGTCCCCCCGCCGAAAGTCTCGCGCATGGCGCCGCCCAACTTGCTCTGGCGCGCGGCACGACGGCCCTAGGACTGGCGTGGCAGGGCACTGTCGAACTCGGCATCACCCTCGCCGACGCTGCCAACCAACGGCAGCTCAACCGCAACTATCGCGGGCTGGACGCGCCGACCAATGTGCTGGCCTTTCCAGTCTGGGAGCCAGGAACCCGGCTCCCTCCGGGTGCGCCAGTGCTGCTCGGCGATGTCGTGCTAGCTTTGGAAACCGTGGCGCAGGAAGCGGCCGAGCAGAACAAGCCGCTGGCCGACCATCTCGTCCATCTGACCGTGCATGGCGTGCTTCATCTCCTCGGCTACGATCACCTGACGCAGCCCGAGGCGGCGACGATGGAGTCGCTCGAGAGGTCGATTTTGGCCGAGCTGGGGGTTCCGGATCCCTATTGCGCCACCATGTCGTCAATCGAATCGGCGGCAGTTCAGCCATGAGTGCGTCCGAGCCCCCAGGAAATAGCGGCCAATCCGCGCAAGATCGGTCCTTTTCCCGTCTGCGCAACTTTCTCCGCCTGATCCGCCGCCCGCGCAACGGCGAGAGCTTGCGCGAAACCATCGATGAAATGATCGAGGAGCCGGCCGACGACGACGCCCATCCTCTCAGCGGCCACGAACGGCTGCTGATCGGTAATGTCCTTAAAATCCACGACCAGACTGCCGCCGATGTGATGGTACCGCGCGTCGACATTGTGGCGCTCGACGCCGAAGCGCCATTTCCGGAGGTCGTCAAATGCATGGTCGAGCAGGGTCATTCGCGGGTCCCGGTGTATCGCGAGACGCTCGACGACGTGATCGGTTTCGTACACGTGAAGGATGTGCTCGGTCCGGTCGCCGAGCGCCGCGAGACGAAGTTGGCGCCGCTGCTGCGCAAGGTGCTGTTCGTCGCGCCGTCGGCGCCGATCCTCGATCTTCTCGTCCAGATGCGCCAAGCGCGAACCCATATCGCGATGGTAGTCGATGAATTCGGCGGGATCGACGGGCTGGTCACGATCGAAGACCTGATCGAGGAAATCGTCGGTGAAATCGAGGACGAGCACGATGTGGCCGGCGGCCCGAGCCTCGTCGAGCGTAGCGACGGGAGCTTGATCGCCGATGCGCGTACCCCGATAGAAATGCTTGAGGAGCACGAAGGCGCTCGGTTGCGCCCGGACGGAGACCAGGAAGAGGTGGACACCTTGGGCGGACTGGTCTCCAGCCTTGCTGGACGTGTGCCAAAGCGCGGCGAAGTCATCGCTCACCCATTGGGCATCGAATTCGAGGTGCTCGATGCCGATCCGCGGAGGATCAAACGCCTCCGGGTGCGCCGCCCCCCGGCACCGACGGCAAGCGGTGACTCGGCTGGTGCCTGAGGCATCGTTGTTGCGGATCCGGCCCGGCGCCCGGGTCGAGACCCCGCTCTGCCGCCTTGCCGATCGGCTCGCCGTCATGTCCGGCTGGCGCCGTTACGGGCTCGCCTTCTTGCTCGGTGTGTGCGCCACCGCGTCGCTTCCGCCGATTGATTTGACCCCGCTGCTGCTGGTCGCCTTTACCGGCCTCTTGTGGCTCGACGACGGGAGCACCGACCCGTGGGCGACTTTTCCCTTGGGCTACGCCTTTGGTTTCGGTTTCTTCGTCAGCGGCCTCTATTGGATAGCTGCCGCGATGTTTGTCGATATCGCCAGCTTCTGGTGGCTGGTGCCGTTCGCCGCTGCCGGGCTGCCGGCGGCGTTCGCGCTTTACATCGGGGCGGCATTGCTGGCCACCAATCTCGCCATCAGGTATCTGCGGTTGCCGGGCACGGCTCGCATCTTCGCCTTTGCTGTCGCCTGGACTGTAGCCGAGTGGGTGCGCGGGCACGCCTTCACCGGGCTTCCCTGGAATCTGATCGGCTATGCCTGGTCGGGCGGATTTCCCGGGGCGATTCTGATGCTGCAGAGCGTCGCGGTGCTCGGGATTTACGGATTGAGCTTCCTGACGGTACTCGCCGCCTCGCTGCCCGCCCTTCTCGGGATGACCTCGCTTTATCCGCTTTCGCCCGCCCGGCGCTTCGCCCCGGTGATCGCAGCGGGCCTCTTGATCGTTGTACCAAGCCTCTTGGGCGCGCTCCGGCTGGCGGCCGCACCGACTGTTGAAACCGGATATTTTCTGCGTATCGTGCAGCCGTCGATCCCGCAAACGATGAAGTGGGAGCCGGCCGCCGCGCAACGTAATTTCAGCCTCCTCCTCGACCTCAGCAGCGCCCCGGGAACGCGGAAGATTGCCGCGGTGGTGTGGCCGGAGGCGGCTACCCCTTTTCTGCTCGGTCGCGATGCGTACCATCGCAGCGAGGTCGCCGCCGTCGCCTCCGGCCGCGGTTACGTCATTACCGGCGCGGTGCGGACAAACCCTCCGCCGGGCCCGGTCGCCCATGTCTGGAACAGCATCGAGGCGGTAGACGGCAACGGTGAGATCGCCGCTCGCTACGACAAAGCACACCTGGTTCCGTTCGGCGAGTACGTCCCGCTCCGCGAAGTCTTGCCTTTGCAAAAGATTACGCCCGGCAGCCTCGACTACACCGCCGGCCCGGGGCCCAGAACAATCGAACTGCCGGGGCTCCCCCCCTTCGCTCCGCTGATCTGCTATGAGGTCATATTTCCGGGCGCCATCGTCGACGAACACGACCGCCCGGCGTGGATACTGAATGTCACGAACGACGCCTGGTACGGACGCACCTCCGGTCCCTATCAGCATTTTGCGATCGCCCGCACCCGCGCGGTGGAAGAAGGGCTGCCGCTGGTAAGGGTTGCCAACAACGGCATTAGTGGGATCGTTGACGAGGCGGGCCGGGTCGTCGCGCGAATCGACTTGGATACCGTCGGTTACGCCGATCTCCCGCTGCCCGCGCACACAATTGCGCCAACGCTCTATGCCCGCGGTGGCGATTGGATCTTGCTCGCGCTGTTGTGCCTCGGCCTTCTTCCGGTTGCATTTCGGCTGCGTTGACGGCTTCCCGGGAGCGCAACTCATCGTCTCCCGTTAACACTCCTTGTTGACCGCCATCGATCGCGTGCCTTATCAAATCACTTCCGCTGCTTTGCGCTAGTGCTCCACCGATGGCGATGCAACCACAGGCCCGGCGGCCGGGCCGCCGAAAGGGCGACAAGCCCAACCCGATCGATATCCATGTCGGCTCCCGCGTGCGGCTCCGCCGAAACATGCTCGGCCTCAGCCAGGAAAGGCTTGGAGAGGCGATCGGGTTGACCTTTCAGCAAGTCCAGAAATACGAGCGAGGCGCCAATCGTATCGGCGCCAGCCGGTTGCATGACCTCAGTCGCGTGCTGGATGTTCCGGTCTCATTCTTCTTCGACGACATGGACCCGGTGCGCGCGCCGGCGATCCCGGCAGGATTTGCCGAGCCCGCCGCCGAAGCGTTCGACTCCGATCCGCTGCGCCGGCGTGAGACCGTCGAGCTGGTCAACGCCTACTACCGGATCGACGACCCGGCTCTGCGCCGCCGCCTGTTCGATCTCGCTAGGGCTCTGGCCGGCGGCGCCGAACGAGCTTCGGGAAATTAACGCTTCTGTCCGGCCCGGCGGGCCGAGCAGAAAATCCGGCTTGACGCCCACCAAGCAAGATTGCATCAACGCCGAAGTACTACCCTCCGTTTTTTGACGCTGTCGGGAAAGGCAGTCCTTTGGCCAACCGGGATTACGTATTCACGAGCGAATCTGTGTCGGAGGGGCATCCCGACAAAATTTGCGACCGCATTTCCGACGCGATCGTCGACACTTTCTTGGCCGCCGAGCCGGAGGCCCGCTGCGGCGTCGAGACGCTGGTCACGACGAACCGCGTGGTGCTCGCCGGTGAAGTCCGCGGTCCGGCCGCGATTACCAGCGAAAAGCTGATCGAGGTAGCACGCGATGCGATACGCGAGATCGGCTACGAGCAGGAAAATTTTCATTGGCGATCGGCCGCAATCAAATGTCTGATCCACGGCCAGTCGTCGGACATCGCGCAGGGCGTCGACGCGTCGGGCAACAAAGAC
Source organism: uncultured Alphaproteobacteria bacterium (assembly GCA_963732095.1). Taxonomy (GTDB): domain Bacteria; phylum Pseudomonadota; class Alphaproteobacteria; order ATCC43930; family CGMCC-115725; genus AP-15. The sequence goes on from CAVSZA010000047.1 coordinate 170,823, forward strand.
GAGGGCGCCGGCGACCAAGGCATGATGTTCGGCTACGGCTGCCGCGAGACGCCGGAATTCATGCCGGCGCCGATCTTTTACGCGCATGCGATCCTGCGCTCCCTGTCCGAGGCGCGGCATGCCGGGAAGACGCCACTGTTGGGCCCCGACGCGAAGAGCCAGGTCACCTTGCAATATGTCGACGGCAAGCCTGTACGGGCGGCGAAAGTTGTCGTATCGATCCAACACTCCGACCGGATCGAGACCGAAGAGGTGCGCGAGATCGTCCGACCCTACGTCGTTGCAACCCTGCCCGAAGGCTGGATGTGCGAGGAAGAGCATTTCTTGGTTAATCCGACGGGCCGCTTCGTGATCGGCGGCCCCGATGGAGATGCCGGGGTTACCGGCCGTAAGATTATCGTCGACACCTATGGCGGCGCCGCACCGCACGGCGGCGGTGCGTTCTCCGGCAAGGACCCGACCAAGGTCGACCGCTCGGCCGCGTACGCCGCTCGCTATCTTGCCAAGAACGTCGTCGCCGCCGGGCTCGCCGAACGCTGCACCATCCAGATTGCCTATGCGATCGGCGTCGCCAAACCGCTGTCGTTTTATGTCGATACCGCGGGGACCGCGGACGAGCAAAGGCTCGCCGCTGTCCTGCAGCAGCTGGTGGATCTGTCGCCGCGCGGCATCCGCACGCATCTCGATCTGAACAAGCCGATTTACCGGCGTACCGCCGCCTACGGCCATTTCGGCCGCCGGCCCGACCCCGATGGCGGTTTTTCCTGGGAGAGGCTGGATCTGGTAGACGAGCTGCGGCGCGCATTCTGAGCACGCCGGGCTGCGAGCCGGAGCGGCGTCATCAGATCTTCGGCCGCCGCCGCGGGCGGGCTCTGCGTCCCGGACAAAAGACCCTCGTCAATGAATTGCTGCCGCGGCTGGCGATAAACCTCCCGGCATCGGGTCACCTCGACATCGCTGCACTCTTCGGTACCGCACGCCCCTCGATTTGGCTCGAGATCGGTTTCGGTGGTGGCGAGCATCTCGCGCAACTGGCCGAGCAGCATCCGCAAATTGGGTTTATCGGCTGCGAAGTATTCGAGAATGGGATAGTCAAGCTGCTTGCCCAGATCGAGCTGCGGCGGCTCGGCAATATTCGGATCTTTGCCGATGACGCGCGATTGATCATGGCAGCGCTCACGCCGGCCGCAGTCGATCGCGTCTTCATCCTATTTCCGGATCCCTGGCCAAAACGCCGGCAGCACAAACGCCGGATCATGTCGCGCGCAACCCTCGACACCCTGGCGGAAATCATGACCGGCGATGCCGAGTTGCGCGTCGCGACCGATGACGCCGACTATCTCTCTTGGATTCTCGAACACATTACCGCTCACCCCGCCTTCGAATGGCTCGCTCGCCGTCCCGGCGACTGGCGCGAGCGCCCCCCCGATTGGCCGCCGACCCGCTACGAGGCGAAGGCCCGCGCCGCCGGCCGCTCCCCTGCCTTTCTTCGAATGAGACGCCGGCCACGCGTCGCAATCTGAAATTGAGTCGCCCGTCACCCACGGCTGTATCTGCAGCCAATCTACAGCGAGGTCTCTTCCAATGGTTGAAGTGCATTGCAGCAAAGCCCGGTACCGAAGCGGTTTTGGCATGCACAAGTAACACGCCATTACGGCTAATTTCAGGTCGTTAAGGCTGCAAGCTCAGCGCGACCTTGCGAAAGCGTTCGAGCGCCGCTTCAAGGTTCTCGACGATCTCGGCAGCGATCTCGTCCGGCGGCGGCAAGAGGTCCGGGTCGTCGAGCGTGTCGTCCTTGAGCCAGAAGATGTCGAGATTGACCTTGTCGCGGGCGACGAGCTCGGCATGCGCGAAACGCCGGATGCGCTCGGCCTCGGCCCGCTCGTGCCGACGCCCCGCTTTGTAGCAGGCGACGAAATCGTCGAGATCGGCGCGCGACATCGGCCGCTCCTTCAACGTGAAGCGCTGATTGGTGCGCAAATCGTAGATCCACAAATATTTCGTGTTCGGCTCGGCCGAGACCCGCTTCTTGTCGAAGAACAAAACGTTCGCTTTGACGCCCTGCTTGTAGAAAATGCCGGTCGGCAATCGCAGAAGCGTGTGGAAATCGAAATTGTGCAGCAGCCGGCGGCGGATCGTCTCGCCGGCGCCGCCTTCGAACAGCACATTGTCGGGCATCACCACGGCGGCTCTGCCGTTCTCGGCCAGCACGGTCATGATGTGCTGCAGGAAATTGAGCTGCTTGTTCGATGTCGTAACGAAGAAGTCCTGGCGGTCGTAATCCTCGCGCTCGGTGTCGATCTCGCCGTCGTCGCGCACGATCCGGTAGCTCTGCTTTTTGCCGAAGGGCGGGTTGGTCAGGATTACGTCGTACATCTTCCCGCCGTCGCCGAGCAGCGCGTCGCGCGCCTCGACCGGGCTCTCGCGCCCGGCAATGTCGTGCAAGTAAAGGTTCATCGCGCACAGCCGCACCACCTCGGGAACGATGTCTACGCCCGAGAACCGTGATCGCATAGCGGTATAGACTTCAGCATTGCGCGCCAGCGGCTTTTTGCGCATGTGCTCCCACGCTGCGAGCAGAAACCCGCCAGTGCCGCTCGCAGGGTCGTGGATCGTCTCTTTCGGCTCGGGGTCGACGACGGTCACCACCGCGTCGATTAGCGCGCGCGGCGTGAAATACTGCCCCGCCCCCGACTTGACCTCCTGCGCGTTGCGTTCCAGGAGGCCCTCATAGATCGAGCCTTTGACATCGACGCCGAGACCGAGCCAGGTCTCGCCGTCGATAAGGCCGACGAGACGCCGCAGCTTGGCCGGGTCTTGGATCTCGTTTTGCGCCTTTAGAAAGATTGTCCCGACAATGCCGGAGCGGCGCGACAGCTTGTCGAGGATTGCAGAATAGCGCCGCGTCAACTCCTCGCCCTGCAGGTCGCGCAAGACCGGCCAGCGGCAATCCTCGGGGATCGTCGACCCGTTCTTGATGCCGTAGGCGGCCAACCCTGCGCGCTCATCGTCCATCTTGAGGAACAAGAGATACGAAATCTGCGAGATATAGGCCTGGTACGGCACGCCCTGATCGCGCAAGACATGAGCGTAATTCCAGACCTTTTGGACGAGCGCGAGTTCGTTCATGGGTCACAATCTCTCGCAATTTGTCGGCGGATCGCGATATCTGGCATAATTCGCAAAGGAGATCCTGGTTGAGCGACGAGCGAAGCGAGCCGGTTGTCGATCTGGCCTATATCCGCCGGGCGTTGCAGCGGCTGACCTCCGAAGTGGCCAGCTTGCGGGATGACATGCATGTTCTGACCGCGATTGTGCAGCGTCTCGACAACTCGCAAGGCCGCATGCTCGAGGAGCTTCGCGCCATGCACAGGCAGCAATCCCGCTTCGGCGAACGCCTCCGGCAACTCGAAGAACAGCGCTAAGAACGGTTAGAGCGAGCCGAGCGCGGTTATAAAGCATAAAGCGCGTCGCGCTCGACACACGGTCGGACGAGCGGCTTCCAGCTGCTGCGGTTGGCGACGTCGACGCGGACCGGGAACAAATCCGCGAGGTATTGCGTGATCCCGACATATTCGAAAAGGCCGACGCGGGCCTGGGGGTCGAGCTCGATCAAAATATCAATGTCGCTCGTGCGCTTGCTCTTGCCGCGCGCGAGCGAGCCGAACAACGCCGCGTGACGAACCCCGCGCAGGCGCAGTTCCGCTTGGTGGGTGCGCAACGTGACGATGATCTCTTCTCGATCAATGCCGGCCCCTGCCCGAGGCTGATGTTTAACCTCAGCGCGCGGCCTGGTCCGAGAAACCGGAGAGGGTCGTGCCCTCTGGCTTCGCCTCGACAACGCCGCACAAGGTTCGGCCGACGAACAGGGCGTAGTCGACCGGGCCGGAGGCCGTGGCGAATTCGCGTACGACCACCCCGAGCCCTGCGCCAAGGTTCATCTGGTCATGCGACTGGACCATCCAGCCGGCCTCGACCAGCTGGCCGTCAATCGTCACCCGTGCACGGTCTTCGGGATGAAAAATGTGCTGCCTCGCGGTCGTGTGCCCACGTCAAGCGTTAGTCGCCCGTGTTCGATGCGAGGAAATTCTCACAATTTCGGCGATCCCGATAGCACCTATCGGTTAAGGCGCCGTCAACGCATCAGGTCTGAACGCTCCGCGCCGATCTCGGCAAAACTCTTGCACAGTACGGGCGCTTCACTATATCGTAAACGTCCATAGGGTCCGTCTTGCGGACCGCATTGCGGGGTGGGCCGACGGCCCACTTTTTGTTATGGCCGGCGGTTTCGGGGGAGGCGTTGAACGCCTCCTCCGGCTCGGCTGCATCAATCCGCCGGGAATTTGGGTTAGGAGGGGTCGGGGTTCTTGGTGGACACCAACCGGATTGCGCAGGCGATCGAGCCCTCGCTCGAGGGGATGGGCTATCGGCTCGTTCGGGTGGTCATCACCAGCGGCCGCCGGCCGACGCTGCAAGTCATGGCCGAGCGGCGCGACGACCAGCCGATGACGGTCGAGGACTGCGCGCAGATCAGCCACTCGGTCTCCGCCCTTCTCGACGTCGCCGATCCGATCGCCAGCGCCTATATGCTCGAGATCAGCTCGCCGGGCATCGATCGTCCGCTGGTTCGCGCCGAAGACTACGACCGGTTCAGCGGGTTCGAAGCGCGGATCGAGCTCGCCCGGCCGATCGAGGGACGCAAGCGCTTCCACGGCCGGCTGCTCGGAACCTCCGCTGAGAGCGTGCGTCTGGCGACCGAGACGGGCGAGGTGCAGTTGCCGCTCGCCAACGTGGCGCGAGCAAAACTCGTCCTCACCGATGATCTGATCGCGGCCAGCCCGCGGTCCCACACCCACTGACGCGCAGAATTCGAGAACACAATGGAAAGCACCGTCACCTACGCCCGCCCGGAACTGCTGCAGGTCGCCGATACCGTCGCGCGCGACAAGGGGATCGACCGCGACGAAGTCTTGGAGGCGATGGAGCAGGCGATCCAGAAGGCGGGCCGCTCCAAATACGGCCAGGATTACGATATCCGCGCCGAGATCGACCGCAGCAACGGCGAGATCCGGTTGCTGCGGTTTCGCGAGGTGGCCGATGTCATCGAAAACGAGGCGACGCAAATTCCGTTGGCGGATGCTCAGCGGCTGAACCCCGAGGCCGAGATCGGCGACTTCATCACCGACCCGCTGCCGCCGATCGATTTTGGCCGCATCGCCGCGCAGACGGCAAAACAGGTGATCGTGCAAAAGGTCCGCGACGCCGAGCGCCAGCGGCAATTCCTCGAATTCAAGGACCGAGTCGGCGAGATCGTCAACGGGCTCGTCAAGCGAGTCGAATTCGGCAACGTCGTCGTCGATCTCGGTCGGGCCGAGGCGATGCTGCGCCGCGACGAACTGCTGCCCCGCGAAAGCTTCCGCCAGGGCGAGCGAGTCCGCTCCTTTGTTTACGATGTCCGCCAGGAGCCGCGCGGCCCGCAGATTTTTCTGTCGCGCACCCACCCGCAATTCATGGCAAAGCTGTTTGCCCAGGAAGTGCCGGAGATCTACGACGGGATAATCGAGATCAAGGCGGTAGCTCGCGACCCCGGCAGCCGCGCCAAGATTGCAGTCATCTCGCGCGACAGCGGCATCGACCCGGTCGGCGCCTGCGTCGGGATGCGCGGCAGCCGGGTCCAGGCGGTCGTCGGCGAGTTACAGGGGGAGAAGATCGACATCATCCCCTGGTCGTCCGATCCGGCGACTTTCGTGGTCAATGCGCTCGCCCCGGCCGAGGTCGCCAAGGTAGTGATGGACGAAGAGCAGCGCCGCGTCGAAGTCGTGGTGCCCGACGATCAGCTGAGCCTGGCCATCGGACGGCGTGGGCAGAACGTCCGCCTCGGCTCGCAGCTCACCGGATGGGACATCGACATTCTGACCGAGGCCGAGGAATCGGAACGGCGGACCGAAGAGTTCCGCAGCCGCAGCCAGATGTTCATCGATGCCCTCGACATCGATGACGTGATCGCCCACCTGCTGGTTACCGAAGGATTTACCTCACTCGAAGAAGTGGCCTACGTGGCGCTGGAGGATCTTGCAGACATCGAAGGGTTCGACGCCGACGTGGCCGCGGAACTCCAAGAGCGCGCCCGCGTATCGCTCGAACGCCGCGACCGGGAGTACGAGGAGCGGCGCAAGGAACTCGGGGTCAGCGACGAGCTCGTCGAATTCGAGCAATTGACCCCGGGCATGCTCGTCGCTCTCGGTGAAGGCGGGATAAAGACCCTCGACGATTTCGCCGACCTCGCCGGCGACGAGCTCGTCGAACTCCTCGAGAAATCCGACAAGGGCGGTGCCAAGCTCGATCTCGACGTGGCAAACGACCTGATCATGCGCGCCAGGGCGCACTGGTATGCGGATGAAGCAACGCCGGCCAACGCAGGCGCACAGGAGTAGGCGCGACGGGCAGCATCGAAAACGCCGCCGCCGTTGGAGGCGATGCCATTCGGGGCGATGCCGTTCGGGGCGATGAGGGGCTCGCCAAATCCGGCCCCCACCGCCGCTGCATCGCAACCGGTGAAATCGCCGATCGTGCGCGGCTATTGCGCTTTGTCGTGGGGCCGGGCGGAGAGATCGTGCCTGACGTGGCTGCCAATCTACCGGGCAGAGGTTTGTGGTTAACGCCGCGCCGTGACACACTCGAACGGGCGGTGGCGAAACGGCTTTTTGCGCGCGCGGCGCGCCGGCCCGTTGCGCTGCCGCCAGAGCTTGCAGATCGCGTCGAAGCCCTGCTCGCACAGCGCTGCTGCGATGCCATCGGGCTTGCCCGCCGCGCCGGTCTCGCCGTTGCCGGTTTCGAGAAGGTTGGCGAGGCTGTCCGCGGCGGAAAGGTCGGCCTGCTGCTCTCGGCGCTGGACGGAGCCGAGGGCGGACGGAACAAAATTCGCGCGCTCGGGCGCGACCTGCCGCTTGCAGCCGTGCTCACTTCGGCAGAGATGGGCGGGATATTCGGCCGCGATCATGTGGTACACGTAGCGCTCGGTGGTGGCCGGCTGAGCCGCCGGTTGCTCGCCGATGCAGAAAAGATCGCCGGCTTTCGCCCGGGAGCGCTAGTCGATCGAGGGGCGGAACCCGCCGCATCGCGGCGGGTGCAGCACGATGACGGTATTGGAGTGAGATGAGCGACGCGAACGAGCAAGAGCAGAGCACGACGGAACAAGAGCAAAAGCGGCCGCTGACGCTCGGCCGTAGCGGTGGCCGGCTGGAGCTTCGCAAACCCGCCGAGACGGCGCAGGTGCGCCAGAGTTTCTCGCATGGACGCTCGAAGACCGTCACCGTAGAGGTGCGCAAGAAACGGGTGATCAGCCCGGGGTTGCCCGACACCGGCCGGACCGAGGCGTCGCCGGCAGTCGCGCGCGAGCAATCGGCGCCGAGGCCGGCAGCGGCAGAGCCGGCGCGCCGCCCGGTCGTGATCGCCCGCTCGCTGACTGCGGAGGAACGGGCGGGACGCACCCGCGCCGTGCAGGATGCCTTCAAGGCGGACGAGGAAGCGCGTCGGCTGGCCGCTCTCGCCGAAGCGGACCGACGCCGACAGGAGGAAGAACGCGCGGTTCACGAGGCGCGCCAGCGGGCCGAGGAAGAAGCGCGCAGAAAGGTCGAAGAGGAAGAGGCGCGCCGCCGAACCGAAGAAGAGTCTCGCAAACGATCCGAAGAGGAGGCGCAACGGCGCAAAGAGGAAGACTCGCGGCGTGAGGTGGCCGAGCGAGCCGGCAAGGCAGCAGCTGCGAAGGTGGCGGCGCTGGCGGCGGCAGGCAAAGTCGCGGTTCCGGTCGAGGAGGAAGAGGAACCGGCAACGGCGCTGCGCCGCGGCGCCCGCCCAGAGGTCAAGAAGCCCGTGGCGCCGGTCCGCCGCGAAGACGCGCGCCGCCGGACCGGAAAATTGACGGTTACGCGCGCACTCGCCGGCGACGAAGGGGAGCGGATGCGCAGCCTGGCTTCAGTGCGCCGGGCGAGAGAACGCGAGCGCCTGCGGCTGCATCATGGCGAGCAGGAACAGATCAAGGTCGTGCGCGAAGTCGTCATCCCAGAGACGATTACCGTACAGGAATTGGCGAACCGCATGGCCGAGCGCGCCGCCGATGTGATCAAAGCGCTGATGCGCATGGGAATAATGGCGACAATCAATCAGGTGGTCGATGCCGACACCGCCGAGCTGATCGTCACCGAGTTCGGACACCGTCTGCGGCGCGTGTCGGAGGCCGATGTCGAGATCGGCCTACGCGGCGAGGATGACGAGCCCGAGGCGCTCGAACCGCGCGCGCCCGTGGTCACCGTAATGGGTCATGTCGATCACGGCAAAACGTCGCTCCTCGACGCGTTGCGCGAGACCGATGTCGCGAGCGGCGAAGCCGGGGGCATTACGCAGCATATCGGCGCCTATCGGGTCAGCCTGCGGAGCGGCGAGCAGATCACGTTTATCGATACGCCCGGTCATCAGGCATTCACCGCGATGCGCGCCCGCGGCGCCAATGTGACCGATATCGTGGTGCTCGTCGTGGCCGCCGATGACGGCATCATGGAGCAGACCGTCGAAGCGATCCGTCATGCTAAGGCGGCCCGGGTGCCGATCATCGTCGCCATCAACAAGATGGACAAGCCGGATGCGAAGCCTGAGCGCGTGCGGCAGGAGCTCCTGCAGCACGAGCTGGTCGTCGAGGAGCTCGGCGGCGAGGTGCTCGATGTCGAGGTCTCGGCGCTTAAAAAGACCAACCTCGACAAGCTCGAGGAAATGATTCTGCTGCAATCCGAGCTGCTCGACCTCAAGGCCAACCCGAACCGTTCCGCCGAGGGGGTCGTGCTCGAGGCCAAACTCGAGCGCGGGCGCGGTGCGGTTGCCACCGTGCTCATTCAGCGCGGCACATTGCGCGTCGGCGACATCTTTGTCGCCGGCAGCGAATGGGGACGGGTGCGCGCACTGCTCGATGATCGTGGGCAAAACATCCTCGAAGCGGGCCCGTCGACGCCGGTCGAGGTGCTGGGGCTCAATGGAACACCTCTCGCGGGCGACGATTTCGTGGTTGCAGAGAACGAGAGCCGCGCGCGCGACATCGCCGATTTCCGTCAACGCCGCCGGCGCGACGCGAGCGTTGCGACAGGCGCGCGCGGAACCCTCGAGCAGATGTTCTCGCAGATCGCGGCCGGTGTGGCGAAGGAATTGCCGGTCGTGGTCAAATCGGATGTCCAAGGTTCGCTCGAAGCGATCGTCGGCTCGCTCGAAAAAATCTCGACGAGCGAAGTCTTGATGCGCGTGCTGCACTCGGCCGTCGGCGGCATCAACGAAAGCGACGTGATCCTCGCCAAAGCTTCGAATGCGGTGATCATCGGGTTTAATGTTCGCGCCAATCCGCAGGCCCGCGAGCTGGCGCGGCGCGACGGTGTCGAGATCCGGTATTACTCGATCATCTACGATCTGATCGACGACATGCGCAAGGCGCTGTCCGGATTGCTCGCCCCGACATTGCGCGAACGGCTGCTCGGCAACGCCTCGATCCGCGAGGTGTTCAACATCACCCGGGTCGGAAAAGTTGCCGGCTGCATGGTTACCGAAGGCAGCGTCCGACGCGGCGCCAAGGTCCGCCTGTTGCGCGATAACGTCGTCATTCACGAAGGCTCGCTGAAGACCTTGAAGCGTTTCAA
>CAVSZA010000048.1:0-330295 GCA_963732095.1 uncultured Alphaproteobacteria bacterium
GCCATCAAAGACTCCATCAAGTCAGGTAGAACCGTCGTCGGGACGACCGTGACACCGAACGTCGACGTGTCAATCCTGGCCGACGCCGGGTACGACTTCCTGCTGTTCGATACCCAGCACTCCGCCTGGGAGATCAAGCAGCTGCAACCGTCGATCCAGACGATGCGCGGCAAGCAGGCGGCGCCGCTGGTGCGCGTCGCCGCGAACCAGGCCTATCAGATCTGCTTCGCGCTTGACGCCGGGGCACGAGGCATCGTTGTGCCCATGGTCAACACCAGCGCGGAGGCGGAGGCCGCCGTGCGCGCCTGCCGCTATTTTCCCCTCGGCAACCGCAGCAACGCCGGGGTGCGCGGCGAGTGGGGCGAGTTCAAGAATTACCGCGATTACCTCGACACCGTGAACAACGGGCTCGTTATCGTGCCGATGATCGAGACGAACCAGTCGCTGGAGAACCTCGATGCCATCGCCTCGGTCCCGGGCGTCGACGTCCTGCTGATCGGCCCGTCCGATCTTTCGATCGAGCTGGGGGTGCCACTCGACTACCAGTGCGATATCTATCAGCGAGCGCTTGATAAAATCGCGGCGACCGCCGCGAAGCACGGCATCGCCGCCGGGATGTATTTCATCCCGCCCGAGATGGACCCGAACTTCTTCGTCCAGAAGGGGTTCAAGTTCTTCACCATGCCGTGGGGTCCCTGGGCGAAGGCCGGGATCCAGAACGGCCTGGCCGGGATCAAGCGCTAACGACGGTCGACTCGGACGGTCCGGCGAACGGCCAGATCGCCCCGCTGAGCGGTCCTGTGTTAGGCCGAGATAACAGATTTATCGCGAATGAGCCTCCGATCAGCCGCGAAGGGCAGGGACCTCCTAAATCGTAATCCGCTCGACCTCATCGAGGGTGATTTCATCGCCGGTGCGGTCGTAGAGCTTGGTGGTGCGCGGGCTTTCGTGCGCGGCCATTAACTGGGCATTTTCCAGTGTGCCGCCCTTTTCGAGATAGGCGGTGATGCCGGTCGCGCGGAACACGTGACAGCCGAGCTTGATCTTGAAACCCGCTTCGGCCGTGCGCCGGCGGATCATGCTATAGGCGTCGATGCGGTGCATCGGGTTTTCGGTCAAGCGGCCGGTTTTGCCGGCAGCGGAGCGGAAGAGGGGGGCGATCGCTTTATGTGCCGTCCTGGCGGCGCGAGCCGGGAGCGCTGCGCTACGGCGCGCCCTTGCTGCCCGGGGGCGCGATATGAAGGGTGGGGTCGAGGTGGCCTGTGCCGAGGCGCTAAGCGCTTCCACTCGAGCTTTTCCGATGTCGGCATCGAGCGGGTTTTCCCGCGCACGAAGCCTGCGCGATGTTGCCCCGAATGTTGCCCCAACCTTGCTGGAGACGACCAGAGAGTTAGGTCTTTCCCACCTAACCCTCTGATCTTATTGGCTCCCCGGGCCGGACTTCGAACCAGCGACCAAGCGGTTAACAGCCGCTCGCTCTACCAACTGAGCTACCGGGGATCAGGGCGTCCGTCGACGCGGGCGCAGCCCCTGGAGGCCGGAAGCGGAATCGAACCGCTGTACGAGGATTTGCAGTCCTCTGCATAGCCACTCTGCCATCCGGCCGGCTCGCATTACCGGCATATAGGCGCGTGCCGCTCGCCCGGTCAAGCACGCCAGATGGAGCATGGCGGACGGCGCACGCGCTTGTTGCCGGTTGCCGGTACGCTCCATATATTGGTTGGTTTAGAGTTCCCAAAGAGTTGAGAAAAATGGCGCGCGTAACCGTTGAAGATTGTGTTGTCAAAGTCCCGAACCGATTTGAGCTCGTGCTGCTTGCGGCCCAGCGTGCACGTGAAATCACCTCCGGCGCCCCGTTGTCGATCGACCGCGACGACGACAAGAACCCAGTCGTTGCTCTGCGCGAGATTGCCGACGAGACGGTCGCCCTCGATCATCTGAAATCCTCTGTAGTCCGGGGCATGCAGAAGCACGTCGAGATCGACGAGCCGGAGGAATCTCACGAACTCGAGCTCGATACCGCTTTGTTCGGCGTCGGGGCGCCGGCTGGCGCCCTGATGGACGAGGAACTCGACACCGAGGTCGATGCCGATGCCGATGTCGATGTCGATGGCGAGGACGCCGAGGATGCGGAGGAGGGAAACGAGGACGAGGAGGTTCTCCCAGCCGAAACTGCCGCCGACCTTGCGCAGCTCGACGAGGACGATGAACTCGCCGAAGACATGTTGGAAGTCGCGGAAGAGGTCGATCTCGCCGATTCCCCCGAGCCCGACACGCCCGGTGATTTCGACGAGGAGCTCTAGCCGCGGACAATGCGCCGAGCCGGGTGAACGGCGCCCAGAATGAGACTCGCGCCGCTCCATCGGTATCGCCGCACCGGCGGCTACGGTCGGAACAAGCCCTGCCGGAACAAGACGGGGAAAACCTCGTCATGATGCGGCAGTTCGAGCTCGTCGAGCTCGTCAAATCATACGATCCGAACGCCGACGAAGACGCGCTCAACCGTGCCTATGTCTATTCAATGAAGGCCCATGGCGCACAGCTGCGGGCCTCGGGCGATCCGTATTTCTCCCACCCGGTCGAGGTCGCCGGCATTCTGGCCCAAATGAAGCTCGATGCCGCCTCGATCGTGACCGGTCTGTTGCACGACACGGTCGAGGATACGGTTGCCACCCTCGACGACATTGACCGCGTGTTCGGGCCCGAGATCACCCGGCTGGTCGACGGCGTAACCAAGCTGTCGCGGATCGAGCTGCAATCGGACCAGACCAAGCAGGCCGAGAATTTCCGCAAGCTCGTGCTAGCGATGTCCGAGGACATACGGGTGCTGCTCGTCAAACTGGCTGACCGTCTGCACAACATGCAGACCTTGCGGTTTATCGAAGACGGCGAGAAACGCCGGCGGATCGCCCGCGAAACAATGGACATCTATGCCCCGCTGGCCGAACGGCTCGGCATGCAGCGCATGAAAGATCAGCTCGAGGATTTGGCTTTTGCCGAGCTGTACCCCGACGCGCGCGCCAGCATTCTCGCCCGGCGCGATTTCTTGCGCGACAAGGGGGCCGGCGTTGTGCCGCGCGTCCTCGCCGAGCTGCACCGCAAGCTGGCAGAGGGCGGACTGCCGAGCGCAGTCGTCTCCGGCCGTGAGAAATCGGCATACTCGATCTGGCGCAAGATGCAGCGCAAAAACGTCGCCTTCGAACAGCTTGCCGATTTGATGGCCTTCCGCGTGCTAGTCGACGATGTCGGCGACTGCTATCACGCGCTGGGCATCATCCATTCCGCATATCACGTGGTTCCCGGCCGTTTCAAGGACTTCATCTCGACCCCCAAGCCGAACAATTACCGCTCGCTGCACACTGGGGTCATCGGCCCCGAGCAGCAGCGCATCGAAATGCAGATCCGCACCCGCGAGATGCACGATGTCGCCGAGCTCGGGGTCGCCGCACATTGGACTTACAAGCACGGCGCCCCCAAGACCGAAGGACCGCAATATCGCTGGCTGCGCGAGCTCTTGGACATCCTCGACCATGCGGCGGGGCCGGAAGAATTCCTCGAGCACACCAAGCTCGAGATGTTTCAGGACCAGGTGTTCGCCTTTACCCCCAAGGGCGATCTGATTGCCCTGCCGCGCGGCGCCACCGCGGTCGACTTTGCCTATGCGGTGCATTCCGAGATCGGCGACACCTGCGTCGGCGTCAAGATCAACAGCCGGCTGGTCCCGCTGCGGACCCAGCTGCAAAATGGCGACCAGGTCGAAATCATCACCTCAAAGGCGCAGAAACCGTCGCCGACCTGGGAGCGGTTTGTCGTCACTGGCAAGGCGCGCGCCCGCATCCGCCGCTTTATCCGCACGCAGCAGCGTACGCAGTATCTCGATCTCGGGCGCGCCATCGTGCAAAAGGCGTTCCGCCAGGAAGGTCAGGAGTTTTCTGAACGGCCGCTCGAGGCGGTGCTGAAGACCTTCAACTGCTCGACCGTCGAGGACCTTTACGTCGCGGTCGGGCAAGGGCTCGCTACCGGGCGCACCGTCGTCCACGCGGCATTCCCGCAGCAGCACGAGCCCAAGGCCAAGGTCGTCTCGCTGGATCGAGCGCGGCGTCGGGCCAAACGGAACGACATTGCGGTGCCGATCCGCGGTCTCATTCCGGGCATGGCGCTGCACTTCGCCGGCTGCTGCCATCCGCTGCCGGGTGACCGCATCGTCGGAATCGTCACGACCGGGAAAGGGGTGACGATCCACACGATCGACTGCGAGACCCTGGAGAGCTTCGCCGAGACGCCGGAGCGCTGGCTCGATGTCGCTTGGAGCAACGACGACGATGCCAACCATGTCGGCCGTCTCAATGTGACGATCGCCAACGAGCCCGGCAACCTCGGCAGCCTGACTACGGTGATCGGCAAGCAGGGCGGCAATATCAGCAATCTGAAAATCACCAACCGCTCGTCGGATTTCTTCGAGATCATGATCGACATTGAAGTCGCCGACGTTAAGCATCTGACGATGATCATCGCCGCATTGCGCGCGACCCCGGTCATCAACTCGGTCGAGCGGGCGCGCGGCTGAGCGCCGCGGCAGGCGTGTTCGATGATCCTCGGCATCGGCAGCGACATGATCGATATCCGCCGCATCGAGCAGGTGATCGAGCGCTTCGGCGATCGCTTCCTCGAACGCATTTTCACCGACGCCGAGCGCCGCAAATGCGATCGGCGCGCCAACCGCTCGGCCAGCTACGCGCGTCGGTTTGCCGCGAAGGAAGCCTGTTCGAAGGCGCTGGGTACCGGGTTTCGCGGGGGCGTGTTCTGGCGCGACCTCGGAGTTGTCAATTTGGCTTCGGGGCAGCCCTGTATGCGGCTGACCGGCGGCGCCTTGCGGCGGCTCGAGGAGATCACGCCGCAAGGGATGGCGGCTCGCCTCGACGTCACATTGACCGATGAGCCGCCCCTCGCGCAGGCCGTCGTGATCATCACCGCCGTGCCGGCGCAAGAACGCGGGGTTTTCGAGCGGGCATATCCTTAATTCAACTCGCGACACGGGCTTGGCTCGTCCCGCCCTCCAATCCCCAGGGAATTCCATGAAATCCAAATCCGGCCCTACGGTCCTGACCCGGAAAAAAGCTTCTGGCGGCATCGTCGACACGATAAAGACGATCGTCTATGCCGTGCTCATCGCACTCGTCGTGCGGACAGTTGCCTACGAACCGTTCAATATTCCATCGGGATCGATGGTCCCGACTTTGCTGGTAGGCGACTATCTGTTTGTTTCAAAATTTTCCTACGGGTACAGCCGCTACTCGCTGCCTTTTGGATTGCCGCTGTTTCCCGGACGGATCTTCTTTCATTCGCCGGAGCGCGGCGACGTCGTGGTCTTCAAATTGCCGACCGACAATTCAACCGACTACATCAAACGGGTCATCGGGCTGCCGGGCGATCACATTCAGATGAAGAACGGCATACTCAATATCAATGGTCAGCCGGTCCCCCGCAGGCGCATCGGGGACTACCTCTATCAAGAGGGGAACGGCGCTGTCCTTCCGCTTGCGCAATATATCGAAACTCTGCCGAACGGGGTGCAGCATCGCATCATCGAGATGAGCGACAACGGGCCGCTCGACAACACACAAGAGTATGTCGTACCGCCGGGCGATTATTTCATGATGGGCGACAACCGCGACAACTCACAGGATAGTCGGGTGTTATCTGCCGTCGGATATGTACCGGCACAGAACCTGATCGGGAAAGCCCAGTTCATCTTTTTCTCGACAGACGGGTCGGCCCGGCTCTGGGAAATCTGGAAATGGCCGTTCGCGATACGGTATGGCCGGCTGTTGCACGGCGTCCAGGGCATCGATTGACTGCCGACCTCACGCAAAAAATCGGGTATCTCTTTGCTCGGCCCGAGCTTCTCGAAGAAGCCCTGACGCATCCGAGCGCGCTCGCGTCCGAGCATAGCCGCGGCCGACGCGGCAGAAAGCCCGCCCACCGCGGCTACGAGCGTCTCGAATTTCTCGGCGATCGAGTTCTGGGTCTCGTCATCGCCGATCTCTTGTGGCGGCGCTTCGAGAGCGAGCCCGAGGGACACTTGACGCGCCGTCTGACGCATCTCGTTTGTGGCGAAGCGCTTGCGCGCGTCGCCGCCACGATCGGGCTCGGAGACCATCTGCTCCTGTCGCGCGCCGAACAGGCGGCGGGAGCTGCCGCCAACCCCGGAATTCTCGCCGATGTTTGCGAGGCTCTGATCGCGGCGATCTACCTCGACGGCGGCTTCGACGCCGCCTCGGGCTTCGTGCACCGGTTCTGGCAGCCGTTGATCGATGAAATGGAGGGGCCGCCGCGCGATCCGAAGACCGCCCTGCAGGAATGGGCGCAGGCGCGCGCGCTGGCGCTCCCAACCTACGAACTCGTCGGCACCAGCGGACCCGACCACGCCTTGCGCTTCACCGTCGCTGCAAAAGTCGCAGGCCGCGACAGTGCCACGGCGACAGCCTCGTCAAAGCGCATCGCCGAGGCGAAGGCTGCAGAGCTGCTGCTCGAACAGCTGGCCGCCGAGGCTTAGGACCGCAGGCTTTGTCCCATCAGGGGACGGCACAGCTCCCCGGTGTGTCGCACCGCGGCGGTACTGGAAGCGTGGTTGCCGTCACGACCGGGGAGCTCGGCCCCTCGGTACCGCCGCTGAGGCTGACGGTCACTTTGTAGCGGTAAGATGTCGTGGGACGCAAACTCAGATCGCCAAAGCTCGGTCCCGAGACCGAATCGATTGGTGCAAAGCTGTTCTCGCTGCCGCTCGCGCGCTCGACCGTATAGGTTTGGGCGCCGGCGACCGGGGTCCAAGCGATCGCCGCGCCACTATTCGAAACATCATTGACCACTATACCGAACGGAGCGGCGTCGGCTTGCGCAGCCGGGTTCTGCAAATGCCCGCTTGTGACCCGGTCGAGCATGGCCTTGATGGTAGTGATTTGCCGCCCAGCCTTAACAGCATAATTAAAATTCGTGTAACCCCACCAATCCCAGCACCCGAACGGGTTGATGGGCGTGAAGGGATTGGTAGTGGGATCGCCAACGATAGTCTGCGGATAAAGAATGATTAGACGGTTCGTGTCAGCCCACTCGTTATAGCCGGCATGCTGGATGTAATGATCCTGGATCGTGTCGAAGTTCTGCTTGCAGCCGTGGAGCGCGATATGCACCCGGCATGGCTGCCGAGCGGCACAAGACGCCGGAACGTAAACATACCCGGTCTCGGCCATGCTGTAGGAGGCCGGGGATTCGGGAGACGTCAGCTCCCGCTGATCGAACGCGATGAGCTTCCCGGAGAGCGCGCCGCGGTTCTTGGGGCTGAGGGCGCCATAGATGTGCTGGAGAATTATGCCGGCCTGATCGTATTTGCAGTGGTCGATGTAGTCGCCTTCATTTTCATTGCACGGCTGACCGTAATCGACCGTCACTTGGGAATGCCCTGCGCCGATGGCGGTTTGATAGAAGATATTGCCGTTGATTTGGCCGCCTAGGTAATGCGAATAGAACCGGTAAGCAGCGTCTCCGACTTTTGGATTGACGATCGAATCGTTATAACCGGCAAAGATGTAGATGCGCTGGTTCGCGATATTGTGCGGATCGTCGATGTCCCCGCCGCGGGCCCATTCGTCGGTTTTTTCGAAGAGCGGCTCGAGGGCTGGGGGAGGCCCTTTCATGCAAGGACCGGTCGCGCTCAAGGCGGGACCGAGATTGCCCAATAGACCGTCTATGGCCGTCCCCTGTGCACAATAATAAGGCCCGCCGGCGATGACGCCGACGCCTTTGACGATGGACGACCAGGAGACCCCGAACTGCACGGCCATAAAGGCGCCGGACGAGATGCCCGAGATCGAGCTTTCCTTTATGTCCGCATTGTAGGAGCCCAATGGCGGAGCAGGGCCCTCAGCCGCTGCCGGCATGATGCCGAGCGCGGTGACGATTAGCGTCAGTCGGATCAAACGAGTCGATGTTCGAATCTGATGCATTGGATCTGTCCCTCAGCGGTTCAGCGGTCCGCGCAAGACGTGCCAGGGTCTGTGAGGATTATTGGCGAGACGCGGCCTCCGACTACAAAACGCGCGCAAATTATCTTGTTGCGCGTTTGGGAGCGTGTGATCGATCTCACACTGCCAGTGAAATCAGCGTCGCGGCGTTATTCGGCGCGGGTCGCGTGGAAGCGCAACCGGACGTAGTCGGCAATCCAGGTTCCCGTCTCGTCCATCAAGACCGGCCGCAACAGATCGGCGACTTCGGCGCGCTCGCGATCGGTCCGGCTGCGGCAGCGGACCGAGAAAATCTTCGGCGAAGGTGTCGAGCCATGCTTCGATACCGGTCGGCAGGATCGTCGGTCGCGGGACGAGAGCGATTTGCTCAACCGCAAAACGCGCCTGTTCGAGCTTTTTGCGGTACGCCTCGGCAGACGGGAAGTACCATGGATTGAGGCGGTGGGCGTCGAGCCCGCGGCGTGCAAGAACCGCGCTCAGAGCGACGATGATCGCAGCGGTGTTGTTGTGGCCGCCCATCTCGGCGACAAAGCGGCCGCCCGGCTTCAACGCCTGGCGCACGCCGGCGAGGACCGCCTGCTGGTCCCGCATCCAGTGGAGCGCGGCGTTCGAGAATACGGCATCGAATTCGCCGCTGAAGGTCAGCTTCTGGCCGTCCATGACCCTGGCATCGATCCCGCGCGCCCGTGCCGCAGCGACCATGTCCGGCCCGGCATCGACTGCGATCACCGTTGCGCCGGCCGCGACGATCTTTTGGGTCAATACGCCGTCGCCGCAGCCAAGATCGAGGATGTGCTCGGCTGGGGATGGCGCAAGCAGTTCGAGTACGGGGGCGCCGAGGGCCGGGACGAAATGCGCGGTCTCGGCGTAACGCTCGGCTGACCAATGCTGCCGCGCGATTTCCGCCATCGTCAGACCTCCATCCCCTGCACCTGGCGCGCCTCCGCCTCGCGGCGGATCTCCGATAGGGTCGTGCGCGTCGTGATCATCTCCGGATCCATCTTGAGCTCGATGATTGCGGGCCCCTTGCTGGCGGCCGCCTCCTCGAAGGCCGGTGCGAACTCCTCCGTCCTTGAGACAGAGGCGCCAAATACGCCATAGGCCCGGGCGATAACGAGAAAATCCGGGTTCTTGAGTGCTGTCCCGACGACTCGGCCCGGAAAGCGGCGCTCCTGATGCATGCGGATCGTGCCGTACATCGCGTTGTTGAAGACCAGGATTATCGGGCCGACTCCTTCGAGCATAGAGGTCGCGATCTCCTGCCCGGTCATCATGAAGCCGCCATCGCCGCAGAACCCGACGACGAGCCGGTCCGGATGGACGAGCTTGGCCGCAACCGCAGCGGGCACGCCGTAGCCCATCGCCCCGCTGGTCGGGCCGAGCTGGCGTCCCGGCCGTCGGTACTGCAGGAAGCGATTCGGCCAGCCGCTGAAGTTTCCAGCGTCGCTGGTGACGATCGCGTCGTCGGGCAGGCGGTCGCGCAACCAGGTCATCACTTTGCCGAGATCGAGCGTCGCGCCCGCTGACGTGGGCACGAGCCCGGTCTCGTACTCCGAACGAACCGCCGCGCGCCAATTCGACCAGCGCGGCGCCGGCACCGGGGGCAGAGCCGCGGCGGCGGCGGCGAATTCGGGCATGCCGGATTGAATCGGGAGGCTCGGGCGGAAAACCCGGCCGAGCTCCTCGGCGCCGGCGTGAACGTGGATCAGCACCTTGCCCGGATCGGGGATGCCCATCAGCGAATAGGACTGCGAGGTGATCTCCCCGATCCGCGCGCCGACGGCCAGCAGCAGGTCCGCCTCTTTGATCCGCGCGACGAGGGCGGCGCTCGCCCCGGTGCCGAGATCGCCGACGAAGGAGGGCGACCGGTTGTCGACAATGTCCTGCCGACGGAACGAACAGCAGACGGGCAGCTGGTTGGCCTCGGCAAATTTTGTGATGTCGTGGCAGGCGTGATCGTCCCAGCCGCTGCCGCCGACCAGCATCATCGGCCGTTCCGCCGTCGCGAGGAGCCGGCGCAGCTCTGCGAGATCCGCAGCTCCGGGATGGGCGTGCACAGGGCGGAACGGGCCGACCACTGCGGCCGCACTATGGTCGCGCAGCATATCCTCGGGTAATGCCAGCACGACCGGGCCCGGCCGTCCGGAAGTTGCGACCTGAAAGGCCTGATTGATCAGCTCGGGGACGCGCTCGGCTATGTCGATCTGCGCCACCCATTTGGCGAGCGGCGCGAACATCTTGCGGAAATCGACCTCCTGGAAGGCTTCGCGGTCGATCTGATGGCGCGCGACCTGGCCGACCAGCACGACCATCGGCGTCGAATCCTGAAAGGCGGTATGGATGCCGATCGAGGCGTTGCAGGCGCCGGGCCCGCGGGTCACCAGCAGCACTCCCGGCTTGCCCGTGAGCTTGCCGTAGGCCTCGGCCATGAACGCGGCGCCGCCTTCCTGGCGGCAGGTCACGAGACGGACCTCCGGGGCGTCGAACAGCGCGTCGAGCACCTCGAGATAGCTCTCCCCGGCAACGCTGAAAGCCATGTCGACACGATGAGCGCGCAGCGCGGCGACGACGAGCTGGCCGCCGCTGAGAAGATTCGTCGTCATCGCCCCCACCTCGAGCCCTGGATCCACTCGGCCATTTGAGACGATGCCGCGCCTGGACGGAAGAGGTTTGCCGTAGCGGGATGCTTCGCGGCCGGGCGCCATATAATCGACAGCTTCTATCGGCATCGTGGAATCGTGATCAAGCCGGTCGCGCGCGACGCGCAAGCGAAAAATTGCTAGGCTCTCGCCGCCGAATTGCCGGTCCGAAGGAGCAAATCAGGTCTCGGACGACATGGACGATCAGCGAAGCGAAATTCTTGCGCCACCCGGACGAGTAAGGGTCGACGAGCCCTTGGTTCGTCCTGCTCAGCCGGGTGGCGTCGTGTCGCACCGGCCGCGGCGTTCGTGGGGGAGGCGGCTTTTATGGCTGCTCTTGGTCGCCGCGATTGTTGCCGCCGCGATCTGGTATTTTTCGCGGCCGCAAACACAGCCGAAGGAGGGCGGCCGCGGTCAAGCCGGCGCTCCGGTTCCCGTGGGGGTGTCCCCGGTGGAGAAGGGCGACATGCCGGTGACGTTGAGCCAGCTCGGCACGGTCACTCCGCTGGCGACGGTCACGGTGAAGACCCAAATCAACGGGTATCTCACCGAGATAGCCTTCAAAGAAGGCCAGATGGTCAAAAAGGGAGACTTTCTGGCGCAGATCGATCCACGCCCCTACCAGGTGGCACTTGAGCAAGCTGAGGGTCAGCTCGCCAAGGATCAGGCCCTGTTAAAAAACGCGCAGCTCGACCTCGTCCGCTACAACACGCTCGTCGCGCAAAACTCGGTGGCGACACAGACGCGCGACACGCAGGTTTCGCTCGTCGCCCAAGACCAAGCTGCCATCAAAACCGATCAGGCGCAGGTCGACGCGCAGAAGCTCAACCTCGTCTATTGCCACATCGTTTCGCCGGTAACCGGCCGGGTCGGTCTGCGCCAGGTAGACGCAGGAAATTACGTGCAGACCAGCGATCCGAACGGCATTGTTGTCGTGACGCAGCTGCAGCCGATATCGGTGATCTTTACTTTGCCCGAGGACAATCTATCCGAGGTCTTCAAGCGCTGGCATGCGGGCGCGGTGCTGCCGGTCACTGCTTACGACCGCACCGGGGCGACCGAGCTCGACAAAGGAACGCTGAACACGATCGATAACCAGATCGACACTACGACCGGTACAGTGAAGCTGCGAGCCATGTTCAACAACGAGCAGTGGATACTGTTTCCCAATCAGTTCGTTAACGTCCTGCTTACCGTCGACACAATGCATGATGTCGATATCGTTCCGAGCGCTGCGATACAGCGCGGTGCGCCCGGCACCTTTGTCTATCTCGCCAAGCCGGACCACACGGTTGCAGTTCAGAAGGTGAAGCTCGGACCGACCGACGGCCAGCGCATCGCCATCCTGTCGGGGCTGGAACCGGGTGAAAGTATCGTCACCGACGGCGCCGACCGGCTGCGCGACGGCGCAAAGGTGACGATTGCTTCGCCGCAACCCGCGACGCCCGCCGCGGAGGGCCAACCCCCGTCGCAAACGCAGCAGCATAATGAGGGTTCAGGGCGGCGGCGGAGCGCCCCATGAGCCGTTACGCGGAGTTCTCCGAGATCGCCACCACAAACTTTGTTGTTCTCTCTCTCCGCCCGGGGGGCGGAGAGGGTCGGGGTGAGGTGGGGCGAGCCCCCGGTCACAGTCGCTGCGGCGTTGCCCACCTCATTCTCCCCATCGCTAACGCGACGGGTCCCCTCCCTCTCGCCCCGCAGGCGGGCGGAGAGGGGAGAGTGCTTCGGCAGCTCGACTGACTCTGAACGATGAGCCCCTCTCGCATCTTCATCCTGCGCCCGGTGGCGACGACGCTGCTGATGGCGGCGATCATGCTGGTGGGCATCTTCGCCTATCGTTTCCTGCCGCTCTCGGCGCTGCCGGAAGTCGATTATCCGACGATCCAGGTGCAGACCTTCTATCCCGGCGCCAGTCCCGACGTCATGACTTCCTCGGTCACCGCGCCGCTCGAGGTCCAGTTCGGCCAAATGCCGGGCCTCAACCAGATGACGTCGACGAGCTCGGCCGGAGCCTCGGTCATCACGCTGCAGTTCAGCCTCGACCTCAGCCTCGACGTGGCCGAGCAGCAGGTCCAGGCGGCGATCAACGCGGCCGGCAATCTCTTGCCGTCGGATCTGCCGGCGCCGCCGATCTATGCCAAGGTCAATCCCGCCGACGCCCCGATCCTGACTTTGGCCCTCACCTCGAAAACGCTGCCGTTGATCCAGGTCGAGGACCTCGCCGACACGCGTCTTGCGCAGAAAATCTCGCAGTTGCCTGGGGTTGGCTTGGTCAGCATCAGCGGCGGGCACCGCCCGGCGGTGCGGATCCAGGCGAATTACCGTCAGCTCGCGGCCTACGGTCTCAACATCGACGATCTGCGCACAACGTTGGCCAACGCCAACGTCAATACGCCCAAGGGCAATTTCGATGGGCCGAGCCGGGCATACACGATCAATGCCAACGATCAGATCAAGAAGGCCTCGGACTACAACGATCTAGTGGTCGCCTACCGAAACGGCGCGCCGGTCAAGCTATCGGATGTCGCGCGCGCCACGGAAGCTGCCGAGAACACCAAGCTCGCGGCCTGGATGAACACGGACGAGGCGGTCATCGTCAATATTCAGCGGCAACCCGGCGCCAACGTCATCGAGGTCGTCGATGGCATTCAGCGGCTGTTGCCGCAGCTTAGAGCTGCGCTTCCCTCCGGCATAGATGTCGAGGCCCTGACCGACCGCACCACCACGATCCGCGCATCGGTCGCCGATGTCGAGTTCGAACTCGGGCTTGCCGTGGTCCTGGTCGTGGTCGTGATTTTCTTGTTTCTCCGCAGCCCTTCGGCGACCTTGATCCCCAGCCTGTCGGTGCCGCTCTCGCTCGTCGGCACGCTGGCATTCATGTACCTCGCAGGGTTCAGCCTCAACAACTTGTCGCTCATGGCGTTGACGATCGCCACCGGGTTCGTCGTCGATGACGCGATCGTCATGATCGAGAACGTGTCGCGCTACATCGAGGCGGGTGATCCGCCGCTGCAGGCGGCGCTGAAGGGTTCCGAGCAGATCGGTTTTACGATCATCTCGCTGACGGTATCGCTGATAGCGGTGTTGATCCCGCTTCTGTTCATGCCGGATGTGGTCGGCCGTCTGTTCCGCGAGTTCGCGATCACCCTCGCGGTGACGATTGTCATCTCTGCGGTGGTTGCATTGACGCTCGTGCCGATGATGTGCGCCAAGATCCTGCGGCATCGGCCCCTGTCGGACATGTCGCTGGTAGCGCGCAAGAGCCAGCAATGGTTCGACGCGTTGATCGCCCAGTATGGGCGGCTTTTAAACTGGGTGCTTGATCACCAGCCGCTGACTTTGCTGGTGGCGGTCGGCACGCTCGGCCTGACGGTATTTTTGTACGTCGTGATCCCGAAAGGCTTCTTCCCGGTTCAGGACACGGGGCTCATTCAGGGGATTTCCGAAGCCGCGCCTTCGGTCTCCTTCGGAGCGATGGCGCAACGCCAGCAGGAGCTGGGGGCCGCCATACTCAAAGACCCCGATGTCGTCAGTCTGTCTTCCTTCATCGGTGTTGACGGCACCAATACGACGCTCAACAGCGGCCGGTTGCTGATCAATCTGAAGCCACGCGAGCAACGAAACACTTCCGCGAGTGACGTGATCCGGCGACTGGAGCGCGAGACGCAAGATGTTGCCGGGATCTCGCTCTACATGCAGCCCGTGCAGGATCTGACGATTGACGCTACGGTGAGCCGCTCGCAATACCAATTCGTACTCGAGGACGCCAACCCGAGCGAGTTCTCGACATGGGTCCCGAAATTGCTCGCGCGTTTGCAGCAAATTCCACAGATCGAGGATGTCGCGAGCAATTACGCGGAGAACGGTCTGTCCGCTTATATCCTGATCGACCGTCCGACTGCCGGGCGCTTTGGCATCACCCCGGCCACCGTCGACAATGCGCTTTACAATTCGTTCGGTCAACGCATCGTCTCGACGATCTTCACGCAATCGAACCAATACCGGGTAATTTTGGAAGCCGATCCGGACCTGCAGCAATCGCTGGCCTCGTTGGGGCAACTGTACTTGCCGTCATCAACCGCGACCAATGGCCAAGTGCCTCTGTCAGCGATCGCTCAAGTCGAGGAACAGACGGCACCCCTCGAGATCAATCATCTCGGCCAATTCCCGTCGACTACCGTGTCGTTCAATCTCGCACCCGGCGCATCGCTCGGCGACGCGGTCGATGCGATCAAGCAAGCCGAACAGGAAATCGGGCTGCCCGTCAGCATGATCACCGTCTTCCAGGGCGCGGCACTGGCGTTTCAGGCCGCGCTCGGCAACGAGCTCGTGCTGATCATCGCGGCGATCATCACGGTGTATATCGTGCTGGGTGTACTTTACGAGAGCTTCATCCACCCGATCACGATCCTCTCGACACTTCCGTCGGCTGGTGTCGGAGCGTTGTTGGCGCTGATGATCGACGGCAGCGATCTCAGCGTCATTGCGATCATCGGGATCATTCTGCTGATCGGCATCGTGAAAAAGAACGCGATCATGATGGTCGATTTCGCGCTCGATGCCGAACGCGAGGAGGGCAAATCGCCGCGCGAGGCGATCTATCAGGCCTGCCTCTTGCGTTTCCGGCCGATCCTGATGACGACGATGGCCGCTCTCTTTGCTGCGCTGCCGCTGATGCTTGGCACCGGGACCGGCTCGGAATTGCGCCATCCCCTCGGGGTGACCATTGTCGGTGGTCTCATTTTCAGTCAGTTGCTAACCCTGTTTACAACGCCCGTTATCTACCTCGGTTTTGACCGCCTTGGCGGCCTGATGCGCAAGCGCTTTGGTTCGGGCGGAACGGTGGCGGAGGGCGCCAGCCGGTGAACCCGTCGGCGCTGTTTATCAAGCGGCCGGTCGCGACCACGTTGTTGACCCTCGGCGTCGCGCTCGCCGGGTTTTTCGCCTATTCAAAGCTGCCGGTGGCGCCGCTGCCACAGGTCGATTTCCCGACGATCTCGGTGACGGCAACGATGCCGGGGGCGAGCCCGGCGACGATGGCGGTGACCGTTGCGACACCGCTCGAACGCCATCTCGGCATTATCGCTGACGTCGCCGAGATGACCTCGCAGAGCACGGTCGGCACGACCCGCATCACGCTGCAATTTGGTCTCGACCGAAATATCGACGGCGCCGCGCGGGACGTTCAGGCCGCGATCAACGCAGCACGCCAGGATCTGCCGACCAGCCTGCGCCAGAACCCGACCTACCGCAAGGTCAACCCGGCCGATGCGCCGATTGCGATCCTGGCGATGACCTCGGCCACTCTGACGCGAGGCCAGATCTACGATGCCGCCTCAACGGTCATGCAACAGGGATTGTCGCAGATCGACGGCATCGGCCAAGTGGCGATCAGCGGGAGCTCACTGCCGGCGGTGCGGGTCGAGCTCAACCCGCTGGCTCTCTTCAAGTACGGCATCGGGCTCGAGGACATCCGCGCGGCTCTCGCCTCGGCCAATGCCCACAGCCCCAAAGGCGCCGTCGAGGATGGCGATCGCCTGTTCCAGATATACACCAACGACCAAGCAAACCATGCCGCGGATTACCGTCCGCTGGTGGTCGCTTACCGCAACGGCGCGCCGGTGCGGCTGACCGACGTCGCCGAAGTCAAAGACTCGGTCGAAAATCTCCGCAACCAAGGGCTTTCCAACGGCAAGCCGGCGGTTCTGGTTTTTCTCTACAAGCAACCCGGCGCCAACATCATCGACACGGTGGATCGCGTCAAAGCGATATTGCCGCAGCTCGAGGCTTCAATCCCGAGCGCCATCAACGTCGACCTCACGCTGGATCGGACAATCACGATCCGGACCTCGCTGCACGACGTCGAGCGCACGCTCGTCATCGCGATTTGTCTGGTCGTCCTCGTGGTTTTCGCCTTTCTGCGCAATCTGCGCGCGACCGCGATCCCGAGCGTGGCGGTGCCGGTCTCGCTGATCGGCACCTTCGGGGTGATGTATCTTTTGGGCTACAGCCTCGACAATCTGTCGCTGATGGCGCTGACGATCTCGACCGGTTTTGTCGTCGACGATGCGATCGTCGTACTCGAAAATGTGACGCGGCACATCGAAGCGGGCAAGACGCGGATGCAGGCGGCGCTGCAGGGCGCCGGCGAAGTCGGATTTACCGTGCTGTCGATGAGCCTGTCGCTGATCGCCGTGTTTGTGCCGATCCTGTTGATGGGCGGCATTGTGGGACGGCTGTTCCGCGAGTTCGCGATGACCTTGTCGGTCGCGATCATGATCTCCCTCGGAGTATCGCTGACCACGACGCCGATGATGTGCGCCTATCTGCTCGCCCAGCGGCGCGAGCGGGAGCACGGAGCGCTGTACCGAGCCAGCGAGCGCGCCTTCACGGCGATCCTCAACCTCTACGAACGGACCTTGCGCCGTGCGTTGCAGTGGCCGTTGCTGGTCATGTTGAGTCTGCTGGCTACACTGGGCTTGGGCGCTTATCTGATCGCGGTCATCCCGAAGGGTTTTTTTCCTAATCAGGACGTCGGACTGATGTTCGGCGGCGTCCAGGCCGACCAGAGCATCTCCTTCCAGCTGATGGAAAAAAAACTGACGCAGTTCGTCGATATCATTCGGCATGATCCGGCGGTCCAGAGTGTCAGCGCCTTTACCGGCGGCGGCCAAACCAATTCCGGTTTTGTGTTTGTCGTATTGAAGCCGCTGTCCGAGCGCCACGTGTCGATGGTGCAGGTCATGAGACGGCTGCGGCCCAAGTTCAACGAGGTCGCGGGCGCTCGGCTCTTCTTGCAGGGAGCACAGGACATCCGCGTCGGCGGGCGCGCGACCAATGCCGAATACCAGTATACATTACAGGGCGACGACGCGAACGAAATCTACGATTGGGCGCCCCAGCTCGAAGCCGCGTTGCAGAAGGTACCGCTTCTAACCGAGGTCAATCTCGACCAACAGCAGAAGGGGCTCGAAAGCGACTTGGTCATTGACCGTTCCACCGCCGCGCGGCTCGGTCTCAACGTCAGCGAGATCGACAACACGCTCTACGATGCGTTCGGCCAACGCCAGGTATCGGTGATCTACGCCGCGCAGAACCAGTACCACGTCATCATGGAAGTGTCGCCCGAGTTCTGGCAGAACCCGGAGACGCTGAACCAGATCTATGTCAGCACCAGCGGCGGTACGGTCAGCGGCACGAAATCGACGAACGCGCTCGCTGGGACGGTCCTCGCACAGGTTCCGGCTGCGAGCAGCGCCAGCGCGGCCACCACCACCGCCCAGATCGCGAGCGATACGGCACGCAACCAGGCCAACAATTCGCTGGCCAACACCGGCCACGGCAGCACCTCGACGGGCGCGGCGGTCAGCACCTCTTCTGAAACCATGGTGCCACTTTCCGCCTTTGCCCATTTCGCACCCGGCAACACGCCGCTCGCAGTCAATCACCAAAATCTCTTCGTTGCGTCGACGATCTCGTTCAATCTCGCACCGAACGTGTCGCTCAGCCAGGCCACGGCGGCTATCGCGCAACAGATGCGGCAGCTCGGCATGCCGGCCTCGATCCATGGCAGCTTCCAAGGCACGGCCAGGGTATTTCAGCAATCCGTCGACAACGAGCCGTATTTGGTCGCCGCCGCTCTGCTCGCTGTCTACATCGTGCTCGGCGTACTGTACGAGAGCTACATCCACCCAATCACGATCCTGTCGACCTTGCCATCAGCGGGGGTCGGCGCGGTGGTGGCGTTGATTGTGACTGGCACCGAGTTCGACATCATGGCGCTGATCGGGGTGATCCTGTTGATCGGGATCGTCAAGAAGAATGCGATCATGATGATCGACTTCGCGCTCGATGCCGAGCGCCGCGAGGGTCTGAGCTCGCGCGAGGCGATCTACCAGGCTTGCCTCAAACGTTTCCGGCCAATCATGATGACGACGATGGCCGCCATGTTCGGCGCCCTTCCGTTGGCGATCGGGTTCGGCGAGGGCTCCGAATTGCGCCGCCCGCTCGGGATCTCGATCGTCGGCGGGCTGATCGTCAGCCAATTGCTCACCCTTTACACGACGCCGGTCATCTACCTCTATCTCGATCGCATGCGGCTGTGGGGCGGCCGCCGTTGGCGGATTCGCCATCCGCGCTTTTTCTCTGGCCATATCCCCGAACCGGGGGAATGAGAGCGCCCTGACCGATTTAGTTGCCGTATCTTGGGGGAATCCAAAGAGTGGGGATTGGGGACCTAAACTCTCACCCGCAATGCGGGAGAGGGTATTCTGCAGTATTCGTAACGTTGCTTCTGCTTGCGGCGTGCACCGTCGGGCCCGATTATAAACGCCCCGAAGCTCCCGTTCCGGCCCAGTACAAAGAGGCGGGATGGAAGGTCGGTGAGCCGCTCGACGCGATCGACCGCGGCGCGTGGTGGTCAGTCTACAAGGATCCGCTGCTCGACGATCTCGAAAAGCAAATCGACATCTCCAATCAGAACCTGAAAGCCGCCGCGGCGGCTTTCCAGCAAGCCGAATTCATCGTCGCCCAGGCCCGCGCCGCCTTCTTTCCGACGGTTGACCTGAATGCGAGCGCGCAGCGGCAGCGAACCGGCGGTGGCTCCAGCAGCAGCACGGGGGCCGGCCGATCCGGGTTCACCAGCAGCTCGTTCAGCACCTCCGCGTCGGCGAGCTGGACGCCGGATCTGTGGGGGCGGGTCCGTCGCACTGTCGAAAGCGATGTCGCGAACGCCCAGGCGAGCGCCGGCGATCTTGCCAGTGCGCGCCTGTCGGCTCAGGGCACGTTGGCCAGCGACTATCTGCAGCTGAGGATGTCGGACGAGCTAAAGCGCCTGTTCGATGCCGCGGCCGGGTACTATGCCGAATCGCTGCGCATCACCCGCAACCAGTATCAGAGCGGCACCGCGGACCAGTCCGCCGTCGCGCAGGCCGAGGCGCAACTCGAGAGCACCCAAGCGCAGGCCATTGCAGTCGGCGTGACCCGTGCCCAGCTCGAGCACGCGATCGCGGTTCTGATCGGCAGGCCGCCCGCCGAATTTTCGATACCGGCAACGGAAGCGAGGATCGCGGTGCCGGTGATACCACCAGAAATGCCGTCTGCCCTTTTGGAGCGTCGCCCGGATATCGCCGCCTCAGAGCGGCTGATGGCGGCGGCCAATGCGCAGATCGGTGTCGCCGTGGCGGCGTTTTATCCCAATATCACTCTTACGGGCGATTACGGTACTTCGGCGCTGACCTTGAACCACCTGTTGGCCACTACGAGCCGCTTCTGGGCGTTTGGCTCGACCCTCGTGCAGACCGTATTCGACGCCGGCGCGCGCAGCGCCCAAGTCGAGGAGGCCCTTGCCGTCTTTGACCAGGACGTCGCGAATTACCGGCAGACCGTGCTGACGGCGTTCCAGCAGGTCGAGGACCAGCTCGCCGCTCTGCGCATTCTCGCGCAGGAGGCCGAGGTTCAGGACAAGGCGGTGGCTGCGGCATTCGAAGCGGCGCGGATCCTCAACAACCAGTATCTAGCCGGCACCGTCGCGTTTAC
Source organism: uncultured Alphaproteobacteria bacterium (assembly GCA_963732095.1). Taxonomy (GTDB): domain Bacteria; phylum Pseudomonadota; class Alphaproteobacteria; order ATCC43930; family CGMCC-115725; genus AP-15. Next base: position 20,198 of record CAVSZA010000048.1, read on the forward strand.
CAGTGTTATCGTCGCCGATCAGACCGCGCTGGCCAACGCCGAGACGGCCGTCAACATCCGGCAGAGCCGGCTTGTCGCCAGCGCCGCGCTAGTGCAGGCGCTGGGCGGCGGCTGGGATGCCGGGCAGCTGCCGAGCCGTGAGCGCATCGAAGAGAACGCTCCGCTCAATTTCAGCCCGCTCCCGCCACCGATACCCGAGGTAAGTGCCCGCTGAGCCCCTCAAGCCATTGTGATTCGCAAATCGCGCGGATGCGGTAGAATTGGGTTAACGGTGCGAAAGGGAGAGAGAGAGATGGCTTACCAGAGCATGGACCGGCCGCGTTACGTGGTTGCCGCCTTGGGGACCGTGTACAGCGCTATCGAGGTCTACAGCTGGCCGCTGGTGCGCGCAGCAACCGGGTTCTTTTTTCTGCCGCACGGCATGCAGAAGCTCTTCGGGTTCTGGGGCGGCGATATTGCCAAGACCGCCGAAGGCTTTGCCAAGCAAGGGCTGCACCCGGCGTGGTTCTGGGCCCACTACATCGGCTGCCTCGAGTTGCTCGGTGGAATTTGCCTAATCCTTGGCTTGTTGACGCGGCCGGTCGCGGCGCTGTTCGCCGGCTTCATGTTCGTGGCGGCGTTCCACGTTCACATGCAGATTGGGTGGTTCTGGACAAACCGCGGCATGGAAGTGCCTTTCTATCTGCTGCTGATCTGCCTTGCGATATTGATCCGCGGCGGCGGCCCGCTGTCGCTCGACAGCCGCCTCGGCCGCGAAATCTGACGGCGATCACCGTACGAATTGCGCGAGAGGGCGTGGTGGAAGGCGGAAGACTGGGCGTCGATATCGGCGGCACTTTCACGGATGTGGCGCTCGAAGCTGCCGGGCGCCGCTATAGCGCCAAGATCCTGACCACTCCGGACGCGCCGGAACGCGCCGTCCTCGAAGCGATCGGCACGGTGCTGCGCGAAGCCGCGCTCGCGCCGGCGGATTTATCGATCATCATTCACGGCACGACCTTGGCGACGAACGCGATCATCGAGCGCAAGGGCGCCAAGACCGCCCTCTTAACCACCGAGGGGTTCCGCGACACGATCGAGATCCGGCACGAGAACCGGTTCGAGCAATACGACGTCAACATCGACCTGCCGCCGCCGCTGGTGCCGCGCCGGCTGCGCTTTCCGGTTCGCGAGCGGATCGATGCGCAGGGCCGCGTGCTCATGCCGCTCGACGAGGCGGGGTTGTCCACCCTCGCCGAGCGGCTCGCCGCCGCTACCGTTCAGTCGGTCGCGATCGGCTTTCTGCACAGCTTTACGAACCCGGCGCACGAGCGCCGCGCCGGCGAGATCCTCGCCAGCCGGTTGCCCGGGGTCCCGATCACCTTGTCGAGCGATGTGTCGCCCGAAATGCGCGAATACGAGCGCTTCTCGACCGCCTGCGCCAACGCCTATGTCCAGCCGTTGATCGGCCGCTACCTCGCCGATCTCGAGGCCATGCTGCGGCGCGAAGGCTTTCTCTGCCCGCTCTTTTTGATGCTGTCCGGCGGCGGGCTGACCTCGGTCGAGACCGCGATCCGCTTCCCGGTGCGCCTCGTTGAATCCGGTCCGGCAGGAGGCGCGATCTTCGCCGCCGAGATCGCGCGGCAATGCCGCCTCGACAAAGTCCTGTCCTACGACATGGGCGGCACGACGGCCAAAATCTGCCTGATCGATGATCTGAAGCCGCAGACCAACCGCGCCTTCGAGGTCGCACGCATCTACCGCTTCAAAAAGGGCAGCGGGCTGCCGTTGCGCATCCCGGTCATCGAGATGGTCGAAATCGGCGCCGGCGGCGGCTCGATCGCGCGCGTCGACCGGCTGAAACGGATCACGGTCGGACCCGACAGCGCCGGGGCCGACCCTGGGCCCGCCTGCTATGGGCGGGGCGGCGGCGCACCGACGGTAACCGATGCGGATTTGTTGCTCGGCCGCATCGATCCCACCGGTTTTTCGGGCGGGCGCATGCCGCTCGACCGCGGCGCGGCCGAGGAGGCGATACGGCAGGAGGTGGCCGAACCCTTGGGGCTGGCGGTCGAGCTCGCCGCGCTCGGGGTCAGCGAGATCGTCGACGAGAATATGGCCAACGCGGCGCGCGTGCACGCGATCGAGAGCGGCAAGGACGCGCGCGGCCGCACCCTCGTCGCGTTCGGCGGCGCCGCGCCGTTGCACGCCGCGCGCATGGCCGAAAAACTGGGGCTCGACCGCGTGCTGGTGCCGTCCTATGCCGGCGTAGGTTCCGCGGTCGGCTTTCTGCGCGCGCCGATCGCCTACGAGATCGTGCGCTCCTCGTTGCAGCGCCTCGATCAGTTCGATGCCGCCGCAGCCAATGCGCTCTTCGCCGCAATGCGCGCCGAAGCCGAACCGATCGTCCGCCGCGGCGCCGGCGACGCGCCCCTCACCGAAACCCGCTCCGCGTTCATGCGCTACCGCGGCCAAGGGCACGAGATCTCGGTGTCCTTGCCGACCCGCTCCTACCGCGACGACGACGCGGCGCCGCTGCGCGACGCGTTCGAGAACGAGTATCGCCGCCTTTACAGCCGCGTCATCCCCGGCGTTGAGGTCGAAATCTTGAGCTGGGTATTGCTGCTCTCGGCGCCCGTCCCGACCAAAACCGAGACTGCGATCCCGGCATCGCCACGCCATTCACCCGAGCCCGCGCGCATCCGCTCCATTTTCGATCCCGAGGCCGGCGAATTCGTCGACGTCGCAATCCACGACCGCCGCGACCTCAATCCCGGCGCCATTATCCCCGGTCCCGCGGTTATCACCGAAGACGAGACCTCGACTGTAGTCAGCCGCTCCTTCGACGCCAGCGTCGATGCCGTCGGTTACATTGAACTCATCCGCAAGGGAGCCGAGCAGCGCCGATAACGCACACATCGTTCGAAATCGGCCGACCCTTTGGCACCAACCCTCTGGCGCTTGAAATATCGGCCCATTGCTCTAATTATGGTCATCCCAGATGACCAGTTGGGAGGGGATTTTGGCCGCCAGTCGAATCGTCAGCGCCAGCGAGTTCAAGGCGAAGTGCCTGGACATTCTCGACCGGATCCGCAGTAGAGAGGTGGAGCGGGTCGTTGTCACGAAGCGGGGTGTCCCTGTGGCCGTCCTCGTGCCGCCCCCGGCCGAGGCGGGAGAGGTAGAGCGATTGCACGGGTTTTTGCGAGGGTCTGTGGTCGTCCCGCCTGAAATAGATTTGACGGCGCCCATTGCCGATGAAGCCTTTGCTGCCGACGAGGACGTGATCCACCGGTGAGTCTAGGCCCTCTGCCGGCCGCGGTGTTGCTCGATACCTGCGCAGTAATTTGGCTTGCCAACGGCGATCCCATGGCGAGCTCAGCGACGGCAGCGATCCGTCGCGCCGGCACGACGGACGGTATTTTCGTCTCTCCGATTTCTGCGTGGGAAGTGGGGCTGCTGAGCAAGCCCAGAGCTGGACGCAATCTCGCAGTCCAGTTCATGCCCAACTCAAAGACCTGGTTCGCTCGGGTGATGGCGGGCCCTGGCATCAGAGAGGCCTCGTTCACTCCCGAGATCGCGATCGACGCCTCTTTCCTGCCCGGCGAGCTGCACGGGGACTCTGCAGACCGGCTGATCGTGGCGAGCGCGCGCCACCTCGGTGTTCCAATCGTGACCCGGGATCGCAGGATTATCGCCTATGGACGCGACGGTCATCTGCAAGTAATCCCCTGCTGAGCTACCGGGAGGGGTTCATGTCGTCATTCGATCGCCGCCATTTCTTGCAGGGATCCGTCGCGTTCGGCGGCACGCTATTGGCAGGGGGCGTACCGGTGTACCGCTCCGCCGAGGCGGCGCCCGTACATCTAGATGCGCCGGTTGTCGACCGGGTGGTGGTGCAGGAGGTCACCGACGGTGCGCACGACATCTTCCTCAAAGGGGCAGAGCTGCCCGGCCTCTCGGTGCAGCGAACCGGGATCCCGGCTGGCGCGAAAGGCCGGACGTTGCACGGCGAATGGGGGTTGGCGCTGCATATCGAATCGCAGAAGGGCGGCGAGACGCGTCGTTACCTCCTGGATTTCGGCTTCACCCCCGATGTCTACGCCAACAATCTCGAGCTGCTGAAGATCGATGTCGCCGCGGTCGACGCTCTGATCCTGAGCCATGGCCATTACGATCATTTCGGTGGTTTGCTGGGTTTCTTGGAAGCGCAGCGCGCCCGCATGCGCAAGGATTTGCGTCTCTACACCGGCGGCGAAGACGTTTTCTGTGGGCGGGTCGTCCGCAGCCCCGACGGCAGTTTCAGCAGCAGCTCCGGCATATTGGATCGCCCGCGGCTGCGCGCATTGGATGTCCAGCCCGTATTGTCGGAGGTTCCCATTGTGATCGAAGGCCACGCTTTCACGACCGGCGCGGTGCCGCGCACCAGCATCGAGCACGTTCTGCCCAATACCTGGGTCGAGGTCGGCATCAAGGATGGACTGGGTTGCGACGCAAACGCCTACATGAACCACCATTTCACCGAGGACGAGCTCGCCGGCAAGCCGCAGCCCGACCAGCACTGGCACGAGCACGCCACCTGTTTCCGCCTGGGCGACCGCGGGCTGGTCGTGATCAGCTCCTGCGGCCATGCCGGGATCATCAACACGTTGCGGCGGGCGCAGGAGGTCACCGGCGTCGAGAAGATCTACGCGCTGGCCGGCGGTTTTCACCTTGCCCCGGCCCCCGACGATTATCTGCGCCAGGTGATGGCCGAACTGAAGAAGTTCGATATCGAGCACGTGCTTCCGATGCATTGCAGCGGCCAGAACTTCATCGATCTCGCCAAGCAGGAAATGCCGGAGAAGCTGGTGCTGTGCACTACCGGCAGCCGCTTCACCTTCACGACATAAAGCAGAACTCGCCCTCGCCGCAGACGCCGCTGCGCCGTTCGGGCACGGCTGGGGATAGGTGCCGGATAGGCGTCTACGCGTCGGGTGCACAGAGCGCGTCTTCTGGAAAAATGACGCCTTTGCAGAGTGCAGCAAGGGGCGGCGTTCAATTGGCGTCGCCGTGCCTCCAGCTTTAACGTGGTAGAATGGCTCAAACGGAGCGTCAGCCGTGGACCGGGCGGCTTCGGGGGCTGTGACGGTCAGCCACAATTCATCGCCCTGCTCGCGCGTCCCGAACGTCAGAAATGCGCAGCATGCCCGTTCCTTGCGTATCATTTCTTGGACACGTTGCCCGGCTTCCCGCGCATACCGAAGCGTCAATGTGAGATCGGCACGCTCATGGCCTCGCAAATCATCGCGGGTTAGCTGCCCAATCCAAGTGAGCCGGTCTCGAAAATCATCCCCGGTGAGCGTGCAGGCGACTGGCTGGCTGGCTGCACGCCCCGGCAAATGCGAGAATGAACGCCCTCCAGAGCATAGGTCACCAGCATTGCGGTCACGGCGAACAGTCCAAAGCCGGTGAGGGTATCCATCTGGGCCGATTTCTATATCTTGCGTTTCTGCGCCCCCGCCGTGCTTCTGTCAAAGTCGCATAAGCCCCATTTTGGAAAGCAAATATTCGCCGCGCTTGCCAAGAGAAACGCCGCGGGAGGCAGTCTATCCCGAGGTTGATCGGTCGGCTTGGCGCTGCTGAATATTTCCGCAGCTGCGCAGCTGCTTGCTCCACGCGGACACGAATCCTAGGCGGAGAGCCGGCAAATCCTTCCTCTGCACCATTACACCCCAGCGGCTGCGGGAGGGTGAGAAGAGCAAGCGACGGATCGTTGCGGGTTTGGTGCGCGGAAGCAGAATGCCGTAGCGTAAGTTGCGCGTCGTGACCGAGACAAGATGGGAGGAACGCTATGGCCACTGCAAGCGCGGCGGAGCTCGCCGCCCGGCTCGACCGGCTGCCGATGACCCGGCACATCTGGGTCCTCGTGACCTTGATTTCGCTTGGCGGAGCTTTCGAGTTCTATGACCTTTTCCTGACCGCCTATATCGCGCCGGGGCTCCTCAAGGCTGGCTATTTCACGCCGGAATCGCTCGGCCCGTTCGCCGTGCTCGCTCCCTACGGGGTGGCCGGAATCGGTACGTTCGTCTTCGCGATGTTTGCCGGGTTGTTTGTCGGGGCGATTTTCCTCGGCCACTTCGCCGACCGCTACGGCCGGCGCACCGTCTTCACCTTTTCGTTGATCTGGTACTCGATCACGACCGCGATCATGGCGTTCCAGACTTCCGGATTCGGCGTCGATCTGTGGCGCTTTATTGCCGGGGTCGGCATCGGCATCGAGCTGGTGACGATCGACACCTACGTTTCCGAGTTGGTGCCGCGCAGCCATCGCGGCCGCGCTTATGCCTATAACCAGTTTTTGCAATTCCTGGCGGTGCCGCTGGTCGCCTTTCTCGCCTGGCTCCTCGTGCCTCGCACGCCCCTCGGGTTCGACGGCTGGCGCTGGGTGGTACTGATCGGCTCGGCCGGCGCGATCTTCGTCTGGTTCATTCGCCTCTCGTTGCCCAAATCGCCGCGCTGGCTGGCGCGGCACGGAGGGCTGGCGGTTGCCGAGCGGGTCGTCGCCCGCATCGAGAACCGGGTCGCCGCGGAAAGCGGCGGCAAACTGTTGCCGCCGGGTCCGCCGGAGCGCGAAGAAACGGGCGAGGGCACGTTCGCCGAGATCTGGCAGCCGCCCTACGACCGGCGGGCGATCCTGTTGTCGGTGTTCAATTTCTTCCAGACCTTCGGGTATTACGGTTTTGCCGCGTGGGTCCCGACCTTGCTGATCGCCAAGGGCATCAAGGTGACGACCAGCCTCGAATACTCCTTCATCATCGCGATCGCCAATCCGGTCGGGCCCCTGTTCTTCACCCTGGTCGCCGACCGGATCGAGCGCAAATGGCAAATATGCCTCGGCGCCATCGGTATCGGCGTCTTCGGTATGCTGTTCGCCAACGCCGAGCTCCCGGCGATGCTGATCCTCTTGGGCGTGCTGGTGACGTTGTGCAACAACCTGCTGTCCTACAGCTTCCACAGCTACCAATCCGAGCTCTTTCCGACCCGTATTCGTTCGCGCGCGATCGGCTTTGTCTATTCCTGGAGCCGGCTTTCGGCGGCGCTGTCGGGCCTCATCGTCGCCTTTCTACTCAATTTGGGTGGGGTCAACGCGGTCTTCGCGTTCATCGCCTTCGCGATGGCGATCGTGGTAGCGACGATCGGCGGATTTGGTCCCCGCACCCGCGGCCTCGCCCTCGAAGCAATCGCCCATTAGACACGCGGCCCGCAAAATAGCCGCATTCCCGTCGCAGAAATTCCAGGGCGGATAAGAAGCCATTACAACTTTTACGGGCAGCGCTGGCTGTAGATTTGCTGCAGATACAGCCAAGTAGATTTGAGCGAACACGGTCTGATTGCATGCCGCGGCAGCCGACATTGCGGAGCGGAGTGGGACGGATCACAATGTTCGGCATTGCAAGGAGAAGCTGATGGTTGGCAGACCCAACACCGCGCTGTCGCAGATCCATATGCAGATCATGTGGAGCCGCCTGATCGCCGTCGTCGAAGAGCAGGCGCAAACGCTGGTGCGCACCGCCTTTTCGACGACAGTGCGCGAAGCGGGCGACCTCTCGGCAGGAGTGTTCGACCGCGACGGCAACATGCTGGCGCAGGCGGTCACCGGCACGCCCGGGCACGTGAATTCGATGGCGGCCGCAGTAAAGCACTTTCTCGACACCTTCCCGCTGAAGACGATGCGGCCCGGCGACCATTACATCACCAATGATCCGTGGCTGACCTGCGGGCACCTGCACGATCTGACGGTGGTCAGCCCGACTTTTCTGCGCGGCGAACCCGTCGGGCTCTTCGCCAGCACGGTGCATGTCGTCGACATCGGGGGCCTCGGCATGGGGCCGGACGGACGGCAGGTATACGAAGAGGGGCTGTCGATCCCGCTGATGGCGTTGGCGCGCGAAGGCCGAATGAACGAGGACCTGCTGCGCGTCATCCGGGCCAATGTCCGCGAGCCGTTGCAGGTGGAGGGTGACGTCTACGCGCTCGCCGCGTGCAACGACGAAGGAAGCCGCCGGCTCGTCGAGATGATGGAGGAGTTCGGCATCGCCAATCTCGACCGGCTCGGCGAGCACATCATCGAAACCTCGCGCCAGGCGACGATCGAGGCGATCGGCAAGCTGAAGAAGGGCGCCTACCGCAACAGCTTGACGATGGACGGCTATGACCGGCCGTTGACCCTCGCCGGCCAAATGACGATCGCCGAGGATGGCATCCATGTCGACTATGCCGGCACGTCGCCGGCGAGCGCCTTCGGCATCAATGTCGTGCTGAATTACACGACCGCGTACACCGCGTTCGGGGTAAAGTGCCTCGTTGCTCCCGAGGTGCCGAACAACGCCGGTTCGCTCGCCCCGATCACGGTCAGCGCGCCGGAGGGCTGTCTGCTCAATGCGAAGCGGCCGCGCGCCGTCGCTGCCCGGCATACGGTCGGCCACATGCTGCCCGATGTCGTGTTCGGCTGCCTGCATCAGGTCATGGAGGGCGGCGTGCCGGCCGAGGGCGCGTCCTCGCTGTGGATCCCGCAGATCTACGGCGGCGCCGATGTTCTCGATGAGCTCGGCGCGGAGGAGGGCAGGACGCCGCCCGACATCAAGCCCTTCAGCACGGCGATTTTCCATTGTGGTGGTGCCGGGGCGCGGCCGGGCAAGGACGGGCTCGACGTGACCGCCTTCCCCTCCGGCGTGCGCACGATCCCGGTCGAGGCGACCGAGGCGGTGGCGCCGGTGATGTTTCGCCGGCGCGAGTTCCGCGAGGGCTCGGGCGGCGCCGGGGAATTTCGCGGCGGCCTCGGCCAGATCATCGAGCTGGGCGGCGCCGACGGCACGCCGATAGCGATGCTGTGCAATTTCGAGCGCGTCGGGAACCCGGCGCGCGGCCGTGATGGCGGCGGAATCGGCGCACCGGGTCGGGTCACCCTGGTCTCGGGAAGGCCGATCGGCCCCAAAGGCCGGCAGAGCGTGCCGGGCGGCGATTTCATCCTGCTCGAACTGCCGGGCGGCGGCGGTTTTGGGAGCCCGACCGAGCGCGATCCCGAGAAGGTCGCGCTCGACGTTGCCGACGGCCTCGTTTCGCGCGAGGCCGCCGAGCGCGATTACCGGGTCGTGCTTACTGCTGAAGGTGGGGTCGACCGGTCCGCGACGGCACGGCTGCGTGCGGGCTAGCTGGATGGCCTGGGCGCCGCGGGGCGCCTTTCCACATCGATCTTGGTTGTACAGGGGATTGCCGGCTGGGCGGACTCGCCTGCCACCGGCGGTTGCGAGGCATGAAGGTCGCCGAGCAAAGCGCGGTAGCACGAATGCTGGCGGAGCAGAAAACGGCCTGCTTCCTCGGTCACCTGCAATTGCGGTGCGGTCAAGGTCCAGCTGGTCGGCACGTCCTTGGCCATGTCGCGCAATGCTATATGCGCCGGCGTGTCGGCCGGGATCTGGTCGTAGTCGACGGTGATTCCGTAAATCCGCATGCCAGCGAATTTGGCTTGGCCGCTGGCGCCGGCAGCGGCCTGCGCCAGTTCGCCGAGCAAGGCGGACAGTGCGGTCTCGGAATTCGCCGTATTGGCGTCGATCGGCACCGAAGTCACCGCCTGGATCTGGCCGACAAGGCCCGGCTGCTGCGGCTGTTGGTAGAGCTTGTTCGGCGGGTCGCTGCGCGCGTTGACGACAATGACCACGAGCCGGCGGATTTTGCCGTCGTTGATTGCACGCAAGACCTGCGCGTCGTCGTAGGGAGCGATAAGCGCCGAGCGCAATGAACGGGTTCCGAGATTGTCGGCGAGGCCACCGTCGAGAAAATAGAGGTATTCGATCCGCCGGTAGGGGTTGGGCCCGTGCCGCAGGTCGTTGGAATAGCGCGCGTCCTTATACTCGGCGAGGTTCAGGTAGGGCGTATACGGGTTCGACAGATCGACCCGAACCCATTCGCCGTTGCGCAATTTGCCCTGGCAGCCATTGGAATAGTCCTGAAAGGCGACCGGGGTCAGCAAGATCGGAAACGCAGCGGAAGCCGAGACCGCAGTGGCTATCGGCAGCAAATCGTATTTCGAGCAGACATCGTCGAACCGCCGCGGGACCATCGCAAACGTCTCGCCGCCCGCCATGTCGGTTGCGTTCAGCACGATGTAGGGTTTACCCGGCTGATTCAACGCGGCGAGCGGGGCGTCATGGTAAAGTCGTGTGTTGAACAGCGCCTCCTCGGCCTCGATGCGGGTGATCCGGCCGGTGACGAGGCCAAACCAGGTGATCGGGTTGACGGCATCGAGCTCGAGCGTCGCCATATTGTCTTTGGTCAGAAAATCGTTGCGCAGCCCGTCGAGATCACCGTCCCAATGGCCGGGCCCGCGCCGCAATCCGAACCAGGCGGCAGTAACGCTGCCGCCCGACACCGAAGAGATCAGCTTGACGTCCTCGGTCAGCACATGCGGGCCGTCGGACCCGGCGTAACTGGTTTGCGACAGTTCGCGCAGGACGGATTCGGCGAGAGCCGCGGCGCGCGATCCGCCGCCCGAGAAAGTCATGAGAATCACCGGACGGTCTGGCGTCGCCGGCTCGATCGTACGCAAATCGGGGTTGCCGTCGCCCGCCTGCAAGGCCGTGTTCTCGATGTGCATGCCGGCACATCCGGCGGCCAGCAAAACGCAGAGCACTACCCAAAATCGCCAGCGCATCATGCCGGGCCTTTACGCCGCGGTGAAAGAGATGGTGAGCGGATGACCGACTGTCGTGCCGCTGACGACGCCATACCAGTAGGGCGGCGTGTAGCCCGAGCCGGACAGCGAAATCACGTAGTAATTCGGTTGGACTGCGAGTTCGGTCTCGGTCTGGCCGATGACACTGCCGCTGGCGATCACGTCGCGAATGTCGTCCCGATCGAATGTGACGCGGATGTATTCCATGGCGCGACCCCCTTGAGTTGTCCGATGTTAACCACATTCGCGCGCAATCAAAATGCCAACGATCGATCGGGGACTGTTGCAATGCGCAGATGGACGCAAGCCGAGACCGGGCGTAAGGTCGGCGCATGATCCGGCCGGTCGGTTTGGCTCCTTACGCGTCAAAGCCGGAAGAGAGCCGCGGGCGGCTCTGTCCGGAGCCCGAGCATCCAACGCGGTCCGCGTTTCAGCGCGACCGCGACCGCATCATCCACTCGACCGCGTTTCGCAGGCTGACCCATAAGACGCAGGTCTTCGTCTATCACGAGGGGGACCACTATCGCACCCGGCTGACGCACAGCCTCGAAGTGGCGCAGATCGCGCGGACGATCAGCCGCGCGCTCGGTCTCGACGAAGACCTAGCCGAGACCCTGGCGCTCGCTCACGACCTCGGCCATACCCCCTTTGGCCATGCTGGCGAAGAAGCGCTGAATGCCGAGATGGCGCGGTTCGGCGGCTTTTCGCACAATGATCAGACATTGCGAATCCTGACCCGTCTCGAACGCCGCTATGCCGAGTTCGACGGGCTCAACCTGACATGGGAGGCGCTCGAAGGCATCGTCAAGCACAACGGCCCCCTGCGCGGCACCGGCATCGAGCGGCCGGTGCCGCCGACGATCGCCGAATACGACAGATGTCATCCGCTCGCGCTCGACACGTTCCCCAGCGCCGAAGCACAGGTTGCCGCGCTTGCCGACGACATCGCCTACAACAACCACGATATCGATGACGGATTGCGCGCCGGGTTGTTCGCGGTACCCGACCTCGCCGATGTGCCACTCGTCGGTCCCGTTTTCCACGGCGTGGCCTCGCGTTATCCGAGACTTGAGGAACCGCGCCTAATCCACGAGTTCGATCCGCCGGCTGATCGATCGAATGGTCGGCGATCTGATCGGCGAGACGTCTCGGCGGCTCGCCGGCCGAGCCCTCGGATCGGCCGACGAGGTGCGGGCGTTAGATGCGCCCCTCGTCGATTTTTCCGAAGAGATGCGGCGCAACGATCGCGCACTCAAAGAATTTTTGTTCGAGCGGATGTATCGCCATCACCGCGTCAAACGCATGAGCACGAGGGCGCACGGGGTGGTCCACGACCTGTTCGCGCTCTACCTTGCCGAGCCGCAATACTTGCCGCGCGAATGGCGCGAGCTCGCTGCCGGTTCGGACGACCCCCGGACCGCGCGGGTCGCGGCCGACTACCTCGCGGGGATGACCGACCGTTTTGCGCTCGACGAGCATCACCGTATGTTCGACACCCACACACGGACATGACCGTCGGTTTTCGTCTGTAACCGTTGCCTGCGATAATTGGGGTTGACCAATGGCCCCTCAGCTCAAATTTGAATGCAACTTTGGCAGACCAAATACATCCGAGGGAATTGAGACCGTCATGGCCGAACTTATTCCGGCCACCCATTTGTCCGACACGAGTTCGTTAGGTCCAGAAAAGGGCGTGGATCACCGGGTCGAACCCGGTGATGACAATTTCTCAGACCTTGTTCCAATTGAATGAGCACGAACTTGAGCCGGCCATTCGCGGACGCCACACTCGTATGACCAACATTTTCGCCGACTTTCGCCGCCTCGTAGTGGCCGCGCTCGATGACCTCTCGGCAAAGGGCGAATTTCCGCGCGGACTTGATTTGAGGCGTGTCGCGGTCGAGCTGCCGCGTGATCCCGCGCATGGCGATCTGTCGACCAACGCGGCAATGGTGCTCGCCGGAGCCATCAAAGAAAAGCCGATGGCTCTTGCGGAGCGGATCGCCGCCGCCCTTGCCGGACGAGAGCTCGTGACTGGGGATTATCGCGGCTGCGGGTTCACGGTTGTCCCAGTGAAGCCGGGTTTCATCAACATCAGGCTGGCTCCCGAGGTCTGGCATGCGCAGCTCCACGCTATTCTACGCGCCGGCACGGCCTTCGGCGATTTGGCGATCGGTGGTGGCGGCGAATGCGTCAATGTCGAGTTCGTGTCCGCCAATCCGACGGGCCCGATGCATGTCGGGCACGGGCGCGGGGCGGTGGTCGGGGACGCGCTGGCCGGGCTGCTTTCAAAGGCCGGTTTCAGCGTGCAACGTGAATACTACATCAATGACGCCGGCGCCCAGGTCGACGTGCTGGCGCGGTCGACCTATCTCCGATACCGCGAGGCTCTAGGCGAAGCGATCGGACCTATTCCCGAGGGCTTGTATCCCGGTGAATACCTCGCGGAAGCCGGCCGCACGCTGGCCGAGCGCGACGGACGAAAATGGCTCAGCCGGCCTGAGGCTGAATGGCTGGCACCTATCCGCGATTTTGCCGTTGAGCAGATGATGCGGCTGATCCGCGACGACCTGGCCTTGCTCGGCGTCCATCACGATCTTTTCGTCTCCGAGCGCGACCTGACCGCGCGCCAGGCGATCGACGATTGTGTTCGGGTTCTGGCCGACCGCGGGCTTGTCTACACCGGGGTGCTGGAACCCCCGAAGGGCAAGCTGCCCGATGATTGGGAGCCGCGCCCGCAAACGCTGTTCCGAGCAACCTCCTTAGGCGACGAGGTCGATCGGCCGCTCAAGAAATCCGACGGATCGTGGACGTATTTCGCGGCCGATATCGCCTACCACCGTGACAAGGTGCAACGCGGCTTCGACAAGATGATCGATGTCTGGGGGGCCGATCACGGCGGCTACGTAAGGCGTCTGCAGGCGGCGATCCAAGCGTTGACCAACGGCGCCGCTGCGCTGGACGTCAAAATCTGCCAGCTGGTGAATTTGTTCGATAAGGGCGCGCCGGTGCGGATGTCGAAGCGCGCCGGGACGTTCGTCACATTGCGCGAAGTCATCGAGGTGGTCGGGAAAGACGTGTTCCGCTTCATCATGTTGACGCGGCGGAACGATCAGGCGCTCGACTTCGATTTCGCCAAGGTCACCGAGCAGTCAAAGGACAACCCGGTCTTCTATGTCCAATACGCCCATGCCCGTGCCGCCTCCGTGATGCGGCACGCCGCCGAGCAATTCCCCGAGGACGACCTTTCCGACGCAGGGCTTGGCGAGACGCCGCTGGAGCGGCTCTCCGATCCGTCCGAGATTGCGCTGATTCGCCAGCTCGCGGGTTGGCCCAGGCTGGTCGAGGCTGCCGCCGAGGCGCGCGAGCCGCACCGCATCGCCTTTTATCTCCAGGAAGTCGCCGCACAGTTCCACATGCTGTGGAACAAGGGCAAGGACGAGGCGACTTTGCGCTTTATCCTAGCGTCCGATGCGGAGTTGACCCGCGCGCGTCTGGCTCTGGTCCGCGGCGTCGCGCTGGTCATCGCTTCGGGGCTCGCCGTGTTCGGCGTCGAACCGGCGCAGGAGATGTGACCATGTCGTATCAACTTGGGTCGGTGGGTTCGGACGGCGGAGCCGAGCTCTACGCCGACCAGCGGGAACATGAAGGGGGGCCGCGGTTTCGCGGACTGATCGCAAGTCTGGTCGCGGTTGTTGTGATTGGGGCATTTGCCGGCGGTATCTGGTTCGCCTATCAGCAGGGATTGCGGCACGGCGGGGGCAGCACGGGAGCTGCGGACGTACCGCTGATCCGCGCCGACGAGCGTCCGACAAAGGTCAAGCCGGAAAACCCGGGCGGCATGGAAGTCCCGGATCGCGACAAGCTGATCTACACCCAAAAACGCGCCACGGTGGAGCACCTGCTGCCGCCCCCCGAGAAGCCGATGCCGCGGCCGACCGCGCCTGCCGCCGCCGCTCCATCCTACTCATCCCAGCCGCCGCTGGTGACCGCGGCAGCCGGTGCTGCGAATCCGGCTCCACAGGTCCAGTCGCAGCAGCCCGCCGGTAAATTGCCTGCCAAGGCTGGGACGGCTGTTGCCGCTGCTGCAAAACCGCCAGCGGCTCAGTCGACGGGCGGCGCTCGGATCCAGCTCGCTTCGGTGCGCAGCGAGGAGGCCGCGCGTCAGGAATGGGACCGTATCAGGCGCGCGAACCCAGACCTGCTTGGGAGTGTCTCGGCGACATTCGTTCGTGCCGATCTCGGCGAAAAGGGGGTATTTTTCGGTCTCCAGACTGCCCCCATCGCGGATGCCGACCGGATCTGCGGCGAGCTGAAGCGGCGCAACATCGGGTGCATCATTGCCCGATAACGCGCCGCTGGCAGTTATCTTGGGCTGCTCTGGCGAGCACCTTACCGCCTCGGAACGCGATTTCTTCGCCGCCGCCGATCCGGCCGGCTTCATTTTGTTCCGCCGCAACTGCAATTCGCCCGGTCAAGTGCGCGACCTGGTCGCCTCGCTGCGTGGCTGCGTCGGCCGCGACGACGCGCCAATTCTGATCGACCAGGAAGGCGGCCGCGTGGCGCGGCTGCGCTCGCCGCACTGGCGCCGCTACCCATCGGCCGCGCGTCTCGCATCGCTGTCGGATCCCGCGGCGGCGACGGCTGCCCGGATCGGTGCGCGGCTGATCGCCGACGATTTGGCGCGGCTCGGCATCACCGTGGATTGCCTGCCGGTCCTGGATCTCCCGGCGGCCGCGGCGGATCCGGTGATCGGCGACCGGGCCTATGGGAGCAATCCGGAACGGGTCGCGCGCCTCGCCGGCGCCGTATGTGCGGGCCTCCTCGACGGCGCCGTCCTGCCTGTGCTCAAGCACATACCTGGCCACGGCCGCGCCCGCGTCGACAGCCATCACGCTTGCCCACGGGTCGAGACCAGTTTCGAAGAACTGGCGCGCACAGATTTTGCGCCGTTCCGGGCTCTTGCCACGATGCCCTGGGCGATGACCGCGCACATCGTCTATTCGGCCATCGATCCGAGTGCGCCGGCGACACTGTCGTCGCGCCTGGTCGCCGAGGTCATCCGCAGCGAGATCGGGTTCGACGGCGTTCTGGTGTCCGACGATCTGTCGATGCGGGCGCTCGGCGGCGGCCTCGGGGAGCGGACACGGCAGGCGCTCGCCGCCGGCTGCGATCTTGCCCTGCACTGCAATGGAGACCCCGGCGAGATGGAGGAGGTTGTCGCGGCAGCCCGGCCGATTTCGCAGTTTACCAGGGCGCGGCTCGGGCGCGGCGAGGCGACGCGTTGCGGTTCCGCGGCGAACGGCTTCGATCGAAAAGAAGTCGAGGCGCGATTCGATGCGTTTCTTGCGGGCTCGCACATTTCGGAGATTGCGGAGCAGTGAACCCGGCGGGCGGCCTGGCCGCGATGATCTACCAGGCGAGCACCTGGGTTCTGCCAGTCGTCTTTGCTGTGACCTTTCACGAGGCGGCGCACGGGTTCGTCGCCTACCAATTCGGCGACGACACCGCCCAGCGGGCCGGCCGCGTAACGTTCAATCCATTCAAGCATGTCGACCCGTTCGGCACGATCCTCCTGCCGGCGATGCTGATCCTGCTGCGCTCGCCGTTTCTGTTCGGCTACGCCAAGCCGGTGCCCGTCAATTTCCGGCGGCTCGACCGGCCGCGGCGCGACATGGTGTGGGTCGCTCTGGCAGGGCCGGGCACAAATGTGCTGCTCGCCATCGTCTCGTCGCTGTTATTTTACGGGGTCGATTTCATGCCGCCGAGCCCGGCCGAGTGGTTGGGGGAAAATCTGGTGCATTCGGTGCAGATCAACGCGGTCCTCTGCGTATTCAATATGCTTCCGTTGCCGCCGCTGGACGGCGGAAGGGTGGCGGTCGGGTTGCTGCCGGATGCGCTCGCGCTCCCGCTGGCTCGGCTGGAGCGTTACGGAATGTTAATCCTGCTACTGTTCTTGTTCGTGATCCCCTATGTCGGCGAGCAGATGGGTCATAACCTCAACATCTTGGCCTGGATCATCGGTGTACCGACCGAGGCGCTGATCCGGATGATACTCGCTGTCACTGGGCAGAGCGGGTGAACGAGGCTGCCCCTCACCCTCCCGCTACGCGAGTCCCTCCCGCTCCCCGCTCGCGGGGGCAGGGCTGGGGTGAGGGGCTCCCTCGCCCGGAGCAGCTGGTCCTTGAGCTCGACGGGTATGAGGGGCCGATCGATTTGCTGCTGACTTTGGCCCGCGAGCAGAAGGTCGACCTCGGCAAGATCTCGATCCTGGCGCTGGCCGACCAATATCTCGCCTTCATCGCGAGACAACGCTCGCTCAGTCTCGAGATTGCCGCCGACTACCTGGTCATGGCGGCTTGGCTCGCCTATCTAAAATCGCGCCTGTTGCTGCCGCAGCCCCCGCAGGACGAGGAGCCGAGCGGGGCTGAGCTTGCCGCGCAGCTCGAGCACCGCCTCCGATTGCTCGAGGCAATGCAAATTGCCGGAGGGCGGCTTATGGCGCGTCCGCGGACGGGGCAGGATGTGTTCTTGCGCGGCTCGCCCGAGGGGCTCGCGGTGATCCCGATGCCGGTCTACGAGCTCGCTCTGTATGAGCTTCTGCGCGCCTATGGCGACGGCCGGCGTCGAACCGAAGCCGCGGTGCTGACGATCGAACCGGCCGAATTCTATTCGATGGATGATGCATTGAGCCGCTTGGCCCGCTTTATCGGCCGCGTCACGAATTGGCGGGAGCTCGCAAGCTTCTTGCCGAGGGAGCTGCGCGGCGAGCTGTTTCGCCGCTCGGCGCTCGCCGCGACTTTAGTCGCCACCCTCGAGCTGGCGCGCAGCGGCCGCATCGAGCTCCGTCAGGACCGTGCTTTTGGGCCGATATACCTCCGCAGCCCCGCTCCGGCCGCTGCACATGGTCTGGGGGCTGGTGCGTGAGCGGGCGGGCGCAGCAGTTGCGTCTTGTCGAGGCGCTCCTGTTCGCGGTTGCCGAACCGATTGGCGAGGAGGCTCTGGCGCGGCACCTGGACGACGCGGCCGATGTCGCGGGGTTGCTGCGCGAACTCGCCGAGTGCTATGCCGGGCGCGGCGTGAACCTTGTCCGGCTGGCCGGCGGGTGGACGTTTCGCACCGCGCCCGACCTCGCCGCCAGCTTGCGGATCGAGCGGCCGGTTGCCCGCAAGCTCTCGCGCGCTGTGATCGAAACTCTTGCGGTCATTGCGTACCACCAACCGGTGACTCGCGCCGAAATCGAACAGATCCGGGGCGTCGCTCTCGGCAAGGGAACGATCGATACATTGATGGAGGCCGGCTGGGTTCGCCCCAAGGGGCGGCGCGCCGGACCCGGCCGGGCGCTCCTCTGGGTGACGACGCCGGGTTTTCTCGTCCATTTTGGGCTCGACAGTCTGAACGAGCTGCCCGGTCTCGACGAGCTGCGCGCTGCCGGTCTTCTCGACCTCACCCCATTCACGCTGCCCGAACAGGCGGGCGAGAAAAATGCCGAGCAGGAAGCTCGCGCCGAGCCCTGACCTGCCAGGGTGGTGCGGCGGCCGAAATTGCCCATATGACAGCCATCTGACATCATCACGCCGCATGCGCATGTTGCCGATAACTGACCAGGAGCCTGCGAGGCAGCGCCGCGATGTTTCTTGACTTCGGCATGTCGGAGCTGCTGCTGATCGGGGTCGTGGCGCTCGTGTTCATCGGACCGAAAGATCTGCCGAAGGCGCTGCGCGTGGCCGGCTTTTGGTTCAGAAAGGCGCGCACCTTGTCGCGCGAGTTTCAGACTAGCGTCGAGCAGATGATCCGCGAGGCAGAACTGGACGAAATGCGGCAGGAGCTGAAGAAGGCCACCGAGATCGATCTTGAAAAGCAGTTTCAGGAGACGATTGATCCGACCGGGAGCCTTGCCGAGAGCCTGAAGCCGCCGGAGCTGCCGAAATTCTCCGGTGCCAACCTCCTGGCCGCGCCGGTTCCCGGAGCTCAACCGCAACCGGGCGCAGAAATGACAGAGACCGAGGCGGCCGGGCCGGCGGTGCCAACCATCGCGCCGCCACATGACGCCAGTCAGGACACTGCGCCGCTAAAGCAGTGAGGGTTGCTTCGAGTCAGCGTCTCTCAATGACGATGTCGGTGCACGTTTAGCGTCCTTTAGGGAACGGTTGTGGACGACGACAGGGAAGCCGAGCTCGAAGAAGGCAGGATGCCGCTCCTCGATCACTTGATCGAGCTGCGCAACCGGCTGATGTGGGCAATCGGCGCGGTCCTCGTCGCGTTTCTGATCTGCTACCAATTCAAGGAGCGGATCTACGGCTTTCTGGTGCATCCGCTGGCGGTCATTTTCGAGGGGCAGACCGGGCGGCATCTGATCTACACAGGTCTGACCGAGGCCTTTTTCACCTACGTCAAGGTGTCGTTCTGGGCGGGGCTCTGCATCGCTTTCCCAATCGTCGCCAGCCAGATCTGGAAGTTCGTCGCACCCGGCCTCTACAAAACCGAACGTCGCGCCTTCTACCCCTACCTCTTCGCCACTCCGGTCTTGTTCGCGATGGGCGCGTCGCTCGCCTACTTTGTCGTGATCCCGGTTGCCTGGCGCTTCTTCGTCAGCTTCGAGACGCCGGCCGGCGCCGACGGCGGACTTCCGATCGTCCTCGAGGCAAAGGTCAACGAATACCTGTCATTGGTGATGACCCTGCTCTTCGCCTTTGGCGTCGCCTTTCAGCTGCCGGTGCTGCTTACCTTGATGGCGCGTGTGGGTCTGGTTACTTCAACCGGACTCGCATCCAAACGACGCTACGCCATTGTCATCATGTTCGTCGTTGCCGCGGTATTGACGCCGCCGGATATCATCAGCCAGACGAGTCTCGCGATACCTTTGATCATTCTGTTTGAGGCCTCGATTATCTCGTGCCGGATGGTGGAAAAGGCGCGCGCCAAACGTGAGGCCGCAGAGGAAGCCGAACTCGCCGGTAAAGGGAAGCCCGCCGCCGGCACTTGACCAGCGGCGAGCCGGATGGACGCGAGGCATAGGGCTCTCTATACCCGGGCACCATGCTCATCGACGCTCCCCTTTCGTCATCGCCGGGCTTGACCCGGCGATCCAGGAGATGCCCGGGTCAAAGCCCGGGCATGACACGCTTCGATGCATGATCTGAGATGGATTCGTGACAATCCGACGGAGTTCGACCGCGGCCTAACGCGGCGCGGTTTGCCCCTGTACGCCCAGGAGATATTGGCGCTCGATCGGTCGTGGCGCGCCGCCGAAACTCAGGCCCAGGAAGCGCAGGCCAGGCGCAACCGCGTCGCCCGGGAGATCGGCGCCGCTAAGAAACGCGGCGAGGACATAGCGCCGTTGCTGCGACAGACGGGCGAGGACCGGGAAGTCGAAGCCCAAGCCAGCGCGGAGGCGGCGCGACTGCGCGCCCAGATCGACGAGATCCTCGCCGGTCTCCCGAACCTGCCGGCCGAAGAGGTGCCGGACGGCCCGGACGAGACCGCCAATCGGGTGGTGCGCCATCATGGCGAGCCGCCGCGTTTTGATTTCGCGCCTTTGTCGCACGAGGCGGTCGGCGAGCGTCTCGGCATGATGGATTTTGTGGGCGCCGGGAAATTGTCGGGTTCGCGATTCGTCGTTCTGCGCGGCGCGCTGGCTCGTCTCGAGCGGGCGCTCGGCCAATTCATGCTCGATCTTCATACGACCGAGTTTGGCTATACCGAGGTTTCTCCGCCGCTGTTGGTCCGCGACGATGCGGCATTTGGGGTCGGCCAGCTCCCGAAATTCGCCGAGGAAATGTTCCGAACCACGGACGGCTATTGGTTGATCCCGACCGCCGAGGTGCCGCTGACCAACCTCGTTACCGGCGAAATCCTCGACGAGAGCGCGCTGCCGCTGCGTTACACTGCCTGGACCCCTTGTTTCCGTTCGGAGGCCGGTGCGGCGGGCAAGGACACCCGCGGGATGATCCGTCAGCATCAATTTGAAAAGGTCGAGCTGGTGTCGGTGGTTCGACCGGACGATTCCGCCGCCGAGCACGAAAGGATGACCGCGTGCGCCGAGGAAGTGCTGAAGCGCCTCGGCCTCGCCTACCGGGTGGTGCTGCTGTCGACCGGCGACATGGGATTTGCCTCGCAAAAGACCTACGACATCGAGGTTTGGCTGCCGGGGCAGGGAACCTACCGCGAGATCTCCAGTTGCTCGAATTGCGGCGCGTTCCAGGCCTTGCGCATGAAGGCGCGCTATCGTCCCGCCGAGGGAAAAGGGACATCGCCGGTCCACACCCTCAACGGCTCTGGTCTCGCGATCGGGCGCACCCTCATCGCGATCCTCGAGAACTTCCAACGGCACAACGGCACCGTGGCGCTCCCACCGGTGTTGCAGCCCTATATGGGAGGCCTGGAGGTCATCGAACCCCATGGCTGACGGGCGCATCGAACTCGCCAAGGCACGCATTCTCGTCACCAACGACGACGGCATCGGGTCGCCCGGTATCAAGCTGTTGGAGGAGATCGCGCGCGATCTCTCGCCGGATGTCTGGGTTGTCGCGCCCGAGCAGGAACAGAGCGCCGCCAGCCACTCGCTGACGACAAGGCGCCCATTGCGCATGTCGGAGTTGGCGGAGCGGCGCTATGCGGTGGACGGGACGCCGACGGATTGCGTGATGTTGGCGATCAAGCACCTGCTGCGTGACCACCGCCCGGACCTCGTCCTTTCTGGGGTCAATGGCGGCGGAAATGTCGGAGAAGATCTGACCTATTCGGGAACCGTCGCGGCGGCGATGGAAGCGACGTTGCTCGACATCCCGGCAATTGCGCTGAGCCAGCATTTCATCGACGGCGAGGCGATACCCTGGCACACCGCCGCGCGTTTCGCACCCGAGGTGGTTCGGCGGCTGACCCGGCTGCTCTGGCCCGAGCACACCTTGATGAACATCAATTTTCCCGCCGCGGCCCCCGAAGAGGTCCGCGGCATTGCGGTGACCAGCCAAGGCAAGCGCGCGATCGCCGACAATCTGAGCGAGCGCCTCGATCCTCGCGGCAGGCCCTATTATTGGATCGGCCCGGTCCGCGAGGACGGGTTTGCCGAGCCCGGCACCGACTTGGCTGCGATCAACGAGAAGCGGGTTTCGGTCACCCCGATCTACCTCAACCTGACCAACGTTCCGGTGCTCGCTTCTCTGAAAAAGGTCTTCGGGTGACGCCTGGTCGCTCCGGCCCGATCGAGCCGGGCTTGATCCAGAAGAAGCTGCGTCTCCTGATGGAGCTGCGTCGCGCCGGGATCGGCGACACGCGGGTGCTCGGCGCCATCGAAAAGACCCCGCGAGAGAAATTCGTGCCTGCCTCGTTCGAGGACCAAGCCTATGAGAACATGGCCCTGCCGATCGGCAATGCGCAGACAGTGAGCCAACCCTATGTCGTGGCGCTGATGACCGAGAAGCTGGAGCTCGGAGAACGACAGAATGTTATCGAGATTGGAACGGGTTCCGGCTACCAGACCGCGGTCCTGGCCGCTCTCTGCCGCCGTGTCTTTACGATCGAACGTCACCGCGAACTGTTGCGCGATGCAGAGCGGCGGTTCGAAGAGCTGCGGCTGCGCAATATCGTCTGCCGATTCGGCGATGGCACGAAAGGTTGGCCCGAGCAGGCGCCATATGAGCGGGTGCTCGTGACCGCCGCGGCTCCGGAAATCCCGGCGACCCTAGTCGACGCGCTCGCTCCCGGCGGCCTCCTAGTCGTCCCGGTCGGCGAGGATCACCGCGACCAGCGGCTCGTGCGCATCCGCCGCCACGACAATCGGTTTGCAAGCGAGGATCTCGGTCTCGTTCGGTTTGTCCCGCTCGTCGCCGGGCTGCCGCGCCGGCCCGTGGACCAGGGCTTGACATGATTTTTCCTTCGCGTACCAAATAGTCCAGGTTCTTGCGCGTCGGGGGGCGTGCTGGGGGAAGATGACAATTCGTATTGGCGCATGGCGCGGTTTGTGGTCCGCGTCTTGGCTTGCGGCTGCGCTTGGTTGTGTCCTCGCGGCCTGCGCTCCGCGGGTAGAGGGCCCGGCGCCGGTGGTCGGCGGCCCCGCGCCGGTCGAACGTGGCTCGCAGACGATCACGATCCAGCGCGGGCAGAGCCTGTCCGAGATCGCCCACAGCTACCATGTCCCGATGCGGGTGATCGCCGAGGCTAACGGTCTGCCGCCGCCGTATCACATCCAGGTCGGGCGCACGCTCGTTATCCCAGGCGCCGGCCCGCCGCGCCTCGCTACGGCGCCCGCATCGGTCGCGGCGCTCCCTCCGGCGCAGCCGCGGGAGGCTCCCCGGCCCACGACGGGGCCCGATCAACCGCCGCCGGCTGCCCCGGACCATCCGCCCGGGGCTCTGGATCGGGGGGGTTCGGTTGCGCCATTGCCCCCGCCTGCCGCCCTGCATGAGGCCGCGCCCGGCCCCACGGCCGCGGCAACGCCGCCCCCGATCTCCGCCGCGCCACCGCCCCCAGAGGTCCCCGAGAGCCCGGATTCGGGCACCGCCGCGTCCGCCCCGGCTGCCCGCAGCGGCGCGTTTCTCTGGCCGGTTCGCGGCCATATCCTCGCAACCTACGGTACAAAATCCGACGGCACACATAATGACGGCATCAACATCGCCGCACCGCGAGGCACGGCAGTGCAAGCCATCGACGTCGGCGTCGTCGCCTATACCGGGAACGAGCTGCGCGGATACGGCAATCTCGTTCTCGTCAAGCATGCCAATGGCTGGATCTCGGCTTATGCCCATTGCGATGCGATCCTCGTCAAGCGCGGCGAAAAAGTCGGGCGCAGCCAAGTGATTGCGCGGGTCGGTTCGACCGGCAACGTCAGCGAGCCGCAGCTGCATTTCGAGTTGCGCCGCGGTCAACACGCCGTCGATCCGCGCGAGTTTCTGCCGCCGTTGCCGACCGCAATGACGAGAGATTCACGGCCGAGCTGAGAATTCCGTCCTCTCTGCCGTCGATTGCTGGTTCGCGCTCGCCATGCTATTCGGCTGACCAGGCGCGGGTGGCGGCAACCCCAGTCGGCAACCCCAGTCGGCAACCCCAGTCGGCAACCCCAGCCAGGGAGGATCAAATGCGCTTCGGCTTCTTCGACCAGTTGCCGTGTGCGATCGGGTTTACCGAGCGTCAGCGGTACCGAGACATCATGGCGCAAATCGAACTCGGGGACGCGCTCGGCTTCGACATCGCATGGCTCGGGGAAATTCACTTCAGCCGCACCTTCTCGATTCTCGCCGATCCGCTGATGGTGCTGGCCGCGGCGGCGCAGCGGGCGACGCGTATTCGCCTGGGGACAGCGGTGACCTTGCTGCCTCTGCACAACCCGATAAAGATCGCCGAGGAAGCCGCTACCGCCGACATCCTCAGCGACGGGCGCCTGGAATTCGGGGTGGGCCGGGGCGTTTTGTACCAGTATCCCGGCTACGGCATACCCCCGGAAGAGAGCCGCGAGCGCTTCGAGGAGGCACTCGACTTCATTCTCCACGCCTGGAACAACGAGACGTTTTCGTTCGACGGAAAGCATTTTCGTGCGCGCGACCTGAGCGTCGTCCCGAGACCCGTTCAATCGCCGCATCCGCCGGTGCGGATCGCCGCCAACAGTCCCGACAGTTTTCCATTCGCGGGGCGGCGAAAGTTGCCTATCTTCGCCTCGCCCCTGATCAATCCCCCAGACAAGCTCAAGGCGGGACTAGCGGTCTACCGTGACACGCTCCCGAACGGCGCTGCCGGTGATGTCGCGCTCGCTTTCCCGGTCCACGTTGCTGCGAGCCGAACGCAGGCGCGGCAAGACTGCGAGGCGGGTCTGCTGCGCTTTCTGCGTGAGGCCACGGGGCTGAACCGACCCCTCCGCGACACCGACGTCAAGGGTTTCGAGGCCTTCCGTGAGGTCCTGGCCCGGCTCGAACGTGTAAAGTACGAAGACTTCGACCGTGAGATCGGGGTGTTTGGCGATCCCGGTTATTGCATAGACCGAGTACAAGAGCTCCGTCGTGAGTACGGGATGAACGAGTTCATTTGCTATTTCAACCAAGGCGGCATCATGGACCATACCTTGGTCAAGAACTCGATGACGTTGTTCGCCAAAGAGGTGGCGCCCCATTGCCGATAGCTGGACGACGCAACCATAAGATGACGGCGCCAGCGGGACCCTCACAGGGTCGCGGCGCTTTCGCTGTTCCCGCTTGTCTCGGTAACAAATTATCAGTCGGCGGCATCTCGTTTTCCGCAGAAACCCTCGGCCGTTGACGATCATAGATCCGAAAGAACAGCGTGGAAGCTGGCTGTTCCTTGGCTGTATCTGCCTGTTCTTGACAGCGCACAACAGTGAAAAGCGGTTACAACGAAGTGAACGGGTTCAGCACGTCGTTTCGATGAAGGACCCGCATATCTGACGCGATGTATCAAGGCTTACCGTATGCATACCATGAGATTTTGTCAAAAATATGAATTCAACAATCACCCTTCCGGCTGGAAAGCCTGCATCCGCGTTTTGTCGCAGCACGTTCCTACGGGCGATGAGGAAAACTCAAGGGATCTCGTAGACCGCGACTTCGTCGGCGATGCCGCGCAGCGCACGGCTCTGCGAGACGGGTTTGAGCCCGCTGGTTTCGAGCAAGGCGGAGGCCTGCGGGTCGGCTACGACGGAGCGGGTCGCGAGGATCGTGCGTGAATCTGCGAGACCCTGGACCCGCGCGGCAATATTCACGGTGGTTCCGAAGTAATCCTGGCGGTCGTTGAGCACGACGGCGAGGCAGGGTCCTTCATGGATCCCGATCTTCAGCAACAAATCCTCCCGGTTATGCCCGTCATTGAGGTCGCGCATCGCATCGCGCATCCGCAATGCGGCGGAGACCGCCCGATTGGGGGTCGGGAAGGTCGCCATCACCGCGTCGCCGATGGTCTTGACGACAGCGCCAGCCTCGGACGCGACAATCTCGTTGAGCACGCGGAAATGGGCTTTGACCAGATCGAAGGCGACCAGGTCGCCGACCCGCTCGTAAAGCTCGGTCGAGCCTTTGAGGTCGGTGAACAGGAAGGTCAGGCTGGTGATCTTGAGCCGCTGCTCCACGTCGATCGTGTCGGTGCCGTAGATGTCCCGGAAGACCTGGTTGGTCAGCAGCCGTTTTGCGGTCAGGAACGGCCGGCGCTTGGCGAGCAATTCGTGCAGCTTGTCTCCGGCGATCCACAGCCCGGGTAGGAGCCGGGTGTCGGTGCGGTTTTCCAGGTTGAGGCGCAGCGGCCCCGGACGCAACGTCACGGTGCCGGTCGGCGGGCGCAGTTTGTCGAAGACGAGCGAGAGGTTTTGCCGCTCGCGGGTGGGCTCGCCTTTGACGTCGAGGAACTGCGTCCCATGCGTCACCGGGTCTACGACGATGACGAATTCCGCGGGCAGCTGCAGTGACAGCAGCGCCTTTTCGCCCGGCGGCAGCTCGACCTGGTCGAGAACGATCTCCTCGACGAGCTGTTCGAAATCATCCGGGACATCGATACCCGAGCCCCAAAAGATCTGACGAAAATATTCGGCAAACGGAAGCTCGTGCGGATCGTGGGCGGCGATCCTGCGCACCCGCCGGTTGACCGTGAACGTCACCTCGACCATCTCGTCGAGCGTCGGCCGGTAGCCGGCCGCACACAGCGCGCAGTCGTACTCCTCCTTGTTGACGCTCTTCAAGGTCGTGCTGGTATCGAGGACGCCGCCACAGCCGGGGCACAGCACGTTCCACGACAGCTCGAAGAGACCGAGGCGCGCGGCGTGCAGGAAGGCGGTGACGGCGCGCTCCTCATCGACCCCGGCTTGACGCGCGAAATCGATCACATTGACGCGGCAGAGGTCGCGATCGGGCGCATCCCGCACCAGCTTCTCGATCGCCCCGGCAGCTTCGGGATCGGCCGACTGCCGCAAGAGCATGAACAAATTGCCAGCTTCACTCATCTCCGAATCCTACACCTGTTCCGGTGGATCTCAGGGAATCTCGTAAACCGCCATTTCTTCGGCGACGCCGCGCAGCGCACGCCGATGGGGGACCGGATCGAGCCCGCTGGTTTCGAGCAGCTTGCAAGAGCCGGGATGGTTGACGACCGACCCGGTCGCCAGGATCGAGCGCGAGTCGGCCAGACCCTGCACGCGCGCCGCGATGTTGACGGTGCGACCGAAATAGTCCTGGCGATTGTCGAGAACGACGGCGAGGCAAGGTCCCTCGTGGATGCCGATCTTGAGCAGGAGCCCATCGCCGCTACCCGCGTCTTTGAAGTCGGTCATCGCATCTCGCATGCGCAGCGCCGCGGCGACCGCCCGATCGGGTGTCGAAAAGGTCGCCATCACCGCATCGCCACTGGTCTTGACCACAGCCCCGGCTTCGCCGGCAATGATGTCATTGAGAAGCTGGAAATGCGTCCGGACGAGGTCGAAGGCGACCAGGTCGCCCACCCGCTCATAGAGCTCGGTGGAACCTCTGAGGTCGGTGAACAGGAACGTCAGGCTGGTGATCTTGAGACGCTGGTCGACATCGATCGTGTCGGCGCCGTAGAGATCGCGAAATACTTGATTAGTCAGCAGCCGCTTTGCGCTGAGAAAAGGCTTGCGCCGGCTGAGGAGCTCATTGAGCCGGTCCGTCGCCACCCACAACCCGGGCAAGACGCGCGTGTCGGTGCGGTTTTCGAGCGACAGGCGCAGCGGCCCCGGACTCAGCTCGATGGTGTCCGTTGCCGGAGTTACCTTGTCGAAAAACAGCGAGAGGCTCTGGCGCTCACGCGTCGGCTCGCCCTTGACCGCGAGGAATTGGGTCATATGGGTCACCGGGTCGAGAAGCATCACGAGTTTCGCCGGCAGCTGCAGTGACAGCAAGGCCTTCTCTCCGGGCGGAAGCTCGACGGTGTCCAGAGTCACTTCCTCGATCACCGGAGCGAGGTTCTCCGGCAGATCGATCGCCGAACTCCAGAACACCTGGCGGAAGTACTCCGCGAACGGAAGCTCGTTTGGGTCATGCGCCGCGATCCGACGCACCCGCCGGTTGACCGTGAATGTCACCTCGACGATCTCATCGAGGATCGGCTCATAACCCGCCGCGCACCAGGCGCAATGGTATTCCTCGCGGTTCACATTCCTCAACGTGGAGCCCGCGTCGAGCACGCCTCCACAGCTTGGACACAGCACGTTCCACGACAGCTCGAAGAGACCGAGGCGCGCGGCGTGCAGAAAGGCGGCGATCGATTTCTCTTCGTCGAGCCCCCTCTTCGCAGCGAAATCCAGCACGTTGACCCGGCAGAGGTCGCGATCCGGCGCCTCCTGCACCAGCTTTTCGATCGCACCGACGATGCCGGGATCCGCCGATTGCTTTAAAAGCGGAAACAGGTTTCTGGCTTCGCTCATTTTAGATCCTCGGAAATCGCACGCGTCTCTTGCCGATCCGACGCAACCGCCTTGGCCCCCGTCACCGCCATGCCGTCGCCACTCGACATTAAATTTGGTTACGAATTGTGCGCGCGCCAGCTACCCTGCTGCCACCGTTCTGTCAGCATTGCTGGGCGACAACGGCTCATGAGACCCGCCGACCGGCTTTTTCAGATTATTCAGATTCTGCGGCGTACTCCCAAACCGATAACCGCCGACGCCCTCGCCGCCGAGCTCGAGACCTCCAAGCGGACCGTCTATCGCGACATCGCCGACCTCATCGACCAGCGGGTGCCAATCAAGGGCGAGGCCGGCGTCGGCTATGTGCTGCAGCCCGGGCTGGACCTGCCCCCTCTTATGCTGACGCCCGACGAGATCGAAGCGGCCGTGCTGGGCGCCCAGTGGGTGGCGCGCCATAGCGATGCGGAGCTGGCGCGGGCGGCCCAGGATTTGATCGCCAAGATCGGCGCCGTCGTGCCGGAACGGCTTCGGCCCTTTGTTTTCGAGCCGGTGACCGAAACACCGCCGGCGAGAGGCCTCGCGACTGATGCCCTCGATATGGCGCGGGTGCGAGCGCAAATTCATGCGGGCCGGAAAATCAAGCTGTGTTACCGCGACGAACAGGGTCGCGAGAGCGAGCGCATCGTTTGGCCGGTGACGGTGGGGTACATGGAGACAGTTCGCCACCTGATCGCCTGGTGCGAACTGCGCCAAGACTTCCGAAGCTTTCGGACCGACCGGGTAATCGCCGCGGGGTTCCTCGACGAACGCTACCCCGAGCGGCCGAGCGCGCTGCGGGCGAAATGGCGGCGGACGCTCGACGCCGCCAAAGCGACGAACGCCTGACGTCGCTATCCGGTTCGGCAAAATTTGCCGCGATCGGACCAAAGCAGGATAGCTAACCCGCGAAATTGCATAGAGATTTTTCTTGCGTCGGCGGGGAAAAGCTGGATAGTCCTGCGATTCAGTCGCATTCGCTGTCTTGCAACTTCCCGGAAAACCCCGGATGCCTCGGATCACAATGCGTGTCACCACTCGGTTTGCGGCATTGCTCGCTCTCGCCGTCGAGGCGCCTGCCCTGGCGGACGATCTCAGTTTTTCGATCGTGTTGAAAAACAATCAGTTCGTTCCAAGCGAGGTTCAGATCCCCGCGGGTGCCAAAGTGAAACTCATCGTGCGCAATGAAAACCCGACACCCTCGGAATTCGAGAGCACTCAATTTCATCGCGAAAAGATCGTGCCCCCCGGTCAGGAAATCACCGTCTTCGTCGGACCCTTCGATCCGGGCAGTTATGAGTTCTTCGATGATTTCCACCCGGAGACCCGCGGCCATTTGGTAGTCAAATAGCG
This sequence comes from uncultured Alphaproteobacteria bacterium, assembly GCA_963732095.1. Lineage (GTDB taxonomy): Bacteria > Pseudomonadota > Alphaproteobacteria > ATCC43930 > CGMCC-115725 > AP-15. The sequence continues at coordinate 49,630 of CAVSZA010000048.1, forward strand.
AGGATTAGATGCTGGCGACCGCAATTATCGTGTTCCGCGAGGTCCTCGAGGCGTCGCTGGTGGTCGGCATCGTGCTGGCGGCCAGTCGCGGCGTGGCGCGCCGAGGTGTCTGGGTGACCAGCGGAGTGGCCGCGGGCGTTCTCGGCGCCGGCCTCGTCGCTGCTTGCGCCGGAGCGATTGCCGCGGCGGTCAATGGCATCGGGCAAGAGCTGTTCAACGCCGCGATCCTGTTTACCGCGGTGGCTATGCTCGGCTGGCACAATATCTGGATGAACCGGCACGGGCGCGAGCTGGCCGCGTCCGCAGCTTCGCTCGGCAAGGCGGTGCTCGGCCGCAGTCGGCCGCTCTATGCGCTGGCTCTGGTCGTCGGCATCGCCGTGCTGCGTGAAGGTTCGGAGGTCGTCCTCTTCCTCTACGGGATCGCGATCGCCTCGGGAATGGGCGCGCTCAGCATGTTGGGGGGTGGGATCCTTGGGCTCGCCGGCGGCGCCGCAATCGGCGCGGTGATTTACTTGGGGCTCCTCGCGATCCCGTTGCGCCGGCTGTTTACGGTAACGAGCTGGCTCATTTTGCTGCTCGCCGCCGGCATGGCTTCGCAAGGCGCGGCGTTTCTGATGCAGGCGAACCTCTTGCCGTCGCTTGGCAACGAACTTTGGAACACCTCCTCGATACTGAGCGAGCGCAGCGTGCTCGGACTGCTGCTTCATGTACTAATCGGCTATTCGGCACAGCCGGCCGGCATCCAGGTGGTCTTCTACCTCGCCACGCTTCTCAGCATCGGTACCTTGATGCGGGTCGTGGGGCGCGTGCCGCCAAATGCGCCAAGCCGCCCCACCGCGGCGGCACCTATCTAAAACCGAGCCTTCCTCCCCTCGCCGGATCAGTAGGCAGGTCATCTCTCCGGATTAATGTCGGCTGGAGACGCGAATGCGTTGCATTAGCACTATTGTGCCTGTCCTGAGCGCTGCTTTGACGCTGGCAATTGCAGTACCGGCCGCAGCCGATTTTAAAGTACGATTGCCCGACGCCGAAACCGGGGAGTTTGAGATCGAGCCTCTCGGCGACTATGGCCACGATCCGAATCCCGCCCACAGCGGCGAGCTGAGCCTGACCCAAGAATTCGAATACGGGGTAAACGGCTTTTGGCGCACTGAGATCGAACTCGAACAAAACCGAGATGCCGGTCCCGGACAATCGCTCAACTTCACTCAGGTTACTTCCGAAAATATCTTTCAGTTCACCGAGCGCGGGCAGTATTGGCTGGATGCCGGCTTCTTTGCCGAGTTCGGCAAAGCCACGATCCGGGGTGATCCCAATGAATTCACCTTGGGACCGATATTCCGCAAGGAAATCTTCGGCACGATCAACACCGTAAACTTGTTTTTACAAAAAGAAGTCGGCCCCAACTCCGCGTCGCGTCCGTTTTTCGTGTACGCCTGGGAAACGCGGATCGCCCTCGGCACGCCGATCGAGCCGGGCTTCCAGGCCTATGGCAACCCGAGCGGGTTCGAGGGGTTCAATTCGCACTGGCCGCAAGACAACCGCATCGGACCGCAACTGTTCGGCATCGTTTCGAATATCGGGCCGGGAACCCTCAAGTGGAACGCCGGCGTTTTGTTCGGGGTAACCTCCGCGTCACCGCGCGAAACGATCCGCTGGCAGCTCGAATACGAAATTCACTTCTGACCTTAATCGGCCGCTTCGGCGTTCTCGGCCGGCAACGGTTCGGTGCCGGTCCAGGGATGCTCGGCGATGTCGAAGAGCACGCCTTCCGGGCCGTAGAGCTTGACCTCGAACCCGCCGGCGCGGTCGCCGGCCTGGTCCATGTAGTGCGTACCGCCCAACGCCTCGACCTTCTTCGCGAACTTCTCGACGTCATCGACGAGAATGCCGAAATGGTGCGGGCCGGTGTAGTCGAGACCCTTGCCGATCTGGTCGGTCTTGAACCGCAGGATCGCCAAATCGATCGTCCCGTCGCTCAGATGATAGCCATAGGCGAGCGGCCCGTCGGTCTTGCGAACCTCCTCGAAATCGAACGCCTTCTTGTAGAACTCGGCCATCGCATCGGGGTCCTTGGCGGCAATGGCGATGTGACGCAGCTTGGCCATCTTAAGCTCCTCTCATCGTCACCCCCGCACAAGCGGAGGTCCAGGGCGAGCAACGTACCGGTGCCGTGGATTCCCGCTTTCGCGGGAATGACGGAGTAAAAGTGGTTGTTTTGTGGCTACTCCGCGGCCTCTTTCATCGCGGCGGGGAGCGGCTCGGCGCCGGCCCAGGCGTGCTCGGCGATGTCGAACAGGACGCGCTCCGGGCCGTAGAATTTCTTCTCGAAATAGCCGGCCTGCGGATCCACCTGGTTGCGGTCGAAATAATGTTCGGCGCCGAGGCTCTCCAGCCTTTTCGAGAATTCGTCGACGTCCTCGACCAGCACGCCGAAATGGTGGATGCCGCGGTAGTCGAGGCCTTTGCCGAGCTGATCGGTCTTGAATTTGAGGATCGCCATATTGAGGGTGCCGTCGCTCAAGAACACGCCGTCGGCCAGCACGCCGTTCGGCCGCCCGACCTCCTTGAAGTCGAACGCCTTCTTGTAGAAATCGGCCATTTTCTCCGGGTCTTCCGCGGCGATCGCGATGTGACGCAGCTTGGGCATCGGAACCTCCTCGTTTACTGGTGCGCTAGCGTATCACGACCTGAAGGACGGATGCCAACACCCGCGCGAGGTTCTTGCCGACCCGCGACAGCGCGTCTTCCCATGGGAACAGCCCGAAGCGGTCGAATTCCGGCAGCAACGTTCCGTTGGGGAGCGCAAAGCGCGAGGTGCAAGTCAGGCGTTGCGGATCGGGCAGTTGCGCCGGTTTCCACAGGAACAGAGACAGGTCTTTGCCGCGCAGATAGGGATGCACGCCGAGATCGGTGAGCTCTTCGGGCACAATCGCGAGGCCGGTTTCTTCGAGTAGTTCTCGAGCAGCGGCGGCGGGAAGGGTTTCGCCCGGCTCCGCAATTCCCTTGGGAATGTCCCAACGTGGCGAGCGGGTCGCGTGTCCGAGCAGGACGCGTTCCCCGTCCGTGACGACCACGCCGCAGCTCGTCTGGCGTGGCGTCACGGCCGCGTGCCGCCCGCCGAGACCCCGCCGTAAAACACGCCCCGCTTGTCACTATCGGAGGTACCGCTCGTATCGGCGCAGCCGGCGGCAACTAGCGACAGCATGAGCGCCATGACGGAAAACCAATGCCTTCTCTTCATCCTCTCACCCACACCGTCATTCCGGGATGCCCGAAGGGCAGGCCCGGAAACCATGAACACCAGCCTTGCCCAGGCTCCGCCGAGACGGTGTTCCTGGGTTCCGGGCTCGCGGGCCTCGCCCACGCCCCGGAATGACAACGGTTGGGGCCAGGAGAAAGCTTCTTGCCCATTCCGAGCTCCGGCTGCTTTATCCGACAGCATCGTACCGAAAGGATCAATAGTGGCTGCAGAAATCCGTTCCTACCGGCCGGTGATCATCGGGGCGCGCGGCGCCGTCGCGGCCAACCATCCGCTCGCCGCCCAGGCCGGCCTCTTGGCGCTGCGGGCGGGCGGCAATGCGGTCGACGCTGCGGTCGCGACGGCGATGACGCTCGCCGTCGTCGAGCCGATGATGTCAGGGCTCGGTGGCGACGGGTTCTATCATGTATGGGACCGGGCGGCCGGCCGCGCCGTCGTGTTCAATGGCACCGGCCCCGCTCCTGCCGCAGCGACGCCCGACCGTTACGCCGGCCGCATCCCGCGTACCGGACCACTGTCGGTTTCGGTGCCGGGCACGGTGTCAGCGCTCGGCAAGATGCATCGCGCATACGGCTGTCTGCCGTGGCGCGACTTGTTCGCCGAGGCGATCGACTTTGCCCTCGGCGGGTTTGGCGCCACCGGGGCCTACAGCCATTTCGCCAATGAATACCGGGCGACGCTGATGGCGGACCCGCGCAGCGCCGCAACTTTTCTCGCCGCCGGTGAGCCGCCGCCGCTCGGCGCTGCGATCATCCAGCCGGACCTCGCCGCAACGCTCGAAGAGATCGCCTCGGACGGCGCGGGAACCTTCTACCACGGCCGCTTGGGGCGGCGCCTGGCGGCCGGTCTGGAGGGAGCCGGATGTTTGGTGTCGGCGGCCGATCTCGACGCGTTCGAGGCCGATCAGCAAGACCCGATCGGCATCGACTACCGCAGTTTCACGGTGCTCGAAGCGCCGCCCAACTCGACCGGCTTCGTGTTGCTCGAAGAGCTGAAGATCCTCGAGCATTTCGACCTTGCAGGCATGGGCCTGTTATCAGCCGATGCGGTCCATGTCATGATCGAGGCGAAAAAGCTCGCCTTTGCCGACCGCGAGCGTTGGGGCGCCGACCCGCGCTCGGTCGAAGCGCCACTCGCGCAGCTGTTGTCCGCAGACTATGCCGCGCAGCTTGCCGGGCGGATCGACCTGCGGCGCGCGGCCCCGACCGGCCCGATGTCCCATGCCGCCGGCGACACGACCTATTTCTGCACCGCCGATGGCGACGGCAACGCCGTCTCCGGCGTGCAGAGCATCAACAGTGGCTTCGGTTCGGGTGTCATGGCGGGCGACACCGGGATCCTGCTCAACAACCGGATGAGCTATTGGCATCTCGATCCCGGCCATCCCAACCGGCTGCAGCCTGGCCGCCGGGTGCGTCATACGATGAACCCGCCATTGGTTCTGAAGGATGGCGCGCTGTGGTGCGTCTTCGGTACACCTGGCGCGGACAATCAGGTGCAGATCAACCTACAGGTCCTGACCGCAATGATCGATTTCGGGCTCGACCCGCAGCAGGCCGCCGAAATGCCGCGCTGGACGTCGAATGTGCCGGGCCAATACGCCAACTGGCCGCATGACGGCGAGGATGCGCTGACCATCGAGCGCCGCTTTCCGGAGGCGGTGCGCAGCGAGCTCGCGCGCCGCGGTCACCCGGTCAAGACAGTCGGCGACCTCGACGGCCCGTGCAGTGTCGAGATCATCCGCCGCGACGCGACGAGCGGCATGCTGCTCGCCGGCTCCGACCCGCGCCGCGACGGCTGGGCGCTCGCGTGGTGAGCGGGGATGTGGCCCGATTGACGGTCGCCAACGCCGCGCTGCTCCACTTGTCGGACGAAGCCTCCTACGTCACCGGCGCCGAACTGTGGGTCGATGAAGTTACCTGAGGACATAGATTGGGAGGCGAGCGGCGGCGGCTTCTGAGCCATATCAGGCCGATCAAGCCCGTCGCCAGAACTCATCGACAATCTAGGCGCCTTCATTCAAGGAACATATGACGGCGTGGCCCACCGCTTCGCCTGGGACAACACGGACATACGCGTCGCGAAGCAGGTCAACGTCGCCGGCCACACTCTGCTCTGGGGAGCAACGGTCAACAACAACCCGACCGTGCAGGATGTCTGGAACACGACACCCGCCTGGAGCTTTCCCTTCATAAGCTCAGCGCTGGCGCCGATGCCGACCGCCAGCACATTTATCGAACAAGTATATGCACAGCAAGTTGCCGGGCTCAGCGGCTACAGCTTCCTCGACGATACGTTCTATTTGGAGTTCGGCGGTTATTGGCCACTGGGGACCAACGCGCAACGCGCCCTCGGCATCTACCGACAGGGGAGAGCCCGATCAGCGGCATCGCACCCTACTGGCGGTTTGCGGCCGAGCCGATTTTTGGCAAACACGCGTGGGAATTCGGCACCTTCGGCCTCGCGTCAAACGTCGTTCCGATGGGAATTGTCGGTGCCGGCAACGATTCGTTCACCGATATCGGCCTCGATACGCAGTATCAATATCTAGGCGATCCCCATACGGTTACAGTGCGTGGCGCTTGGATCCATGAAAGCCATAATACCTGTTGGCGAGACCGAGCGTCTGGCTGGCACTGGCTTGGGCGCAGTACTATATTGTGGTCAGGCCGGGTCAATTCGGTTATCAGGCGATCGCCGGCGTGCGCTATGAAATCAACGCGCTTTTCGCCCTCGATCTCGACTACCGCTATCTGGCGACGACCGAATCCACATTCAGGATTCCCAATACGGCGCTTCACTACCGCTCGAGCGCCAACACAAACAACTTCGTCGCCAGTGTAACCTACCGGTTCGGTGCGCCGCTGCCGACCAATCCCGTCGCTGGCCCCCCGCCGCCGCTACCCTAGCAGGCCCGCCAACGTGATAAATGGTGTCCGGGTCACGCTCTCTTTACTGCCCGTTGAGGCTATGCTATAGATTCCGCGTCATTGGGGAGTAGCCGCCCGCGTTGACTGCGGGGTCTGCGTCAACACACTTGGCTTCGGCCATGGCGCAGGCGGCCTTGAAGGTCTGGCGAGACCTTTGGCATCGGTTCCCAGCACCCGGGTTGGGCGGAGGGGTCCGTGCCAAGGTCCATTTCCCGCCCGACCCCGATGGCCCCCAGTGGAAACGTTTCTCGTCTCGACCATGGTAGTCGGCCTCGCCGAGATCGGCGACAAGACGCAAATTCTGTCGCTGATGCTCGCCGCGCGCTTTCGGCGCCCGCTGCCGATCATCTTCGGGATCCTGTTTGCCACCCTTGCCAACCATGCTGCCGCCGGTTTGGCGGGAACGTATTTCGGCGACCTGCTGAACGGCCCCTGGCTGCGGTGGGTTCTTGGGATTTCCTTCCTGAGTGTCGCAGTGTGGGCGCTGTTCCCGGACAAATACGCGGGCGACGTTAAGCGGATCGGCCGCTCGGGGGCTTTCATCTCGGCCCTCGTCGCCTTCTTTCTCGCCGAGATCGGCGACAAGACACAGATCGCCACGGTTGGTCTCGCCGCCAGGTTCGAGCAGTTCTATCCGGTCGTCCTCGGGACGATGCTCGGCATGATGCTGGCAAACATCCCCGCCGTGCTCATCGGCGGCCAGATCGCCGACAAGCTCCCGGTGAAACCCATCCGCATCACGGCTGCCGCCGTGTTCGCGATAATCGGCGTTCTCACTCTCGCGGGTGTTGGCGAGTAAAAGTAGGCTAGGAACTGAGAAATGTTACTCTTGCGACAGGTTTGGAGTAATCCAGCTTTGCCGGAGGACACCATGAAGATCAGCGAAATCGAAGTGTTTCAGGTTCAATGGGCGCTCGAGGACAAGCTCACGCAGCGCAGCGCTTGGGTCAAAGTTCATTGCGATAACGGCTCGTTTGGCATCGGCGAGGCGTCGCCGATGCAGGGCGGGCTCGCCTCGCTCGGGATCATCAAACATAATCTGGCGCCGGCGCTGATCGGAAAGGACCCGCTCGATCATGCGGTGTTGCTCGATGCATTGCTGCACACCTTCGTCAAGCTCGGACCCGAGGGGGCGCTGACAGGCGCGCTGGCGGCGCTCGACATTGCGCTGTGGGACTTGAAAGGCAAGCTGCTCGATCAGCCGATTCACAAGTTGCTGGGCGGCGCCTGGCGCACCAGTCTCCCGTTCTATGCTTCGATCGGCGGCAATGGCGAGCGCAGTGTCGACGAGGTGCTGCACGTTGTCGAAGCGCGGCTGAAGGACCGGCCGGCGGCGGTCAAGATCCGTTTCGACAACGACCGCACCAAGCCCGACATCGACATCCCCGGCGATATTGCCAAGGCCCGCGCGGTCCGACGTCTGGTCGGGGATGATTTCCCGCTCGCCTTCGACGCCAATAACGGCTACTCGATCGGCGGCGCGATACGCGTCGGTCGCGTGCTCGAAGAGCTCGGCTATTGGTGGTTCGAGGAGCCGGTCCAGCACTACCACGTGAAGGCAATGAGCGAAGTGGCGCAAAGGCTCGACATCACGGTCTCGGCCGGCGAACAGACCTACACGCTTTCCGGTTTGGCGGATTTGATTATGGCCGGGGTCAGGATGGTGCAGCCCGACATCGTCAAGATGGGCGGCATTACCGGCCTGATGCGCTGCGTCGCGCTGGCCAATGCGCACGGCGTCGAGCTGGTGCCGCACCAGACGCAGCCGACAATCGGCCATATGGCCAATTTGCACCTGGCGGCGAGCCAATTGCATGCCACCAAGCCGTGCGAGCTGAACGACCCGTCGCCACGGATGCATGCGGTGTTCGAAAATCCCCCGCGGCCGGTCAACGGTCTCTTTCACCTGCCGCAGGCGCCGGGGTTGGGACTGCGGGTCAACGAGGAAGAATTGGGGAAACGGCGCGTGCCGATCGCCTGAGGAAAAGCGATGAACGCAGTGGTCGCGGCAGTCAGCCGCAGCGCGAAGCACACACTGGTCAAATCGAACGAGGACAGCATACAGCTGTTGCCCGGGCTCGGCGTCGACGGGGACGCGCATCAGGGCGCCACCGTCAAGCACCGCTCGCGGGTGGCACGCGACCCGACTCAGCCCAATCTGCGTCAGGTCCACCTGATCCATGCCGAACTGCACGAGGAATTGCGCGCGGCGGGCTTTACCGTCTCGGCCGGGCAGATGGGCGAGAACATCACGACGCAGGGCGTCGATCTGCTCGGTCTGCCGGCCGGCACTCGGCTCTCTCTCGGTGGCGCAGCGGTCGTCGAGGTGACAGGGCTGCGCAACCCATGCGCGCAGCTCGACCGCATCCAGCCGGGACTGATGGCGGCGACCCTCGGCCGGGACGAGCACGGCAACTTGGTTCGCAAGGCCGGCATCATGGGCATCGTCGTCGCGGGCGGGGAGGTGCGGCCCGGCGACCCGATCCGGGTCGAACTGCCACCGCAGCCGCATCGCCCGCTCGCCTCAGTGTGACGGCGCCTGTGCGACTTCGCGCCGTTGCCGGCGGCCGGAGGGTGTGAGAATTTAGGCAGATGGAACGGAGGGCCAAAATGATAAGTCAACCAGTTGCCGAGGGTCAGGACGCAACGACGGCGCTGTTGCCTGCCCGGCATCCGAGGCTTCGAGATGCCGCCGTTATCCTCGCCATCTTTTCAACCGTTTGCTACTTCGCTTTCAGCCAGGGAGTGGCGGGCTTTCTGGGCTTTGTACTGAAGATAGTGGCGCGTCTGGTACACGCTTCGAATTAGGCTATATAAACGCGCCGCAGGGCTTTCCCGATTATCCGGCTGGCGCATTGCGCAGGAGCAAATCGTGAGCGAACCGCTGCCCGTCGTCTATCTTGCAAGGCACGGCGAAACCGCCTGGAGCCTCTCCGGTCAGCATACCGGCCGCACCGATCTGCCGCTGACCGAGCGGGGCGAGCAACAGGCACGTGCCCTCGGACAGCGGCTGCGCGGAGCGAATTTCGCCAAGGGGTTTACCAGCCCGTCACAGCGCGCGAGGCGGACCGCCGACCTGGCCGGGTTCGGCGGTCTGGCAGAAATCGATCTCGACCTGGCCGAATGGGATTATGGCCAGTACGAGGGCCGCCGTACCGCCGATATTCTGACCGAACGACCAGGTTGGTTCTTGTTCCGCGACGGCGCTCCGGGGGGCGAAACTCCGGACCAGGCGGGGGCGCGGGCGGACCGCGTAATCCAGCGCATTCGCGCCATCGGGGGCAACGTCCTGATATTTTCGAGTGCGCATATCTTGCGGGTCCTCGCCGCCCGCTGGCTCGGGCTTGAAGCGGCTGACGGCCGATACTTCGTGCTCGGCACCTCCAGCCTCAGCATTCTCGGCTACGAGCACAACCTGGCAGAGCCGGTGATCCGGTTGTGGAACGAAACCCACCAGCCGGAGTGAGATCGGCTCAGAAGGACCCGCTCAGATGATTACCCCCGAAACGACCGTATTTCTCGTCGATGTGGACAACACGCTGCTCGACAACGACCACATCCAAGCCGATCTGAAGCGCCATCTGGAACGCGAATTCGGCGCAGCGTCCCGTGACCGGTATTGGGCCATTCTCGAAGAGCTGTTCACCGATTTAGGCTACCGGGACTATCTCGGCGCGCTGCAGCGATACCGCGCCGAGCGCCCACGGGACATACACCTCTTATCGATGTCATCGTACCTGGTCGATTATCCGTTCGCCAACCGGCTCTACCCGCAGGCGCTCGATGTTCTCGAGCGCTTTCGCGGTTGGGGGCCGACCGCCATTCTGTCCGACGGCGACGTCGTCTTTCAGCCGCGCAAGGTCGAGCGCTCCGGAATTTCGGAAGCGGTCGACGGCCATGTGCTGATCTACATCCACAAGGAGCAGGAGCTCGAGGATGTGGAACAACGCTATCCGGCGCACCATTATGTCCTGGTGGACGACAAGCCGCGGATCTTGGCGGCGGTCAAGGAGATCTGGGGTGATCGAGTGACTACGGTACTGCCGCGTCAAGGCCAGTATGCGAATGATGCTCGGGTCGTCGCCTCGCTGCCCTCCGCGGACATAACCGTCGAGCGGATCGGCGACCTTCTCGTCTACGAATTCTCTGACTTGGTGACGAAATCCTCGTAACGCTGCTTGTGGAAGGAAGTCCCCATGCAACTCGGAATGGTCGGCCTCGGCCGGATGGGCGCGAACATGGTGCGGCGGCTGCTCAAGGGAGGCCACGAATGCGTGGTCTTCGACATGTCGCCGAAGGCGGTCAGCGAACTAACTGCGGAACACGCCGTCGGGTCCGCCTCGCTCGCCGACCTCGTAAAAAAACTGGAGAAGCCGCGCGCGGTCTGGCTGATGGTGCCGGCAGCCGCCGTCGACAAGACCATTGCCGACATTCTGCCCGCTCTCGAGCCCGACGACATCCTTATCGACGGGGGCAATTCCTACTACATCGACGATATCCGGCGGGCCAAGGAACTGCTGCCGCGGCGGATCCACTACGTCGACGTCGGGACCAGTGGCGGGGTGTGGGGGTTGGAACGCGGCTATTGCATGATGATCGGCGGCGAAAAGCCGGTGGTCGGGCGGCTCGATCCGATTTTTGCGACATTGGCCCCGGGGAAGGGCGACATCGAGCCCACGCCGGGACGCGAGAAATTGGGGGCCAGCACCGCCGAGCAAGGCTACCTCCATTGCGGGCCAAATGGCGCCGGCCATTTCGTCAAGATGGTGCACAACGGCATCGAGTACGGGCTGATGGCGGCCTATGCCGAGGGCCTGAACATCCTGCATTCCGCCAATGTCGGAAAGCAGACGGGTACCATCGATGCCGAGACCACGCCATTGCGCGATCCCGAGCATTACCAATACGACCTCAACCTGCCCGATATCACGGAGCTGTGGCGGCGCGGCAGTGTAATCGCCTCATGGCTCTTGGACCTGACGGCGAATGCTCTTGCCAAGGACACCGAGCTTGCCGGGTTCGCCGGCCGGGTCTCGGATTCGGGCGAGGGGCGCTGGACGATCAAGGCCGCGATCGACGAGGGCGTGCCGGCCCATGTGCTGTCGGCGGCGCTCTACGATCGTTTCGCCTCGCGCGGCGAGGCTGAGTTCGCCAACAAGCTGCTGTCGGCGATGCGCTACGAGTTCGGCGGCCACGTCGAGAAACCCGCGGGCTAGCAGCTAGCAACCCCGGCGCCGGCCCGCTGTTCTCGCTGTTTTTTGCAGCGTTTTATCAGCAACCGGCATCGAGTTAACGGCGCAAATCCTGGATTTCCGACGGAGCGGCTCACTGAAAACAGCGGAAGTCCCCGCTGTTCTGCCGCTGTTTTCCGCTGTTCGATGAAGAATGTGAAAGAGCCGCGAAGGAAAGCATGCCAGTCGAAACCGGTATCGGAGCGGATATCGGGTTTGCAAGCGAAGGCGGGCGTGCCACGCGGATTGGGGCATTGGTGAAATGACATTTTGAAATGATATCATACGTGGCGTATATTGTCAAATTGATAAATGCAGTTTTAGGAAGCCCGTCCGCCGCGACTGGGCAATGGCGAGATCGGGTCGGTTTGAGCCGTTGGCTGGAGGTTCGAGGGCGATCCGATGATCTCGACGGCCAGCGAATGGCTTCACCGGGTGGCAAGCAGCCGTTCCCGGGACTCGCTCGGACGGCGAGGTTGCGCCGAAAGCAGTCGTCCGGATGAACGAGATCCTTATTGTCGACCAAGTTTTCTTCGCCGTTGGCAACGTTCAAAGCACACGCTTCCAAAGGGTTAGTTGCTCGGAGTCAGGTGGCGGGCGCGCGAATGCCCCCCAGAGAGACTTCAAAGGCGTCAAGTTCTTCTTGGGATGGGGGCCATGAAGATGAACAGCCTATCAGTTTCAATCTTCGCAACACAGCTTCGATCGCCTCCTGTTGTTCTCCTGAAATCGTAGGTGCCTGTAGCGCAATTCCGCCACTGTGGGCCGAAGCATTCGTTGAGAGCACCAAGCGCAACGAGGTTCTCCTCTGCCATATCCAGACTGGTGTGATCCTGTGCTCGGATGGGATCAGTTGGTGGTATCTGCGCGTTGGTCCGCAGTACCCGACCGCCGATCCAAGCAATCATCGAATCGCACCTGCGGCGCAGCGTATCGAAGCCGGATTCATCTAGACGTTCTGCTTGATGCAACATTGCTAAGTAACAAATCCTATTGGCAAAGCGCTTAATAGCGCGTGGCGTCGCGCGATGACTGTGAACTAGAGGGGTCCAGGCTCGCAAGGCATCCTGAAAGCCTCGGGTGTCCCGGACCTGATGCACAGCGGTGCGCAGTCGGTACAGTGTGAGCCCGGCCAAGCATGCAGTGAGCAGCGCCAGCGGGATCACAAAGACCGGCCAGCTGATATCGCGCGGGTCACCTAGTTGTACCGATGGTACGTATTTCTGTATCTCTTGAGGAGTGGGAGCAGTAGGCGGGCGAGATGCCGTGCCTCCAACCGCTGCAGCCGTGTGATCCGCTGGCGCCGCCGCCTTGACCACCGGCGCAGGTGGCGGATCTGGCACGGGCAGACGCCAGCCAAAAATTCCGCCCAAAATAACGGCTATAATGACTAGAGCAATGGGCCATAGTCGTGCCACTGGCGCCCATGCTTTGACCCAGAGATCTCTCTCGCCAGCGTCCTGCCGGTCGAAGAGGCGGCTCGCATCCAGATCACTTACCGAGGGGACCACGATCTCCAAATTCACAAGCTTTTCGAGATAATGCTGCGCATATCGCCGCCGCTGCTCGCGGTCTATCGTTTCCTTTCCGACGTCCGCGGCGCGTTGGTCGTGAGTGCTGGTGAGATCCGCCGTTTCAGCTGCGATTTTGTCGAAGGAAAGGGCCAGTGCGGCCTGCACGCGCTCCGTCGCCATTCCGAAGATGACAAAGCAAGACCCGGACGAAACCAAGAAGTTGACCGCCTCCATCACATCTAAAATCGCCTCAGGCCTGCAACGATCGAGGTCATCGATGACGATCACCATCCGTTGGGGGAGGACTTCGGTCACTTCCTGGAATTGTTCCGCGAAGCGCGCGCGGAAATTGGTGAGCGCGCTGGCATCCTTCAGCCGGAATTTTTCGGCCGCCGCGGAGAGCAGCACAGCGGGATCAGCGCCGAATGCCGTAAGCGCCTTGCGTATAGCGACCAACGTTGCAATCGCGCTGGCCGACTGCGCCATGAGCTTAACGAGATCGGCTTTGGAAACGGTGGCCTGATCGCCTTTCGCCGCCGCCTGGATCCAAGGTAGCTGCTGCTGAATGATCTGCAACATCCGCTCCCAAGCACTCAGATCGTGCCCCGTAAGGAAGGCGATTGTTGCCGACACAAGCAGAATCATCGCGAAGGTTAGGGCGAAATGCTTCTTTGACCGCAGCCACAATAGTCGTAGCCGAAATACCCAACCGTCGAGAGACAGCACGGAAGGTAGGGCCTGATCACGGATGGCGCTAAGCAGACCGGCGAGCAACTGCTCGTCCTTTTGATGGTGCCAGGCGTTGAACCAGACGGGACGGCTCCCGTACCGCTTCAAATCCGTGCAGATAAGGGCCATGAGGCTGCTCTTGCCGCTACCCCAATCTCCCGAGATCGCTAGCGTGAGTGGGGGAACCGTGGCTAAGTTGCGTAGAAAACGTGAAATACCCTTAGCGAGGGGGCCGAAGCGAAGACGGTCTTGCGCGAAATCGCGCGCGGGGGCGTCGGTAAGTCCGGTCGCTTCTGCGCCATCCTCGGGCTGGTACTCGTCAAATTTGATCGAACGTGTCCATAACCAGCCCGAAAGCAGCAGGGTCATCCAGAACCATGGCGCTGGGTAGCGTGCATATCGGACCGGCCATGGCTCAGGCTGCCATGTGTTTCCACCATCGGTGCTATGCAGCAAGGCTGGTGGATAACCCGGCGCCCAAATCGTCGAACTCGCGTCGGCCACTGAAAGGCCCAGTCGGGCCGACCCAACGTGCGAATCCCCCTCCACCCACGTCTTGCCGCCATCGCGGGTGAGCAAAATCGTTCCGGCGTAGCCGGCCACCCAGCCGTGCTGGCCATCCGGCTGGAACTGCACCGACCGGAGTTCGGCTTGCGTGCCGCTGGTCTGCGCCGCCCAGCTTTTTCCGCCATCGGCGGTCGCCAATATCGTACCATTGTCGCCGTCTGCCCAGCCATATTGGCCATCCGGCTGGAACTGCACCGACCAGAGGTCGGCTCGCGTGCCGCTGGTCTGCGCCGCCCAGCTTTTGCCGCCATCGGCGGTCGCCAATATCGTGCCTTCGAAGCCGACCGCCCAGCCGTGCTGGCCATCCGGCTGGAACTGCACCGACCGGAGGTGGGCTTGCGTGCCGCTCGTCTGCGCCGCCCAGCTTTTGCCGCCATCGGCGGTCGCCAATATCGTTCCGGCGTAGCCGACCGCCCACCCATGCTGGCCATCCGGCTGGAACTGCACCGACCAGAGGTCGGCTTGCGTGCCGCTGGTCTGCGCCGCCCAGCTTTTGCCGCCATCGGCGGTCGCCAATATCGTTCCGGCGTAGCCGACGGCCCAGCCGTGCTGGCCATCCGGCTGGAACCGCACCGACTGGAGGTCGGCTCGCGTGCCGCTGGTCTGCGCCGCCCAGCTTTTGCCGTCGTCGGCGGTCGCCAATATCGTGCCATCGTAGCCGACCGCCCAGCCATGCTGGCCATCCGGCTGGAACTGCATGGCAGATAGAATCGTTTGCCTGCCGCTAATCTGCGCCGCCCAGCCTTTGCCGCCATCGGCGGTCGCCAATATCGTGCCGCTGGTGCCAGCCGCCCAGCCGTGCTGGCCATCCGGCTGGAACCGCACCGACTGGAGATCGGCTCGCGTGCCGCTGGTTTGCGCCGCCCAGCTTTTGCCGCCATCGGCGGTCGTCAATATCGTGCCTCGGGTGCCGACCACCCAGCCGTGCTGGCCATCCGGCTGGAGCTGCACCGACAAAAATGCTTCTCGCGTGCCGCTGGTCTGCGCCGCCCAGCTTTTGCCGCCATCGGTGGTCGCCAATATCGTGCCATCGCTGCCCACCGCCCAGCCGTGCCGGCCATCCGGCCGGAACTGCACCGACCGGAAGGCGGCTTGCGTGCCGCTGGTCTGCGCCGCCCAGCTTTTGCCGCCATCGGCGGTCGCCAATATCGTGCCTTCGAAGCCGACCGCCCAGCCGTGCTGGCCATCCGCCTGGAACTGCACCGACCAGAGTTCGGCTTGCGTGCCGCTGGTCTGCGCCGCCCAGCTTTTGCCGCCATCGGTGGTCGCCAATATCGTGCCGCCGTTGCCGACCGCCCAGCCATGCTGGCCATCCGGCCGGAACTGCACCGACCGGAAGTCGGCTTGCGTGCCGCTGGTCTGCGCCGCCCAGCTTTTGCCGCCATCGGCGCTCGCCAATATCGTGCCGCCGTTGCCGACCGCCCAGCCGTGCTGGCCATCCGCCGGGACCTCCACCGACCAGAGTTCGGCTTGCGTGCCGCTGGTCTGCGCCACCCAGCTTTTGCCGCCATCGGCGGTCGCCAATATCGTGCCGCCGCCGCCAACCGCCCACGCATGGCCCTCCGCGCTGACGAGGGCATTCATCCGTGCCGGCGCCGATGGCACGCGCACAAGTCCGTTCACTTCTAGCGGGTACCAAAGCATCTCCAGCAGGCTACGCTCGCCAAAAGGCTGTTCCGGGCGAGGAAAAGGTGCCTGCCACCAGGCCAAAGGGAGAGAGAGTACCAGGAGAAGAACAGCCACCCCTGCCCAGGCCGGACGGACGCGAAGGGCTTGGCGTGGGGTGAAAGTGGCACCGAACTTCGCGGAGCTGTCCGCCACGGTATCTCCAAGAAAAGCGTTGGCAATAATCCGGCTTAATTTGCCGGTGTCAACGACCAGCGTTCGCGTACGCAATCTAAAGTTATAACCCGGTTTGTCGCGTAGAGCAGCAATATGTGAATTCCCACATCCGGGCACCGGGATGCGTCGGTTGTATCGATGCGCTGCGTACTCACGTGAGGCGGTGCAACAGGTTTGGCCGCTGTGGCGCAACAAGGGCATTTCCAGGTACGCAGGCTGAGTAACCGAGAAGGGTCGAAAGCGGACATTCGCACCAGATTTCTGGGCGAGGGATTTATTGTCTGTCGCTGTTCCACGCGAGAATTTGATGGAGGATGATGGCGCCGAAGGTTGCGGTGCCGATCCCGCCCATCGTGAAGGCGCCGAACTTGAGTGTGAGGTCGCCCGCCCCTGCCGTAAGCGCGGCAGCGACGGTGATCAGATTTCGCGGGTCGGAGAAGTCTACCCTATTTTCTACCCAGATCCGGCCTGCCATGGCGGCGATCAAGCCAAACAGCACGATCGACAAGCCGCCGATGACGGGACCCGGGATCGAGAGAATAAGAGCGCCAAATTTTGGCGAGAAGCCCAGCAGGATCGAGACGATGGCAGCAACGACAAACAGAAGCGTTGAATAGACCTTTGTAGTCGCCATCACACCGATGTTCTCGGCGTAAGTCGTCACTCCGGTGCCGCCGCCGAAGGCGGAAACAATCGTCGCCAGACTGTCTCCCAAGAACGCGCGGCCCAAGAAGCTATCGAGGCTTCTGCCTGTCATCGCGCCGATGGCTTTGATGTGGCCAAGGTTCTCGGCAACGAGAATGATGGCAACGGGTGCGATCAAGAACATTGCATCGGCGTGGAAGCTCGGACCGGTGAATTTCGGCAAACCCATCCATGGCGCGGCAGCCAACGCCGTAAAGTCGATCGGCCTTTCCCATCCGAAACCGTTGGCGAACAACAAATACAGCAGATATCCGCCGATCGCCCCGAAAATGATCGGCAATCTGCGCCACATTCCCGGTGCTGCGACGGCGATCAAGCCGACGATCAGAACCGTGAGCAGCCCGATCCAGGTATCGAATTGGCTGCGGCTCACGGATTTAACGGCCACGGGCGCGAGATTGAGACCGATTGCTGCGACGACCGCGCCAGTCACAACGGGCGGCATCAATCGTTCAACCCAGCCAACACCCGATTGCATGACAATCAAAGCAATGATGCCGTACAGCACACCCGCTGCAATGATGCCGCCCAGCGCCACATCGAGGTTGGGGTTTGGCCCATGGCCGGAATAACCGCTTGCAGCAATGACGACCGCGATAAAGGAGAAGCTCGAGCCCAAGTAGCTCGGTACACGTCCTGCGACAACGACAAAGAAGATCAGAGTGCCAACGCCCGAAAAGAGCAGTGCCCGGTTAGGATCAAAACCCATGATGAGCGGCGCGATAATCGTTCCGCCCGCCATCGCGACCCCGTGCTGCAGACCCGAGACGATCGTCTGGCCCCACGGCAGACGCTCCTCGGGCATGATCACGCCAGTTGTCTTCAGCTTCCAATGTGGAAAATACCCTTCTCGCACTTCAGGAAGCATGGCCGTCGACATTTCCCGCCCCTTCATTCAAGCAACCCGCTCAATCCGATAATGAGCAAGGCCAAAAGTGAGCGGCGGGCCGCGGTTCACTCCGTCGCCTGGTGAGCTTGGCGAAGAAGTCCGGGCTGTATCTACTCCGCCGCGCGCGCGGCGGGGACCGGCACTCTCTTGCGCGCCTTGCGCCACTCCTCGAAGCCCTGCAGCACGGTGAAGAACGAGGGGACGAACAGCACCGCGAGACAGGTCGAGGCAATGATGCCGCTCAGCACGCTGAGCCCCAGCGAGATGCGGCCGACGGCCCCGGCGCCGGTCGCCAGCACCAGCGGCACGACCCCGAGTCCGAAGGCGAACGAGGTCATCAGGATTGGCCGGAACCGCAGACGCGCGGCGTCGACCGCGGCCTCGCGGATCGGCTTGCCGTGGACGATACGGCCCTCGCGCGCCATTTCGACGATCAGAATGCCGTTCTTTGCCGACAACGCGATCATCAGAATGAGCCCGATCTGCGTGTAGAGATTGTTGGCGACGCCGAGGCTGGTCAGCGCCACGACCGGACCCAACAGCGCCAGCGGCACCGCCGAAAGCACCGCCAACGGCAAAATCCAGCTTTCGTATTGGCCGGCGAGACAGAGATAGACGAGCAGAACCGACAATCCGAACAGATAATAGAGCTGATTGCCCGTCAGTTTTTCCTGATAGGACATCGTGGTCCATTGGTAGGAGACGTCGCTCGGCAAATTAGCCTTCGCGATCCCTTCCAATGCTTCGAGGCCTTGGCCCGAACTGACGCCCCGCGCCGGAGCGCCGATGATCGTCGCTGCCGGATACAAATTGTACAGAGTGATGACGGACGGCGCGACTTCGGAACCGAGATGCGCGACCGCGCCGATCGGAACCATCTGGTTGTCCTGGCTGCGCACATAAAGGTTCAACAGATCGTCCGGCAGGAGCCGGAACCGCAAGTCGGCCTGGACATAGACCTGGAATACCTGACCGAATTTATTGAACTGATTGACGTAGGTCGCTCCCAGATAGGAGCTCAAGGTCGAGAACACCTCGCCGGCCGACACCCGCAAGGTCTGGATGCGGTCACGGTCCAAGGTCACCGAAACCTGTGGCGCGTTCGGGCTGAATGTCGTCAATACGTGCTGCAGCTGGGGATCCTTATTGGCTTGGTCGACAATCTTATCGGTGAGTTCGCTCAGCCTTTGATAATTGAAGCTGCCGCCGAGCAGCTCTACCTCCATCTGCAGCCCACCGGCATTACCGATCCCCTGAATCGGCGGCGGCGGCACCACGGTCAGCCTGCCGTCCGGGGCTGTATTGAGCCCTTTCTGCAGGCGTTCGGCAATAGTCAGGATATCGGTTCCCGCCGCCTTGCTGCGCTGATCCCAGGGCTTCAGAACGACAAAGCAGACGCCGGCATTAGGCAGGTCGGCGAAATTGTCGAGCGCCGACAGCCCCGATATCGCGATGACCCGGTCCACCCCCGGCGTATCCTGGGCGAGCTTGGTCGCGCCCTCCAGCGCCGTGGTGGTCCGTCCGAGCGCGGCGCCGTCGGGCAACTGCGCGACGATCATCAGGTAACCCTGGTCTTCATTCGGGATGAAGGCGGTCGGCAAACGGGCAATGCCCCAAATTCCGACTACCGCCAGAGCCAGACCAATCAGGACCATCAGTCCAGCAACCCGCACCATCCGGCCGATCAACCGCGCATACGCGTTCTCCATCCCGCCATAGACGCGTTCGAAACCGCGAGCAAACACGCGCGAGAGGAAATTCCGCTGCTCGATCGGCCGAGGCGTCCGCAGCCACAGAGCGCATTGAGTGGGCTTCAACGTCGCCGCATTGACTGCGCTGATCAGTGCTGTGGCCGCGATGACCAACGCGAATTGCGCGAACATCTGGCCGCTCAAACCGGGGACGAAGGCGGAGGGCAGGAACACCGCCATCAGCACCAGAGTGATGCCGATGATCGGCCCGAACAGCTCATCCATTGCCTTGACTGCGGCGTCGTGGCCCGACATGCCCTGCTCGATATATTTTGATACCCCTTCGACGATGACGATCGCGTCGTCGACGACAATGCCGATCGCCAAAATCAGCGCAAACAGAGTAGAGAGATTGACCGTGTAGCCGAGCGCCGCCATGCCGGCGAACGCACCGATGATCGTGACGGGAACGGTCGTCGCCGGCACCAAGGTCGCGCGAAAGTTCTGCAGAAAGACCAGGATGACGATCAGCACGAGAACCCCGGCCTGCCACAAGGTCTTGTAGACCTCGTCGATCGAGTTGCTGATGAAGATCGTCGTGTTGTACGGGATGGCGTAGTGCAGTCCGGGCGGGAAGCGGCGGGACAGCTCCTCCATCTTTGCCGCGACCTCGGCGGCCACTTTCAGCGAATTGGCGTCGGGGGTCTGGTAGATGGCGATACCGGCAGCCGGTTTGCCGTCGAGCTTGAAGTCCTGCGAATAGGTTTGGGCGCCGAGGTCGATGCGCGCCACGTCTTTTACTTTGATCAGACGACCGCCTTGCGCGGTCTGGTCCTTGACGACGATGTCCGCAAACTGACCCGGATCGTTGAACCTGGACAGGATGTCGATCGTGTATTGGAATTGCTGGTCCTTCGGCGCCGGCGGCATGCCGACCTGCCCGGCCGCTACTTCCTGGCTCTGCTGTTGGACAGCGTCGATCACGTCTTTCGGCACCAGGTTGAACGAATAGAGTTTCTGCGGGTCCATCCAGATCCGCATCGAGTACTGGCCCGCACCCATTACCGTGACATTGCCGACGCCGGGCAGGCGCGCCAGCTCGTTGACGAGATTGATCGTCGCGTAATTCCACATGTAGAGCGCGTCGCGCGAGCCGTCCGGCGAATTCAGTGTCACGAACTCCAGGATCGACGGAGATTTCGCGCGGATCGACACACCCTGCGCCTGCGCGGCCTCGGGCAGCTGAGCCATCGCATTTTGCACCCGGTTCTGCACCAGAACCTGGTCCGAATTCGGATCCGATCCGATCTCGAAAGTGACCGTCAGGACATAGGTGCCGTCATAGGCGCTGGTCGACTGCATGTAGAGCATGCCCGGAACGCCGTTGACCTGCAGCTCAATGGGCAGAGCGATCGTGTCGACGACGGTTTGCGCGCTCGCGCCGGGATAGCGCGTCGTCACCTGGACCGTTGGCGGTACAATGTTCGGATATTGCGCCACGGGCAGGCGAAACAGGCAGAGCCCGCCGATCAGCACCAGCACGATCGCCAACACATTGGCGAGGACCGGATGCTCGATGAAGAATTTCGACATCATGGCTTGGTGCCTGCGGATGTCGCTTCGATCGAGGTCAGCTGCGGCGTCACTTTGGTGCCAGGGGTGGCGCGCCAGAGCTCTCCGACAACGACCCGGTCGTCCGGCTTCAGGCCCGAGGTGATGACCCGTAGCGACCCATCCAGTTGGCCTGGCTGCACATAGCGTTGTTGAACCACATCGTCCTTTCCGACGATCAGCAAGTAGCGGCCGCCCTGATCCTCCTGCAGCGCGCGGTCGGGCACCAGCAATGCGTTGCGGTCGACCCTTCCCATCGGCAGGCGCATCTTTACAAAGAAGCCGGGCAGCAGGGTGCGATCCGGGTTTTCCAGAATGCCGCGCACCAGCAAGGTTCCGGTCGCCGGGTCTATTCCCGGCGAGACATATTCTATTGTCCCCTGCAGCGGAAACCCGGTCTGGTCCGACAATGCGACGTCGACGGGCACCTTACGCAAGTCGTCGAAAGTGAGGCGATGCTGGTTCAGGTTCGCCCGGATCTTAAGTACTTCCTGCTCGCTCAGATTGGCGACCACATATATCGGATCGAGCTGCACGATCTCGGCGAGCGCGCTCGGCTGGGTGCCGCCGACGACGTTGCCGGGATCCACGAGGTGCTTGCCGACGATGCCGTCGAACGGCGCCCTCACCTGGGTATACCCGAGGTTGAGCTTGGCCAACGACACCTGCGCTTGGGCTCCGAGCACCTGCGCCTCCGCCGTCGCCCGCTCGTAATACCAATGATCGACCTCGGTTTGGGTCGCCGCATCCTTTTTGACAAGTGCCGTATACCGCGGGAGCTCGACTTTCGCATGCGCAAGCTGGGCCTGCGCGGCGAGGACCTGCGCCTGAGCTTGCTGCAGCTGATCCTTGTACTGTTCCTGCTGGATGGTGAACAGAAGGTCGCCCTTTTTGACGAATTGACCGTCCTCGTAATGGATTTTTTCGAGGTAACCCTCGACCCGCGCGACGAGCTTGACGGCGTTGACTGTGGCGGCGTTGCCGGTGATCTCGGTATAGCTGCTGACGCTCTGTGACCGAGGTTTGATCACCGGGACCGGCTGGTTTGCCTGCGGCGAGAATTGCGCAGGGGTCGGCACAAAATCCGCAGGCGGCACGGCTGGGAGCTTGGGTTCGGCAGTCGCAGCCGCGTCGAACGGCCTCGGATAAATCTTCACCGCTCCATATCCGGCAGCGGTCCCGGCCATCAACGACAGCGCGAGTGGCACATACATCCGGCGTAATTGAGCGACTGCAGAGAGCAAGTTCACAGCGACCTCACCATTCGGGCGGCCGAGGGTTGGGACCGACATCGGCCGGCGTCGGCAACGCTGGCGCCGGCGGCTGCGGCGTGCCGGGCGGCGGGAGCAGCTCGCCCCAATTGGTGCGGTTTCTCATCTCTTCGGCCGTCGCGGCGGGCACGAACTCGTTGTCTGCGCGTATCTGCCATCCACCCCCCAAAGCTTCGTAAACGGAGGCCAGACCCGTCGAGACAGTGCCCTCCGCCATCGCCAGGTCGTTTTGCGCCGTGTAGAGGTTTTGTTCGGCAGTCAGCACAGTCGTGAAATCCCTGGTCCCGAGATTATACTGCAAGAGCGCAAGGCCGAGCGCGGCATTCGCTGCAGCGACGCTCTCCCGCAGATAGTCGACCTGCTCGCGCCCTTGCAGGAAGCTCGTCAGACCATTCTCGACCTGCTGCTGCGCTTGCAGCACGGCGTTCTGATAATCGACCAAAAGCGTCTGCAGGGCGGCGTCTTCGACGCGGACTTGATTGGTGATTTGCCCGTAATTGAGGATGTTCCACTGGAACGCCGGTCCGAATGCAAAAGTGATGCCCCTCCCCTCGAAGACTCGCTTGAGCTTGTTTTGGCTGAGCCCGCTTTGGCTGACATTGCTCGCAGCCGTGCCAAAGGTCCCGGTCAAGCTGAACGCCGGGTAGAGGTTGGACTCAGCGATGCCGATTTGTGCGCTTTGCGCCATCGCCGCCAGCTCGGCGGCGCGAATATCCGGCCGCCGGCGGACGAGATCGGCCGGAATGCCGACCGCGATGGTCTTTGGCGGGACCGGGATCCCGCTCGAGCCCCGCAGCAGCGGGTCCATCGGCTGCGGCGGCATGCCGAGCAGGACGGCCAGTGCGTTGAAGCCTTGGTTCAACTGGATCGTCAGCTGCGGGATGGTCAACTCGGTTTGCCCGAGAACGTTTTCCGCCTGGTAGACGTCGAGCTTGGTCGCGGTGCCGCCCTCGTATCTCGCCCGCGCAATCGCGAGCGCCTTCTTTTGCTTGACGATGTTGTCGCGCGCGATCTCGATCTGAGTTTGCAAAGTGCGAATGCCGATGTAGGTCGTAGCGACATTCCCGAGCAGGGTGGCCAGCACGTAGTCGTAATTGGCGATCGAGGCGAGATAGGACGCATCGGCGGATTCGATGGCGCGCCGAAATTTGCCCCAAAAATCCAATTCCCAATTGACGGTAAGGCCGAGCGAGTCGCGCCAGAAGTTTCGTACGACGTTTACGGGAAACTGCGTCGTGTCGGAATGGCTCGGCCGGATATAGGTTACCGAGCCGTTGCCCTGCTGCACTTGCGGATAGAACTCGCCGATCGCCACTCCCAGCTGCGCCCGCGCCTCGAGCACCCGAGTTCCTGCGTCGACGAGCGTCAGGTTTTGATTATACGCAAGCTCGATCAGCCGGTTGAGCACCGGGTCGTGAAATACCTTCCACCAGTCGCGGTACTCCTGATTACGGGTATCGACCGACGGATTGTCGGATTCGAGCCACTTCTCGGCAACCGTGGCGGAAGGCGAGGAGAAATTGGGGCCGACGAGACAACCGGTGCAGCACAGCGGCAGCGCGACACCGAGCCATAGGCAAAATCGCTTGGCCGGTCTAGGCGAGCCGGAACCAGATGATCTCCGGCGAGCGGAGCCGCAAAAAACCATTCACCCCCCCGGGTGGGCTAAAAGAGCTGCAGGCTATTTTGGTGAATGGCTCATTTAACCTCTTCTCAGATCAAGCGCCCGTCCCTTCGAGGACGATTTCGATGCGGCGATTCTGCGCCCTGCCTTGTGCCGTGCCGTTCGGCGCAACCGGGTGCGTCGCGCCAAACCCCTTGGCCGACAGGATATTGGGGTCGACCCCCTGCGACTGGAGAAATGCGGCGACGGTCGCTGCACGGCGAGACGACAGATCGAGGTTGTCGGCAATGCCGGCGCGTTGCAACGCAGGCCCGACCGGCAAATTATCGGTAAAGCCGTAGACCACCACTTTGACGTTTTGCACCGACCTCAATTGTGGCACGTGTTGGCTGAGCGCGGCCTGGCCGGCGGCGCTCAGTTCATAGCCGCCCTCGGGAAACAGGAGGTCGCCCGCCATGACCCATCGGTTTCCGGCCTGCACCTTGGCGATTTCCGCCTGCTGGGCGGCAATCTGTGCTCGGGCCTGCTGCAGCTGCGAGGCTTGTTCGTCATAGGCCGATTGGGACACGCAAGCCGCCAAGACTAGTGCGGCGAGCGGCACGCGGGCCGCCCCTGGAACGATCCTCCCGGCCATCGACGACCTCCTCCGGCTTTACGCTCCGGGCGCGCCGGGACCCTGCACAGTGATTTCGATACGGCGGTTTGCAGCGCGGCCCTGCGGAGTGTCGTTGGACGCGACCGGATGGGTGTCGCCGAAACCCTTGGCCGAAACGATATTGGGATTGAGCCCCTGCGAGACCAGGAAGGTCGCCACGGTGGCCGCCCGCCGCGTCGACAAAACGAGATTATCCGGGATCCCCTGATGCTGCAGCTCGGGACCTACCGGAGTATTGTCGGTGTACCCGTAGACGACGATCTTGGCACTCTGCAGGCCCCTCAGCTTGGGCACGACGTTGTTGGCGATCTCGGCCTGCCCGGCGGGACCCATCTGAAAGCCGCCCGAGGGGAACAGAAGATCGCCCGCTTCGACGAATTTTTGCTCGGCTTGGGATTGCGCGAGCTGCGCCTTGAGTTGGTTGTTCTCGGCGACAACCGCGTCATATTGTTGTTGCGATACGCAACCCGCTAACAGCAGCAAGCTGAATGGGACCGCAATTGCTGCTCCAACCGCCTTCCTGTTCATCTAACGTCTCCTGGTTTGTAGCCCTCTAGCAGCCCAATTCTTAACCATCGGTTATGTTGGAGTAAAGCAGAAGTTGCTCCGATGCGACCTATAGAGCGCGTAGGTTATCTGAAAAAGGTCGGCAAACCATGAACCGGCCTTTGCTCGTCGTCGACGGGGACTCCTTCGCGCATCGTTCCTATCATGCATTGCCGAAATCGATCCGGCGGCAAGGCAACAAGGGCGGTGGTGCGATTGTCGGCTTCGCCAATTTTCTGCTGCGGCTCTACGCGCAGGAAGGGCCCCGCGCGGCGCTCGTCGGCTGGGACACGCTCGACGCGCCGACCTACCGGCACCGCGCGCTCGCAGGCTACCAGGGCGGGCGCGTGTTCGACGCCGAGCTGCTGGAGCAGCTCGATGTCCTGCCGCAATTCGTCACGGCCTGCGGCTTCGCCACCGCGAAGGCGCCTGGTTACGAGGCCGACGACTTCCTCGCTGCGGCCGTCGCGCAGGAGGAACGGCGTGGCGGCGCCGCGGTCGTCGCGAGCGGCGACCGCGATGCTTTTCAGCTCGCCTCGGCGCAGACGGTGATCCTGCAGCCGGTGCGCGCCGGCGAGATGGCCCGGATCGGGCCCGCGGAAGTGCGCGAACGCTATGGCGTCGACCCGAAACAGGTGCCCGATTTCATCGCCCTGCGCGGCAACTCGTCGGACAAGATCCCCGGCGCCCCGGGCATCGGCCCGAAAACCGCCGCTAGTCTCTTGCGCCGTTACGGCTCGCTCGAGGCCGCGCTCGCCATAGGAAAATTCGCGGCCCAGGCAGAGCAGCTGCGTCTCTACCGCTCGATCGCGACAATGGACGCCTCCGCCCCCCTCCCTCCCCTACCCGACCAAGACTCCGACCTGGGGCGAGGCGGCGGCCCTGGCGCGCGAGTGGGAGCTGAACCGGCTGGCGGACCGCCTCGCGGAGCTCCAAGCGGCCAGTGCCTAGAATTCCCCGCTGCGATAGGCGTCATCGAGACGTTTGGCGTCCTCGCCCGATGGTTCTTCCCAGGCTTCGCCGCGGCGGCGCAGGGCGCCGGTAAAGTTTGGGGGGCGCTTTTCGTTGAAGGCTTGGCGGCCCTCCTCGCCATCGGTTGTGGTCTGGATCAGCAGGGAATTGAGCAGGTTCTGGACGTGCCAAGCCTGCTCGGTCGGCAGGTCGCCGAATCGGATCACGAACTCCTTCATCATGCGGACCGCGACCGGCGGCAACGTCACAATATGGCGGGCGATCCTTTCGGCCCGTTCCATCAGGTGCGCGTGGGGCACGACTTCGTTGACGAGGCCGATGCGCAAGGCCTCGTCGGCATCGAAGGGGTCGTCGGTCAGCAGGATCTTCATCGCGTCGATGTAGCGGAGCTGGCGGATCAAAAGGCTGGCGCCCGGTCCGTGACCGAGCCATCCTTGCGACAGCAACGCGAATTTGAACCGGGCGTGCTCGCGGCTGGCAATGCGAATATCGGTCGAGGATAGGAGAATGTAGAGCCCAGCTCCCGCCGCCCAGCCGTTGACCGCGGCAATGACCGGTTTCCACACCCGCGGGTAGTGGTCGCCCATCCGGCCGTCGACCCCGGTCTTCTGGCCGTGCACGGTGCCGGCGAGCGGCCAGAAGATCCGCTGGGTGCGCAGATAGTCGCGTTCTTCCTCGGTGATGTTTGGGCGCGGCGCCAGATTGTGCCCGCCGCAGAAATGCCGGTCGCCCGCGCCGGTCAGGATCGCGCAGCGGATGTCGCGATCCTCCCAGAGGTCGATCCAGGCCGCGGAAATCGCGTCCGATGTGGGCTTGTCGAGAATGTTCGCCTTCTCGGGATTGTTCAGCGTGATGTAGGCGACGCCGTCACGCTTTTCGTATTCGATGGCCAAGCCGCCCTCCCCTTTTCGCTATTCACCGGCGTTTCCCGGATTAGAATTGCACTTGCGGAGGGCTCGTGGAAGGCGTCGTGATCGACAGCGAGAGTCGGGCCCCTAGCGGGAGGACCGCCGTGACCATCCCAAAGCGCGTCGCCGTGACCGAGGTCAGTCATTGGCATTCGGTCAATGACGCTTCGTATCTGTGCATTCTGCGGGATCTCGAATGCGACATCGTCGGGGTCTCCGACCGCTCTGCGCAGATCGCCGAAGACCGCGCCCAGCGTTTCGGCGCCACCCCGTTCACCGATTACCGGCAGATGATCGAGGCGACAAAGCCGGAATTCGTCATCGCCTTGGGCCGGCATTGCGACATGCCGGAGATCTTTCGTTTTCTCGTCGACGCCGGCGTGCCGTTCGTCATGGAAAAGCCGTGGGGGACCGACCCCGAGACCGTCGGCGACCTCGCCCGTCTCGCCGCCGCCAAGGGCGCCTGGGTCGGGGTGCCGTTCATGTCCCGCTATTCGTTCTGGGCGGTCATCGTGAAGCGCATGATCGCGTCGGGCGAGTTCGGCAAGATCTCGCACATCTTCTTCCGCGGGATCCGGCCGACGATGCGCCGCTATGTCGAGTGGGACTCGCCCTGGATGGCGGACACGTCGCTCGCCGGCGGCGGCGCGCTGCTGAACCTCGGCGGGCACGGCTTCGACATGGCACGTTTTGTTACCGGCGAGGAGCCCCAGGTCGTGTCTGCCGTGGTCAGCCGGCAGGTGCATGGCGGGGAAGTCGAGGATTACGCGCTTGCGACACTGCGCACCCCGAGCGGCATCCTGTTTCACAACGAAGTCGGCTACACGATGCCGACCTGGCCGGCCAACCAGACCGACGGCGAGCAGAAGGTGGCCGGCGAAAGGCTGCTGTTGCGGCAAGCGGCGGGCGGCTTGCAGCTGATCGCGCCGGGTCGCGACGAATTCATTCCGCAGCCCAAGGATTGGCAAGCGGGCTACCCGAGGGCGATCCGCGAGGCATTGGAAGCTTACGGCCGGGGCGATCCTCCTCCGATACCGGCGAGCGAGTGCGCGCACGCCGTGCGCCTGATTTTCGACAGCTACCGGACGGCGGGGGAGCGATAAGGACTCGTCGCCCGAGCGGCTTGTTGCTGGTTGCCTCCCGAGGGTTGGCACACGCGATTTCGGCTTCTGCGTTATAACAAAGTTGTACACGAGAGCTGCTGCGATGCGGGCGGCTGTGCGCAAATTGGGTGATTCATCCAGGGTGATTATCCCCAAATCGCTGCTTCGCTGCCTGAGAATGGCGGAGGGCGATCCGGTCGAGATGACATTGGAAGCGGGCCGGATCGTTCTCGTTCAAGGCCTCGCTTCGCGAGGCGCCTCAGGGTGAGGGAATTTTCCTTAATGCTATCAGTAACATACCTCATGCTGAGGAGCGACCCGACACAGGCGGGGCGCGTCTCGAAGCGTTCCACCCAGAACCCGTTTGCGGCGACAGTCCGGCATGAGGGGGGTATGTCCGCCCTCGGAGAACGGCGGAAGGCGCTGCGAGGCTGGGCAAGAATGCGCTGCATTGGGTGCCGTACGTGCTTGTTCAGCGCGAGCGGCGGTCGGGCAGGTTCACTGCGAAGAAGAACGCATGCGGGGCCACGTCGGAGACATAAGATGAGGGAGCAACTCCTAAGACGTATCGCGGTCGTTGGGCTGTTGCTGGCGGCGATATCCGGTGGTGGCGCCCAAGCGGAAAAGTCCGGCGGCATTTTGCGGATTTATCACCGCGACAGCCCCGCGAGCATGTCGATCCACGAGGAGGGGACCAACTCCGTCTCGATCCCGATGATGGCGGTGTTCAACAACCTCGCGCTTTACGACCAGCACGTGGCGCAAAACAGCCTGGATACGATCGTTCCCGAGCTGGCCGAGAGCTGGTCTTGGAGTGAAGACGGAACCAGGTTGACGTTCAAACTGCGCGATGGCGTCAAATGGCATGACGGCAGGCCCTTCACCTCTGCCGATGTCAAATGCACCTGGGATCTGCTTACCGGTCGAGCTGCCGAGCGGTTGCGCCTCAATCCGCGCAAATCATGGTGGAATAACGTCGCAGAAATCGCCACTAACGGCACCACCGAGGCCACCTTCGTGCTGAAGCGGCCGCAGCCTGCGATCCTCGCCTTGATCGCCTCCGGCTATACGCCGATCTATCCCTGCCATGTCCCGCCACGCGACATGCGGCAGCATCCGATCGGCACCGGCCCGTTTAAATTCGTTGAGTTCAAACCGAACAAATCAATTAAGCTCGTCCGCAACCCCGATTATTGGAAACCGGGGCGGCCCTATCTCGACGGCATCGAATACACGATTATCCCGAACCGTTCGACTGCGATACTCGCTTTCGTCGCCGGCAAGTTCGATCTGACCTTTCCCTACGAGGTCACTGTTCCGTTACTAAAGGATGTTAGAACGCAGGCGCCCCAGGCGATTTGCGATCTCGTATCGAGCAATGCCAGCACCAATCTGCTGGTTAACCGCGAGGCGCCACCCTTCGATAATCCCGATCTGCGGCGCGCATTGGCGTTGGCGCTCGACCGCAAGAGCTTTATTGACATTCTCGCCGAGGGACAGGGCGATATCGGCGGAGCAATGTTGCCGCCGCCGGCGGGGGTTTGGGGCATGCCGGCGGATTTTCTGGCAACGGTTCCCGGCTATGCTCCAGACGTGGCAAAGAACCGCGCTGCGGCCCGCGAGATCATGACCAGGCTCGGCTTTGGGCCAGACAAGCGGCTCACCATCAAAGTCGCCGCGCGCAACATCCCGGCCTATCGTGACCCGGCCGTGATCTTGATCGACCAGCTGAAGGAGATCTGGATTGACGGCGAGCTCGAACCGGTCGAGACCGCGAACTGGTTCCCCAAGCTGGCCCGCAAAGACTACCAGATTGGCCTCAACAACACCGGCAGCGGCGTCGACGATCCCGACCAGCAATTCTTCGAAAACTACGGCTGCGGGTCGGAGCGCAACTACACCGGCTATTGCAACGCCGAGCTGGAGAAGCTGTTCATCGAGCAGTCGACGATGGCCGACCGGGAGAAGCGCCGCCGGCTCGTCTGGGAGATCGACAAGAAACTGCAGGAGGACGGAGCCCGCCCGATCATCTACCACACCCGAGCGGCAACCTGCATGCAGCCGCAGCTCAAAGGGTTAACCGTCATGGTGAACAGCCAGTACAATGGGTGGCGTATGGAAGACGTTTGGCTCGACAAGTAAGCTCGCCTTTTTGACCTGTCGGAGGGAATGCGCCTCCTCATTCCTGTGGCACGGGGTGGATGATGAGCGAAACCATGGGCCGTTTGCTCGCAGCCGGCCAACGGGCCGAGGTATTCGAGTGGGGCTCCCGCGCGGTGAAACTCTATCGCTGCGCCGCGGCAAAGCAGACTGCATTCCGCGAGGCGGCGAACCACGCGGCGGTGGAAGTTCTGGGGCTTCCCGTTCCCGCGATCTGGGGCGTACAGGAGATCAGCGGCCGCTGGGGCATCGTGTTTGACCGTGTGAGCGGACTATCATTCGCGGAGGAGATGCGGAGCGACCCGGCCGCCATACCCCAGTACCTTCAGATCCTCGCCCGTCTGCATACACGCATTCATGCCCACACGGCGAACCAGTTCAGCAGCCTGAAGGATTGGGTGGCAACGAGCATCACCCAAGCCATGCCTCTCGACGAGCCGCGGAAGCGGATCTTGCTCAATGGCCTCGAGGACATGCCTGATGGCGATCGCTTGTGCCACGGTGATTTCCATCCCATGAACGTTTTGGGCGATGCGTTGCAGCCCATCGTGATCGATTGGCCCAATGCCTGCCGCGGTGATCCGGCCGCGGATGTCTGCCGCTCTTACCTGATATTGAAACTCCATGCTCATGAAGTCGCCGAGCCGTATCTCGATGCTTACTGCCGGGTCAGCGGTGTGTCGTGCCAGAAGATTCTCGGCTGGCTGCCGTTCGTCGCAGCGGCCAGGCTAGCCGAAGGCGTCCCGGGTGAGCTGGATCGATTGCAGCCAATCCTCCGTTAGTGCGATCAGGCGGGCAATGCGCCGATTGATCAGGACGGAGTTGGCCAAAGCCGGGCCGCCGCTCGGCAGGGCTGGGCAAGCGCAGCCTGGGCATCGTACCACAAACGAGCTTCCTGGAGACGCCTGCGACGTACAAGCGCCTACTGACCGAGGTCGGTTTCGAGATAATCTGGGAGCGAAGCTGCCGCGACGATGCGCTGGCGTCCTTTGACCGGCAGACAGCAGCGCAGCAAGGTTCGAATGCATTGCCCCCTCTCGGTGTCCACGTGGCGATGGGCTCGGGCGCCGTTCCTAAAAGAGCCCAG
This sequence comes from uncultured Alphaproteobacteria bacterium, assembly GCA_963732095.1. GTDB lineage: Bacteria > Pseudomonadota > Alphaproteobacteria > ATCC43930 > CGMCC-115725 > AP-15. Next base: position 80,927 of record CAVSZA010000048.1, read on the forward strand.
GAACTAGGCGCGACGTGTGGCTTCGATAGACCTCGTAAGCGCCGCCGAACTGCCAGCGCAGCAGCCTCTCTTCCGCGCGTATGCGCGCGACGAGCGGCGGTATCAGAAGCGCTGTGAGAAGCACCCCGACCCCCGAACGAAAGGCGAGCGCCCAGCCCAGAGAGTTGACGAGCAACCCTAGATAGCTCGGGTGGCGAATGGTGCCATAGACACCCCTCGTGACCAGCGTATGCCCGGGCTGGATGGCCACCAAGCCGCTGAACCGGCGGCCGAGCACAAAGACCGGCCAGATCCGCAGTGCACCACCGGCAGCGAAGAGAACGACGCCAACCCAGCGAATGGCATCTCCATCGAGGGTCCAGAACCCCTTCCGGTCTGTGTACGCCGGCAGATAGGCGGCGAGCAGCCCGATCAGCCCGAAGGCCGCGATGACCCACCGGTTGGCACGATCCTCGCGCACACCCGGGCTCAGATTTCCGCCACTGAAAACAGCAACGCCAGACAGCACGAGAAGTGTGATCGCCAGGGCAATCAAGGACGGATGAGAGAAGAACGCAGCAAAGCCTCCCCAGCCGAGGACGGCGAGGCCGAGATAGGCAAGGGTCGCCAGAATGGTGATGAGCATTAATCTGGGTGTGGTCATCACGGCACCAGGCATGGACGATCTCACTTCATATGAGCTGACCTTGCGTGATCGGCACTCTCGACCTACAGCGGCCATGCGCGCGACCGCGATCGAACGGCTGTACCTGCCCTGAAGCTGCCGATCGGCCGTCTGCGGCGATCGGCAGCGCTGATTGAAAATCTATCGTTCGCTGGGACGTAAACAGCAGCCGCGCGGACATGCTACCGGGGCGCGCGATTTATCTTTGCTTAGACCTTTGAATGGGCGAAGCTGCCTGCGACCACCTGAAATCGGGGGTTGCCGGCTCGGGCCTCGGCGTGGGCCGGCGATAAACAGATGACCAGGTTGCGCTTGAACCACCGTCTGGGAGGCCCAGCATGACCGCCGAAACATTGCACGCCGGGGTGCGGCCACAGCAGCCCTCGATGCGCCGGCTGATCGTCGCCGCGACGATCGGCAACATCTTCGAATGGTTCGACTTCGTCGTCTACGGCTTTTTCGCCGTGACGCTTGCGGAGGTGTTCTTTCCGGCCGGCAACCCGACCGCGTCGTTGCTTGTCACCTTCGGCGCCTTCGGTCTCGCCTATCTCGTGCGGCCGTTGGGTGCAATCGTCGTCGGTGGCTACACCGACCGCGCCGGGCGCAAGGCCGGCCTTCTGCTGTCGATGGCGTTGATGATGATCGGCACGACCTTGATGGCGGTGACGCCGGGTTACGCGACGATAGGCCTCGCGGCGCCGATCATCATCACGATCGCTCGCCTGTTGCAGGGATTTTCGGTCGGCGGCGAATTTGGGAGCGCTGTCAGTTTTCTAGCCGAGCACGGCGGCGGACGTCGCGGGTTCAGCGCCAGCTGGCAATTTGCCACCGGCGGCCTCATCACGGTGCTCGCCTCGCTGTTTGGCCTCAGCCTGACGACTTTGCTGACCCATGAGCAACTGGTCGATTGGGGATGGCGGATCCCCTATGTCTTCGGCATGCTGATCGGGCCGGCCGGACTTTATGTTCGCGCGAAAGTCGTTGAGACGCCGGAATTCCTCGAAGCCGAGAAGCCCGCCACGATTCCGATCAGCGACGTGCTGCGCCGGCATCCGCTGCCGGTGTTGCTGGCGCTCGGCATCTCGATCATCTCGAACAGCTCCTTTTACATCTTGGCCTACATCCCGACCTATGGCGTCAAGACGCTGCACCTGCCGGCATCGACCGGGTTTACAGCGACCCTGATCGGCGGCGCGATCCTGGCGATCGGCTGCCCGCTCGCAGGCTATTGGTCGGACAAGCTACCGCGCCGCCCGCTGCTCATGGTGATCACCTGCTGGCTGTTCGTGCTGACATCCTACCCGGCCTTCTATCTGATGGCCGCGTGGCCGTCGCTGGCAGCTTGCATCATTGCCGTCGGGTGGCTCCAGTTCGTCAAGGCCGGCTACAGCGGCGTCCTGCCGTCGTTATTGTCGGAGCAGTTCCCGGTGGAAACCCGGGCGATAGGCGTGTCGCTGGGCTTCAGTACCGCGGTGTCGGTCTTCGGCGGCCTCGCTCCGCTGGTAGCAACGTGGCTGATCGCCGCCACCGGAGACAACCTGTCGCCGAGTTATTATCTGATCGTCACCGCGCTGCTCAGCCTTTTCGCGTTGATGGCGATCCAATCGCGCAGCCGGCGCGGCACTCTAGCCATGGCGCGCACCGCGGAGCTTGCCGCGCCCTGAGGCGCCATCCCGAGGCCGGGCGGCGGCAGCCGTCCAGAGGCGCTGGAACGGTGCCATGCAATCGATGATCTCGCCCTCGCCTGGATCGAGGAGCCCATTGTCCACGACAGCCTCGAGGGTTACGCACGCCCGACCGCTGACCTAAAGACGCCTGTCCAGATCGGTGAGAATTTCTACGGACCGCGCGCGCTCTATACCGCCTTGCAGATGAAGGCCTGCGATTACGCGATGCCCGATTTCATGCGGATTGGCGGCGTGACCGGGTGGCAACGAGCGGCTGCCATCGCCGTGGCGGCGGGCATTCCCATTTCTCCGGCCCGCACGGATCTCGCTCAGATCTCGATTTGACCACCTAGCTCGACGACCCGGTTCGCCGGAATTCGAAAGAATTCAGTCGCGTCCAGCGTGTTGTTCGACATGAGAATGAAGAGTGCGTCACGCCAGCGCCACAATCCCTTATGGTGCGGCCGCTGCCGCAGCTTTTCGCGTCCGATAATGAACGAGGTCTCCATTAGGTTGAAGCGAAAGCCGCCGACCCGGCATTGCGCGAGGGCGCGCAGGATATTCGGCTCGTCCATGAACCCGTAGCGGAGGCGGATCGTATAGAAACCCTTGCCGAGCTCACGAATTTCGAGCCGCTGCTCGTCCGGAACATGCGGCACGTCCTCGGTTTCGACCTGCATCATAACGACGCGCTCGTGCAGCACCTTGTAATGCTTCAAGGCATGCAGCAATGCGACCGGAACATGTGCTATGTCGCGGGTCATGAAGATGGCCGTCCCCGGGACGCGGGCCGGTCTGTCGGGCCTGAGCGCCTCGACGAACTGCTGGAGCGGCATCGCGTCCCGGGCACGCAGCTCGGCGAGCAAGCGACGACCGCGCCACCAGGTTCCCATTATCGTGAACACGACAATGGCGACGACGACCGGGAACCAGCCGCCCTCGGCAACCTTCAACAAATTGGCGCTAAAGAAGGTGAGATCGATGATGCCGAAGGCGGCAAAGACCGGTATTGCGACGGCGAGGCTCCAGCCTCCGCCGCGCATGTACAGAAAGGCCAGCCCCGTAGTGATCGCCATCATGCCGCTGACCGCGATGCCGTAGGCGGCGCCGAGATTGTCGGATGACCGGAACCCGACCACGAGGATGATGACGGCGACGAGCAGGGCGCTGTTGATGCGCGGTACGTAGACCTGCCCGATCTCCTGCTCCGAGGTGTGGCGTATCTGCAGCCGCGGCAGATAGCCCAGCTGAACCGCCTGGCGAGTTATCGAAAACGCGCCCGAGATCACCGCCTGTGAGGCGATGATCGTTGCGACCGTCGCCAAACCCACCAGCGGATAGAGGCCCCATTCGGGGGCGAGGCGGTAGAAGGGATGTTCCAGGGCGGCGGGATTGCCGAGCAGCACCGCGCCTTGCCCGAAATAGTTCAGCAAGAGCGCCGGAAGGACGAGCCCGACCCAAGCCGTCCGCAGAGCATTCCGGCCAAAGTGCCCCATATCGGCGTAGAGGGTCTCGGCGCCGGTCACCGCAAGGAAAACCGCTCCGAGCATGAAGAAGCCGCGCCACGGCGCATCGACGAGCAGCGCGAATCCGTGGATCGGATTGAGCGCCAAGAGGATGCGCGGGTGTTGCATGATGCCCCACATGCCGAGCAATGCCAGCACCGCGAACCACACCAGCATCACCGGTCCGAAGAGTCTCCCAACTGCCGCCGTTCCACGGCGTTGCACCAAGAACAACCCGGTCAGCAGAACGACCGAGATCGGAACAACGTAGGGGTCGAAAAACGGCGTCGCCACTTTCAGGCCTTCCACCGCGCTCAACACCGAGATCGCGGGAGTGATGACGCCGTCGCCGTAAAACAGCGCGGCGCCGACCAAGCCCGCGGCCATGATCCACAAGTGTCGCCTATGCGCCGGGTTGGTCCTGCGCAGCACCAAAGCGGTCAGCGCCAACAGCCCGCCCTCGCCGCGGTTGTCGGCCCGCATGATGACGACGACGTATTTGACCATGACGATCAGCACCAAGGCCCAAACGATGAGCGAAAGCGCGCCGAGAATGGCGTGCTCGCTCATATCGGCGAAATCGATCAGCGACTGCCGGACGGCGTAGAGCGGGGAAGTGCCGATATCGCCGAACACGACGCCGAGCGCGGCGAGTGTCAGGCTCGAACCTGCGCTTAGTTGAAATCCGCTCCGTCGTGCGGGCGTGTCTAGGTGCAATGAATGTATCCGGTCCGCCGGCACAGCGCACAGCTCCGCGCCATCACTCCACATTCGCCGGATTAATATCCGATGTGGATCGGCGCCGTTCGATACCAACAACCGATAAAGATTTTGGTTCGTGGCGTAAAGGCGGTCGAGGTGGCGCAGCGTCGCGCCCCACTACCGTCGGCTCAGGCGCGCTGCTCTGGGGGCAGCTGCAGGCGGTAGCCGACCCCGAGCTCGGTCAGGATGTGGGTCGGGCGGGTCGGGTCGGGTTCGAGCTTTTGCCGCAGCCCGCGGATAAAGACCCGCAGATATTGCACCTCTTCGGCTTGCGCCGGGCCCCAGACCTCGCGCAGCAGATGCCGGTGGGTCAGCACCTTGCCGGCGTGCATGACGAGATGACGCAACAGATCGAATTCCTTGGGGGACAGCCTTACCTCCTGGCCTCCGCGCGTGACGTGGCGGCGGACGAGGTCGACCGTCAGATCGCCCGAAATATAGGCCGGCAATTCCCCCTGCGCTTGGAAGGCATGACGCAGCGCGGCTCGCATTCGCGCCATTAGCTCGGCCATGCCGAACGGCTTGGCGATATAATCGTCGGCGCCGAGGTCGAGCGCCTCGACCATCGACCGCTCGTCGTGGCGCGCCGACAGCACAACTATCGGCACAGTCGAGGTCTTGCGGATCTCGACGATCAACTCGAGCCCGCTCATGTCCGGGAGACCGAGATCGAGGATCACCAGATCCGGCTTCTCGGTCGCCAGGAGGCGCATGGCACCCGCCGCATCCTCGGCTTCGACGACGCGATAGTCGGAAGCGCCGAGGCTGGTGCGCAGAAAACGGCGGATCGGCGGCTCGTCATCGACGACGAGGACGGTGTAGGCATTAGCCATGCGCCAATTCCGGCTCCCGCTTGACAGGAAGCTCCGGCACGACCGGCATCCGGATCGTCAATACCGCACCCGAGCGGTCGCGGCGGTTGCGGGCGACGATCCACCCGCCGAGCGCCTCGACAAAGCCGCGCCCGATCGCTAAGCCCAAACCAGTGCCGGCACGCCGTCGGTCCTGGGCCTGGACACGATAGAACTTGTCGAAGATCCGCTCGAAATCGGCGGGTGGTATTCCGGGCCCCTCATCGACGACCTCGATCTCGACGAGCTCCCCATCGCGCTTTGCGCGGACCTCGATACGGCTGCCGGCCGGGGAATATTTCGCGGCATTATCGAGCAAATTGAACAATACCTGCTCGAACAGGACCGCATCCAGGCGCAGCATCGGCAAGTCCGGCCCGAGATCGACCTCGACCTGGTGCTCCGCAAGCACTTTTCCCGCCCTCTGCAATGCCGAGCCGACGATCTCGGCGACGTCGATCAACTCGAGCTTGAGCTCCACGGCGCCGGATTCGAGACGCGTCATGTCGAGGAGATTTGCGACGAATTGGTTCAAACGCTCGGCCTCTTCCTGCAAGGTGGCGAGCAACTCTTCGCGCTCGGCCGCGCCGTACTTCTCCGGAAAACTGCGCAGGCTCGAGACCGTACCGAGGATCGAGGCGAGCGGCGTTCGCAGATCGTGTGAAATCGAAGTCAGCAGCGCCGCTCGTAGCCGCTCGGTCTCGGCCAGCACACGGGCTTCGTCGAGCCCCTTGGCAAGCGAAATCCGTTCGATCGCCACCGCAACTTGGTCGCACAGTGCGTCGAGCAGCCGCCGCTCATCCGGCGTCAGCAACGGACCAGGCGTATCACGGTCGATCCCGATCACGCCGACTGGGCCGCTGCCGGTGCGCAGCGGTAAGAACAACCGCTTGACCCCGGGCAAGGTATCGGCGCCGCGCCCGGCCGCGCGATTGTGCTCCCAGGTCCAGCGCGCCGCTGCCATGTCGGCGGCGTCGAGCTGGTCCTCGGGCGGGTAGCCCGACGCAACTTCGAGCCCGTCGCCGTCCTTTACCGGCATCAACAGAACCGTGCGAACGTTCAGCATCGACGAGATCTGATAGGCGGTCGCCCAGAGCAAGTCGTCTAACGCGCCAATACCGGCAACCTTGCGGCTAAAGGCGTAGAGTTCGGCCGTAGTCTTTGCGCGTGATCGCGCCGTCACAATTTGGCTGCGCGTCCTCGCCGTTAGATTACTAACAATAACTGCGACAATCAGGAAGAAAAATAAGGCCAGAACATTCTCGGGATCCCCAACTGTAAAAGTGTAAAGCGGTGGCATAAAAAAGAAATTATAGGCCAACATGCTCAAAATTGCGGTGAACAGTGAGGGCCACAGGCCCCAGGCAATCGCCGAGGCAAGAACCGCCGTCAAGAACACCAACGAGATGCTCTGGACTGCGATGAACTGTTTGAGCAGGAGGCCGATACCGAGGGCAACGGCGACGGCGACCGCGCAGCCGAGATAAGGCTCGATCCGAACCGGCTCGAGTTTTGGACGGGTCTGGACAGATTTGGGCGGCACTGATTCGCTATCATCGGCCGAGATAACATGGACGCTGATCTGACCCGTCTTGCGCACGAGCTCGTGCACGACGGAGCCGTGGATCATCTCGAACCATCGCGAGCGATCGGATTTTCCGATGACGATCTGGGTAATGTTGTTCGCCGCCGCGTAGGCAAGGACCTCCTCGGCAATGTTGCGGCCCGGGATCGTGATCGTTGAAGCGCCGAGCCGTTCGGCGAGGCGTAAGAAGTCCGCGATGCGGTCGCGCTCAGCGTCGTTGAGACGCTGCGTCCGGGCGGTCTCGACATACATCGCCGTCCACGGGGCTCGCAGGTGATCCGCCACCCGCCGCGCATAGCGGATTAAACCCGCGGTGCTTGGAGCTTCGCTGACGCAGACGAGAAGCCGCTCTCCCGCCGCCCAGGGGCCGGAAATCGCATGCGCCCGCATATGCGACAGCAGTTGCTCGTCGACCCGCTGGGCGGTGCGGCGCAGCGCCAACTCGCGCAATGCGGTGAGGTTGCCGGCCGAGAAGTAGTGGCGTATCGCCCGTTCCGCCTGTTGCGGCACATAGACCTTACCCTCGCGCAGGCGCTTGATCAGGTCCTCGGGGGAGAGGTCGACGACCTCGATGTCGTCCGCCTGGTCGAGGATGCTGTCGGGCACCGTCTCGCGCACGCGGATCCGGGTGATCTTGGCGACGACGTCGTTCAGGCTCTCGACGTGCTGGATGTTGAGCGTCGCAAAGACGTCGATGCCGGCGGCAATTATCTCCTCGACATCCAGATAGCGCTTGGGATGCCGGCTGCCGGGGGCGTTGGTGTGGGCGAGTTCGTCAACCAGAACCAGTTGAGGGCGCCGCTTGAGGATCGCGTCGAGATCCATCTCGGCGAGGAGGTGGCCCTTGTATTCCACCTGCTGCCTAGGGATGACCTGGAGGCCTTCGAGGAGCGCTTCGGTCTCGCGCCGGCCATGCGCCTCGACAACACCGACGACGACATCGACGCCGTCGCGCCGCTTGGCTTGCGCGGACAGCAACATCTCGTAGGTCTTGCCGACCCCTGGCGCCGCGCCGAGAAAAATTTTCAGCCGCCCGCGGCCTTCTTGTTTTGCCGCGGCGAGCAGTGCTTCGGGTGACGGTCTTCCCTCGCGCTCCGCCATCTCATCAGTCTAGCGCGTTATCGAGTACGGCGGAACAATGGGCCCCGGCTTTCACCGGGGAAGCGGTTCGATGGCTGGGATCTCTTCACACGCTCTGGCGCGGGGATGACGGTGAAAACGGTTTTAGTGCAGTTGATCCAGCGCGAGATTGAGCTTGAGGACATTCACCCGCTTTTCGCCGAGAATCCCGAGAAACCGGTCTTGCGTCATGTCGGCAACGAGCGCCTCGACCTTGTCCTCGGGCAGGTTGCGCGCCTTTGCGACGCGCGGCACCTGGAACTCGGCGGCTGCCGGCGTGATGTCGGGGTCGAGCCCGCTCGCCGAGGTGGTCACGAGATCGACGGGGACCGGCGTCGACGGGTTTTCCGTCTTGAGCTTTTCGGCATCGTCCTTGACGCGGTCGATCAGGGGTTGGCTTGTCGGCCCGAGGTTCGACCCGCCCGAGTTCCCGGCATTGTAGGGCGCCGCGATCGTCTTCGTCGGATCGTTCGGGTCGGTATCGGTGGTCGCCGACGGTCGGCCGTGAAAATATTTGCCGTCGGCGAAATTCTGGCCGATCAGTTCGGAGCCGATCACCTTGCCGTCCTTCTCGATGAGGCTGCCATTGGCCTGATGCGGAAAGACGAGCTGCGCGATCCCGGTCATGCCGAGCGGGTAGATGAGGCCGGTGATGACAGTCATCACGACGATCATCATTATGGCGGGGCGGATTTGGCGGAACATAGTGAGTGATCCTCAGGCGAGGCCGATGGCGGTGACCGCCATATCGATGAGCTTGATGCCGATGAACGGCACGATGATGCCGCCGACGCCGTAGATCAGCAGGTTACGGCGCAGGAGGGCTGCCGCGCCCGCCGGGCGATAGGTGACGCCACGCAGGCTGAGCGGGATCAGCGCGATGATGATCAGCGCGTTGAAAATGATCGCCGAAAGGATCGCGCTCTCTGGCCTCTGCAGATGCATAACGTTCAAGACGGCGAGTTGGGGATAGAACGCCACGAACATCGCCGGGATGATCGCGAAGTACTTCGCGACGTCGTTGGCGATCGAGAAAGTGGTCAGCGCGCCGCGAGTCATTAAGAGCTGCTTGCCGATCGCGACGATCTCGATCAGCTTGGTCGGGTCGCTGTCGAGGTCGACCATGTTGCCGGCTTCGCGCGCCGCCATCGTTCCGGTGTTCATCGCGACGCCGACATCGGCCTGCGCGAGCGCCGGCGCATCATTGGTCCCGTCGCCGCACATCGCGACGAGCTTTCCTTTGGCCTGCTCCTCGCGGATCAGCTCGAGCTTGTTCTCGGGTGTCGCCTGAGCCAGGAAGTCGTCGACCCCGGATTCGGCGGCGATTGCCGCCGCGGTTAGCGGGTTGTCGCCGGTGATCATCACGGTGCGTATGCCCATCTGCCGCAACTCGGCAAAGCGGTCGCGGATGCCGCCTTTGACGATGTCCTTGAGATGAATGACGCCGAGCAACCGCTCGTCTTTCGCGACCGCAAGCGGGGTGCCGCCCTCCTTTGCGATGCGCTCGGCGATGACTGTCGCCTGGCGCACTGCGTCGGAAACCGGCGCTGCGCGCAACGCCACCTGCGCGCCCCCGGACGCGCTACGCCACATCGGGGCGGCGCTGCCGCCGTCGCTAATTGCAATTATGGCATCGACAGCCCCCTTGCGGATCGAGAACTCCCTCGATGTCGATACCGCTCATCCGCGTGTGCGCCGAGAACGGCACGAACTTAGCGTTGAGCGGCGCCATGTCGCGCGCCCGCAGCCCATACTTCTCCTTGGCCAGAACCACGATCGAGCGGCCTTCGGGGGTCTCGTCGGAAAGCGAGGCGAGCTGCGCCGCATCGGCAAGTTCGCCTTCTTCTATCCCGGGGAGCGGGATGAATTCGGTCGCCTGGCGGTTGCCGAGCGTGATCGTGCCGGTCTTGTCGAGGAGCAATGTGTCGACGTCGCCCGCGGCCTCGACCGCGCGCCCCGACATCGCCAGCACATTGAAGCGCACGAGCCGGTCCATGCCGGCGATGCCGATCGCCGACAACAGCGCGCCGATCGTCGTCGGGATCAAGGTGACGAACAGCGCGATTAGCACGACCACCGACACCGCGCCGCCTGCGTAAGAAGCAAAGCTCGGGATGCTGACCGTGGCGAAGACGAAGATCAATGTCATGCCCGCGAGCAGGATGTTGAGCGCGATCTCGTTCGGCGTCTTCTGCCGCACCGCGCCCTCGACGAGCGCGATCATGCGGTCGAGAAAAGTCGAACCCTGCGCCGCCGTGATCCGCACCCGGAGCCAGTCCGAGGTGACGCGCGTGCCTCCAGTGACCGCCGAGCGGTCGCCGCCGCTCTCGCGGATGACCGGCGCCAACTCGCCGGTAATCGCCAATTCATCCACCGAGGCGACCCCCTCGATGACTTCCCCATCGCTGGGGATCAGATCGCCCGTCTCTACCAGTACGAGATCTCCCGCCTTGAGGGCGGTTGCGTCCACCAACTGGAAATTGAGCGAGTTGGCGGCCTGCAAACGCTTGGCCTTGGTCTCGGTCCGGGTGCGGCGCAGCGCGTCGGCCTGGGCTTTGCCGCGCCCCTCCGCCACGGCCTCCGCGAAATTGGCGAAGAGCACGGTGAACCACAGCCAAAGAGTGATCTGCCCCGAAAAGAGCGCATTGCTGCCGACCACCGCGCTGCCGCCGACAAGCAGATAGCGCAAGAAAAAGATCGTGGTCAGCACCGAGACGATCTCGACGCAAAACATGACCGGGTTCTTGACCAGGGTGCGCGGATCGAGCTTGCGGAACGACGCCCAGATCGCCGGCACGATCAGCGAGCGGTCGAAGATCGAGAGCGGCCGGAGCTGGCGCTTATATAGCCCGGTGTCCGGCGAGCCGATCATGAGCGGGGAGATGTCGGTCATATTGAATTTCCTCTTTACCCGTCACCCCCCGCGGAAGCGGGGGTCTAGGGCAAGCCCGAAGCTCTCGGGTTCCTGGATTCCCGATTTCGCGGGAATGACATTAAACTTACAATTTGTCCTGTTGCTCACGGCCCCGGGTAGAGCTTGCCCTGGTTCATCGCGACCTGCTCGACCGCCGGTCCGAGCGATACCGCCGGGAAATAGGTGAGGCCGCCGATGATCAGGATGACGCCTACCAATAGGCCGACAAACAGCGGCCGGTTGGTCGGAAAGGTCCCGGCAGACGGCGCGAGGAGCTTCTTCTGCGCCAGCGACCCTGCCACCGCCAAGAGCGGGATGACAAAGATAAACCGCCCGATCAGCATCGCAAAAGCGATGGTCAGGTTATAGAACATCGTGTTTGCCGACAGCCCGGCAAAGGCGCTGCCGTTATTCCCGGTGCCTTCGGTGTAGGCGTAGAGGATCTCGCTGAAGCCGTGAGGCCCGCCATTGGCGATGCCGGCGAGCCCGGCCGGGACGACCGTCGCGAGTGCAGTCCAGCCGAGGATCGACAGCGGCAAACTCAGCAGCGCGAGGATCGTCATCTTGACCTCCTTCGCCTCGAGCTTTTTGCCGAGATATTCGGGCGTGCGCCCGACCATCAGCCCGGCGACGAACATCGCGACGATGGCAAAGGCGAGTATGCCGTAGAGGCCAGAACCGACGCCGCCGAAAATGACTTCGCCGAGCTGCATGTTGACCATCGGCACCATTCCGCCAATCGGCAGGTAGCTGTCATGCATCGAGTTGACGGCCCCGCACGAGGTGTCGGTCGTCACCGTCGCCCACAGAGCCGAAAGCGCCGGGGCGAACCGCACCTCCTTGCCTTCCATGTTGCCGCCCGCCTGAGTAGCGCTGGCGATCGCATCGACGTTGTATTGCGCAAAGGCGGGGTTGCCATGCGATTCGGCCCAATAAGCGGTAGTCACGCCGGCGAGGAACAATACGCCCATCGCCGCGAATATCGCCCACCCCTGACGCTCGTCCTTGACCATCCGACCCAGCACATTGGTCAACGCTGCGCCGATCGCAAAGATTGCGAGCAGCTCGATCAGGTTGGTCAACGCGTTCGGGTTCTCGAATGGATGCGCCGAATTGGCGTTGAAGAACCCGCCGCCGTTCGTGCCGAGCTCTTTGATGATCTCCTGCGAGGCGACCGGGCCTTGGGCGATGACCTGTTTCGCGCCTTCGAGCGTCGTTGCCTCGACATAGGCGCCCAGATTCTGCGGTACGCCCAGCCAGACCAGAACCAGCGCCCCCACGATCGAGATCGGCAGCAGGATGTAGAGCGTGCCGCGCGTAAGGTCGACCCAGAAGTTGCCGATCGCCTTGGCTTCGCGCCGCACAAATCCGCGGATCAGCGCCAGCGCCAGCGCGATACCCGTCGCCGCCGAGACGAAATTGTGCACAGTCAGCCCGGCCATCTGCACGAGGTAGCCCATCGTGGTCTCGCCGCTATAGGCCTGCCAGTTGGTATTGGTTATGAAGCTGACCGATGTGTTGAAGGCGAGGTCCGGCGCGACGCCAGTCTGGCCCTGCGGGTTGAACGGCAAGTACCATTGCAGCCGCTGCAGCGCGTACAAGCTGACAAATCCGGCGACACTGAAGAACAGCAACGCGACGGCGTAGGTGAGCCAGTGCTGCTCCTCCTTCTCGTTGACGCCGCAGCACCAGTAGACCGCGCGCTCGACGGGCCGCAGGATCGGGCTGAGAAAGGTCCGCTCGCCATTGAAGACGCGCGTCATATACCCGCCGAGGGGGCGTGTGATGAGAATCACGATTACGCTGAAGAGCGCGATCTGGGCCCATCCGTTGATGGTCATCGAACGCTCCTAAAACCGCTCGGGGTTGATCAGCGCGTAGACGAGATAGACCATGATCACGATCGTAGCGATCGAGCCTAGGATGTAGTCAAACCACATGGCTGTCTCACATTCTTTCGCAGGCGAGCACGTAGAGGACGGAGGCGACGAAGAAGCCGCCGCCCATGGCGATCATCACAAAATCGAGCATTTGACTTACCTCAGCAGGTCTCCTGCAGACCCTGAAAATTTTCGCGCGGCGCTTTGCTGTGAACGCCGAGCCGAATGGCATTGATGCAGATCAAATCGACGCGCGTTTTACCCAAACCAGGATAGCCAACACCCGCGTACTGTCCCGCTCGGATACCCCCGCTCTCTGGGCCCCGGCTCGGGTTGCGCAGATGAAATGTACTTTCCACTATTAGGATTCGAGAGGCATTGAAGTTTTGGTCTATAAAGGCGCCATAAAGATTCCTCCTTTGGACCGGGGTGCACTACGCGGGTGGCGATGCAGGCGACCGTTTCCTTTAAAATCACGGTTTGTGGCATCGAGGAGCTGCCAGAGCATTGCGAGGCTCGGGTGAGCCATGTGGTCTCGATCCTCGATCCCGCGTGGCCGGTACCACCCGCACTCGGCGTTTACGGCGAGCATGATTGTCTGGAGCTTCGCTTCGACGACGTGATCGATCCGGTGCCTGACAAGGTGCCTCCAGGCCCGCAGCATATAAAACAGCTTTTGGCTCTCGGTCGCCGCCTGAAGGCCGAGCCGGCGGCCGCGCGTCATCTGCTAATTCACTGCGGAGCCGGGTTCTCCCGCTCGCCCGCGGCCGCCGCCCTGATGCTTGCACAGGCGGTGCCGTCCATTGCGCCCGACGAGATCGCCGCCGAAATACTTCGCCTTCGCCCAACGGCATGGCCGAATTTAAGGGTCATCGAGTTGGGGGACGGCCTGTTGGACCGGCGCGGGGAGCTGGTGGAGGCCGCATCGAGGATATACCGGCATCGTCTCGCGTACCAACCAGGTCTCGCCGAACTCATGATTGCGAACGGACGGGAGCGGGAGATTGCGGCGGGTCGGAAAGCCGCTCTCCGCTGCGCCTAAGCGCGTACCAGCTCCCGGTTCCGCAGATCCGGTATTGCCTCGGGCGCCGCCTCGAGCCAGCAGACGAACAGCTTGTCGCGGCCGATCATCAGCGCGGCAAGGTAATCGTGGCGCCCATCGCAGACGACGAACCGACCATCTTGCCAGTGCCCGACGATGGGCGGCCACGGGGCGCACTCGCCGAGATTCAGCAGACGCCGATATTTCTTTTCTACCGCTTCCGGGCTCATCGGCAGCCGAAAACTGAGCCGGCACAAGTCGATGTCCACCCAAGCTGTCCGCACGACCTGGTTCGGCTGCACGCACATCGAGCGATCTTCGGCAACCATGACGGTCATTATCGGAAACCTCTTTGCTCAACCGCAGCTGGGTGCAACGCGCCCTCTACACCGAGGAGGCGGACCAAATATCGCGAGGAACGTGCTCTCGTTCCACGAAATAAGGGAGCAGCTGGATTGCTAGCGCCGTACTTATGCGGCCTGTACTATCCCTTTACGTTCTTTTAACGTTACCTGCTGTTTTTCCCTCTCGAAGCTTTGGGCCGGCGTCGCCATAACAAACCTGTACCCTTGTTCTCTCAATTCTTTATGCCGTGTTCCTTCATAACGGCCTTGAGTTCCGATGGTTTGCTTGTATCACGGCGATTACGGGTCGGCGGATCCGGCGTTTCATCTTGGTTCTGCTTCGCATCCCGGCATGCGCGGCTGGATGATCGATGCGACACTGCTCAAAGACGCGCGCAACATCGGAGAGGCGCAGGCGATCGAGCGGCATCTGATCCGCGGCGAAACCGTCTCGTGGTGTGACCAAGGCTATGCCTGGGCCGAGCAGGACGCCGTCACCTGGTTCTACGCCGCCGCGTTTCTGATCGTCGTCCTGCCCTACCTGATCTTCAAGATCAAGGCCCGGGCGAAGGTCGCTGTCGGCGCGCCGACAAGCACGATGGACGCCCGGCAGAGGCTCACTGATTAAGCCGAATTCCTCTCGGCCGAGCCCCTCTTGGCCAAGTCCTTCTTGGAAGGAGCCCTTCTTGCGTCCAATTCGCCTGGTTCCCGACGGCACCGCCATTCCGTTTATGCGCGGGCGCTTCGCCGGCGTGATCACGTCGGCGGTCCTGAGCATCCTGTCGGTGGTGCTCTTCTTCTATCCCGGACTAAACCTTGGCGTCGATTTCCGCGGCGGGGTGGTTGTAGAGCTGCGCGGCCCACAGGCGCTGCCGGCCGACAAGATCCGTGAGGCATTCGCGCCGCTCGGCTTTGGCGACCTCAGGGTGCAAGAGTTCGGCTCGCCTCGGGACGTACTGGTCCGCTTCGACAACAAGACCCAACTCCAAGACGCGCAACGATTGATCGCGGCCCGAGTAGCCGAGGCGCTGCCGAACGTCGAGATCCGGCGGGTCGAGGTCGTCGGTGCGAGGGTGAGCGGCGAGTTGTTTCGCAATGGCCTGCTCGCAACCGCGCTCGCGCTCGTTGCGGTGCTCTTTTATATCTGGTTTCGCTTCGAGTGGCAGTTCGGCGTAGGGGTCGTCGCCACTCTGATCCTCGATGTCACCAAGACGGTCGGGTTCTTCGCCGTCACCCAGATCGAATTTGATCTCAATTCGGTGGCGGCGCTGTTGACCCTGATCGGCTACTCCGTCACCGACAAGGTCGTTGTCTATGACCGTATCCGGGAGAATCTCGCCAAATTCCGGACGATGCCGTTGCGCCAGCTCATCGACCTCAGCATCAACCAGACCCTCGGCCGCACGGTTGCGACGTCGCTGACAGTCGTCCTCTCAATCCTGCCCCTTGCACTAATCGGCGGTGCAGTGATGCGCGGATTTGGTCTGGCGATCATCTTCGGGATTATCATCGGCACCTCTTCATCGATCTTCATCGCCTCGCCAATTCTGCTGTTCCTCGGCGAAAAACGGCTGCGGCCGGCGGTCACTCGTGCTCCTCAGCCGAGCAGTTCGGCCGCGGCACAATAGGCCGCGGCACAATAGAATGTCAGATCAAATTGGCGCTGTTGCGTCCGGCTAGAGAAACGCGAATCCAGCAAAGTCTCTCGGTTTCGGTGTCCCGGCGGCTCGGCCATCGCTAAAATCCGGGTCCGAAGCAGGGCATCCGATCGCCCCTGCTTTTCTGGATTCAGCAGCTCTCGACGTCGATGCTCGACATCGCTTTTGTACTGATCGTCATTACCGCTCTGCTGGTTGTTGTCGGTCTATGCCAGCCGCTGGCTGCTTATTTGAAGCTGCCGCCGCCTGTTCTGCTTGGCGTGGTTGGCCTGGCCCTGGGAGGGTTTCCTGCCCTGGTGACGCATCTGGGCTGGTCCCGCGAGACCGATGCATTTTCCGAAATCTTCGCAGACTTCCCGGTCAGCTCCGGCACCTTTATCTATGTCTTTCTGCCCCTGCTCGTGTTCGAGGCCGGTATCGCCACCGATGTAAGGCGCATGCTGGAAGACGCAGCGCCGATCCTGCTGCTCGCGATCGTTGCCACGTTGATTTCCACCGCGATCGTCGGTTTGGCGCTTTGGCCGTTTGGGCCGATCTCGTTGGTGGTCTGTCTGCTGCTCGGCTCTGTGGTGTCGACCACCGACCCCGCTGCGGTCATCGCGATCTTTCGTGACATCGGAGCACCGGCGCGCCTGACCCGCCTGGTCGAGGGCGAGGCTCTCCTCAACGATGCCGCCGCGATTGCGCTATTCGCCGTCTTGCTCGGAATGATCGGAACCGCTCGCGAGCTGGACATCGGTTCCGGGCTGAAAGAATTCTTCATGTCGTTTGTCGGCGGCGGTCTGCTCGGAATGCTCGCCGGCCGGGCGTTGCTCGCGGTCATTCCATGGGTTCGCGACGACCGCCTCGCAGAGGGTACTTTGACTCTGGCGCTCGCTTACGGCGTTTTTATCGTGGCCGAGCGCCTGCTTCACGTATCGGGTGTCGTCGCCGTGCTGACCTCCGCCATGACCATCAGCGCGCTCGGCCGTTCTCGCATCGCGCCCTACAACTGGTCGTTCCTGACCGACCTTTGGGACCAGATCGCCTTTTGGGCCCGCTCCTTGATCTTTATCCTCGCGTCGATCCTTATTCCAAGGCTGCTCGGCGATATCGATACCCATGATCTGCTGCTGCTCGGGGTGCTGGTAGCGGCGGCGTTCGCTGCCCGCGCCCTCGTGCTGTTCGTGCTCATGCCGCTCCTCGAGCTCGTCAAACTCACCCAGCCGATAAGTGCCGCCTACAAATATGCGATCATCTGGGGTGGGTTGCGCGGCGCGTTGACGTTGGTGCTGGCTCTCGGGGTCACCGAGAACGCAGCCCTCGATCACCACGCACAGCGCTTCGTAGCGGTGCTCGCAACCGGCTTTGTGCTGTTCACGCTTTTCGTCAACGGCACGACCCTGCGGCTGGTCATCGCCGTGCTCGGTCTTCACCGCCTTTCGCCCCGCAACCAAGTCCTCCGCGACCGGGTTCTCGCAGTTGCTTATGCCGAAGTGGCCGCTTCGGTACGCCACATGGCGCAATACCACGGGCTCGCTCAAAGGTCGGTCGAGCAAGTCGTCGAACCGTACCAAACCTGGATCACGGCGGCGGACGCGCGAGACGAAGCCGAGCGGCTTCCCGAGCGGGAGCGGCTGGCGATCGCACTCGTTGCTCTAGGCAATCAGGAGCGGGTGCTCGTCCTGGAAACCCGTGCCGATCAGGTCGCGTCACAGGCGACCGTTCAGGTGTTGCTGCGGAATGCGGATGCCCTGGTCGAAGGCGCGCGTTCCGAAGGCCGTCTCGGATACCAGAGAGCTGCGGAAGGGGCGCTCTCGTTTCCGGTGGCATTCCGCATCGCGTATTTTCTTTACCGGCATTTCGGAATTCAGCGGTTTCTTGCCGATCGGCTGGCTGACCGTGTCGAACTGCTGCTGGTGACGCGGCTGCTGGTCGAGCGGCTGGTCAGGTTCAACAACGAGCGTTTGGGCACAGTTTTCCAAGAACGGCTAACCGAGATCACGAGGGAAATCATCGAGCATCGCCGCGAAGAAGTGGGCGACGCCCTGGACGCGCTTCGTCGGCAATACCCTGACTACGTAGCGGCTCTCGAAGAGCGATTCTTGCGCCAATCGGCATTGCGGCAAGAGATGGGCCGATACCAGGCCTTGTTCGAAGAAGGGCTGATCCCGCAGGAGCTCTACGACGATCTGAAGCGCGGAACATCGGGTAGCCGGGCCGAGCCGCGGCCGCGTTTCGAGATCGGTTTGGACACGCATCGCCTGATCGAAAGGCTGGATATCCTCTCCGGCCTCGACGAGCGTCAGCTGGCGCGTGTGGCCCAGCTGTTGCGGTCGCGTTTCACGGTGCCGAACGAGCGCATCATCCGCGGGGGGGACCGGGGCGACGCTGTGTTCTTTATTGCATCCGGGGCAGCCGAGGTGAGATTGCCGGCGCGCCGCGTGCGGCTCGGCAGCGGCGAGTTCTTCGGGGAAATGGCTCTGCTGTCGGGTCGGCCGCGTCGGGCCGATGTGGTGTCTCTGACCTATTGCCGGCTTCTCGTTCTGCGGAAATCAGATTTTGAGCGGTTCCTTGCGGCAAATCCGGAGGCGAAAGCGGAGATCAACCGCATCGCCGAGGCGCGTCTTTCTGCGAACCAAGAGGACGGAGACCGCGCCGCCGAAACTGTATCAAACTAGCCTGAGGCTCGCGGGGCTGGCTGCAGAACTCGGGTGCCGTGGTCTTCTGAGCCAAGCGGTCAGCCGGTTCCATAGCGCTGCTCTGCCCGGATCAGCTACTGCGGGGACCGGGCGGCTCTGCCCGATTTCGGAAGTCCCGATTTCAGAACCAACGAGCGCTTTTGGCCACCCTCGCTCCTGGTGGGCCACAATGTACATCCCGTCGACATACAATTCGATCGTGGCCGGAGCCGCATCGCATGCCTGGCGGGCATAATCGATGCTCGCCGACAGGCTGGGGAGATCGGACACCGGCACGGGCGACGGCCCATGCACACTCCAGGTTCCCCCAACTTCGCGGCAGATCTTGATCTGCAAACTCATTGTAGTCGGCCTTTGCTCAGTGCATGACGCCATGAATAAGGACCAGCGCAAACCGAAGCGTCAGAATGCCCACCGCGATCCCCGCCAGGATGAAAAAAGTCCCAACGGCCTCGAGCGTTGTGCGGTACCACGTCCGGTGGTGTTGCGTGGCGGTCGCGCGGTTGACCGAGCCGCCCGGCGGTGACGAAACTGCGACTTGAGTTGCTGCCAAATTCATGAGCGCCATTGCTGCTGTCCAGATCCTCACCCGACAACGGGTGCAGCTATTAGAGAGCGATCATCCGATAAGTTTTCGATTGGAAACCGGAGCTGCCGTCATGAAGAATCCATAAAGCTGGCTGCGAGCAACGGACCCCGCGTCTCCCACTCGGGTCAGTGCCTCGGAGAAGGAATGACTTTGACACAGGTGCTGTCGCCCGCTGCCTCGAACAGCGCGAAGCGCAACGCATCCTTCTGCGTGCGAAATACTCCGCCTATCAGTCCTTCCTTGTCTTTAGCAACCCAATAGCCGCGGCCGTTCTCGCTCACTTCGAAATGGTGCAAGGTGAGCCCGGCTGCGGGTGCAAAGCTGGACATGTTCGGTCTGCCAATCTGTTGTTCCTGTCGCTCTCTCGAGCGGCTAATACAGTCGGCGGACCATCATTAGATTGCGAGAGGCCTTCGATCAGCCTCGCATTAACTTCTCATAAGACCCTTGGGACATACTCGCGCTGCCTGCTTGCCGGGAGAGACAGCCGAGCACCGACCGCGATCGGCGGGTTACGCCTCTCCACGGCTATTTACATCGCCCGGCCGGCCTTGGCCTCGCGGAATGGGTGCCGGCTTCGGCGAGGTGGCGCAGCAGGGCGGCCATGATCGAGGGCAGAATGCGCTGCGAGGCTGGGCAGGAAACCCATAGGGCTGGAAGAATGTCGTGCGTGCTCCACCCGCCGCGTCCCGATGGACATCATGCCCACCGGCGTTTCGACGAACTCCAGTTCCGGCATGACCCCGAACTCGTTGGTGAATTGGGAGCCGCTGATAATGGTGTGGAGAAACGCCGTATGGGCGGGATCCATGGCATTTTCCATGATCTGCAGCCAGTTGCACGGGTAGAAGTTTTCCGCCCCGGCATAAGGCGATAGCCGGGCCGGACAAAGCTGTTATACACCGGGAAAAGCGGCTGCCGGTCGGGTGGACCCATATAGGCAAAGACGATGCCGCCGTATTCATGGGTGGGATAGGCCACGTGATACAGCCGGTCTTTCAGGGTACTGTCCGCCGGCTCGCCTGGCGTCTCGAGGATGGTCCCGTCCGCCGCGAACTGCCAGCCATGGTAGCAGCATCGTATTCCCTTGGCGTCGACGAGCCCGAACTCCAGCGACGCGCCACGATGCGGAATGCAACTCCAGCAGCCCTATGGCGCCGCCCAAGTCTCGGAACACCACCAGTTCTTCGCCGAGGATTTTGACCCGATGGGGCAGGTCCTTCAGTTCGTCCGAAAAGCAGATCGGCTGCCAAAAGCGGCGCAGATATTCGCCGCATGGCGTGTCGGGGCCGACATGGGACAATTCTGCATCTTCGACAGGCAGCTCGCGATGGAGATAACCTCCATATCGCGTCGTCAAGTAGGGGCTCTGGTGATCATGGAAGTCCTCCTTTCACGCGAGTCGGGCCAGCCAACGGCGGATCATCTAGAAGACCCAGCGCAGCGGTTCGAGACCGAGCAGCAAGCGACCGGCCATCTCATAGGTTCGAAGCGTCCCGACCACATGCTGATTCATGGTCAGGACGTCGCGCAGGCAGCGATCCAGTGGTCCCTTCTGATAGACTGCGCCGCCGCCTGCCGCCTTGTAGACGAGCTGCACCACATCCACGCAAACGCCGACGATGTGCGGATAGGCTGTGGTGAATAATGCGAGTTGCCTCTCCGATGGCTGCCGGCCATCGAGCAGGGTCGCCCATAGATCGCCCATAACATCGAAAAAATATGCGCGGGCGGCGGCGAGAAGCGTCTCTGCACGTCCGACGGCCTCCTGCACATAAACATCGTCGCGGAGCTTTTTGGGGGCCTCCACGCGCTCGCCGAGCGTGTAGCGCCGCGCCGGTTTTCCCGCTACGCCCTCGACCAGCGCGTCGATCGCATGGCGGGCGACCCCGAGCGCCGGTGCGGCGGAAACGGGAAGGCGTAAAGCGCCCCCGGCCGCTTGATCAGCTGCGGATCCTGAAAGCTGAACGTGCGTTCCTCCGGGACGAACTCGTCACGCACGACGACGTCATTGCTGCCGGTGCCGCGGAGCCCCGTGGTATGCCACGTGTCCAGGATTTCGCACTGCGACAACCGCAGAAAACACTGCCGGGTTTCCGGCACGCCATTGTCGTCGACCCGCTGGTCGCCATTTTCGAGGATGGTGCAGCCCACCCAGACCCATTCGCAGTGCTGGCACCCGCTGACGAACGGAAAACGCCCACTGACGCGGTAGCCACCCGGCACCCTCTTTGCTTGCCCTGTCGTCGTGGCAGCGGCGCCGGTGGCTACCAGGAGGTCGGGATACATTGTGCGGGCAACATCCTGATCGAGGAAGGCGGTGACGTAGCCGCCATCGCAACCGATCATCGCGCACCACCCGGCCGAACCCTCGGCCATGGCCAACGCCTCGATCACACGGAACTGCGTCAGCGCGTCCAATTCCGGACCGCCCCACACCCGCGGCATCGCCATACCGAACACGCCGGCGTCCTTCATCGCCGCAGCAATGCTCGGCGGGATGCGGCGGCCCCGCTCGATCTCCTCGCTCGCTGCCCGGATCTGTTCGGCAAGCCCGATCGCGGCGTGCAGGACAGGAGACTCCTCTGGGCTTGCTGAGTTTGCGGTATGAGCCCGCTTGATCATCGCTGCCCGCTCGGGCGCCACCGTAGGCGATTGCAATGCAGAGGTTATTGGGTCCATGTGGTCCTCCAGTTTGGGATGCATGCGGCAGCAACGAGCCGCCGGCGATCATCGGTATGAGAGATCAGTGGGCCGGGACAAAAAACCTGCCCTCGGCCCTGACGTACCATCCATCGCTCGTGATGCCCGCATCGTAGCTTGCCGGCACATCCGGAACACCGTTGGGCTCCAGAAAGGGGATCAGTTGATCGCGCCCGATATCGAAAAAGAGGTGTCGCCGGATCCCGCCCTCTTTAAAACACCCTCGCAAAACTCGCGGGTCTCGTCCATCTCGAGTGTTGAAAGATCAATGTGTGAAATTCCTCTATGATTTATTTCTGTTACTCCTCGTGTTCAGGTTTGACATGTGGGCGCCGCCACGGCGGTCGAGCGGATTGTCGCACCCGGGCCGCATTCGATGAAGCGGGTGACGCCGTTTTCGAAGTTGAGCGCGATATTGTAGCCATTGTTCCTCGTCCCTGCCGCGCCCGGCTCAGACGTGGTAGATATCGACGACGTGGTGGATGTAGTCGTTCTTCAGAATGACCTTCTTCCGTTTGATCAGCGGCGGCGCAGCCGTGGTATCGAGCGTGTAGAAGGAAGTGCCGAAATAGGTGTCCACAGTCTTGTGGCGGTAGCTGAAGGTGACCCAGTTGCAGCGCAGCTCGCAGACACCGCCGCCCTGCCTCAGGATTTCGACATTGCTGATGTTGTGCGCTGTCCTAGGCTCCGGCATGCTGGTCGCGCTGGACCGCTCGGTCTTGATGCGGAACACCCTGTCCTCCAGGCCGCCTTTGTGTCCATACCAGATCAGCGAGATCTCCTTCTGCGGATCGGTGACGAGTTGGTCGTCATCGTCCCAGGCCGGCATCCAGTACTCCGCGTTTGGCGCATAGAGTTCGAGCCAGCTGTCCCACTCTTTGTCGTCGAGAAAGCGAGCCTCGCGGTAGAGGAACTGCCGCACGTCCGCGACGGAGAGCGTCGCCGCCTCGGCATGGGTGCGGTTAATCATGATCGACATCGGCCTGCTCCATGCCGTTGAGCTTGGGTTCGGTGGAAAGAGCGCGCCGCATGGCGTCCTGCCAGTGTTTGTGCTGGACGACAAAGAGGCCCTCATCCTCGATGCGCAGGCCGCTCCTCAGCGAGTTCACGCCGATCGCTTCGGCCGCCGTGTCAGGACCGTGGATCCAGTGCTTGGCGCCGCGGGAGAGGTCGTTCCATTGCGCGGCGCGGCCGAGATAGGAAATCTGGCACCGACGAAATTCCTCGAGGTCGTCTGGTGTTGCCATGCCGGCGGCATTGAAGAAGTCCTCGTATTGCCGAATGCGCCGCGCCCGCGCCTCGGGGCTCTCTCCCTTGGGCGCAATGCAATAGGTCGTCACTTCCGTCTTATCTACGGCAATGGGGCGGTATTGCCGGATTTGCGAACTGATCTGATCCATCAGATACACATTCGGGTAGAGGCATAGGTTGCGGAACCGCCGCACCATCCAATCTGCGCGCGCCTGTCCAAAGCGGGCGGCAAGGTCCTCACGCCGCTCCCAGCTCGGTCGATCCTCCGGGTTGGCGTGGTTGCCCCAGAGCAGCAAGTGGCCGTTCTCAAAGGAGTAGAACCCGCCACCCTGCTTGAACGTCTCGGTTATGCTCATGGCGCGGGTATTGTCCGGCTGCTGGGCCTGCTTTCGCCGCTCGGTGGTCGCAACATAGTTCCAGTGCACCGTGGTAACGTGGTACCCATCGGCACCATTCTCGGCCTGCAGTTTCCAGTTGCCGTCGTAGACATAGGTCGAAGCGCCGCGCAGTACTTCGAGCCCCTCCGGGGATTGGTCGACCATCAGGTCGATGATCTTGGTGGCCTCGCCGAGGTGCGCGGCGAGCGGCGGCACGTCGGGGATCAGGCTGCCGAACAAAAAGCCGCGGTAGGATTCGAACCGGGCCACTTTCGTCAGATCGTGCGAGCCCGCCTTGTTGAAGCAGTCCGGATACCCGGCGCCGTCCGGGTTCTTGACCTTCAGCAACTTGCCCGAATTATCGAACGTCCAGCCGTGGAAGGGGCAGGTGTATATGGCTCTGTTGCCGCGCTTGAATCGGCAGAGCATCGCGCCGCGATGGCTGCACGCATTGATGAAGGCGTTTAATTTACCGTCACGATTGCGGGCAATGAAGATGGGCTGCCGGCCCATATAGGTCGTCAAATAATTGTTCTTGTTTGGGATTTGGCTCTCGTGAGCCAAATAAATCCAGTTGCCCTCGAAAATATGTTTCATTTCGAGTTCGAAGATTTGCGGGTCAGTGAAGATGTCGCGACTGACGCGATGGAGCCCGTTCGCCGGGTCGTCCTCGACCGCCGCCTCAATGGTTTTCTGGATCGTGTCGGGCGATCTCTCCCGTTGCGGGTGAGCAGAGAAGTAAGAGGTTTGCTCAATCATATTGGTCGTCATTGTGCGGTTCCTTTTTCAACACCCACCAGTGATTGAGGCATTGTTCGACGCCAACAGACACGCGGAAGAGCGCATCAGCTCGCCGTACAACTGATCAACGGTCCTGGTGTGCTGCATGGATCGATCCGGCTTGGCCTCGGGAGGATCGATCGAGCGAGCCGGAGGAGGCCGGTGGCGGGCGGGCGCGGCGTCGGGTGAGACCGAGTATGCGGTGGAATATCCAGTCCCTAGATCAGCGCCAAAACTGCCGATGGAGATGACGAAAAAACCGGCCCCGATCACCGTCGAGACGAAATGACGTCGTCTAGTCGCGGAGCGGAACCTTTTGGTTGCTGGCTCGCAGTGGCCCGAAGCATCCTGAAGCATGATGGTTGTCCTCGTGGTACCGATTTCTTCAGCGCGCACAACGCAGCATGGGAAAGAGGGAAGGTGACGAACCCGCTTGAATCGTGCCCGAGATCTTGAAGCCATGCCTCTCGTAAAAAGAGATATTTAGCGGGTTCGATGACCAAAGGTATGCAGAGTGGTGTTCCCGGTCGCATTGGCGAAGGCGGTGCTGCAGTAGTGCTGCACCACACCCCTTGTTCCGATGCAAAGCTTCGACCCCGATGAGCGACAGATACCAATGGGGCTCAGTCGGCCGATAATGTTCTTTTGCGCGAAGACGGCGACGGCTTCGGCTTGCCTCTCCCCAACGATGCTGCCCGCGATAACCGCCTCAAGCGGCCCATCTTTGCCATGAACACCCGGCGGCAGCCAGATGGCGATCCCAGTGCCGTCGCTGGTGCGCTGCGCCGCTCGTGCTTCAAACGAGCTTGCGCCGAGCGCTCGAAATAATCTCGGGATGTGCACCAGATATTGATGTGGGTCATTGTACATCCAGCGAGCTACTGGATCTGTGGCAAATGCCAAAACCAGCGTGGCGATGGCATGCTCGATTTCGGTGTCGCCGGCAATGCTCGCGACGCTCGGTGGCGTGATGTCCACGGCGATGTTCCTGCTTTGTGAACGGAGTAATCGAAGCTCGAGACGAGGTTGATCAGCGACCCATGAGACTACGTCCGGTGAGCAGCGCGGTCTGATGCCAGACTGGGATGCGGACCGGCTCGTCGAGCCGCGTCCAGCCGCGGGAGAGCAACGCATCGAGCAGCGTGCGATAGCTGGAGAGCATCGCCGTTGCCGCCAGCATGGCCATCCTTGGGCGGGTTACCATTGCGCGCTCGGCATCGGCCAAGTATGCGGCCGCCCGTTCGGCAAGCGCGTCGCAGACCTGCGGCAGCGCCGGCTGCGCCAATACATAGCTTGGCATCGTCGCAAAGATGCCATGTGCGCAAAGCAGTTCGCGCGGCAAGTAGAGGCGTTGTCGAGCGGCGTCCTGGGCGAGGTCGCGCAGGATGCCGGTGAGTTGCATGCCACGACCGAGCGGAGCCGCCAGCCGCACGCCGTCCGGCGGCGCCACGCCGAGGATGCGCAGCGCGATGCGGCTGACGGCCACCGCTCTTTGCTCACAGTAAAGATCGAGGTACTGGAGAGACGGAGCCCGGATGTCCCGCACGTCCATCTCTTTGCCATTGATAAGAGCCAGGAAATCCTCACAGAGCAGACCGAACCTATCGACAGCGTCGCGCAGAGCTCGTGTCACGATGTGCTCCGGCCGACCGGCATAGAGCAGCGCGATCTCGGCACGCCAATCGGCAAGCAGCGCCAGCTTCATCGTCCACGAGGCCTTGCCGTCGACGATGCCGCCGACTTCACTACCGAAAGCGCAAAGCGCTTGCATCGCCTTGCGCCGCGATGCCGGCAACAGCCGCATCAACCACGAAAAGGGGATGGTGGCTGCGCCAACACACTGGTCGATCGCCGCTTCTTCGTCGGGCGAGGTCGCGGCAGTGGCATCGCGGACACCGACCAAGCCCAAACCTTCGATGCGTTCGAGCGTGACCATGGATGATCCTCTTGATTGTCCGGAGCGCTGGCTCAGTCCCAGTGCCAGACGCGGGTCGGGAACTGATAACCGACGTCCTCTCGCCTGAGTCCGATGTCCCTGAGCATGCGGTCGCTGAGTTCGCGCAATTCCTGCCGCGAACGGGCGCGCTGGCGCCACAGCCGGATAGCTGTCAGCAGCTGCCGCGCGGCGTGGACGAAGATGGGGACGGAGGAGGCCCAAACCGTTCCGGGAAGTGGGTACCCATGTCGGTTGAGCGAGGACAGGTGGTACTCGCCGTGCAGACCTTTATTTATCATCGCAACATCTCTTTAATGCTGGACGGCCCGCGATGACGGTGCCGCCCTGTTCACGGCAATTGATTTGGCAAATCAACGCTCGATCGCCAGCCCAAAATCTGCTCAGTTTTTGCGCGCTGCTCGCGCTAAAGCAGGCGGGCAAGTATCGAGCAGAATCCGATCGGCCTAATCCGTTGCGCAGCTGAGACTGTCGCGAAGCGGCATCCTCATGGGGCCCGGGGATCGGTCTGCTTGGCACCCACTGAAGAGGTACCCAGCCCGGCTCTCTAGCCTTCCGGCGCTCCCGCCAAACGCAGCCCTTCGCAGAAGTGCTCGCGCTGCGCGAGGTACACCAGGTTGTCACTCACCGCTTCGGCGCGGAATTTAGCGATGGTAAAGTTGGGGGCGAGACGTTGAGCGACGGCGCAGACTTCGGCTGCCTCAGCCAGCAGTCCGGCAAGCCCCAAAGTACCGGCCAGCACAAACTGTGAGAGCCCCCAGTTCGGGTTGATCTCGACCGATTTGCGCAGGCTCTCGAGCGCGTGAACCATTCGTCCGAGATGAATGTCGGCCACGCCGATGAAAAAGTGCCAGAGAAAGAGGAGCGGATCGCGCGGACTAAGCCGCATCGCTTCCGCGACATGGGCCCGGGTCTCGCGCGCCCGACCAAGGAAGACCTTCATCAACCCCAGATAGGCGTGCGCCGTAGCGAGATTGGCCTCCAGGCTGACGGCGAACTCGAACTCGCGCAACGCACGCTCTGGCGCACGCATTGCGAACAGAACCGTCCCATAGGTGAGATGAGCATCGGCGCTGTCCGGGGCCAGCGCCAGCGCCTTTGTCACCGCTGCCTCGGCCGCGCGGTTCTGCCCGGCGCGGTCGTCGGATGTGTACATGTTGACTTCCCACACATGGGCTTTGGCGAAGCCCAGCAGCGCGCCGACGTTGTGCTCGTCGAGCCGTAGTGCGGCCTCGAAAAAATGGCGCGCCTTCCGCGCCGCCTCGAGCGACAGATGTTGGTTCCAGGCTGCCCACCCGTGAAGGGTGTGGTCCACCGAGTCTAGGTGGTCGGGATGCTCGCGCGCCGCCCGCCGGCTCTCGGCCGCGATCAGCTCTACGTGGATGGTACGAGCCAGCCGGGTGGTGACCTCATCCTGCAGGTCGAGCAAGTCGGCGCGCTGCTTGTCGAAGCGTTCGGCCCATAGATGCGCGCCGCTCTCGGCATCGATGAGCTGTGCATTGAAGCGGATCCGCTCGCCCGCATTCTGCACGCTGCCCTCGAGGACGTATCGCACGCCGAGTTCGCGACCGATTTGGCGGGTATCGATCGGCTTGCCCTTATAGGAAAAAGCGGTGCTGCGCGAGATCGCAAAGACGCCGGGACTACGAGAGAGATCCGTGGTCAGCGTTTCGGTGATGCCGTCGACAAAGGGGTCGTCCTCTGCACTGCCGCCGATGTTGAGGAACGGCAGAACGGCAACGGAGAGCCGCGGCGCCCCGCGCGCGGCGGGTTCGGGCGTAGTTGCTGTCTCGCCTTCTGATTTCTCTCCCTTTACGGTCGGCCGCGCCGCAGACGGCGGCTCGGGTGGGGCCGGCGCGACCTGCCAGCTCTCCCACAGCCAGCGCGCCAGGCGTTCGCGCGCGGTACCGAGGTGACGGCGGTAGGTCCCGAAGGAAAGAGAAAGCCGATCCGCCACCGCCTCCTGCTTCAGGCCGGGTTGGCAATAAGTCAGCTTCAGCACTTGGCGCAGTTTCTCGTCCCGCGGATTGGCGAACAATGTGCGGACGGTCTCGGACAGCAATGCCCTCAGCTCCTGCGGCCCCGCCGGCTTGCCCAGGTTGCAGACGCCGTGGAGGAGCAGAGGATTACGGGCGAGCAAATCGGGGCTGTGGACATCGCGCAGAGCGTCTTTGACCGCGGCCGCGAAATCCGCGTAACCGATCGCCGGAGCCGCGGCCGTAGACGCCACGAGGGGAGCGGTAAGAGGTAAATCGGGCGCGTCGGAGGTCGGTGGCTCCGACTTGGATGCCCCGTCCTCCGCGTTCATTCCCGGTGTGGGGCCGGCATCATCATGGCCGCCGCTCCGCGAGGCTAGGGCAGATCAATTTAGAATCGGTATTCCGGGAGGTATGACAAGACCGAAAGGGTTCGAAATGCGAAACCCGAGCCCGTGACGTGGTCTCTCGGCTGTTCGACCCGAGTAGCTTCGGCCCGGACGTAGTTGCCGGAGCAGCAGGCTGTCAGATGCGAACCAAGCCTGCCGGCGATTTGCCCGGCACGATCTCAAGCGGAGCTAGGCTATATGATCACTTGCGCATCCTAGCATCGAGAGGACCGGCCCGTGCTTGCAAATATCCCCGCAACCCAGACCGTCATCGAAATCAAGGCGCCCGGCGGGCCCGATATGCTGGTGCCGGCGACCCGGCCCGTCCCCGAGCCGAAGGCCGGCGAGGTGTTGATCCGGATCGCCGCCTCGGGAGTCAACCGCGCCGATTGCCTGCAGCGCATGGGACGCTACCCGATGCCGCCCGGCGCGCCGGACATCCCCGGCCTCGAATGCTCAGGTACGGTGGTGAAGACCGGCAATGGCGTCTCGCAGTGGCAGGTCGGCGACCAGGTCTGCGCACTGATGATCGGGGACGGGTACAGCGAATACGCCGCGGCACCGGCGGTGCAATGCCTGCCGCTGCCGGCGGGCGTCAGCCTCGTCGATGCCGGCGGTCTGCCCGAGACCTTCGCCACCGTCTGGACCAATGTCTTCGAGCGGATGCATCTGCAGGCGGGCGAGGTCTTCCTCGTGCAGGGCGGCACGAGCGGCATCGGCATTACCGCGATCCAGCTCGCCAAAGCGTTTGGCGCCAAGGTATTGGCGACCGCCGGCACCGACGAGAAATGCCGGGCGTGCCTCGACTACGGCGTCGATGTTGCGATCAATTACCGCACCCAGGATTTTGTGCAGGTCGGCAAGGAGTTCACCGGCGCGCGCGGCGTCGATGCAATCCTCGACATGGTCGGCGGCAACTACATCCCGGCGCAGCTCGATCTCTTGGCGCGCGAGGGCCGGCTGTGCTTTGTCGCGCTGATGCAGGGTAGCCGGGTCGAGGTCGATTTCGGCCTGATCCAGCGCAAGCATCTGACGGTCACCGGCTCGATGTTGCGGTCGCGGCCGGTCGAAGAGAAAGCTGCGATCATCGCCGCATTGAAGGAGAAGGTCTGGCCGCTCTGGGCGGCAGGTAGACTACGCGTCTTCACCTACAAGCGGTTCCCGCTCGTCGAGGCCGCCGAGGCGCATCGCCTGATGGAATCGAGCCAACATATCGGCAAGATTCTGCTCGTCCCGTGAGGGAGGTGGCTGACGGGGAGGTTCTGTGTTAAAAAAATATTACAGCGGCTGAGACGTACGCGATTCTGAGTGTTTACCAGGGTTAGCGGCGTAGGCAGGGTGCTGCCGCCGACCGACGAAGGGAGAAGAGAATGGCTCTGATTGAGGACATGTTCAAAGGCAATGCGCTCACGGGTGTCGCGGTCGGCGCCGCGGCGCTGTTCCTCGGCCCGACCATTCTGCCGACGATCGGCCGGGCGCTGCGTCCGGTGGCCAAGACCGTGATCAAGGGCGGGATCGTCCTCTATCGCGAAACCGTGGCCGGAATTGGCGAATTGACGACCGACCTCGTCGCCGAGGCGAAGAGCGAACTGGAACACGATGGCCACGCCGGTATTGACGGGCCCACGGCCAGAGCCGCTGCCGCCAATCGCGAAAGCTCGCGCGAAAAGCACTGAGCATGGCGCAAGAAGAACCGGCTCCGAGCCGGCGCCGTTCAGGGCGCTTCGGGACGATCGTCACGGCGGTGCTGGCCGGTGTCGCCGGTGGCTTGGTGGCGCCGCTGATCCTGCCGCGGCTGGAGCGCAATTTTCGGCCCGCGACCAAGAGCCTGTTCAAGACCGGGATCGCACTCTACGAGCGGGGCCGCGAGCGAGCGGCCGAGATGGGCGAGTTCGCCAGCGATATGATGGCCGAGGCTCGCGCCGAATACGACGCCGAACAGACTAGCGCGGATGCCAAAGACGATCCGGTGGAAACGATTGAAGTCGTGAGGCTGCGGGATCGGCCTGCCAGGGAGGCCGGCTCACCGAATGCCTAGCCCGCCGGCGGCCCGCATCAGCCATTTCACGCCTCGGCGATTGCGGATCAAGGTTCCGGAGAAACGGCGGGACAGGGCTTTTTTCGATACCGTCGCCGAACGGCTGGCGACATGGAACAGCGTCGAGGGGGTCGAAACCAACCCGCTGACCGCCAGTGTTCTGATCCATTTCTCGGACCCGGAGGGATTATTTCTCGAGGCGGCCGCCAAAAACGATCTATTCGACATCGATTTCAACTCCGCGTTCGGGGACTCGGCGGCGCCAGCGGTCACCGAAGCGGCCGTGCGATCATTCGAGACGGCCGACCATGCGCTGCGCCGCTGGACGCAGAACCAGATAGACATGCGGGGCGTGCTGTTCGTCCTGCTGCTTGCCGGCGGCGTATTTCAGCTATTGCGACGCAGGCTCGACGCTCCCGCTCCGACACTTCTGTGGTACGCGGGGGATCTGATCGGGTTGTGGAGTGATCGCAGACCAGGCCCCGCAATGGCAGTTTCGTCTGGACCGGTCTCAGGCCAGGCCGGTGAACAGATTTGAGCCAACCTGCCGTCCTGCCGGTCCATACGGCGGTCCCAGGCCGTGCCCGCTTCAGTGTACCCGGCCTCAAACGCAATGACCGGGTAAAGCGCGCGCTCGAGGCGGGTCTCGCCGGCCGCGGCATCCGCTCGGTCAGCGCCAGCACCTCGACGGGAAAGGTGCTGGTGCTATTCGAGACCGGGCACGATCTCGTCGAGATTACACGGCGGTTGGGCGAATCCGCAGAGCGCGCGCTAGACCCGGAAGCCCCGGATGATATTTCCGCCCGCCCAGCCTGGCACGCGATGGATGCCGACAATGTCATCGGCGCGGTCAACGGCCATCCATCGGGATTGTCCGACGCAGAAGCAAAGACACGGCTCGCGGAAACCGGCGCGAACGCAATAGCGCCGATATCCGGGCGCACGCAATTCGAAATACTGCTCTCCCAGTTTCACAGCCTGCCGATCGCGCTGTTGGCGGCGGGCGCCGTATTGTCGATCGCCACCGGCGGGATCCTCGATGCCGCCATCATCCTCGGGGTCATCGGGCTCAACAGCGCAATAGGCTTTATTGCCGAAGCACGTGCCGAGGAGACGATCGGCAGCCTCAGCGAGAGCCGGGCCCCGGTCTCGCGGGTATTGCGCGGCGGAAAGGAATGCGAGATCCCGGCCGAGGAGCTCGTGCCGGGCGACCTGATCGAATTGCGCCGGGACGAGCTCGTCCCGGCCGA
The DNA here is from genome assembly GCA_963732095.1 of uncultured Alphaproteobacteria bacterium. Classification (GTDB taxonomy): domain Bacteria; phylum Pseudomonadota; class Alphaproteobacteria; order ATCC43930; family CGMCC-115725; genus AP-15. The sequence goes on from CAVSZA010000048.1 coordinate 112,906, forward strand.
CGCACGGGTCATCACCGCCAATCGGCTGACCGTGAACGAGGCGATGCTGACCGGCGAGAGCGTTCCGGTGGCCAAGGCGGCCAATGTCGTGGCAGCGCACTCGGCATCGATTGGCGACCGTCACAACATGGTGTTCCGCGGAACAGTGGTGACGGGTGGGGCCGGGCGTGCCGTCGTTACTGCCACGGGCCCCGAAACCGAACTCGGCCGGATCCAATCTCTGTTAGGTTCCGAGGATCAGCCGGCGACACCTTTGCAACGCCAGCTCGACGCGCTGGGCAGACAACTGGTGTTCGGATCAGTGGCGGCATGCGGGCTGTTCGCCGCGATCGGACTGATCCGCGGGTTTGGGCTGTTGCCGCTGCTGAAGACCGTGATCTCGCTCGCGGTCGCAGCGGTCCCCGAGGGTTTGCCGACCCTCGCCACGACGACGCTCGCGCTGGCAATCCAGGATCTGCGCCAACGTCGGATCATCATCCGCCGGCTGAGCGCGGTCGAGGGGCTCGCCGGGGTCGAAATTGCGTGCTTCGACAAGACCGGCACATTGACCCTCAACGATATGAGCGTCGTTCGCTTGTACTGGAACCAGACGCGGGCGCGCCTCACCGACGAGCAGTTCCGCACCGAAACCGGAGCGGTCGCAGACCGCACGACCGATCGCGAGCTGGTCCGACTATTGGAGCTCGCAATCCTCTGCAATGATGTCGAACTGCTCGATGCAGCAGCTGGCCATGCCAATGGATCGGCCACCGAGATGGCGCTGGTTCGGGCGGCGATCCGCGCGGGGCTCGACGTCGAGGCGATCCGCGTCCGACATCCGCGCCGTGCGACGCTCGAACGTGCCGAAGACCGGCGCTTCATGGTCACCGTGCACCAGGCTGCCGCCGAGCAGAAGCTCGTGGTCGTAAAGGGCGATCCCAGTGAGGTGCTGGCGCTTTGCCGGTGGCAATTGCACAACGGCATCGTTGCGCCCCTAGAGGCCGAGGATCGAAGCATCATCGAGGCAGAAAACTTGACAATGGCTGAGGATGCCCTACGGGTCCTCGGCATTGCCTACCGGTCGGCCGGCGCCGAGGATCGGGGCACGCGGATTCAGCAGCAGGATTTCATCTGGGCCGGTCTCGTCGGCATGGCCGACCCGATCCGGAAAGGTGCGCCAGACCTGATCGACGCATTCCGCCGCGCCGGCATTACGAGCATCATGCTGACCGGCGACCAGCGCGCTACGGCGGCCGCGGTCGCCACCGAGCTGGGGCTTTCGAACGGAAGATCGGCGGACATCGTCGAGGCCGGCCAGCTCGAGGAATTCGAGGCGCCGATCGCGGATGGGATCGCCGACGGGATCGCCGGTGGTGGTCTGCCGCGGGTATTTGCCCGGGTCGCGCCGGGGCAAAAGCTGCAATTGGTGAAAAAGCTTCAGGCCAGCGGGCGGGTCGTCGCAATGATCGGCGACGGCGTCAACGATACGCCGCCGCTGCGCGCGGCGGATATCGGCATCGCTCTCGGACGCTCCGGCGTGGACGCTGCGCGCGGCATCGCCGATGTCGTATTGCTCGAAGACGATCTCGCCTCTCTGAGCGATGCCGTCGAGCGCGGTCGCACAGTCGCGATCAATATTCGCAAGGCCATTCGCTATCTCGTGGCGACCAATCTCAGCGAGGTCATCTTCATGCTGGTTGCCGCGGCAGCCGGCCGCGCGCATCCGCTGAGCCCGATCCAGCTGCTGTGGATCAACCTGCTGACCGACGTCATGCCGGCGGTGGGGCTCGCGATGGAGCCGGCCGCGCCCGATTTGATGACGCGGCCGCCTCGGGATCCGCAGGAACCGGTCATTTCGGCGGCGGAGTTTGGCACGCTCGCCCGGGACGCCGGCCTGATCGCCGCCAGCGCTTTTGCCGCTCAGGCCTGCGCGGCGCGGCTCGGCGGTTCCGCGCACTCCGGTCAGACCGTCGGATTTAACAGCCTCGTTTCGGCGCAGCTCTTTTATGCCTTCGCCTGCCGCTCCAGGCGCGGATCGCCCCTCTCCGGTCGAACGCACCCGCCCAACCCGTTCTTTTTCGGCGCCCTCGGCTGCGCCTTTGCGGCGCAAGGCGCGGCATTGTTCGTCCCCGGCTTCCGCAACCTGTTCGGACCGGCGCTCGGCATCGCCGATTTCGGGATCTCGCTGGCCGCCGGCGCGGCACCGCTGTTGGCGATCGAGGTATTGCGGAAGGCGCAATCGTGACCCGACCTAGCCGGCAATAATCACGCGAGCTCGTCGAGGGTGTCGCCGAGATCGTCGAGAATGTCGCGTTGCCAGTCCGCATGCTGGTTCTTTGATCGGTCCACCGCGGCGCGCAACTTCGACAGATGCCGCCGGTAGCGGCGCTTCCGGTCGTGCTCGTCCGTTCCCCACGCGTGCGCCCGGCGCCGCGCCCTGTGCTTGAAATGCTCCACGGTGCGTTCGACCACGTGGCGCGATTGCTGCGGGTCGCCTGGGCGCGCGACCTCTTTGGTTATTTCGGCCATCGTGCTCGATACCAAAGCATCGATCAGCTCTTCCGCCGCTTCGGCCTCGGACTCGGTCAGCAGGTCGATGACTATCTTGACCGCCGTCCCGACCGCCGGACCCATCTGGGGAAGCAATTTTGGCAACACCGCCGAGACGAGCCCGAGGGTGAGCAGGGTGGTTAGGTTGGGTTTGCCGAAATCCTCGAACATTTCCGCCTCGGAACGATGCCTAGCGCCGAGCAGTTTAACAGACGGGAACTTACGCGAGAACGGCAACTCGGGGAGCTGATCGCGATGACCGAGCTGGATAAACAAAAGGCGGTGGACCTGCTGAACCGCATTCTGGAGGCGGAGCTGGCGGGGGTGGTTCGCTACACCCACTACTCGTTTCTGGTATTTGGTCACAATCGGATCCCGATTGTCTCCTGGCTGCGCGAACAGGCAACCAAGTCGCTCACCCATGCCCAGCAGGCGGGGGAGATGATCACCCTCCTCGGCGAATACCCGTCACTGGCGATCGGCCCGCTTCTCGACACGCATCGCACCGATATCGGCGCAATCATGCGGGAATCACTCGAAACCGAGGCGAAGGCGCTGGGGCTCTACCGCGAGCTGCTGAAATGCGCCGAGGGGCGGTCCGTCATCCTGGAGGAGTACGCCCGTCAGATGGTCTATGCCGAGGAGCTTCACGCGAGCGAAGTCGACAAGATGCTGCGCAAGCCGGGCGAGGTCGCCGCTTTCCGCCCGACCCGATAGTCCCGATAATATAGAGACCAGCCACTAAACGCGCGCCCCGGCGAGGCGCTGGAGTCTCCGACATGGGCCTTCGCCGTCGTATCACAAAAAGTGCTGCCCAGTGACCGGGCGGTCCGACGAGCTTCCGTCGATTCCGCAGGCAATCCGGGCCCGGCTCGCACGCCCGACCGTCCGTCTTTCGGGACCGGTGGGGCACGCTATGGTCGCCAGTTTTTTCGACCAGCTTCTTCCTGTGTTGGAGGTCGAGGGCTCCATTCTGATCGAGCTTTTCACCGATGGCGGCGACGCCGAGATCGGTCGCCGCCTCGCCGAAGAAATACGGTTGCTGCGCCGGGAGCACGCTAGGGATATCTGGTTTCTCGGCAAGAACTCTCGTCGCCTCGGCCGGGGTGACGGTGATGGCAGCGTTTCCCAAGGACAAACGGTGGTTGACCCGCGATGCGGCGCTGCTCATCCACGGCCGCAGGATGGTCAAGGATCTGCACCTGGAGGGCCCGTTGGGCAGTTGCCGGCGGGTGCTCGAAGAAATGATCGCCGACATCGACCACGGGCTGCGACTTGAGGAACAAGGGTTTGCCGAACTGATCGACGGCGCAGATGTGGACGCCGAAGAGATCGCTCGCCGCGCCTATGGCGGCTGGTACTTGTCCGCCGAGGACGCTTTGAACAGAGGTCTCGTCGCGGGTCTCGTGTAGCGAGGGTCAGCCGGGGAGCGGCAGATCAGCTCTCGAACGCCTTTCTGAGCTTGGCGGCGAGATCCGAGTAGGTGAATGGTTTGAAAATCACCTCGACGCCGGGATCGAGCCGCCCGTGATGAACGATGGCGTTGCGCGCATATCCGGTCGTGAACAGGATTTTGATCCCCGGCCGCCGCCGGATCGCTTCATCTGCCAGCTGACGGCCGTTCATGCCGCCCGGCAGTCCCACGTCGGTGAACAGCAGACGAAGCTCGGGATGGGCGCCCAGCACTCGGAGAGCCGCGAACCCGTCAGGGGCGCTTACGACCTGGTATCCAAGATCACTCACCATCTCGACCGTGTAGATCCGGACGTCCGGATCGTCTTCGACGACCAGCACGGTTTCGCCCTGCCGGGCCCGGGGAGGATTGCGCGGCTCCGATGACGGCTCCAGAAACGCCCCAACCCCATGGTGTCGGGGCAGATAGAGCTTCACGCAGGTGCCCTGTCCCACCTCGCTGTAGATCTTAACGTGCCCGCCGGACTGCTTCACAAACCCATAGACCTGGGAGAGGCCCAATCCGGTGCCCTGACCAATTCCTTTCGTCGTGAAAAACGGTTCGAATGCTTTCTCGACGACATCCTCGGGCATGCCCGACCCGGCGTCGGTCACGAATAGGCCGACATATTGGCCGGGGGATAGATCGGCGTGCATTGAGCAATAGGCATCGTCAAGGTAGCAATTGGCCGTTTCGATGGTCAATTTTCCGCCATCCGGCATTGCGTCGCGCGCATTGACGGCAAGATTGATCAGCGCGTTTTCAAGCTGGTTTGCATCGGCAAAGATGTTCCAAAGCCCGCCCGCCAAAACGGTTTCGATCGCGACAGATTCGCCGAGTGCTCGCCGCAGCAGATCGGACATGCCCGTGACCAGCTTGTTGGGCGAAACCACCTCAGGCGCGAGCGGCTGGCGCCGCGCAAACACGAGCAGACGCTGAGTGAGCTCAGCGCCGCGGAAAGCACTCCTCAGGGCGGCCGCGATCAGGCGATGAAATTGGTGGTCCGGCGGAAGCCGCCGCTGCATGGTTTCGACGTTGCCCATGATGACCGTGAGCAAATTGTTGAAGTCGTGGGCAATACCGCCGGTGAGCTGACCAATCGCCTCCATTTTCTGCGCCTGGCGCAACGCGTCTTCTATTTGCCGCCGATTTTTGATCTCCTCGGCAACGCGGTCCTCGAGCGTCTCGTTGGTCTGTTGCAGTTCCTCTTCGGCGTGCCGGCGCGCTGCCAGCTCCCTCTGGCTTGCTTCAAAGAGCCGTGCGTTGTCGATCGCGATTGCCGCTTGCGCCGCAATGCCAGTCACGATCCGCTCGTCACGCTGGGTGAAAACGCCTGGCTCCGAGTGACCGAAAAAGAGCCCGCCGATCACCTCGCCCGAGCGGGAGACCACCGGTATTGCCAGGTAGCTGCGCACCGGCAGGTGTCCGGGAGGCATGCCATTATAGGGCGGATTCTGGCCGTAGCGAGGATCAGCGAGGATGTCGTCCGATCGGACCGAGCCTTCTCCGCGAAAGGTCGGTTCGAACACCGGCGTGTTGCGCGGCATCGGAAACTTCGCAAAAGCTTCGCGCGGCGCACCCGAAAGCGAGTAGAGCGTGTAGGCTTCGCCGCTCTCGTCGATGACATTGTAAAAGAAAGCGCCAAACTGAGCCCTGGTGAGCTCGACCGCGGCATCGGTCACGGTCTGGACGAGCCGCTCCAGGCTGAGCTCCGCGGCGAGGGCCGTGCCGGTGCGGTTGAGCACCTCCAACGTGCGCGCCTCTTCGCGAAGTTCGGCAATACGGGCTTCCAGAGTTTCGTTGAGCGCCAATAGCCGGGCTTCGAGCGCCTTGCGCTCGCTGATCTCGTAATAAACGCCGGACACCCAACCGGCGCGGCCGTTGCCACCTTTCCGGGCTTCGCCTTTGCCCGCGATCCAGTGGATGCTGCCGTCCGGATGTCTGACCCGGAATTCGCTGTAATAGGCGCCCGTATGCGCCGCGCGCTCGACTGCCGCGTGCAGTTTTGGCACATCGTCGACAAAAATTGCGTGCTCCCACTCGGAGAATGAGGGCTTCGGTGTCTCAGGGTCGAAGCCGAAGAGAACCGCTACATAGGGCGTCCACTGCCACTGGTTTGTCGCCAAATCCCATTCGAACCAGCCGATCCCGCTAGCGGTTTGCGCCAAACGAAACCGCTCCTCGGTCTCGCGGAGCCTGCTCTCGATATGCTCGCGGCTGTACTCGGCTTCGTCCATTGGCCAGCCGCCTACGCTGCGCCGCCCAGAATCGACTTCGCTTCAGCCATGGCGCGCATCTTGCCCAGCGCGATGTGCCGCGGGAGATGATTGAACCCGCACGAGCTCGTGATGATCGTCTGCTCGGGCGCGAGCCACGGGTGCGCAGTGATGCGTTCGGCGATTTGGGCGGCTGTCTCGATATTGGGCGCTTGCACGTCGACCGCTCCGACCCCCAGCTGCTGGTTGCCGAGAAGGCCTTCGAAGTGGTCCGTCATATCGTGTTCGATCAAATAGGCGTCACACGCGATCCGGCACACGAGGTCGGCTTTGTAGCGGCCGAAATCAAAATAACGGTGGCCAATTTGCCCATCGTAATCGGGGCCAACCGCGTAGTTGCCCTGACAAATGTGCACCGAAACGTGAACATCGTCGGGAAGCCCTTCCAGCGCGAGATTGATGGCGTCCACGGCAGCGGCCACGTCCTTATCGGATGCCGGCGTAAAATAGGGCTCGTCGATCTGAATATGCTTGCAGCCGGCCTCGGCCAGATGGCGGAAGTTGTTGTGCAACAGCTTGCCGAGGTCGAGCATCATCGGGGTAAGATCGCCATAGTGCTCGTCATAGGCAACCACCGCCAGCAAGTGCGGCCCGGTCATTGTAATCTTGACCGGTTTGCGCGCGAACGCCGATACCATCCTGAATTCGTCGACCAGCCCGAGATCAGTGCTGTCGGAAATCGGCCCTTTGCAGATCGCCGCGGGATGGGTGACATTCGGATCGTGCTTGGTAATCGGCTTGGGTCGGGTCTCTCCTCGAAAGGCCGGGATTTTCTGCCAGAAATGGTTGAGCATCGCGTTGGGCGGCGAGTGCCGGTTATGCGTTCGCCGATGCATTTCGCCTCCGGTGATCACGTCGATCCCCGCAATCTCCTGTTCCAGGATCGCCGCCTGCATCGCGCGAAATTGCGCGTCGGCAAGATCGGCCGGCTGGAGCTGCCCCAGGGTCACCAGGCGGTCGAGCGTCTCGTACCAGCGCGGAACGCTGTGCGCACCAATTACCGTGGTGGCGTATTTTGGATAACGGGGCATCGTCTTTTCTGAGCGCCAAGCTACGTAATGTACCCGACTTTGTTTTGTATCTTAGCAAAATACCGTCGGCAATCGCATCCGCAAATGAAAGGCTAAATCGTCTCAAATGTGCGTCGGGTTAGGGAGAGCAAACACTTTCTGTGTTCGGAAGGTTCCACAACTATTTTGCCTTAAACTTGAATGTACCAGCTTTGCCGCTCGTCGACGACGTCGGAAGTCCGTGTAGTCCAAAACCAGCCGCAATACCGCCGCGCTCAGGAGAGTACAATGCGAATATGTCATTCAGTCGCTGGTATCCGAAACAAAGCCATGGGACCGCGAGTTCCCCGTCACGCAACGCTAGGGCCGCACGGGCGCGCCCCGGCCTACAAAATCGATGTATTATGACACTGCGGGGGCGGGGCCGGCTGCCTCAGGGTTGGGGATTACGGTGACGGTTTACCGATTTCTAGATTTGCAACCTTCACCGTGACTCGAAATGCTACTTGATGAGCATTCCAAGCGGAGTGAGCGGTCCGATCGGCATCAGCTCGAAGGTCAGAAGGTTCGCCCGGCCGAGCGGCAATGCTTTGAGCAGGTCGTCGGCTTCCTCGACCGAGTCGACGGTCATCAGAAAGATGACCCCGGCCTCGTTATCGCGAAGCCAGAACTGCTCCATTTTTCCGTCCAGATAGAGCTGCAGGGTAGCCGGGACTTCTTTCGGAAGATACATCTGCCGCTGCTCGGGAGTTAGAGGCTTCAGTGTTCCGATTGCCATGACTTTCATGTGTCTCTCCAATACTAAATGTGTGGCGCGTCAGGACAGCATCGCCTTGGCCACTTGCTCCGGTTCATCGATTTGCAGCCAATGGCCGGCTGGCACCATATGGAGCGAGGAATGCTTCAGGTGAGACCGCCGCTCCTCGGCCATGCTGACGGGAAAATAGGGGTCGGCCGCTCCCCAGATCAGCTTGAATGGAACATCAAGCGCCTCCAGCTCGGGCAGGCGCTTCCTGCTTCGGGCGATTTCCGCAAAGAATTGCGCGGCCAGCTGAACGAAAGCCGGGCCGGAACTTGGCTGCTGCATAAAATTATCGGCGATCAGCGGGAAGAGGAACGCGTCGTAATGCGTCCTCTGGGCATTCGTGAGATCCTTCTGGAATTGCTGCTTCTGCCAATTGAGCAACCACCCGAATTGCTCGGGACTTTGCGCAATAGCGCCCGAGAGCGCATTGAGGCCCTTCGTCGCAAACAGCTCGACCATTTCCGGCCACTGGACCGTGGGCGGGTCGGCATAGACGGAATCGAGCAGGCACACGGAAGCAACGTGGTCGGGGTGCTCGATAGCGAAATTGGTGGCAGCAAACCCAGACGCGTCGTGCGCAACCGGGATGATCTTACCAAGGTCCAGTGCCTCTACGACCGCTTCGAGGTCACCGAGTTGCTGCTGGAAACTGTAGGTAGCGCCGGCAGGCTTCTCGGAGGCGCCAAACCCCAGGAAGTCGAATGCGACGACTCGCCGCCCGGACGCTACCAGGTAGGGGATCAGATCGTCCCAGATGTGTAGATTATCGGGAAAGCCGTGCATCAGCACAAAGGCAGGACCGGCGCCCTTGTAGTCGCGTGCGTAGACGCGCCCCTCTCCATGGGGAACATAGTGCTCGGCAAAGGACGGTTTGCTGTCCATGAGCTCTCCTGCCTCTAAGTTGTATTGGCAAATTGTGCGCCTATGCGTTCATGATGCTGTTTGCGATGTCTGTAATGGCGATCGCACCGCCTTTGCCCAGCAAAGCCTTGGCCCGCGCCTGCGCCACTCGCCATGCGGACGCCCCGTTACGTATCAGTTCCCTGCCTGCCTCTGTCAGGACAATTGGCCTGCCTCGGCCACCTCCTTCGTCCTGAACTTCCTCTGCCCAGCCTTGGGAAAGTATGGGTTTGAGGTTTCGCGACAGGGTTGATCGATCCTGGTGGTGATAGCGCCCAATTTCCGCGCGGGTTGCCGGCTCTATTTCGGAGATGATCACGAGCAATGCGAACTGAGGTGAAACGATTCCAAACGAGCGAAGCTCTTCGTCGTAAATGGCTGTAATAACTCTTGAAATTAGGCGCGCGCGCATCAGCATGCAGGTCTTGCCTATTTCGGTGATTACATCCGGGCCCTTTCGCCTTTTTTTCTTCCTCACCGAACGTCATATGGTGTATATACAACACAAATCAAGCATGATTTTCTGTCGCGACGCGGAGAGCATGGCGCGCCAGGTTTCACAGCTGAGTCGCCATTTGGAGGCGGACGGTCGCAATCGAATTCCGAGGCGTTCAGCCGTGTTGCTTCGTGGCAAAAGCCTGGGATCGGGTGGTTAACCCATGCGATCGACCGCTTCATCGGTCGACAACACGGCATGTGCGATGAATTGGTAATTGATCATCGCCGCTTGGTAGCCGTCGCCCCATACCGGATGCCGAGGTCCGGCGGTTGCGTCCTTGACCACTGCAACCTCGAAGCCCTGTTCGACAAGGTCGCGCAGATGGGATTCGACGCACATATTCGCCAGCATCCCGCCAAGGATGATTTTGCTGATCCCCCGTTTTCGCAGTTGCAGGACCAGATCATTGGTTTGCGATCCCCATACTTTGTGCGGGCTGACGACGATCGTCTTTCCATCTTCGATATAGGGCTTGAAGCGCTCCAGCCAGTCCGCGCCCGAGTTTGAGAAGCCCGTCAGATTCAGCGATCCGCTTCGGGCAAAACTGTGGTTTCTGAACTCGTCAGTCTCGAGGGGCCCGTCGAACTTCCAACCGCTGTCGGTCGGATAAAAGTAATGCGGTGATATGAACACCTCGTACCCGTTTGCCTTCGCGGCCGTGAAAATCCGCTCCATGTTCTCGACGGTCCGGTTCTCGGTAACGCTCGCCCCGACCGCTGCCCAGTTTGCGCCGTTCTCGCTCAACACATCATTCTGCGGGTCGATAAACACGACCGCGGTGTCGGTGTTTTGGATGTCCATAGTCATTTTGGCCTCACTTGTGTAGCGCCAGGACCTGTCTACGTCTGCCTTTAGGATTGCGGGTCGCAGGCAATTGACTACTTAACGAGCGCCACTAATTCAACGTTGAGCTGTTCCTCGAAGGTCGTGCACATGCCTGTCGCGTTGTGTTCCTGATCAGCTTGGACGGTTGTGTTCCTGATCAGCTTGGACGATAGCATTGCCGAGGCGCCGATGGGGATGTGATGCGACGGAGCTCGGCCGCAATCAGCGACCGTCATTCTTAACCGTGGAGGACCCAAATGACCGTTTCCACGCCTGAACACGCGGCCACACCTGTTTCTTTTCCGGTCACGCATCATCGGACCAATGCGGTCGACGGGGTCAACATCTTCTACCGGCAAGCCGGGCCCGAGGACGCGCCGGTTGTGCTGCTGCTGCACGGATTTCCGACCTCGTCCCACATGTTCCGCAATTTGATCCCGTACCTTGCCGATCGCTATCACGTGATCGCGCCCGACTATCCCGGTTACGGTGAAAGCGATGCCCCAGATCGCAGGAATTTCGCCTATACGTTCGACCGTTTCGGCGAATTGGTCGATGGCCTGCTCGACCAACTGCGTGTGACGCGATATGCCATCTATGTCATGGACTATGGAGCGCCCGTCGGCTGGCGCTTGGCGCTGAAACATCCCGAACGCATCAACGCCCTTATCGTCCAGAACGGCAATGCCTACGATGAGGGCTTGCGGGAATTCTGGGATCCGATCAAGAAATACTGGGCCGACAACAGCGAAGACAGCCGCAACGCGCTGCGCAAACTCTTCACCTTGGAGACGACAAAATTCCAGTACACCGACGGCGTTTCGGACACGAGCCGGATCTCACCGGATAACTGGACCCATGATCAGCCGCTGCTCGACCGGCCCGGCAACAACGATATTCAACTCGACATCTTTTACGATTACCGAACCAATCTGCCGCTCTATCCGAAAGTGCAGGAGTACCTGCGCCAGCATCAGCCGCCGACATTGATCGTCTGGGGAAAAAACGACTTCATCTTTCCGGCCGAGGGCGCCCACCCCTATAAGCGCGACCTCACGGACCTCGAATTCCATTTGCTCGACACCGGCCACTTTGTGCTGGAGGATAAGGCCAACGAGGTGTTCCCACTCATCAAGGACTTCCTAAATCGCAAGCTCCGCAGTGGCTGAGCTTCCTGGCGGTCATGGGTACGTGATCTGTATCGACGGACCGGCGCGGCCGACGTGAAGGCGGACCTGAAAATTGCCGTAATGTTATGAGAGCGTGTGTCCTTTGAGACTGGTGCCGCAAACGGTTGGTTGTTTAGAACCCTTATTATGCGGATCCCCGGGGGCGATAGTTGGTCGGGAGAAATCACTTCGCTGTTATTTCGCTGTTATGAGCAAAAGACAGCGAACATTCTTGCTGCGCTCTGCTGTTCTCATTTCGCTAAAGTGACAAATTCCGCGGCCGAGCCCAGTCTGCCGGCTGTTGTTTCGCTGCAAATAACAGCGAAAACAGCGGCGGCGCCCCCGGTCTTCCGATGGGCGCCGCCGCACGCTGGGTTCTTAATTGATGAGCCCGTAGAATTTGCCCGCGTTCTCGCAGGTGATCTTGTGCACGACTTCGGGTGCGAGGCCGGCGAACTGCTCCTTGATGTATTTCGAGGATTCCGGCCACACGCCGTCGGTGTGCGGGTAGTCGGAGCCCCACATCAAGGTCTCGACGCCGATGTCGTCGACGAGCTTGGTGCCGATCGGGTCGAACTGGAACGTCGCCTTGCACTGGCGGCGCCAGTATTCGCTCGGCTTCATCTTGATCAGGTCGCGGAAGCGGTCCTCATACTCGAAATCCATGCGGTCGAGCGCGTAGGGCAGCCAGCCGATGCCGCTCTCGCCGAACGAAACCTTGAGCCGCGGGTGCCGCTCCAGGACGCCGGCGCCAATGAGGGCGGCGATGATGTTGATGAGCCCCATCTGGAAGGCCGACACGCCGGTGAACATCGCGGCGCGGCGGACCTGGCCGGAAACGCCTTCGCGGGCCCGCGGCGAGGTCGTCGGGAAGGTGTGGAAGTGCAACGGCAACTGCACTTCTTCGACGACGTTCCACAGCGGCTCCCAGACCGGATGCCACATCGGCTCCATGTCCCAGGAGCAGGACAGTTCGAGGCCTTTGATGCCCATTTTGGCGACGCGGCGGATTTCCTTCACCGCGTCGTCGATGTCGCCATACGGAAGACAGGCGAGGCCGATCTCGCGGTCCGGATAGTGGCTGCAGAAATCCTTCAGGAAATCATTGTAGATCCGCAGCATCTCGTTCGAGGCCTCGCGGTCGTTGAGGCGCGAGGCGGCGCCGAGAATGCCGTAGATGACCTCGGCGTCGACGCCGTCGCGGTCCATGTCCTTGATCCGCAGATGCGGGTCGCTGCAGCGGCGGATGTCGCGCTTGCCGTCCTCGTACATCCCGGTTTCGGCCATCTTGTCGACGCGGTGGTTCTGCCCCGGAACAAAGGGCGCGCCGCCCGGCCCGACGCCGTTCTTCAATCCGAAACTGGCGCCGTTCTTGGCGACCCATTGCGGCCCTTGCGGCCCGTCCTCGACATAGGGCATGCGCTCCTTCAACTCGCGGCGCGCTTCGGACACGAAAAGGTCGGGCGGCATCCACGGCATGTCGAGATGGCAATCGGCCGAGATCCTGCGGTATTGCATGTTGTTTTCCCCGCTCCAGGTTGTCGAAGGGTCTGCGGGCACTGTACTCCTTCGAAGCCTAGGATTCGTGGGAAAGCAGCCTGCCAGACCCGTCTTTTTTGCGCACGCGACATGAACGCGATGCAACCCGCGGCTTGTATTCGCACGCAGTGCATGCTATTCATCAATTTTAGTCAACTGAAAGTCGTAGCAAATGCGTTCTACCATCTTCGTGGCCTTCGTCGCGCTGTCTCTGCTGCCAGCGACAAGCTTCGCTCAGACGGCGCCGCAAACCGCCGCCGTCGAGAGTGCAGCCCCTGCACCTTCCGCTCCGACGGGCAATGGCGGCATCACGCGGGATCAATTCATCCAACGCGCCAAGGACCGGGCTGCGGAACGGGCCGGGGCCCGCTTCGACCAGATGGACGCCGATCACGATGGCATCCTCGACCGCGCCGAGATCCGCGCCTGGCGCACCCAGCACCCGCGCCATGCCGGCGCGCAACCGTCCCAGCCTGCGCCGCAATAATCCGGCTGCCGGTTCCGGCCAATTCGCGGTAGAGTGATACCCACCGCGAGCGAAAGGAGCTGACAATGCCGGACGCAGGAACTGTCGAGTCGAGGAACGCTTCGAGCGCCGGGGAAGGAGTCCGCATAGCCGGCCTCGACCACGTTGTACTTCGCGTCGGCAATCTCGACCGGGCGATCGATTTCTACGAGAGAGTTCTGAACTGCCGCGTCGAGCGCCGGCTCGAGCAACCCAAGCTGGTCCAGCTGCGCGCCGGCGCCTCTCTGATCGACCTGGTTCCGGCTTCCGCCTCGCCGGGCGAGGCCGGAGATGGCGCGGGGCGCAACATGGATCACTTCGCCGTGCGGGTCGACGGGTTCGACCCAGCGGCCTTGGCCGCCCATCTGCGGAGGCACGGCGTCGAGGTCGGCGACGTTCGGGAACGCTACGGCGCCGAGGGCTACGGCCCCTCGCTCTACATCTGCGACCCCGACGGCAATACGGTCGAACTCAAAGGTCCGGCGACAAGGGGGCTGTAGGACAGAAGGAGGTGTAGGACGGCGCCGACCGGCGGTGCTTCTATGCCGGCGCGAACAGGTCCGAACTCGCAGCACCTTGCGTGACCGGCGCCGGCGGTGCGGCGAAGGCGCTGTCATTTTGCAGCACAGGCAATACCCAACTCGCGAAGAGCCTCATGTTCTTTTCGGCGTCGTCATGGGGAATGCCGCCAAACGAGAATTCGGTGACGACATGGTCGGTCCCGGTCACCCGCTGCAATTCGGCGATCTGCTCAATGCAGTCCTCCGGCGTGCCGACGATCTGGATCTTGACATAGAACTCCGTGGCCCTGACCCGTTCTTCCTCGCTCTGCAAACGGGCATAGGTTTTGGCCATCTTCCCGTAGGTCTCGTAGCCTTTGACCGTGGCGAGATGCCCGTCCGAGAAATGGTAGTGGTTGTCGATTGATTGCCATTTCTCTCCGAGCCATCTCATCGCGCGGTCATGCGCCTCCGCCCGGCTTTCGGCGCAGGACACATTGGTCAGGATGATCGGCGGCGGCGGGTTATGGCCGACGCCGTGTGCGATCTCGCGGTAACTGACGATGCTCTCGGCCGCCTTCGCCCACTCGTTCTGCATGACGACGAGGATTCCGAACCCGAGCTTCGCCATGATCTCGGCCAATTCCGGGCTGACCGAGGAGGCATAGAAGCGCTCTTCAGGATGCGAGATCGGCCGCGGCCGGATCGAGGTCTTCGGGATCTGGTAGAATTCGCCCTGCCACTCGAATTCGGGCTCGCGCAATGCCTTGCGGATCAGCTGCGCCGCTTCCGCAAAGCGCGGCCGCGCTTCTTCCATCGGAATGCGGAACCCCTCATATTCGACGCTCGCCGCACCGCGGCCAAAGCCGAACAGGCAGCGTCCGCCGGAGAGGATGTCGAGCAGCGCAATCCCTTCGGCGACGCGGATCGGGTCGTGCCACGGCAACACAATGACCGCTGTTCCGAGCACGATCCGCTTGGTGCGGCCGGCATAATAGGCCAGAAGCTCAAGGGGAGCCGGCGACATCGCGTATCCGGTGAAATGGTGCTCGAGCGCGAATAGCGAGTCGAAACCGAGCGGCTCGGCGAGATCCCCCATCGTCAGATGGTCGGAGACGACCGCCACGTCGGGGCGAGGCGGCTCGGACAGCATGTTGAGCGCAATACCGACTTTCATCGTGGCCCTCCGCAACTAAGGTTCACCACAGAGACACGGAGATCGCGGCGTGTTCGTTCAGGCGAGATGCCGTGATGTTCTCTGTGTCGTCCATGCCTCCGTGGTGCAAACTTTCGCGTTATTTCGCCCGCAGGCGGTACCAGGGGTGCGGCTGACCGGGGGTCTTGACGCGCATCGTGTAGACCGATGTGCGGGCGGTGAAGAAGATTGTCCTGAGGTCGGGGCCGCCAAAGCACAGGTTGGCCGGGATCTCGGGCGTGCGGATGATGCCGAGCCGCGAGCCGTCGGGCGAGTAAACCCAGGTACCGCCCGGCCCGGTACAATAGACCCGGCCCTCGACATCGACCTTCATGCCGTCGGGCACGCCGTCGGTCTCCTCGGAGGACATATCGGCAAAGATCCGGCGCCGCACCATGTTGCCGGCGTCATCGAGCTCGATCGCGTGGATGTATTGCGCGTGCCGGGTATTGGCGACGTAGAGCACCCGCTCATCGGACGAGAAAGCGAGCCCGTTCGGATATTCGAATTCGGCGACGAGGCGACTGGCGCCGTCCGGCTCGACGCGATAGACGCCGGCATGCGGCAGCTCCTTTTCGGCAAGCGGTACGCGCAGCCCGGGATCGGTGAACCAGATGCTGCCGTCGGATTTGCAGACCACATCATTCGGGCGGTTGATCCGCTTGCCCTCGTAGCGGTCCATCAGGACCTCCGAGCGGCCGTCGGCCGACCAGCGGGTGACGCGCCGGTTGCCGCCTTCGCAGATCACGAGCCGGCCCTGCAGATCAAAGGTCGTGCCGTTGCCCTCGCCGGTCTCGGTGCGCACAACCTCCGGCGCACGGCCTGGCAT
The DNA here is from genome assembly GCA_963732095.1 of uncultured Alphaproteobacteria bacterium. Lineage (GTDB taxonomy): Bacteria > Pseudomonadota > Alphaproteobacteria > ATCC43930 > CGMCC-115725 > AP-15. The sequence goes on from CAVSZA010000048.1 coordinate 128,940, forward strand.
CATTCGGTAGAGCACGCTCTTTCGGACATCGACAAAATAATAAAAGCCGTCCGGGTGCCACAACGGCCCTTCGGTAAAGACGAAACCGGTTGCCAGCCGCTCGGCCTCGGTCGTGTCCAGAATTGCCCCCAGCCCAGCCATCCGCGTCCTCCCCGTCAAAGCGTCATCGGGAGAAAGGCTACTCCCGGACCCGCCGACCTGTCTATTTTCCTCCGCCGAAGCGGGAGGAAAGCGATGATGAAGTGGCGGGTTGGCGAGGTCACGGTCACGAAGATCGTCGAGCTGGAGATGACCGGCGGGAGCCGGTTCATCCTGCCGCAGGCAACTCGCGAAGCTGTCTTGCCGATCGGCTGGCTGCAGCCCGATTTCGCCGACGATCTCGGGCGCTTGAAAATGAGCGTTCACGCGCTCGTCGTCGAAACACCAAGCCGGCGCATCATCGTCGACACCTGCCTCGGCAACGACAAGGAGAACCGGGGCATCCCGACGTGGAACAGGCTCCAGACTAGCTTTCTCGGCGATCTGGCGGCAGCCGGATATGCCCGCGAGACGATCGACACGGTGATCTGCACGCACCTCCATGTCGATCACGTCGGCTGGAACACGATGCTGGTCGAGGGCCACTGGGTTCCGACTTTCCCGAAGGCGCGTTACCTGATGGGCCGCGTCGAATTCGCACATTGGACCAGCCAGCATGAGCGCGAGGACATGTCGGCAGTGCTCACCGACTCGGTGACCCCGGTCTGGGAGGCCGAACTCGTCGATCTCGTCGAGACCGATCATCGGATCTGCGATGAAGTGAACCTCGTCCCGACCCTGGGCCATACCCCTGGTCACGTCAGCGTGCGGATCGCCTCGCAAGGCGAAGAGGCGCTGATCACCGGCGATTTTGTGCATCACCCTTGTCAGATCGCCCATCCGGATTGGTCGTCGACGGCGGATAGCGACCCGCTCGAGGCGCGGCTGACGCGCATGCGCAGTTTGACGTACCTCGCCGATGGCCCGATCCTCGTCATCGGCACGCATTTCGCCGGCCGGACCGCCGGGCATGTCGTCCGGGACGGCGACGCGTACCGCTTGGCCGAGTGAGGAGTTGGACGATGGGTGAGCAGGTCTTCGACGGCTTGAAGGTGATCGACTGTGCGAGCTTTATCGCCGGGCCGGCGGCAGCGACGGTGATGTCCGATTTTGGCGCCGAGGTAATCAAGATCGAGCCGCCGGGTATGGGCGATCCGTACCGGCGTCGCGCGACCCCATCGCTGGGGCCGGGACTCAAGAGCAACCCCGGGTTCGAGCTCGACGGGCGCAACAAGAAGAGTCTGGCGCTCGACCTCCGCTCACCCGCGGGACAAGCTGTGTTGCAGCGGTTGGTTACGCGGGCTGATGTGTTCATCACCAATTACCCGCCGCCGGTGCGCCGTCGGCTCGGGATCACCTATGAGGAGTTGGCGCCGCTCAACGAGCGGCTCATCTACGCCTCGTTCAGCGGCTATGGCGAAGCCGGGCCCGAGGCCGACAAGCCCGGCTTCGACGCGACTGCCTGGTGGGCGCGCACCGGGCTGATGCATCTCGTGCGCGCCGGAGAAGAGGCGACGCCGGCCCGGTCATTGCCGGGAATGGGCGACCATCCCTCGGCCATGGCGACTTATGGCGCAATCGTTACGGCGCTCTACCAGCGCGAGCGCACCGGCAAGGGCGGTTATGTCGGCTCCTCGCTGCTGGCCAATGGCATCTGGGCCAATGGCTGCTCAGTGCAGGCCGCGCTGTGCGGCGAGAAAGTCGTGCCGCAGCCGCCGCGCGAGCGCGGCCTCAATGCGCTGCGGGTGCATTACCGCTGCCGCGACGGGCATTGGCTGCTGCTGTCGATCGCTCCCGACGAATGGCGTTGGGAAAAATTCAAGGAATGTCTCGGAGCGAGCGCATTGGCCCAACCGCGCTTTGCGGCGCATGAGGGTCGCGAGGCCAATGCGCACGAGCTGATCACCATTCTTGACGGGATATTTGCGACAAAGGATTTCGCCGAGTGGCGATCGATCCTTGGCGCTGCCGGCATCATCTTCGGCATTGTCGCCAAGATGGAGGACATTGCCGAGGATCCCCAGATGCTGGCGAGCGAGGCATTGGTGGCGTTCACCGACGGTGAAACGATGACGGTCAACAGCCCGATCTGGCTCAAGGGGCAGGAAAAGATCAAACCGCGCCGCGCTCCGGCAGTAGGGGAGCACAGCGATGAGGTGCTGCTGGCCGCGGGCTACACGGGCGACGAGATCCAGGCGCTGCGCGCCGAGGACGTAATCGGCTGAGCAAAAAAGGCGCCGGTCCCGTTCCCGAGACCGGCTATCGGATGCTTCTATCGGCTATGGAAAACTGAACAGGTCCATCATATCGCCGATCGCCGGCGAATTGGTCGGCATGTAGGGATTGTCTTCTGTGGTAATCGGGTTCGGCAGTGTGTCGCGGCTGCGCAAAGTGACAGTAGGCAGTTTCCAGTTCGCCTCGATGAATTTGAGGATGGAGACGTGATCGGTATAGTCATGCGAGATATGCCCCGGTTTTGTGTACGGCGACACGACGATCGTCGGGATGCGCGTCCCGTCGCCAAAATAATCGAGCGCCTGTACATAGCCTGAGTCATAGTAACCGCCACCTTCGTCGAAGGTGACGATGATCGCGGTATCCGACCAGAGATTGGGCTGGGCCTTGACCTGATCCACGATCTTCTTCACGAAGCCCTCGAAGAGATTGAGCTTCGATGATGCCGGGTGGCCGTCGACATAGCCGCTGGGCTTGACGAACGACACCGCCGGTATATTACCACTGGCTATATCGGCGTAGAGGTCGGTCGTGTCCTTCAGAACTGCGCTCCGCACCGTGGAGTTGGTCATGATTGAGGTTGAGTACTGGAAGAAGTTACAGATGTTGCAGTAAGTATTCCCAGGATCGACATAATTCCCATAGGGTTTGGCAAGATATTGATTAAACTGATCGCCAAAATAGGCGAATGAGACATTGTTAGCAAGAAGTACATCTCCAATGTTCCTGACGTTCGATGGCGGAATTGTAAATACCGTATTACCCGCGTCCCCCATTTTGGCATAGGCGCTGGTACCGTCGCCGAAATAGCCGGGGTTGTAGTTATTGAGGAGATAATAGCGCCGCGGTTCGCATTTCGGGTTCACCGGCCGGGGCAGCGACTGCAGATAATCTGCGATCGAGCGGACCCCGGGCTGACCGGTGCCGAAACACATTGTGTAACTGCCGCCGCCGTAGGAGGCCGAACCGGAAGAACCGCCGCCATACCCGTCCTGAATATAGTAGTTGTTGGTGTTCGGCTGCGGGTTCGGGTTCTCGATCTCGTCGACGGTGCCTTCATTCGGCGATCCAACCGCCACCATCTCGTTGTGGGGCGGTTTGGCAGGATTGCCGTTAGGGTCACTGAACCAAATTGCGTCGCCATAGCCGAGCATGATGTGATTTGCGCCGGTCCCACCCATCACCGACTGATGGAAGTTGTCGCTCATCGAATACTCGTCTGCCAGCGACTTGAAATAGGGGGCGTCTCCCTGCTGGACGTTGTAAAAGGCCATTGCCGTCCCGCCTTCGCCGGTCGTTGCCTCGTTAAAGTCTGCCGGCGGCGGCTTGCCGTTGCTGCCTGCACCGACCGTCACTTCGACCCAGGGGAAAAGGTCGTTAAGACAGCCAATAACCGCGTTGCAGTCGAGCTGCTGCCGCATCTGGTAGAAGCGATGAACTGGGCTCGCCGCGTAATCGTCGTAGGTGAGATTGGGGCCGGTCAGCTGAAATGGTCCCGGCGGCAGGTTCGTCACTAGCTGGCCATCATAGGTGATGCGCGTGTCGGGCGTCTTCGCCGTAAGGCCAGTTGCGCCCGTGGTCAAGTATTGGTAATAATCTGACGGCAGCCCGTTCTCATATTGCACTGCCTCCGCAAGGGTATTGAAGGGCGCATCGGTATCGCTGTTGGACTTCGGACCACCGGCCAGCGGTGTCGGCAAAGTCCGGTACGGAATTTTGTGATCGGGGTTGATCTGATATACCAGCCCGTCTTGTGCCCGATATTGCCCAGCCACGGTGTAGTAATTGCGCCCAGGCGTGCCGTCGTTATTGACGATTTCCTGTGACAGTAGGTTCCATACGCTCTTGCCGGTGTTCGGTTTATAGGTCGCAAACACGTGGTCGAAGGTGCGGTTTTCGCCGATGATGACGATGACGTGCTTGATCGGCGTCTTTGTATTGCCGTCATTGCTGCCGCTCGGTTCGGCAGCCGCAGCAGCGGCCGCGACCGGTGCCATGCTGTTGATCGCCATTGCGCACAGCGCCACGCCGCAGAAGAGCTTGTATTTACGCATTTGTTGTGTTCGCATGATCCTCTCTCCAGCAAGGTCTGGTTTGCTAATTTGCTTGCCGAAACATGCCTCGGCAGCGCTCAATCGTGCGCTGCCGAGGCCAATGTTGATCAGCCGCGTTTGTGCCCGTCGTTGTCGGCTTTGCCGCCGAAATCGAACATGTCGAACAGATCGCCGATGGCCGGGCTGTTCAGCGGCACATAGGGATTGTCCTTGTCGGGGCAGGGGTTCGGCAGATTGTCGCGGCTGCGGCCGGTCAGCGGCAGCAGGCCCCAGTTGCGCTCGATGAATTTCAGGATCGAGACGTGGTCAGTGTAGCTGTGCACCACGTGCCCGCCTGTCGAATAGGGCGACACCACGACCAATGGAATCCGCGGCCCGTCGCCAAAGAAATCCAGCGGCTGAATGAACCCGCTGTCGTAATACCCGCCGCCTTCGTCAAAGGTGACGAAAACCGCGGTTTCCGCCTTCAGCTCGGGATTGCCGTCGAGGGTGTCCAGTATCTTCCGCAGCATCCCCTCATAGAGGTCGAGCTTTGACGTAGCCGGATGGCCGTCGAGCAGTCCGTCGGGCTTGATGAACGATACGGCCGGCAGAGTGCCATTGCCCACGACTGCATAGAAATCCGTGGCGTCCTTGATGTGCGCTGCGCGCTGCGTCGGGTTCCCCATGATCGATGAGGCGTAGGCCTCGAAGTTGCAGATAGGGCAGTAGGTCGCGCCCACCGCGTCGGCCGGATTGGTCGAGCCATTGGCGAGATTGACGGCGGCATTGTAGGCGCCTCCGTAATAGGCCCAGGAGATGCTCTTGTCATTGAGCGCGTCACCGATCGTCCGAACACTACTCGGCGGGATCGAACCTCCTCCGGCGATGCCCTTCGTATCGACAGTGCCGTTGGGCAGGAACCCGGGGTTCGTGTTGTTCAGCATGTAGTAGTGGTTTTCGTCGCAATTAACTTGCACTGGATAATGCAAAGAATCGAGGTACTGAACGATCGGCAGGACACCGGGGGCATTGAACACGTCCGAGCAGTTGCTGAAGCGTCCATCCAGCGTATACTGGTTATTGGTGCCGGGCTTGGGATTGGGGTTGGCGATTTGCGCGGCCGGCGGCGGCGTCGGATTGCCGCTGCCGTCGCTCCAGAAGACGTCGTCGCCGGTGCCGAGAAAGACGTGCTGAATGCCGGTGCCGCCCATAGCGGGCTGGTGATAATTGTCGCTGATCGTGTATTCGTCGGCCAGTTTCTTTAACAGCGGCGCATCCTCGTCCTGCACGTTGTAGAACGCCATCGAGGTGCCGCCGCCGTGGTCGGCGGTCGGGCCGGCATAGGTGGTGATCACAAATGGATAGAGGTCGTTTAGGCAACCGGTCGGATTGTCTTCCGTGGCATTGCGGATGCTGCAGTCGGATTGCTGCCACATTTGATAGAACCGGTGGGCAGTATCGCCGGTGTACGAAATCATAGGGGAGATTGGGACCGGTCAGCTGAAACGGCCCGTCCGGCAGCGCGGCATAGTTGGCGATGCGCGTATCGGGCGCGCCGCTGGTGACTGCCGCGCCGGTGGCGCCGGTGGTGAGCAGGAAGAGATCATCCATCTCCAAGGATGGCTCGATCGCCGCCAGCGTCGCATCGTTTACACCGGTGAACGGCGGGGTCGGGCTCGGGTTATTCAACGTGCTCGGCTGGTTCGGTGCGCCACCCAGCGTTGGGGCCGGCAGGGTCGTGTAGGGAGCCTTGTTCTTCTTGTTGACGCCGATGAAATAACTCGTCTGGCCCGAGGTCGTGAACTGCCGGGCTGCGGTGAAATTCTGCCCGGGCGAGCCGTTTTTCCTGGCGATCCGCTCGGAGAGCAAATTCAGGATCGAGTCCCCGCTCTTGGGTGAGTAGGTGCCGTAAACGTGGTCAAAAGACCGGTTTTCGCCGATAACGACGATAACGTGCTTGATCGGCGTGGCGGTCTTCAGCTGATCGGTCGTAGCATCTGGATCGGCGCTGTGAACCGGCATGGCGACCAGTGCGCCAATTACCGCGACGGCAGACAGGACAGCGATGCGGCGGCGCGCGCGCCGACGGGCGGAAGTCGATACCATAACGTCCCCTAGGTCGATTGTGTTTGAAGCGCGGCGAAATTACGGGTGGTCCGTGACGGACCCGTGAATTAACCATGACAGAATCATTAATGATGGCTTTTGATGCATTCGCCTGAGTTAGCATCACCGCCACACCTTCCAGAGAGGACAGGTCAATGCCGTCTAGCGTCAGGGAAATGCTGGCCGAGGCCAATGCCGCGGTGCCCCGCCTGAACCCCGTCGAGGTTCGCGAGATGATCGGCAACGAGAATGTGCTGATCGTCGATGTCCGCGATGCGCCCCGAACTCGCCTCCGGCGGCAAGCTCAAAGGCGCCGTAAACGTGTCACGCGGTATGCTGGAATTCCGCGCTGATCCGGAAAGCCCCAGTCACAATTCGGATTTTCAAAAGGACCGGACCGTCCTGATCTACTGCGGGTCGGGCGGCCGCGCCGCATTGAGCGGCAAGATGTTGAAGGACCTCGGCTACCAATCCGTCTACAATGCCGGCGGCTTCAAGGAACGGGCCGACGCCGGTCTCGAGACGGAGCCGGCTTAGCCTGATCAATCGTCGACGAAGGCGATCGCCTCGATCTCGATCAACGCGTCGGGATCGGCAAGACGGCTGATCTGGACCGTCGTGCTGGTCGGCGTGGCCGGGCCGAAATAGCGCATCCTCATGTCGGGATGCTTGGCGAACTCCTCGTAATCGGTGACGTAGGTGTTGGTCTTGACGATGTCGGCCAAGGTGGCGCCGGCGGCTTCGAGGCAGGTTTTGATGTTTTCGCCGACCTGCTGGATCTGTGCCCGCATGTCGCCCTTGCCGACGCAAACCCCTTGCGCGTTGCGCGCCAGTTGGCCGGCGACGAAGATCAGCTTGCCGGTGCCGCTGACGGTGACGACCTGGGTGTATCTCGCCTTGCCGTCCACCATGCGGACATGGATGCCTTGCGGCTGAATCTTCTCGCGCTTGATCGCCATTGGTGTCCCCTTCCCTATAATACCGCACGCGATGATATGCTCTCCCGCAACCAGGCGCCATTTAGAACGAGGCCCGCCATGTCGCTGATCAATCTCCGCCACGGGATTTTTCTGCCGCCGTTCCATCCGATGGAGGAGAACCCGACGGCCTGCCTCGACCGCGACCTCGAACTGATGGTCTGGCTCGACCGGCTCGGCTTTCACGAGGCCTGGATCGGCGAGCATCATTCGGCCGGGTTTGAGATCATCAGCTCGCCCGAGATCTTCATCGCGATCGCCGCCGAGCGGACCAAATTCATCCGCTTCGGCACCGGCGTCATCTCCCTGCCCTACCACAACCCGCTGATGGTGGCCGACCGCATCGTGCAGCTCGACCATCACACGCGCGGCCGGGTCATGTTCGGGGCGGGGCCGGGGCTCCTCGCTTCCGACGCGCTGATGCTCGGCATCGACCCGATGACCCAGCGCGACCGGATGGCCGAGGGGATCGACGTTATCCTGCGCCTCTTCCGCGACGAGACCGTCACCGAGAAGACCGACTGGTACACGCTCGTCAATGCGCGGCTCCATCTGCCGCCCTACACGAAGCCCTATCCCGAAATGGCGGTCGTGAGCGCCGTGACGCCGTCCGGGGGACGGCTCGCCGGCAAATACGATCTCAGTATGATCTGCGTCGCCGCCACCAACCCGTTCGGTTACGACGCATTGGCGAGCAACTGGCAGATCGCCTGCGATGTCGCCGCCGGGCACGGCCGTAAGATGGACCCCGCGCGGCTGCGCCTCGTCGGCCCGATGCATATCGCCGAAACCCGCGAAAAGGCGTTCCAGAACGCCCGTTTCGGGTTCGAGCGATATCTGAATTACCTGAACAACAACCAGCGCCGGTTTGTCGTGCCGGCCGGCACGGACCCGCTCGAATGGTTTGTCGAGAACAAGTACGGCGTGGTCGGCACGCCGGATGACGCGATTGCGTTGATTGAGCGGCTGCAGCAGAAGCAGGGCGAGTTTGGCGTCTTTCTGCAACAGGCCCACAACTGGGCCGATTGGGAGGAAACCAAGCGTTCTTATGAGCTTTATGCGCGTTACGTCATCCCGCATTTCAGCCGCGACAACCGGCCGCGTGCGGAGTCATATGACTGGTGCACCGAGCACCGCGACGAGCTCAGTGAAAAGCGCACCGCCGCGGCCCGCGCCATGTTCGACAAGCACGAAGCCGAGCAGCGCGCCACGCGGGCCTCGCAACAAACCCCCGGAACGAGCCGGCCGCCGCGCGGCCGCGAGGCATGGTGACGTCGCGCGAAGAGGTGCATAACTAAACCAGGCTCCAGGAGTTGGCGATGGCGACCGAACGGACAGTAGGGTATCGCAAGGGTCTCGTCGATCCCGCGGCGGGGCAGATCAGCCGCGAGATCTTTGTCAATGACGAGATCTATCGCGAGGAATTGGAGCGGGTGTTCGCCCGCTCCTGGCTGTTTGTCGGGCATGAGAGCCAGGTCCCCAACCCCGGCGATTTCTTCGTCTCCTCGATGGGTGAGGAATCGGTGATCCTGTGCCGCGACCGGACGGGTCAGATCCACGTCTTCCTCAATTCCTGCCGGCACCGCGGCATGAAGGTGTGCCGCTATGACGAGGGCAGCACCGCTGTCTTCACCTGCCCCTATCACGGCTGGAGCTATTCGACCGACGGCAGGCTCGTCGGCGTCCCCTATTTCCGCGAGGCCTATCATTCGCAGCTTGACCGCTCGCAATGGGGACTCGTCGAGGTTGCGCAGCTGTGCAATTACAAGGGCACGGTCTGGGCGAATTGGGATCCCGCCGCGCCGCCCTTCCGCGAATATCTCGGCGAGTTCGCGACCTTTTTCGACCTGATCCTCGACGGGCGGGACGGCCGCGAGGGGCAGGCCGAGGTGCTCGGCGGCGTCCAGAAATGGCTGATCCCGTGCAACTGGAAGTTCCCGGCGGAGAATTTCAGCGGCGACAGCTATCACAACATCAGCCACCGCTCGGTCGATCTCGCCGGGATCGGCCCCAGCGGTGCCGGCCGCCGTGACATGACCGAACTGCTGCTCGGCCGCAAACTGCACGTCGCAATACCGGACCGCGGCCATCAGACGATCGTTTATGTATTGCCAAAGGATCGCCCGCCGCCGCCCACCTACCAGCACTCGCCGGTTGTCTCCGAATATTTCCGCCACTGCGAAGAAGAGCGGCGCCGCACCCGCGGCGAGGAGGCGCGCCTGCTCGGCGCTCCTGGTGAAATCTTTCCCAATGTCGCGTTATTGCCGCGCCAGCCGCGGACGATCGCGGTCTGGCATCCGCGCGACGCGCATCAAACCGAGGTATGGCGCTGGTTCCTCGTCGATCGGGAGGCGCCGCAGGAAGTCAAAGATTTCTTGCGCGACTATTACATCCGCTACTCCGGTCCGGCGGGGATGACCGAGCAGGACGACATGGAGAACTGGAACTACGCCCATCAGGCGAGTCGCGGCACAATCGCGCGCCGCTACCCCTATTCCTACGAGATGGGGCTCGGCACGGCGATCGAGAATTTCGAGTGGGAGGGGCTGCGCATCCCGGGCCGGGTGACCGACATCACGAAAGCCCAGTCGAGCGAGGAGCCGATGCGCAACCTCTACCGCCGCTGGGCCCAGTTCATGGAAGCAGACAGCTGGGCCGAGCTCGCGACCTGGCGCCACGCCGAGGATGGAGGCTCGCGATTGCTCCGCACCGGGACCTGATTGCCAGGTCCATCCGAAAGGATTTAATAAAATCGTCACACCGGCGGAGGCCGGTGCCTATGGCGGAAATGGGTCGCGGCTTTCGCCGGGAAGACAAGGAGAGGGGCGCGCACCGAGTTCGATTGCCGAGGTTTCTTGTCAGGAGCGCCCGCGCGACGAAGCAATCTCGATCGGGCAAGAACTCAACGGCCCAAGCAACTGTGTTTGCGGGGGGGTGATGACGTCCTCCCGACCCTGGGGAGCATGGCGTCGTGCTCGCCGCCGTCAAGACCGCGGCGCGCCGCCTACGGCGGTGGCCTGCGGCCAGTCTTGACCGCGGCGGCGCGCGCCGCCCGGTGCAGTTTTGCAGGTCGGGACGGAGAAACGGTGCCCGATCGAACAAAGAAACTGCCCTCAAGGGAGCGCCGCGGCAGCGAGCTGATCGCGCACGCGGGCGTTGAGCACGACCAGCATTTTGCGCATGCAGGCAACCAGAGCCACCTTGGCAGGCTTGCCGCCCGTCGACAGCCGGCGATAGAACTCCTTGATCGGCGGGTTGCAGCGCACGGCGCTCAGCGTCGCCACGGAGAGCACGTTGCGCACCCGCCGGCGGCCGCCGTGGGCCTTCAGCCCACGGACTTGATCCGGGGGAATGGCGCGATAGCCGCGCCTGGTGCCGCTGTCGTGGTTGAGCGGCGCCACCCCGATCAGCGCCGCCGCCTGATGCCGGCTGAGCGAGCCCAACTCACGCATATTGGCGATCAGTGTGCAGGCGAGCACCAGGCCGACCCCGTTGAGCGCGGTCAGGCAGACAAACAACGCCTTTTTGGCCGGGTCGCTGTCGACGATCGCGCGCATCTCGCGCTCGATCTCTTTGACTTCGGCCCGCAACGCGGCATGGCGCCGGTCGGCGCGCTCCCGCAAAGCCGGCGTTTCGAGCCGGCGCCGCTGATGCTTGAGCGCGACGATCTCGTCCTGCAAGCTGCGCCGGTACAGCACATGCTCGCCCAGCCGATCGGCCACCGGATCGGGTTTGCCGAGGCGCGGCGCAAACGTCTCGGCAAATGGGCGATCACCGCCGCGTCCAGCCGATCGGTCTTGGCCAGCCGTCCGGCAGCGCGGGCAAACTCGCGCACCTGGCGCGGAAAGCCGTCGCCGCAGTGATCGATTACGGGCTGCTGGCCCTCGGCATGGCAACGATCCGCGCCTACACCGACCCGAGCAACCTAGCCTCGCAAAAGGTTTTATTGCGCTGCGGCCTCGAGCAAGTCGGCGAAATCGAACTGATCCGGCCGACACGTAATGGCACACGGCGCGCACCCCTGTTCCGTATTTCCCGGCGCCCGTGTCAATGGACCGTGCAGGAAGTGCGGGTAACGCGGTAGGTCGAGAAATACCCGATCGTGTGGGTAGAGATGCGCAGAAACGCATATTCGCTGAAACCGGGCTTCAGCTGGTCGACGACCTCGAGGCGGCAGGTGTTGCCCGGCAACAACGTCACAGTCATCGTGCGCGTGCTTTGCGGATCATTTTGGACGCGCACGAGCCGGCCGTCCGGCGCCGTCCGCCAAGACGCATATGCCGCGTCGTCACCGGAGCTGCTCAGCACCTGCCCCATCGCATTTCGATCCTGGTAGGGACCGGCGCTGCGGTTGCGGCCCTCGGAAAGATTGCCGCCCCCCGACACCGTGATCTGCAGGTTGTGGTGCACGGCGATGCCGGGATGAACCTCCGGCCGCACCATATCCATCACCAAATCATAGGTAAGATCAATCACGGTGTTCGCTGCAGCATTCCCGGGCAGAGCGCCGAATGCCGCGAACGCGGTAATCACGGACGCCAGCAGCCGAGCCGCTTCGCAATGTCTAACCATCATCGTGCCTGTCCGCCAATCTTAGGCGCTGGGGTATTTAAGATATCGTGCGCTCCGCGCCATCGGGCCATTCTGCTCACGAAACCGCCCGCTCCCGTCCCCCGTTTTCTGTTCCTCCTGTTTTATCTGGTCGAGATCAGGCATTGCCAACTCCTTCAATCGCAATTTCGCACTCACAGGGCCGAAATGACGCAGTGTATAATGCGATTGCGGCATTTGCATGATTGTCCTTTTGCCAATCCCCCGGCGCCGCGGGGCGTTCCTATGTTCTCCTGACCAAGTGGCGACGGCCTGGAGTTCGGCGATAATCTCGCTGACCGGATTGAACGGCGGTCCTGATGGACGCTGATGGCAACCGCGGATGCGAGCGGCCTTTTCAATGACCGTATAGTCGGCGTGAACAGTGCTAGTGGTGTTGCCGTTGAGATCAATAGATGCTGTAAACCACGGCTCGTTGCATTTTCTCATTGGGTTTCCTGAACGCCGAGCCACATCCCATACCTCTTCCCAACTCATGCGTCGAGCGCGGTACGGAGCCGCATAGGAGACGATTATGGACGAGGCGCAGATCAACGAAATGGTGCGCGCGCGCTATGGCGGGATTGCGACAGCGAGAGAGGCGAACTGCTGCGCGCCGTCGTCATCCAGTTGCGGCCCGGAAACCACTTCGCACGATAAGGCGCGGCGGATGGACTATTCGGCGGCGGAGCTGGCGGCGGTTCCCGAGGGTGCCAATCTCGGGCTTGGCTGCGGCAACCCGCAGGCAATCGCCGCCATGCAACCGGGCGAGATCGTCGTCGACCTCGGCAGCGGTGCGGGATTCGACTGCTTCCTTGCCGCACGGCAGGTCGGCGAGGCCGGCCATGTGATCGGCATCGACATGACCCATGAGATGCTGAAAAAGGCGCGCGATAAAGCGGCCCACATCGGTGCTGACAATGTCGAATTCCGGTCTCGGGTAACTGGAACACCTGCCGATCGCCGATAACACGGCGGACATCGTAATCTCGAATTGCGTGATCAACCTTGTCACCGACAAGGAGCAGGTATTCCGCGAAGCCTTTCGCGTGCTCAAGTCCGGCGGGCGGCTCGCGGTGTAAAGACCGCCAGCGCGGCGGTGCAGACTGCCGACCGGTCATGAAACAGGACCTCGTCCGGCTGGTGCGAGACTCGCAGCTGCGGCCGTTTTTGTAATTCAACAATCGAATCGATGAACGAGGGATGCTTCCACGGTTCAGCGACGCCGCGCGCGTGCTGCAGAGCATGAATGTCAGTTGCCGCTTCCTCGACGACACTGAAGCCATCAAGCTCCATTTGCCGAATAATCGCCGTCTTCCCCGCGCCGAGGGCTCCTGTCAGGATGAACCTCTTCATGCCTCTCCATCATAGCGGTGACGGTTGACGCGGTCCCTTCCCTCAGCTACAAACCGCCTATGATTTGCGTATTCCTACGCCTTATGGCGACTGCCAACTCGCGCGGCTTTGCCGTGGGGCCTGAGGGTATGCGCGTGCGCTGAGTACGATCAACACGCGACGATAGGGGCCCCACCGAAGCCGGTCGGGGCCCTTTCTTTTTGAGGGTCTCGCTTGGCAGCGGCGGCGGCGCTGTGCTGGAGATGAGAGAGAGCCCGATGCAACCGGTCGACCCACACAATCAGCGGCTTTGCGGAGCTGCAGGGTCCGGCATTGGCGCGGAGCTGCGGGCGACCCTGGCCCTCGCGGCGCCGCTCGCTGCGGCCAATCTCGCGCAGATGGCAATGGGCGTTACCAACACGATGATGGTCGGGCGTCTCGGCGCCATGCCGCTCGCCGCCGCTGGGCTCGGCGGGATGCTTTTTTTCACCATCGGCGTCATGCTCCAGGGAGTTCTTTTCGCCGTGGCGCCACTCGCTGCGCATGCGCTCGGCGCGGGCGATCGACGTGCGGCGGGTCGGATCGCGGGCGCCGGCCTCGCACTCGCCGTGCTATTGGCGCTGCCCTTTGTCGCCGCGCTGATTAGTTTGGATCGCCTGCTCGAATGGCTGGGCTACGATGCCGCACTCGCGACTGAGATCGGTCGCTATTTGCGCGCGCTCGGCTGGGGTGGGCCCGCTTTTCTCGGCTTTGGGGTGCTCCGTAGCCTCTTCGCCGCACTGTCGCATACGCGTCCGGTGATGGCGGTGCTGCTCGTCTGCGTTGCCGGCAACGCGGTGCTGAACTGGGTGCTGATCTTCGGCCATCTTGGGGTGCCGGCCCTCGGCGTCGCCGGCTCGGGCTATGCGAGCTCGATCAATCAGTGGCTGATCCTGGCTGGCCTCGCGCTGTGCGCCCGCATCATGCCGGGTCTGGCGGGTTTGCGTATGCTGCGCAACGCCTGCGCTGCGAGCCGGACCCAAATGGCGAACATCCTGCGCCTCGGCCTGCCGATCGGCGGGCTCAGGGGGATGGAGGTCGGCGTCTTTCTTGCCGCCGGGATCCTGATGGGCCTCTTGGGGGCGGCGGCACTCGGGGCGCATCAGCTCGTCCTCAATTGCGCGAGCATCCCGTTTATGGTGCCGCTGGGTCTCGGTCAGGCCGCGACGGTCCGTATCGCCTACGAGCTCGGCGCCGGCCGGGCGTTCGCCGCGCGCCGGGCCGGCTTAGTGGCGCTTGCCCTCGGGGTCGGGTTCATGTGCGCTGCGGCGGTCGTGTTGTGGACCGTGCCGGAGGCCATCATCGCAGTCTATATCGACATCGCCGACCCGGCCAATCGCGAGACCGTCGAGATCGCGCGGCGTCTCATTGTAATTGCGGCGATCTTCCAGGTGTTCGACGGGATGCAGGTGATCGCGGCCGGCGCGCTGCGTGGCTACAGGGACACCTTTGTTCCGATGATATTGGCTGCCTTCGGGTACTGGGGCGCCGGCTTTCTCGGGGGGTGGTTGCTCGCCTTTCCGCTCGGCTATGGCGCAATCGGCCTGTGGTGGGGCCTCGCCCTCGGGCTCGCGGTCGTCGCCATCCTGCTGACCCTGCGGCTCCATTTGCTCGCGCCGCCAGCCATCCGGTCAGCCGAGGCGGTCGCCCTGCGATAACCTCTTCCACGGAGGCCGAAAATTGGCCAAAATCGCGGCACGACTTTGGGAATCCGGGGAATGTCGGTTTTAATGGATCGAGCTGTACCGGCGCTACGTGCGCGAGGGTGCCGATCTGCCGGCGGCCGCCGCTCCACTGCAGGATCCGGTGTTCAGCGAGCGAATGCCCAGGGTCAAAGCGGGTGGGTCAGCTCGACAGGGGAGCCATCATGGCCGGGACCACGCACCATAAAGTGTTGATCGTCGGCGGCGGCACCGCCGGTATTACCGTGGCGGCGAGCTTGAGGCGCCACGGGCCGGGCGGGATCGACATCGCGATCGTCGAGCCGAGTGACACGCACTACTACCAGCCGGCATTCACGCTAGTGGGGGCCGGGCTCTACGACCTCAGGCGCACGCATCGGCCGACCGACAGCCTGGTGCCATCGGGCGTCAAGCGCATCAAGGCCGCCGCGCGCAAGTTCGATCCCGCGAACAACCGGGTCGAACTGTCCACCGGCGAGGGGGTCACCTATGACTATCTGGTGATCTGCACCGGGGTGAAGCTCGATTGGGCCAAGATCGATGGCCTCGCCGAGGCGCTTGGCCGTGATCGCGTGTGCAGCAACTATTCTCCTGATCATGTCAGCTATACTCGCGAGTGCATCAACGCACTCAAGCCCGGGAGCAAGGCGGTATTCACTCAGCCGCCGCTGCCGTTCAAGTGTCCGGGCGCGCCGCAGAAGATCGTTTATCTCACTGCCGACCATCTGCAGCGCGGGGGCATCCGAGTCAACGTCGATCTCCAGTATTTCGTGCACGCACCAGTGATTTTCGGCGTGCCGTTTTTCGCCCGCGAGTGTGCCAAGGTTGCCGAGCGTTACGGCGTCCCGGTGCACTACCAGCACAACCTCGTCGCCGTTGACGCCAAGGCCAAGACTGCGGTTTTCGAGGTCGTCGGCGGCGGCGACCAGGGTCAGCGGATCAGGGTGCCGTACGACATGCTGCACGTCTCGCCGCCGCAAAGCCCGCCCGACGACATCAGTTCGAGCCCGCTCGCCAACCCCGCCGGCTGGGTTGAAGTCGACCAGAACTCGATGCAGCACGTGCGCCACGCCAATGTATTCGCACTCGGCGACGTCACCACGACGCCAAATTCGAAGACCGCCGCCGCCGTGCGCAAGCAGGCGCCCGTGGTGGTGCGGAACATTCTGAGGTTAATGAACGGTCAAGCGATCGACGGCGGCTATGACGGTTATGCCTCGTGCCCGCTGACCACCGCCAACGGCAAGGCGATCATCGCGGAGTTCATCTACGGCGGCAAAGTCACTCCGACCCTGCCCGTCCTCGATCCCGGCAAGGAGCGCTGGCTAGGTTGGTGGATCAAGGTGAGCTTCCTGCCAACCCTGTATTGGCAATACATGCTCAAGGGCTACGAGTGGTTCCCCAAACACAATACCGCATTCAAGGAACCCACCGTCCGATAAACGGGTATTAGCCCCGGGCTAGCTTCTGCCGTAGCTGTCCTCCAGCCGGATTATATCGTCCTCGCCGAGATAGCTCCCGGATTGCACCTCGATCAGGTGCAGCGGGATCTTGCCCGGGTTTTCGAGCCGATGCGCGGTGCCGATCGGGATGTAGGTCGATTGGTCCTCGGACAGCATCATCTCCTGGTCGCCGCGGCGGATCTTCGCCGTGCCCTGGACGACGACCCAATGCTCGGCCCGATGATGATGCATCTGCAATGACAGCTTGCCGCCCGGCTTGACCATGATGTGCTTGACCTGCACGCGATGTCCGTTGTGCAGCGAGGTGAAGGTGCCCCACGGGCGGTGCACGGTCGGCAGCGCATCGGCTTCGTCGCGGCGGTCTTTGACCAGCCGCGCGACGAGCTTCTTGACGTCCTGCGTGCGGTTGCGCGGCGCTACCATGACCGCATCGGCGGTGGCGACGACGACCAGATCCTCGATGCCGATCGCCGCCACGAGACCGGCTTCGGACCGCAGATAGCAATTGCGGGTGTCTTCGGCGACGACATCGCCTTCGATCGAAGTGCCGTGCTGGTCCTTGGCGCCCATCTCCCAAAGCGCGTCCCAGGAGCCGAGATCGCTCCACCCCATGCTGACCGGGACGACCGCGGCGCGCCGGGTACGCTCCATGACCGCGTAGTCGATCGAATCACTGTCGCAGGCGGCAAAGGCCTCTCGGCCGAGGCGGACAAAGTCGCTGTCGCGCTGCGCCGTTGCCAGCGCGTTGCGGCAGGCGGCGACCATATCCGGCCGCAGCCGCTCCAGCTCGTCGAGATAGACCCTCGCCGGGAACAAGAAGATCCCGCTGTTCCACGAATGCTCGCCTGAGGCGACATAGGCCTGTGCCTGTTCCGGGCCAGGCTTCTCGACAAATTCGGCGACCGCAAAGACGCCCTCGGCGCCGTCCAGCTCGCCGCCGCGCCGGATGTAGCCATACCCGGTCTCGGCACGCTGCGGGGCTATGCCAAAGCTGACCAGCGCACTGGCCCGCGCTGCGGCTGCGGCGCGCTCGATGGCGCCGGCAAAGGCCGCGGAATCGCCGATCGTGTGGTCGGAAGGCATGACCAGCATCAGCGGGTCGGGCTCCGTTTCGGTCAACGCCAAGGCGGCGATGCAAGCGGCGGGGGCCGTGTTGCGGCCGACGGGCTCGAGCAGGAGCGCACGCGGAACGGCGGCGATCTCGCGCAACTGCTCGGCGATGATGAACCGATGCTCTTCATTGGCAACTAGCAACGGGGCGGCGAAGCCCTGCCGGTCGGCCACGCGGCGAACCGTTTGCTGCAACAGGCTGTCGCGGCCGAGCAGGCCCAGCAGCTGTTTCGGGTAGAGCGTGCGCGACATCGGCCAGAGCCGCGTACCCGAGCCGCCGGACAGAATGACGGGATGAATCATGCGAGTTCCTCGTGGCCCACGGGACAAACGTACTCGACTTTCGCAGAAGTGTTTGCCGACATACACCGTTTTCGCGAAGCCGCAAATGTTGCCTGCTCTTTTACAAGAAAAACTTAACCGAGCGGAGCCGCGCGACTGCTGCCGACGGTAGCGGCACAGACCGGCACCGAGGTTGGCACAGTAGAGTCGAGACAAGCGGGATCGCGGACCGCAAGGCAGGGCGAGCGACCAATCGAGGACAACCGCCGCGACACCGCGGACGACCGAAATCGGGGAGTCGGCAGCCAAGATGCCCAACCGCAGGCCGCACAACGAAGAGTACGTTGAGCTTTTACAGGGCGCGGCGACAACACCGTGCCGATCTATCTCGCCCAACCGGCTCTGCGGACGCGTTCCGGGCTGACAAACATTGGCTCGCTGCATTGTTCAGCGAGCGCCTTGACTTCGAACGGCGTGGCCGCCCGACCGCCGACCTCCTCGAAGAAGAAGGTTAAATATTGCCCGATCCGTTTCAGGAAACCATGAAGATCCGCCTCGGTGCGCACATAAGGCGTGTTGCCCGGGGCGAGCGAAGGACTGTGGTAGGCGAAACTGAACACGCGATGACCTTTGCGCAGCAAGGCGCGGGTGAGCCGACGCTGCTCCTCGAAGGAAATCCCTTCCGGCGTCAACGTGATGCGCTCGACCAGGCCGAGCCGCGCCAAGATGCCCGGCACGTGCAGCGCCTTCAGGCGCTCGTTCATCGTCAAGGTATAGGCGATGCTTCCGGTGTCGGCGAGCAGGCCGGTGTAGCCGATTGAAAGCGGGATTTCGAGCAGCTTCGGGTTTTTGCCGAACCAGTAGGGGCTGGGGCGGCAATGCGTGAAATCGGGGCCGAATTTGCAGCTGAGATCGGTGCCCGGAACAACGCTTACGTCGATTTCGTAGCCGAGCTCGGCGAGGATACCGGCCGTTGCCCGCCCGACGCCGTATCGGCCCGCTTTGTAAATGCGCGGGCGGACTCCGATATTGGTTTCGATGCTGTGCGTAAGCTGGATGAGCTTTTCCCGTTCGAGCTCGAACGGCAGGTTGCCGGGATAGGAGTTCTCGTCGGTAATCTGCTCGACCAGCGGCGGATTGTCCCAGGGTTGCAGATGGGCTCCGATCTCGCAGGCACCCGACCGATGTAAGTCGCCTATAAACTCGAAGGCTTCGGGCGTGCTGCTGACCGGAAAATCGAGGACGAAGGTCGGCCGCACGCCATATCTCTCGAAGATCCGTTGCGCACGATCCTGGTATTTGACCGAGGTGACACCCCTTGCGTGGCGCGGCCGGGCGGCCTCCCAGTCGAACTCGGCTTCGGTATCGACGACGACGACCAGCATCGGCGTCTGCTCGGCCGGCCAATTGATCGTCCTCCAGGTATTAGGGTCGAGCATGCCTCAACAGTATGGTTCAACAGATCGCGGCTGCTCCCACTAACGGTTGTGCCTATTCCGGCCGACGCAGGTGCTCGGCGGAAGCGCCGACTGTTCGAAAAAACCCACGATAGTAACCGAGCGATAACATTGCAGCCTCAACTATGCCACATACCGAGCCCTACCTCACGTCGCAAACTTGCTGCATGATGCTTATAGGAGTTAAACATTCCACCACTGCGGCGAAATTATCAGGCGCTGCGGAGCCGCATCGCCGCCAAACCCGAATGTCCGCCGTAAAGATACTTCCGGAAGCGGTCAGGATCGCCGGTTCCTCCCTGCGTTGCGAGCACGTCTTGCACGTATTCCCGAGTTTTGGGATCGGCGGCGTACCCCTGCGCATGGTTCGCATAATCAATCATCTTGGCAAGCAATTCCGCCATACGGTCATCGCGTTGGACAACAATTTCGATGCCGCTGAGGGAGTTGCCGGCGATCTCGACCTCGCGGTCTTGCCGGTCCGTGGTGTCAAGCGGGGTATGCTGCACAACATGGTGCGTAGCGCTCTTGCACTCCGCCGCCTGCGACCGGATCTCTTGCTCACCTATAATTGGGGGGCGATCGAATGGGCGGCGGCCAGCCGGTTCACGCCGGTTTCCAGGCATCTGCATCTGGAAGCCGGTTTCAGCCTGGGCGAGGCGGATTTGCAGATTCCGCGCCGGGTACTGTTTCGGCGATGGGCACTTGCCCGCTGTGAACTCGTCGTTGTCCCCTCGCGCCAACTCGAGGATTTGGCGCACCGCGTTTGGCGACTACCTGTTTCGCGCGTCGTCTATGTCCCAAACGGTGTCGATACCGCGCGTTTCGCTCCCGCGGTTTCTGACGGTGTGCCGGGCTTCACCCGTCGGCCAGGCGAAATGGTTATCGGCACAATCGCCCCGTTGCGTCTGGAAAAGAACATCGGGCGTCTGCTCCGTGTTTTCGCCATGCTCAAATTTCCGCATCCCGTGCGTCTGATCATTGCGGGCGACGGGGCCCAGCGGGCCTCGCTCGAACGGCTGGCGGCGGAACTCGGCATTGCTGACCGCGTCATCTTCACGGGGCAGGTTGTCCCCGAGGCGGTTCTTGGCACGTTTGACATCTTTGCCCTGTCATCCGATACAGAGCAGATGCCGAATGCATTGCTGGAGGCAATGGCGGCGAGCCGGGCCATTGCAGCGGTCAATGTCGGAGATGTGAAGAAGATCGTGTGCGAAGATAACCGAGAATTCATCGTTGACCGCGATGATGCCACGGCCTTTGCCGAGGCGCTTACCCGCCTGCTATGTGATCCCGAAAGGCGCCGAGCCGTTGGATGCGCCAATCGTCGGCGAGTGGTCACAGAATTCTCGCAGGAACGGATGTTTTCCGCTTATTCGCAAATTTTTTTCCCCGGCCGGGCACCCTGAGGGGGAACACGCCGGCGAATGGGCGGCTTTGTTCTCCTACATAGCGCTCCTGGCGAGGACCGCTCGGCGGCCGAGGCCGCCGCGCTCGCGGCACTCGCCCGAATGGGGATGCCCGCTCCTCGTCTGCTGCAGGGCGAAAATTTTCTGCTGGCGATTTATCCCAAACGGCAAGCCAGCGAGCCGACGCTCCGGCAATTTCCCAATGGTGATTTTGTCTGCGCGTGCGGCACGCTGATCTACGAAGATATGATCGGCGAGGCGGCGGCGGCCGCCTTTTATCGCGACTGCCGCGGACGATCCACACCGTGCGACAAGGCGCTGGGCCATTATGCGGTGATCTTGCACAAGGACGGCGAAACCGAAATCCTGCTGGACGGCTTCGGCGGCTTTCTCGTCTTTTACGACCGGGCACGACGCGTCGCGTCTTCCTCGTTCCTGGCAATAGCTTCGGTCCTCGACCGGGTGACATTGGGTACTCAAGGCGCTTGCGAGTACGTCTTCAACGGCGTCGTCTCCGGCGATGCTACCGTGTTCGACGAGGTGCTGCTTGCCCCAGTAAACGCAACGATTGCGGTCGGCAAAGATTGCCTGGAAATCGTCGCCCGTCGGCTCGCTACGCCGGTGACAGTCTCCGCCGAGCCATTCGAGGCGACGATTGAGCAAAGCATGCAGCTGCTCGACCGCTATTTCGCGGCGGTCGCGGCTAGTTTCGGCGAACGCGTCACCTGCGCTCTTTCCGGCGGCTACGATTCGCGACTTATATTGGCGCTGCTCCGCCGTCACGGGATCAGGCCACGGGTCTATGTGTATGGGCCGCCCGGCGACAAGGACGTCGAGCTGGCGCGCGCCATCGCTGAGGGAGAAGGTTTTGCTCTCGAAATCGTCGACAAGGACCAGCAGCTGGCCGTGACCCCGGGCGAGTTCGGGGCCGTCGCCTACGACAATTTTCTCGCGTCCGACGGATATACCTGGAGCGGCATTTTTACGAACGGAGCCGAACGCGCACAGCGCGCCAGCCGTGTGAACGGCAATGCCCTGGCGCTCAATGGCGGTGGGGGCGAGATTTGGCGCAATTTTTTTTATCTACTCGACCGGAATTATACCCCGCGTGAGATCCTCTGGTCCTTTTACAGTCAGTTCGATCCCGAGACCTGTACTGCCGCCTTTGACCAGGAAGACTATTTCCGTCAGCTCGAAGGTAAGCTCGAAACGCTCATTGGCTGCCCGCAGCTTTCGCTGCCGCGCCCCTTGGTCGAGTGGCTTTATCATTATTTCCGGTGCCGGGCCTGGGATGGGCGTATCAACAACATCAACAATTCTTACGGCTATGTGGCGCTGCCGTTTCTCGAGCCGGCGGTGACCGAGCATGCCAGCGTCATTCCGATCGCCTGGAAAAACCACGGCGCGTACGAAGCAGAACTGATCCGCCGGGCCGACCCGCGGCTCGCGTCGTATCAGTCGGGTTACGGCCACGACTTCAGCGGACCGCCGCCGCTGATGCGCCGCCTGACCGACTACGCCACCTATTTGCGTCCCCCTTGGCTGCGGCGCTTTGCTTACCGCGTTAAAAACCGGGTGCGGCGCCCCGCGGAATGGCCGGACTACCTGCAACAGGAATATCGCGACGCGGCATTGCCGGGCGGCGTCCAAATAATGACCGAGTTGTTCCAGCTGGACCGGGTCACCGATCCGGCCCAAACCGCCCGGATTTTGTCCCTCGAATATCTGATCAGGCAGTTCGACGGGCGCATTCGGGTCGACTTTCAGCGCTCACCTTTGCCGGATTGCAAAAAATGTGCGGCATAGCCGGGATCTTCGATTTCCGTGGGCGCCGCGATGTCGACGGGATCCTGCTGCATCGGATGACCAAAGCCATCGCTCACCGTGGACCGGACGGCGACGGTTTCCACATTGCGCCGGGGATCGGATTAGGGATGCGCCGACTGGCGATCGTCGATCTCGTCACCGGCGACCAGCCGCAATTCAACGAGGACGGCACGGTTTGCGTCGTCTACAACGGCGAGATCTATAATTTTCAGCCGCTCATGGCGGAGCTGACGGCGCTCGGCCACGTCTTTCGGACGCGCTCCGACACCGAGGTCGTTGTCCATGCCTGGGAGGAATGGGGCGAGGGGTGTCTCGATCGCTTCAACGGAATGTTCGCGTTTGCGCTGTGGGACGCGGGGCGGGAAGCGCTGTTCCTGGCGCGCGACCGGCTCGGCGAAAAGCCGCTCTACTACAGCATACTGGGCGACGGTCGGCTGCTGTTCGCGTCGGAACTGAAGTCGCTGGCGTTGAGCCCGGACATCGACCGGCGGCTCGACCCGCAAGCGATCGAAGAGTTCTTTGCCTACGGTTACATACCGGATCCGCGGTCGATCTATTGCGGCGTGAAGAAGCTCGCGCCGGCGCATTCGCTGCTCGTCAGACGCGGCGAGCCACCGCCGGAGGCGCGCTGCTACTGGGATGTGCATTTTGTCGACGGCGGCTCGATTCGCCGCGAAGAGGCCGAGGAGGAGCTGATCGCGCGGCTGCGCGAATCCGTCCGCATGCGGATGATCGCCGATGTGCCGCTCGGCGCCTTTCTTTCTGGCGGCGTCGATTCGAGCGGCGTCGTGGCGATGATGGCAGGGCTGAAGACCGAGCCGGTCAGTACTTTCTCGATTGCGTTCGGAGCGAAGGGTTGGGACGAGTCCGCCTACGCCGCCGAAATCGCCCGGCGCTATAGGACCGATCATCACGTCAAAGAGGTCGATCCCAATTCCTTCGACCTGCTCGACCGGCTGGCGACGATCTACGACGAACCGTTTGGCGACAGTTCGGCAATCCCGACCTTCCGGGTATGCGAGATGGCGCGGGAGAACGTCACGGTGGCGTTGTCCGGGGATGGCGGCGACGAGGTGTTCGCTGGCTATCGCCGTTATCGCTGGCATTGCTTCGAGGAGCGGGTGCGCCGCATCGTGCCGGCGAGTTTGCGCCATCCATTATTCGGCCTGGCCAGCGCGGTCTACCCAAAGCTCGACTGGGCGCCGCGCCCGTTGCGCGCCAAGGCCACCCTACAGGAGCTGGCCCGCGATACGATCGAGGCTTATTTCTCGTCCGTCTCGATTTGCGGCACCGAACTCCGCCGCCGGCTGTTCAGTCCAAGCCTCGCGCGCGAGCTGCAGGGCTACAATGGCATCGAGGTGCTGCGCTCGCATATGCGGCGGTGCGGCAGCGAGGACCCGCTGTCGCAGGTGCAATACGCCGATTTCAAGACCTATCTGCCCGGTGACATTCTGACCAAGGTCGATCGCGCCAGCATGGCGAATTCGCTAGAAGCGCGGGTTCCGCTGCTCGACCATACGCTGGTCGAGTGGGCGGCGGGGCTGCCGTCGTATTTCAAACTGCACGGCCGCGAGGGGAAGCAAATCTTCAAGACGGCGCTCGAACCGCATGTGGCGAGGGAAATCCTCTACCGCCCGAAGCAGGGTTTCGCCGTACCGCTTGCCGCATGGTTCCGTGGCCCGCTGCGCCGGCGCCTGCGCGACACGTTGCTGGGACCGGTGCTGCACGAGTCGGGCTTGTTCGACACCGGCAAAATCGCCACCCTGCTCGAGCAGCACCAGTCGGGCGCGCGCGACCACAGCGCCGCTCTGTGGACCTTGTCGATGATGGAATCGTTTCTGCGGCAGGTGGAGGGCGGCCGCCCCACCGAACCGGCGCCGCAGACCGCCGACACGATGGCCTGAGGTCGTCCTGCTGGCGCAAACCGCCCCGCCGGCCGATTTCCGTAGCGATCCCCGGAGCCCACCAGGATAGAGCAAAAGTTCCTGACGCGTTGCTTGGCAGCGATGTGGTGCCAGATGGCATACTTCACGGCTCTGCAAGAAGCCGAAAATAGCTTCAATAATCCCAACCAAACGTCCGTCATCTCTCATAACGCATGAAACTCACGACGCTCTTCGGAGGAGCAAGAGCGAGAGCGGCGCCCTCGCTGAACCGCCGCTCTCTCACTTCATGGTATGCTGTGCAGATACGACAACGGAGGCATAGATGGCCCAATCGCACTTCGACATCGACACTGCTCTCAAGGCAGAACAAGAACGCCTTACCTCACGGAAGCAGGAACTCGAAACCGAGCTTTCCGAGATCAACAGCAGGCTGGCTCGCATCACCCGCTACTTCACGGACGAACCACAGCCATCATCCCGAACTCTCGCCATCGAGCCCGCGAAGAGGAGACAGACACCCGCGCGGTTTTGTGCAGCAAACTCTTCTGAAAACAATAACCGAGCATCCTCAAGGCCTCTCAAGAGGCGAGATTATAAACTTGCTCGCCGCAGAAGGGATCGGCGAGCAGTCGGTATCGAACAGTCTCAGCGCCCTTGTAGAAGCAAGAAAGGTCCTCCTCCCACAAAGCAGAGGAGGCAAGTATCTCTCCACAGCAGCGGAGGTGCCGACCGCACCGGATCAGCCGAGCTCATGAATCCCACCTGGCTATCTGCCATTCTTTAATTATGGCGACGACATCATTGGCCATTCTGCTTTGGCTGACCCGCAGCGGAATGGCGGAGCAGAAGACGTTATTGGGATCATAGTGCCGCTTGGCTCTGGTGAGCCGTTCGGCATTGCCGGCCCCAGTTTTTCAGCACACGGTCTGCTTCACCAACCGAGAAGCTCCGAATATCCACCAGGAAAGGCCATCAAAGCCATGAAGAGTAGTTCGCGCCCACTCGCGATACCGTTCCTCCGCGAGCTTGTCCGAACGATCGGCGAAGGTGGCGAGGATCTCGACGAGTACATGGCCGCGGCAGCGTGCCTATGCGATCGATATAGGGGTGATAGGCTTGGTCCACGATCTCTGCAATTGCGGAGGAGTCGGCAGCGGTCGCAGGCCGGATGCGAGGTTCGTTCATCACCGATCCCTACGGCGCCGTCTCGCCAACTGCGAGAGGCTTGACCGGATCCCTCTCGACACCTAATGGCGGTCGCCGCGGACCTCTTCGTCGATGTCTTGTCAGCCGATGGGCGGCGCCCGCTGATGTGGCTAGCGTAAGGAGAAATCGGATGGGCGTCGATCGCTTTGGCAACCCGCATGCGCCGAATCTATCCTATGCGCGCGGCGGGACCCTGCGCAGCACTGAGGACGATTTCCGAAAATTGCAACAGGCGTGGACGCTGATCCGCAAGCGCGGCCTGGGTAGCGTATACATTTTCACTGGGCTCGATCACGCGCTGCCGCTCGCGACCGAGGAACTCCAATTCGCCGATGACGAAATCGCGCCGGCGCTGTCCTTCGAGCGGCTTAAAGAGTTAGCACTCGATCACCTGGGTGGCTCTCCCGAAACCGACGACGTCGCGGTGTTCAATCGCCTGACGGGCGCGACGATGGCAACCCATCTGACCTTGGTCAAGCCGGGCGACGCCGTAATTGGCGTTTCGGCGAGCCACAGCCATCCCTCCGTCGTGCGCGCCGCCGGGCATGTCGGCGCACGGTTTATCGACACGGGCGGGCTTGGTGCGTTTCGAGAGGCGATCGCGACCGAGCGCTCGGTAGGCCTCGTCGTGTTGACCCGTCTTGCTGTGACCTACGACCTGCTGCCGCTCGACGCGATCGAGACGATCGTCAGGCTCGCGCACGACAAGGGCTCCCTCGTCTATGTCGACGATGCTGGCGGCGCGCGGGTTGGTCCTGCCGCTTTCGGTCAGCCGCGGATGCTGGAGCTCGGGGTCGATCTCGGGGCGATCGGTCTCGACAAATACGGCACATCAGGGCCGCGCCTTGGTCTGCTCGCGGGAAAAAAGGATCTGGTCGGCCGGATCCGGGTGAAAGGCTTCGAGTTCGGCATGGAAGCCCGGCAGATGCTCTACCCGGCGGTGGTGCGGACACTCGAACAATACAACCCGGCGCGAGTTCGAGCGCTGATCGCGACGACGAAACAGATTGCCGGCGAGCTCCGTCCGCTGCTCGGCAACCGGCTGCGTGAAACGCCGACAACCGCTCAGATCTGCGCCGACGACATCCTCGAAATCGCGATGGAACGCGGGCGCGTACGCGAACCGCCGGTGGTCCCTTACGAAGCCTCGGCCGCGCTGTCGATGTTCCTCCTCAGGGACTACGGCATGCTGATGGTGCATTTCGTTGGGGTACCGCCGGGGACAGCAGATCTCCTGGTTAAATTCGTGCCGCCGGAGACGCTGGAACGCTTTGGCGGCGCCCGCAAATATGCTGAGGCAGTGAACAACTCGCTGACTGGGCTCGGCTCCAAAAGCCGGAGGAGTTTCGCGAGCTGCTGCTCGGCTACGGAGGGGACTGATGCACTCCAAGAGATGGGTTGCCGCGCTCTTGTCGTCTTGGCGGTCGCCCGCGTGCGCGAAAGGGGACACGCGCAATGCCGGAGCCCCTTACGCGCCCTACTCGCCGGAGAACAACGGGAATATGCACGACAGTGGCGGAGGAGGCGGGGGTGGCGTAGCTTGGGGGTGTGGAACAGCGGCGGGCGGTGCGGGCTGATTTCGGCCGCGCGGCTGCAGGCCGGTCTGAAGATGCAGAAGGGTTACGACTGATAAATAGACGCGTCCCAATTGCCGCGATCATAATACGCTGCACCATCGATCAGCTATCGACACGTTGGTTGTTGAGAATGCGGCGGCGGGCTTAAACTTGGGCTGACGCCGGTCGGGGCGATCTTGCGAGGTATGATGGCTGATCGCAAATTTCGCGAGCAGGTGCCCGCTGCCGATTTCCAGTTCATTCCGAACGGGCAGGGAGCCTGACCCCACAGGAGTGTTGACGGCGCTGGCGGAGGTGCGGCCCATTATCGATCGGCGGGCGGGCGATTAGTGGGAGGCGTGACCAAGAACCCAGAACCCGCAGATTTCTTGGAAAGGCGAAGTAATCGCGTGGATAGCCATTGTACCAACGGCATCGACACGGGATTCGTCGCGCTCGGCTATGCGAAGGTGGCCGTGCTTGGCGTCGTTCAAGGCATTACCGAGCTGATGCCGATCTCCTCGACGGCGCATATGCGCATTGTACCCGCACTCTTGGGCTGGCCGGACCCGGGGTCCGCCTTTTCGGCGGCTATGCAGCTCGCCGCCTTGGCGGCGGTCATCAGCTATTTCTGGCGGGAGGTTCGGGACCTCGTCTTCGGGTCGTTATCGGCTATCGCACGCCGCGACTACTACGATCGTTCATTTGTACTCGCTGTCGGCATCGTGATCGGCACCATACCTATCGGGATTGCCGGGCTTGCGCTCGCCAAGACACTCAATACTTGCGGCTCGCCGCTGCGGAGCCTCGTTGTGGTGGGTCTGGCTTGCATCGTCATGGCGCTGCTGCTCGCGATCGCGGAAGTCGCAGCGCGCCACCAGCGCCCTTTCGAGCGCGTGGGGCTCCTCGACTGCCTCGTTGTCGGCATCGCACAGGTCGGGGCTCTGATCCCCGGCGTCTCGCGCTCGGGCTCGACCCTGACGGCGGCCCTCTTCCTCGGCTTCAAACGCGAGGACGCCGCGCGTTTCTCCTTCCTGCTCGGATTGCCGGCAATCGCGCTGGCCGGCCTCAAGGAATTGGCGGAGCTGCGGCACGCCGGCCTCGATGCGCATGGCTGGTCGGTGCTGATCTTGGGGCTCGTCGTCGCGAGCCTCTCGTCTTTTCTCGCAATCTGGGCCCTCTTGCGCATCCTCGAACGCTTCGCAGCCTGGCCATTCGTCGTCTACCGCGCTTTGCTCGGCGCCGTATTGATCGCGGGCGTTGCGACCGGCTGGCTCGGTTGACCGAGCCTCTTACTGCACCTCGATCTGGCCGAACCGTCCGGCCCGATAGTCCTCGGATGGCCTCGGCGACCTCGCGCTCGGAAGTCATCACGAATGGCCGGTACTCCACGACGGGCTCACGCAGCGGAGCGCCGGTGAGCAGCAAAGCCTGCGCACGCTCACTCGCCTTGAAATGCACAGAGTTCCCGTCGCCGAGGATCACGTGCTGTCCTTCCTTTACTTCGCGACCACCAACGCGCGCCGCTCCTTCGAACACATATCGTAGGCGGCGTGATCCGCCGGAAACGGCACGTCGACGGAGGCGCCCGGCGCGGAAAATCCAGCGCAGATAGTCGATCGATGTGCGCGTCTCGATGACGGCTCCTGCATCGACTCGCGGGTATCGCTGTGCAAAAATGGCGCATGCCGCGGCAACCTGCAGGGAGCGCAGCCCAATGATTGAGAAGACCACACAATCCGTCGCGAATCTGGGCTATCACGCCCACATTTATTACGACCCGAGGAGGACGCGCGCCGTCGCTGAGCGAGTGTGCGCTGAGATCGGCGAGAAGTTCCGGGTCGAGATCGACGGCTTCCGCGACACCCCAGTCGGGCCGCATCCGATCGCTAATGTTCTGGTCATTTTCGAGCCCGAACAGTTCGAGCACGTCGTGCCTTATCTGATGCTGAACCGCGGCGCGCTCGACATACTGGTGCATCCGCTTACCAAGGATGCGGTGGAGGACCATAGCAGTTATGCGATCTGGCTCGGCAACCCGGTCGAGTTAAAGCTTAACACTCTGCCGCGCGGCCGCGGCGGGCGGCTCCCGCGCGGGGTAAGCGCGTAGATGTCAGGCAAAATACGGAACTTCGCGGTCGCGAACCCAACATTGGCTCCGAACTCTACCTACGACCTGCTGTGCTGGCGAAGAGCCGCTCACGCATCCGGTAAGGCGAATACGGTGCAGGGCGCGGCGATGCCGCGCAGCACGTGTTCGCCCAGCGGGACCAGCGGCGCGGTGGTCTCGGCGGCGACCGCGCCCGAGATCAGCACCGACCGGCCGAGCGGCCGGCATAGCCCTTCCAGCCGGCTGACCAGGTTGACCGCGGGGCCGATGGCGGTGAAGTCCAGCCGGTCGGCCGCGCCGATATTGCCCCACAGTATCTCGCCGAGATGCAGCGCCGCCCCGAAGGGCAGCCGTGGCAGCCCTTGCGCCTGCCGCAGCCCATCGAGATGGGCCATGCCGGCGCGGGCGGCGACGACCGCGCGCAGCGCCGCATCGCAGGCCTCGGCCGGCGCGCCGGCGACCGGGAAGATCGCCAGCACACCGTCGCCGATGAATTTCAGTACCTCGCCCCCGAAGGCGTGCACCGCCCCGGCGACGCGCTCGAACCAAGCATCGAGGGCGGCGATCATCTCCGAGGGCTCGGTCGCTTCAGACAGGGCGGTGAAATCGCGCAGATCGGTAGAGAGCAGCACCGCGCGGATGGTCTCCCCGGTGCCGCGGCGGAGCGCGCCGGCCAGCACCCGGGCGGCACTGCGCCGGCCGAGATAGGCCTCGAGCAACGCTGCCAACGCCGCCCGCGCGGCCAGGGCGGCTAAGGGCGCCGCCGCGAAGCGCGCGGCCTGACGCAGCCGGACAGCTTCGTTGGCGCCGAACGGCCGGCTCCCGGCCCAGCCCAGCACCGGACTGTCCGATGCTCGGCCGATCGTGTCCTCGTGCACCGGGCCCACCTCAACCAGCCAGTCGCGGCCGGTTTGGTCGGGCGGGCCGCCGGCGAAGCCCAGCGCCTCGATCACCGCCCCGGCCTCCGCCCGCCACAGCCAGGTGCGGCGGGCGATGATCGGATGCGGCACCGCCAGCGTCAGCGCGCCGGCGGCTAGCGGCAGGCCGTCTGCCAGCAGCCGGCCGCCGAGCTCGGCCAGGAATTGGTCAGGGCCGGGCGAGGCGCCGGCCTCGTCCATCAGCCAGGCGAGGGGCCCAGGCAAATCCATTGGCAGATCCATGCCGCGATCATGCCGCCACGGTCCCAGCCCTGTCATCCGCGCTGTGGCGATGGCGCAGCCGACCTTGCCGGCCTATTCTCGGGCAAGGCTAGCGGCTCCGGCGCCTGTCCATCCTCCACTACAGGCGCGGCAGGCCATCGCCACCATGGGGGAGACCGATGCAATAGGCCCTCGTCGTCCGACGCGAGACGCACATCCCGGCGCCGCCCGCCGCGGTGTTCGCCCTCCTGACCGATCCGGAGAAGATCTTGCGCTGGATGGGAACCGAGGCGCAGGTAGAACCGCAGCCCGGCGGGCTCTATCTCGTCAATGCGGGGACATCGGCGCCGTAAGCAGGACGCCGCGCGTTCGACGATCCTCAAGCTTTCCCGCCGGATTTGGACAATTGGTCGGCGGTCGGCGTTGCACATAGAGGAGATTGTCAGCACAAGCCTCAGCGGTTCGACCGAACCAGCATGCGCCGAGCTTCGTTAAGCTGCTCGAAAAACGGCTGGCTTTCAAACCGCATTAATATCGTCAGCCTGGCCGAAAAGGCTGAAATCCCAACTCACTACTTTTAAATCAGATGTTATCGACTAGCTCCGCGAGAATAAGCCCAGGGGGGAGGCCCTCATCGTGCAGACTGATCCGTTCCGCTCCTCCAACTGGCGTGAATTCCTTGAGCTTGCCGGTTCTCTGAGGAGAAACACCGGCGTGTTCCAGCTTGGCTGCAATTCGATTACGCAGAGCTTTGGGCAAGTCGAAACTCCGGCTCCCCACGACGCGTGCGGCGCGCAGGAACAAGTTTTGCACTTCAGCTAGTTCTGGCGCCGTCCAATCGAGGACACGCAAGGACTCGTAAGCTCGCTCCACAATTTCGGGCGGGACCACTGTCTCTGGTCCGGCATAGAGTGGTGCCCGACTCAGGATGTGGCCCAGCGCCCCAAGGTAGGGAGCACAGTGCTTGTTCTCGCGGGCCAGTGTACTCGCTGTATCGATGAACAGATTAGCCAATTCCGTCTTCGTTTGAATGGGAAGGCGTTCCAGTGATCCTGCGAGCCGGATAAGTTCTGGTGCAACCTTCTGCGTGCGAATCTTGTCGAGCTCGGGCGCGAGCATCTGCGCCTGACGTTGGTCGTCGAGGCCGCCCGCTACCCGCCGCCACAAGACATATTCCTGAACCTTGCTGCGTTTGCCCGGAAAATAGAGCCCCTGCTCGTGAACGCGCCAGAGACTGTCGATGCGAAAGTGGTCGGCAGCAGCCCCGAACCCCGGGCGCATCAGAAAACCTGCGAGAATGAGCCAGGCTTCCTCGTGGTCCGCAGATTCCTTTCGCCGAGCCATACAGCTTTCCAGAGCGGGCCACAGAGCACGGACGAGGCCTGCGTTCCATTCGCTCTTCGGCATTCCCAGAATTTGTTCGAGGTTCCTCAGAAGTCGCGTCGCTGTGAGCATTTCTTTTTGTTTGGAGGGGCGATCAAACACGTGCTGAATGCGCGCTCCGGCGGCTTTGAGCGCCTGTGGAGTGACGTTCGGCTTGGCGTCAACCGAGACTGCTGTTGTTTTAAAAGCGTTTTGGCTGTCCTGCTCGTGCGGGCGGAGATTGAATTCCAGTGGCCAGCACTGGCTGATAGCGGGGTCCGCGCTAACGCAAGAGACCTGCAGCAGGCCCAATTCGTTCGCACTGGCGATCAACATGACGGGAACGGTCTTGGCGGTTGCGCCGGGAGCAGCGTCCGTAATGTTGACGACTGTCTGCAGCGGCGGAAGAGCGTGGTGGTCCTCACTCCGATCGGCGATGTCGCCTGCTTCGCTTCTATCGTCGCGAGTGGAGTAATAGGCCTGGAAGCGTGCGAGGCGGTTCGTGTGTACCTCGAGCGGAAGCCCCGTGATCTCAAACCGTTGGTCGGACGACGCCCCACGAGGCAGAACACACACCAGCGAGGGCGGAGCCGGTTCAGCAGCTTCGGGCGTTTGCTTCCGACCTACTTCGAGGAACACCGCGCGTGCGGCACCCGCCTCGATGCGTTCTGTTCCGCGATGGACGATTTTTCCAAACAGCGCCGCGCCGCGCGCGACAGCAAGATCGGGGTCCGCATTTTCCAGTGCCAGCGGGAAGGCACCCTGCCATTTCGCGACCTGCTGACAAATCCTTTCGCGCAGAACCTCAGGACGGAGGGAGCCGCCGTTGAACAAGATCGCGTCGACACGCGGGCGACCCCGCAAGAATTCGGCAAGATGCCGGGTGACGGCACCATCGGAGGCATAGGGAAGCCCCCACTCTTTGAGGGCAGCATGCGTCCGGTAGGGATACGCCTGCGCGCCGCACTCGGGGAAAAAACCATCGAGTAACAGCGCCTCGATTTCGGCACGCGTCAGTTGGGTCGTGCGCAACGCCGCGACCAGCCCGGAGCTGCGACCCGGCAATGAGATAGCGCAGGGCCCGTCCGGACGGCCGTCGCTGGTGAGTAGTGTTTCTTTTAGATCCCGGCACCGGGCGACCAGGTCGTCCCACTGAGTGCCCGAGAGCTTCCCGCGTTCACCGGTCAGTCGCGGTTCGAGGAGGTGTGCGATCGCGAGATCGACATTGTCGCCGCCCAGCAGGATGTGGTCGCCCACTGCTTCGCGCTTGATGTGCGGGGCAGAACCGCAGGCTTGCGAGCGCAGTTCGAATAGGCTGAAATCCGACGTTCCGCCACCAATGTCGACCACCAGGACGTGGTGCGTTCCACCGCCGTCGTTGGTGAGCTTACCCGTGAGGTCCGTGGCAAAATCGTGCTGCTCCAGCCAGCAGTAGAAGGCCGCCTGCGGCTCTTCAAGCAGGCGAACGGTTTCAGGAAAACCGGCCTCCTGCGCAGCTATAAGCGTCAACCGCTGGGCCGCCGCGTCGAATGAGGCGGGGACGGTAACGGTGATGTCTTGTTGGTCAAACTCGAACTCGACGCCGGCGTCAGCGAACCGGCTATTCCAGGCTCGCTTGAGATGGGAGAGGATGAGCGCCGAGGCGGATACTGGTGAGATCTTGCTGTTGCCGGCGATGTCGTCCGATCCCCAAGGCAGAAATCGCGCCGAGCGATCGGACGTGTGGTGACAGAGCCAGGATTTCGCCGAATGGACCACGCGGCCAGGCGATTCTGCGGCCCTTTTGCGTGCGAGAAGGCCGACAACCCATTCCTTATTATCGGCCTCCGCGTCTTGGAGTTGGGCAGCGGCCGCTTCCTCCGGCAGGTACACAAATGACGGAAGCGCTGCGGATTCCGTTATTGCGGACGGTGTCTCCCATTGCGGGATGTCAAGAATCTCGGATCGCGTCTCGCCGTCCAGCGGCACGAATGCCAGAGCGCAGTTGGTCGTGCCGAGATCGATACCGATGCTGAAACGGGCTTGTGCCATCATCGGGTGCTCAATGTCCGAACGAAAATGGCGCGCGTGTTTGCAATGAGTTACCGTCACACCCGCAAAAGCGGGGGTCCAGAGCCTGCCCCTGGCATGAACAGGGGGCAAGCGCTTCAGTCCTTGGGTCCCTGGATTCCCGCTTCCGCGGGAATGACGAATAAATTACTGAAATACTAAGATTTATTATCGATCTGCCTCTCAGTCCGCCTACTCCGTCCTGACCTGAAATTCGACCTTCCATCGGCGATCCGAATTCATGTGTTTCATCCACAGCTCGAGCGTGCCCAGTTCGCTCACGACCGAGTTGATTTGCACAGGAACGACCTGTCCCGCGGGAAAATCAGGCAGCGGTGGCAGGTTGATTTCAAGCAAGCTGGTCTCCTCCAGCTCACGTTCGGCATCAGGCAGGATCTGCCCCGGTTGGTCGCCACTTCGGACTGCCGACGAATAGAACCGGAATTCGGCCGGATGCCCGGTGAGAAGACCGAAATCTCGTCCTTCGATGAGGAGTTCCGAGCCCTCCTGCATCCCCTGCGGAACAACGCATAGGGCCTTAATCGGCGGTTTGAATCCCGGCACGGCCGGCATCGAGCTCTCGAGGCCAATGTAATAGGAGCGCGCTGCTCCGGCCTTGATCCGAACACCCTTCTGCGTAACTCGGGTTCGCCCATAGAACGAAGCCCCTTTTGCGACCGCGAGATCCAGTTCGATCCCCCGCAACTCGCGAACCGGTCTTCCTTCATTCCACGACGTGAGCAGTTCGAGCACTCGGTTGCGGATCGGCCCGCTCTTAAAAACACCGCCATTGAAAAGGACCGCCGTGGGCATGATGAATTCGCCTGACCCCTGCTGCCCTT
This sequence comes from uncultured Alphaproteobacteria bacterium, assembly GCA_963732095.1. Taxonomy (GTDB): domain Bacteria; phylum Pseudomonadota; class Alphaproteobacteria; order ATCC43930; family CGMCC-115725; genus AP-15. The sequence goes on from CAVSZA010000048.1 coordinate 163,716, forward strand.
CCACCAGTGCAGAAAGCGATTGACTGCTGCTCAGATTAGCTCGGCTCCGGCAGAGAAAGCGCGCCAGATGTTTGCTGATCACCGGATCGGCTGCGAAAGGCAGGCCGAATTCTTGCAGTCCTACTCGGCGCGCCTCCTGTGGCAAATCGCTGATTGTGGTCTTCGCGAAAAAACCGTCGAGAATCACCTGCTCGAGGGTGATCCGATCAAGTGTCGTCGAAACGGTTCTGGCGAGCAGGCTCGAGCCCCGTGAGGGAACCGCAATCGGGACTTCGGGCAACGACTCGTCGTCGAACAAATCGATCTTTGCCTTGGAGGCGGCATGGACGAGCGTTAGAAATTGCCAGGAATCGATCGACCTTCCCTCGGCTTCGAGTTTGGCCTGAAGCCTATAGGCAAGCGCCAGATCCATGTTATCGCCGCCCAGGAGGATGTGCTCGCCGACGCTGATGCGTTCGAGTTCTAACGTGCCATTGCTATCGGTAACGGCAATCAGGCTGAAATCAGCCGTGCCGCCGCCGACATCGCAGACCAGGATGATGTCTCCCGGACTGATCAAGGAACGCCACTCTCTACCTGCCTGCGCGATCCAGGCGTAGAATGCTGCCTGCGGTTCTTCAAGCAGGGTGACTTTGCCAAGACCGGCGGCCGCCGCTGCTTCGGCGGTTAAATTCTGCGCAACTGCATCGAATGATGCCGGAACCGTCAGGACAATTTCAGTTTCAGAAAGGTCCCAGCTCCGCCCCTGCACGCGTCCAGCATAGAGAAACGCGTTCTTTAGGTGCGCAAGGTATCGCCGCGAGCACTCAAAGGGCGAGAGCTTTTCGTCCTGGATGTCCGACCTCCACGGAAGCGATTGACGCCGGGCGTCGATATGCGGGTTGGAGAGCCACGATTTGGCGGAGGTGATGAGACGATCGGGAACAAGTGCGCCATGGTCGCGGGCGAAATGACCGGCTATCGTGGTGTGGTCGACCCCATTATCCCAAGGCAGCGGAAACGAGTTCTCCGGATATTCGTCACGGTGGGGGATATACAGCGCGGAGGGCAGCGTTGGTTTCTCGCCAATCCGATTTGGTCCAATTATTTGGGCGACTTCCAATACCTCGGTGTGACCGGACTCCAGATCGGTTAGTGCGATCGCGCTGTTCGTTGTACCAAGATCGATGCCAAGACTGAAACGTGTGCTCATAAGTTGAAAGTCTCGGTTTGCATTGTGTGTGAGATATCGGAACTGGCTGGCGCGGCGAGAATGGGGGTCTCGTGTTTAGATCGCTGCTCCGAGCTTACTTCAATTCGACTTCCGCAGGGGCAATTGTGGGCAGCCGGTTGGGATCGACACGCACAATCCGTGGGAGTTTCACCCACTCGGTTTTCCAGCCGCGATGGACGAGCGTCCCCGAGAACGGTCCTGCTCCCCGGATGTTCCCGATCAGGCGATACTCATCGCCTGCATATCCCACGGGAATAGTGACCGACGATCCCTCACTCTCTTGGCGCACAGATCGAATTTGGAAGTGCTCGCGCAATGTGGCTCTGCATCCTTGATGTACGACGCGAGCGGCGGCCCCAACCTGGGGATCGTCGTAGGCTGTAATATCTTCCATCAGAAAGTCCACCAACCGCCCCCGCTCCTGAAGTAAGGCAAGGAAGCTTACGATCTCAGCTTCGGCCTGATTACCGGCTGCCGGGACCGGCATGGGCCTGGCTGCGTCAGCTTTTGGGGGCTCGGGCTCGGGTCGCTCGCCTCGGCTGACAGAGATTATCAGAAGCAGAGCGAGCGCGAGAATCAAAGAAGCTCCCGTAAGATATGAATGGAAAAGGTTCGATTCCGTGAACAACGAACAGGCATTTACCGTGAGCAGCGCGATACAGCAAATGATAGAAACTATTCTCATGTTCACTGACATCTCCATTCCTTGTGACCCGATCCGGCGTTTACACGGAAGGAAAGGGGCAAGATATATCGACAGAATGCCTCCGCGGAGGCCGGCCCGGCAAAACCGTGGTGCTTCGCGCGATTACCCGCCCCGGCTGCCCTGCCGGCCCTCTCGAAGGCCAAGCTCGACAAGCAACGCGCGTCTAAGCGCGCAGTGTCTTCCACCCGGAAAATCATTGCCGAGCTCGCTCTCAGCATCGGCCTCACGCGGAGGGAGAAGGATTGGAACCCTGGGTCCCCCGTGCTACCGCGGCGACATTGTCCACGAGGAATCAGAGCGGCGAGCGACGTTAACCCAACCAGTAGTTGATCACGTTATGTTTCATGGAACGAGGAAGCCGAAGTCAGTTCAGCCGGAGATCGGTGATGTGGCGGGGGTCCTGTTTTAGTTCGCCGCGCTCGACCTTCTTGACGATGTCGACGAGGTGCTCGTTGGCTCGGGCCGGAATGCCGGCCTGCTCGCCTTCGCGTACGACAAAGCCGTTCAGGTATTCGATCTCGGTGCGGCGGCCTTTGGCCATGTCCTGGCCCATCGACGGCCGCTGGTCCGGTGAGCCGCGCCCGACCCGCGACAGCCGCCGCTCGTCATAGATCTTCAGCGCCGCGGCGTCGCCCTCGCCGGCGCGGGCGATCGTCTCCGGCGGCAGATGGTCGATCTCTTCGAGCCGATAGCCGCGCGCCTCGCCAATCCGGATCGCCTCGCTGCCGAGCCGCGCCTGGAAATGCCGGATCGCCTCGTTTTGTGCGATCTGCGCGCCGGAAAGCCCGGTGCAGGCCGAGACCCCGTTCGCCATCGTGTTGGCGACGAGCTTCGACCAGCGCTCGCCCCACAGATTGTCGGTCACCTTGGCGCTGTCGGCGTGGGAGACCAGCCGGCACACCTCGTGCGCCCGTTCGGTGATCGCGCCGTGGACTTCGCCGGTGCGATAGACCGTGTGCGCCTCGCCGCCCTTGACCCCGCCGCGATGGACATGGCCCGGTTCGACGAGCCCCACGCTGATGTTGCTGGCGATGCAGCCCATCGTCTTGCCCCAGCCGACTACACCGGCGATCGTCTCCTCGTTCATGCAGTTCTGTAGTGAGACGACATAGCCGCCGGGCGCCAGATACTGCCGGATCATCATCGCCGCCCATTGCGTGTCATAGGATTTCGTGCAGACAAATGCGATGTCGATCGGCGCCTCCTTGGCGAGATGCTGCGCCTCGGTCAAGTGCAGTGCCCGCAGCTTGACGGTGAACGGCTTCTCGCCCTCGTGATGCGTGATGCGCAAACCGTTCTTCTTCATTTCATCGACATGTGCCGGCCACATGTCGATAAAGGTCACGTCCTCGCCGGCCCGCACCATATGCGCCCCGGTATAACCGCCGACCGCTCCGACCCCGACGACCGCGATTTTCTTACCCATCGCTGCTCTCCTGTCATACTCTGCGGCGCAAAATGAAGTCCGGTCATCATAACCCGTTATTGTCAGCTCCGCTAAGAAGGGGCCTTCTGGCCTCGATCCTCGCCACCGCCTGCTTCCCGCAGGGTATTGCCGCGCAAAGCTCAGCGAAATTCTACCGTATCGGCTGGATCACCGCGCAGCGGGCGCCGAGCTTGGCGCCGTATCTTGACGCGTTCCGCATCGGCTTGACTGATCTGGGGTATGTCGAGGGCCGCGATCTGGTGATCGAATACCGCTATGCGGATGATGCGATCGAGCGCGTGCCTGAGCTCGCGACCGAGCTGGTGCGTGTTCGGGTAGACGTGCTTGTTGCACAGGGGGCAGCTGCGTTCGAGATCCACGGTTTGACCATCCCCATCGTGTACGGCATCAGCGCCGATCCCGTTTCAGCGGGGTTCGCCGAGAGTTCTCAATCGACCGCGCGGCAACATGATCGGCCTGACGTTCATGGCCGTTGAAATGAACGGCAAGCGGCTCGAATTGCTGCACGAGATTATTCCGGGGCTGCACCGCGTCGCGATCATCGGCAACCCGGAGCATCCCGGCTCGCATCTCGAACGCGGCTTTTCGGAAGCGACCGGGCAACGGCTGGGCCTCCGGATCGACTATTTCCCGACCCGAAACCGCGACGAGCTGACCGCGGCCTTAACGGCAATGGCGGCAGACCTGCCGCAGGCGATTTCGGTGCTCGCCGATGGCTTCGCGATCCAGAACCGGCGGGAAATCATCGATACCGCGATGAGCCACGGGGTGCCGGTGATCTCCGGCTGGCCAGTATTCGCGCAGAGCGGCGCAATTTGCACTCACGGACCGCGTCTCACCGAATCCTACCGGCGGCTCGCCTATTATGTCGACCGCATCCTCAAAGGCGCCAGGCCGGCCGATCTCCCGATCGAGCGGCCGACGAAGTTCGAGCTGGTGGTCAATCTCAAAAGCGCGAAGGCCCTCGGTATAACCATCCCGCAATCGGTCGAGGCGCGGGCCGACACCGTGATCGAATGAAGGCGCCCGATATGCGGACGGTGGCCCGGCCGCGGCGGCTGCTGTTCCAGAAGTATTTCACCGCGTTGTTCGTCGCGGTTGTCGTGCCATTGCTCGCCAATGGCGCGAGCGAGGCCTGGTTTGGCTATCGCGACCAGCGCGAGGTGCTGAGCCAGCGTCTCCACGCCGAGGCGCGCTCGGCGGCAGGGAAGATCCAGGGTTTCCTCGACGACATCACCGACCAGCTGCAATGGACGGTGCAATTGCCGTGGCGCGACGGCATGGACGAGCGGCACCGCTTCGACGTGCTGCGGCTGATGCGCCAAGTGCCGGCGGTACTCGAGGTCACACTCGTGGACGGAGAAGGCATCGAGCGGCTGCATGTCTCGCGGGTCGATCCCGATATTGTCAACAGCGGCACCGACCGCAGCAACGATCCGGCGGTACTCGGCGCCCGGTCGGACCGAATCTGGTACGGCCCAGTGTCGTTTTACGAGGGCTCCGAACCCCATATGAAGATCGCCGTCGCCGGGGCACGCGAGATCAACGGCGTGACGATCGCCGTCGTCAACCTGAAGCTGATCTGGGACGTGATCCAGGCAATCCATGTCGGGCAATCGGGCGACGCCTTTGTGCTCGATCGCCCTGGCCGTCTCGTCGCGCATCCCGACATCAGCCTGGTGTTGCGCGGCGAAGGCGACCCGTCGGCGGCGCGCCTCAAACAACTGCGAGAGGTGGCGATCGCCGGCGGCGGCGAGACCGCCAAGGGCATCGATGCCGAGGGCCGCTCCGTCATCGTCGCAATGGCGCCGATCGCGGGGCCGGATTGGATGGCCTTTGTCGAGCAACCCGCCGCCGAAGCCCTGACGCCGATCCGCGCGGCGCTGTGGCGAACCGGTCTGCTGCTGCTCGCCGGCGCGTTGTTCGCCGCAATGCTCGCCTATCTGCTGGCACGCCGGATGACCGGGCCGATCGCTCTGTTGGAGAAAGGGGCAGAACAGATCGGCGCCGGGCATTTCGACCACAAGATCGAGATCGCGACTGGCGACGAGCTCGAGGGGCTGGCACGACGGTTCAACGAGATGGCCGCTGAGCTCGCGATATCGCAAGAGCGTTCGGAGCGGATCGCGCGCCTCAAGCGGTTTCTCGCGCCGCAAGTCGCCGAGCTGGTCGAGGGAAGCGACCAAGAAGCCCTGCTCGACAGCCACCGCGCCGAGGTGGTGGTGATCTTCTGCGATCTGCGCGGCTTCACCGGCTTTTCGGGCGCCGCCGCGCCGGAGGAGGTGATGGGGCTGCTGCAGGAATATTATGAAGCGCTCGGCGTGATCATCACGCATTACGAGGCGACGTTGACCTGCTTTATGGGTGACGGGGTGATGCTGCTGCTGAACGCGCCCGTCCCGTGCCCGGAACCGGCTCTGCGCGGCGTGGAGATGGCGCTGGAAATGCAGCGCTCGGTCCAATCGCTGATGGCCGGCTGGCGGGCGCGGGGGCACATGATCGGCTTCGGGGTGGGTCTCGCCAAAGGCCCAGCGACGGTCGGCCGTATCGGGTATGAGGGCCGCTCCGACTACACCGCGATCGGGAGTATCGTGAATTTGGCGTCGCGAATTTGCGCCGCCGCCGAGGACGGGCAGATCCTGATCGATGCGACTGCGGCAGCGGAGCTCGGGACGGCGTTTCGATTGGCGCCGCTCGGCACCCGCCCGTTGCGAGGCTTTGCCGAAGCCGTCCCGGTCTTTGCCGTCCAGCCGCACGACCGCGATTTGGGGATCCTGCCTGCCGCGCAATAGGCCGGCGGGTTTCCGCCCCATGGTTTTCGCTGTATAGCATGGATAATGACAGTAATCACGGACACGGACGCATTGGCCGCCTTTTGCACGCGACAAAGGGATGCGAGCTTTATTGCGGTCGACACCGAGTTCATGCGCGAGCGGACCTATTGGCCGATCCTGTGCCTCGTGCAGGTGGCGGGCCCGCAGGAAGCAGCGGCGATCGATGCGCTCGCCCCGGGGATCGACCTCGCGCCGCTTCTCGCTCTGATGGCCAATCCGGGCACATTGAAGGTGTTCCACGCGGCGCGCCAGGATATCGAGATCTTCTTCAACCTGTCCGGCGCGGTGCCGGCGCCGCTCTTCGACACCCAAGTCGCCGCCATGGTCTGCGGCTTTGGCGATGCGGCGAGCTATGAGACATTGGTCGCCAAGCTCGCCCGGGCCTCGCTCGACAAATCCTCGCGCTTCACCGACTGGTCGCATCGGCCGCTGACCGAGCGACAGATCCGCTATGCCCTCGCCGACGTCGTCCACCTCCGCACGGTCTACGAGAAGCTGCAGCAACAGCTCGCGTCGAACGGCCGGGCGAGCTGGTTTGCCGAGGAAATGGCCGAATTGTCCAACCCGGACACCTACCGCGGCGATCCGGCCGAAGCGTGGCGCCGGTTTCGGCTGCGCGGCCGGATCGACGCGCGGTTCTTCGGCGTCTTGCGAGAGTTGGCGGCATGGCGCGAGACGGCGGCGCGGCAACGCAATCTGCCGCGCGGGCGGATCATGCGGGACGAAGCGGTGCACGAGATCGCCGCCCATGCTCCGCGCTCCATTGAAGCGCTGGCGCGGACCCGCAGCCTCGGCAAGGGCATCGCGGAGGGCAGGCTCGGGAGCGAGATTCTGGAAGCAGTGCAACGCGGACTGGCCACGACCGGGACGCTCGAGCCGCCGGCTGTCGCAAGAGCGGATTCGCCGCCCGGTCTCGGTCCGCTGATCGAGCTGTTGCGCGTCTTGTTGAAGCAGCGCTGCGACGACCATCAGGTCGCGCAAAAGCTGCTGGCCTCGGCCGATGATCTGGAAGCGATCGCCGCCGCCGACGACGCACCGGTGAAGGCGCTTTCCGGCTGGCGCCGCGAAATCTTCGGCAAGGACGCGCTCGCCTTGAAACACGGCAGGCTCGCCCTCACCGTCCGGCGCAACCGGATCCACCTCGTCGAGCTGCCGGACGGCAACGCCGGCCGGCAATAACGGCGCACCGACCTATACCCATCGTCGTCCCGGCGAAAGCCGGCACCCATCGCCCCGTCATCTCGAACTTCTCACGGAGCTGCGTGGCTTACCAATGATGACAGGCTCGTGTGGTTGAACGATGGGCCCCGGCTTTTCGTAGGGGAGGCGCTTCGATGCGGGGGCGACAACGAGCAGAGACTAGAAATCCGCCGGCAGGTGGTCGGGGGCCAGGTAGTTGTCGAACTTGGTGGTTTCGGCGTCGAAACGGAGTTTGACCGCGCCGATCGGCCCATGCCTCTGCTTTGCGACGATGATTTCGCCGAGCCCATGCACCTTTTCGAGCTGCTCCCTCCATTCCTGATAGCGCTCACTGTACTTGCTTTCTGCTTCGTCCTGGCGGCGGGTCGGCTCGCGCGACAGGTAATATTCCTCGCGAAAGATGAACATCACGACATCGGCGTCCTGCTCGATCGAGCCGGATTCCCGCAGATCGGCCAGCATCGGGCGCTTGTCTTCGCGCTGCTCGACCGCGCGGGACAATTGCGACAATGCCAGCACCGGAACATCGAGCTCCTTGGCCAGCGCCTTTAGCCCGCGGGTGATCTCCGAGATTTCCTGAACGCGGTTATCTTGCGCACGGGACTGGTTCGAGGGGCGCAGCAGCTGCAGGTAGTCGATGACGATCAGCCCCAGGCCCTGCTGGCGCTTCAGGCGTCGGGCGCGCGTGCGCACCGCCGCAACCGACAATGCCGGCGTATCGTCGATGAACAATTTCAGCGCCGCCAATTGCTGGCTCGCCTGCACAAACTTGTCGAAATCCTCATGGCTGACATCACCGCGCCGAATGCGGTCGGAGGATACACCCAACTCCTCGGCCAGGATGCGAGTGGCCAACTGCTCCGCCGACATCTCCAGCGAAAAGAAGCCGACGACCGCGCCGTCCTCGGCGGGTTTGTGCGCCTCGCGGGCAGCCGCTGGCAGGTAATTTCGCGCTGCGTAAAACGCGATGTTGGTGGCCAGCGCCGTTTTGCCCATCGACGGCCTGCCGGCAAGGACGATCAGATCGGAGGGGTGCAGCCCGCCCAGCTTGCGGTCGAGATCGACAAATCCCGTGGCAACCCCGACGGTTTTGCCGCTGCGCTTGAAAGCCGCCTCGGCGTTGAGGATCGCGTTCGTCAGCGCGGTGCCGAACGCGCGAAACCCGCCCTCCGTTTCCCCGGTCGTGGCGAGGTCGAACAGCTTCTTCTCGACCCGTTCGATCTGCTCGCGCGCCGGATCGTCGAGATCCTGGCGAAAGGCGTCGTTGACGACATCCTCGCCAAGCGCGATCAGCTCGCGGCGCAGATAAAGGTCGTGCACGGCGCGGCCGTAGTCCTCGGCGTTGATGATTGCCGCCGCCTCGCCCGCGAGACGGGCCAGATACTGCGCCCCCCCGATTTCGGTCAGCGCACCGTCCTGATCGAACAAGTTCTTGAGGGTGACCGGGTTGGCGATCTGGCCGCGTCCCAACAGCTTGCCGATAGCCGCGAAGATGCGGCCGTGCACGGCATTGCCGAAGTGCTCCGGCTGGAGAAATTCGCAGACCCGGTAATAGGCCGTGTTGTTGATCAGTATGGCGCCGAGCAGGGCCTGTTCGGCTTCCGTGTTGTAGGGCGGGGTGCGGATAAGCTCGGGGCTGGGCTCGCGCAACAATGCGACCCGGGACGTCACGTTTGTTTCCATGCACCGGCAGGATACCACCGGCTCGAAACCGACCCTGCGCGGTATTCGATCCCCAGCCTGTGTAACGCGGGGATGAACCGCACCCGGCGGTCGAGAAATCGAAGGGCTGCGAATTTTTGGCCGGCGAGGGCGGCGGCCCGGTCAGGCCGCGCGCTCTGCCGCGCCGCTGTGCTCGCGCTCCCAGTCGAGAATGTAATCGCGGGTCAGCGGCACCGCGTCGACGGCTTTGGCGAGCTGTATCTGGAAAACCATATGATCCTGCCGCCGGAACGCGATTTCCGAGCCGACGAGGTACATCTCCCACATCCGGTAGAAGCGCTCGTCATAAAGCGCCCGCACGCGGTCGCGATTTCGCTCGAACCGTCGCCGCCACGCTCTGAGCGTCTCGGCATAATGCAGGCGCAAAATTTCGATGTCGGTGACCCAGAGTCGCAACTGCTCGATGGCCGGCAGGACCTCGGAAAGGGCGGGCACGTAACCGCCTGGGAAAATGTACTTGCGTATCCAGGGCATTGTCGTGCCCGGTCCATCCTTGCGCCCGATCGAGTGCAGCAGCGCCACGCCCTCCGGCGCCAGCAGCGATTTCAGCTTGGCGAAGAAGGCGCCGTAATGATTAAGCCCGACATGCTCGAACATGCCGACCGAGACGATGCGGTCGTATTGCCCGACTTCTTCGCGGTAGTCGCGCAGGTAGAATCTGACCCGGTCGGAGAGCCCAGCCGCGGCGGCACGCCGCGTCGCGACCTTATGCTGCTCGACCGAGAGGGTCAGACCGGTCACATCGGCTCCGCATTTGCCGGCGAGATAGAGGCCCAGGCCACCCCAGCCCGAACCGATGTCGAGCACCCGATGTTCGGGTCTTATCAGCAGCTTTGCCGCAAGGTGCCGCTTTTTGTCGAGCTGAGCGGTGTCTAGGTCCTCGGCCCCGTCGTGGAAATAGCCGCAGGAATACTGCCGGTCCCGATCGAGAAACAGCTCGTAGAACTCGTCCGACAAGTCGTAGTGATGGGCTACGTTCTGTCGGGCGCGCGGCAGAGGATTGTATTGATGAATGCGGCGGAACAGCGTGACGGAGCCGTTAAGCAGCCGCGCGGTCAACCCAGCCGGCATAGCTTCAAGATTGACCGCAAGCAGATCGATCAGGTCGTAGAGATTGCCCTCCTCGATCGTCAGCTTCCCGTCCATGAAGGCTTCGCCGAAATATAGGCGAGGCCTGACGGCGAGTTTCCAATGCAGCGCCGGATCGTGAAGCCGGATGGTTACGCTTTTTCCGCCGGATCCGTCGAATGTATGAAGTGATCCGCCCGCGTCTATGACCCGCAGGCGGCCAATTGTGATGATTCGCTCGAACAGACGCGACAGCAGCATCGGTACGCGACCGAAGTGGAATCAATTTTAGCGAATATTTGGCAAATTCTCGATTGAAGACAAGAGCTTCGATCCGCTCCGCTAGGCGGCGGGACCGGTCTGCGCCGCTGCGGCGCGGGCCTCTTCCTCCTCCTCGTCGCGCAGGCGCAGCGGATCGATCCCCTTGGCCTGCATTTCGGCCTCTTCCGCCGACTGGGCGACATTGGCGGTGATTGTCACCGATACTTCCGGATGAAGCACCACCTTCACCGCATGCAGGCCCAAATTCTTGATCGGCCGGTCGAGGACGACCTGGCGCTTCTCGACCGTAAAACCCGCCGCCGTCACCGCATCGGCGATGTCGCGGGCCGAAACCGAGCCGTAGAGCTGCCCGCTTTCGCCGGCTTGGCGGATGATCACAACCGTCAGACCCTCGACCTTCCCGCCCACTTCCGTCGCCTCGGTCCGGCGCTGCAGGTTGTTGGCTTCGAGCTGAGCACGCTGGGTCTCGAAGTACGTTAAATTCTCTTTTGTTGCGCGCATGGCTTTCTTTTGGGGCAACAAATAATTCCGGGCGTAGCCGGGCTTCACTTTGACGAGTTGGCCCATCTGGCCGAGTTTCTCGACTCTCTCGAGCAGGATCAGTTCGATCATTCAAATTCCTCCAATTCTCAAGGCAGGGCGAACCGCCGCCGCAGACCGAGCGGCGAATTGAGCAACCCCAAAAGGGCGATCAGCAGGAGCGGCCAGCCCAAGACCCCCGCCAGCAAATAGAACACCGTAAGGGTGACCGCCGGACGTGGGAACCGGCGCGCCACCGTGTGAAGCACGGCAAGGCCGGCGAGGCAGAACGGCACAGCCAGCACGATAAGGACGTTGACGCCGATAAAGCGAGCGGTTCCGCCGAGGAGCGTCGCTGCGGAAGCAAAGGCGAGCAGCACCGGGATCCACATCGGGAGGCCGAGCGCCGCGAGATCGGGAGATGGCCGCCAGCTCGCTCCGAAGCGGGCCAGCAAGCCTTGGGCGAGGCTTCCGTTGGTCGCTGTCATCATCATCCACGAGGTGGCGGCAATACCGGGGAGAATGAAGGCGACGAAGGCGAGCAATTCATCCAGTTCCGGAGGAACTTCGCCGAGGTGGCGGTCGAGGGCAGGGGCCAGCGCCTCATGCAACGCAGCCTCCGCGCCTTGCGGGCCGCCGAGGAAAACCAACGTGACGGCGGCTGCCACCAGACCGAAGCCGGTCAGCCAAGCCGTCATGAGACCCGGCGGATACCATTCGACCGTATTGCCGGGGCCCGTCCGGGCCAGCAAGGATTGGCGCACCAGCAGGACGACCGGAACGACATTCAGCGCCGCAAAAAGGGCAGCCGCCAGCAGGTTGCCGCCACCCGCCAGAATCAGCGCCGCGGCGAACCCGGCGCATGCCGAAGCGCCGGTCCCGAGCCACAGCCCGGCGGCAAAAAGCGGCAGCTGCGCGAGATAGACAAGGATCATCGACCCGGTCGAACCAGTCAGCACCAGCAGATACGGACCGGCGGCGAGCGCTCCGCAGACCACCGACACCCCGGCAAACCCCAGCCGGCTCACGGCGATGCCCGCCCAGAGCTCGGTTGAACTCGGGAACTGCCTATCTCACCAGATACGGGAGCAGACCCAGAAAGCGCGCCCGCTTGATCGCCTGGGCCAACTCGCGCTGCCGCTTGGTCGAGACCGCGGTGATGCGGCTCGGCACGATCTTGCCGCGCTCCGAGATGAAGCGCTGCAACAGCTTGACGTCCTTGTAGTCGATCTTGGGAGCATTGGGCCCGGAGAACGGACACGACTTCCGCCGGCGGAAAAACGGACGGCGCGCCGCCGCACCGCGCCCCTGGCCGCCGGGCGATTGGCTTTCCATTTACGCCTCCGCCGTTTCGGGAGTCGGGTGCTCAGAGGCCGGCTGCTCAGGCGCCGGCTGCTCATGGGCCGGCTGCTCATGGGCCGGCTGCTCATGGGCCGGCTGCTCATGGGCCGGCTGCTCAGGGACCGGGCGCTCCGCGGTAGGCCGCTCCATCTCGCGCCCGTCACCGGATCTCTCCCGATCGCCGCGCCGCTGGCGATCGTCACGGCTGCCGCGGCTTTGCATGACCACCGAAGGTCCCTCCTCTAGCTCGTCGACGCGGATAGTCAGATAGCGGATCACATCCTCGTTGATCCGCATGGTCCGCTCGAGCTCGGCCACGGCGGCGGGGGGCGCCGAAAGATTCAGCAACACATAGTGACCTTTGCGGTTTTTCCGCATGCGATACATCAAGTTGCGCAACCCCCAGTATTCGCGCTTCTTCACCTCGCCGCCATTGTCGGCGACGAGCTGAGTGAAAGTGTCGGCGAGGGCATCAACCTGGGCGCCGGAAATGTCCTGGCGCGCGATGAACACGTTCTCGTACAGTGGCATAGTGAACCGTATCCCTTATGGCTAGTGAGGATTTCGGAGCGCAAGCGCCAACCGAACCGAGCCGGCCGAGCCGGCAAGGGTTGAATCTCCATATTATAAGGGAGGCCGGCACTGGCGCAACCCGAGGACGCAACGCCTCCTTGACAACGGGCGTGGCGCCGCTATCACCACGTGGCCCGCAGCGACCAGTGCGGGCAGGCCGGCGAAGGGGGAACGCGGTTCCGCATGAAGCGGGCATTCGTATTTCCGGGACAGGGCTCGCAGGCGGTCGGCATGGGGCGTGTCCTGGCGGCGACATTTGCGCCGGCGCGCCAGGTGTTCGAGGGCGTGGACGACGCCTTGTCGCAAAACCTCTCGCGGCTCATGTTCGAAGGACCGGAGAGCGAGCTTACCCTGACCGAAAACGCCCAGCCGGCGTTGATGGCGGCGAGCCTTGCGGTCATCCGCGTGCTCGAGGCGGAGGGCGGTTTCGCCCTGACCCGGCACGCCGCCTTCGTGGCGGGGCATTCGCTTGGCGAATACTCGGCACTTGCGGCAGCAGGTACGCTCACCATCGGAGAGGGGGCGCGTCTGCTCAGGCAGCGCGGCCGGGCGATGCAGGAGGCCGTTCCGGTCGGCGAGGGCGCGATGGCGGCGCTGCTCGGCCTCGACCTCAAGCAGGGGCAGGCGGTTGCGGCGGAGGCTGCCGGCCCGGATCAAGTATGCGCGGTGGCCAACGACAATGCTCCGGGCCAAATCGTCGTTAGCGGGCACCGACAAGCCGTCGAACGGGCGATTGCGATAGCTCGGGCAAGTGGGGCGAGGCGGTCGATCGCCCTTCCGGTCAGTGCGCCGTTTCATTCGCCGCTGATGGCGCCCGCTGCCGAAGTCATGGCGGAAGCTCTCGGCCGGGTCGCGCTGCAGCCGCCAATGGTGCCGCTCGTCGCCAATGTGTCGGCGACTGCGACGGGCGATCCGGCACGGATCCAGCGCGGCCTCTTCGAACAGGTGACGGCGATGGTGCGGTGGCGCGAGAGCATGCTCTTTCTTAAGCAGGAGGGGGTTGAAGAGGTCGTCGAGATTGGAACCGGCCGCGTGCTCACCGGGCTCGCCAAGCGGATCGACCCGGATCTCTCGGCACGCTCGGTCGGGACACCGGCAGAAATCGGGAGTTTGATAGAGGGGCTGTGATCTAGCTCCGGTCATTCCGGGGCGCGGGCTCCGCCCGCGAGCCGGGCCCATGGGCCGTCCTGGAATAACGGCCTTGCTCTTGGAACGACAACGCTTTTCGCCGGTTTCACAGCACGGCTTTGGTGCACGATATCATTGGATAGAGGTTTCGCGATTGTTCGATCTGTCTGGTCAAACCGGGTTGGTGACCGGAGCCTCTGGCGGGATCGGCGGGGCGATCGCCAGGGCCCTGCATCGCCAAGGCGCGGAGGTCATGGTGACGGGAACACGTCCCGCCGCACTCCAAGCATTGGCAGGCGAGCTCGGCGCCCGCGTGCATGTCGGGCTGGCCGACCTCGCCGATCCAACGGCGCCGGAACAACTCGCCAAAGCGGCCGAGGCCGCAATGGGCCGGGTCGACATTCTCGTCAACAACGCGGGGATCACCCGTGACGCGCTAGCGCTGCGGATGAAAGACGACGACTGGCAATCGGTTCTGGAGGTCAATTTGACGGCCCAGTTCCGGCTCACCCGCGCGGTGCTGCCCGGCATGGTTCGTCGGCGCCGCGGACGTGTAATCGGGATCAGCTCGGTTGTCGGGGTTAGCGGGAATGCCGGGCAGGCTAATTATGCCGCGGCAAAAGCCGCAATGATCGGCATGTCGAAATCGATTGCTGCCGAGATTGCCGGGCGCGGCATTACCGTGAACTGTATCGCGCCGGGCCTGATCGTGACGGCGATGACCGACAAATTGACGACGCAGCAATGCGCGCGGCTCACCGAAGCGATTCCCGCCGGCCGGTTCGGCACCCCGGAGGAGGTGGCTGCGGCGGTGGTTTATCTGGCGAGCGCCGAAGCGGCTTATGTTACAGGCCAGACCTTGCACATCAATGGCGGTATGGTCATGGTATGAAGCTGTCGAATTGCTCCTCGGAGCAGCCGATTTGCAGTGCCGGGGAAACATGCTATGTGACCGCATCGTGACTCTGATCTCGACGCGGTCCCTGAGGGCGGTCCCTAAGGGCGATCCGGGGAGGGCGGCGCCCGTCACGGCCGACAGCGCCAGGGCGTTTGGTGCGTAGACGGTTTTCCAGCAAGCCACTGAGGATAAGAACGGATGAGTGACGTCGCTGATCGGGTCAAGAAGATCGTGGTCGAGCATCTCGGCGTCGACGAATCGAAGGTGACCGAAAACGCCAGCTTCATCGACGATCTGGGCGCCGACAGCCTTGACACCGTCGAGCTGGTCATGGCCTTCGAGGAGGAGTTCGGGTGCGAGATCCCGGATGACGCGGCCGAGAAGATCGTGACGGTGAAGGATGCGGTCAGCTTCATCGAAACGCACAGCTGAGCCGCCCGCTGTCAAGCTACCCCGGCTCCAGGTCGCATGTCGCCGGCATTCCCACCTCACGAGGGTGAAGAGTAGAATATGCGACGCGTCGTAGTTACCGGCATGGGGCTGGTGACGCCGTTCGGGATCGGCCTCGAACGGAACTGGAGCAGTCTGGTCGAGGGGGTGTCGGGCATCCGAGCGATTCAGTCATTCGACGTTTCCGACCTGCCGGTCAAGATCGCCGGACAAGTCCCGCGCGGCGAGACTGCCGCGGGTCTCTTCAATGCCGACGATTGGGTGCCGCCCAAGGACCAGCGCAAAATGGACGGGTTCATCGTCTATGCGCTCGCCGCAGCCGCCCAAGCGGTCGAAGACGCCGGCTGGACCCCGCAAGCCGAGGAGGCGCGCGAGCGCACCGGCGTGATAATCGGCTCCGGCATCGGCGGACTGCCCGGAATAACCGACGGTGCGTTGACCATACACGAACGCGGTCCGCGCCGTCTTTCGCCGTTTTTTATTCCCGCCAATCTAATCAATCTCGCCTCCGGCCACGTCTCGATCCGGTACGGCTTCACCGGGCCTAACCACGCCGTGGTGACCGCTTGCTCGAGCGGGGCGCATGCGATCGGCGACGCGGCGCGGCTGATCATGCTCGATGACGCCGACGTCATGGTTTGCGGCGGGACGGAGGCGGCGATCTGCCGACTCGGTCTCGCCGGCTTTGCGTCGGCTCGCGCACTGTCCACCGGGTTCAACCACGACCCGCCGCGGGCATCGCGCCCGTGGGACCGAGAACGCGACGGTTTTGTCATGGGCGAGGGCGCCGGAATTGTCGTCCTCGAAGAGTACGAGCACGCCAAGCGGCGAGATGCGAAGATCTACGCCGAGGTGATCGGATACGGCATGTCCGGCGACGCATTCCACCTGACCGCTCCCGCGGAGGACGGCAACGGCGCGTTTCGGTCGATGCGCAACGCCTTGCGGCGGGCGGGCATTGCGCCGGACAAAATCGACTACATCAATGCCCACGGCACATCGACTCCGCTCGGCGACGAGATCGAGCTCGGCGCCGTGAAGAGGCTGTTCGGCGGCCATGCCTACGAGCTGTCGATGTCGTCGACAAAATCGGCGATCGGACACCTGCTCGGAGCGGCAGGCAGCGTCGAGGCGATCTTCGCGATCCTGGCGATCCGCGATGGCGTCGTCCCCCCGACGCTCAATCTCGACAATCCCTCTCCGTCCTGCGACATCGACCTGGTGCCAAAACAAGCCAAGCAGCGCAGAGTGAACTACGCGCTCTCCAATTCCTTTGGCTTCGGCGGCACCAATGCCTCGCTGATCTTTGTCGGGCCGCCCTGAACGATCGAGGCGCGCGGCCGCGGAAACGGGCGGGATTGATGCGGGGTTTCTTTCGCCTCTTGGCATGGGCGGCGGTCACCGTGTCGCTGGTCCTCGTCTTCCTGGGAGGAGCCGGCTATTGGCTCTACCGCGACGTCGCCGCGCCCGGCCCGTTGACCGAACCGCGCACGGTCGTGATCGCTCCGCATACCGGCCTCTCCGATATCGCCTCGCTGCTGGCGCAGCAGGGCGTCATCCGGCACCGGCGCTCCTTTGAGCTGGGCGCGACCTTATCGGGCCGCAGCTCCGCGCTCCTGGCCGGCGAATACGAGTTTCCGGCTGGAACGAGCGCGCTGCAGGCGATGGAGATCATCGCCAGCGGCAAGACGGTCAAGCATCGGCTGACAATCCCGGAGGGCCTGACGAGCGCGGAAATTCTGGCGCTCGTGCAAGCCGCGCCTGCGCTCGACGGGGATCCCGGCCCGCCGCCTGCCGACGGCGAGTTGCTGCCGGAAACCTATCTTTATGAATATGGCGACCGCCGAAAGGACATCATCGACCGCATGCAGCGGTCGATGGCGCGCGCCCTCGCGGAAGTGTGGGCCGAGCGTCGCCCCGACCTACCGTTCACGACTCCCCGAGAGGTGTTGATCCTCGCCTCGCTCATCGAAAAGGAAGCTTCGCGCGAGGATGAGCAGGCCCGGATCGCGGGGGTGTTCGCCAACCGGCTGCGCCTGGGCATGCGGCTGCAATCCGATCCTTCGGTGATCTATGCCTTGAGCGATCGGGGCTCGAAGAGGCTCGATCGCCGGCTGACCCGTACCGATCTGGCGATTGCCTCGCCCTACAACACCTATTTGACCAAGGGGCTGCCGCCCGGCCCGATCGACAACCCTGGAATATCCGCGCTGCGAGCGGCCGCACGACCGGCCTTCACCGATGAGCTCTATTTCGTCGCCGACGGAACGGGTGGTCATGTTTTTGCCTCGACGCTCGCCGAACACAGCCGAAACGTCTCGCAATACCGCCACAGCTCCGCGGCCGCAGCGGAGCGCGGAATACCGGTTCAAGCAATCCCCGACGAAAAACCGAGTTAGCCCGTCCGGTAGCGTCGTATAACCGAACCCCGATAAGCGGAGAACGGCGGATTTGGGTATTGTCAGCATGACCGGCTTTGCGCGGGCGCAAGGCGACGAGCTCGGCATCAGCTGGGTTTGGGAGATCAAGAGCGTCAACGGCAAGTCACTCGATTTGCGGCTTCGGCTGGCGCCCGGTTTCGATGCGTTGGAGCCGCAGCTTCGCGCGCTGCTGGCGCAGCGTTTCCGCCGAGGCAACTTTTCCGCTACCCTCACCGTGACCCGTACCCAGCCCGCGGTAGTGCGGGTCAATCGCGAGACATTGGCTCAGCTCGTTGCGCTGATGAACGAGCTGGCGGGCGAGATCGAGGCGGCGCCGCCGCGCATCGACGGGCTGCTGGCTCTGCGCGGCGTGGTGGAAACGGTCGAAGACGAACCGGATGCCGTGCTCGAGGAACGCCGGCATGCCGTTCTCGACAGCTGGGCGACAGCGCTCGACGCGCTGGCCGGCGCCAGGGCGGAGGAAGGCGCGCGTCTCGCCGCCGTGCTGCACAGCCAGCTCGCGGAGATGGCGGCCCTGGTGGAGGCGGCAGCGGGATGCGCGGCGGCCCAGCCGGCGGCGATTCGCGAAAGGCTGCAGACAATGCTGGCGAATATCGCCGATCTCGCCCCGGGAATGCCGGAGGAGCGGGTCGCGCAGGAAATGGCGCTGCTCGTCACTCGCTCGGATATTCGCGAGGAGCTGGAGCGCTTGCGGGCGCATCTCGAGCAGGCTGCCGATCTGCTGCGGCAGGACGAGGCGGTTGGACGCCGTCTCGATTTCCTCTGCCAGGAGTTGAACCGCGAAGCCAATACATTGTGCTCGAAATCAGCCGACATCGAGCTGACCCGAGTGGGGCTTTCTTTGAAAGCGGCGATCGAACAATTCCGCGAGCAGGTGCAGAACATCGAATGAGCCCGCCAGCAATCGAAAGGCGCGGGTTCTTGCTGGTCCTGTCGTCGCCATCGGGCGCGGGAAAGACGACGATCACCCGGCAGCTCGTCGCCGGTGACCCTGCGCTGGGCCTGTCGGTCTCGGTGACAACCCGTCTGCCGCGGGACGGCGAAGTGGAAGGCCGCGACTATTATTTCATCGACCGGCATCGCTTCGACGAGATGCTCGCGCAAGGCGAACTCCTGGAGCACGCGACGGTGTTCGGAAACTGCTACGGCACGCCGCGCGGGCCTATCGAGGCGGCGCTCTCCGCCGGGCGCGATGTCGTCGGAGACGTCGACTGGCAAGGCACCCAGCAGCTCGCGAAGAGCGTTCCGCAGGATCTCGTCTCGGTCTTCGTGCTGCCGCCCAGCCTTGCCGCGCTCGAGGCGCGGCTGCGCGCCCGCGCCCAGGACAGCGCCGCGGTAGTCGCCTCCCGGATGGCCAAATCGGCCGAGGAGATGAGCCACTGGCCGGAATACGATTACGTGATCGTCAACCGCGACGTCGAGGAGAGCGTCGCGCAGGTCCGCGCCATCGTTACGGCGGAGAGGCTACGGCGCGAACGACAACCGGCCTCGCCGAATTCGTCGCCACCCTCCGGGCGGGCTGACAAGGCGCCCCGAGCGGGACGCCCTATCACGCGAGTTTGTTATCAAGGCGATTTGCCGATGTCGAGGTCGAGGCCGGGCAGCACCTGCGTGCCCTCTTTTTGCACCGCGGTCAGGCTGTTCGGATCGAGACCCAACGCCGCCAAGATCGTCGGCGCGATCTGGTAGGTTTCGACCGGGCTGGTCACCGTCCGAGGGGAAAAACACGGATTTGACAGCAACATGATCACGTTCGTGTCATCGTGTGCGAAGCCGCCGTGTTCAGCGAGTTTCTTGCCGCTTCCGGAGTAGGTAACGCCAATATTCGGCGTGACGATGATATCCGGCGTGCGCGGGTCGCCATTCGGCGGCAGCCCCGGCGGGTTGAACATCTGGGCAATCCCCGGTCCAGAGAAAATCTCGCCGATTCCAGCGATGTTGCTGGTTGCCGGCGACTGACTTTCCAACATTCCCACGGCATTCGTGGTTTGTGTCGAATCCGACAGCCAGATCAGCGAAATGTCGTCTTCGGTCGGCCCGATCCCGTTGGGGTTTGCCGGCGACTCGGAGAATGGCAGCAGGTCCTGCAGGATCGTCGCCGGCGATGTCGTTATCGGGTCACCAGGCTTGGTCGATATGCCCAAGTATCGAGCGGAGTTGATCGGGCTCTGGCCATGCTTGGCCGAAATGATGATCAGGGTCGATTGATAGAGCCCGTTCTTTTTGAGCGCGGCGACCATTTTCCCGATTGAACTGTCGGCGAACTCGATCTCGCTCAGCAGCGCCGCGCTCGGGGTGCCGATATTGTCGAGATAGCCGCCGGTCACGGTGGTAGGAAGACTCTTCTCAATCAGCTTCTGGCCGACGCTGACCACCTGAAAATTCATTCCAAAGAGGTTGGGGACCGGCCGGTGATAAGTGCCGCTGTGATCCTTGCCGCCGATCTCGTTGAGGATCGCCTGCACCTTCAGGCTGTCGTAACACTGTATGTTCTGGAAGCTGTCGGTCCAGGCATTGCTGTTGGATACAGCGGTCTGATCCGGCAGCGGGTTGCACCCGGGCACGGTGGGCAACGCTACCGGGATCGAGTTGATTTCCGGCGAGTAGTAGTCGTCGACGTTGGTCCCGTTGCCGGGGCCCGAGACCGACGAGTACGAGGGATGCTTGTCCGACCAGGCGGTGTAGCCGCCGGCTGCGTGCACCACGCCAAAAATCGTGTTCGTGCGAACAAAGTTCCAAGGATAGACCGGGTTGCAGTTACGGGCCGGATCGCGCTCGAGCTTGTTCGGATCGATCGATGCGATGCCGCCGTCCGCGCCGGCTGGCGCTCCCCCATTGAGGGGGAGCTTGTTGATATCGATACCCTCGTCGAATTCCGTGGTCGTGCCCGTCGGAGGTGTCTGCGGGCGTGCACAGGCCCGGCGCTCCCGCAACACCGTTCCCGGTCGTCGTCGCTGGCGGATCGAGCGAGCGGTCGTAGGCGACGTCGTAAAATGCGCCGACGGTTCGCGGCGAGCCGCCGCTCACCAGCGCCATCAGTCCGGGGAACGAATCGGACGGCTTCGACGTGGCAGCGTCCAGGTAATTGACGCCCGTCTCGGCAAGTTCGGCCAGATTCGGGCAATAGGGCGCACCGCCGTTAACACCGCTGATCCCTTGCGCGCAGTTGATAAAATCGAGGGCATGCATGCCGTCGATGCTGATCAGCAGGACGTGCTGAACGCCGCCCCTGTTGTGGTCCTCTTGCGAATCGGCATGAACTGGCGAACCTGCCGAAGCCGCCAGAAGCCCGGCGCCGACAGCGGCGCCTTCCAGGAATTTCCGCATAATTTATCCCTCATTTTAGATAAACGGCGGGGAAGCTATGCGGGGCTCATGAAACTAGGGCGGCAGATTGATTACAGTTCGATGACAATCAGCGAGCCCGGCTATCCGTCGCCGACGACCCGCGCAATCGCGCAGAATTCGGCGACGGTGAGTTCCTCGGCGCGCGCCGTCGGCGCGACCCCGGCGCGGTCGAGGAGCGGCTCGACCGGGACGCCGAGCGTCTTGAGGCTGGTCCGCAGCATCTTGCGGCGCTGGCCGAACGCGGCGGCGGTGACGCGTTCGAGGGCGGGCTGGTCGGCCGGGGCGAGCGGTTCGGGGCGCGGAACGATGCGGACGACGCTCGAGGTTACCTTGGGCGGCGGCACAAAGGCGCGCGGCGGGATATCGAACAGAATTTGCGGCTCGGCCAGCCACTGAACCAGAACCGAGAGCCGTCCGTATGATTTGCTGCGCGGCGCCGCCGTCAGGCGTTCGGCCACCTCGCGCTGGAACATCAACGTCAGGCTCTCGTATTCGCCGATCCGATCGAGCCAGCCGATCAGCAACGGGGTGGCGATATTGTAAGGCAGGTTGGCGACGATCTTGCGGGGCGCATCCGACAGCTCGACCGGGTCGAGCCTCAGCGCGTCGCCGGCGACCAGATCGAGGCGGCCGGGATAAGCCGCGGCGATCTCGCCGAGGGCGGCAAGGCAGCGCTCGTCGCGCTCGATCGCCACGATGCGGCGCGCTCCGGCGGCGAGCAGAGCCCGCGTCAAAGCCCCCGGACCGGGTCCGATCTCGACGACCGTCGCATGCTCGAGCGGCCCCGCGGCGCGGGCGATCCGGCCGGTCAGATTGAGATCGAGAAGAAAATTCTGCCCGAGGCTCTTGCGTGCAACGATGCCGTGCCGAGCGATCACCTCGCGCAGCGGCGGCAAGGAGGGCGCAGACGGATCGCCCTTCAGCTGCCGGCCGAGCGCCTGGCAGCCATTTCAGCGGCCAGCCGCAGCGCGGCGATCAGGCTGTCGGGCCGCGCGGTGCCGCGGCCGGCGATCGCCAGCGCCGTTCCGTGATCGGGCGACGTCCGCACAAAGGGCAGACCCAATGTCACGTTGACGCCGCCATGGAAGTCGATCGTCTTGATCGGGATCAGCGCCTGGTCGTGATACATGCACAGCGCCGCGTCATAAGCGCCGCGCGCCTCGGCGTGAAACATCGTATCGGGAGGCAAGGGGCCGCGCGCATCTATCCCTCCGGCACGCAATTCGGCGACAGCCGGCTCGATGATCTCGATCTCCTCGCGGCCGAGGCTGCCGGCCTCGCCGGCGTGCGGATTGAGCCCGGCGACCGCCAGGACCGGGGAGCCGACGCCGAAATCGCGGCGCAGCGCCGCCTCCGTGATGGTTCCGGCGTGGACGATGGCCGCCGAGGACAGGCTTTCAATCGCCCGGTGCAGCGCGAGATGGATGGTAACCGGAACAACGCGCAGCCCCGGGCACACCAGCATCATGATCGGAGCCGCATCAGCCCCCGCGAGTTCGGCGAGGTACTCGGTGTGTCCGGGATGCTGAAAGCCGGCTCGATAGAGGCTGTCCTTGTGGATCGGGTTGGTGACGAGCGCGGCGGCGCGCCCATTGCGCACGTCGCGGACGGCGGTTTGGATCGCGCCGAGGATCGCCGGCGCATCGCCGGGGTCCGGGCGGCCAGGCTGGGCACGGACGGTCGTGTCGATCGGCAGGACCGGAAGCGCGTCCGCGAAGAGCGAGGGCGCTCGATCCGGCGCGTCGATCGGCCGGATCGGTACCGGCCAGTCGAGCCGCCGAGCCAGCGACGCGAGTCGATCGGGATCGTCGATCAGGTAGAAGGGAGGGAGGTCGTCGCGAAGTCCGAGCCAAGCCTTGAGGGCGATCTCACCCCCGATGCCGGCCGGCTCGCCCATCGTCAAGGCGAGCGGCAGCGCCATCGCCATCGCCTTCATACCCTGACATCGACGAAGGCGGTACGCCGCAGATCGCGCATATAGCGTCGCGCCAGCGTCTCGAGACGCTGCCGCATCAAGGTTTCGGCGATTTCGTCACGCGACGGCACGGTCAGCGCACTGGGCGGCGCCGCCTTCTCGCACATCATGACTACCCCGACCCCATTTTTTTGCACGATCGGGGGCGAGGTCTGCCCCACCTCTAGCCCGAGCACGATATTGCGCATTGCGGGGGTTACCTGGTCGACGCGCAGCCGACCTTCGCTGGACAGCTGCGCCGACCCCTTTTCCTTGCCGATCTTCAGCAGCTCTTCGCAATTCTTGGCAGCGGTCTTGGCGTTCTGCGCCTCGACAATCGCGGCGTGGCGCATCTGCTCCGTGGCCTGCGACGGCAGAGGAAATACGATCTGGACCAGGTGCACCAGGCTGTCCTCCGGGCCGGCGGAACGGCCCGAGCGGCGATCCAGGACGAGCAGCAAATAGTAGCCCGCCCCAGCGCGGATCGGCGCGGACAATTCACCCGACCGCATCTGGGCTACCGCTTTGCCGAGTTCGGGGCTCAGCTGTTCGGGACGCACCCAGCCGATGTCGCCACCGACAGCCGCCGTCGCGGATTGCGAGAATTGCTGCGCTACTGCGGAGAACCGGGCACCCTGGCGCATCTGCTCGGTGAGCCGCTCGGCGAGCCGCCGCACTTCATCCTCCTGCTGCGGGTTGTCGACGGCGAGAAAGATCTCGGCAACACGGCTTTGCGGCTCGTTCGCGGTTTCCTTTGCACGCTGCAGCGCGTAATCGATCTCCTCGTCGGACACCACACTGGTCTGCGACACGAGTCGGCGCACCAGCTTTGCCCAGACGATCGATGCGGTCAGCTGATCGACCAGCGCGCTGCGCTCGATGCCGTGCGACTTCAGGACTTGGTCGAGCTGACCGGCCTGCATGTTGTTCTGTTTTTCGATCTGCGCGAGGGCTTTGTTGATTTCGTCGTCGGTAGCCGTGACGTTTTGCCGTTTGGCTTCCTGCATTTGCAGTTTCTCGTCGACGATCGTGCGCAGCACCTGGGCGGCGACGCGCTGCCGTGTTTCGGGCGAGTCCGTGAGGTTTGACGACAGCATCACCATTCTGAGGCGCGACGTGACGTCGGCGACCGAGATCACTTCGTCGTTGACGACCGCGGCGATTCGGGTCTCGGTCACTTGACCCTCCGGCGACGGCGCCGGGGGGCGCTGCGTCGCCGGCGCGCCGGGTGGGGATCCTGGTCCGGAGAGCGCACGGGCAGCGCTCGCCGGACCGGAAAAGCAGGTCAGTCCTGCCAGTCCTATGCCCAGTCCTATGCAGAGCCAACGAAGTATCGTCATCGGTTTGAACCTTACCCCTGATCGTGTGCCGCCAATTACTTACACCCTACGAACGGCTATGTCCCCGACGGGCGGCGACACCTCACAGCGCGCTACCGGAGAGGGTAGCTACCGTGCCGCCAATCTCGCCGAGGTTCTTGAACACGACGCTGAACACCACGGAATACCCGGGCACCACGTCGCCGCTTCGGACTCCCGATTGGGTCAACGAGCCAATAAACGCCATGCATTCGTCTTGATAGATGGCAGACAACGATCCGTAAAGACTGGCGCTCGACGCCATCGGTGACGGCACGTTGTTGACGAGGGCGGTGCTGTTGATGAGGCTGATCGTTTCGGAAGCCTGCAGCGACCAATAACGGGTGAGCTTTGCGGTGACGCTAAACGAGAGTTCCTCGCGTTTTCCATAAATAACGTTCTGGCCGGAGCTTGGAATCGTTACTACCTCGCTTTGCAGTTGCGCGGGAAGATAAACAAAATTGCCGGAGACCCGCAAACTCGGCGGGCCGAGGCTGACACCGACCTGCTGGTTGCGATTGGCCAAAGGGCTGGCGTCGAACCGGAACCGATAAATCAGGTCCAGATAGGAGTTGGGGGACAACACCATCCGCCCCACCACATCCGAAAGCCTTTTTTCAGCCCCGGAACCAAGCGGCAGAAAAGGGTTGGGCTGTGCGCGGTAACTCTGGCCGATCAGCAGGCGGTAACTGCCGCCCTCCTTTTCGTAGAGCCCGAGTTTGGTTCCGTAATCGACCCGCTGACCGGTGTCGAGAATGTCGTAGCCCGCCAAGCGGTCGCGCCGGAACAAATCGGTGTCGGTGAGCTCATATGAAAGGCTGTCCTCGTCCGGAATATTCCGCCGGTTGCCGCTGCTCGGCGCCGCAAAACCGCCGACGATAGGCTCGATCAACCCCGTCGTGCTTTCTCCTCGGTGGACCAGTGGGTAGCTCCACACCAGGCCGACTTGCGGGAAGGTGCGGCCGGTCACAAAACTGGTGGGCGTCGGCGCCATTGCCGGTTGCCCATTCTGCGGAAAGAATGCCGAAGGCAGCTCGGGGTTTGACACCGCGCTCAGATTTTCGATCGAATACCCGTCGCCGCGAATGCTCGCTGAAAAGTTGTATTGCCCGCCGAGAGGGTCGGTGAAGCTCCGGTCCCACTCCGAGCCAAGTGACAGCCGGCGGGTCTGCGTCCCGACCTCGCGAAGGATATCGAGAACATTGCCGTTCAGGTTCCACCGCCCGCCGAGCGCGTCCGGCGGACTCTGCCAGTTGCGGTTGACGACCGGCAACACGATCGGTTGAGTCGAATCTCCGAGGCCAGGCAGCAGCGGCTGAAACAGGTACGCGTTGACGTCGGTCGACGCCCGTGGCTCGAAGCCTTCGAGATAGGCGCGGCTGATCATCGCGTTGAGCAGCGGATTGCCGAAACCAAAGCGCAGCAGATAGGTCTGATCCGAGACGCGCTGGACATCCAGGCCCGTGCGATAAGTCTCGTCCAGATCGAAGACGCTGTGTTCGTTGATATGGCCGCGCCACTGCTCCCCTTCGCTCGATGTGCTGTTGCCGGAACCGACATTGCTGTGATTGAGGCTGGCGATCGCGTCGAGCGTTCCGTTCGCAAACCGCTCGCGATATTCCGCGTCCAGCAATGGACCGGCCTTGGTGTAAAAGCGCGGCTCGAATGTCACATCCTTGTCCGGTCCGAGCACCAGGTAATAGGGGATTGTCACATGCGCCCCGAGGGTGTTGGAACTCCCGATCGAGGGTGCTAAAAACCCGCTTGCGCGCTTTACGGATGGGTCCGGCGTAGACATATACGGAGTATAAAAGACCGGCCAGCCGTCGATCTCCATGGTCGCATCATGAAACTCGATCAGCTGCAACTCCTTGTCATGATCGATCTCGCGCGCCTTGAGCTGCCATAGGGGCGGCGCGGTCGGATCGTCCTTGCAAAGGTCGCATGGGGAGTAGACGCCACGCGCCAGCTCGGTGTGATTGTCGTTGGTACGGCGCATTGCATTCGCCGCCAGCCGCGAGCGGTCGGCAAACAGCATCCGCACGTTCTTCGCAAACCCTTGGCTCATCGAATCGCGCAGCTCCATGAATTCGGCAAAGACGATCTCGCCGGTCGGCTGCGTGAGGCTGACATTCCCCGAGGCTGTTACAGTATCGGTGCGCTGATTGTAAGTAACCGTGTCGGCCAGCAGAACCATTCCGTTCTGTGAGATTTCGACGTGACCGCGGGCGATCGTCAGGGCCAGCTGTTCGTCGTACTGGATCTCATCGGCGCGAAAGAGGATCGGGGCGTTTTTGTCTTCGTGTGTGCCGCCGCCAAAGGTGAATTGGGCGGTCGCCGGAATTGCGGTGCTGACCATCACCAGCAGAAGGAGGAGGCTCCTCAGGAGCCATGAGGCCATGCCGCGGCAACTCGGGTCCGCCCCGCCGTCCATTAGCCGTCTTCCAGATGGAGAAGCATCGAGGTGCCGAAAATCAGGCTCACTCCGGTCGGCGTCCAAGCCGCCAACGTGACCGGGATCTTGGTGGACAGCCCCAGCGCAAAAACGATGTCGGAGACGAAATACAACAGGAACCCGCTGGCGACGCCGCCGACGATCATCAAGGTGGCGCCGCCGCGCCGCTGCATACGCAAACTAAAGGTCGCCGCCACCAAGACCATCGCGCCCAACAGAAACGGACGGGCGAGCAGCACGTTGAAATGCAGCCGGTGGCGCTGCGCCGGAAACCCCGACTGTTCGAGCAACTCGATGAAGCCGGGCAAGTCCCAGAATGACATCGTGTCCGGCGAGGCGAAGCTCTCCTCGATCTTGCGCGGCGTCAGCGTGGTCGCCAGGCGTATCTCGTCGAATGGCTGGGGAGGCTCGTCGGCGACCCAGCGAATACCGTTATCGATCACCCAATCGCCGCTTTCGAGCCGCGCGGTCTGCGCGTCAATGCGCGAGGTGAACTGGGTCGAGTCGTTGAAAAAGAAGAGTGTGACCGCGTCGAGGACCAATTGCTGGGAAGCGATTTTGCCGGCGTGGATCACGATTTGATTGCCGGCTTGGTCGCTTTGCCGGAGCCACAAACCAGAGTCGGAAAGAGCCAGCTGGTCTGAGCCCTGGCGAAGAATGTGACCTTCGAGCTTCTCGTAGGCCGCTTCGGTCAGTGAAGCGATCGGGTTGAATATCGTCACCGCGACGAGACCGATCAGAAACGCGACGAGCACGGCCGGGGTCAGAAACTGCCAAACGGAAACCCCGGCCGCGCGAGCGACGACGAGCTCGTTGTTGCGGGTCAGACGCCAAAAGGCGAGCATCGTCCCGAACAAAATGGCGAAGGGCAGGACCTCTTGCGCCGTGTGCGGCAGCTTCAAGGCCGCCATTTCGAGCAGCAGCCCCAAGGTCGCCTGGATTTTGGCGCCACCGCGGCGGATCAGCTCGATGTAATCGAGCAGAAAGGTGACGATGACCATCGCCGCGAAGACGCCACCGAACCATACCGAGAATTGGCGGGCGACATAGGCGGAAAAGGTCTTCGCTACGTGCAACGGCCCCCTCCGAATCGCCGCAGGTTGTCAGTGCGCCAGGTGGGGCGCCGTCCGCACGGCGAGCAGCGGCCGGCGGAAACCGAGCTTTATCCCCCCGCGCATCAGGATTCCAAACCCGACCGCGAACGGCAAGAGGTCGGCCATATACATCAACGGGATTGCCGCAGGTGACCGGAACGCGAGATTGTTAACTCCGAGGTCGAGCAACTCGAATGCAAAGGCGAGACCTATCGCCAGCAGGACGCGTCTCAATTGTCCGCGGCGGTTGAGCTCGCCGGGCAATAGGCAAGCCAGCGGGATGACGCAAAAACTGAAGGCGGAGAGGGGGACGAGAATGCGCTGATGCGCCTCGGCAAGGAAAGTAGCGCGAAGGGACGCGTCGGCGTCCGCGGGCGGAGTGAACAGTTCGTCTAGAAAGCGCTCCTGAGCTTCCCGGAAACGGACAACCGGCGCATCGCGCCAGGCATTGAGATCGAGCGTGTAACTATCGAAGGTTAACAGCGAGAGCTTGTGGCTTTCGGGGTCGAACTGCTGCCGGTTGCCGTTGACCATGACAATTCGGGCGCCGGTCGGCAAATCGACGAAGACACCACGCTCGGCGAGAATCGTAACCGGCTTCTGCGGGTCGCGGCTGTCGCTGATCAGCAGGCCGGTGACCTCGCCTCGATCGTCCCGGCTGCGCATATAAATCGTCAGCTTGTCGGAGATCGTCGTGAACGTGCCTTCCTGGAGCAGGCTCGAGACAAAGCGGTTGCGGATCTCGAATTGCAGGTCTTTGAAAGCCCTGTTCGAAGCCGGCAGGAAATAGATGGATAGGCTCATCAGCACGAGAAAGGAGATCCCGGCGAGCAGCAATACGGGCCTGGACAGCGCAAGATGGCTCAGTCCGGCCGATCGCATCACGACGAGCTCGCTCTCGCCGGTCAGCCGGTTGAAGGTAAAGAGCACCGCGATAAAGACGCCGATCGGCAGCACGATGTCGAGAAAGCGAGGCAGGATCAGCGCCGCCAGGTAGAGGAAGATCTCGATCGACAGGCCGCGGTTGACGATCAGATCGATCAGCCGCAGCGACTGGGCCAGCCAGATTGCCGCGCTGAGTGCGGCGGTGACGAAAACCATCACGCCGAAGCACTGGCGCAGGATGTAGCGGTCGAGCCTCTTCATGGTCATCGATCATAAAGAGCGGGTCGCGACCCGGCCAGATCGATTCCCCGAAAGGCGCGTAAAGAGTTGCTACCCCCGCTTCGGCGTTAAGGCCATTCAGATCGCGCCTGCTGACCCACATCCCTGGCGTCAGCTCCGGCTCTCGATTATCTAACCCCCACTCTCTTACGGGAAGACCGGGTACGCGCCGCTCCTCCCGCCAGCTTTCGAGGTCGCCCGATGAAGATCAGCTTTGCCGAACCCGACTTGCCCCGCTCCGGTGCCGTGGTGGTCGGGGTATGGGAAGGGAAGGTGTTGACGCCCGCCGCAAGACGGCTCGACGAGGCGGCGGCAGGCGCCATCACCCGTGCGCTCGCCGCCGCATCGCGGTTCAGCGGCAAGAAGGACGAGCTGCTGCCGATTGTCGGTCCCGCCAATGTCACGGTGAGCCGGATTGTGCTTGCCGGTCTCGGCAAGCCCGAATCGTCCGACTCCCGATCATTTCAGCAACTCGGCGGAAACTTGGTCGCGCATCTAAACAGCGCCGGAGAGGAAGCGGCGACGTTGATGCTCGACGTTGCCGAGGGGGCGTCCATCGGTTCGACCGAGGCAGCCACCGAATTGGCCTTTGGCGCACAGCTCAGATCCTATCGTTTCGACAAATATAAGACCAAGCAGAAGCCGGAGCAGAAGCCGTCGCTCAATCGCCTGACGGTCGCCACCAGCGGCGCGAAGGCCGCGAAACGTGCCTATCGGCCGCTCGAGAAGGCAGCGGAGGCGGTGTTTATGACCCGCGATCTGGTTTCGGAGCCGGCAAACGTGATCTATCCGGAAACGCTGGCGGCAGAGGCCGGGCGGCTCGCCGAACTCGGCGTCGAGGTCGAAATCCTCGACGAGGACAACATGCGAGAGTTGGGGATGAATGCGCTGCTCGCGGTAGGGCAGGGCAGCACCCAGCCAGCCCGCGTTGTTGTAATGCAGTGGCACGGCGCCAAAGGCTCGGGCGGGGCGCGCAGCCAGCCCCTCGCCTTTGTCGGCAAGGGCGTCACCTTCGATACCGGCGGCATCTCGATCAAACCGGCGGCCGGCATGGGCGACATGAAATGGGACATGGCGGGCTCCGCCGTGGTCATCGGCTTGATGCGGCTGCTCGCCGCGCGCAACGCCCCGGTGAATGCGGTCGGTGTCGTCGGCCTGGTCGAGAACATGCCGTCCGGTACCGCGCAGCGCCCGGGCGACATCGTTACCTCGATGTCCGGTCAGACGATCGAAGTGTTGAACACCGACGCTGAGGGCCGGTTGGTGCTCGCCGACGCGCTGTGGTATTGCCAGGATCGCTTCAAGCCGCGCCTGATCATCGACTTGGCGACCTTGACGGGTGCCGTCATTGTCGCGCTCGGCCACCATCACGCGGGCCTGTTCTCGAACAGTGACGAGCTGGCCGACCGGCTGGTCGAGGCCGGCAAAGCGGTTGGCGAGCAAGTCTGGCGCCTGCCGCTCGCCGAAAGCTATGACCGCGAAATCGACAGCGATGCCGCCGACATCAAAAACATCGGCGGGGGCCGGGCTGCGGGGAGCATCATCGGGGCCCAGTTTCTGCAGCGCTTCGTCAACGAGGTGCCGTGGGCTCATCTGGACATCGCCGGGACGGCATGGTCGACAAAGGACGCGCCGACGGTGCCGAAGGGTGCCACCGCGTTCGGCGTCAGGCTGCTCGATCGGTTCATCTCCCAGCATTACGAGAAAGACTAGATTACGAGAAAGACTAGGTTACGAGAAGGAGTAGCGGCGCCACGGCTGAAATCGGCTTTTACCACCTGCTCTCGATGCCGCTGGAACGGGCCCTGGCGAGGCTCCTTGAGCGAGCCCGCGCGCAGGGCCATCGAGTGGTGGTCCGGGCCGCTTCTCCCGAGCGGGTCGAACACCTTAATGCGGCGCTATGGACTTACGAGGAGGCCGCGTTCCTGCCGCACGGTTCGGCGCGCGACGGCAACCCGGCGATGCAGCCGATCTGGCTGACCCATCACGCCGAGAACCCGAACGGCGCTTCGATGATCGTTCTGGTCGACGGCCTCGAAGTCGAAGACTTCCGGGCGTTCACCCGCTGTGCCGACGTCTTCGACGGCAACAACGCGGAGGCGGTCGAGGCGGCGCGCCGCCGTTGGCGACGTGCCCGCGAAGCCGGGTGCAATTTGACCTATTGGCAGCAGACGGGATCCGGCTGGGAGCGAAAGACCTGAAGAAGCGTCGTTTTGGCGCCGGGTTTGCCGGTCATCCGAACGCTCGCTATAACCCGCGGCTCTCCTGGAACACGAGATGCGGATGACCATCGAACGGACTTTGTCGATCATCAAACCCGATGCTACCCGCCGCAATCTTACCGGCGCGATCAATGACCGTTTCGAGAGGGGCGGGCTGCGGATCATCGCTCAGAAACGCATCCAGCTTTCGCCGACCCAGGCGGAGCGGTTTTATGAAGTGCATGCGGGGCGTCCGTTCTACCGCGATCTGGTCGTGTTTATGAGCTCGGGCCCGGTTTTGGTCCAGGTGCTCGAAGGGGAGAATGCTGTGGCGCTCAACCGCGAAATCATGGGCGCGACAAACCCGGCGAACGCCGCGCCCGGCACCATCCGGAAGGATTTCGCGGAGTTGATCGAAGCAAACTCGGTCCACGGGTCCGACTCGCCCGAGAATGCGGCGCAGGAGATCGCATTCTTTTTCTCCACGATCGAAATCTGCCCGTAGTGAGGGCGGCAGATCCTTCTAAGCCGGTGTCTTTGACCGGGGGCATCTTGCCCGCGGTGCAGGCAGAAGGTTCGCGATCTCAATTCTTCGTATTCTTGCGAAACCGGTTTGCCCAGCGCATCGCGGCGTGGTCCGAGGCCGGTCTCGACGCTGCTGCCTTGCTATTTTTTCCGCTCCTCGTCGTGTTGCCCCGCGGCGTGGCCGCGCTCGTCTCGACTGCGGGGCTGTGCGCGGCCGGTTTGGCGCTGTCGGCAGGCGGGATAAGGCTCACCCGCACCCTCCTGGTCGCGGCAATGCTGCTTGGGTGTCTGCTACTATGGGGGACTGCCTCGGCCTTGTGGTCGGTCAATCCGGTGCGCAGTTTGGTCGTGGCGGCCCGACTTGCGGGTCTATTTGCCGTCGGGCTCGTGCTTGCGAGCGGCGCCGGCCTGGTCGCGGCGCCGCGCCGCCTGACATTCCTATTGCTCGTCGGAATGGTGCTCGGGATCGCTATGGTGGCGGTCGAGCTCGCTACCGCCGGCGCCTTGAGCTCGCTTCTCTCGGACCGCGCTTATCGGCCAACCCGGCTCAACCAGGCTTCGATCTCGTTGGCGCTCTTGGTCTTGCCGACGAGCGCCTTATTGATTTCTCTCGGCCACGCGGTGTTGGCAATTCTGCTCGCGGCCGTGACGGCTGCAACGGTTTACGGGTCGGCGGGGACCGCGGCGAAAGCGGTGCTGGTCGCCGGCCTGGCCATCGGTTTGCTTCTCTACCGGGCACGCCGGGTTGTCGCCAGGGTCGCCCTGGCGATCTCGGTGGCCGCAATCATCGCGGCACCGTTGACCTTTGCGCGGCTCGAACGGCTGCCCGGTCTCGGCGAAATGGCCGACAGCTTCAAAATCTCGGCCGGTCACCGTCTGTTGATCTGGTCATTTGCCGGCGATCGGATCGCCGAGCGGCCGGTTACCGGCTGGGGCTTGGACTCGTCGCGCGCCATCCCGGGCGGCGACGATCCGATCAGACCCCGCGAGACCTGGATGCCATTGCATCCGCACAACGCGGCCCTGCAGGTGTGGCTCGAACTCGGTGCGCCTGGCGCGGCGCTATTCGCGCTGCTGGCAGCAATCGTCTGGGGCGGACTCGCCCGCGTCGAGTGGCGGCCTCTGTTCACCGCCGCGGCTGGCGCCAGTCTCACAATCGCGTTTGTCGGGTGCTTTGCCACTTACGGCATATGGCAGGAGTGGTGGATCGGCACTTTGTCGTTCTCGCTGTTTTTGGTCTTGGTCATGGCGCGGGCGACCAGCGGTGCCTCCGCACGCGTGAACGCGAGCGAACCCAAGGCCCTCTCCTTGGCGCGCCCCCGGGTTACAAAGTGAAGATCGCCAGCCCGATCAGGATGAGAATAATCACCGCCATCGCGTATCTCACCACCCGGGTGAACCCGATCCATGTCCGACGATGCTGCTCGAAATTGGGATCGACTACCGCCATCGCTTTCCTATCCGCTACGAGAATACGTTGCAGACATAGACTATTCTAGCCTGGGTTCGAGGCAAGCGGGCGACCGGGGGCAATCCTGTGGGTTGAGCGCCGAAATATCCGGAATTCGTGCGTTCAGGATCTCGACCCGCTCGGCAACGGCCCCGGGGACCACCCCGGGGACGACCCGGACCCGTCCTTCTGCAATCAACCGCACGGCGAACGGGTAGAGGCGATGCTCGGTCTCGAGAATTCGTTTCGACAGCCGTGCCTCATCGTCGTCGAAATGAATCGGCACGACCGCCTGACCGATAATTGGCCCGCAGTCGACTTCCAGCCGGACGAAATGAACCGTGCAACCGGAAAAGCGGGCGCCGGCTGCCAGCGCCTGCCGCTGCGGATGCAGGCCGCGGAAGGAGGGAAGAAGGGAGGGATGGATATTGACCATTCGGTCGCGCCAGGCCTCCACGAAATTCGCGTCCAATATGCGCATGAAGCCGGCAAGGCAGACGAGTTCGACCCGGCGCTCGCAGAGCAGCGACTGCGCCTCAGCCGCGAAGGCGCGCCGGTCGCGATGCGGAATGACCGCGACGGGAACGCCGGCCGCGGCCGCGATCCCGACACCCGGCGCCTCGGCCCGGCTGCTGATGACGAGCGCGATCTCGGCCGGGTAGGCCTCAGCCGAACATGCCGCAATAAGGGCCCGCAGATTGGAACCCCTGCCTGAGATCAGCACGCCGACCCTCAGCCGCGCCATCGCGGTTTTCTGGCCCTGGGGTGCTGTTGCGGGTCGACCGCCCGGCGGGTCCGGCTGTTGATGGCGTCCTCGCAAGAACTGCTGTATGACCGCTGCGCGGCGGCCGACAGCCGCGAAGATATCGGGTCGGAGGCGGTTTGCAATGGCTCTGCGGCTGATGTCTGCGATCGCCGGAGACCGAGGGCTCCGGAATCTTAGGTGCACCCTGCTGCTGCTGGGAGCAGTCGCGATGCGGGCAGGACCGGCCCTCGCGCAGGAATTTGACGAGGCCTATTCGGCGACGGTGAAGGTGGACGCGACGGCGGAGAGCGCGGCGGCGGCGCGGGAGGTGGCGCGCATCGATGGGCAAAGGCGTGCTCTCGCTGCAGTCATCGAGCGTCTATCCGGCGCGTCCGAACCTACCAAGCCACCGAAGCTCGACGACAAGGCGATCACCGACATGGTCGTCAGTTTCGAGGTGGCGAACGAGCACATGTCCGCCGTGCGTTATGTTGCCGACTACACCTTTCACTTCCGTCAGTCCAAAGTGAGGCGGCTGGTCCGGGTTGTCGAGACGCCGCCGGCGGACAGCGGCAGCAAAAGCTCCCCGGACAAAAGCCCTGGGGACAACGGCAAGAGCCCCGGGGAGGGCGCTGGCAAGCCGTCCGCCGAGAGCGGCAATCGGACCGTTGTCGTTCTGCCGGTCTACCAAGACGGGTCGAATCTCGTCCTGTGGGATGACCCTAACGCGTGGCGCATGGCCTGGTCGCAGCGACCGGCCGGGCCTGGACCCGGTCGCCTGGTGCTGCCGCTGGGCGACGCCGGAGATCTCGCCGCGATTGACGCCGAGAAGGCCGGATCCGGCAGATCCGACGCGCTGACCGCGATCACGCAACGAAATCGAGGGTCCGATGCGGTCGTTGCGTTGGCGACTGCGCGGCGTCAAGACAATAAGCTTACCGGGATCGACATCAACGTAAAGCGATACCGCTTCGGGCGCCTCGTCGATACGCAAGCAACTTCGTTCGATGCCGCTCCCGGAGAAAGCGAAGCCGATCTTCTGAAGAGGGTGGCAGAATCAACCGCCGCGGATATCGAGAGCGGCGCCAAACGGAATGCCGGCGCGCATTCCGACCAGCCGGAGAGCCTTGCAGTCACCGTTCCCATCAGCAGTCTCGGAGAATGGGTGCAGGTGCGTGGCCGGCTCGCTTCGGTCAGCGCGATCCGGAAAATCGACCTGTTGTCGCTCAGTCGCCAGGAAGCGAGAATCGAGGTCAAGTATGTCGGCACTCCGGATCAGCTGAAATCCAGCCTGGCCGAGGTCAACCTCGATCTCGGCGGCGGCGATCCGATCTGGCGGATCCAGCCCTCGGGCGCGGCGAGTGTGCGCTAGCAGCGACCGCGGGAATGCTGATCTTGCATTCCTGCAACCATGATGATTGGGCTGGGGCTCAATCTCCCGAATTTGATTTCGGTGGGGCGGTTGCTGCTGGTCCCGCTGGCGATCTCGCTCATTGTCGACGGGAGGTACTGGGCCGCCTTCTGGGTTTTTGTTGCCGCGGGAATCTCGGACGCCCTCGACGGCTTCATTGCGAAGCGCTTCGACCGGCGCACGCGATTGGGTGCGCTGTTGGATCCCCTCGCCGACAAGGTGCTCCTCGTCAGCGTTTATGTCACTCTCGGCGTTGCCGGGCAGATCTGGGCCTGGCTCGTCGTCCTCGTCGTCTTTCGCGATATCATGATTATCGGCGGCTATTTATTGATCCAGGCGCTCGCCGCGCTGCCGAAACCCACCCATCCGCTCTTCGTCAGCAAAGTCAACACGGGCCTGCAGGTCGCGATGGTCGCTTACGTGTTGGCTCGACGCGGCCTCGGCGCCGAGGCCGGCCTAGTTGACGAGCTGTTGGGCATTGCGGTCGCTGTGACAACTGTTGCTTCGGGATTGATCTATCTTGTGCGGTGGGCGCGGATCCTCGCGCGCGCGGAGCAAGCCCTGGAGCCGTGATGCAGCTCACCTTCAACCTGCCCCAGCGCATCGCGCTTGGCCGCTCTGATTTCCTGATCTCGGACAGCAACGCCGTCGCGGTTGGCTGGATAGACCGGTGGCCCGATTGGCCCTCCCGAGCCCTTGCGCTGCATGGGCCAACGGGCTGCGGCAAGACGCATCTCACCCATCTCTGGTGCGGGCAGGCCGGGGGAGTCGTCGTGTCCGGCGAAACGCTCGACGAGGAGCAGGTGGCTCGTCTCGTCTCGGAGGGCAGGCATCGGATCGCTGTCGATGATGCCGATCGCGCCTTCGAGCTCGCGCTGCTCCACCTTTACAATTTCTGTCTGGAAGCCCGGGGCGGCCTTTTGGTGGCCGCTCGGCAGCCGCCCGCCTCTTGGACCGTCGCGCTGCCCGATCTCGATTCGCGGTTGCGCGCGGTCTTGGCCATCGGGATCGGGCTGCCCGATGACGCGCTCCTCGGGGCGGTTCTGGTCAAGCACTTTGCCGATCGGCAGCTGCGCGTCGCGCCGGAGGTGATCGCCTATTTGCTGACGCACATGGAGCGGTCTTTCGCGGCAGCCGCCGAAATCGTTGCCCAGCTCGACGTGGTTTCGCTGTGCGAACGCCGCCCGATCACCGTGGCGCTGGCGCGCCAACTCGTCTCGGAAGCCGGCGCTCACGCGTCTTCGTCGCCTAGAGATGCGGGCGTGACGTAACCGATTACTTCGTGCCGCGAGGAGCCCAGAACCGACCAGTTTCCCGGAACCCGGAAGCTGACACAGGCAGCAGTCGGAAACTTGCCGGAGGCGAGCGCCGGGAACGCCGGCGAATTTTTGTCGGCGAGCGCAATCGCCAGCTCGTGAAGCCCCGGATTATGACCGATCAGCAATACATTGACGTCGCGTGCGTTGAGGCGGCCCAGGCGCGCCGCCAGTTTTTCTCGCGAGGCGAGATACAGCTCGTCCTCGATCAAGGTGCGCGGCGCGGGCGAAAGCTCAACGACAACCAAATCGAGCGTCTCGCGTGTCCGGCGGGCGCTTGAGCAGAGAACAAGATCGATTGCGCCGAGCTTGGCCGAGAGATTTCTGCCGACGCGGCGCGCCGTCTTGCGGCCGCGCCGGCTCAATGGCCGCTGGTGATCGTCGACATCCTCTTTGGCGCTCGACTTCGCGTGGCGAAGCAAGTGGAGCATGTTCATCTCGGGCCTCATCGCCGGACGCATGCGCCCTTCATGCACGACCGCATGGCCTTCGATCGTGCGCGCAAGGGCAAGACATGACACTCTTCTCACCGAAAGATAAACTCCGCATCGACCAGGTACCTCCAGCCCCATCGGGAGAGCGGTAGTGAGCACCAGCGCCCAGCCTGTCGAGATCGCGTCGGTCGATTTCCATTCGGCAGCACGCTTTATCAATCGCGAGCTCTCTTGGCTCGCATTCAACGAGCGGGTGCTTGCCGAGGCCGACAATTTGCGCCATCCGCTGCTTGAACGGCTCCGCTTCTTGTCGATCTCGGCAAACAATCTCGATGAATTCTATATGGTGCGGGTGGCCGGGCTGAAAGGCCAGTATCTTGCCGGAATCAAGACGCTGAGCCAGGACGGGCTCACCCCGGCGCAACAGCTCGAGGCGATCAGGCGGAGGGCCGGCAAGCTGATGGCCGACCAGCAGATCACTTGGCTGGCGTTGCGCCGGCAGTTCGACGAAGCTGGGATCAGCGTCATCGATCCGAGCGATCTGAAACAGGGTGATCGCGAGTGGCTCGAAGACCGTTTTATGGCCGAGGTCTTTCCGGTATTGACGCCGCTGGCGCTCGACCCGGCTCATCCATTTCCGTTTGTCGCCAATCGCGGGTTCGGCCTGGCACTCGAGCTCGAGCGGGTCAGCGACAATATTCGCCTTCAGGCGCTGACCCTGATCCCATCCTCGATCGATCGCTTCGTTCGGCTGCCAGGCAGCCGAACCCGGTTTCTGCCGATCGAGCAGATGATCTCACTCTTCCTCGATCATCTGTTCCCCGGTTTTGCCGTCGTCGCGCAAGGCGTTTTTCGGCTGTTGCGCGACAGTGAGGTCGAGATCGAAGAGGAAGCCGAGGATTTGGTCCGTCTCTTCGAGACGGCGCTGAAACGACGGCGGCGCGGTCACGCCATCCTCCTCGCAGTCGATTCGACAATGCCGGCCGACCTGCGGCGCTTCCTGATGGAAAAGCTCGACGCGGCGCCGGCGGACGTGTTTGCGACCGATGGCATTCTAGGCCTCAATGACACCGAGCAGCTGATCGTCGACGAGCGCCCCGATCTCGTCTTCACGCCCTATAATGCGCGCTTTCCCGAACGAATTCGGGATTTCGGCGGGGATTGCTTTGCGGCGATCCGGCAGAAGGACATCGTCGTCCACCATCCCTACGAGAGCTTTGACGTCGTCGTTCAGTTCATAAGACAGGCGGCGCGCGACCCGGCGGTCGTAGCGATCAAACAGACCCTTTATCGCACGAGCGAGGACAGCCCGATCGTGCGCGAGCTCGCCGCAGCCGCCGAAGCCGGGAAGTCAGTGACGGCGCTGATCGAACTAAAGGCCCGTTTTGACGAGGAGGCCAATATCCGTTGGGCCCGCGATCTCGAACGGGCCGGCGTGCAGGTCGTCTACGGCTTCTTGGAACTCAAGACGCACGCCAAAGTTTCGCTGGTCGTGCGTCGCGAGGGGGGCCAGCTTTGCTCGTATGTCCATTTAGGGACCGGCAATTACCATCCCTACACAGCCAAGGTTTATACCGATCTGTCGTTCTTCACCTGTGATCCGGCCTTGTGCCGCGATGCCGCGCGCCTGTTCAATTTCATGACGGGCTATGCCAGCCCCGCGAGCCTCGAGAAGATCGCGGTTGCGCCGCTCACGCTCAGGGCTCGGCTCGGGGAGTTGATCGAGGCCGAGATCGAGAACGCAAAGCAAGGCAAGCCGGCGCAGATCTGGGCGAAAATGAACGCGCTTGTCGACCCGGCACTAATCGACCTTCTTTACGTGGCCTCACAGGCGGGGGTGAGCATCGACCTGGTGGTGCGTGGCATCTGCTGCTTGCGGCCGGGCATTCCCGGCCTTTCCGAAAACATCCGCGTCAAGAGCATCATCGGGCGGTTTCTCGAGCACAGCCGCATTGTCTGCTTCGGCAGCGGCAACAAGTTGCCCTCCGATCGGGCCAAGGTGTTCATCAGTTCGGCCGATTGGATGCCGCGCAATTTCGACGGGCGCGTCGAAGCATCGGTGCCGATTGAAAACCCGACGGTTCACCGCCAAGTGCTGGACGAGATCATGGTGGCCAATCTCCGCGATACAATGCAGAGCTGGAGCTTGTCGCCTACGGGGGATTACGATCGGGTGCCGGTCGATGAGGAAGCCTTTTCCGCTCATACCTACTTTATGACTAATCCGAGCCTGTCCGGGCGCGGTAAGGCGCTGCGGCGAGGGCACCCGAGGCTTGTTGTGCGCTGAGTCGATGTTCGATCCCGATCCGCTTGCGGCGGCCGAGCGCATCGGCGTCATCGATCTCGGCTCGAACTCGCTGCGCCTCGTCGTGTTCGAGCGGCTCGGGGCCGCGGTATTCCCGCTCTTCAATGAGAAGGTCATGTGCGGCCTCGGGCGCGGCATCTCCTCCACCGGCCGCTTGAACCCGGAAGGGGTCGCCCTGGCGCTGGTCAATCTGCGCCGCTTCGTCGCTTTCGCCCGCGCCATTGCCGTAGATCATCTCGCGGTGCTGGCAACTGCCGCCGTGCGCGACGCTAGCGATGGAGAGGCTTTTGCCGCTGAGGTCGAACGCCAGTGCCGCGTGCAGGTCAAGATAATCGACGGGGCGGAGGAGGCGCGGCTCTCCGCGGCCGGAGTGCTCGCCGGGATTCCGGATGCGGATGGAATTGTCGCCGACCTCGGCGGCGGCAGTGTGGAGCTGGTTCGTGTTGGACCCGGGACACTGTCGAGCGGCGGTACCGGTCAAATTGGCGAGGGCGTCAGTCTTCCGCTCGGCCCCCTTCGCCTGGCCGAATTCGGCGATCGCGGGAGAGGTTTATCCGAATCGGTCGAACGGGTGCTCGCCGGTGTTCCGGTTTTGCGCGCGGCGGCCGGAAGGAGGTTGTATTTGGTCGGCGGAGCAGCGCGCGCCATCGCCCGGCTACATATGGAGCACACGCAATATCCGCTTCACATCATTCACCGGTACACGATTTCCCGAAGGGAGGCCGAAGGTTTCCTCGACATCATCGGCCGGCAGTCTCGCAAATCGCTCGAGAGAATCACTGCGGTCTCGCGCCGGCGTCTCGACGTAGTGCCGCTTGCGGCATTAGTCCTGCGCAAGCTGATAACCTTCGCGGGACCGCAAAGCGTCGTCTTTTCCGCTCTTGGGCTGCGGGAAGGCTATGCATATGGGCTCATTCCCGCAGAGGAGCGGATCCCGGATCCGCTGATCGCGGGATATATGGTCGTCGGCCGGCGCCAGAGTCGGTTTCATCTCGACGGCGATCTGCTGCAGCAATGGACGTTGCCGCTCTTTGGCGACTTCTCGGACGCGGTTCGACGCCGTCATAGGGCCGCATGCTGGCTCAGCGATCTGGCGTGGAGCGAACACCCCGATTACCGCGCCAAGCAGGCCTTCATCCGAAGCTTGACGCTGCCGTTTGCCGGCAGCACCCATCCGGATCGGGTTTTCGTCGCGACGGCCTTGCATGCCCGCTACGGCGGCTCGGCTGAGGACCGGGTGAAAGAGCCAACTCAGCGGCTGCTCGACGAGGGCGCGACGCGCGAGGCGCGGACGCTCGGTCTCGCGCTGCGTCTCGCCTACACGTTGTGCGCCGGTTCCATAGAACTTCTGGCCGAGCTCGGGCTCGACCGCTCGGGCAGCACTCTGACGCTCGATGTGCCGTCGGAGAGCAGCCTGTTTGTCGGAGAAACGGTCCAGCGCCGCCTCGATGCCGTCGCCCGCTCGTTGAGCCTTAACCCGGTGATCAGACACCGCGAGACGAATGTGGCGGCCCGAGCATAACGCGGCAGGCGACCGCGGATTGGTTTGACATGACAGGCAATCCCGCCGACCGCGCGGGCGCCATTCTCGAGATCGATCTCGCAGGTATAGCGGCGAATTGGCGCCTCTTGGCGCGGCGGGTTGAACCGGCGGAATGTGCGGCCGTGGTCAAGGCCAATGCCTACGGCTTGGGCGCCCCACAGGTGGCGCCCGTCTTGGCTGCGGCGGGATGCCGGCAATTTTTCGTCGCCACCATCGATGAAGGAATCGCGCTCCGTAGAGTATTGCCCGAATCGGCCGAGATTGCTGTTTTGAACGGGCTGCTGCCCGGCTGTGCGAATGATCTTCTCGAATTCCGCCTCGTCCCGGTCCTCAATGATCCCGGGCAGATCGCCGACTGGCGATCCGCCGCCTCGCGGCACGGGGAAGAGCCGGCGATCCTGCATGTCGACACGGGTATGGCCCGTCTCGGCTTGACCCTCCGAGAGTTCGATCGGCTCGCCGAGGAGTCGTGCCAGCCCGATCCCATTCGATGGCGGGCCCTCATCAGCCATCTCGCCTGTTCGGACGAACCAGAGCATCCGCTCAATCACCTCCAACTCGAGCGCTTTGCTACTGCGCGACGGCGTCTCCTCCACCTGCCGGCCAGCCTCGCCGCGTCATCCGGCATCTTCCTCGGGCCTGAGTTTCGCTTCGATTTCGCACGTCCCGGTGCCGCCCTCTACGGCCTCAATCCGCAGCCCGGCAATCCCAACCCGATGCGCCAGATCGTCCGGCTGAAGGGCAGAATTCTGCAGATACGCGAAGTTGACCGGGGTGAGACCGTTGGTTACGGTGCGACGCATGTCATGGCCGCACCGGGACGCCTCGCAACCGTCGCGGTGGGCTATGCGGACGGCTGGCTCCGTTCGGTGAGCCAGCGTGGCTCGGGCCGCGCCGGCGGCAAGCGAGTACCGCTTCTCGGTCGCGTTTCGATGGATCTCACAGTTTTCGACGTATCCGACGTCGACCCTGTGCTCGCGCGGCCCGGTGGGTTCATCGAGTTGTTGCACGAGGATTACGGCGTTGATGCCGCCGCCGCCGATGCCGGCACGATCGGTTACGAGATCCTGACTGCCCTCGGCCGCCGATACCACAGGGTCTATTGCGGCGCCCCGGCGGCAATGCTGAGCCAATGCTGAGGTTTCTCGCCGCGATTGGGGCGGCCTTTCTCACCTTTCTCGCGACCACCGGCCGACTCGCCCTGTTCGCGGGCACTTCCCTCGCGACCGCGTTTACGCCGCCCTTCTATCCCGGCGTCATCCTGCGCCAGATGGTCTCTATCGGATATTTCTCGCTGCCG
Source organism: uncultured Alphaproteobacteria bacterium (assembly GCA_963732095.1). GTDB lineage: Bacteria > Pseudomonadota > Alphaproteobacteria > ATCC43930 > CGMCC-115725 > AP-15. Next base: position 206,141 of record CAVSZA010000048.1, read on the forward strand.
GTCGTCGGGCTGACCGCAGTCTTTACCGGGATGGTGCTGGCACTCCAATCCTACACCGGCTTCAGCCAATTCTCCGCGGAAGGGGCGGTGGCGACGGTCGTGGTACTGTCAGTGACCCGGGAACTCGGCCCCGTCATCAGCGGGCTTATGGTGGCTGGCCGCGTCGGGGCCGCAATCGCGGCGGAGATCGGTACGATGCGCGTCACGGATCAGATCGACGCGCTCACCACGCTGTCTACCGACCCGCTGCGCTACCTGGTGCTTCCACGCCTGCTCGCCGGGGTAATCACCCTTCCGATGCTGGTCCTGGTCGCCGACATAATCGGCGTTTTCGGCGGCTATCTCGTTGCCGTATATAAGCTAGGCTTCAATCCCCAGGCTTATCTCAGTGGGACGTGGCAACACCTCGAGACCATCGATCTCGTCTCGGGTCTCGTCAAGGCGGCGGTATTCGGCTTTATCGTTGCACTGATGGGCTGTTATCAGGGCTACCACTCGCGCGGCGGAGCCCAGGGTGTCGGACGGGCCACCACCCATGCCGTTGTCTCCGCCTCGATTCTGATCCTTCTCGTAGATTACCTGATAACCGCAGCCTTTTTCAGCCGATGACCAATACTCACTCAGCGCCGAAGATCTCTGTCCGCGGGCTGCGCAAGTCGTTCGGTCGTAAACAGGTGCTGGACGGCCTCGATATCGATTGCGGCAGTGGCGAAAGCCTTGTCATCATCGGCGGTTCGGGCACCGGTAAATCGGTTTTGGTCAAGTGCATTCTCGGCCTGCTCGATCCCGAAGCGGGATCGATCCGCATCGACGGCGCCGAGACGGTCGGATTGCCGCGCGGCGCCCGTGAACAGCTGATGCAGAAATTCGGCATGCTCTTCCAGGGCAGCGCCCTGTTCAATTCGCTCAGCGTATGGGAGAATGTCGCGTTCGGTCTGGTTCGAGGACGCGGCACGGCGCGGCCGGCGGCCAAAGAGATCGCGCTCGCCAAGCTCGCGTCTGTCGGGCTCGGGCCGGAAGTCTCGCTGCTGCGCACGGCCGAACTTTCCGGTGGAATGCAAAAGCGCGTTGCGTTGGCGCGCGCGATCGCGGCAGAGCCGGAAATTGTGTTTTTCGACGAGCCGACCACTGGCCTCGATCCGATCATGGCGGATGTGATCAATGATCTCATCGTCAAATGCGTGCGCGAGGTCGGCACGACCGCGGTGTCGATCACCCACGACATGGTCAGCGCCCGCAAGATCGCCGACCGCATCGCCATGCTGCACGGCGGGCGCATCGTCTGGCACGGGCCGACCGCCGAGATCGACCATTCCGGCAACCCTTATGTCGACCAGTTCATCAATGGCCGCGCCGACGGGCCCATCAAGATGCAGGTCCGGGCGGCATGAGGCGTTCGATGCCTCGTTGGGATTGAGCGGATGCCGCGACCGCAGGCGCGTTTTGTTTGCCAGCAATGCGGTTCGGTCCATGCCAAATGGACCGGTCGGTGCGAGGGTTGCGGCGCCTGGAACAGCATGATCGAAGAGTTGCCGCGGGAGGCGCCGCCACAGGGGCTCTCCCAGGGGCTGTCGAAGGACCGCCGCGGCGGGCGTCCGCTCGGCTTTGTCGGCCTGACCGGGCCGAGCATGCTGCCGCCCCGCCTGCGAACCGGCATTGCCGAACTCGACCGCGTCTGTGGCGGCGGGTTTGTTCCGGGCTCGGCGATCCTGGTTGGCGGGGATCCGGGGATCGGAAAATCGACCTTGCTGCTGCAGGCCGCGGCGGCGATGGCGCCGCCTCCGGGGAGGCCCGACGCAGCGCCGCCGTGTGCCGCCTATATCACCGGCGAGGAGGCGATCGATCAGGTTCGGCTGCGTGCCGAGCGGCTTGGTGTCGCCGAGAGCCCGGTGTTGCTGGCCGCCGCCAGCAGCGTGCGCGACATCGTTGCTTCGCTCGACCGGGACGACGCGCCCGGTCTGGTGGTCGTCGATTCGATCCAGACCATGTATCTCGACACCTTGGACAGCGCTCCCGGTACGGTGAGCCAAGTGCGCGGGGCGGCGCAGGAGCTGATACGCCTCGCGAAACGGCGTGGCTTTGTGCTGATCCTGGTCGGCCATGTGACAAAGGAGGGTGTGATCGCCGGTCCACGGGTGCTTGAGCACATGGTCGATACGGTGCTTTATTTCGAAGGCGAGCGCGGTCATCAGTTTCGCATCCTACGCGCTGTCAAGAACCGCTTTGGCGCGACCGACGAGATCGGCGTATTCGAGATGAGCGATCGCGGGCTGGCCGAAGTCCCGAACCCGTCGGCCTTGTTCCTCGCCGGGCGCGGAATGCCTGACGGTGATTCGGAAATAGACGAACCGGCCGGCTTCAACGCTGGGCAGCTCAGCGGCTCGGCTGTGTTCGCGGGCATCGAGGGGACACGGCCGGTGCTCGTCGAGGTCCAGGCGCTGATTGCCCCGGCCCTACTCGGCACGCCGCGACGCGCCGTGGTCGGCTGGGACGGGACCCGGCTCGCCATGATCATTGCCGTTCTCGATGCCCGCTGTGGCCTATCGGTCGGGGCCAACGACATTTACCTGAATGTCGCCGGGGGGCTGCGGATCGTCGAGCCGGCCGCGGATCTCGCGGTCGCCGCCGCGCTCGTTTCGGCACTGACCGAGGCGCCGGTACCTGCCGATACCGTGGTCTTTGGCGAAATCGCCCTCTCGGGCGATGTGCGTCCGGTCGGCCACACCGAGGCGCGCCTCAAGGAGGCCGGCAAGCTCGGCTTTGGCACAGCCTGGATGCCACTCCACCGGAGCCCTGGCGCCGGGCGATCGCGCGCCACCGAAACCGGGCTGAAGACCATGGCGATCGGACATTTGAGCGAGCTGGTTACCCGACTGTCTGCTCGGCACGCGCCTCGCCGGCGAAGCGTGAGAGAGATCGCCCAGTGAATGCCCTCGACCTCGCAATCATCGCGATTATCGCGCTCTCGGCGATCTTCGCTTTCGCCCGTGGTTTTGTGCGCGAGGCGCTGTCGATCATCGCCTGGGTCGGTGCCGCGGCGATCACCCTTTACGGGTTCAACAGCGTTTACGCATTCGCGGTGCGGCTGGTGACGACGCCGCTCCTCGCGGACCTGATCGCCGGGGCCGGACTGTTCGTGATCAGCCTGATCGTGCTGACCATCATAACCGGTTACGTTGCGCGCTTCGCCAATTCGGGCGCCCTGTCGCCGATCAACCGGACGCTCGGTTTGATTTTCGGGTTGGCCCGCGGGGTCGTGCTCGTCTGCCTCGCCTATCTGGTGGTCGATATCAGCCTGCCGCAGAACGATCGGCCGCCCTGGATCAAAGAGGCAAAGAGCGAACGGTTCCTCGCGAAAGGGGCGGATTTGCTGCGGACCGCGTTGCCCGATTCGCTCCAGGTGAAGAGCGCCGGTGTCGCCGATGACACCCACCGAGCATTCGAGCGGGCGCAAGAGGCGCAAAAAGCCATGCGCGCCTATTCGAGCCCCGCCACACCTTCCACCGCGAAACCCGGCCAGGAAGCGGCGCCGAGCTACAAGCCCGGTGACCGTAGCGATATGGATCGGCTGATCAAGAACACGCGATAGCAGGTGTGCGCAGGCCCGACTCGTATTTCCTTTATGAAGGAATTATGTAGCGGGTTCCGAGACCAGGATCGCGGGATGCCCCTGGACACCGATCATTTCCACGAAGAATGCGGCGTATTCGGGGTCTATGGCCACCCCGATGCCGCGGCGCTCGCGGCGCTCGGGATGCACGCACTCCAACATCGCGGTCAGGAAGCTGCCGGAATCGTCGCCTATGACGGCGAGCAGTTCAACGCACATCGTGGACAAGGCCTCGTCAGCGACAATTTCAGCTCCAAGGAGGTGATTGAACGCCTGCGCGGCAGTGCCGCTATCGGCCATGTACGCTATGCGACGACCGGTGAGGTCGCGCTGCGCAACGTGCAGCCCTTGTTCGCCGATTTCGAGTTCGGCGGGCTGGCCATCTGCCACAACGGCAATCTGACGAACTCTTATCAGCTGCGGCGCCAGCTGGTGCGGCGCGGCAGCCTGTTCCAGTCGACGAGCGACACCGAGGTCATCGTCCATCTGATTGCGACGAGCCTCAAGGACACCGTCGTCGACCGGCTGACCGATGCATTGCGGCAGGTCCAGGGCGCCTATTCCCTGGTGGCGCTTTCGCAGAATGAGGTCATCGGAGTGCGCGACCCGCTCGGCGTGCGGCCGCTGGTCCTGGGGCGGCTCGGCCCGTCCTGGATCCTGACTTCGGAAACCTGCGCGCTCGACATTATCGGCGCCGAGTTCGAGCGCGACATCGAACCCGGAGAGATCGTCATTATCGGGGCAGGCGGCCTGCGCAGCGTGATGCCGTTCGAGCACCGCGACAGCCGCTTCTGCGTGTTCGAGCACATTTACTTCGCCCGGCCCGACAGCGTCGTCGAAGGGACCAGCGTCTATGAGGCGCGCAAGCGGATCGGCAGAGAGCTCGCCCGCGAAAGCCATGTCGACGCGGACATCGTCGTCCCGGTCCCGGATTCCGGCGTGCCGGCGGCTATCGGTTATGCTCAGGAATCAGGATTGCCTTTCGAGCTCGGGATCATCCGCAACCACTATGTCGGGCGGACCTTCATCGAGCCGACCGATCAGATCCGCCACTTGGGCGTGCGCCTCAAGCACAATGCGAGCCGAGCGAACCTGAAGGGCAAGCGGGTCATTCTCGTCGACGACTCGATCGTGCGCGGCACGACCTCGATCAAGATCGTGGAGATGGTGCGGCGCGCCGGGGCCGCGGCTGTCCATATGCGCATCTCGAGCCCGCCGACGACCCACCCCTGCTTTTATGGAATTGCCACGCCGGAGCGCGATGAGTTGCTCGCGGCGCGCTTCGATATCGCCGGGATGTCCAAGCTCATTGGTGTCGACAGTCTCGCCTTCCTGTCGATAGATGGGCTCTACCGAGCGATGGGAGAATCCCGGCGCGATCGCCTCATGCCGCGTTTCTGCGACGCCTGCTTTACCGGCGACTATCCAATCCCGCCGACCGACGCCGATAATGGGAAGGTTTCGGTGCAGCTTTCGCTGCTCGCTGCACCCCCTTGAACTTTTCTGATGAGTACCCCCAGCCTCGGCTCAGCGCGCCCACTGCCGCTTTATCGGGTAATTCTTGCGGCATCGATCGGCAATACGCTCGAATGGTTTGATTTTCTGATTTACGGCTATTTCGCCGTAACGATCGCAAAACTGTTCTTTCCAACTGACAACGAGACGGTCTCGTTGTTGCTGACGCTCGGCACGTTCGGCGCCTCCTACCTGGTGCGGCCGCTCGGGGCGATCGTCATCGGCGCCTTTACCGACAGCGCCGGCCGCAAGGCCGGACTGACCCTGTCGATCCTGCTGATGATGATCGGCACGACAATGACCGCGGTGACGCCGACCTATGCGACTATCGGCATTGCCGCACCGATCCTTATTCTGTTCGCGCGCCTCTTGCAGGGCTTTTCGGTGGGTGGCGAGTTCGGCAGCGCCGTCGCGTTTGTCGTCGAGCAATCCAAAGCGCGCAAGGGGTTTGCGGCCAGCTGGCAATGGGCCAGCCAAGGCGTAACGGCGCTGCTGGCATCGGCTTTCGGGGTTTTGCTGACCGGTGTCTTGCCGCCGGATCAGCTGCTGAATTGGGGCTGGCGGGTGCCGTTCTTCTTCGGTCTATTGATCGGGCCGGTCGGTCTCTACATCCGGCGCCGCATGATCGAGACGCCGGAATTTACTGCTGTCAAGCCGACCGGCACGCCTGTGCGCGACCTTCTCCAGCGCTACCCCGGCCGGGTGCTGCTGGCGCTCGGCGCTTCGATTATCTCGAACAGCTCAAATTACTTGATCCTTTATATCCCGACCTATGCGGTCAAGCAGCTCGGCCTGCCGCAGCCTATTGGTTTCACGGCGACAATGATCGGCGCAGCGATCCTCGCCGCCGTGTCGCCGCTGTCCGGCCATTGGTCCGACAAGGTCGGCCGCTCAGGCATCATGCTGGCGATGGCCTGGCTGTTCCTGATCACGGCCTACCCGGTCTTCTATTTCATGGTGGCCTATCCCTCGCTGGCGACTGCGATCTTCGCCGCCAGCTGGCTTAGCCTCGTCAAAGCCGGCTACAGCGGCGTGCTGCCCTCCTTGATGTCCGAGCTGTTCCCGACCGAGACGCGCGGCGTCGGCGTGTCGCTCAGCTACAGCATCTCGGTGACGATCTTCGGCGGCTTTGCGCCGTTCGTCGCGACTTGGCTGATCGCCGTTACTGGGGACAGCCTGTCGCCGAGCTTTTATCTGATGTTCACCGCCGGCCTCAGCATCATCGCGTTGATGGTGGTGCGCCAATGGGAGGTCCGGGGGGAGCTTCGACGGCCCGCAACGGCCGCCGAGGCGACCTGATGACCGGGGATCAGGACGGCGCTGAGCACCAGGGGCGTCTCGCGGACAAGATCGCGCTGGTCACCGGCGCGTCGCGCGGCATCGGCGCGGCGGTGGCCAAGCGCTTCGCAAGCGAGGGCGCGCATCTCGTGCTGACAGCACGTACGGTTGGCGGCCTCGAAGAGGTCGACGACGCGGTTCGCGCGGCCGGCGGCAGCGCCACCCTCGTCCCGGTCGACCTGCGCGATTTCGTCAAGATCGACGAGCTTGCCGCGAGGCTTCTGGACCGCTGGGGCCGGCTCGACATCCTGGTCGGCAACGCCGCCGAGTTCGGCGTCTTTTCGCCGCTCGGCCACATCGATCCCGCGACATGGAAGGAGGTGATCGACCTCAACCTGACCGCGAATTGGCGCCTGATCCGCGCGATGGACCCGCTGCTGCGCGCCGCGCCGGCCGGCCGCGCCATCTTTGTCACGTCGGGAGTGGCCCACGGCGTCCACCCCTATTGGGGCCCTTACGCAATCAGCAAGGCCGGCCTCGAGATGCTGGTGAAGATCTATGCCGGCGAAATCACCAAAACGCGTGTGCGCGCCAACCTGATCGATCCCGGCATCGTGCGCACCCGGCTGCGCGCCCGCGCCTTCCCCGGCGAAGATCCGGCGCGCCTGCCGCCGCCGGAAAGCGTTGCCGACGCCTTCCTCGCTCTCGGCGTACCCGAATGCACCCGTAATGGCGAGATCTTCAGTGCGACGGACCGTGCTTAGCTCGCGTAGGGCTTTTGCCCTTTCGCGGCACCCTCCAGATCGACGTGGGCGCTCGACTTCCCGACTCCGCTAGGCGATCGCTAAGGCTCTCCTCTCCGCGCCGGATCATGCTACGGTTCGGGACCGGGTCGACCAGCGGAGGCCAGGAGGATGAATCTTCAGGCGGTGCGAGAAGAAGCGATCGAGGCGACGACACGCGCATTCTGGGACAAAAACGGCTTTGTCCCCGATGAGGACAGCGACGAGTGGGAGGCGGAGTATCGGCGCCAATTCGAGCAGGCGAAAAGGCGCCATGCGACGGGACAGGCGGCCGAGGTCAAACCCAGCCCCGCCGTCAGCGCGCCGTCCGAGGAGGATGGTTGGGCGGTATTGACCGGCGCCGCGACCCAGATCCGCTGGGCGGCCGCGCTTCGAGCCGACCGGATACGCGAGATCAAGGACCCGGGGATCCGCCACTGGCTCGCCATGACCTGGACCAAGGCGAAGAGCTGGCTCGACACCCGCGAGATGCCCACGCCCATCTTCCTGCAAAGGATCCAGCCGCATTACGCTGAATACCGCCGACAAACCGACGAACGGGCCCGGGTGCTAGAGGCCGAGAGGCACGCCAAAACCGCCGCGGCCGAGGCGCTGCAACGCGAGATCGAGGCCGCCGGGATCACGGTCGAGGGCTTGATCGAGCTGATCGATATCGCCGAACGGCTGCCCGCAGTGCCCATCAAGGGAAAGCTGGCGGAGCTGGAGTTGGATAAGCGGAATCTCCGCGTCTTCGAAACCGCGGATCCGGCAGTTCTGATGGTGCTCGAAAAGGCGGAGAGCGAGCGCAGCGAATACGGCATCGAGCGCGATGAAGGGCTGGTCGCCGATCTGCGATTGTTCGCCCGAGCAAAGGAGCTGAAATGAGCAACCCAGTGTCATCCGTCGGGCCATCTATCGGGCCAAGAGGGGCGATGGAGCGGCTCAATTGCGAGGCAGCAGAGCTTCACATCTGGCTGCGAACCCAGGCGAACGCCCCGGCGCAACGGCCATGGTTTCGTGAAACCGGGCTGGACGCTGGCGGGCGGATTGCCACCGGCCGGGTCGGTGCGGCGCAGCTCAAGCCCGTCGCCCATCACTGGCGGTGGAACGAGATCTCGCCTTATCTCGATCGCATTGCCGAGATCGCGCGCGGCGCCGAAATCTCGCCGATCGAATTCGCCGAACGCCAGCAATTTCTGCTGACCAATCCCGGGCTCGGCGGGCGCCTGCAAGTCACCAGCACGATGCGCTGTGCGGTATCGATCTACAACCCGGGCGATGTTGCCCCGGTCCACATCCACACCCCGAATGCCAGCCGCACCATTCTGTCGGACAAAGGTGGCTACACGACGATCGACGGGGAACGCTGCGAGGCCGCGCGCGGCGATTTGATCCTGACCCCGAACGGCACCTGGCACGATCACGGCAATGACGGCGTACAACCTGTTGTTTGGATCGACGTATTGGACTTCCCGCTGATGGAGTTTCTCGATTGCGTCTGGCTCGACGAGGCATATCCGGGAAAAACCGACGGCAATGTCCGCGCGCAACGGGTGGTGCGGCCGCCTTCGTATTCACAGAAGCTCTACGGCCGAGGCGGCTTGGTGCCGCGCTTTGCGCCCCACCAACGCGGTTTCGGACGGGACACGACACCCATGTTCCACTACCGCGGCGCCGACATCCGAGAAGCGCTCGACGGTCTGCGCCAGGAAGAGGGGGATCCGTACGACGCTCTCAGTGTGAGGTTCGTCAACCCGGCAACCGGAGCATCGCTGTTTCCGACATTGGATTACGGAGCGCAGCTGCTCCGCCCGGGCGAGGCGACCCGGTCCAAACGAGAGACCGCGAGCACGCTCTATGTCGCGATGGAAGGCGAGGGGGTCACGGAAATAGCCGGGCAGCGCTTCGAGTGGCGAACCAACGACATCTTCGTGGTGCCCGGGTTTGCGTGGCGCCGCCACGTCAATGACGGCAGCGCTGATGCGATCCTTTACACGGTGTCCGATGCGCCCTTGCTCGATAAGATCGGTCAGTATCGGGCGCAGGGACGGCTGCCAAACGACACAGTAGCCGAGCTCGTGCCTTAGTGTGAACGACGGGGGGTCACGACATGAGTATTGTCCGCGAGCTTCTCGATGATGCAATTGCGCTGCAAAAAGACGGGCTGAGCCCGAGCCGGATCGGGCTTGCTCTTACCGACCGCTGGGAGGCGGAGGAGTTGGGTGCCGCGGGGAAGGTAAAGCGGACCCGCTCGGCGTCGGGCGCGATCGAGCTGCTGTTTCCCGGCGGCGAGAAGATCGTGTGGGACGGAGCAAGCTGGAGTTACATCCCGGTCTAAGATGGTGCTGCGCTGTTGGCGGAAAGCTTGGGCACGCCGCGGCCCTGCCACCGTCCTCCTACTCGTGGCGGTGATAGCTGGCCCGGCGCCCGCCGAAGACATCGTCGCAAATTACAGCGCGCTTTGGGCGGGCGTTCCTGCGGCGAATATCCGCCTGACCTTGCACGATGCCCGCATCGGGCGCGATGGCAGTGCCGAGTATCACGACGAGATCGAAATCACGACCCTAGGGCTGCCCCACCTGCTCTCCCGGTTTCGCGCGACCGCCTCGGCTGAGGGGCGCCTTGGCGCGGATCGGGCAGCGGAGCCGTCGCGTTATCTGGCGGCCTATGACCTGCGCAAGCGACATGACAGGCGGGTCAGCATGCTCTTCGTGCGCCGTTCCGGCGCGACGGTCGCCGAGCGAGGTCTCGATGACACCAGCCGCAAGCCCCCGCTGGCCGAGGCGTTCCGCAAGAATTCGGTCGATCCGCTGTCCGCCTTCGAACGCATCCGCGAGGCGCTGCGCACGGCCGAGCCCGGCCGCAGGTTTACGATCCCGGTCTATGACGGGGCGCGGCGCTTCGATATCGTCGGGGAGGTCCTGCCGAGGAACAGCTCGGCCGACGGCACATTGCGGGCCGCACTGACGTTGCGTCCGATCGCCGGCTTCCGCGGTGAAACCAGCGAAGACGGCGACCCCGACGACGCGCCGCGCAAAGTGGAGCTGACCGTGACCGATGATGCCAGACTGCTGCCCCTGTCGATCACGGTACCGGTTTTCCTCATGCCGCTGGTGATCCGGTTCGAGGAACTCTGCCCAACCGCTCGGTCTTGCTCGAAATAGGATGGCCGGCCATTCTGCGGGTCATCACGAAGTCACGAGAGCGCGGACATGGCCTTTTCACTGATCGACGAAACCGAGGGCGCGGTTCCGATCGCCGCTCTGACCAAGACGGAATTCCCGGCCTGGCGCGAAAAGGCGCCGGAGCGCGAGCGCAACTGGATGGCATCAATCGGCTTTTCTGCTGAGGCGGGAAAGCATGCGCTGCTTCCCGGGGAGAGCGGCAAGCTCGCAAGGGTGCTCGTCGGGCTCGGCGACGGGGCCGATGCCGAGGGGCGGATCTGGGCGCTCGCCGGGCTGCCGATGGCGCTGCCAGAGGCGAGCTATCGGCTCGCTGCGGTTCCCGGCGGCGCCGACCCGACGAGCCTCGCGCTTGGTTGGGCGCTCGCGACCTATGCCTTTGCGCGCTACAGCGCGAAACCCCGGCCCGCCGCCGCCCTGGTCTGGCCCGAGGATGCCGATCGCGGCCGCGTCGAGCGGCTCGCAGCGGCGGTTTTTCTCGCTCGCGATCTTGCCAACACACCGGCGGGAGACCTCGGCCCCGAGGAGCTCGCCGGTGAAGCGGTGCGCGTTGCCAAGGCCGCCGGCGCCCGTCATCGTGTCATCGTCGGCGACGAATTGCTCGCCGAGAATTACCCGACCATCCATGCCGTCGGCCGTGCGAGCGCGCGCCCACCGCGGCTTGTCGACATCGTCTGGGGCGACCCGGCGACGCCGAAAGTGACGCTGGTCGGCAAGGGAGTGTGCTTCGACAGCGGCGGACTCGACCTGAAGAGCGCCTCCGGTATGCGGCTGATGAAGAAGGACATGGCGGGCGCCGCGATCGTGCTGGGGCTCGCTCAGGCGATCATGGACGCCGGGCTGCCGGTGCGCCTGCGGGTGCTGTTACCCTGCGTCGAGAACGCGGTCTCCGGCAATGCGATGCGCCCCCTTGACATTGTGCGCACCCGAAAGGGGCTGACCGTCGAGATCGGCAACACCGATGCGGAGGGACGCCTCATCCTGTGCGACGCGCTGGCTGAGGCCTCGACCGAAAAGCCGGAATTACTGATCGACATGGCGACGCTGACCGGGGCGGCGCGGGTTGCGCTCGGCCCCGAATTGGCGGCATTGTTCTGCAACGACGAGACGCTTGCCCAGGGCCTGCTCGATGCCGCCACGGCCGAGGAAGACCCGATGTGGCGGATGCCGCTGTGGCGGCCCTATCGCAAGATGATCGACAGCAAGATTGCCGACATCAACAACGTCTCGGAATCGCCGCATGCCGGCGCCATCACCGCCGCGCTTTACCTGCAGGAGTTCGTCGAGCCCCAAATCCCTTGGGCTCATCTCGACGTGATGGCGTGGAACCCGCGGAGCCGCCCCGGCCGCCCCGAAGGCGCCGAAGCCACCGCGCTGCGCGCGCTCTACACCCACATCGCCGGGCGTTTCGGCTAGCAACATTTCCCTGCCGCGCAGGAAATTAGATCATGCCGACATTGGATTCTCAGGTTCACGCCTACGAGCGCAACCACCCGGGACGCCCCTGGGCCGGCGTACTTCACGGCCCGGCGGAGGTTACCGGCGACCAGATGGTGGCGGCGATGGACGCCGTCGGTGTCGACGGCGCCGTGCTGGTGTCGCCGTTTGCCATGTATCGCTACGACGCCAGCTATGCCCTTCAAGTTTATGCGGCGCATCCCAGCCGGTTCAGGCTGGTGAAACCGGTCGACCCGACCGATCCCGGAGTGGCCGACACAATCGCCGACTGGGCGGCTGCCGATGGCACGGTCGGCATTCGGATCATGCTGCGAGACGAGGTTTCAGCCGATCCCGCCGACCCCGGCCTCAACCGGGTTCTGACCGCCGCGGCCCAACATTCCCTGCCGGTCAACCTGTTGTGTTGGGAACGCCTGGAGCAGGCCGCACAACTCGCAGCACGAAACCCCAACACGCGGCTGGTGATCGACCACCTCGGGTTGCAGCAGCCGTTCGAGCCGCCGCCGCCGGCGGAGCCGTTCGCCGATCTGCCGAAGGTGTTGGCGCTGGCCGCCCGCGACAACATCGCGATCAAGATCAGCGGTGCGTGCACGTTGTCGCACGAACCATTCCCCTACAAAGACATCTGGGATCCCCTCGGCCGCATATTTGACGCCTTTGGCTTCGATCGCTGCATGTGGGGCACCGACTGGACGCGCGCGGTCGCATTGTTGACCTACGGGCAGGGGGTCGAGGCATTTCGCGTCACCGACCGCCTGTCCGATGGCGACCGGGCCATGCTTATGGGTGAGACGCTTCAGCGGGTCTATAACTGGTTACCGCCGCAAGCCTGAAGGAGGATTTTGATGATGCCCGAAACGGTAGGCATGTCGTCGGCGAGGCTGGCGCGACTGGACGAAGTCATGAAGCGCCGCTATGTCGACGGCGGCTATCTGCCCGGCCTGCTGACCTACGTCTATCGCAAGGGCCATCTCGTCCATACCGCCCTTTGCGGCCAGATGGACATCGAGCGCGACAAGCCGATGCGCGAGGACGCGATCTTCCGCATCTACTCGATGAGCAAGCCGATCACCGCGGTCGCCTTGATGATGCTGGTCGAAGAGGGGCTGATCGGCCTCGACGAGGCGATCCACAGCCACATTCCTGCGTGGAAGGACCTCGGCGTATACGCCAGCGGCATGCCGTCGCTGCTGCCAGACGCGCCGCCGAGCTTTATCACGACACCCACCTTGCAGCCGATGAAGGTCATCGACCTCGCGACCCACACCTCAGGCCTCACCTACGGCTTCATGATGCGCAGCGCCGTCGATGCCGCCTATCGCAAGGCCAAAGTGGCCGACCGTCAGACCCCCGGCGGATTGCCGGAGATGATCGACCAGCTGGCAAAAATCCCGCTGGATTTCTCGCCAGGAACAGCCTGGAACTATTCGGTGGCGATCGACGTCTTGGGCTATCTCGTCGAAAAGCTGTCCGGCGTCAGTTTCGGCGAGTTCCTGCGCAAGCGGCTGTTCGAGCCGCTCGGCATGAGCGACACCGCGTTCTGGGTGCCGCCGGACAAGACCGAGCGTTTCACCTCCTGCTATCAGCCCGAGGGCAAGGGTCCCGGGTTGAAATTGCAGGATGACGCGCGGGAGAGCACCTATGCGACCCCGCCGCGTTTGGAATCGGGCGGCGGCGGCCTGGTCTCCACAGCGCAGGATTATCTGCGCTTCTGCCGGATGATGCTGAACGGCGGCACCCTCGACGGGGTGCAGATTCTCAGCCCCAAAACGGTTGCGCTGTTCAGCCTCAACTACCTGCCCGACGGCCGCGAAATTGCCGATATGGCACTCCCCGGGATGTTCAGCGAATCCGGCTATGCCGGGGTCGGCTTTTCGCTTGGCTGCGGGGTCAACGTAAACGTCGCCAAAACCCGCCTGCCGGGCTCGCTCGGCGAATATTTCTGGGGCGGCGCGGCCGCGACCGCCTTCTGGATCGATCCCAAGGAAGAGCTGACGGTCGTGTTCATGACCCAGGTGATCGGCAGCGAGGCGCGCCTGACCTTGCGCCGGGACTTGCGCACCCTGGTCTACTCGGCGATGACCGAGTTGTTCGCGTAAGGAGAAGGTGATGGACCTCAGGGGTGCGGTCGCGCTGGTGACGGGCGGCAATGGCGGGCTCGGGCAACGCATCTGTCACGCGCTGGCGAAGGAGGGCGTGCACATCGCCGTCATGTATGCCCAGAGCCGCGACCAGGCTGAAGGTGTCGCCCGCGAATTGACATCGAGACATCAGGTCAACGCCGCGGCCTTCGCGTGCGACATTACGGATGGCGCCGCCGTGGAGCAGGTAGTCGGCGACGTGACCAAGCGTTTCGGCAATATCGACATACTCGTCAACGACGCCGCCTACAACAAAGCGATCCCGTTCCCCGACCTCGACGGTATGACGATGGAGGAGTGGGACAAGATCATCGCGATCAACCTGACCGGGCCGATGCGCCTGATGAAGGCGGTGGCGCCGGTCATGAAGGCGCAGGGCCGGGGCCGCATCGTCAATATCTCATCCGTGGCGGGGGTCGGGCCGACCGGCTCGTCGATCGCCTACGCCGTGTCGAAGGCCGGCCTCATCCATCTGACGCGCTGCATGGCGGTGGCATTGGCCCCCGAGACACTGGTCAACTGCGTGGCGCCGGGCCTTTTGGAGGGAACGCGGGCGACGGCCAATCTGCGGCCCGAGTTTGTCGAGCGCTCCGCATCAACCTCGCTTCTGAAGAAGCCCGCCGACAAAGACGACTGCGCCGACATGGTGGTCACGATGTGTCGCACCGAGACGATGACCGGCCAGACGGTTGTCATCGACTCCGGCCGCTATTTTCATTGAGGATCCGAAAGGCCGTCGCGAATGATCGACATTTCCGGCAAGACCGCCATCGTCACCGGTGCCGCCTCCGGCATCGGCCTCGGCGTTGCGACCGCGCTCGCGGAAGCCGGTGCGAACGTCGTCATGGCCGATATCCAGAAAGATTTGGTCGAGCGGACGGCTCATGGCCTCTCCGGCACCAACAAACGAGTCATGCCGGTGCGGATCGACGTCACGCAGGAGCAATCCGTGCTCGACGCCCTCGCGGAAGCCGAGCGCAATTTCGGCAAGCTCCACATCGCGTGCAACAATGCCGGCGTGCCGATGCACGGAACCAGACTGGTCGACGTGCCGCGCGGCGATTGGGAATTCGTGATCGGCGTGAACATCTGGGGCGTCATCCACGGCATCCGCCACTTCCTCCCCGCGATACTGCGGCACGGGGAAGAAGGGCATATCGTCAACACCGCCTCGGTCGCCGGCTTCCAGAACCGCCGCGGCACCCGCCAGGGGCCGTATTCGATGAGCAAATACGCCGTCCTGTCATTGTCCGAAGCATTGGAGCACGAGCTGGAAGGCACCAATGTCGGCGTCTCGGTGCTATGCCCGGGTCCGATCGCCACGAACATCGCCCGTGGCGCCCGCAACCGCCCGGACCATATGGGCGGACCGCAAATCCGCGCCAATGAGGAAGCGGTCCTCGCCGAACGCCTCGCCACGACAGGTCTCGATCCGAAGAGGGTTGGCGAACGCGTGGTCGACGCGATCCGTACCAAAACCTTCTACGCCTTTGTCAGCGCCGTCCCCGCCGAAATCATCAAGGCCCGCCACCGCCGCATCGAAGAGGCGCTGAACAGCCCGTGGGTTACCCATTACTGACGGTTGGCGGCCGGCACCGCGCCGTGTCAACCGTTGCGCCTAGAATACAACCCACCGAAATAGAATCCTCGTTCCCGCGCAAGCGCAGTACTGCCCGAGGAAGTTTTTCGGTTGAGGACTCGCAGGAATCAACCAGAAGTCGTCTTGCGCGGACTTGATCCGCGTATCCACGCCTTTGTTTCGGTCGTTCGAAGGCGTGGATGGCCATGGAACCAGTCCGTGGGCTGAAGGCCCACGGGACATGCCCGGCCAAGACGAAACCAGGGGGCCGATTCCCTTCCCTATCCAGGCGCAAATTTTTCCTCGGACAGCCGTGCGCGCAACCGAGAATCCAGGGCGACTTTTCTGCCGGTTGCCCGTGTTCAAACCGGCGGCAGGCTCTAGGCTCCACTTTCGCAGGGGCGACAGTTGTGCTTCGCGACCGCGCAGCGGGCTGGCTGTTTTTGCTGCTTGTGCTAGTGATTTATCAGCCACCTACATCTCGTCCTCCGTGGAAATCCTTGGCCGGTGCTCTGAAAAACAGCGGGATTTTGTGGTTGTTATTCGCTGTTTTGTGAGCGCAGAACAGCCATCCCAAGGTGTCATCACCGACGAGTCCCGCATCGGCGGTTTCAAGAAGCTCCATGGGCCGCATGATATCAGAATAAGCAATATTTGTCAATTCGACAACGACGCGCTGATGTTCCGTCGCCGCTCCAGCTGTGTCTCGCATCACCGGATTGACCCACCCGTAGGAGCATGTGACCCCTATATGTTAAGCTCTTGGCGATCAGAGGGAGTTCGAATGATGACCGAAGCCAAGCTCGCGCCAAATCTTCCCGATTGGATGGTGGAGCATGCGAACCGCTACCTGTCCAGCGGCGGCGCCGAGGGGCACATGTACAAGATGACCCAGCCGGGTCGGCCGGAGATCACAGTGCCAGCGCTGCTGCTGACGACGACCGGCCGGAAATCGGGAGAAAAGTTCATCTTCCCGCTGTTCTACGGGCAGGCCGGCGACAGCTATCTAGTCGTCGCCTCGAAAGGCGGCGCACCGCAACATCCCGGCTGGTACCGCAACATCCTGGCCAACCCGGAGGTCGACGTGCAAGTCGGCACCGCGAAGATGAAGGCGCGGGCGAGGACCGCCACCGGTGAGGAACGCGCGCGGCTGTGGGAAAAGGCGCTGGAGTTCTGGCCGCCCTACGCCGATTACCAGCGCAAAACCGAGCGCCAGATCCCCGTCGTGGTGCTCGACCCCGTCCGCTGACCTCGACAGGGGCAATGAGATGGCCCAGCCTTAAGGCGCCGCGGCGATCGCCTGAGCGGCGATCGCCTGAGCGGCGACAGCTACCAGATTGGCGGGCGTCAACAAGCATTTCGCGCACTGTTTTTCGTCGGAAGTCCACGCTGGCACGGACTGAGTGAAGACGGCCGGTGACAGCATCGCGATATAATCGATCAGGTGGTGGCAGCAAGCCTTGTCGAGAGGGTTCACGCTCGCCTGCGCTGTTTCATCGGTGATCGCATAAACGTATGGAAGTGGGCGGTACAAGTCGAAGTGAGTGATATCGAACGGGGGAACCCGCGGCACTACGTCGTGCTCAAAGTTGATGACGATGTAATTCGTTACTTGGGAGTCAAACGCGTCCACGAAGTTATGATCGCCGAGTTTCGGAGAGGCGTACATGATCGCACCGACGCGCGCTGTTCCAAGCGAATTGCCATCGGCAAGCTGATAGGCCAAGCATTCGGCCAGAGTCGCACCGAGGCTGTGACCTAAAACCAGCACATCGGCTGCCCCGACCGCCGCCCGAATGCCATTAGCAAGGGGCACCGCTGGCCCACCAGTGAGGGGGCGGTATTCCATCGAAAGGTAAATGTCGGTGAAACCGGTTTCGACGCGGCCGGGAAATTGCGCTCGCCGCTCGGCGATGAACACCGTATCGTCGATCCACTCCTCGGCGCCGTCGGTGCCACGGATGACCGCCACATACATGCCGCCGCTAGCGTTCACCGCAAGGTAGCCGTACCGCCGAACATCAGCGCCTGGACGAACCATGGATTGCCTGAGCCCGGCATTCTGCACAGGTACTCCCGGCCGGGCACTGGGCGCCGTCGCGAGGACATTATCCCTCCCGGTGATGATCCCAACAACCGTCCAACCATCCGTCTGGATCCGGGGGTCGAGCTCATTCGATGCGGGATCTTGGTTCAGATCGCACATGTCCCACGCGTAGATGCCCAACAAGGCGTATTTTGCCCAGTCGTCCTTGCTCAGAGTGCGCACACTGATCATTGGCATTTGACCCCCTCAGAAAGCTCCGCTGACACCAAATCAGCCCGATGGTAATCGCGGGGTACGCAACGGGATACAGCGTTAGATGCTGCTGGGATCGCCCCGGGAATGCCTAGCGGGTGACGGCCCGCGGCATGCGGTTCGTTGAAGGGCTCGGTGCGGTGCACGACACCGTCGGCGTACAATTGTCGATGGCTGAGCTGGGCCCGAAATTGAGACAGGTGACAAGGTGGAGCCCCGCCCCTAGAAAGCGCGGATAGCCGCTGACAACGGCCATTCATGCCATCGAGATCAGACAGCTGAGTTTCAACCCTCCTGGCGGCCCAGCCTTCGCACGGGAACGTCTCTTCCTGCCCCACCTGCCGTTGGTAATAGCCGTCCCGATCGGCTCAGTTGGGTGATGGGGTGGACGCCCCCCGACGGCATCTGTGTGCCAAGGTGACGGTGTCGAACTGCCACCGAAGGAGACGTCCATGGAGCAGGCTACCACGATCGGTTTGGACATAGCGAAGCACGTGTTCCAACTGCATGGAGCGGATGCTGCCGGGCATGTGCTGTTCCGCAAGCGGATCACTCGCGTGAAGCTTCTCGGTTTTCTAGCAGCGCAAGCCCCGTGCGTCGTCGCGATGGAAGCCTGTGCCGGCGCGCACTACTGGGCGCGTGAGATCGGCTAAGTTGGGCCACCATGTGCGCTTGATCGCGCCGGCCTACGTCAAGCCGTTCATCAAGCGGCAGAAGAACGATGCCGCCGATGCAGAGGCGATCTGTGAAGCGGCCCAGCGGCCGAGCATGCGCTTCGTTCCGGTCAAGACCGAAGAGCAGCAGGCGAACGGCATCGTGTTCCGAGCCCGTGATCTCCTGGTGCGTCAGCGCACCCAGTGCGTCAACGCTCTTCGCGGGCACCTGATGGAATACGGCTACGTCTTTCCGAAGGGCATTACCCATGTTGAAGCCCTGGTCGCCCTGGTCGAGGACCTACAGTCCTCACTCCCCGACAGTGTGCGCGTCATCCTAAAGCTGCTTGTCGACACCTTCACCGCATTGGAGGCGCAGATCGCCGTATTGGATGCTGAGATCAACCAGCGCTCGAAGTCAGACCCAACGGCACGCCGGTTGATGACGATTCCGGGCGTCGGGCCAATTGCCTCGACGGCAATCACTGCGCTGGTGCCAGCGGCCGAGGGGTTTCCAGCCGGGCGCGATTTCGCGGCCTGGCTCGGACTGACGCCGCTGCAGAAATCGACCGGTGGCAAGCAAAAACTCGGTGCCGTTTCGAAACGCGGTGAACGGACGATCCGTCGCCTATTGATCATTGGGGCGAGTGCCGTGGTTCAACAGGCCAGCCGGCGCGGGGCACCCCAGGGCTCGTGGCTTGCGCAGATGTTGGCTCGCAAGCCGAAAATGCTAGTCACCGTTGCTCTGGCCAACAAGATGGCCCGCATCATCTGGGCCCTGCTGGTCAAAGGCGGCACCTATCGAACTCCGGCCGTGGCGGCGTAGGCTGACCACGATCGCGAGGACGTGAGGGCGAGCGGAAGGAGAGTATGGCGCAACAGTCGGCGAGACGGGGCTGGGACAACCAGGGCTTTCCACAGTGCTTCGAGCACGCTTCGGGTGATCTGGACCCGGTCCGCGAACTCCCATACAGGCCGGCGGCTGTCTTCCTGCCGCATCAAAGGCCGGACAGATGACAGCATCCGACCACGCGCAACAACAACCCCAACGTTTTCCCTTGCCTGAAAGGGGGCGTCCACAGATGGAAAGCGGACGTTGCGGCGGCCCGCTCAGGAGGGCCGATTCTTACCTGAACAGCTACTCGACAAGACTGATACAACCGCCGGACGCCTCCGTTATCAAACAAAGGTTGGTTTGTTTGATAACACGTCCCGAGGGCCGGATACAGTTCCTCTGGAAATTCAGAGCCCAGGTTCGAGGACAACTGGCGCAATCTGAGGTCTGACGATGATTATCACAGACAAGCTGTTCGAGGCATTTCTCAAGTGTCGGACGAAAGCCCACCTTCTGTCCTGCGCCGCTCCTGGAGCTGGTCACGCCTCCCATCCGATTAGTGACTGGCGACAATCCGTCGAGGAGGAATTCAAACGGGAGTGTAGAGAGGTGCTCACAACCGGGGATCCCCGTGCCTGTTTCATAGGTACTCCGACGGCGCATGATTTCACCCATGGGCACTACCCCCTAATTATTGATCCAACAGTAATTTTCGATGACACAGAGGTTCACGTTCATGCGCTCCAATTGGTTCAAACTGGCAAACAGATGCGTCACAATCGTTACATGCCGATCAGGTTTACTCCATCTGAGAAGATTACTAAACATCACAGGCTTCAATTAGCATTTGATGCCTTTGTTCTGGGGAAAGCTTCCGGCCAAGTCCCCAATTGTGGAAAGATCATTCACGGTGAACGAAAGAGGACACTCAGCATCAAGCTGAACGGACTGATCGGCGAGGTGGAGTTTCTCGTTGCGAAGATGCGCGTGGTCCTGGCCAGCGGGACACCGCCGGACCTCGTTCTGATTGGCCACTGCTCAGAATGCGAGTTTGAAACGCGTTGCAGGAGCAACGCGGTCCAAAATGATAACCTCAGCTTGCTGGGCGGAATCAGCTCCACGGAAATCCAAAAGCTGCGGAGGCGAGGTATCTTTACGGTCACACAGCTATCCTACACATTCCGTCCACGCAAAAAATCCAAACGCTCTCTCAACAGACAAGTCCGATATCATCATTCTCTCAAAGCCTTAGCTATCCGCGAAAAGAGAATCTTTGTCACTGGGGCATGGCAGCAAGACGAAGAGCAAACCCCAGTGTACCTCGATGTCGAGGGAATACCTGATCGCAATTTCTACTACCTCATCGGCATTAGATTTCTGGGTGGCACTTCGCCAGTTCAACGATCGTTCTGGGCAAATGATGCTGACGGGGAAGAGGCGATTTGGCGAGAGTTCCTCCGGGCGATTGGCGACATACGTAACCCTCAGCTAATTTATTACGGTAGTTATGAGAGCGTATTTCTGAGAAATATGAAGAGCCGCTACGGTGATGCAGGCCAGAAAAAGATCGCGATTGACCGATTGATAGAAAATGGTTGTAATATCTTGTCGATAATTTATGGGAATATCTATTTTCCGACGTACACCAACGGTCTTAAAGACATTGCTTCGTTCCTCGGTTTCCAGTGGTCTACTCCGGCGCCTTCCGGACAGCGAAGTCTTCTACTCCGACACACGTGGGAAGTCTCGGGCGACGCGCACTCGAAACAGGAACTGGTTGCGTATAATGCCGACGACTGCGAAGCGCTGGAGTTGGTAGTAAAGATCATACAGCAGGTAATCCCTACTGGGGGTAGCCCGACGAGGGTTCGGCATCCAAGCGCGATCGACATTGATACGCTGAAACCAATGTGGCCCTACACTTTGGGACAGGTGGACTTCGCGTTACCAGAACTCGACCTAATCAACAGGTGTGCTTACTGGGATTACCAACGGGACAGAATATACATTCGGTCGAATCCGCGGCTCCGACGAGCCGCCGAAATAGCGCATCGTAAGAAGCGTAGTTCTCTACCGGTCAACGTTACTGTCGGTCCCTCTCGGCCTAGGAAATGTCCTGCATGTGGTTCGAGGCGAACCGTGTGGAACGGTAGGCATAGCAGGTTGATATATGATCTGCGTTTTTCTGTGGGTGGCATAAGGAGGTGGGTGAGCAAATACGTTATTGTCCATTACAAATGCAGGGAGTGTAACATCTCATTCCCCTCCAATGAATACCAATGGACAAGACATCGCTACGGTCCAAACATCCTCGCCTATGTAATTTATAATCTTTTAGAATTGCATATCCCTCAGCTCAAGCTGGCCAAAATTATCCACAGAACGTTTGGTTACCCTATGGACAATTCAACGATCTACCGCCTGAAGCGGAAGGCCGTAGAGTTGTATCGCGATACGTATGAGGAGATCACGGAAAGCCTATTGCGCGGAAAGCTGATGCACGCGGATGAGACTCACGTGGGCGTGAAGGGGAAAGCTTCCTACGTGTGGGTGTTTACCAGCATGGAGGAGGTAATCTATATTTGGTCAGAAACGCGTGAAGGCAGCGTTGCTGGAGAGTTTCTAAAAGGATACAAAGGGGTCTTGGTATCAGATTTTTATTCGGCTTACGACTCAATTGATTGTCCGCAGCAGAAGTGCCTGATACATTTGATCCGCGATTTGAACAATCATGTGCTTCAAGAACCATTTAATGATGAAATCAAAGGAATTGTTCGAGATTTCACGATACTCCTTAAACCTGTTATCGAAACGATCGACCGCTTCGGTCTAAAAACCCGCTTTCTTAAGAAATACAAAATGAACGTTGAGAAGTTTTTCATTAATCTACTTCAACATAAATACAAGACGGAGCTGGCTCAGAAAGTCCAAGAGAGGTTCAGGCGACACCAGGGGCGGCTTTTTACGTTTATTGATTATGACAACGTACCATGGAACAACAATAATGCGGAGCATGCTATAAAGGCATTCGCGCAGTTGCGCGAGGTAGTTGAAGGACCTTCAACGGAGAGTGGGATGCGGGATTATCTGATGCTTTTAAGCATTTGTAGAACATGCGAATACAGGGGAATTGATTTTTTCGAATTCCTCCGATCTGGGGAGAAAGGAATTGGCGCATTCATCGGCAAGAGGAACGGCTGAATGGTGCCCGTCCCGTGCGTTGTCCCTGTTCCCTCTGACCCGGCATTATCCGGCGGCTAGCGGAGTCCCTCGATAGGAAGTCGGGCAAGAGTCCCAGCCTCGTCTTGGCCCATAAGGCGGCTGTAGCCGACGACATCGGAGGCGAGAATGGCCGCGAGTTGGCGTACGACCCGCTCTCCGCTCAAAATTCCCTCCGAGAGGCGCCCCACGCAAGACTGGCCTGCCGGGCAATAGCATAAATCTGACTTTGCTGCCTGGACGGAAAGCGATCAATGGTGCAGCGGATAGGCTCGGTCCGTTGGCGGTAGCTGCCCGTCAGCCGGCGTGCAGAACGACGTTACAAATCAGCAGCTCTACGGGCGTATCCGAACGGTCGCTTCCTGGCCGCCTGGCGCTCCGCTAGCGCCGCTGCGAACGTCTCTTGAGGGTCGATCTGCCCCGTTGACCGGTAGACAGCTGAACGACCGGTGACGGCGCAAAGGCGCCATCCGACGGGCAGCCGATGAGAGTGGGCCCTGAACGGCTCAAGCCGACTGAGCGGCGGCTCGAGAACGGCTAAGGGTTGACGGCGGCGACTTGCGGCTCGGTAAAGGGCTCGGTGCGGTGGACGACGCCGTCGGCGTAGAGTTTGTCGATGGCCCCCTCGGACATACCCAGCATGTGCGCGAGGATGTCGGTCGTGTCGTCGCCGATCGACGGTGCGCCGCGCCAGATGCGGCCGGGGGTCAGGGACATTTTCGGCACGACGCCGTAGACGCGGATTGGCACGCCGGACTGGCGGTCCAGCACCGGCACTGTCATCTCGCGCGCCGCGTAATGGGCGTCCTCATATTGGTCGCGCGTGTTGAACACCCGAGCGCAGCCGATTTTCGCCGCATTCAACTCGGTTTCGACCTCGAGCGCGGTGTGCGCCGCGCAATACTCGCGCAGCCGCCGGTCCAGCTCGCGGCCTTTCTCGGAATTCACCGCCGCCGCGTCTTTCGAGCAGGCGTCATAGCTGTATTCGACCGGGTCGAGGCCAAGGAACCGGGGTACCCGGTCGTAAATTGCCCCGCCCAGCGCGCCGATATAGACCCACCCGTCGCTGCACCGGAACGTGTCATAAGGCTGAAACCCCGCCGGAGCGTTTCCGGTGTGCCCATAGACGGCTCCTTCGCCGGTGAAGAGCGGCAGCGTGTTGCCATTGGTCTGCGCCACCGCCTCGTATTGCGCGAGGTCGATCACCTGGCCGCGCCCGCTCTTCTTCACCTCCCACAGCGCCATCATCGTCGCCGCCCATCCGGTTAGCGCGGTCACGTAGTCGCCGGTGTAGGTCTTGGCGCGCTGCGGCGGCCCGGCCGGGTCGCCGGTCAGGTTCATCATGCCGCCATAGGCCTGCGCGATCGCGTCGTAGCCGGGCCGGCCGAGATACTCCTCCTTGCCGTATTGCCCATAGGTGCTGACCCGCACGATGACGAGGCTCGGGTTCACCGCCAGCGCCAGCTCGTTGGTGAGCCCGTTGCGTTCGCACGTCCCGGGCGCCGACGATTCCATCCAAACGTCCGAAATCTTCCACAGCGCCATCAACAGCTCGATCCCGCGGGCGTGCTTGAGGTCGAGGCCCATCGACAATTTGTTCTTGGTCACCTCGGCCTCGTCGCAGCCATGGGGCCGCGGGCCGCGGGTCAATTGTGGGGCGGTAAAGCGGAACACATCGCCGCCGGGACGCTCGGTATGGATCACCTCCGCACCGAATTCGGCCAGCTTTGTGCCGATATAAGGCTGCGCGATCAGCTGGCCGGTGCCGACCACACGAATCCCTTCGAGCGGTCCGAAGGCGGGAACGACGCACGGCGTTTTCGGCCGCTTCAGGTTCTTGATCCAGTCCGGGACGCCCGGTCTCAAATCCGCGATCGTCTCCTCGTGTTTGATCAGCCTCGGATCATGCGCCATGAATTTCGTTCTCCCTGTCATGCGGCCTGGCCATCAACATAGCAGAAAACCGGCGCAACGGGCTTGAGCAGATCCGAAAATTGGGCTCAACTCGCGGGCCGACACATAGTGGAAGGAGAAACTGCCATGCCGTTTTACCAGAAAGGCGACGTTCGCATCCGCTACGAGGAGGCCGGCTCCGGCTTCCCATTGCTGGTCACCCCCGGCGGGGGCTTGAACTCACGGGTCAGCAATTGGCCGACCGCGGTATTCAACGCGATGGAAGAATTCAAGAACGACTTCCATTGCATCACGATGGACCAGCGCAACGCCAATGGCGGCGAGTCAACCGGTCCGGTTCCGGTCGAGAACGCGTGGGACGCGTTCGCCGACGACCAGCTCGGGCTGATGGACCATCTCGGCATCCGCGAATTCTTTTATATGGGCTATTGCATCGGCGGCTGCTTTGCCGGGAAGCTCATGCAGCGGGCGCCCGATCGCGTCGTTGCCGCGGTGTTTTGCCAGACGGTCGGGCATCGGCCGGAGGATCCCGATGTCATGTGGCGGCACAGCCACGACAATTGGCTGTCCGACTTCCGCACCCGCCGGCCGGAAGTGCCGATGAACACGATCGAAAAGTATTTCCACAGTCTGTGGCGCGTGCAGCCGGATTTCCTCTACAGCGTGCCGCGCGAATTCATCAAGAACTGCCGCAAACCGATCCTCGTCTTGCCGGACGACACGCCATCGCATCCGCTGCAGACCTCTATCGATGTCGCCTCGCTGGCGCCCAACTCCGAGATTACGGTCTTCCCGTGGCGCGAGCCCGCCGAGCTAAAGGAACGCACCATCAACCGCGTGCGCACTTTCCTGCGGACGCATCAACCGATGCGGGCCGCCGCGCAATAACAACCGTGTAGGGTGGATGAGCGGAGCGTAATCGCCGAAGCGATCCGCATCGTTATAGCGAAAGGCGTTATCGTTTTTCCGCCTCTACGCTTGCTCAAAGCGCTATTTTTGTTGATACAAAACGCGTTTTTGGAAGATAATTGCTAAAATTGGCGTCAGGTAGCGCGGTCGTAGGGCGGATGCAAACCCGCGGTCTCGCGTTTTTGGCGGTGGGTTGCGTTTTCGCGCTGCCACACTGCGGTGCTCAAATCTTCTTCGCGAGGGCGACGAGCTGGTCGAGGGCTTTGCCCCAACCGTCGTGGAAGCCCATCTTCGCGTGTGTTTTGGCGCCCTCTTCGTCGCCGTGGATTGCGATCGCGGTGTACTTCGTGCCGGCGCCATGCGGTTCGAGTAGGATCACCGCGGTAAAGAGCGGTATGCCTCCGGCTGAGTTCTGCGGCCGATAGCCGGGTTTGAGCGCGGCGGTCCAGACGAGTTTTTCGTTCTCGATCACTTCGAGGTAGCAGCCGAGATTTGGGAATTCTTGTCCCTCCGGCGAGCGCATCACTGTGCGGAAGACGCCGCCGGGGCGCAGGTCGATTTCACAATCGACGGTTTGCCATGGCGCCGGCGTGAACCATTGCTTGACGTATTCCGGCGTGGTCCATGCCGCCCAGACCAGGTTTGGCGGAACGTCGACAACGCGCTCCAGCACGAGGTCGAGCTTCGGATCGGGTTTAAGCGTGATCGTGCGGGTCATCGCCGCTGCTCCTTGAGGGTTTCGAGGAAGTTGTCCAGGGAATCGAGACGGCGTTCCCAATGGGCGCGCTGCGCCGACAGCCAATGCTCGGCCGCTTTCAGTGGCTGCGGTGCGAGGGTGTAGGTGCGCACGCGCCCCTCTTTCTTCGAGCGCACAAGGCCGCATTCCTCTAGCACACCGAGGTGCTGCACGAAGGAGGGCAACGCCATGTTGAACGGTCGCGCGAGCGCGCTGACCGCCGCAGGGCCGCGCGTCAGCCGTTCGAGCACGGCCCGGCGGGTCGGATCGCTCAGCGCGTGAAACACCCGAGTGAGCTCTTGGTTAGGCATGCACCTAAGTTATCATGCGA
This sequence comes from uncultured Alphaproteobacteria bacterium, assembly GCA_963732095.1. Lineage (GTDB taxonomy): Bacteria > Pseudomonadota > Alphaproteobacteria > ATCC43930 > CGMCC-115725 > AP-15. The sequence continues at coordinate 232,582 of CAVSZA010000048.1, forward strand.
AAAACAGTTAGGTAAATGCCTTTGTTAATCATTGGGTTCAGCCGCCTTTGCGCGGCGCGGTCGTCGGCTTCATCTGGCCGCCCTCCCAAGGGAAATAGATCCAGGTGTCCTGGCTTACCTCGGTGACGTAAGTGTCGACCAGCGGCCGGCCGAGGGGCTTTGCGTAAATGGCGGCGAGATGGGCTCTCGGCATGAATTTGCGGAGCGCCTGCGCGGTGCCGCCAGTATCGACGAGATCATCTACCGCCAGCCAGCGCTCGTCGTCGCCGACATGCATCGGCGGCGGCTTGACGACGGTGATTTCGGCCGCCCGCTGCGGATTGTACTCGTCGCGCCCGTAGGCGATTACACAGACTGTTTCGACGAGCCTGATGTCGAGCGCGCGGGCAACGACCGCCGCCGGCGCCAATCCGCCCCGCGACACCGCTACGATCCCCCTCCATGGGCCGAAATCGAGCAGGCGGCTGGCGAGCGTCTTGGCATCGCGATGCCATTCCTCCCAGCTCAGGGAAAGGCTCTTCCGGGGTTCGAGCATCATCCGTGATCGGAGAATGCCCGGCTTTCCGCTCAGCTCGTCCGATGCGGCTTATTTCTCCTTGTCGGCCTCGCGGACCGCGGCGACGCGCTCGGGGTCGGCGGCCAGCGGCGGGATGCCGGCGCGCTCGACCTGCAGCAGCTGGCCGACGGTGCTGTTGCGGGTGCCCCAGCCGCGGTTCATTGCTTCGGTCAATTCCTCGTAGACCAAATTCGCAAGGCGCATCGGCACGCCGACCTCGCGCCCGAGGCCGACCGCGAGACCGACATCCTTATGCAACAGGCGCAAGGCGAAATCGGCCGGGTCGTGCTTGCCTTGCAGGAACTTGTCGCCGAGCCGATCGAAGGTGCGCACCCGGCCGGTCGCGCCCTGGCGCACCGCCGCCCACAGATCGACCGGGTCGACCCCGGCCTTGACCCCCATCGTGAAGACTTCGGCGAGCGCCGCCCCGAGCACCGCGCTGGTGCAGTTGTGCACGAGTTTGGCGATGGAGCCGGCACCGATCGGGCCGATATAGGCCGCCTGGTCGCCCATCGCGTCGAGCACGAGTTTGTGGCGCTTGAACTGCTGCTCGTCGCCGCCGACCCAGATCGCCATCTTGCCGCTGGCGGCGCCGGAGGGACCCCCGCTGACCGGCGAGTCGAGCATATAGAGGTTTTTCTCGGCGAACGCGGCGTAGATCTTGCGCACCGTCGCCACCGAGTTGGTCGACATGTCGAAGAAGGCAGTGTCGGGCCGCATGCCCTCGATCAGCCCGTTGGCCCCGAGCGCCACCTGCTCGACATCGGCCGGCACCGGCAGCGAGGTAAAGACGACTTCGGTCTGCTCGCCGACCTGCTTTGGCGAATTGGCCCAGACGGCGCCTTTCGCGAGGAACGGCTCGGCCGCGGCGCGGCTCAGATCGTGCACGACAAGCTCGTGCCCGGCCTTCTGCAGATTGGCCGCCATGCCCTTGCCCATCATGCCGAGCCCGATAAATCCGACGCGCATCTTCCCCTCCTGTTTCGCCAACCCGCTGCGGGACGAGTTTTGCCCCGCGTCGCGCCCGAGCGCAAGGAGCCGCTTTTCACCCGTCGCCGCGACAACTTGGCGTTGAGCAGATCGGCCCTGATGGACCTGTTTCCCCAGGATGAGAGCAGGTGGAAATTCCCGAAATGGTTGTCGGCGCGGTAAAGCAGAAAATGCGTCTCGGCCAAAAATTTGCCGGATTGATCGCTACCTCCCCCGTTTCCACGCACCCGGTTCCGCTCCGAATACCATTCGATTATTGCAATTCAGCGGTGCCGTTTCCGGCTGATGCGACAGTGTTAACGGTGACGGGAGACGTCCGAACCGTCCCGGCTTCGAATTCACCCGCCATTTCGGCCGCTACCGAATGCGTGTGCTGGGAGCTTGCATTTGATTCTCACGTGAGTATATACGTCGTTGTATATCTGCGATAGAGAGTGACATGGCTACGGCTCGGGTTTTTCGTTCCGGAAACAGTCAAGCGGTGCGGTTGCCGAAAGAGTATCGGCTAAAGGGCCCGGAAGTGGAGATTTTTCGCCGAGGCGACGAGGTCGTGTTGCGTGAAAAAGCCGAGGGGCTGGTGCGAGCCTTTGAAATTCTGGTCGACTTGCCCGCCGATGTTCTGCCGGAAGACCGCGGCGATACTCTACCACAGGAGCGTGAAGGTCTTTGAATGCCGCGCGGTTCCTGCTGGACACAAACATATGTATCTACATCCGGCGGCGGCGGCCGCCGGCGGTTCTGGCCCGGTTTCGACAGTTGAAGCCGGGGGAGGCGGTTCTTTCCGTCATCACCTATGGCGAGCTTGCTTACGGCGCGGAAAAAAGCCAATTCCGCGAACGCGCCCACAGGCAGCTGGCCGAGCTGGCGGGCTTGCTTCCGGTGCTGGAGCTCCCGTCTCGCGCCGGAGAATTTTATGGGTCGATCCGCGCCGCGTTGGCAGCCGAGGGCGGCATGATCGGCAACAACGACCTGTGGATTGCCGCGCATGCCAAAGCGGCAGGCCTCGTTCTGGTCACCAATAACGAACGCGAGTTTCGACGCATTGATGGGCTGGAAATTCAGAATTGGGCGGATTGATGCGCGCATTTCATGCGCGACCGTGCGCCGGGTGTTCGCGAGATGCTCGGGAGCGCCAACCCCCCGACATTGCAGGAGGTGCGGCAAGCCGATCGCGTCCGCCGGCAGGATCAATTCGCGCGGCATAGGCGCACTCGATACGGCCGCCGCGCGAGAATTGGATGGTCGGGGCGGAGCTACCCGGTTCGCTCGCGGTTAGCCCGCCGCAATCCAGTCGACGACGCGTTCACCGATCATGATCACGGTCGCGTGGGCGCCACCTGACCTGGGGATGCGCGGCATCACCGACGCATCCGCTACCCACAACCTTTCGACGCCCTTGACTCTGCAGTATTGGTCAACGACCGCCATCGGATCTGCGTCGGGTCCCATTTTACAGGTCCCGGACACGTGCCTCGCCGTGCCCACGGTTTGGCGTATCCAGAGGTCCAAAGCATGGTCGTTGGCCAGAATGTCACTCGCCGGGTGGATTCGGTAGTCGGCCACATCTTTATATGCGTCGGACTCCAGCAGTCGCGCCGCCAGTCGCAGGCCTTCCCGCACCCGCCGGGTGTCGTTGGGATGCTGGAGATAACAGTAGTTGAAGGAGGGCTGAACGCTCGGGTCGGCCGAAGCGAGCCTGACGTGTCCCGAGCCGTCGGGCAACCCCAGCGTGCCCGAGATCCGTGCCGCCCGCTCTGGCGGAACATCACCGGCCAGATACTTGGTTCGTACGCCGGCAACGTGCTCCTGGCGTTCATCGACGACCGTGCTGGTTCGCAGGACCATGTCGTTGACGGCGCTCGACCCTGGTGCGGTGTAGTGCAGAGCAAAGTGCACCGCGTCGGTGTGGGTAGCGAGCGAGACGCCGTCTTTGACCTTGAAGGTCATTTGGGCGCTGAGATGATTCCACAAATTCTGGCCTACGCCAGGGAGGTCACGAACTGTGGGTATCCCGAATTGCCGCAAATGGTCCGCGGGGCCAATGCCGGACAGCATCAATAACTGCGGCGATCTGATTGCCCCGGCGCTCAGCACCACCCGGTCGGCATGGACGTAGAAAACCTTCTCGCCGCTTTCGGCCTCGACGCCGACGGCTTTTCCATCCTTGATCACAATTTTACGGACGAACACCTCGCCCCGCACCGTGAGGTTCAGATAATGACGTAGCGGGTTCAGGTACGTCATAGCCGTGCTCATTCGCACGCCATCGATATTGTTCGACGGCGTCACACCCAGGCCGGCGGGATGGAGCCCGTTTTTGTCCTGCGTGACGCCAAACCCGGCTTGCAGACAGGCCGCATGAAACGCCTGTTGGATGGCGGGCCAGGGACCCGACTGGCGGCGTCTGACGGGCATCGGTCCGTCCGAGCCATGGCAATAATTATCCTGAATATCGAGATCACGCTCGGATTTGCGAAAAAACGGCAGGACCTTCTCATACGACCATTCATCGTTGCCGAGAGCCGCCCAGGAGTCGAAATCCTCCGGGAAGCCCCGTTGCATGGCCTGACCGTTGATCGATGACCCTCCGCCGATCACCTTGCCCTGCGCGACATGGATCTCGCCTTGTTCCTCGGTGATCGTGCCGTGCAGAGCCCAGTTATGTTTTGAAGCTTGGGCTTCGGCAAAGCGTGTATCGCCGAACTTGATGTCGGCCGGAAGATTGGCCGGATCGGGGTAGTCCGGCCCCGCTTCCAGCACCAGCACGGAAGTCTGCTGATCTGCCGCCAACCGCCCGGCCAATACTGATCCAGCCGCTCCTCCGCCGACGATTACCACATCATATTTCATCAGCTTTCCCTCAGCGATCTTCCGCGGATTCTCGGGCCCGCGAGAGTTATCGTCTGGCCTTTTGGCGGTTGCTGCACATGACGTTTGCTCATGACAGGGCTGCAGCGACTGGGCCGGATATGGCCGTTCTTGAAGCTGCCCGGCGCAAAGGTGACCTGCACATCGGGGGTCGCCGACTCCTCCAACACCTTGACCGAGGCGGCAACGATCGATGGGCTTCAGGTCAGCATGCCTTTGCCGGTGACGAGCCAGCGCACGAGGAAACTCGCCGCAGATTGCGCCGGCGGCGGTTGCAACATCAGCCGTTAACGGTGATCGTCAGTTCTCGCCGCCGTGACGATGGCGCGCCGGTCGGGTTCCTCCGAGAGATAGCGGCTTGATCGCCGGCGCCTCGCCGGGCCGGTCCTGCGAAAATAGCGCAACTCCCTAATATTGCGTAATTCTCGTAATTCGCGTATATTAGGGACGAAAGAGAGGACCCACGGATACTCCCGAAACGGTTCCAGCTTCCGAGTTCACCCGCAACTTCGGCCGCTACCGAATGCGCGCGCAACGCGAACCCGTTGCCGTCTCCAGCCATGGCCAGATCACTGGCTACTTCGTCAGCCCGGACGAATATGAGGAGTTCAAGCGCTATCGGGAAAGCCGCCGCAGCTTTGCCACAGCCGATCTGTCCGAGGAGAGAGTCGAAGCGATCCGCTCGTCGCGCATGGATCCGCGGCACGCCCATCTCGACAAAATGCTCGACCCCGAATAGCGGAGGCTCATGCCGATCCCCCACCCGGAGCCGGGCCTCGTCATCTCCTATGCCTATCTTTGGCACCATGAGCACCAGGCGGACGGGAAGAGGGACTAAAGGAGAGGCCGAGCGTCATCGTCCTCGTCGTCGAGCGCGAGGCTATCGGCGGCACCCTCGTGACGGTGTTGCCGATCACGCACAGCGCTCCCGTTGATCCGGCTTCCGCGGTGGAGATCCCGTTACCGTGCAACGGCACCTCGGCCTCGACGACGACCGGTCCTGGATTGTGGTCGCGGAAGGCAATGAATTCGTCTGGCCAGGCTACGATCTCGCAAGCTGCCGCACCGCGACCGCTATGATTACGGCTTTCTGCCGCCGCGATTGTTCAATCAGGTGCTCGACGCCTTTGTCGGCTGGTATCGAGCCAGCCGGCGTCATGTCACGCCACGCGAATGAACGAGTTGCACCGTCGGGATGATCGATAATAATTAGGGGATGCCACCGCCATTATAGTGATGGCTTACTCATCCGACACGCTTTTTTCTCCCGATCGCGGGGCAAGGGATAAGCAAACTGTCACCGTAATACCAGTAAACTGTCACGAATACTAGGTGCAAACCGCCGATGATAGCGCGCCGGTCGGTTTCCTTGACAGATAGCGCGGTTGATCCCAGCACCTCGCCCGGCCGGTTCGACTTGGCCTCGCAATAGCCGCGCGACAGCGGCCGCATCTGCCAGGCGCCGGCGCTGACGCCCGGAGCCTCCTCGAGTTCGCCGATCTGCCCGCCCTTGAAGCTGCACGGGGCAAAAGGTCCTGCAGGTCGACCCCGACCCTGGGCCATGGCCAGCTACACTTAGGTCGGTGCTCGGTACACATCAGCATCCCGGGGCGAGAAATCTTATTCTTGATTTCAAGTGTGATCACCCCGAGCGAATTGGCGGGGTGCGTTCCGCTATCAGTCACCGTTACTATGTAATTAGTTTTTGGCGAGACCGTCTTTGGTGTGCCGCTGACAACTCCCTTGTCGGTGTCCAGTGAAAGATCGGGGGGAGCGCAGGTGTTACCGACCACTTCAGCGGCGGAGTACCGCCAGTAGCCAGAATGGTCGTCGGCGAGTAGGGCTTGTTGACGGTGCCATCAGGCAGAGCAGTGTTCTTTACTGTTATCTCGCCTTCTGCCACGCTTGACCCTGGCGGGACTGCGGTTTTTCTAGCGAGCCAAAATAGAAACCGATAATCGTCCCTAGTATTCCGATCATTAGGGGTAAACTTGCTTGCCGCGATCAAAACGGTTCGCCGCATCGTTGCCATCGCCAAGAATGGTCGAAAGCACTAATATCAACGCCACACCAACAGTTACTATTGGACTAGAAAAGTTATGAGACCCCTTGATATTTCTTGTCTTGGCAAGATTTGTGAATCCCGGCCGGATATTCCCCAGATGATCGTACCGAGCAAAATAAGAACGATAACACCAAAGATACCCCAGGGATATATGTGAAGGATAGGCGGTACCCAAGGGGCTCGTTCGATCTATTGATACTTCTAAGTCAACCTTAGATCCCTATTTACGAGATCGCCGGCACGAGGATTGCTGCTGCTTACACCGCCAGCCGGCACTACCGGACTCTGCACTGTGGTCACGGTGCCGAGCGCCAAGCGGCACTCTCGAGCTGCCTCTGCCGCCGCTTCGGTCAAGCCAACAACGGTTGGCACAGTAACCTGCGCTGGTCCGCTTGACACTTCCAGGTTAATTGACAATCCCGGGTTTACCCGCGTCCCTGCAATCGGGTCCGTGCGGATAATGTTGCCGGCCGGTATGGTGGCGTGTTCGCAGCCGTCGTGGTGCCGACTGCAAGGCCGGCGCCCGTCAACGCCGTCTCAGCCGCTGCTCGCGTGAAGCCAGCCACGTCTGGAACGGCAACCGATGCTGGTCCGCTTGATACTTCCAGGTTCACTGACGATCCCCGGTTTGAGCTTCGGGCCCCCGGCACTCGGGTCCGTGCGACAATGTACCGGCGCTACCGTAGGGCTGCTCGCCGTCGTTGTGGCGCCGACTACCAGTCCGGCGCCCGTCAACGTCGTCTCCGCTGCCGCTCGCGTCGAACCAGTCACGTCCGGAACAGCAACCTGTGCTGGTCCGCTTGATACTTCCAGGTTCACTGACGATCCCGGGTTGACTTCAGCCCCGGCACTCGGGTCCGTGCGGACTATGTTACCAGCCGCTACCCTAGGGCTGCTGGCCGTCGTTGTGGCACCGACTACAGTCCGGCGCCCGTCAACGCCGTCTCGGCTGCCGCTCGCGTCGAACCAGTCACGTCCGGAACAGCAACCATTCTAGCCTCACCGTATCGGTTTTAGCTATAGAATAGGCGAATAGATAGCGTGCCTGTCAACCACACGGATCACCAACGGGATTGGGCGATGCGGATCAAGCGGGCGTAGGGCGGATGAAATCCGCCGTTGGCGCGATCTTTGTCGGTTTTCCGGCTTCGCCATACCCGCCCTATGCTGATCCGCTCGCCGCGAGCGCTTGCCGCGCGGCGCCCTTAATGGTCGCGGCGCCCTTCTCGGCGATCATGATGGTTGGCGCGTTTGTGTTGGTCGAGGTGACCGCCGGCATTACCGAGGCGTCGATGACCCTGAGCCCGTCGAGCCCGTGCACCTTGAGCTCGTCGTCGACAACCGCCATCGCGTGGCGCCCATCAGGCAGGTGCAGCTGGCGTGATAGCAGGTGCCGCCGTTGCGCCGCGCGTAATCGAGGAGTTCGTCGTCGGTCTGGATTTGGGGGCCGGGCAGGGTTTCTTCGCGGACGAAGCGCTGCAAGGCGGGGGCGGCAAAGAGGCGCCGCGCCAGGCGCGGCCACCGATGAGCGCGGCGGCCTCTCTCCTCGGACGGTGGCGCGGGTTGATCGCCGGCGCGTCGCCGGGCGGTTCGACTTGGCCTCGACATTGCCGCGGGACAGCGGCCGCACTGCCGGCGCCGGCGCTGAGGCCGGCGTTTCCTTGAGCTTGCCGATCTGGCCTCCCTTGAAGCTGCCCGGCGCGAAGGTGCATTGCACATCGGGGGTCGCCGATTCCTCCAATACCTTGACCGAGGCGGCGACGATCGACGGGCTGTAGGTCAGCATGCCCGGCCGGCGAAGAGCCAGCGCATGACCTCGCCGGCCAGGGGCAGGCCGCGCGAGCGCTCGTTGGCGGTCGGTGCGCCGACGACCGGATAGGAAACGCGTGCGACGTAGTGGTCTTGCATGTTCTTGCTGACGCCCCGCCCCCGGCCTGCCTGCAATTTAGCGGCGAAAGCGCTTAGCCCGCGGGATGGGTAGAACTAGTCAAGGCTAAGCCTTTTGCGCCGGCTTCATGCTCTCAATGTCGGAGGCGATTGCTTGCAACTGCTTGAGTAGATCTTCAATCTGCTCTGCTGGGACATCGACCGTGAAGTCGCCGTGGACGACCGCATTGCGCAGCTTCACCATCTGACGAAGTCGGTCGGCAACTTCGTTTTCAACATATCCTTCTTCGGCGAGTGTTTGAACCACCTGGATCGGCGGCAAGCCACTGGCGCTCCGGTCTCGCCATTCGCGCTCGCCAGCCGTGCAAGTGATTCTAACGCTGCCCACGCTCGCACAAACGCCGCCGCGCGGTGCCCGGTTTTTGTCAATTCTTCAATTTCCCTGAACGTGGCCCGTAGTTGGTCAGGGGTTGGTGCCTCGATGGGGGCCATCTCATCCAACGGCGGGATTCAGGTAGATGGCACGAAACTCCCACCCTTTTTGGCCGGAAACCCTACTGGCGATCTCTGCAAGCTGCTTCTCTGAGCCTGGGCTTCTCCCAGCCTTCATTTCGATAATCATTCCGCCTTCAGGGCCAAGAGCTATTGCGTCGGGCCGATAGTCTCCTAGAAAACCGGGGACGATTTCCGGTGGCGGATTGAGATAGAATTTCAGTCCCCGTGCTTCTAATAGTTTCTGAAGATTTCTTAGGGCATTGCTTTCCAAGAGGCGTGCCTCTGAGATCATGGCAACTCCCTCCAGCTAAGGTCGTCATCGATACGGATGTAAATTACGGGAGGCATCCGTCTCGACTGCTCTTTCGAGCGTGGGTGTAAGAGAGCGGAACACTACTTCCACTCCAGCTCGAACTTCTGCACGACAATACGCTCCAAAAGCCGGTCATCTGGGTAAATCACCGCGACCATCCCATCGGCGATTAGTTTGACGATGTTGTCCACGTCCCCGTCCATTGCACTCGGAGGAAAATAGAAGATCGTCAACGCCAACGGCCGCTGGTCGATTAAGTGGAACTCTCTCAGCGCCTTCACATGTGTTCCGGCGGTTTCGCCAACCTTCTGCTTCCACCGCTCCTTTCCCTTCGAGTTTCTCCCCTGATGCGAGCGCGGGGTATCCCTGATTAAGAACTCGATCGGGAACGGCAGGCTGATATCCGGCTCAAGTCGAGCGTCGCTCATGTTGCACCGCTGATGCCGAAGGCCGATGTCTGGCAGGTGCCCTGGAGCTGCATGCTCATCAAATACGTGGCATATCAACCTATATCAGTATGCGGGTAGTTTACTCTGCGCCACAGCCGGCAGTCTTCGAAACGATCTCAAGGGCGTGGTGTAGATCCGGGCGCTGAACTTCACCGGCCCTTCGCTACGCCGCCAGTCTTTGCTGCATGGCGACTTTGATCATCCCTGCGCCCTTTTCGGCGATCATGATTGTCGGCGCGTTCGTGTTGGTCGAGGTGACGGCCGGCATTACCGAGGCGTCGATGACCCGCAGCCCGTCGAGGCCGTGCACGCGCAATTCGCTGTCGACGACGCTCATCGGGTGCGAGCCCATCAGGCAGGTGCAGCTGGCGTGGTAGCAGGTGCCGCCGTAGCGGCGCGCATAGTCGAGGAGCTCGTCGTCGGTCTGGATTTGGGGGCCGGGGAGGGTTTCTTCGCGGACGAATTGCTGCAAGGCGGGGGCGGCAAAGAGGCGCCGCGCCAGGCGCAGGCCGCCGATGATGGCGCGGCGGTCGCTTTCCTCCGACAGGTAGCGCGGGTTGATTGCCGGCGGGTCGCCCGGGCGGTTCGACTTGGCCTCGACATAGCCGCGCGAGAGGGGCCGCATCTGCCAGGCGCCGGCGCTGAGGCCGGGCGACTCCTCAAGCTCGCCGATCTGGCCGTTCTTGAAGCTACCCGGCGCGAAGGTGACTTGCACATCGGGGGTCGCCAATTCCTCCAATACCTTGACCGAGGCGGCGACGATCGAGGGGCTGTAGGTCAGCATGCCTTTGCCGGTGAAGAGCCAGCGCATGACCTCGCCGGCCAATGGCAGGCCGCGCGAGCGCTCGTTGGCGGTCTGCGCGCCGACGACCGGGTAGGAGACGCGCGCGACGTAGTGGTCCTGCATGTTCTTGCCGACGCCGCGCAATTCGTGCACGACCGGCACGCCAATGCGGCCGAGATGCTCGGGGTCGCCAACCCCCGATAGTTGCATGATGTGCGGCGAGCCGATCGCTCCCGCCGACAGGATCACCTCGCGTGCGGCGTCGGCCCGCTCAATGCGGCCACCGCGCGAAAATTCGACGCCGGTCGCGCGCTTGCCGTCGAAAACGACGCGGTGGACTAGCGCGTTCGTCACGAGCTGCAGGTTCGGCCGCTTCAAAGCCGGGTGCAGATAGGTGCGCGCGGTCGAGGCGCGGCGGCGGCCGCCGCGGGTCTGCTGGCACCAGCCGATGCAATCCTGATGTCCGGGCGGCAGGTCGTTGAGGTCGTCGCGGTATTCGAGGCCGATCTCCTTGCCGGCCTCGAGCACGGTTGCGCAGATCGCCGGCCGGTCGGTCTTCGACGTGAAGAGCGGGCCCTCCTTGCCACGTGCGTCGCTGCCCTCGCCCTCCCAGCGCTCGGCCTGGCGGAAATAGGGCAGGCAGTCATCCCACGACCAGCCGCGGTTGCCGAGCTGCGCCCAATGGTCGTAATCCTCGGGTTGGCCGCGGATATAGATCATCCCGTTGATCGATGAGGAGCCGCCGATCACCCGGCCGCGCGTGTAGACGATGGCGCGGCCATTGGTGCCGGGATCGGGCTCGGCGCGGAATTTCCAGGTCAGGGTGTCGTGGTCGAGCATCTTGAAGAAGCCGGCCGGGATGTGAATGAGCGGGTTCCAATCGCGCCCGCCGGCCTCGATCAGCAAGACTTTCGTTTGGGGGTCCTCAGTCAGCCGGTTGGCCAGGACGCAACCGGCCGATCCCGCCCCGATGATGATGTAATCCGCCTGCATGTTCCGCGCTCCCTCCGGCTGCTTATTCGCACACAGTTTAGTTACGACGATGCCAGGGGAGCAACGGTGCCGTTCAGGCGCGCATGCGCGAGATGTCGCGAAGAACGCTCGCTTCCAGCTCCTTCTCGTCGAGCCGGTGCTTGACCAGGTCGCCGATACTGACGATGCCCTTCAGCTCGCTGCCGTCGATCACCGGGAAGTGACGGATTCGTGCTGTCGTCATTGTCGCAAGCACGGCATCGATGCGATCGGACGGGCGGCAGGTGAGGATCGGCGTCGACATCAGTTGCTGGACCTCAAGGCCGAGCACGGCGGCGCCGTCATGGGCGATCGCCTTGATGAAGTCCCGCTCCGAGAAGATGCCGACCGGTTTCATCCACCGGTCCTCCACGACGAGGGCACCGATGCGATGCTCAGCCAGCTTGCGGACCGCGAGCTCCACGCTATCCGCCGGATGTATCCTCTCAACGTGATGGCCCTTGGACCGTAAGACATCGGAAATAAACATGGTTGTCTCCTGCAATCTGCAGCGCGGCCTCGGGCTCTGGCTCGGACGGCCGCTGCTCGCGAGCGGTCCCCCAACATCTTAGATGGGGATTTGGTGATGCATTACCCAAGGAATGCATTAATGTAGCGCGGAAGAGCGGAAGCGCATTCCGCCGATATCCGCCCACTAAGGAGAACCCCCCGATGCCGTTCTACGAAAAAGGCGACGTCCGCATCCATTACGAAGAGGTCGGCTCCGGCTTTCCGCTTATGGTCATCCCCGGCGGCGGGCTGAACTCGACGGTCGCCGGTCTCGCGAACCATCCCTTCAACCCGATGGAGGAGTTCAACGGCGAATACCGCGTCATCGCGGCGGATTTGCGCAACGCCAATGGCGGCCAGTCCTCGGGGCCGCTCGAGATCGACCGGCCGTGGGACGCCCACACCGACGACCATATCGGCCTGATGGACCACCTCGGCATCCGCGAGTTCATGGTGCTGGGCTTCTGCATCGGCGGCCCCTTCATCTGGAACCTGCTGAAGCGCGCGCCCGGACGCATCGTCGCCGCCGTATTGGCGCAGCCGAGCGGCTTCCGCCCCGCGATGCCTGACCTCTTCTACCAGAACAACATCAAGGGCTGGGGCCCGCCGCTATGCGAGCGCCGGCCAGACATCACGATGGATAGGGTCGACGCGTTCCTCAACAAGATGTACCGCAGCAACGCCGATTTCGTGTTCACCGTGACCCGCGATTTCGTGCGCGCCTGCCAGACGCCGCTCCTCGTCCTGCCGGACGACGTCCCGGCGCACCCCTATGCCGTCGCGATGGAGAGCGTGCATCTTGCGCCCAACGCGCAGGTGAGCCTCTACCCGTGGAAGGACACGCCGGACAAGATTCCGCTGGCGGTGCGCCACATCCGCACCTTCCTCAAGGCCCATCGGCCTGTTACTGCCGCGCCTCAACCACTGGCAGCCGCCGCGCAATAGACGGGTTTGGAAACGTCGCCGCGGTTTCGCCGGGTTCGGGTGCAGCAAATTCGAGAACTGCCGAACTCTCGTCTCTTCATCATCGACCTCCGCTCCCGAACACATCCTGATGTTCAAACACGGGCGGAAGAATGTGAACCTTGTCGCCGTCAGTCAAATTTACTGGCGGTTGCAGTATCAGTTGATCGCCGTTCTTGACACCGGCGTTGACCTCGACCTCAGTACCGTAATCGGCCGTGATCGCGATCTTGTGCAGATGGGCGACGCCGCCTTCGGCGATCGCCACCTGCATGCCGTTCTGATTGAAAATGATCGCTGAAGCGGGCACGATCAGCGCCGGCGATTGCCGTGGGATCTTCAGCTCGACGGTGCAATAGACCCCCGGCTGGAGCGCGCCATCCGGATTGGGTACGTCGACCTCGGTCAACAGGGTCCGCGTCCCCGGCTGCAGCGCGTCGGCGATCCGCGCCACCTTGCCATGAAAGGTGAGGCTGGGCATCGCGGGCACGCGAATGACCGCCTCGACGCCCGGCTTGACGCCAAAGGCGTCATCCTGCGGCACATAAACCCAAACGCGGATCACGTCGCTGTGGGTCATCGCAAACATCGAGGTGCCGCCGGTCGCGTCAGCCGTGATCAGGCTGCCGACATCGATGTTGCGCTGCGTGATCACGCCATCGAACGGAGCGACGACCTGCTGATAGATTTTCTGCTGGTTATAATACCTTAGCTGCTGCTCTATCGCCGCCGCACTGTACTGAGCCGCGGTCGTCGCGTGCTGCTGGGCCTGATAGTTGTACCGATCGGTGTCGGCCTGCTCCTGCGGCGCCCAGCTGTCCTTGGCAAGGATGGAAATACGCCGGCTGGTCACATTTGTCGATGCGCGCTGCGCCTCGTTTTGGCGTACTGTCGCCTGAGCCTGTTGCAGACTGTTCTGATATTGCGCGACCTGGTCCTCAACCTCGGGCGCCTTGATCTCGGCGAGGAGCTGTCCGGTCTTGACGTGATCGCCGATATCGACATATCGCATCAGCACATAGCCGCTGGCGCGTGCATAGATATTGGCCTCCACAAAACCGAGCGTCGTCGCGGGCAACGTCACATGCAGTCTGCCGAGCTGTTGCGCCACCTGCTCGACGCGCACGCTTGGGACGAAATGCGCCTGCTGTTCGGCGGTGTCCACGACCTGTTGATGCTGCTGGGAATGCCGCCATGCGCCGAGACCGAGAGCGCTAATAAAGAGCACGAGAACGCCCAGGCCAAGCAGCCGCCGCCCAGACCTGCCACGCCCGTTCGTGCCGTCTGGCGGCGGCGTCGTGTGATCAGGTGTGGGGAGCGTCGGCCAGGGCGGCGGCCCCTTTGACAGAGGTGGCTGCTCGAGGTCGTTCATTCGGGCACCTCCTCGAATACGCCGTGCGCCTGTTTGCCGTCATTGCCCTTGCGCAGCATCGCAAACAGGAACGGCACTATCAGCAGTGTAGTCGGGGTCGCGAACAGCAGGCCTCCGATGACGGCGCGCGCCAGCGCCGCATTCTGTTCCTCACCGGGGCCTCCAATCGCCATCGGGATCATGCCGACAATCATCGCAGTGGCGGTCATCAATACCGGCCGGATGCGGGTATGCCCCGCCGCGATCGCGGCGTCGAAGGCCGTCATGCCGGCCAGCTGCTGCTCTCGCGCAAAGGTGACGAGCAAGATCGAGTTCGCCGAGGCGACGCCGACCGCCATGATCGCGCCCATCAGCGACGGAACGCTGAGGGTCGTATTGGTGATGTAAAGCATCGTGACGATGCCGCAGAAAGTCGCCGGCAATGCCAGAATGACGACGAGGGGGTCGCCCCAGGTCTGGTAATTGACGACCATCAGCAGGTAGACGAACACCGCGGCAAACACGAGGCCGATGCCCATGTCGCGGAACGCGTCGTTCATGCTCTGGATCTGGCCGGTCACCTGGATCGTGTTGCCGGGCGAGAGCTCTTTTTTGTAATCGGTGGTGACTTTGTCGATGTCGTTGGCGATGCTGCCGAGATCGCGGCCCTGGGTGCTGGCATAGACCTCGTAGACCGGCTGGATGTTGGCCTGGTTGGCGCTGCCCGGCACCGAGTCGCGGGTAAAGGTTGCCACGTTTTGCAGTTCGCCCGGGACCGGCTGTGCCGTCGGCGGGGCAGTCCCGGTGCTGACCGGTGTATTGCCGACGTCACCCAGCGAGCTGACTTCGTATTGCGGCGTTTGCACCGCGATGTAATGCGGAATTCCGTCTTTCGCGTCGGTCCAGAAGTTGGGGTACACTTGCTTGGAGGAGCTCAGGCTGGTGCCGATATTGTTGGCAATGTCGCTCGGGGTGATGCCGAACTGCAGAGCCCGGGCGCGGTCGATCTGCACGTACAAGTCGGGGGCGTACACTTCCTGTTGTAGATGGGTATCGACGATGCCCGGGATGGTGGCGATGCGGCGCCGCAGCTCCTCGGCAATGTGGCGATTCTTGACCCGGTCATAACCGACCGTGCGCACGTCGATCTGCGCGGTGAGCCCAAAATTCAGGATCTGCGTCGCTATATCGGCGGGCTGAAAATAAAACAGATCTTCCGGGAATGCCGCCGGCAGCACCGCGCGCAATTTGCGGACATAATCGGCAGTCGGGGCGTGGCCCTCTTTGAGCGACACCATGACCACGCCGTCATTGACCGCGATCGTCGTGCCGTCGGCGAAGGCCCAGTTATAGGAGACTGCCGGGAGCCCGAGATTGTCGACGATCAGGTCGAGGTCTCTCTTCGGAATGATCTCGCGGATCTTGTCCTCGACCTTCTGGAAAATCTGCTCGGTCGTCTCGATGCGGGTGCCGGGCGGCGCGCGGACATGGAGCTGGATCATGCCGCCGTCGATCGCGGGATAGAAATCGCGGCCGACAAAGACGAACATCACGGCGCCGAGCACGAGCAACATGACGGCGAGAATCGGGACGATGGCGCGGCGCGTCAGCAGCATCGTGAGCAGTCGGACATAGCCTTCGCGCATACGCGCGAAGGAGCGCTCGAACGACGCATGGAAACGGGAAAAGAAGCCCCCAGCCTTCTCTTCCGCGCGAGCGGGGGAGGGGTGGCGAGGGGGCGCAGACCCGCCGTTATGGTGGCCCTTCAGGATCTGGCCGATCGTGATCGGCGTCAGCGTCCGCGACAGCCCATAGGAAGCCAGCATGGCAAAGACGACGGCGAGGCCGAGCGGCGTGAACAGGTATTTCGCTGGTCCTTCGAGAAATACGACCGAGGTGAAGACGCAGCTGATCGCCAGCGTCGACACCAGTGTCGGCATCGCGATCTCGGCGGCGCCGTGCAATGTCGCCTTCGCCAGCGGCATCTTCTCTTCGTCCAGCAGGCGGTAGGTGTTTTCGATCGTGACCGTCGAATCGTCGACCAGGATGCCGACCGCGAGCGCCAAACCGCCCAATGTCATCGTGTTGATCGTCTCGCCCAGGAAATAGAGCACGACGAGCGAGGTCAGCATTGCCAGCGGGATCGAAATCATGACGACGATCGTCGGCCGCCAGGAGCCGAGAAAGAGCAGGATCATCAGCGCCGTGAGCCCGGCCGCGATCGCCCCTTCGCGCAGCACGGCGATCAGGGACGAGGTGACGAACACCGATTGGTCGAACAGCGATTTGATGACCGTGCCGGGCGGGGCGGCGGTCCGCGCGATCTTGAGCGCGCGCTTGACCGCCTTGACGACGGCCAATGTCGAAGCATTGCCGTTTTTGATGATGCTGATCAGCACCGAGCGCTTGCCGTCTGCCCGCACGACGTTCTGCTGGACCAGATTGCCATCACGCACATGCCCGATGTCCCTCAGGAACACGGTGGCGCCATTCTCGTAGGCCACTGGGATGTCGTTGAGCGCCTCGACGGTCGGCGGCATCGAATTGGTGCGCACGGTGTAATCGGTCTTGCCGATCTTCACATCGCCGCCGGGCAAGGTCAGATTCTGCAGGTTGAGGGAATTGGCGACCTGAAGTGGTGTGAGGCCCTTGGCCAGCAGCTTGGTCTGGTCGACGTCGACCATGATCTGCCGATATTTTCCGCCGGCTGGTGTCGGCAGTGTGACGCCATGGATCGGTGCAAGCGTCTGCCGCAGCCGATAGATGCCGTAATCATAGAGCTGCGCCTCGCCGAGCTTGTCGGAGCTCAGAGCGATTTGCAGGACCGGCACGGCCGATGCGCTGTATGGCACGACGAGCGGCGCCTGGGTCCCGGCAGGCAGGACTCGGGTGATATAGTTTGTGCCGGCTTGAATCTGCGAAACCGCGAGACCGAGATCCACATCCGGCTGGAAGTAGATCTTCTGCACCGAGATGCCGTTGATGGTCTCGGCCTCCATGTCCTTGATGCCGTTGACGCTGGTGCTGATCGCGTATTGGCTGTAGGTGGTGAAGCGCTGCTCCATCTCGGTCGTGTTGAGGCCGGTGTACTGCCAGACGACCGAGACGACCGGGATCTTGATCTCCGGGAAAATATCGGTCGGCATCTCGATCGCCGCCGTGGCGCCGAGAAACAGGATCAGCGCCGCCACCACATAAAAGGTATGCGGGAATCTCAGCGCAAAACGAACGATTCCCAAGCGACGCCTCCGGCACTACAGAGTATATACGCCTACGTAGGGGTATATGCTCTGATGTCAAGAAAAGAAGGATCATTGCCGTCACGCGCCGGGTGGAGCGTGCGACGGCAAGTGCGATCGAGATGGAGCGTTCCATCGAGACGGGGTGCTGGCTTAAACTGGAAGCCATCTTTCCAAAGTTCGGAAAGTGCCGATGAGGAGCATCTGAAGACGCGGCTTCTCCATCGATCGAGCCGCCATGTCACCTTGACCGACGCCGGCGCCGTCTATATCCGGGCTTGTCGCTCTTGCGTCACCTCGGAGGGCATTATGGGGAGGCTGCGATGACCCAGGCGAGAGACTTTCGAGATCTGCTGAAGCGGGAGCGGATGGTGGTGGCGCCCGGGGCCTATGATTGCATCACCGCCAAGCTTATCGAACAGGCGGGATTCTCTGCGGTTTACATGACCGGAGCCGGCACCGCGGCGACCCTGGGGTACCCCGATTTTGGCCTCGTCACGATGTCCGAGATGGTGGCCAATGCCGGGCGCATCGCCGCCGCCGTCGAACGGCCCGTGATCGCCGATGCCGATACCGGCTACGGCAACGAGCTCAACGTCTTTCGCACGGTGCGCGAATTCGAGCACAGCGGCGTTGCCGGGATTCACATCGAGGATCAGGAATTCCCGAAGAAATGCGGCCACCTCGAAGGCAAGCGGGTCATCCCTCGCGAAGATTACATCGCCAAGATCCGCGCTGCGGCCGCCGCCCGCCGCGACCAGGATTTCATGATCATCGCCCGCACCAACTCGCGCGCCGTCGCAGGTTTCGACGAGGCCATTGCTCGTGCCAATGCGGCGCTGGCGGCCGGGGCCGACATGGCGTTTGTCGAGGCGCCGCAGACGCAGGACGAGGTCGCCGCGGTGCCGCGCTTGGTGAAAGGACCCTGCCTCCTCAATGTCGTATGGGGCGGCAAGACGCCCGATCTCGATCTGCGGGAGGCCGAAGCAATGGGCTACAAGCTTGCGATCGTGCCGGGGCTCTTGATCAAGAGCGTGGTCGGCATCTGCGACCGCATGCTGGCCGAGTTGAAGACGACCCATCACCACCCGACACCGATAAAGGAGATGACCGTGCCGGAGATGTTCCGGCGTTTCGGGGCGGATGAATGGGATGCGTTGCGCACCCAGTTTCGCACCGCCTCGGCGCGTGAGGCAGCGGAATAATCCGAGCAGCAGATTTTGCCATTGTCGCGGCCACAGCCGAGCCCCCACCCTAACCCTCCCCCGCGTGCGGAGGAGGGAATGGCCCGCGCTGCCCCCACGCTTCCCTCCCCCGCTGCCGGGCGAGGGTTAGGGTGGGGGCGGGGTGAGGGGCAACTCACCGATCGTATCCTTTATCGCGACGGTCTGATCCTCGTCATCGACAAGCCGGCGGGGATTGCGGTGCATCCCGGCCCCGGTGGGGGTCCCAATCTCGAAAGTAGCTTCGGCGAACTGCGCTTCGGCCTGCCGCATCCGCCGGCTCTCGCCCATCGGCTCGACCGCGACACCAGCGGCTGCCTGGTATTAGGGCGGCACCCGAAGGCGCTGCGGCGGCTGGGGGCATTGTTCGCCAGCGGGAAGGCGGAAAAAGTCTATTGGGCCGTCGTCGAGGGCCGCCCGCCCGACACCGAGGGACGGATCGAGACCGGGCTCAGAAAGCTCAATCGAGGCAACGGTTGGCGCATGATCATTGATCCCGGCGGACAAAGGGCAATCACCGACTACCGCGTCTGCGGCGCGGCGGATGGTCGTGCCTGGCTCGAATTGCGGCCGCGCACCGGCCGAACCCATCAGCTGCGAGTCCATTGCGCCGAACTCGGCTGCCCCGTGGTCGGCGACCCCGTGTATGGCAATGTCGAAAGCAGAGAAGCGCTGATGCTTTATGCGCGCTCGATCAGCCTACCGCTCTACCCGGCACGGCCCCCGCTTGAAATCATCGCCCCGGTCCCACCCCATATGGTCGCGGCACTCAGGCCCTTGGGCGAGGAAGAGGTTCGAACGGCATGATTCCGCGCTACAGTCGCCCCGAGATGACCAGGATCTGGTCGCCGGAGAACCGCTACCGGATCTGGTTTGAGATCGAGGCATATGCCTGCGACGCGCAGGCGGCGCTGGGGATCATCCCCGAGAGCGCCGCTCGCGCGGTGTGGGAGCGGGGCGGCTTCGAGGCCGAACGCATCGACGAGATCGAGCGCGAGACCCGCCACGATGTGATCGCCTTTCTGACCAACCTCGCCGAGCATGTCGGCCCCGAGGCACGCTTTGTGCACCAGGGAATGACCTCCAGCGACGTGCTCGACACCGGTTTTGCGGTGCAGCTGACCCAGGCCGCCGACATCCTGCTGGCCGATCTCGATGCGTTGCTCGCGGTGCTGAAGCGCCGAGCTTTCGAGCACAAATTGACACCGACGGTGGGCCGCAGCCACGGCATCCACGCGGAGCCGACGACCTTCGGATTGAAACTCGCCGGGCATTACGCCGAGTTTTCGCGCAACCGCACACGCCTCGCCGCGGCGCGCAAGGAGGTCGCGACCTGCGCGATCTCGGGCTCCGTCGGGACATTCGCCAATGTCGATCCCCGGGTCGAGGAATACGTTGCAAAGAAACTGGGTCTCGAGCCCGAGCCGATCTCGACGCAGGTCATCCCGCGCGACCGCCATGCCCAGTTCTTTATGACCCTGGCGCTGATCGCGGCGGCGGTCGAACGCCTCGCCATCGAGATACGTCACCTGCAGCGCACCGAAGTGCGCGAGGTAGAGGAGTATTTTTCGCCGGGGCAAAAGGGTTCCTCGGCGATGCCGCACAAGCGCAACCCCGTCCTAGCCGAGAATTTGACCGGGCTCGCCCGCATCGTCCGGAGCGCGGTAGTACCGGCGCTTGAAAATGTCGCGCTATGGCACGAGCGCGACATCTCCCACTCCTCGGTCGAGCGGGTCATCGCACCGGACACGACGATCGCGCTCGACTTCGCGCTGGCGCGGCTGACCGGTCTCATGGATCGGCTCGTCGTCTATCCCGAGCGCATGCGCCGGAACCTCGAACACCTGGGCGGTCTCGTAAATTCACAGCGCGTGCTGTTGACGTTGACCCAAGCCGGCCTGAGCCGCGAAGACGCCTATCGTGCCGTGCAGCGCAAGGCCATGGCCGCGTGGGCCGGCGAAGGCCGGTTCTCCGACCTCCTGAAAGGCGACCCGGAGATCACCCGCTATCTCGACGCGCAAACCATCGACGGCCTGTTCGACCTCTCCTACCACCTCAAGCACGTCGACACGATCTTCACCCGCGTATTCGGTCAGCAGGCGTAGTACCGCCTGTAATAGGCGTCCCAACAGCTCCGCTGCGGATAATAGGGTGTCGACGGATAATAGGCCGGGGCCGGGGCGTAAGAGTACCCGTACGGATAATAGTAGGGGTTGTAGTACGGGTTGGCGGCCGCGCCGAGCGCGGTCCCTGCCGCGAAGGCGCCGAGCCCGATTCCCACCCCGGCTGCGGGGCTGAGGGCATTCGCGGGCTGCGGGGCCGTGGTCAATCCGACCGCGGCCAGAACCGCTGCCCCAATCGCTAAGCCGCGACCCGTCCGGACAAAGTGGTTACCAATGGTCATTTGCCACTCCTCTAGTTGACCTCGGGCGCTGGCAAGTTACTGCCAGACGCCCAGTGCTCTATCAATCGTAAACAATGACGGCCGCGGGGAATTCCAATCCCGGTTGTTCAAGGATGCGTTGGGCACGAAACACGTTGACATTCGAGAGCACCAGAAACCATACGGTTTCTCTGAGGAAGAACAATCGAGCCTATGGTTTCGTCTTGGCCGGGCTTGTCTCGTGGGCCTTCAGCCCACGGACTGGTTCCGTGGGCATCCATGCCTTCGAGTGCCGAAATAAAGGCGTGGATGCGCGGATCAAGTCCGCGCAAGACGATTTAGAGTTAATTGCTGCGAGTGCCCGACCACTTACCTTGCGGAAAATTTCCCCGGGACAGCCCTGCGCGAAATCGCGACGCCAGAGTCTCCCAACGGGTGGCAGTTTTTTTTATAACGCTCCTAAAAACGCCACCTTTGCATCGCATGATACTGGTGCTGTGATGATTGGGTTGGTGAGCACGCTACAACCGTCAGGAGAGGCTTTGCTGCTGATTTGCTGCAGGTACAGCAGCGTGTCATTTATCGTTCAATCTATAATTGCAGGCCATGATTTGACATGCGGCTGAGCGATGAAGAAAGGGCGATGCTCGCGGGTGAGCTCGGGGCGGTCAGGCGCTGGGCGATTTCGCACCAGCTCGCGGTCGGCGAGTTCTTCGATGCGGCGGATTTTGTCCCGGTGTCGCAGACCCACGTCATGGCCGACACCGAATCCCTGGGCGAAGCCGGAGTGCGCTTTCTCGAGGGCCTCGCCGCGGCGCCCGAGGCCGAGCGGCGGGTCCGAGTCCCGACGATCACCGACCCGCGGGGGCTCGATTTCGCGATTTATCGCCGGCTCGGGCAGACCGACAAGATGGCTGCGCTCGAGCAGCGGGCGATCGCGGCACTGCGCGCCTTCGGCGTGCTGATGACGGATACCTGCATCAATTACCAGACGATCATGGCGCCCGTGCGCGGCGAGCACATGGCTTATGGCGACACCGGGGTCGTGATCTACTCCAACAGCGTGCTCGGCGCCCGCAGCAACTTCGAAGGCGGGCCCTCGGCATTGGCTGCTGGGCTGACCGGCCGTACCCCGCGCTATGGCTACCATCTCGACGCGTGCCGGCGCGCCACCCGGCGGTTCCGCCTCGCCGCGACGCCGCGCGACCTCAGCGAGTGGGGGGCGCTGGGCGGCATCGTCGGCGAGGCCTGCGGCTCCTATTGGGAGGTCCCGGTCATCGAGGGTGTCGAGACTGTTCCCGGCTCCGATGCGCTGAAGCACTTCGGCACTGCGATGGCCAGCTTTGGCTCGGTGGCGCTGTTCCACATGCCGGGGATCACCGCCGAGGAAGCGGTCTTCGTGCGATCGCCGCACCCCGCGATCACCATTGCGCAGGACAGGATCGAAGCCTTTCTCGCCCGCTACGCTGCGCCGCAGGAGAGGCTCGATGTCGTGGTGTTTGGCGCGCCGCAGTTGTCGCTATTCGAAATCGAGGCGGTGGCGCGTGCCCTCGACAGGCGGCGGGTGCATCACGACACGACGGTGATCGTCGCGACTTCACCGGAGATCAAGCACGCCGCGGACCGGATGGGTCTGACGAGCCGGATCGAAGCCTCCGGCGCGGTCGTCGCGCAGGGGATCTGCTTTTACCAGAGCTATGCCCGCGAGATGGCCGAGGCCAACGGCTGGACGCGGCTGATGACCAACTCCGCCAAACTCGTCAACATCATCGGCGGCTATGGCTACCGGCCGACCTTGGCGAGCCTCGCACGCTGCATCGATTCCGCCGTCGCGGGCCGGGTGCTGTAGTGCGATCTTGGCGTTTGCCAAACGTTACGGGCCACGAAGACCTTGCACGCTGGGCACAAGCGCCCCATCGTAACCCGCACGCGCCTCCTAGAACCCGACGTCATGTTAACGATTGAGATCGAACGCGAAGAAGACGGGCGCTGGATCGGCGAAGTGCCGCAGCTGCCGGGCGTTGTGGCCTATGGCGCGAGCGAAGAGGAGGCGCGCATGAAGGCGGCGGCGCTCGCCCTTCGCGTGATTGCCGATCGAATTGAACATGGCGAGCCGGCTCCAATCGAGGCCAGCGATTTATTTGCGGCAGCGTGAGCGCGTGGCCTTCCACGAAGGCCGGCCGGGTATTGCGGGTACTTTATCGAATTGGGTGGACACTGAAACGGCAATCGGGATCGCACCGCACACTGGCGCGTGAGGGGGTGGCCCAACTACGTCTTCGCCTTTCGAGACGATGAAGAGCTGGGGCCGCGCATGCTCGCCCGTATCGCTCGACATACCGGACTTCGGCCGGACGATCTTTAGTCGAGGGGACTTCTAGCCAATGCCGATCCGGCTGCATTGCCATAGGGGAATTGGACCCGCGGTGACGGGGACAGCGCTCGTTGCCGCCGACAATTTCAGCGCGCGTTACGATCTCGATCGCACCAAAGGTATTTTCTCGCGCCCAAGCCACAAACTCGCCGGACAGAGCTACGCCGACCGCATCCTCGTCCTCGATACTGCCAAAGGCGGGGTCGCCACCGCCTGGATGCTGCATGAGATGGCCGTGCGCCGCATCGTGCCAAAGGCGCTGATCTTCAATCGGGTCAACCCGATCCTAGCGCAAGGCGCGGCCTTTGGCGGCGTAGCGCTGGTCGATCGCTTCCAGGGTGACGTGACGCAGCTCTTCCGCGCCGGCGACGAGCTGCGCGTCGATCCCGCCGCCGGGCTCGTCGAGATCCTCAATCGCGACTGCTGATCCCATATAGGGGTGGAGTGAGCCCGGAGGGATGCGATGTCGACAACCTACCGCTACGTGCTCCCGGTCGAGCAGACCGAGTGGAAGTTCGACGGCAACACCGAGACTTTTTTTACCTGGGAGTATGACGAGCCGCGGGAGGCCCTGCTGCAGCTCTATGCCAAGGGCAAGAAGCAGCAATGGGACGCCGCCGAGCGCATCGACTGGTCGCTCGACCTCGATCCGGAAAACCCGATGATGCTCGACGACCGGGTCGTCCACATCTACGGAACCGATCTGTGGAACCGCATGAACGCGCAGGAGCGTCGGCGGGTTCGCCATCACCTGCAGGCCTCGCAGATCTCTCAATTCATGCATGGCGAGCAGGGCGCGCTGATCGCGACCGCCAAGATCGTGCAGACCGTGCCGGATCTCGACTCGAAGTTCTACGCCGCGACTCAGGTGATGGACGAGGCGCGGCACGTCGAAGCCTATTCGCGTCTGCTGCACGAAAAATTCGAGCTCGCTTATCCGATAACACCGGGCCTCAAGGCTCTGCTGGAGGACGGGCTCACCGACAGCCGCTGGGACATGACTTATCTGACGATGCAGATCCTGATCGAGGGCCTGGCACTGGCCGCTTTCCAGCGCATCCGCGACCAGGCGCAGAACCCGCTCGCGGCGGCAGTCAACGCCTATGTGATGCAGGACGAGGCCCGGCACGTCGCCTTTGGCCGCCTAGCGCTGCGTGACTTCTACCCGCAGCTCAGCGACGCCGAGCGCAAGGAGCGCGAGGATTTTGTCGTCACCGCCTGCTGGCACATGCGCGACCGGTTCAACCAGCGCGAGGTATGGGAGCGGCTCGGCCTGCCGGTCGAGGAGTGCCTCAGGATCGTCGACGAGTCCGAGCCGATGAAGGTTTTTCGCGGCCGGATCTTCAGCCGCATCGTCCCGACCGTGAAGGATATCGGCTTGTGGGGGCCGCAGGTCCGCGAGGCCTTCGCGGCGATGGGCGCGATCGAATTCGCCAAGGTCGACGCCGGCGCTCTCTTGGAGAACGACGCCCGCGTCGCCGAGGACTTCGACGCGCGCATGCGGCCGGGTCACGTCTCTGCCGATTAGGTGACGGAGGTGGCGGCGTCCGGGTAGTGCCTGCTTCGAGACGCTCTTCAGGCTCAGCTGACGGCGGAAGCCAGAGGAAGTAGCCCCAGACCGGGGTTGGATTTCCGATGCGCTCTTGCTCTGGTGCGTTGGCCGCGATAATGAAGGTTAATCGTGCGAGCAACCGGCGAACGGAGAGGGGAGATGGAGCTTAAACCCGACTTTGCCTTTACGCCGCTTCCCGCGATCGAAAGACCGCTGCGGTTTTCTTCTGTCCACACTGCCGACAATCCACTCGGGCTCCTTGAAGGATTGAAGGGAACCTGGATGGGAAATGGCTTCAATGTCATTTGGCGGCCATTTCAAGGGGGGCCGCCGGATCAGGATCGCTTCCTCGAGCTCAACCTGACCGACGAGACGTTGAGATTTGAAGAGATCCCGGGCGCGATACCAAACCGCGGTTTGCTGCAGCCCGACATCAACATGTTTGGGCTGTGGTATCTGCAAACGATCGCCGATGCGAACATCAAAGATGCGAATGGCAAGCCTTCGGGACTTCACCTCGAGCCCGGCATCTGGGCAACTGTGCCGCAAACCGAGCATCCCCAGGAGGTGCCGACAGTTGTTCGCATGGCGTCGATCCCGCACGGAACGACGGTCATCGCGCAGGGTGTCGCGTTCCAGAGCCCGGAAGGGCCAAGGATCCAGGATATAAACATCACCCCGTTTGTGATCGGGAACCCCGCGAAACTCATAACGACCTTTCCGGAGCCCAATCTTTCCAACCCATCTGAATTTCGCACACCCCCCGAAGGCCTGGTCGGCATCGATCAAGCCATCGTCGACAATCCGAATTTGGTTCTCAAGCGTGCCTTGGAGGGGAAAACGATCAAAACTACGGTCGTGCTCGATGTCTCATCGGATCAAAGCACTCCGGTTTTTGGCGGAGGGCTCGCAAACACGGCGTTTTTACAAGGAAGCCCCAGTGAAGGGCCCAATGCTCAGGCTGCGCTCGTCAGAGCGACGTTCTGGATCGAAACCGTGCCGGGCCCCGTTGCAGACGGCCCAGATTTTCACCAACTGCAATATACACAGACCGTATTGCTGAACTTCAATGGACTGAGTTGGCCACACATCACCGTCGCGACACTTCAAAGGTCGGTCCCGTATACGGTGAAGCAGGGCGATACATTATCAGCTATTGCCCTTCAGTTCTATGGTAATGGGACGGAACCTCTCTGGAGGAGGATTTATAACGCGAATGTCGCCGTGATTGGACCTGATCCGACGGTGATCACACCTGGCCAACAGCTCAACATTCCTACTTGAGCCGAAACGCAATCGGCATCAACAGCCGAGATTCACTGGCGGACTGTACGAACCAGAAGCAAGCGGTCTCGCGATCATTCCGGCAGGCCGAACACTTCCTCGGGTTCGAAGAGGCCGCGGACTGGGTGAAAGCCGAGCGAGACGAGCGGGCGCGGGCAGATCCGGGCGAAGGCGCTCGACACCAGGATCGGGCGCAACAGCCGCTTGGTCAGGCCTTCGATCCGCGAGGCAAGGTTCACCGCCGGACCAATGACGGTGAAGTCGAGGCGATCGGCCGAGCCGACATTACCGAAAATGACTTCGCCCAAATGCAGGCCGATACCGATCCTGACCTCCGGCTGGTCGGCTTCGCGCCGCGCCTTATTGACGTGGCCGAGACGCTCGAGCCCCTCGAGCGCGGCTTCCAGAGCCTGCACGCTGGATTCCGAGAAGTCGTCGTCGTCCGCGGCCGGAAAAATCGCGAGCACGCCATCGCCCATGAATTTCAAGGTTTCGCCTTTGCGCGCTCCGACGGGGGTGACGATAGCTTCGAAATAATCGTCGAGCAGTTCGATCACCTCCGCGGCCGGCAGCCGGTCGGACAAGCCCGTGAAACCGCGCATATCGGCTATCATGATCACGGCCCGCAGCCGCTCCCCTTGGGCGCGCTGGATCTGCCCCGCGAGCACGCGCCGCCCCGCCTGCGGCCCGAGATAGGTGTCGAGCAGGTTCTCGGTGATCCGCCGGACGGCGCGCGGCTCGACGATCGCGGCGAGCGCCGGGTTGAGCTCTTCGAGTGCCGCGAGTATCGGCGTCGCTGAACCCGCTCGGCTGGTCGGTGGTCCAAGTCACCACTGGAAAGCGCCGGAAGCTGCGGTTGAGCGCCAGCGCAAAATAATCGGTGATGCCGAAATCCCTGAGCTTGGACAGCAATGGATATCCCGAAATATCCTCGGAAAGGCGGCGGCGAAACGGCGTTCCGTGCTCGATCGTGGCGCGGATCGGGCTGCGCAAAAATTCGTCGGTCGTTTCGTTGCCTTGCAGGATCCGGTATTCCTCGACGACCTTGAGCGGACGCAGCCAACGCACGCCAACGCCGCGGATCTGCGGATGCAATGTCCCCATGTGGAGGGTCGCGCGGAACAACGGCAAACCGTCACCGACAAGGCGCCAGCACAGTTCGTCGAACATCTCGATGTCGCTGTCGATGTGAGGGCCTTCGCGCAGGAGCCAGCGCCCGACTTGCCCGCCCGGTATCGGTGCGCCCAAGCTGGTATAGGCGCCTTCGGTGCGAAAGAATTCTTCGCCGCTCAGAGTCGTGTCAGGCGGGACATCCAAGGGCATGCTCGAATCCATTCGCGCAACATCTGAGATCGGCACGCCTGAGGCAAGGCGTCCGCTACGCGAGAGTAAATAGTGGGCCCGGCCGCTTTTTACGATGGCGCGGCTATTACGATGGCGTGAGCTTCGCTTGACGCGCACCACCGCCTGCACGAGCATTGCGGGACCATTTCGGAGAAACGCGATGCGCGCCTTCACCACCCGGCCCGAGATCCGCGGCACCTTTGGAGTCGTCGCCTCGACCCACTGGATTGCTTCCGCAGTCGGCATGAGCATCTTGGAAAAGGGCGGCAATGCATTCGACGCGGCGGCAGCCGCCGGTTTTACATTGCAGGTGGTCGAACCGCATCTGAACGGACCCCTGGGCGAGGCGCCGATCCTGGTGTGGAGCGAGGCGAACCGTCGCTGCGACATGATCTGCGGCCAGGGCGTGGCGCCCGCCGCGGCGACAATCGAGCGGTTTCGCGAGCTCGGTCTCGATCTGATCCCCGGCACCGGGCTGTTGGCCGCCGCAGTTCCCGGGGCGTTCGGGGCCTGGATGCGGCTGTTGCGCGATTACGGCACGATGCCGCTCGCCGAGATTCTCGGCCCCGCGATCGGCTATGCCGAGAACGGCTACCCCGCGGTCCATCAGATCGGCATGACGGTCGCCACCGTCGCCGAGCTGTTCCGCCGGGAATGGCCGAGTTCTGCCGCGATCTACCTGCCGAACGGTGCGCCGCCCGAACCGGGCAGGCTGTTCCGCAATCCCGCTCTCGCGGCGGTCTACCGCCGCATCCTTTCAGAAGCCGCCGATGGTGGCCGCGAGGGCCAGATCGAGCGCGCCTGCCAGGCGTGGTACCGCGGCTTTGTCGCCGAGGCGATCGATCGCTTTTGCCGGCGCGAGAAGGTGCTCGACGCCTCCGGACGCCGCCATGGCGGGCTGCTGACTGGCGACGACATGGCGCGCTGGGAGGCCCCGGTCGAGGCGCCGCTCACGTCAGACTATCACGGTTATACCGTGGCCAAGGGCGGGCCGTGGAGCCAGGGGCCGGTTCTGCTGCAGCAATTGGCGCTGCTTCAGGGCTTCGATCTCGACGATCTCGACCCGCTCGGGGCGGATTTCATTCATATCGTCGTCGAATGCGCCAAGCTCGCCTTCGCCGACCGGGAGGCGTGGTACGGCGACCCCGATTTTGTCGATGTCCCGATGCCTATTTTGCTCGGGGACGCCTACAACGATGCGCGACGCAAGCTGGTCGCCGAGCACGCCTCGATGGAATTGCGTCCGGGCAGCCCCGATGGCCGCATGCCGCGGGTGCTGGTCGGGGGGTTGGAAATGGCTGCGGCGGGGGCTGGGATCGGCGAGCCGACCGTCACCGAGCACGGCCTCGTCGCCGGGGATACCTGCCATGTCGATGTGATCGACCGCTGGGGCAACATGGTCTCGGCGACGCCGAGCGGCGGCTGGCTGCAGAGCTCGCCGGCGATCGCGGAGCTCGGCTGCTGCCTCGGCACGCGGATGCAGATGTTCTGGCTCGAGGAGGGGCTGCCGGCAAGCCTCGCGCCGGGCAAGCGCCCGCGCAGCACCCTGTCGCCGTCAATGGCGTTCAAGGACACCAAGCCCTATCTCGCCTTCGGCACGCCGGGCGGCGACCAGCAGGACCAGTGGTCGGCGCTGATGTTCCTGCACCACGTGCACCACGGGATGAACCTGCAGGAGGCGATCGACTGCCCGGCTTTCCACACCGAGCACATGCCGAGTTCGTTCTACCCGCGCACCGCGCAGCCCGACGTCGTGGCACTCGAGACCCGCTTCCCCGAAGCAACGCGTGAGTCGCTCGAGCGGCGCGGCCACCGCCTGCGCGTTGGCGACCCGTGGTCGGAAGGCCGTCTCTCCGGCTGTGCCCGCGAAGAAACGCCGGAGGGCCGGGTCCTCAAAGCCGCCGCCAACCCTCGCGGCATGCAAGGCTACGCGATCGGGCGTTAAGCGCCGGCGATGAACGAGCGCATCGAGCGGGCCTCAAACTCGACTTCGTCGAGCCGGTTCTTGACGACGTCGCCGATGCTGACGATGCCGCACAACCGGCCGTCCTGGACCACCGGGAAATGACGGATGCGGCGGTTCGTCATCTCCGCCATCAGCTGGTCGACGCTGTCCGACAGCTGGCAGGTCACCACCCGCCGCGTCATCATGTCGGCGACGTTGAGAGAAAGCAGAGCGGCTCCGCGGTCGGCGAGGCCGTGCACGATGTCGCGCTCCGAGATGATCCCGTCGACGGTTTCGCCGTCCTCGCTGACGACAAGGGCGCCGACATTGCGGGAAATCAGCTCCTTCACCGCAGCGCCGACCGTCTCATCCGGCCGGATCGTCGCCACTGCACTTCCCTTGGTGCGCAGAATGGTCTCGACGTTCATCGCAGGCCTCGCATGATTGGCGCGGTCGCACGGAGCAACCGCCAAGCGCAACAGCTTAGGACAAAATGCCGCATCGGGGAATAAGTCTCAGCGAGTCTAAGCCACGGGGGTCACGATCATTTCCGCGGGAGTTCCGGGGGCCGGTGAAGAGGGACGGAGATGGAGCGCATCCAAATCAATGAAGTTTCGGTAGAGCTGGTGACGACCGGAGACGGTCCGCCGCTGCTGTTTTTGCACGGCGGCGACTACTTCGCGCAACACGGGGAATTCTTCGACAAATTGGCGCGACACTGGCGGGTGGTGGTCCCGCGGCATCCCGGCTTCGGCAATTCCGGGCGGCCGGACGAGTTCCGCACCGTCCACGATCTCGCCTACCTCTACCTCGATCTGCTCGATCGCCAGGATTTCGGCAAGGCGACCTTGGTGGGCTCTTCCTTCGGCGGGTGGATCGCCTTGGAGATGTGCGTTCGCTGCCTCGAGCGGATCGACCGTCTCGTGTTGATCGACTCGGTCGGCCTCAAGTTCGGCGGGCGCGAAGACCGCGACATCGCCGATATTTACGCGCTTCCGAGCGAGGAACTGCTGCGGCGCAGCTTCTTCGATCCGCGACATGTGGCTCCGGATTATTCCCAGCTCGACGATGACGAGCTCACTACGATCGCTCGCGATCGGCAAGCGGCCGCGCTCTATGCCTGGCGGCCCTATATGCACGATCCCGGCCTTCGCCAATGGCTGCACCGAGTCCGGGTGCCGGCCTTGGTGATCTGGGGCGAAAACGACGCCATCGTCACACAAGATTACGGCCGAAAGCTCTGCCGGTCGCTGCCCGATGCTCGGTTCGAGGCGATCCGACAGGCGGGGCACTACCCGCAGATCGAGCGTCCTGCCGAGGTCGCCGACGCGATCGGCCGTTTTGCCTCTGTGCAGTTGTTGTGATGGCGGAGGTGTTGTGATGAACGTGTGGCATTTCAGCGAGATGGCCTACCATCCAGCCTGGCCGCAGCTCGGCAACTCGTATCGCGTCATCATTCCGAGCCGTCTCTTCGACCCGAAGGTCGGCGCCGATCTCTATCACCGCTATCTCGACGAGTGGGCGCTGTGCGACGAGCTCGGCATCAACATCATGACGAACGAGCACCACGCGACTGCGACCTGCGCCGAACTCGGTATGCACGATCCCGATGGCGATATTGGCGCGCGAGACGAAGAAGGTGCGCCTCCTCGCGCTCGGCATGCCGATCGGCAATCGCAACGACCCGATCCGCGTTGCCGAGGAATATTCGATGCTCGACGTCATCTCACGCGGCCGCATCGAGATGGGCTTTGTCAAAGGCGTGCCGTTCGAAATCTCCCCCGCCAACACCAACCCCGCCGACCTGGCGGGGCGTTTCTGGGAAGCGCACGACCTGATCCTGAAGGCGATGACCAGCCATGACGGTCCGTTCAACTGGGAGGGCACGCATTTCCAGTACCGTCAGGTCAATGTCTGGCCCCGGCCGTGGCAACAGCCGCACCCGCCGGTATGGATGCCGGTCGGCAGCACCGGCAGCGCGATGGAGGCCGCCGAGCGCGGCATGACGATCGGCGTGCTCAACACCGGCTGGGTGCGCACGCCGCCGATCTTCGAGGCCTATCGCAAGAAGGCGGCGGAAGTCGGCCGCCCGATGACCCCACAGCGGCTCGCCTATATGGCGCTGATCGGCGTCGGCAATACGCGCGAGGAGGGGTGGCGACGCGCTGACCAGATCCTCGGCTACAGCCGCACGTCGGGCATCGTCGCACCCCAATTCATGAACCCGCCCGGCTACGCCTCGCCGGCGCAGAGCGCGCAAGCCCTCAAGGCGAGCGGTGCCGGGTTCCGCGCCGGCCGCATCCAGTCGCGCACCGGCCGCAACATCGACCCGCGCACGATGACGGTGGAGGACGCGATCGACGCCGGTCTCGTCTTTGCCGGCACTCCGGACGACGTTTTCGACCAGCTGCTCACCTTTTACGACCACGTCGGCGGCTTTGGGCACCTGCTGATGATGGGCCAAGGCGGCTTGTTGGACCACGACGAGACCGTCGCCAACCTCACGCTCTTCAGCAGGGAGGTGCTGCCGCGGGTCGGGAGCCTCACGGTCATGTAACGAGCCGCGAAAACTCGGCCAAACCTCTGCCTCAGAGGTACCAAGAAATCGCCGAAATGGGGGACAAATTTCGCATGGCAAACCGACCATCAAAGGAGAAATGCCCATGTGGAAAGCACCTGCCTCTGTCCTCTGTGGCTGCCTGGCTGCGCTGCCGCTGATCGGTTGCGCAGGGGGCGGCGCCACCTCGGGGCAAGCCACGGTCGTGACGCCGGCGGCGATCGCCGAACCCGCGCCTTACTACGCGCCGGCTCCGCGCGTTTACGCAGCCGGCCCGGCGGCGCCGGTTGCGGTTCTGGTGTTATGGCCGGGCGACGACAGTCTGGCGCGAGATCCCGCGCTTTGGACTGCCCAAGGGTTCGATGTCGTGACGCCGCAGCCGGCAGACATTTACCAGCTGGTTGCCGACCAGCAGGCAGCGTTGGCGCAGCTCGTCGCTTCTGCGCACGCGCTGGCAGACGCGCCGGTCTGGGTCGTGGGTCCCGGTCCGATAATCGACGCCGCTCTGGCTGCACCGCAGTTTGGGCGCGGCGTGTCCGGTGTCGTGATGACCTCCGTCGCCTCGGGTGCCCGCAGCTGCAGAGAGAGTTTCTTCTACTCCGACCCAGGCACCGGGGCGCCGCCCAAAGTCGAGGTCAGCCGGTCCGGCGATTGCGGTACCGGCACGCCCGCGATTGGCGGGCGTCAACCGTCGGTGCTTCCGGCGCTCCCGGCGCTCCGGGCAAACCAGCCGCGCCTTCTCGAGGCATCGGCGGTGGGGAGGAATTTGCCGCCCGCCGCAAAGGTGCGGCACTTGGCAGAGCTGATCAAATCAGTGCCCCCGGGCTGAGACGGACGCCCCGAACGCTAATAGGAGGGGTAGGCAGGCGGCGGGGCAGGCGGGTAGCCGTAGCCGCCCGAAGCCGGCGGCGGCGGATAGCCGTAGCCCTGCCCGTAAGCGCCCGGAGCCGGCGGATACCCGTAACCCTGGCCATACGCGCCCGGAGGTGGTGGCGGAGGTGGCGTCGTAGCAGCGCCGGTTACGGCGCCGCTGGCGCCGCCGATCGCCGCGCCGAGAGCGGCGCCATGGCCGCCACCAACCGCACCGCCGATGGCCGCCCCTGCACCGGCGCCGAGCAGGCCGCCGCCGACCGCGCGCTGTCCAGGGTCATAAGGGTTTGTGCAAGCAGCCAACCCCAAGACGAGGGTCGCGGCGACAAAGCCGGGAGCGGTCAGTCGCTTCATCATGACTTCCTTTCGCAAAGGTCGGCGCGACAACGAGTTGAACGCAAAAATAGTTCCTGTAGACATTTGTAGCCTTCTCATAATTATTGTGGCGGGGAATTTCATGGAACAGCGCGTCGCAATCGTCACGGGCGGCTTGCGCGGGCTTGGCCGCGCTATGGTGTTTGGCCTCGCGCGGGAGGGCCACCATGTCGTCGCGGTCGGCCATATCGACGCGGATATTGCGGCGGTCGAGGCGGAGACGGCCAGCAGCAAGCCGGAGGGTCAGATCCTGCCGCTCGTCGCCGATCTGCGCCGGCCCGCCGATTGCGACCGCGTCGTCGCGATGACGCTATCGCGGTTTGAAGGCGTGCACATCCTCGTCAACAATGCCGGCCTGACCTTCACGACGATCGACCCCGCCCGCTACCGCCGGGCCGAGCCGCAGAAATTCTGGCAGGTCTCGGATGACATCGTGCGCGCCGTCATCGAGACCAACTACATCGCCGCCGACCAGATGGCCCGCCGCGTGGCGCCTGCCATGGTCGGGCAGGGCTGGGGCCGCATCGTCAATGTGACGACAAAGCTCGACACGATGAACCGCCCGCACACCTCGCCCTACGGCGCCTCGAAGGCGGCCCTCGAAATGACGACCGAGGTCTGGGCGAAGGAGGTCGAGGGCACCGGCCTGACGATCAACATCGTCAATCCCGGCGCCGGCGCCAACACGCCCGGCATGGCCGAGGAGATGCGCCAAATGAGCCGTGAGGGCCGGGCACCGCGTCTCGTCGAGCCCGAAGATATGGTGCCGCCACTGCTCTACGTCGTGTCGGCCGAGGCTGACGACGTGAACGGCTGGCGCTTCGATGCCAACCTGTGGGATCCGTCACTGCCGCCCGCCGAGGCCGCGCGCCGCGCCGGCCGCCCCGCCGGCTTCGAGATGCACCCGCAACCGGGCTGAGTGTAGCGCCATTATTCCTCCGGAAACCCCGCTCGCCGGAGGCCGGCATACAGTGTTTTCTCTGCGAGGGCTGTGAAGTGCGGATTAGTGTAGAAGAGATTCTCGGCACGCCAACTAGCCACCGAGTTGATCTCCGGTCGCAGCGTTACCGACTCCGCGACTGCGGACCTCGCTGCGTCGAGATCCCCCTTGAGTGCGAGTGACCCAGCAAGCCACAAATGGATAAAATAAAGCCGAGGATTTGCTGCGCGCGCCTTGCTAAGAAGGGTGACAGCGTCGTCCAATCGGTCGGAGATCAAGTCGGCTGACCCCAATGCCCAGTAATAGCTGGCTATATTTGGGTCGTACGGGTTGAGCCGGATAGCCCTTTCGAGTTGTGGGATCGCGTCCTCCGGTTCGCCGAGGCATATCAACGTCACGCCGAGTTGCTGAAGGGCACGCGCGTTATTGCGATCAAGAGCAATCGCACTCTCGAGCTCGATTTTGGAGTCGCTCAGTCTGTTTTGGACACGGCGCAGCACCCCCATTGCAAAATGCGCCATTGAGCGGTTGAGGTCACGCTCGAGAGCCTCGCTCAGCACGTGGTCGGCGCGCGCGATGTCCTGCTCCCGGGAATTGCTGAAGTTGAATACCAGATCATCGGCCAAGACAGTTCCAATGCCGATCCTCCCGTCGATTGATGGCGGATCCAGCTCGAGCACCCGCTCGAACGCCTGCCGCGCCTGTTGGCGAACAGGCGCGGAGGCGGGCCGGTAGTACAAGGCCCACCCCCGCATGAGGAAGTCCTGCGCATCGAGATCTACCACTCCCGCGTGGCCGGCTCGCCGGTCGACCGCCTCGGCCAGTTCGAGGTTCAGCGTCCGCGCAAGACGGCCGGTGATTTCTTTCTGGGCTTTTACGAGATCGGCCCGATCGCTTTCTATCCGATCAGCCCAAAGCTGCGCGCCGCTTTCGGCGTCGATCAGTTGAACATTGACCTGAACATGGTGGCCGCTGCGCTGTACGCTGCCATTAAGAACATAGCGCACCCCGAGTTCGCGCGCGATCTGTCGCGTGCCGACAGCTTTGCCCTTGTAGGTGAACGCAGTTGTGGGCGCGATCACGAAGCTCCCCGAAATCCGAGAAAGGTCGGTGGTGAGATCATCCGTGATTGCATCAGCGAAATATTCCTGGTCGGAACTGTTGGACAGGTTCACGAAAGGCAGGACGACAATTGACAGCCGCCGCACCGGGGCGGCGACGACGACGGCCGGACTGCGCGGACTCGTCGCCGCAGGCGCCTCGGCCGACAAATTCGGTGAATTTCGCTGAGGCATTGCCCACCAAGCCGCCATTGCGATGGCAATCGCACCCAGAGAGCCGGCGCCAATAATCGTGCGAACGCGGCCTGACCGGGAGAGGGCCGGACCAGGTTGCACCTCCGCCGCCGGCGCTGTCATCGCCACCGCTGCCGCGTTCATTGCGTAGGAGCGCACCGGTCTCGCGATGTTTTTGACGCTTTGCTCTCCCATATCCGCGAACGGATACGGGAGCTTGTCGCGGATTTGGTCACGTACTACGCGCGAGATGCAGATGCCGCCCGGCTCGGCCAATGCCTCCAGCCGCGCCGCGATGTTGACGCCGTCGCCGTAGATGTCGTCGCCGTCGCCGATAATGTCGCCAAGGTTGATCCCCATGCGGAAAATTATGCGCTTGTTCCCGGGAATTTGTGCGTTGCGATCGATCATCGCGCGCTGCAGCTCGACGGCGCACCGCACCGCGTCGACGACGCTGGGGAATTCCGCGAGAATACCGTCGCCGGTGGTTTTGACGATGCGGCCGCGGTGATCCCTGATCTTCGGGTCGATGAGCTGACGGCGGATGCCCTTGAGCTGTTCGAGCGTCCCCTCCTCGTCTGCCCCCATCAGCCGCGAATAGGCCACAACATCGGCGGCGAGGATAGCGGCGAGACGGCGTTCGACAGGCTCTCTCATAACCCCTTCCAGCCGCGCAATCATGGCACAACCTCAACGTGATTTCTGCTGTTCTTTGCTGTCTCGGATCGACCAGAGCTTGCATCTCCCCGATCAGCTTGTCAGGCCGGTTCAAGCGCGCTGTCTCGGTGCGACAACGCAGCAAGCTCATTCCGCGATTGTTGGAGGAGCGCTGCCCCGGAGAATGACCGCGGACCCCTCACCAGGCCGCGTTAACTGTCGAGAAAGAGCAATAGCTGGCATCCGAAATGGCTAATTGGGAACCACGATCGATGGTGGGATTGGCGACCGCCATACACGGCGAAAGCCCGGTAGGTGAAGAGCATGGCAGGAGATGTGGGCACGGCTACTCACTGGACGGTCGTCAGAATGCCTGAGCAACCGGCTCACGGGTGTGAAGCAGTTCACACTAGGAAAGAAGTTAAGATTTAGGGCGCCGGGCGCAAGCGGCTGAACCCAACGTGGCTGCTCGGCCGAGGAGGTCGAGGAGCCCAACCTGACGATCAACATCGTCAATCCGGGCGCCGGCGCCAACACGCCTGGCCGAAGAAGTGCGCGCGATGAGCCGCGAAGGCCGCATCCCGCGCCTCGTCGAGCCCGACGAGATGGTCACGCCGCTTCTTTACATCCTCTCGCGCGAAGCCAACAACGTCAACGGCTGTCGCTTCGACGCCAGCCTCTGGGACTCGTCACAGCAGCTTGACGTAACGGCGGCAATTGGGTCCCGTGTCTCGGGTCCACCGCTGCTCCGCCATGCTTGAGGCCTTCTCCGAACAACGAGCCACAGCTTAGGAACCTCATCGCCCTAGCAATGGTTGGGTCCGATCCAGCTAGACCCGTCCAGATCATGGTCACGCCTTGACACAATTGCCGGTGCAGTGTATCAATCTGTAAAAAATTGTATCGAAAACGGCAAATCCCTTCGAGTAATTCGCGGGACCACGTAATTAGGGGATCTGCCTGAAGTATGTGTGGAAAGTATGAGAATAACGGGAGGGCTCGTTGGTTGATATCAGCCTGACAGCACCAAGGCGGTTCTTTCCCCAGCTGGGCAAGTTCAGCATTCGCACGCAATTGCTGCTGCAGGTTGTAGCGATCACCGTGATCGCATTCTCGGTTTCGTTTTTTTCGGTCTGGAAGCTGTACCAAATCCACGCTTCGTTTGAGCAGGTCCGCGCCTCGTTGGGTCCTGCCAAATCCGCGTTGCAACTCGCCAAAGAATTGGAGCATATCTACGGTCTCTCGGAAGCCTACCAGCTTAGTTTTAATCAGCCGGAACAACGCCAGGCAATCTTCGCTGAAATTGAAAAAGCAAAGGGAAAATTAACCTTCGACCAGAAACGCGTCTTAAACTTTAGTGGACCTGAGGTCGCTGCTGGTATCAGCTCGTTTTTAGGAAGTGTTGAAGACTCGCGTAAAACCTCCGACCAGTTTACAAGCGTTTTTGAAGCGAGGAGAGAGCTCGTTTCGCGCGAAAACAAAATTGCGACCGAAGCGATAAGCCAATTTCGCCAACGCGCCAACAATGAGACAGCGCTTTTGCGTTATAAAGCGCTGGTCCAGATTGTAGAACACATTCAAAATATGCACAACGCGCTCACGCGAGTTCTCGGCCAGCAACAGTTTGAGATTCCAAAAGAAGCGGTCGATGCGATCAAGGCGCAGCTGGAACAAATCGCTGCTAACGAACAGAAAAAGAGCGCTCTGCTCACGCAGGCGCGCAACGATCTCATATTGAAGTATCGCCAGCAGCTAGATCTCGCGTTTGCAGAGTTTAGTTCAGCACGAGATTCCCTGCAGACGGTTCTGGCCGGCGGCACGCTGTCGGATGAGGAGGCTGCCGAGCTAGGCACCGTAGTCGCAGAGTTTGGAGCTCTTTTCGGCGACCGGCAGGGACAGCCGGACCCCAAGACGTTTAAAGGCAACGCGCTGCTGCGCGCAGAGATGTTCACAGGCTTCCGCCTCAATGTAATGGCTTTGCGCGCGCTGGTGGTGCAACTGTCGAAGAGCGTCGATGAGATTGTCGACACGACGCAGATCGAGATCACAAAGGCTCGAGAGGGGGCGGACACGGCCCTGATATCAGCGCTTTCGGCATCGGTCACCGGATTGCTTGTTAGCATCGGGCTGGCGATTGCGTTCGTCATCTTCATCATCGATCGCAACATCCTGCGTCGGCTCAACGGCATCACGCAGCGCATGCGCGCGCTGGCTCGGGGCGAGGCGATTGTTGTGACCGGTGTGGAGAAGCGGGATGAGCTGGGGGAAATGGCCCGGGCGCTCCAGGTGTTCTGGGAAGCGGAGCTCGATCGGCGCGAGTTGCAGCGCAAACTCGAACTCGCCAACAGGGAACTGCAGCGCGAAGTCGATGACAGCATCGCTGTCGCGCAGCGCATACAAAGTGGGCTGCTGCGCGACGAGCTCCCGGCCGGGCCGGGGCTGGCCGACCAGGCTCTGCTGAGCCGGCCTTGCCGGCAGCTCGGCGGAGATTGCTATTGGCTCGAGCGCTTCGATGACGGCTATGTGGTTGCTCTGATCGACTGCACCGGGCATGGCGTGCCGGGCGCCATGATGACGATCGTCACCTCGATCTATATGAACACCATCCTCCACAACGAGGGCCACCACGACCCCGCCGAAATCCTGCTGCGTCTGGCCGAGCAGGTGCAGAACTCGCTTGCTAGCAAGACGGAAGATGCCAGTTTCGACGCGGGGTTCGATGCTGCGATCTGTATCGTGGATCTGCATTCACAACGGTTACGTTATGCTGGTGGCGGAATCCCGCTGCTGGTCCTCGACGGCAATTCGGGAGACATCAGCATGCTGAAGGGCGCGGGTTTCGGCATCGATCAATCGACGATCGGGTCGGGTCCGCGGCCGGTTACGCGCGAGGTCGAGCTGCGCGCCGGGTTGCGCTTCTATCTAGCGAGCGACGGTCTCGTATCGCAGCCGGAAAATGCCTTTGGGGTCGGCTTCGGATGGACGCGGCTGACCAAGGTGTTGCGCGAAACGCGCAGCCTGTCGATCGGCGAGCAGAACGACCGGGTGTGGGAGAGCTTCCGCGAGTTCTCGGCCCGTACCGAACAGCGCGACGACGTGACACTCGTCGGATTTGCGGTTTGACAGTCGAAGCTGGTTATACGGCAAAACCATGGATCCTCGAGACGTCCACAGCCTGACCAAGATGCTCGCGCAGCAGCACATCTCGCTGTGCTACAGCGGCTATCTTTCCGAGGAGGTATTGGCCGGGCTCGCCGACGCGCTGCGCTCCAAGATGGCGGCCGATAACCAAGACGAGAACATGCGAAAGCGGGTATTCTCGGTCTTCATCGAGCAGGTGCAGAACGTCATGCGGTATTCGGCCGACCGACTACCGGATACCGATGGCACCGCCCACCGCTTCGGTATCGTTACGTTTGGTGTTCACGAGAAATTTTTCGTGCTGACCGGCAACCGCATGCTGACGGCGGATGCGGAACGATTGCGCGCTAAGCTAGAAGAAATTCGCGACCTCAACAGAGAGGATTTGCGCGCCTATTATCGCGAACAGCTCAACGCGCCGCAGGAGGAAGGTGACAAAAGCGCCGGGCTGGGATTGATCGAGATCGCCCGTCGAGTGAGCCAGCCTTTCGAGTTCGATTTTATCCCGCTCGACGACGACACGTCCTTCTTTTGCCTCAAAGCGTATATTTGAAATCGAGGGCCGACCGGGATGAGACCATTTCGCAGAAAAGCCACCCACCAGACCCCGGCGATCGACTTCAATTACGACGCTCACGAGCTTAGTATATCTGGCGAAAGCTGGCTTGAGGACGCCGCAAAATTCTGGGTGCCGGTGCTCAATTCGGCACGAGAATATCTCGACGGCGCCACCGATGCAAAAATCAAAATGGATGTGCAGCTGAGTTATTTGAACACCGGCAGCTTCAAGGCAATGGTTCAGCTCTACCGCAGTCTCGACGAAGCCGCCAAAAGGGGAAACGCGGTGGTTTTCAGCTGGCGCTATCGCGCGGACGACGAGATGGCCCGTGGCTATGGTGAAGACCTCGAAGCCTCGGTGCGGACGACTGCGCTGCAAATCACGTTCAAGGAGGAGGCCCCGTGACCACGCGAGCGCTGCGCCTCCTGCGGCGGCCCGAGGCCGATCAAGCCGATGCCCTTTACCGCGACGAAGTAAAGGTAATCTTGGAGGCCGAACGGCTGCTCGGCGCCGACCTTGATGGTCACGATCCGAAAACCTGCTATGAGGAGCTGCTGCAGAAATACCGAGACCTCTTCCAACAACACAAGCGCGTTCTGCGCCGCAGCGATCAAGCATCGAGCCGCATGAGGGAGGAACAAGACAAGTCGAAGTCCCTATTGACCAAGCTCGAGGGCAAGGTCAGGGAGTTGAACGGGCTCACCAACATCATCCAGACGGTAAATTCCTCGCTCGAGCTGGAGCGCGTGCTGAACGTCATCGTCGAGCATGCGGTGGCTCTGTGCGGCGCCGACGCGGGCTCGGTCTATACCCGCGATGCCGTGAGCGGCCGCTACGAGCTCCGCAGCAGCTGCAACACGAGCGAAAAGCTGGTGGAAACACTGAGCTCGGCCAGCGAGCTGATGGGCAATACCGGCGCCATCAGACAGGCGGAGGCGCTGCGCCGGCGGGTCGAGATCGCCGATCTCGCAGCTGAACCTCCCAGTGCGCTGCGCGCGGCATTGCTGGCCGAAGGATTTCGGTCTCTTCTCGTCATCCCACTGGTCCGTGACGACAAGGTTCTCGGTGTTCTCGTGCTACGGCGCAAGAAGCCGGAACCGTTGGCAGAAAGCTCGCTCGAGTTGTTGGAAACTTTCGCGCGGCAATCGGCGTCTGCGATTTTCAACGCCGGGGTCGCCGACGAACGCGAGCGGCTGAATTCCGCATTGAGCCGGCAAGTGCGCGAACAAGAGCGCAGTGTCGACCGGCTGAAGCGCTATTTCTCCCCGGCGGTCGCAGAATGCATTCTTGGCGATGAAATTTCCGCCAGATACAGCCCTCACCGCACCCATGTAGCTGTCGTTTTCTGCGATCTGCGCGGCTGGACCGATTTCAACATACGGACCGAGCCGGAAGACGTGATGGAGGTTCTCGCGGAATATCACCGCGAAATCGGAACACTGATTTTCCGTTACAATGGTACCCTTGAGCGGTTCACCGGCGACGGCCTAATGGTTTTTTTCAACGATCCCGTTGAAATAGACCAACCGGCGTTGCAGGCGGTACGGATGGCGGTCGAGATGAAGGATCGAGCGCTCGAGCTCATCGAAAATTGGCACAAGCGCGAACACGAGCTGGGATTCGGCATCGGGATCGATCAAGGCTATGCCTTTGCCGGGACGATCGGCTTCGAGGGACGATACGACTATGCCGCGATTGGCGCCGTCGTCAATCGGGCGGCGCGGCTGTGCGCGGCCGCAAAGCACGGGCAGATTCTGATTTCGCAAAAGGTTCTGGTAGACACCAGCAGCGAGATCGAAGTCGAGGCTGTCGGCAAGCTAAAGCTCAAGGGCTGCGGACCGACCAGCGCCTTCAACGTGACGAAGCTCCACTCTACGGTGGCCGGCGAAACCGCGGGACCGACAACCGGGGCGGGCGACTACGGGATTGGCTGAGACGGGCGCCACCCCGACCGACGCTCGCGTAGCATCGGCTCCTCAAATCCGGCGGGATGTCCACCCGGTCCGTGCGGCAAGCCCTGCGCAAGCCTCGGTTGACACGGCTTCACCCGGCATCGTGCGGCTCTATACCTGGGCATGGGAGCTGTTGTCGGACAGTCGATGGCACATCGCCGGTGCCGCTGTCCTTTCCTTGCTCGTGTCCCAAA
Organism: uncultured Alphaproteobacteria bacterium; assembly: GCA_963732095.1. GTDB lineage: Bacteria > Pseudomonadota > Alphaproteobacteria > ATCC43930 > CGMCC-115725 > AP-15. The sequence continues at coordinate 274,708 of CAVSZA010000048.1, forward strand.
TTGCACAGTTCAACGCTGCGCTGCTGGTCCACGCCTTCGCCCTCCTAAGAGTGAGAGGCGGGACCGCCGCAGATGGGCAGGACGGTTTTCTCGCCTTCTTCATGCCCAACAGTCTCTACGCGACGGCGGTTCTCTTCGGCGTCCTTGCGATCAGCTTGTTTGGGCTACAGTTTTTGGATCGATTTGTCACTCTGGCGATCGATACCGTAGTCATTTACCGACTGCAGGAGAAGCTCCATCAAAAGGTGCTCCGACTGGGGGCGCGCTATCATGCCCGCAACAACACGGGTGCGCTCCAGATGCTGTTTACCCGGTATGTGTCTCAAAGCGCCGGGATCCTTCGTGAACTTCTCGAATTTCCTGTGGTGAACGGCATTCCCCTGATCACGGCGAGTATCTACCTTTGGTACAGCCTAGCTCCCTTGCAGGAGAATAAGTCGATGATGCCCTTCATCATCGGCGCGCTGATCGGGCTGCCGATTGTCGCATGGCGCGTTTCGCTGGCGATGCGGGCAGCGATCCGCACATCGATTGCTGCGGATGTCGCGGTCGGCGACGAGTTGGTCAACACGTTGCGTCGCCCTATCGATCTCCAGCTGCTCGGCGCACACGCGACGCGTAATCAGGCCTTTGCGGCGCGCTTGCGGACCGCCCTCGGAGCGCGCCTGCGGTCGCTGCGCCGATCGGAATTGGCCAACCAGATTCAACGCGGCATGCCGCAATTGCTTCAGGCCGGGATCCTGGTGTTCGCAGTAGTGCAGTTCCTGCAGTTGTCGGAAAAGAACCAGCAGGATGCGGTGGGGCAGGCCATCATCGCCATAATTCAATTCGTGCCGATGATCCTGGCGCCGATCCAGCAGGCTATCTCGTTCTACAACGCAGCGACCCAGTCTGTGCCGGTAGTGGCTGAGCTGGAGAACATGATCCACGCTGAGGAGGAGGTCGGCGAGGCGCCGAACGCGCTCGTGCTCCGTGTGACCCAGGGGACGATCTCGGTCAGGGACGTGTCCGTCGACGGGCCGGACTCGGCCACCCCAATCCTCCAAGGCGTCACGCAAGAGTTCGAGGGTGGTCGAGTGTGGGGCGTTGTTGGTCGTTCGGGCTGCGGCAAATCCACCCTTCTGACGACGATTGCCCGAGCGGTCGATCCGAGTCGCGGACAGATTTGCATCGACGGTATGGATACGCGTCAAGTCAAGCTGGCCAACCTACGGCAAGCGGTCTCGTATTTGGGTCAGTTCCCACCCTTCATCGACGACACGGTTCGCGGCAATCTCAACCTCGCCGCGGCCCCAGCGTCCGACGCGACGTTGATTGAATCCTGCCGGGCGACCGGCATTCTCCTCCGCCTGCAGGAGTTGGCCGCACCGGCTTCGCCTCTCGATCTCCGGATTTATGCGGAGCCCAACAAAGGTGCCCTCTCCGGCGGCGAGCGGCGGCTGCTCGCTCTCGCCCGGGTGGTCGCACATCCCGCGCGCATCGTTTTGCTCGACGAGCCGACCTCGGGCGTCGATGCAGGCACCAGGGATCAAATCGTCGACCTGATCAAGACGCAGCTGGCAGGCTCGACAGTGATCGTGGTCGACCATGACCTCGATTTCATTGCCAGTGTCGCGGACGCCGTCGTCTGTATGGAGCGGGGCAGCATTGTAGGCTGGGTCCCGCGGCACGAGCTTTTCGAAAAGCCCAGCCCGTTTCTCGATCTCTGGCACTTGCAGCGACACGTCGCCGGTGATGCAATGAGTGTGACAAGCTTTTCTGGCCCGTCTGGTTGACGATCCTGGCAATTTGCGCACACGAGGCTTGCGCCCGGCTCCCAAGGTGGAAGAAATGAGCGAAGACCATGGAACACGGTGGCTGTCGCGGGCGATCGGCGTGGGCGGAACTGGGCTCGAAGTCCAGGCCCTCCGTCGACTTCTAACGCTCGCCATCGCCACGATCGATGCCGAAGAAGGCTCTCTGCTGGTCTGGGACGAGCAGATTGGCGAGCTCAGATTTGTCGCCACCGTCGGCAATGAGGCCTCCGAAGCCGCGCTGATGGGACAACGCGTTCCTCTTGGGAAGGGAATTACCGGATTGGCGGCGGTCACCCGCGAGGTGCAGGTCGGCGCGCCCACCTATCGGGACATCCGCCAGACCGAGCGCCTGGCTGCTGGCCCGGAAGCCGTCGTGGCCGCGCCGCTCGTCGTCGCCGACCGGCTGCTCGGGGTAATCACCGGCGTGACCTTCAAGCCCGGACAGCGGTTTGGCAGAACGGAGGCGATGGCCTATGGCGAATACGCGGCAGTCATGGCGGTACTGCTTGAACAGGCGCGCCGGCTCGCCGAGGTGGCGGCGCTGGAGAGCGGCATCCACCGGATGACGCCGGGCACCGCGACAACCGAGCGGGAGATTGTCGAAAGGCTGGCGCGGCTCGTGTCCAACAGGGGCGAGGTTTTGGGGGCCGTCGCCCGGCTGCTCGAAGCGATCGAGGCTTTGGCCGACCTGCAACCCCGATAACGGACTGTACAGGTTGGTCCTATTCGAATGGCGCGCCTGATCAATCCCACCGATTTACGGTCCTGCGTGCCTTCGGCTCGGACCTCCCAAATCAACCATGCGGGACCTGTCGGCCGCGATGGAGCGGGCGGGTTGAAGCCCAGCCATGATGAGACCAGCAGAGCCAGCGCTTGGTTTGGAGGGGCACAGGAATGGCTTCGTTCGGCACCGGCCTGTGTTCGCCGGCTCCGCCAATTCCCGTTTCCCTCGCCTCACTTGGGAAGAAGCGGGTGGGGGCGGGCTTCCGGGACCCTGTCGACATGAAAACAGCCATTTATCAGGCCTTCGAGGTTTCTTGGGAAGAGCTCGCCCGAATGGATCTGGCACCCGTCGACGTGGCGATCCTCGACAGTGGCATCGATGCGACCCACCCGACCCTGGCGGGGCGCATCATCGAGGCATACGGGGTAGAGACCATTGACGGTCGTCAGCAGGTTGTCACCTTGCCGAACGATGCCGACAACGACCTGTTCGGCCACGGGACTTCGGTCGGCTCGATCGTCGCGCGGGTCGCGCCCAATGCGCGCCTATACGATGTCCGCGTGCTCGGGCGGGGCAATTTAGGCGGGGAAGATGTCTTATGCGCGGGGATAAAGCACGCGGTGCGTCATGGATGGCCAGTGTTGAACCTCAGCCTGGCCGCGGGCTATCGCATGCGCGGCGAGCTGCAGGCGTTATGCGATCAAGCCTATTACCGGGGACAGACGGTGATCGCGGCACGGCGCAACATCCCGGTCGGAGGCGACGGGTTGCCGGCAGAGTTCTCGGCCTGCATCGGCGTCGATCTTGGCGCGTATGAAGCCCCCTTTCATTTCGGGTTTCAGCTGGGTTTTCCGATCGAGCTGATCGCCGGGGGCGAGGGCGTCACGGCTGCCGCACGCGGCGGCGGCTGGACGACTGTGACCGGAACGAGCTTTGCCACCCCGGCGGTGAGTGGCCTCTGCGCTCTCCTCCTCGGCGCCTTTCCCAATCTACAACCGTATGAGATCAAGTCAATCCTCCGCTTTCGCGCTGCGCACGAGGCGACTTAACGGTAACCCGCCGCTGAGCTCCGTCTCCACCTGTTTCCGCCTTTCAATTGGAAAGGAGGCTATGATGATAGCCGTCGGCCAGAAGTTCGAGCATCAGACAATATCATTTGATGGCGGGACATTCCGCGACTGTCAGTTCGAAAATTGCGTCCTTTTGTATTCAGCAACATTACCGGTCATTTTGGAGGGTAGCTCGTTCAAGGAATGCCGGTGGGAGTTCGTCGGTCCGGCGGCGGCTGCGGTGAGTTTCATGCGTTTCCTCTATCAGCGAGGCGAGAAGGACCTTATCGAAGCGATTTTCGAGAATGTGCGCAGTGGAGATGGCCATGCGCACCACCGCCACGGCTCGCCTTCACATTGATAAAAAAAGCGCGCATAATGTGACCTACGTCACAGATCGCCAACCAGCGCTACATATATTGCGACTATCTCCTTGGGTGTCGGCTATGATATGCACGGCATCCTGGGGGAGGATCGACGCGTCTCCGGAAACGGATCCGCGGAATACTAAATGTCTTGCGACTCAACAGAGGAGAGAGTGATGGCAAAAGAAGTCAGGGCCAATCTCGGCACCAGGTTGACCGAGGAAGAAGAGAAGGCCGTGGACATCAGCAAAGTGGTACGGTTGACCGCTCAACCGAGCGATACCGTTGTGGCCGGACAGGACTACGTGGCTGTGCAGGTATGTCCCTATTGCGGCTGCGTCGGCTATGGTGTGGAGGGCGAATATTACTATCGCACCTTCACCTGCCATTGCTGTGGTCGGCATTTCCGGGCTTAGTCAGTTCAGGCGCGTGGCGCGGGCTAAGCCGTGAGGCCGCGCCCGCGATGCGTTACGGAACGCATGACGGGATGGGCCTCCGCAACAGAGAGGACATCCGGCCTCACCTACGCAAGTCACGGTTCTGTGGACCAAGAAGAAACGTTCGCACTGTGATCTCAATCACAAAAGCGGCGTCGAATGGAAGCGTATCAGGGGTTGCTCTGCCGGGTGCTTCGATCAGCTGAGACGCGGAGTATCCGGTTTCTTTACGGACAGCAGTAAGCAATGGCACAAGAGATCAAGGGCAACCTCGGCAGGAAGTTGACCGAGGAAGAGGAGAAAAGGTTGACAAGAGCAAGGCCGTAAGTCTGAGCGCGCAACCGAGAGATATGGTGGCGGCCCAGTGGGGCAATCGAATCCAGATATGCCCGTACTGTGGCTGTATCGGCTACGGCTATGAGAGCGATACCCGATACATGCTCTTCACCTGTCACTGCTGCGGCCGGCACTTCTGGGCCTAAGCGGCTTCGGATCGCGGGCCGGGACGAGTTCTTCGGCCGAGCCCGCGATCCACATCAACGGCTCGGGTCTCAGCACTACGCGCAATTGGCGATGTCGTGCAGAAAATCACGGTCGCGAACGCGTAGATGCGTAATATGCCTGCGCTGGGAGCGGCACGGTACACCCGCCTACAGCTTCGTCGTCGGCCACCAACCGATCAGAAACGGAAACTGCCGAGATGCAGATCCGGGCGGCTTGGATCGTTTGGTGCGTCCAAAGGTCCTGGGAAGATTTCATCCGTTTCGCAAAAAGAATACATGCTGCGATTCGCAAAAGTTATTTCTAAGACATTTGGAAAAACAACGTCTGCAACATTGCTGCTGACGGCGCAATTGTTCCCATGAACATGCACGACGGCAAAGATATTTGCCAGTTTGGCCAAGACGCGGGTAAACAGCCGCCGACAGCGAATATCCGAAAGCCCCTCAAGATAATGGAACTCACCGACGATTTGAGAAAACCTGCTCAAAATCTCCGGCGAAGTCCTATCGAATACCGCCCACTCGTCATTCTCAATGTCGATCTTGAGCAGAATGTTCGGATTGGTATTGCGCCTATCGTGCTGCCTGATCAGAGAGGATAAGCTTTCGCTCTCCGCGCCGGCCTCCGGAGAAATCCGTTTTCTAGCAAAGACCAAGCGCGCGTGATCCGTAATAGGGGCATCCACGGTGTGGTCGAACTGGTAAACCGTCAGCCCTCGTTCAGCAACGTCTACGTCCCAAGATGCATTCTGCTCGACGCCAAGAGAGAATGCGGTGTCAATGCCTTGAAAGTCGTCGAGGAGCACATAGCCGCCGTCGTGGGGACTTCCGAATTGCGCCTTGCTAAATCCTGTGGCGGCGTGCGGCCGAAGCAGGCGCAAGACATTCTTGATCTCCTCACGTGTTTCGGCGGCCAGTTCGTCGCTAATCTCCTGGAATGACTTACGGAGTATTGGATTATGGCGGATCAGATCATCGCTGGAAGGATAGGGATGAAGCAGGCAGAATGAATTCCTGATCTCCTCAAGCGTTGCTAGTTCCAATGTTGGCTTGGTGAGGTCTCCCTCGATTTCGACCGATGCTATGGCGGCGCTGAATTCACCATCGACCAAGAGACGTACTTCCACCGCATGCGACGGGTGAGGGCACGAAAACGCCAGCCTTGCGCTCATGTCTCCGGAGAGGATCTGATCCGCGGTGATCCAATGTTCCGCGAGCCGCGCCGCGCCCACGCCTGCACAGACGTCCATCATCGCGCCCCCGCAACAAGGCGTCTTCGGATCGAAACGGATCACCGCCTCATAGCGGCCGGCCGGAAGGTCGACATAGGGCCCGTATAAGGCGGTGCCATTTGTCATCGGAATGCGTATTGCATTTGGCTCACGCATGCCGATACCAGTTCCAAGACGCAGATCATCGGGTGAAAAGTGATAAGACATTTGGGTCATATTCGGCAACCTAGACTAAGTTCTCCACAGCTCTGATGGCAATGCAGAGAAATAGGACAATAATCAGCCCGCCGCAGCACGGTGGGTTCGGGCACTGCTCACGGCCGCAATACCTTCTCGAAAGGTTCGCGGAAGACGTAATGGGGATAAAGCTGCTCAGAGTTAAAACCGTCTCGCCGGATCAGCAGATCCTCGACCGCTTCCGCAGCCCCTACGCAATCTGCAACAAAAGGATCGTCAAAAACCCAATAACCGCCGGGGACCATGTGAGGTCTCGTCGTCTCGTAGGCGTACTCGACGGCAGAGCGGATGTCACAATCAATATGGCAAAATGCGACGCTCCCTTGTTGCCTTAGCGTCGCTGCTGCAGTTTCTTCAAAATAACCCTTTACAAATTTGAGATTTTGCAAGCCAGCCCCCGTTACGTATTGGCACAGTTCCGTCAGATCAACATCGGAAAAGCTGCCGGTATGGTGAGCATCGACCGCGCGATCAGTGGTCGGCATCCCGCCGAAGGTGTCAAACCCAATTACTTGAACTCCCGGCAAAAATTTCTGGGCCAGGGCGGCCATGAAAATGGCCGAGCCACCCTTATAAGAGCCGAACTCGACGATACGCCCGAAAGGCAGACTCTGGCAGAAAGAATTTAATTAACAGAAAAATATTCGCCAAGTTGGCGTCCCCGACGATCGTGCGAGTCCCGGCCAGCGTGCGGGCTCGGCGAAAATCCGGGTCCGCTGCGATCCGTGCTCCAAGGTCGGAAAAAGCAAGGCCGATTCCGCGTTGGTAGCCTTCGTATAAATTTCGACCTTTGCGTACCGAATTTTCGACGCTCGGTTCCGGCAAATCCGAGATGGTGACGCTCAGCAATTCAGATGCGGGCCCGGCGGATACGGGTTCGGCAAATACGGATTTGTCCAGTTCGCCGCTAATCTCGACAGATACGATGCCGGCGCTGAATTCACCGTTAGCCAATAAACGGACTTCTACGCTCTGGGCGGCACGAACGCAGGAAAAAACCAGTCTTGCACTCATGTCATCGGCGAGAATCTGATCGGCTGAAATCGCTTGCGAGGCGAGTTGCTCCGTCCCTACGCCTGCGCAAACATCCATGATTGCGCGCCCGCGACAAGCGATGTCCGGATCGAAACGGATCACCGCCTCATACCGGCCGGCCAGGAGGTCAATATAGGGGCCATACAAAGCAGTTCCACTGGTCATCGGAATGCGTATTACGGTGGGTTCGCGTATACCGATAGCAGTTCTAAGCCGCACATCGTCGGGTGAAAACCGATAAGACATCTCGCTCATAACTTAGACCTTGCATTCATCCAGAAACGCTATCTAACCCGCTGTACGTAGACTGCGGTCGCTGGTGATAACCAGCGTGGATCTTATAAACGTCGGAGCGATACGCCGAAGAAGGCGAAAGTTCCATGGAAGGGTCGCCCGGCCGTGAAAATCCGAAATTCAAAAAACGAATCCGGAGTTTTGTTACGGAATTGCACCGCTACCTTTTCGCTACGGAGCAGATTCGCACCGTCGCGGCCGACCACGTCAACTGAGGCTATCCTGATTCTGTCTTGAGCTACATCAAAAGTAATCGGTGATGCGAGCTCCTGATCCCCGAGCCCGAGAGCCTTGACATGAAACGTGGCGTCCTGCTCTCCTAATGGAAGCCGAACGTACGGCCCGTAAACTATGCAAGCGTCGGTAACGGAAAAGTCCGTCTCTAAAAAGAAGACCGGGTGGGCGACGGGAAGCACATTCGATCGAAAATCGGCTGCGGAATATTTATTGTCTCTGTAGATTGTCCAATAGGGAGGCCGGATTTTTTCCAAGACAAGTTCGATCTCATAACATCCAACAACATGGTGGGGATCTTCCCACGGGAGAATCGAATAATCGAAACCAAAGTCATTATCGACCAAGTGTCTGACGCGGTAAGAGTTGGGTTCGAGAACCTCTTCAATTTGCTGTAGCAAGCTAGCTGGAGTGTAAAAACGCAAGTGTCCCGGAAGCCGCGATGGGAGTTCATGCCGCCTTTCGAATAGATACTGATGCGGGACAATGATCACTAGGTGTCCGCTAGGCTTGAGAACCCTAAACCACTCTCGAATTGCTTGTTTGTAATCGCTGATATGTTCAAGACAGTGGCTTGTGTAAATCGCGTCCTGAGAATTGTCGGCAAACGGCAGAGTCGCACCGTCGTAACCTGGATAATCGAGATCTACGCCGATTGCCTGCGGCACAATCGGCACGGCGTCATCGTTCCCGCCTTTATATCCGATATCCAAAATGGCACTACCTGAGAGATACCTGTCGAAAAACCCGTTTGCGATCTTCATCGCATATGTCTTTCGCGATTCCCATCCCACCGGACGCTCGGGGTCCAACCGCGACTTACCGTGCTCTGGCATTTGAATCCTCCCGAAACCCATCATCTCCGCCGCAGACACCTCCTTCATCACCCGCGAGCAACTCCCGGTGATGCGGGCGCCCAAACTGGCAAGGAGCGACGGGAGCTTTTCCGTGCCAACCCCATACCCGCGTGCTCGCTTTCGGCACCAGCTTTGGTGTGTGGAGGAGGGACGATCGCGCCGGATGATCTCGGTGCGGCGTTTTGAAGCTCGGCGGTATCTTCGAGCCGCTGCTCGCTGCCTTGAAGGCCTGACATGCGCTTGATATCCTCAATTTAAGTTCGTGAGTAATCGGTCTTTGCCAGCGTCGTTTACCATCCTCCTCACGGAAGTTAGGGGACTGTACGCGTGACTATCATGATATTCAATCCCGGAAGCCGCAAGAGTAAACACATAATTCGCGATGCGAATGCGGCTCGCGATGCCAAGGAATACCGCAAGGCAGCTCTTTTATACGAACAGGCCCTGCGTCTCGTACCGGAAAACGCGGCCATTCATATTCAGTGTGGGCATATGTTCAAAGAGGCAGGGGATTTGGCCAATGCCGAGCCTCACTACCTTGAGGCAAAGCGGCTGACACCAGATGATCCTGATCTTGCGTTGCAACTCGGGCATTTTTACAAGGTCGCCGGACGGCCACAGGAGGCGGAGCTTTCCTACAAGCGGGCAATAGCGCTGAACCCGACCTGGCCTGAACCGGCGATACAATTAGCAGGCCTTTACCGGACGGGCTGGCGGAATGACACGACAGGGCGTGCTGGCGAATGGATTATTCCGGCTGGTTCAGCTGGTTGCTGGTCGGCCTCCGACTGGTTGCTGCCCGAGCTTGCGCCTCTCCCACCGCAAAGCATGCTTCGCACGCACGTAGAGGAGATATCGATACGGTGGCTCGGGCGGAGGGAAAGAACCCATTGGGGGGGAGTACGGAGCACCCTGCGTGGAGTCGATGCAATCCGGGGCTTCTGCGTCTCGTCTGTCCGCATCGCGGAGTTGCGTGCGATGCTCAATGGCCTGCGGTTCTACACCGCTCCTCTACAAGGCTTCCCGTTGAAGTATGAGAAGGATAACCCGCAAAAAATGAAATATGTTTTCAACATCTGGCACGATTTTTCTAATTTTGTTTATGGGATATACGAGTTAGAGTTACAATTTGTTGATGAGAATGCTGGCGTGCGCGCGCACAAGGAAGCAGTCATTATTGGACCGCCGTTCTTTGAGGATGATTATCCAAACTCGGACCGTTTGGTTTCTTTGTCAGCTTCAGACCACCGCTCGGTCGAAGAACAAATCAATTCTCGACCTAGTATGATCCGCAGAGCAGACCTGACGCGATTCCCCACCCCGCCCCGTAGCGTTCTGGTCCAGAGAGTTGATCAACTTGGTGACATGGTTATATCGGTGCCGGCAATTTATAGACTTAAAGAACTTCTTCCTGAAGCTCGTCTCGTTGGTTTGGTTTCAACTGCCAATGCGGGGCTCGCTAAAACTCTCAACGTCTTCGACGAGGTCATCGCGATAGAATTTACCGACGACGAATGGGAAAGACGACGGATCATGCCGCTCGAGCAGCAGCATGAGCTGCGTCGAAAGCTGGAGACCTTCAAATTTGATGTCGCTATCGATCTTGCCGAATCAGATGTATCACGACCGTTACTCCAGTTATCTGGTGCGCCCGTGCTGGTCGGCTTTGCAGAGGGGAGATCGCCGTGGTTATCATCTACATATGAGGCCTACACGAGCGACCCCATCAATCACCTCGAAGAGATTCCCCATGGGACCAAAATCCTGGGATTGGTAGAGTATTTCGGCACATTGTTGAAAAGCCATGCCCGATGCACACGGAGGGATGACCTTGAAAAGGACAGGTTGGGTACTTACGGTTTCTCGGCAAGCGACCAATTCGCCGTGCTGCATACCGGTGCTCGTCTCAAGTTTAGTCGGTGGCCGTACTATGACGAGTTAGCGTGGATGATCCTGGACAAGACGGATCTGAAAGTCGTCATGATGAGCGACGATCCTCTCACCCGCTCCAAGCTACCGCCTGAGCTCGAAGCGTCCGACCGCTTCCAACTCCTGGACAAGCGGCTGCCGTTCGATGACTTCGATGCCCTGCTTTCTTTCTGCACCGTCTTCGTCGGCAATGATTCCGGCCCGAGTCACCTTGCGTCCCTGCGTGGCGCCAACGTCGTCAACCTCTTCCTCGCCCGGCACAACTGGAACGAATGGGGTCACGAGAACAAGGGCTATATCATCAGCCGTAGAGTCCCGTGTGCGGGCTGCAACATTTTTCACGACCCCGAAGAATGCGGGAAGGGGTTTGCTTGCATTACCAATATCTCTCCGGACGAGGTTTTTCGCACTGTTATGGAATTCGTGTAGTTTCCACATTTCGGTTCCGACCTCTGCGTCGGGTGCTCGAGGCAATTTTGTCATATTGATTAAATTGGGCGGGCGAGATCGTGCAGACTGTGACCGGTGGGGGGAGCGCCTGGCACCGCAACTGAGTTGCTGATTTCGGCTGTGCGGCTCGTGAGGGTGGTATTAGGTTAGTATGCTGCGCCCAGCATCGTCCGGGGAAATCAATTGGCTCACGTCGCAGACCGCAAGACACGCAGTTCATCGCTTCTCAGCACCACCCTGACCCTCCTGTCGGCAAGAATCGCACCCCTAATAAGAGCCGAGCTTGCTGGGGCTTTGATTGCGGAACTAGAGCGCCATTTCAACGAACAGGTGTTGTCGGAGCTTCACAAGCGGGTGGAAGCGATCGTTGCTCGCGAGCTGCCGGAGCGGGTCGAGGAAATCGTCGCCCGCGAGCTGCCGCAGCGGGTCGAGGAAATCGTCGCCCGCGAGCTGCCGCAGCGGGTCGAGGAAATCGTCGCCCGCGAGCTGCCGCAGCGGGTCGAGGAAATCATCGATCACGTGCTAACCGCAAAGCAGTCGCAGATCATTGACCACGAGGCGTACCGGAGGCGCTACCGGCCGAACGACATTGTCGCCGGATCGATCGCAGGGGAATATATGGGCGCTTCGAATTCCTTGGCGCGCGACTTCTTCCACCCTGCGTACCGGGAATTTTGTCGAATTTACAAAATGCCATTGCAGTTGCATCGGAAGTTATGGGAGTGGGCCTTTATCTACGAGCGCTTGAGCAAAACGGGCGTGCTTCGCCCTGGGATGCGGGGCCTCGGGTTTGGAGTGGGAATCGAAAGACTTCCATCTTTCTTTGCCAGCCTGGGTGCCCACATCACGGCGACTGACGCGCCCATTGGCAAGAACTGGGATCGCAGCAACGACGTTTCTGATCACAGGAACCGGTTGTTCGATCCTGATATGATCAACCGCGAATCCTTTGACGATCGCGTCGCCTTTGAGTATTGCGATATGAACGAAATCCCGGGCCATTTGACCGATTATGATTTTTGCTGGTCATCTTGCAGCTTCGAGCACCTGGGCAGCCTTCAACACGGTATGGATTTTGTGGTCAACAGCATCGAGCAAAGTCTAAAAGTTGGCGGCGTAGCGTGCCACACGACGGAACTCAATCTCTCGTCGGACGACGAGACGATCGAGACCGGTGTCACCGTCCTCTACCGAAAGAAAGACCTAGATCGGCTCTGCCAGATGCTCGAAGAACGCGGCCATTGGGTGGAGCCGCTCCGTATCGAGCCCGGCACACTGCCACCGGACTATTTTGTCGACGTTCCTCCATATCCCTCGAACCCGCACCTGAAGGTTCTGGTCGGCTCCTACGTCACGACCTCGGTTGGAATCGTGGCTCGGCGCGGAAGGTAACCGAATTAGGTGGCGACTGTTGAACCTAGAGATCGTTGTAAACCTGCAGTGCCAAGTCGATGTCGTCGAAGAGGTTACCCCGCCCATGGTGCATGACCAGCGCACGTGAACAATAAGATTTGATCATCTCGCCCATATGAGACGCGAGGATAAGGGAGCGGTCGGCCCTTTTTTCGAAGAGCTCTTCGTGTGAGCGGCGTTGGAAGCGTTGGTCGCCCGCTGCGATGACCTCGTCTATCAGATAGCAATCGAAATCGATCGCTAGCGACAACGCGAACGCGAACCGGGCCCGCATCCCGATAGAATATATTTTGACCGGCTCCGAGAGATAATTTCCCAGCTCAGCGAAGTCTTCGACATACGCCTTGATTTCGTCGAACGGTTTGTTGTAGATCCTCGCGATAAATCGCATATTGTCGTTGCCGGTCAGGCTTCCTTGAAAACCACCCTGTAGCGCGAGCGGCCACGACACGGACATGGTCTGTTCGATCGTGCCGCTGGTCGGGAGCTCGACCTTGCCGAGTAGCCGGATCAGCGTCGATTTGCCGGCACCGTTGCGGCCGAGCACCGCCAGTTTTTCCCCTCTGGCCACGCTGAACGATACGTCGCTGACCGCGCGGTGCACGTGTCCTTCGGTACGATACTCTTTCGTTACATTGACCGCTTCAATCATTCCGTCACGACGTACTTCCGGCTTTCACGCATCAGCAGCAACCCTATCAATGTCAGGACTGCGAGAGCCAGGCCGGTATAGGCTGGGTCACCATATGTTTTAATCGCGCTGCCGAACATGCCGGCTCGGATCATTTCATACGCCTGAAAAGACGGTTGAAGCAGCGCCCAACCACGTAACTGCACGGGAAGCCATGCAGCAAGAGTGAAGAAGCCTGAGAAAAATAGGTACAAATACGAGTATGGTCCCCATATTTTCTCTGCCCACTCGGTGCGCTCGCTAAGGCCGCCGATGATCAGCCCTACTGCCGCTGACCACCATACCATGTAGAGATAGCCGATATAAAACATCGGCAAATCGCGTGGCAGGTCGAGCAATCCCACAGTGTAGAATAAGGCGAACGATGCCGCAACCGCTGTCAGATTAGAGATTACCTCGAGCAGACAGCGGGCAAGGAAAATATCGAATATCGTGACCTGCCGATGATAAAGCAGGCCTGCGTTTACGCGTACAAACAACAGCATACGCGCGCCAACATGCCGGAACAGCAAGATCGGCAGATAACCGCTCCAGAGAAACGGTATCAACGCCACACCGTGCTCGTAAGGACTCCTGATCACCGACCAAACAAACAAGACCGGAACAGCAAAGATCAGAGGTTCGAGAACGATCCAGCCAAAGCCAAGACCCTCGCGACCAAACCGCGTATAGATTTCGCGGATCAGAAGAGCGCCGACGACGCGCCATTGGGTAGCGAAATCTTCGCGGAATTTGCCCACAGCCGAACCAAACGCTAAGCGGCAGAATGCTCACGAACGTTCGCGACGAGCAGCCAAGCCAGTCCGTAAACGAGCATGCAGGTGGCGACAACGGTGATAAAAGAGACGATCCGTTTCGGGAAAAGCGGGTAATCGGCAAGGTTCGGCTGGGCAATCGTCTCGAGATAGAGCTGTTGCCGTTGTGCCTCGATACGCGCCGCTTCCAGCGATGTGAATGCCGAGGCGAGGGCCTTTTCAGCGAGCTCGTGCTGCGTGGTGAGGCGCTCGTATTCGGTCAGCGTCGAGACAACCGAGTCGGTGGCGCCGCTCAGCTTCGCGCGCTCCTCGGCGATCAGCTTATCGAGCGAGGCGATGCGAGTTTTGACCAGCGGGATCTGCGGGCTGTTCGGCGAATTGTTGAGCAGCTCCCCGAGCTGCGCCCGGGCGTTGGTCTGCGCCGCATTCATTTGCCCGATCAGCTCCAACACGCCCGACGACGCCGATTTTGGATCGAGCATCTTCTGCTTGACGCGATAGGCGGTTAGCTCGGTCTGAATCTCCGCGATCCGCTGCTCCGCGCGGTCGACCTCGTTGCGTGCGGTATCTAGGGCGTCTCGGCGCGCCCGCTCGTTGAGGTCGTTGATCAGCTGCTCGCTATAGCTCAACAGCGCGCTGGCGAGCGTGTGGGCATCCTCGGGCCGGTAAGCTTTGACCCGAAGGGCGGTAACACCGGTACTGGTATCGGTTTCGACGGAAACGAAATGGTCATAGCGCGAGAACAGCGCTTCGAAATCTTTGCGCCAATACAGGATGCCCGGAAACCGCGTAAAGAAATCGCCCTCCGGGCGGCTCAGGAGCGCCCGCAGGTCATTTTTCTGCTCGAGTTCGCGAACCGCATCACGCGACATGATAAAGTCTTGGACGGCGCTGGTGTCTTCCGCTGCGCGGCCCAACCCGGTAGATTGAAGCAGCGCACCGATCCCAGTCGTCTGCACCTGTTTCGGGCTGCGGACGATGAATTTGGCCTCCGACTGATAGAGGTCCGAGGCGATCGCGAAGTAGTAGACGCCGGCGATCAGGGTCGGCAGGCCGACAATCCCCCATAGCCATGGGTTGAACGCCCGGGACAGCCGGCGGACCCGCGCCACGCTGCGCGGCGGCGCGGTTCCGGCATCGACCACGGCGGCGCGGCCGAGCGGCTGGACTCTATCCAGTTGTCTGATTTCTGCCATTTGGAACACCAGAGTGAACTTGAAACAAGCTGATCAGCCGATTTTGACCAACACAAGGCAACCATCGGAGCGAGCATTGCCCCGGCAGAAGCGTCCACTGTAACCCCCTGTTAGTGAGAATGAAACCGTAGAACACCCCGTTTTTTAATCATGCGATTTATGCCGCGGCGTTTCAACGCAGTGCAGCGTAGACTTCCGCGACCCGCTCGCGGTAGCGCTCGACGGAGAATTTTGCGGCTTGCAGCGGTCCGCGTCGCGCAAGTTCGGCGCGCAGATCCGGGTCGTTGACGATCGTTGTGATCGCCCGCGCGATCTGATCGGTGTCGTAGGGATCCACGAGAAGAGCGGCCTCGCCGGCGACCTCCGGCAGCGCGCTTTCGCGCGAGGCGACAACCGGCGTACCGAGAACCATCGACTCGAGGACCGGCAGGCCGAAACCCTCGTAGAGCGACGGAAAGATGACGGCGCGCGCCCCGCGGATCAGTGTCACCAGTGTCGCAAAGGTCACGTAATCGAGCCGGTGGATGCCGCGCCCGGAGCGTTTCCGCACCCCCTCGCACTCATTCCGATCGGCGAGCAGCCTCATTTCGGCGTCGTTCTGCCAACCTCCGGCGACGACGAGCACCAAAGGGATATCGACGCCAGAGGCCAAATAGGCGTCGATTAACCGCCGGACATTTTTTTTGGGTTCCAACGCTCCATAAAATAGCAGGTATTCGTACAAGCCGAGGCCAAAATGCCCTTCCAGCTGGTTGGCGACCGCCGCCGCTGGCCGCTCGATCCATTCGCGAGGAAAATCCACAGTCTGATAGGTGTTCGAGATGCGACTCTCCTCGACGCCGAGCAGCTCGATGATGTCACGCTTGGAGTTTTCGGAAACCGTGACGATATGGTCCGCCTCTTTGGCGACCTTTTTGAGGAGCCGAAAAAGTTGCCGCTTGTTGTCTTCGGTCGTGAACGGCAGCCGCAGCGGGACAAGATCGTGGATGGTATAGATGTTGCGCGCCGATTTGACCCGTAGAGGCAGCGGATAGGTGCAATGCAGGATATCCGGCCGCGGCTCGAAGGCGAGGTTGACAAATTCCTTGGTGCGCGAAAAATACGTCCGTGCGTTCGCGAAAAGATTGCGGGCGACAAAAACCCGATCATGCGCGTCGAGCGTGCGCTTGAATTGCCGGGCGACAACGGCGCCGCTCAATTCGACCGGCAAGGGCTTGACGGGCAGGTGATACCGCGTCTGGTCGATGGCATGGTTGAGGGCCCGCCGCAAGGTCAGCTTTCGCTTCCCCGACATGCTCGGCCGCTTCTCGTCGAAAAACGCGATCTCGCGCAGCAGCCGATCTTTCGCCGGTGTGAACGGAGTGCTGTAGAGGACGCCGACCTCATGGCCGAGATCGTGGGCGGCACGCGTCAACATGCGCGTGTATGTCGCAATGCCTGTCCCTCTCGCCAGCGAAAGGTTCAAGCCGTCGAAGATGATGCGCTGGGATCCTCCGCCCGAAGCGAATGGTACCGCCGTCATTTCAAGCCGAACTTTTCCGTGCGCCGGCGCAATCGCCTGCCGCGGGTGATTGCTGCACCAATAGGGCCCCTTATCCTGCGGGTAGACATTCTGCGCGTTCAGCTGCGGCAGTCGGATATTGCGCCGCAGCGTAATTTTCGTGGACAGCGGACCGCCGATTGTCAAGAGTTACCGACATTAGCGCAAGAACGTTTATACCCACGCGATGATCGGGGTGGGGATGCGGCAATGTGATCTCGTCTCCGCGACAGCGCCGACTTCGCTTGATGGCGGCCGTGGACTCTCTGCGGCGCCCGCCGGTGCCGGATTGCTCGCGGCCGGGCTTGCGGCGGGGGAGACCCGGGCCCTTGCCGCGCTGTTACCTGATTTTACGATCGGGCAGCGGCTCTCGGATCTTGCCGCCACCGGAGTGTCCGGGGTCGTCAGTTGGTCCGATTTACGTCGCAAAGGCGGCGCAAGAAGGCAAGCTGCGGCACTCGGCGTTCCCTTTCTGCTGTTCGGCCCAGGCCTGCTGTGCGCTCCTCCGGGATGGGGGACCAGAACCCCAATCCTGAGCGTGACAGCGCAGGCTGTGACTGGACCTCGATCACCGATCGACATTCTCGACCCCGACCGGCTGCTCGCGGGCACCGGTTGGGAGAGCCCAGGGCTTCTCGCAAGGGCGGCCAGCTTGCGGCGCGAGATCGTATCGCGCCGCCTCGGCGGTCCGTGGTGGAGTTCGGGAGCCAATTCCGGACTGCCGCGCGGCAGTAGCTATGCGCTGATCCTGGGCGACAACAACTGGGGCAGTGCCGATGGATCGACTTACCTCGAGCTGCTCAACGCCATGCTCGCGGCGGCCCAGGCCGAGAACGCCTCGCAGCAAGCCGTGCTTGTAGCTCCGGGCCCTGCGGCCCGTCGCCGTTTGCCGGCTGGCTTTGTTAGAGACACCGCCGCCCGGGGGTGTACCGTCCTGACCGGTGCGGTGGACATCTGGGAAGCGATCGGCAGAGCCGGATCGGTCTACACGGCCGGCGGCGAGACCGGCTTTCTCGCGTTGCTGGCGGGAGCCAAAATCCGCTGCTTTGCCAATTCGTTCTATTCGGGCTGGGGCATCACGACGGACGAGCCCGGCGTACCGCAAAAACCGCGTCGCCGGACAATCGACGAAGTATTTGCCGGGGCTTGCCTCCTCGCGAGCCGCTACCTCGATCCGTATCTCAGGGAAGCCGCCTCTTTCGAGGACATTCTGCAGATCCTCGGAGAGTGGCAGAAAATCGAGGCAGTCAACCGGGATGTCGCGGTTTGCCTCGGAATGTCGTTCTGGAAGCGTCGGCAGGTCCGGCACTTTCTGCGATCGAGTGCCGGCACGCCGGTCTTTCGGCGGACCAAGAATGCGGCGCTTGCGGCAGCCCGCCGCAGACCGCGAGGCAGCATCGCCGTTTGGGCGTCGCGCGCGCCGGCGGGGCTCGCCGAAGCGGCCGAGCAGCAAGCCATCCCACTGATCCGGGTCGAGGACGGGTTCATCCGCTCGGTCGGGCTCGGCTCCGATTTCATACCGGCAGCCTCATTGGTGCTCGACAGCCGCGGCATGCATTACGATCCGGGCGTGCGCAGCGATCTGGAGCAACTCCTCGCCGAAACGGAATTCGATGCCGCATTGATCGAGCGCGCGCGCGATCTGATCGCTCGGCTCGTCACTCGCGGCATCACCAAATACAATGTCGGCGACAGGGCGCTCCCGATCGAATGGCCCGCCGGCAGGCGGCGTATTCTGGTGCCGGGACAAGTCGAGGACGATCTTTCGGTCCGCCTCGGCGGCGCAGGGATTACGCGCAACCTCGATCTTCTCGACCGCGTGCGCAGAGCCAACCCCGACGCCTTCATCCTCTACAAACCGCACCCCGACGTCGAGGCCGGCCACCGCGCGGGAAAGATTGCCGATGAGGTTGCCGCCAACTTCGCCGACATCGTAATCCGCGATATCTCGACGGCGGCAGTTCTGGCCGAGATCGACGAACTGCACACTTTAACCTCGCTCGCCGGCTTCGAGGCCTTGCTGCGCGGCAGGAAGGTCGTCGTTTACGGCCGGCCCTTTTACGCCGGCTGGGGGCTCACCGTCGACCTCGCCGGAATTGACCGGGGGCGGCGGCTAACCGTCGAGGAGCTCGTCGCCGGCGCGCTCATCCTCTACCCGCGCTACCTCGATCCGGTTACGCGTCTGCCGTGCAAGCCGGAGCTGGTGATCGAGCGATTGGCCAATCCGGAGCTTTGGCGACCGGGTCTCCTCGTTGCCGCGCGCCGTCTCCAGGGGTTGGTGGTGCGAGGCTGGAGCGAAACCATGGTCAGGTCCGCCAGGCTGTTTGCGAAATCCGCTCCGTCATCCTGATCGTGACGGCTTCGGGACGGCGCTACTTCTAGGAAATCGGGGATGCGCGCACCCTTCAGCGTCGTAATCATTACCGGCGCTTCGAGCGGGCTGGGCGCGTCGCTCGCTAAAGCCTATGCCGCGCCGCATGTCGCGCTCGGACTCCTCGGCCGCGATCGGCAGCGGCTGGAGGCTACGGCCCGCGCCTGTGAAGCAAGGGGGGCAACGGTGAACACGGCCATCATCGACGTGACCGACCCCTCCGCCATGGCATCATGGCTGCGCGAGTTTGATGGTCGGCTCCCGGTGGATTTGCTAATTGCGAATGCCGGCACCTCGGCCGGCCCCGCCCCCGACAGCCCCTCCGAGGGCGCCGAAACGGCAGCACGTCAGGTTGGCGTAAACTTGCTGGGCGCCATCAATACCGTCGAGCCTCTCCTGCCGGCGCTGTGCGCCCGGCGACGCGGCCGCGTCGCCGTGGTCTCGTCGATCGCCGCTTATCGGGGGCTCCCCTACAGCCCCGGGTATTGCGCGAGCAAAGCCGGATTGCGTGCCTACGCCGAGGCCCTACGGCCCCGCCTCGAGCGCCACCGCATCGGTGTGACCGTGGTTTGTCCGGGGTTTTTCGATTCGCCGATGACCGATCGGTTCGACGGACCGACGCCGCTTCTACTCAGCAGCGACGGCGCGGCTCGGATCGTCAAGCGTGGGATCGACCGCGGCGGCGGCGCGTCGCTTTTCCGCGGCCGCTGGTGCTCGGCCTGCAATTCTGCGACATCGCACCCGCCTTCATAGGGGACGCGATCTTGCGCCGCTACCGTTTCCAAATCCACTCGGCGTGATCGCGCGATGAGTGAAGCGCTGCATATTGTGGTTGGCTGCGTGCTCGCGCTTGGCGCGTGGTTGCTGCCGCGGCGCGTAGCCAAGGCGCGTACCGACAGTGCACCCGCTCTTCTTCTGGATGTTCTCCCGATTCTGTTGGCGGGGAGCTTGGTATTGACCGCTACGGGCCGGCCGATTTTCACCGGCGCTCTGTTGATCTCTCTCGGCGCCGGTTTCGCGTTAGCCGATCGCACCAAGCGCGAGGTGTTGCGCGAACCGGTGGTGTTTTCCGAAATGTCCGAACTGCCCCATGTTTTCACCCATCCGCAGCTATACCTGCCCTTCGCCGGCCCAGCGCTGGTCATGGGGGGCGCCGCTGCAGCGATCGCTCTCTGCGTCGCTCTGCTCTCCTTTGAACCGGCGCTGTGGGAGCCCGATCCGTTGCTGCTTCTGTTCTATGGCGGGCTGGTCGTCGCGGGAGTATGGCTGATCTCGCGCCAGCCGACGCTCGGAGCCGCGGCCGCCGCGCTGCGGGAGCTCGGCGCCACCGGCGAGCCGTTTAGAGATGCGGCGACACTGGGCCCATTCGCGATGGTGCTGACCTACGGTGTGATCGCGAGGGCCGAGCGAGCCGCCCGGCGCGCCCGTCACGCGCCGCTGCTGCCGGCCCCACTCGGCCGGGCCCGTCTCCAGCCGGCGGTCCCTGTCGTTCTGGTCCAATGCGAATCGTTCTTCGATGCCCGCCGACTGTCGCCGCTGATCCCGCACGGATTGCTGTCGGGGTTCGACGCCTGTTGCGGAAGCGGCGGGACCTTCGGCCGGCTGCAGGTCCCGGGCTGGGGCGCCAACACAATGCGGGCCGAATTCGCGGTGCTGACCGGGATTCCGGAAAGCGAACTCGGCTACGACCGCTTCAATCCGTATCACGCCTTTGCGCGCGTGCCGATCGCCTCGCTCGTCTGGCATTTGCGCGCGCAAGGCTATCGTACCGTCTGCCTGCATCCGTTCGACCGCAGCTTTTTCAGGCGAGATTTGACGCTTCCGGCGTTAGGCTTCGAAACCTTTTTGGGCATCGAGACCCTCGGTGGTTCGCGGCGGCCTCCCTACTATTCCGATCCGGAGCTCGCCGATCATGTGCTCAGGGTGCTCGATGCCGAAGGGCCGCGCGTCTTCATCTTCGCGATCACGATGGGCAATCATGGCCCATGGCACGAAGCGGGGCCGCCAATCAATCCCGAGCTGCGGCGTAATTTCGATGGAACGGGGCTGCCCCAGGGCGGCGAGTTGCTGCGCTACCTCGACGGCCTGCGCCGATCGGACGAGATGTTGCAAATTCTGCTGACTGGGCTGCAGCGCCGCCAACGCGAGGGGGTGCTCTCGTTTTACGGAGACCACCTGCCCAGCTTGCCCAAAGCCTTTCGTCATTTTGGCTTCGAGGAAGTGGGCAGCGACTATGTCGTGTGGCGGGCCGGGGCAACAGCTAAGCAACAGCTCGATTTGCCGGCGCACCGGCTGCCACGCCTCGTGATCGATGCGCTGCGCGCGACGGGGGCCATCGAGGCGCAAGGCGGTCCCGCTCTGGTGTCGGCCCACTAATCATCACGGCGAGGATGCAGCAGCGGGGACAGCATGGAGATGCAAGGCCAAAGCGTCGTCGTTACCGGCGGCGCCTCCGGGATCGGAAAGGCTACCGCCCTTCTGCTGGCTCGCGAGGGCGCAAGGGTTTTTGTCGGAGATGTCGACGAACCAGGCGGGCAGGCGGCAGCGGCGGAAGCCGTAGCAGAGCAGCTGGCCGTTGAATACCTTCCGCTAGACCTGACCGACCCCGCGTCGATCGCGGGCTTTGCCGCTGCCGTCAATCGGCGGAGCGGGCGCGTCGACGGCCTGGTCAATGGGGCCGGTTGGGACCAGATCCAGTCGTTTCTCGAGAATCCGCCGGAGATGTGGGATCGGGTCGTCGCGATCAATCTGATGGGTGCAGTCCGCCTGACCCGGGGCGTATTGCCGGCGATGGTGGCGGCGCACGCCGGCAAAATCGTTAATATCTCTAGCGATGCGGGACGGGTCGGCAGCATGGGAGAAACCGTCTATGCCGCCGCAAAAGGTGGGCTGATCGCCTTTACCAAGTCGCTCGCGCGCGAACTCGCGCGTTATCAGATCAATGTCAATTGCGTCTGTCCCGGCCCGACCGACACGCCGCTGTTCCAGCGTCAGCCGGACCGTATGAAGGAAGCATTGACCCGCGCCATCCCTTTCCGCCGGATCGCGCAACCGTTGGAAATCGCCCAAGCGGTCCTGTTCTTTCTGAGCCGCCGGTCGGATTACATTACGGGTCAGGTGCTGAGCGTCAGCGGCGGATTGACCATGGTGGATTGAGCAAACCTCGATCTCCCGCCATTATCCAATCACAACTCACAAGGAAGGAGTGGATTATGCCAAGGCAAGTCTCGTGGGCCCTCGCCGCCGCGCTGGTGCTCGCGCTCGGAGGCCGTGTCTCGGCGCAGCAAACGCCGCCCGACCCGGGCGCTGCGGCCAATGTCCGGCAGAGCCAAACATACGAGCAGGTGCTGCAGAGCAACTCTTCTTTCCGCGCCAAGCGCATGCAGCAGGAATGCGGCCCGGTGACCGATCCGGAACTGCACGCGAGTTGTGTTGCCTCGTTTGGTAGCGATGGGGCACCGCCGCCGCGCAAGTCGCGTCAACATTGAGCTGAGATGTGAGGAACCCGAAATGCCGAACCCTGCCCCGGGCTTTGTCAGCCGTCCCGATCATCGTGTCGATCTGCTCGCCGAAAGCCGCCGCGTCAAAGTCGTATTCGGCGGAGTGACGATCGCCGATAGCGGCGCAGCCCTCCGAGTCGAAGAGACCGGCCATGGCCCAGTCTACTATGTGCCGGGAAAGGACGTGCGGCTCGACTTGATGCGTCCGACGGAACAGCACACCCGCTGCCCGTTCAAAGGCGAGGCGTCTTACTGGACGATCGAGCTTCCGGCGGACGCCGGCTCGGCCCGGCGATCGGAGAACGCCGTGTGGGCCTATCCCTCGCCCTATGACGAAGTGTCGCGGCTCGCCGGCTATTACGCCTTCTATCCCAACCGGGTCAACTCGATCACCGTCAGCTGAGCAGCGAGCGGGCATGCATTTCACGCAGAACTGGGACATCCACAAGCCGCCCATGTCCTCGCGGGGCGGTGTCGTCGCCTCGCAAAGCGGAACAGCCGCCCGGGTCGGCGCCGAAGTGCTCAAGGCGGGCGGCAGTGCGGTCGATGCCGTCGTCGCCACCGCTTTTGCCCTCGCGGCGGTCGAGCCGTGGAACAGCGGCCTCGGCGGGATCGGGTTCATGGTCGTGCACCAGGCAGGCGCCGACCGTGCCGAAATCGTCGATTTCGGTCCGATTGCACCGTACGGCCTCGACCCCGCCGCGTTCCCGTTGACCGGGCATATGAGGACCGAGCTGTTCACGTGGCCGCAGGTCGTCGGCGACCGCAACATGCACGGGCCGCTCTCCTTTACGATCCCGAGTGCGGTGCGTGGTTATGCCCTGGCGGTCGAGCGCTTCGGGCGCCTGCCGTGGCGCGAGCTGATCCAACCGGCGATCGGACTGGCGCGCGCCGGCTTGCCGGTAGACTGGTTCACGACGGTCAAGGTCGCCAGTGCTGCGGCTGATCTACGTGATTATGAAGAGAGCCGGCGGATCTGGCTGCCGGATAATTTGCCGCCGGTCTGCCCACCCGACAGCGACAGCATGAACCTGCCGCTCGGTCGTCTTGCCGAAACGCTCGAGCGGCTCGCCGAAACCGGCCCCACGGATTTCTATGAGGGTGAGATCGCGCGGTCGATTGTCGCCGACACGCGGGCCGCCGGCGGCGTTCTCTCGGCCAACGATCTGGCGGGTTGTTGTGCACATATCTTGCCGTCGCTCGAAATTCCCTATCGGGGCGTTACGTTCCAGACGACCCCCGGAATGACCGCCGGACCGACCCTCGCCGGTATTCTTCGAACGCTCGGCAGGAGGAAATTCGCCGGCATACCCGATGGCGATTACTTCGGGGCGCTCGTCGAGGCGCTCCAGCAAGCTTATGCCGAGCGGCTCGACACGATGGGGGATGTCGAAACCGGTTCGAGGACCTCGACCACGCATATTACGGCCATCGACCGTCAAGGCGGCATAGCGGCATTGACGACGACGCTCCTGTCGTCGTTCGGCAGCCGCTATGTGCTGCCCGGCACCGGCATCCTGATGAATAATGGGGTGATGTGGTTCGACCCGCGCCCCGGCCGGGCGAACTCGATTGCGCCGGGCAAACGCGCGCTAACCAATATGTGTCCGGTGGTGGTGGCGCGAGACGGGGTGCCATGGTTTGGCGCCGGCGCGTCCGGAGGCCGACGAATTCTCGGGGCGGTATTGCAGCTGGCGAGCTTCATCGTCGATTTTGGCATGGATCCCGAAGCCGCAGCCCATCATCCGCGGATCGATGTCAACGGCAGCGACCGTTTGGGCATCGACCGCCGGCTCCCGCGCGAAATCACAGAGCGGTTGTCCCGGCAGCCGGGAGCAACACTCGTGGAGCACACGGTCTTTCCGACCCGTTTTGCCTGTCCGAACCTGGTCCTGCGCGGTGCCGACGCGATGAATTACGGGATATCCGATGTAATGTCGCCGTGGTCGGCGGCGGTGGCCGAACCGGGCGTGTGACCGCCCCGAAGCAACGATTCCCGACGGAGATGCAGCCGTCAGGGGCGGGTTAGCAGATAGAGCAGAATCGCCGCCGCCGCGGCCACGTTGAGTGATTGCACGCGGCCACTGCCCGGGATCGACCAAATCTGATCACACGCGGCGATCGTGGCGGGATCGAGACCGGTCTCCTCATTACCGAAGATCAGCGCGACCGGGGATCCGCTTCCCGGACTGTCAGGCACCGGACCGTGCCCAAGTGCGGTGCCGATCACACGATAGGCTGGCCGCAGTTCGAAGAGAGCGGCCGGTAGCCGTGCGCGGTGCAAATCCAAGTGCTCCAACCCACCTTCCGCCACGCGGTAGCTGGCATCCGATGGCAGCGCCTGGTCAGGGCGGTCGGCCAGGACCATCTGCGCGAGCCCAAAGAAAGCGGCGCTGCGGGCTATCGCCCCCAGGTTATGGGGGTTGCCGATACCGTCGAGGACAACAAGTGGTCTGCCGTTCTTGGCCCACGTCCTTACACCGTTTCGATCGAAGTCGGCCAATGGCTGCGGCGCGGCGATCGCCACGATGCCGCCGTGCAGTAGGGTGCCGGCGACGCGCGCGAGTTCCGCTTTGCCTACTTGACGATAGGGCTTACGAGCGCGGGCGAGAGTGCGGCAGAACAGCCCGACCGCGCCCTTTACCCTTTCCTCGAAGAAAAGCCGCTCGACTCGCTGCGGATCGCGCTCGAACAAAGCGGTCACCGCTGCAAGCCCGCAAATCCGCAACAGCTGCCGTGAATGCGGCGGGCGGCTCTCGCCGTCCTTCATCTCGCTATCCCGAAGTGGACAAATTGACGTAGTGAATGACCGCATCCCCGTGCAAGCGGGGGCCGAAAGTCTAGGAGCTTGCGGGAATGGCGGCCTGGATCGAGACCTGTCGCAGCGTCGTGTCCCCTTGGGAGTGCGACGTCACCGAGCATTTTACGATCGCCTATTATTTCGACCGGCTGTCGGATGCGGCCGCGACGACGGCGGAAAACCTGGGCTTGGGCGGTCTTGCCGGCTCCGCCCTCCACCGCTTTGACGTCCGGTTTGTCCGCGAGCTTCGCGCCGGCGCCAGCTTTCACATTCTGAGCGCTCCTATCGCATTCGACGAGAACTCGGTTCGGTTCGGTCACCAGGTCATCGACTCGGCCGATGGCGAAGTCACGGCTTGGGTCCAGCAAACCGTCGACCACGCGGCGTCCGTGTTGCCGCGAAATCTTCGTGAGGCTATTGGCGGGCGTCTCCTGGCCTGGCCGGGACCCGCCATCGAACGCCGTCCCGAGCCGACGACGCTCGAACAGTTTATTCCGACGGTACGCGATCGGATCAAGCCGATGGATTTGGATTCGGGTGGGAGGCTCGCGCTCTCGGCGTTCGTCCACCGCTTCACGGCTGCCTCCATCCAGGCGCTCGCCGCCATCGGCGCGACATCCGCCTATATGAAGACCGAGCGTCGCGGCTATTCGACATTTGAGCTCGCGCTATATGCAACCGGGTCGCCGCGATCAGGCGATCCGGTCGTCGTCGAAACCGGCATCGTACATCTCGGCAACTCGTCGATCCGCTTCGTTCATCGGATGTGCGACCCCGCCACCGGAGCCGAATACGCCCGGCTCGGACAATTCGGAGTGCAGCTCGATCTCGACGCTAGGCGGCCCGCCGCGTTGCCGGAGCCCCTGCGTGCAGCTGCCGCCCGGCTGCTGGTTCCAATTGGCACATAGGGGATGGACAATGGCGCCGGTCGGACTTCCGAATATTGGTCTGTTTGAGGCGATCTATTCGGCGCGATCAATCCGCCGCCTCAAACCCGATCCGGTCCCGGAGGAGCTGATCACCAGGATCCTCGATGCGGCGATCCGCGCACCCTCGGGCGGCAATGCTCAGAGCTGGGGCTTCATTGTGGTGCGCGACCCGGAACTGAGACGCCAGCTCGGCATCGTCTACCGCAAGGCTTCCGACATCGCAGAGGCGGTCTATGCGGCGCGCGGCCGCCCGCCCCATTTGAGCGAGCAGCAATTCGCCCGGTTGATGGCCGCCGGCAGGCATCTCTGGGACCATATGGGCGAGGCGCCGGTTCTGCTCGTCCCTTGCTCGCATCGCCCCGTCTTGCCCGCGCGCGAGGCGCTGCCGCCCGACATCGCCGCAGGCTGGAAGGAAGAGGCGGCCTATGCCGAGCGCATCCGCGGCGCCAGCATCTATCCGGCGGTGCAGAACATCCTTCTCGCCTGCCGCGGCCTCGGGCTCGGCACCGTGATCACCACCAACCACATCCGCTGCGAGGACGAGGTCAAAGCGCTTCTCGGGATTCCCGAGGATGTCTCGACCTGGGCGCTGATGCCGGTCGGCTGGCCGATCGACAAGTTCGGACCGCTGACCCGCCAGCCGCTCACCGAAGTCGTCCACGCGAACCGCTGGGGAGCCGCCTGGCCGGGTCATTGATCCGGCCGGGCGAGGCCGGAGTCGTCGAGGACAAGCGCGGATGCCGCCAGCGCCGGCAAGCGATCACCACCTCGCCATCATACAGACAAGATCGATGAGTATCTTCGGTACCGGAATGACATCGGAAACGGCATCGCCCAGGCCACCCTCGGTTTCCCTGCCAGGCTCCCTGTTTTTTCCTAAGAGCGATATTGGTCAATTATTTCAATGACTTGTTGTTACCATCAATGATCCCTGATATTCCCAGCCAAACCGAATTCAATTGGATCTAAGTATATGATTACGATAGCTTTTCCGGCGGTGCTTCGATTTCTTTCCCGCATTTCCCGTGTCGGCAGGGAAAGCGCGACCGCGGCAAACGCTCTGCGCCGCCCGGGATTCAGTCGTGCACCAGATTTGCCGCAACCGTGCGATATTCTGACGCTCCCAGCAGCGCCAAGCGGAGGACCCGAACGGTGACCGAAATGCAGCTGATGCCGTTCCAGCTGACAATTTGCGGGATCGAAGAGCTGGAAGGCCATTGCGCGGCAGGCGTCACGCATGTGCTCTCGATCCTCGACCCCGGATGGCCTGAGCCGGATTCCCTGAGCAGGTTCGACATCACCCGGCGCTTGCGGCTGCGCTTTCACGACGTGATCGAATCGCACCCCGGTTGGATCGCACCCGAGCGCTGGGACGTCGAGTTGCTGCTAGCCTTTTCGCGCGACCTCGCCGCCTCCGAGGAGGCGCATCTCCTCGTCCATTGCCATGCCGGCGTCTCCCGCTCGACGGCGGCGGCAACGTTGGTCATGGCGCAGACCCGCCCCGACCGGCCGGCCGACGAAGTGCTGCAGGAAGTCGTCCGCCTGCGGCCGCGGGCCTGGCCCAATCTTCGCCTCATTGAGCTTGGCGACGATATCCTCGGCCGTGGCGGCGAGATCGTCGAAGCCGCCCGGGCGCATTATCGCCGCGCGCTCGAACGCGAACCTTGGCTGGCGGAAGCGATGATCGACGGGGGGCGCGGCCGCGAGGTCGCCGCCGCCGGCCTGCCCTAAAGACCATCAGGGGGTTTCAGCGCAGATATTCGACCCGCAGCACGACGAAGTAATGGTGATCGGGATCGACGACGACGCCGTCGGGGCCGGCGAGGTGGCCGTCGGTGGTGGTCGGGATGTGCTTCATAGAGACGGCATTGTCGACATTGCCGCCGATCACATCGAGGTAACCGGGCTGGATCGCGACGACGATGTCGCAATGGCCCGGAAACCGGCCGGTCGGCAGCTCGTCGTACGAAACCGGCTGTCGACCCCGCCAGTAACAGATCAGATCGCCGCGCTGCGGAGCATAGAACTCGACCCGCTCGGCGGAGAGCGCGGTGCCCGGCTCGAGACCGAGAGAATGACGCCGCGCTGCGTTAATGTAGTCGGAATGCGTCGGCGTATAAGGAAAGCGGCTGCCGGCTCCAGCGATCCGCATCACATACGAAATGAAGGCGGCAGACCAGGCGTAATTCCCGTCTTCCGAGGCCGGAAAGACGACGCCGTTCTCGTCGTGTATCCCGGTCCAGCCTTGCTCTCGCCATCGCGGATCGAGGCCGAGCCACCAATATTCGCCGACCCGCTGCCAGAGCCCCTCCTCCCGTTCCTCGTCTTCCGGCAGCTCGATGTTCGGATACACAACCGGCTGGCCGAACGCCCGCCATTCGCGGAGCGCGATCTGCACCGCCGCCTCGCGCGAAAACGCCAGGAATGGCCAGCGTGCGAAGGGGGGGATGTGCGCATCCAGAGACGACGCGGACGGCGGCAACACCGGCGGCGGCGCCTCCGGCGTCGGCGCAGCGCAGCCGGCAAGGATCAACGCGAGCAGCAGCGCGAGACGTCGGATCACCACGGTACCTGGGATTGGAGGAATGAAGAGAAGCAACCGACCGCTTGACGGTCCGGTCTTATGCCGCCGCGCTATGCCGGTGATCAAGATACGGTATTTGGAACAGATCGCGTCGCGGCATACTCTCGGCGCCGAATTGATCGGTTGAAGGAAACTGGAGCAATGCAGTTCGGTCTCTTCGGCAGCGCCGCGGCACGGCGCGGCGGCCCCGAGTTCGACAGCAGCGAGGGATTTCGCGATTTCATCGAATACAACGTCGAGGCCGAAGCGCTCGGCTTTCACAGCACCTTTGTCGTCGAGCACCATTTTACCGGCTATGGCCAGGTCTCGGCGACGCTCAACCTGCTAACCTGGCTCGGCGCGCGTACCCGCCGGCTCCGGCTCGGAACTGCGGTCATCGTATTGCCCTGGCACAATCCGGTGCTGTTGGCGGAGCAGGCAGCAACCCTCGATCTCCTCTCCGGGGGTCGGCTCGATTTCGGTATCGGCAAGGGCTATCGATACAACGAGTTCGCCGGGTTCTGCGTGCCGATGGAGGAGGCCGACGCGCGGTTCGACGAAGCCCTCGACGTCATCGTCAAAGCGTGGACCGCCGAAGAGCCGTTTTCGCACCGTGGCAGGTATTGGCAGTTCGACGACATCGTCGTCGAGCCGCCGACCGCGCAGAAGCCCTATCCGCCGATCTGGATGGGTGCCGGCGGCGAGGGCTCGGTTCGCCGCGTCGCTCAACAGGGCTACAATCTCTTGCTCGGCCAATACGCCTCACCGGCGGATGTCGGCCGGTCGATCGCGGTATACAAAAACGCCGTCGAAGCAACCGGACGCCGCTTCGACCCGATGCAGGTCGGGGTCACCCGAGCGTTTTTTGTCACGGAGAGCCGCGCCGAAAAGGAAGCCGCGATGGAGCGGCGACTGCAAAACCGCAAGCGCCAGCTAAAAATGGCTACGCGGCCCGACGGCACCGTTCATGGTGGGCCGGACCGAGCCACCGGAGATCCGCGCATGGCCAACGAAGTCAGCGCAATCTACGGAACCCCCGACGAGATCGCGCAGCGCCTCGAAGCGCTGCGCGAATTGGGGGTGGGTTACGTGCTGATCAACGGCGGCGGCTCTGGTGGCGGCGCGCGAGGCCGCGAGAGCCTGCGCCGGTTCGCACGCGAGGTTATGCCGCCGTTCGTCGAGGTGCCACCGAAACGGCTTGCCGTCTGAACGGGGCACAAGGGTGCCCGCCAGCCCTCCCCTTTTCCTTCGACTTTCAGCATAGTCCGGCTCAGTCTTGGTTGCCTCGCGCTCGCCTTCCAGTCAGAACGTCGGCAGACCGCTTTTCTTCGGATCCCATTCCTTCTGGACCTGCTCCTCGACCGGCAGACCACTGTCGGTGGTAGGATTTTGGACGTGCCCTTCCGCGGGCCTATTTTCGTACACTTTGTCCACCAAATGATCGATCGTAGCTTTCTCGCGCTTATGGCGTTTCTGGTTCGCTTTATCATTCGAGGTGTTTGTCATTTCCATTCCCGCCAATAATTTCGTCTCACTCCCTCAATTGTTTACATACCATTGGCGGGAACGGTTCCAGTTGGGGGCGTGTCGTCAACTCCGATGATCTTGATCGCTACCCACGCTCGCGGACCGGATCAGACTCCTCGAACGGTTTCGATCCAGCGCGGTAGAGGTGGAGGGAAGAGCTGCGAAGGCCCGGAATGCCGCGTCTATCAAACGCCACCTCCCAATCCGCGAGTTCCTCATCGGAGAGCATATAGCGGCGACATGCCTCCATCCGGCTTAACACCCCCGTGCGGGTGGCGACCACCACGGCGGCTTTGCGGCGAGATGACCATCGCTTGGTGTCGGCCGGCGGCAGTTCAAGATTTATCTCGCGCTGTTTCGGGGCGACAGGGCATCCGGATTGCTGCATGGATTTGTCGCTTCGGCACAAACGCTCGGAACGTAGGCGATAACTCTATGACTCGATCCCGCGATGTTTATTCCGCGCCCGTGGGGTCTCGACCACGTACCCCAGGGGCTGTCCGCCAATCACCCGAAGAACACAATTTTGCCTGCCCGATCCGAGTAGTGTGGCAGATTGACGCTGTCTTGCCGCGTGGCGAGGTACGATCGCTCCGGCCGATTTCGGCATTCACCCGGCAGCAGCCGCACCCGAGCGGCTCACGCCCGTAAAGCCGGCCCAAATTTTCAGTCGCGAGGCGGCCTCGCACCGCATCTTGGCAAACGGCATTTACCCCTCGGGTACCTCTGAGGGTTAAACTCCGTTCCTCAGCGAAGTCAGATAGTCTCTCAAAGGGAATATTGCTCGATGTCCGTCCGATACTCCGACCGACGTGCTCTGCTGCGGCTCATGCTCGTCATCACCACCGTCGCGGTCGGATGGGGCCGCCCTGCGACCGCCTCGGAGATTACGGCGCCGGTCGAGCAGCTCCATGCCGGGCTTATCTCGATCATGAAGGCGGGCAAGACGGCATCCTTTCGCCAACGCTACGAAATGATTGCCCCGGTGATTGGCCGGACTTTTGATCTCGAAGCAATTCTGCGGCAGGTCGTCGGCCCGCGCTGGTCGTCGTTGCCGGCGGACCAGCAGGCGGCGCTCGCGGATGCCTTCCGCCGCTACACGATTGCCTCCTACGTCGCCAATTTCGACGCCTATTCGGGGCAACGCTTTGATACCGCGCCGGCCGTCAGGCCAGTCGGCAACGATCGAGTCGTGGGGACGCGGATCGCTTCTCCAGGCGGCAGCGAGCACGCGCTGGACTACGTCATGCGCCACGAAGGCGGTGGATGGAAAGTGGTCGATGTGCTGGCCGAGGGTTCGATCAGCCGCGTAGCCTCGCAACGCTCCGAAATGCGCTCCCTGCTGGCCGATGGCGGCGGCGCCGGGCTGCTGGTCAGTCTGCGGCAGAAGACCGCCGAATTGTCGGGAGGCATTTTGCAGTAGCCTCGTCGGCTGCGAGCTGACTATCTCCTGCTCGCACTCGATCCGGGAACGGTTGCCGCGGCGGGCTAATCTTCCGATATAGGCCGAGACGGTGGCCCATCGACCGTCGCAAGCGACACCGCCGCGGATCCTAATGACATTTCCGGCTCTGCTCGTCGGCTTGGTCGATTTTTGCCGACGTAACGCTCTTTTTGTGATCTTCGCGGGCGTACTCCTGGTCATTTTCTCCGGGTGGTACGCAGCCGGTCATCTCGGCATCACGACCGAAACGGACGAAATGTTCGCGGCCAGCTTGCCGTGGCGGCAGCGAGCCCAGATGTTCAAGAAACTGTTTCCCCAGTTCCAGGACCTTCTGGTCGCTGTCATCGATGCCAGAGAGCCGGAAGAGGCGGACGCCACAGCCGCCGCGCTCGCCAAGGCGTTAGCTGGCGACCGCGAGCATTTCCTCAGCGTTCGGCGTCCCGACGCGTCGCCGTTCCTGGAACAGGAAGGGCTGCTCTACCTCGACACCGCTCAGCTCGAATCGCTGATCGAGCGCATGATCGACGCTCAGCCATTCCTTGGCGAGCTCGCCAAGGATCCCAGTGCACGCGGCTTGTTTGGAGCGCTTTCCCTGCTGGGCACGGGCGTCGAGCAGGGCCAAGTCAACCTCGCGCCGTACCGCACGGCGCTGGCGGGATTTCACGATGCGATGACAAGTGCGCTCGCCGGCCATCCGCATCCGTTGTCTTGGGTGCGGCTACTCGGCGGCGAGCTGGCCGACCTTGGGGGCCGTTACAAATTTGTCCTGGTGCAACCCAAACTCGACCACACCACCCTCCAGCCGGGCGGGGCGGCGACACAAGCGATGCGCGATGCCGCGAGCAGCCTCGAATTCGTCAAATCGGGAGAGGCCCGGGTGCGCATCACCGGAAATGTGGCGCTCGCCGACGAGGAATTCGCTTCCGTGGCCCAGGGCGCGGCAACGGGGTTGATCGGCAGCATCTTGCTGATCTCGTTGTGGCTGTTCCTGGCCGTCCACTCTTGGCGGCTGATCGCGCCGATCCTGATGACCTTGGGGGTCGGGCTGATGATGACCCTGCTGTTCGCCGCGACTGCGGTCGGGACCCTGAACCTCGTCTCGGTCGGCTTCGGCATCCTCTTTGTCGGCATCGCCGTCGATTTCGCGATTCAGTTCTCGGTGCGCTACCGCGAGATGCGCCTGCTGTTCCCCGAGGCGGCGCGAGCACTGGCAGAGACTGGCCGCCGCGTCGGCGGGCAGATCCTGGTGGCGTCGGCGGCTACGGCGGCGGGCTTTCTCGCTTTTGTGCCGACTGATTTCCGCGGCGTGGCTGAGCTGGGTCTGATCGCCGGCTTCGGCATGCTGATCGCGTTCTTGTGCACGATGACCTTTCTGCCGGCCGCGATAACCCTCTTTCGGCCGCACGGCGAGCGCTCCGAGGTTGGGTTCCGTTGGGCGGCGCCGTTGGACGACGCGGTCCGCCGCCGCTGTACGCCGCTTCTCGCCGTGTTCACCCTCCTCGGGTTGCTGGGTCTCATCCTCCTCCCGCGCATCGGCTTCGATGCCGACCCGCTGCACACCAAGAACCCGAATACCGAGGCGATGCAGACCTTGTACGATCTCGGAGATTCGCCGCTGACCAACCCGTTCACGATCGACATTTTGGCGGCCGATCCCCCCGCAGCGGCCAACCTGGCGGAACGGCTGAAAAAGCTGCCGCTGGTATCGGGCGTGCTGTCGATCAACACCTTCGTGCCGAAGGACCAGGAGGCCAAGCTGGCGGTGATCGCCGATGCGGCCACCCTGATGGGCCCGAGCCTTGCCCCGTATGACACGCCCGCGCCGCCGACCGCAGCCGAGATCCGGACCGCGGCGAAGAGCGCGCACGACAAGATCGCGCCGGCGCTGGCGAAACTAGCGGGTGATCACGTGCTCACCGCTATCGACAACGATCTTGCCAAGCTGGCAGCCGCGCCCGACGCCGTGGTGATCGCGGCGGACCGGGCGCTGACCCGTTTCCTGCCGACCCAGCTCGACCAGCTGCGCAAGTCGCTGGAGGCCCAGCCGGTCACATTGCAGACGATCCCGCCGGATCTGGTCCGCGATTGGCTCCTGCCGGACGGGCGCGCCCGCGTTCAGGTCCTGCCAAAGCCGGAGGCAGGCAACACCAAGGGGCTCGCCGATTTCGTGGCGGAGGTGACCGCGGTAGCGCCCGACGCCGGCGGCTCCGCCGTCACCATCGAAGCGACCAGCGCGACGATCGTCGGCGCCTTTCGCTCGGCCGCGATCTACGCCGTGATATCGATCGCGATCATTCTGTTCATTGCCTTGCGGCGATTGCTCGACATGTCCCTGGTGCTGGCGCCGCTCTTGCTGTCTTCGCTGATGACCGTCCTGGTCATCGTGCTCGCCGGGTTGCTGCTGAACTACGCCAACATCATCGCGCTGCCGCTGCTGCTGGGCGTTGGCGTCTCCTTCAACATTTATTTTGTGATGAACTGGCGGGCGGGTCAGACCGCGGTGCTGGGATCGGCAACGGCGCGGGCGATCCTGTTCTCGGCATTGACGACGGGCACCGCATTCGGCTCGCTGGCGCTGTCGAGGCATCCGGGGACGGCGAGCATGGGGGTGTTGCTGATGATCAGCCTCGGCTGCACTCTGGTGGCGAGCCTCGTCTTTATCCCAGCGCTGCTCGCAGCGGTACCGAGGCCTCGCCCCCTTCCACCCTGACCCCCCCGAACGAGCGGGGGGAAGCCAGTGGGCATGACCCCTACGCAAAGCGCGAGACGTCGACCGCCTTTTCGGTGATGAACTCGAGCAAGGCCGGGGTGCCTTCGCGGGTCTTCTCGATGCCGCGGCGGATTGCCGGCACGATCTGCTCGGGTTCGGTGACGCGCTCGCCATAGCCGCCGAGCGCCCGGGCGAAATCGGCGTAATTGCCGCTGATGTCGGTCGAGCGGTACTTCTCGGTCGCGACCGGCATGACCTTCAACTCGATCGCCATCGAGAAGTTGTTCATCAGGATCGACAGGATCGGGGTCCGCTCGCGCACCGCAGTCTCGAAATCCATGCCGGTGAAGCCGATCGCCGCATCGCCCCAGACGTTGATGCAGAGCTTCTCCGGCTTTGCGAGCTTCGCGCCCATCGCGAGGCCCAGCCCATAGCCGAGCTGCGTCGTCTTGCCCCAGCCGATATAGCTCAGCGGCACCTCGCTGACCCAGAACGGCGACAGCTGGTCGCGCGGGCTGCCGGCATCGTGGGTAATGATCGTCTCCTTGACGTCGACCGTGTGCAGCAATTCCCAGATCACCCGATAGGGGGACAGCGGCGTCGTGTTCTGGGTCAGCCGCGGCATCCACTGCTCCATCCACTCTTTCTTCAGCGAGCTGATGCCGCGGGTCACCCCGTCGAGCCGGCCGCGAGGCTTGCCGTGCAGCCGGTCCTTCACTTCTTCGAGCAGCGCGTCGAGGGTCAGCCCGGCATCGCCGACCGCTGCGAGCTCCACCGGCACATCCTTGTTGATGTCGGTCGGGTCGAGCGTCGCATGGGCGATGCGCATGCCTTTGGGCATAGGGGTCGCAAAGCTTGACCGGGTGAAGCTGCAGCCGATCCCGAACACCAGATCGGCGTTCTGCAGGAAGGTGTGCAATTGCTTCGAGATCCCGATCCCGCCCGAGCCCAGCGACAGCGGGTGGTTCTCGGGAAAGGCGCTCTTGCCGGGTAATGTCGTCATGACCGGCGCCTCGAGCAATTCCGCGAGTTGCTGCAACTGCTTCCAGGCCTTCCCGTAATGGACCCCCTGGCCGGCGACGATAACTGGGCGCTGTGCCGCGACCAGCGCGGCGGCGATCTCGGAAACCGAGCGCGGATCGGGGCCGCTCTTTAGTCGCGGCGTCTTCTGGTACTCGATCGGACCGCTGATCTCCTCTCGCAGAAGGTCGGACGGGAATTCGATCAGCACCGGCGCCGGCCGCCCGTTCTTGACCTGCGTAAAGGCCCGGCGCATCGCCTCCTCGGTGGCGCCGGGCACCGTCACCTGTTCGATCCACTTGGTGACGTGCCGGAAGTTCAGTGCGGCATTGAAGTTCGGGCGGACCTGGTTGACGCTCCGCGCATAGCCGGCCGGCAACACGACGACGGGGCAGGAATCGCCATAGGACTGAGCGACGCCGCCAAAGGCATTTTCGGTACCGGGGCCGTGCTGCATCGCAAAGACGCCGATCCGGTCACCCGAAGTCACCTTCGCGATCGCGTCGCACATATGAAGGCCGATCCGCTCCTGGCGCACCATTATCGTGCGGATATCGGCTTCGGCGGCGGCCTCGATGATCGGGTTGACCGGGTAGCCGATCAGAAACTCGATGCCCTCGCGTTTGAGGATTTCGGCGACGGCGTTGGCGACTTTCATGGGTATCCTCCTCGGTATTCGGCGATGGTGCGGTCATTGTGACACAAGCGAAGCCGCAAGTGCGTCGAAAAGCCAACGGTCATAGATCCGCGGCGGGACGGTGAGCCCGGTCCGCCGCCGCCCGCAATCCTAAATTGCATAGAACAAGGGCTCTGGCTGTTTCTGCAGCAGAACTACAGCCAGGTTTCCCGCTAAGGTGGAAGGACAGTTCCCCGTGCATGGCAACTCCTATCAGCCCGTCTCCGCAAATATGGCATGCGAAAGCGGCAATTTTACGATCGCCGGTCTCAATCGCAAAGCCGACTACGGCCACTGAAATGGATTGCCCACTGATCTCGTGAAGCCGGTGACGTTTCTATCTTGCGCCGACACATCTGTGTCGCAGGTTGCACCGAAGCTGAGCCGACGATAGTCGAACGGGTCGAGTTCTCCGGAATTAGCTGTCGAGGAACACCACGTTTTCCTTGATGGGCACGCGGCCGACGTGCAGCTTGTTAGCGGGGAAGTCCGGGTCGGGATAACCGATCGCCACACCGCAGAGGATCGACAGTTTTCTCGGATAGCCAACTGCGCCCGGACGATTTCGGGATACCCGGCAATCGACACCTCGCAGCAACTGCCTAGCCCCCGTTCGGTCAAGGCCAACAGGAGCGTCTGGAGGAACATTCCCACGCTAATGGCGTCCGCTGGCCCAAGGTCCCGGTGCATGCAGACAACACCAGCAAGCGGTGCGCGAAAAAACTCCCAGTTACGTAGAACCGCGGCTGTATGTCCCGCCGTATCCTCGCGAGTGATCCCCATTGCCCCATAGACTTGAACCCCTAACTCGCTGCGAAAGTGCCGGAACGACTTAGGCAAGGGCGGAATGTTGGGCGGTCGGCGCTTGGCCTCGTCTAGCAGTGCAGCGACAAGGCGGTCCCGCGGTGCTCCGGACGCGAACACGATATGCCAGGGCTGGATGTTGGAGTTCGACGGTGCACGCTGGCCAACGCGAGGGCCTCATCAATCAGTTCCCGCGGCACCGGTCGGGGCAAAAACAGCCGCGTCGAATGGCGCTCTCTGATCGCGTGATCGAGATCCAGCATGGTGGCTTCTCCTTGTAGTAAGGTTGCGTCTTGTAGTAAGGTTGCGTCGTCCCCGATCTGCTTGGCTGTTGGGGAGCGTATCATCTCGTCCGACTAATTTCTTGCGACTCGACGAGTGCGCTTCCGGCCGCGGAGCCTTCCGTACCGCCCGCTGTTTGGATTAGAAATCTCGGAAAATCGAAAGGTCGACCGTGTCCGAGCACATCAACAGCCAGTCCTGGGCAGCTCATCTGCAGTCCGAATTCCAAACTCTCAGCGTCGAGGATGCGCTTGGGACCATGGTTCCGGAGCCGTACGTCAACCACATTCCCACCCTGACGGGCGGCCGAGGAGAGGCCGAGCTCCGCCGATTCTATCGAGATCACTTCATCGGGCAATGGCCAGCGGATACCGTCATCACGCCGCTCAGCCGCACCATGGACGATGAGCGGATCGTCGATGAGATGCTGATCAGCTTTACTCACGATCGCGTCATTGATTGCCTCCTGCCTGCGGTTCCCCCGACGGGCCGCAAGATCGAGGTGCCGACGGTGGCGATAGTGAGGTTCGAAAACGGGAAAGTGGCCCAGGAGCATATCTACTGGGACCAGGCGTCGGTGTTGGTCCAGGCAGGCTTGCTCGATCCTGCGGGACTTCCGGTCGCGGGGGTTGACGTCGCACAGAAGGTTCGCGATCCGAGCCGCCCGAGCAATGAGCTGATACCTAAGCCTAAGCGGCCTTGATCGTGCTGCGACGACGCGGCTGTCGGTTCTCGGGCCGCGCCGGCAATCAATACTGTTGAAATTCTGCAACTAACACGTGCCTTTTGTTGCGGCTTAGGTTCATCAATGGCAAATAGGCTTCTTTGGGGAAGCTTCGGAGACGCGACGATCAACAGGGGCGGCAGTGGTCCGAACTCGGACCGTGGATAGCGTCAGTGCGGGTGCTGCCCACACTGGAGCCGAATTCATTCATCGTGGTGACGAGTTGACCTTCACCGTTCAATCAGGCTAACTTTTTCAACTGCACAGTTAGTGCGGAACACCCGGTACCAGCAGCTGGCGGAGGGGATTGAGCGGACCGATCGGCGTGAGCTGGAACGTCATCAGATGGGCTTTGCCGAGTGGCAGCTCCTCCAGCATGGCGTGCGCTGCCTGAGTATCGGTCATATTCAGGATGAAGACGACACCCGGCCGGTCTTCCAACGAATACCACTGGTCGATCTTGCCATCGAGATAGAGCTGCGCGGTCTCGCGAACCTCGGTCGGCAAAATGCGCTGAACCTGCGACATGTCCGTGCCAGGGGCGAAGGTGCCGACGGCCAGAATCTTGGTGGTCGGCGTCTGCGGCATCGGTGTCTTGAACTGTGGTTTCTCACCTTCGGTTTGCTCAGCCACAGTAACCTCCCTATTCAGGCGCGGTGTAGCACGCTGGACACCTTGCCATGAAGCACAGAGGGTCGCCAATGCTGCTGCGATTTTCTTGACTTACGAACCGCTGCGCCCTTGCCAAAGTCGGGGAATAACCTCAGCCATGCCGACGCCGGCCTTGGAGGTGGACAAACCTTCGGATCATCTGCACGATCTATAGACCATCTTCTGTCGTCTGTTGACCCATGGCATCGCTGCGCTCAACCGCGATGCCATCGACATCAACCCCTAATCGAAGGAGATAAATCATGGCACAGACTCTTCCCCGTAAGGTTCTCATCGCGATTTCGAGCTTCAATGGGCCCATCTATCCTACTGGCCACAAGACGGGCCTGTTCCTCACCGAGGCTTTGGATCCATATGAAGTCTTCGTAGCGGCTGGGTTTGACGTGGACTTGGCTTCGGAAACTGGTACCTTTGGTTTCGACTTCAATTCGCTGCAGCCTCCGTTCCTGTCAGGAAGCAGCAAGGCGATTTACAACAATCTTGACCATCCATTCATGGTAAGCTGAACTCCCAGCTCAAGAAGGCATCGGATCTGAAGAAAGAAGAGTATGGAGTTTTCTTCGCGTCCGCAGGTCACGCTGCGCTTTATGACTATCCGACGGCAAAGGGCTTGCAAGCAATCGCCGCGGACGTCTGGGATCGCGGAGGCATCGTCGGTACTGTGTGCCATGGACCAGCAATCTTGCCGGGAATCATCGACTCCAAGACCGGCAAGTCGATCGTTGACGGCAAGACGGTGACAGGGTTCACGATCGAAGGTGAACTCATCTTCAACATCCTCGACAAGCTGAGACAAGATAAGGTCGTTCCGGTCGTCGAGGCCGTTACCGCAGCTGGCGGCTATTACAGCACTTCGATGAACGCTTTCGATGACTATTCCGTCACCTCGGGTCGCCTTGTGACGGGGACAAATCCCGAGAGCGGCCGCAGCGCTGCAGAGAGGATCGTAAGGTTGTTCGATAACGCGATGCGCCCGTAAGTTCCTTTGCTCTTTTCGATTTTCCCCGAGAGAAGAAGAGCGTTCGAGCGCATCATGCTTGAAGCTGGTTTTCGAGTTTTCCGAAAAGGCGGCTGGTGACACGACTGTTTGCGGTACCATGATGGCAGGCAAGGATGGGGTCAAAAATGGCCGCGGGAACAGAGCACGAAGTACCACCACCCGTCGCAATGATGGGCCTCATTACGGGCTACTGGATTAGCCAGGCAGTTGGTGCCGTTGCGACGCTAGGGGTCGCTGACCGCCTCGCCAACGGTCCGCGGACTTGTGACGAGCTCGCTCGGGAAGTCGGGGCGGACCCGCAGGCGCTGTATCGGGTACTGCGATTGTTGGCTAGCATTGGCGTCTTCGTGCAGGCGGCACCACGCTCGTTCGAGCTGACCGCGCTTGGCGAGACCCTCCGCTCGGATACCCCGTGTTCCGTGCGCAACTTCGCGATCACCGAAACCGCACCCGGGCATTGGCAACCCTGGGGTCGTCTCGTGGAGAGCATTCGGACCGGTCAGCCTATGGCTCGCGCGGCGCTGGGTATGGAGTTATTCCAGTGGTACGCGCAGAATCCCGGGGAGGCCGGCTTCTTCAACGCGGCCATGGGCAACCTGTCAGCCCTAGCCGCTGGCGAGCTCGTGCGGGTGTTTGACTTTTCGGCGGTTCGCAAGGCAATGGACGTGGGAGGCGCGCACGGAGTTTTGTTGGCCTCCATCTTGCGCGCCAGCCCTGCAACACAAGGGATCCTGTTCGACCTGCCCCACGTCATCGCGACCGCTGGTGAGAGCATAACAGCGCAGGGGCTCTCGGAGCGCTGTGAGTTAATGAGCGGGGACTTCTTCGAGGCTGTACCGGAGGGTGCCGACCTTCACCTACTGAAGCAAATCATTCACGATTGGGACGACGAGCGGGCAACGCGGTTGCTGCGGAACTGTCATCGCTCGCTTGCTCCGGGTGGGACGCTGCTCCTGGTGGAGATGGTGGTTCCGCCGGATAATCAGCCGAGCCCGGCACAGGCAATGGACCTGAATATGCTTGTCATACTGGGCGGTCGGGAGCGTACCGAGGAAGAGTATCAGCGCCTCCTCTCAGAAGCAGGTTTCCGGCTGGCCAGGGTCATCCCGACGCACTCGCCGTTCAGTGTGATCGAGGCGAGGCGGACCTGAGCAGCGGTTCGCCGACCCCGAAATATTCGATGGAGATAGGCTGAACCATGGAAGGACGCTGCACCTGCGGGGCGGTTCGCTACCGGCTCACCAGTCCGCCGCTATTCACCCACTGCTGTCACTGCCGGTGGTGCCAGCGCCAAACCGGCTCCGCCTGCGTGGTGAACGCGATGATCGAAACCGATCGCATACAACTCCTCACCGGCCAGCCTGAAATGATCTCGATCCCGAGCCCAAGCGGCATGGGGCAAACGATCGCCCGCTGCCCTACTTGCAAGATCGCCCTCTGGAGCTCCTACACTATCGCCGGCGACAAAATCCGCTTCGTCCGCGCATGCACCTTGGATGATTCGGACGCGCTCCCCCCTCAGCTCCATATTTTCACCAAGTACAAACAGCCGTGGATGGTCCTGCCCGCCAACACTCCTTCCGTCCCCGAATTCTACCGCACCGCCGACTACTGGCCGGCGGAGAGTATAGCTCGATGGGGTGACGCACGGTGGTGAACGCCAGATTGATACGGACACTGAACCCGACCAGAAGGCGGATGCCGCCGTCGTTCTGCTTCGGCACCTTGATATAATAGTACGGCATTTGCTGAACATTACTGCCAATTGTATTTGGTGATGGGCGTGACCCGCCCTTTAGGCGGGTTTCTACATCTTGTGTTTTGGGCGCTCCCCCCTCGCCCCCGAAAAGTCGCATAACTGTGCGACCGGCTGGCCGGCGTCGATCGCGGCGGCGACGTACTTATGCGCCGTCTTGACGTCGGCGAGACGGGCTCGACGGCGTGTCGTCGATGGCGCCCATTTAGACCACATGGCCGCCTGCGGTCGATCACAACCATGCGGGGTCGGCGGCGAACTCTTCAGATATTGAGTGGCCGGGCGCATCTGGTAGAAGAGTTCTCGATGTAGGTAGATTGGTATACCCCATGAGCTTGAACATCAAAAGCAAGGAAGCACACCGATTGGCCCAGGAGCTAGCGCGCGTTACTGGAGAGAGTATGACGGTCGCTGTCACGGAGGCCGTGCGCGAGCGCCTCGATCGCGTGCGTCGTGAACGGGCGGGTGGTCTGGCAGATCGCCTGTTGGCGATCGGCAAAGATTGCGCGGCGCATCTCAAGGAGCCCTTCCGTACAGTCGATCACAGTGGCCTGCTTTATGATGAGAGCGGGTTGCCGCGATGATCGTCGACACATCGGCGCTGATCGCGATCCTTCGATGAGCCCGAGGCGGCGGCCTGCGCCGAAGCCATTGAGGCAGCTCCCCATCGCCGCATTTCGGCTGCGAATTTTGTCGAAGCCGCAATCGTCATTGACGGAAGCCGGGACCCGGTCGCCAGCCGCCGATTTGACGATCTCGTCAGAGCGGCGCAGCTGATGATCGAACCGTTTTACGGAGATCCAGGCGGGATCCCCCGCGACGCATATCACGACTTTAGCCGGGTCAGCGCCACCCGGTTGCGGATTTCCTCGGGATGGAGGGCGGAGGGGAGGTAATCCGTGGACATGCTCGATCGGGTATCGGATATTTTCCCGCCATTTTAGACCCAAGCGGGGAAAGCCATGTCCAACCGCATCAACCGAGCCATCGAACTTTTGGAGCAGGACCAGGCGATTTATTACACTGGCGGCCATAGCGGCCACGTGCTGACCTATCCGCAAGGGCGCGAAGACGCGCATGTCTGGGCCGATTACATCAATGTCGGGATGGAGCACGGGGCGTTCGACATGGCGGGCCTCGCCGAATATATGCGCGGGCTCGTCGAGGGCGGCCCGACGCGCTCGGGTCACCGCACGCCGACCGTCGTCGTCGAGGCGCCGGTCAACGGCACCGACGCTGCCAATGTCCGCTTCAATGCGTGGCAATTCCGCCAGATCCTCGGCCGCGGCGTGCACGGCGTGCTGCTCTGCCAGGCGGAATCGGCAGCGGCGGCCCGCGCCTTTGTCGAAAGCTGCCGCTATCCGCATCAGGCGGCCGGCGTCGATCGGTCCTTGCCGTCGCCGGGCGAGCGAATGCGCGGGGCAACCGGAGAGGCGAGCGATGGCCGTCTCGGGATCGGCACTCGCGGCCGCGGCTCGGAAGCAACTGCGGCTCCGGTTTGGGGGATTTCGCCGGAGGAATACATGCAGCGCTGCGATCCCTGGCCGCTCAACCCGAACGGCGAGCTGCTGCTCGGCGTCAAGCTCGAGAGCCCGGAGGGGATCGCCAGTTGCGAGGAGATCCTTGCCGTGCCGGGCCTCGGTTTCGCCGAATTGGGACCAGGAGATCTAGGACTGGCGCTCGGCTACCTCTCCGTTCCGCGCGACCCGTATCCGCCCGAAATGAAACAGGCGCGC
Source organism: uncultured Alphaproteobacteria bacterium (assembly GCA_963732095.1). GTDB lineage: Bacteria > Pseudomonadota > Alphaproteobacteria > ATCC43930 > CGMCC-115725 > AP-15. The sequence goes on from CAVSZA010000048.1 coordinate 317,959, forward strand.
GAGCGCGTCTTCGCCGCTTGCCGGAAGAACCGCGTGCCGTTTCTCGAAACCTGCTCGCCCGAGAACATCGTCGCCAAACTCGACGAGGGCGTGCGCGTGATCGCCGGCCACCGCGAGGAGACAGCGCGGATCGGCCGGGCGCATCAGCGACGTGAGATGCCGGTTTAGCGAGGGAAAGAAATCCGGTCTCGAAAAGCGCTCGCGGTAAAACATTCAGGTGAGATGCGCGATGGCAGAACAGAAATGGACGATGCGCGGCGAGTATATGGAGAGCTGCAACTGCGATTATCTGTGCCCGTGCATCTACACGAACCCGCAGGCGCCGGTGACCTACGACCACTGTACGGCGGGGCTAGTGTTTCGGATCGATGCCGGAAGCTGCGGCACTGTCAGCCTCGCTGGGCTGAAGTTCGCGCTGGTGATCCGCTCCGGCAAAGTCATGGCCGACGGCAACTGGATCTTCGCCGGCGTTGTCGACGAGCGTGCGGATGAGGCGCAACGCCAGGCACTTGCCGCAATCGTCGGCGGGCAGGCGGGCGGCCCGCCCGCCTTCATCCGCGAAAACCTGGTCAGCGACTTTCGTGGCATCGCCTACAAGCCCATAGAATTCGATCTGGATGGGCTGAAGCGCTCGGCCGTGATCCCCGATGTTTTGTCTTTCGAGATCGAAGGCGTCGCTTCGCGCAACCGCAGCGGCGAGCCGTTCTACCTCGACAACACCGCGCACCCGGCGGGCCGCCGCCTCGCCTTGGCGCGCGCGACAGAGATGCACATGCATGGCTTTGGCCTCGACCTCGATCTCGTAGGCAAGGGCAACAACGGGCATTTTGCGCCCTTTAATTGGGCGGCATAAGCGCTGATCAACTCGCTTGCCGCCACTCCGGGGAGCCGCAGCAGCCAGGTCGCGGCGCTGCTGCTGCGCGATCGCGTTGTCATCTTGCTGGCTCTTGCCGGCGTGACCGTGCTCTCGTGGCTCTATCTTTACCGGCAAATGGGTGCGATGGAGGGGATGGCGGACATCGCCATGCCCGTCATATTCACCCCCTGGGCGGCCGGCGACTTCGCCCTGAACATGGCGATCTGGTGGGCGATGATGCCGGGCATGATGCTGCCCAGCGCCGCACCGATGATCCTGACTTTTGCGACGATCAACCGGCACAAGCGCCGGCGCGGACAGCCTTTTGTTCCGACAATGGTGTTCACGTCCGGCTACCTCATCGCCTGGGGGCTGTTTGGCATATTTGCGACCTTTGCAGATTGGGGGCTCGAACGCGCTGCCCTGATCACGCCGACAACGGGAAGGCTCGCCCCGGTATTTGGCGCCATCGTCGTCATTGCCGCAGGCATCTACCAGCTCACCCCATTGAAATCGGTCTGCCTGACGCATTGCCGCTCGCCCTTCGACTTCGTCCTCAATCATTGGCGGGAGGGCGGCGCGGGGGCAATGCGGATGGGGGTGGAGCACGGGCTTTTCTGTCTCGGCTGCTGCTGGTTTTTGATGGCGCTCTTGTTCGCGGCCGGCATTATGAGCTTCGTATGGATGGCCGCGATCGCCGCCTTCGTCTTCGTCGAAAAGCTGTTCCCGGCCGGACAGTGGATTGCACGCGCCGGCGGCGTTGCGATGCTGGGGTTAGGGATCTACCTTATCTGGCAGGCTTGACATCCGTGCTGGAGGGCGCATGACGACAAATTGGCAGCTTTCGGGAGATTATTTTGAAAACTGCAACTGCAGCGTCGTCTGTCCCTGTCTGATTTCGCCGGCGCCGCCGCTGACCTCGCGCCCGACCGAGGGAGTCTGCGACGTCGCGCTCGCCTTTCACATCGATAAGGGCAGCTACGGCACCGTCGCGCTCGACGGGCTCAACCTCGCCCTGATCGCGCACACTCCCGGGCCGATGGCCGACGGCAACTGGACAATCGCCATCTATATCGACGAGCGCGCCAGCGACGAGCAGACGGCGGCGCTGGGGGCCGTCTTCGGCGGTGCGGAGGGCGGTCCGATGGCGGCTTTTGCCCCGCTGATCGCCACCAATCTCGGCGTCAAGAAAGTGCCGATAACGTACCGGGTAACCGGCAAGACGCGCTCGGCTGAGATTCCGGGCGTCATGAACATGTCCGTCGAGCCGCTGCCCAGCCTACGGGGGAACGAGGAAATCTGGGCTTCGGCCGGGCATCCGATCGCGCCCGACCGGTTGGCGCTCGCGGTCGGCAGGCCGGGCAGCACCTTCACCGATCACGGAATGCGCTGGGACAATTCCGGGAAGAACGGCCATTACGCGCCGATAAGCTGGTCCAACCAATAGCGCTCCCTGAACGAGATGCGATTACTAACGAGACGCGATTACTTGGGCCGGGCTAGCCGGACCGGCGCGGCAGCGAGCGGCGCTCCACCTGAAATGAGGGCTGCTTTCTCGGCTGCGGGCGCGGCGCGAAGATACCCGGCCTTTCGTCGTCAGCGTCGCCGGCCCGCGGCATCACGCGGTGCGGCGGGCGCTGCGGCACCCCGCCCGCCCGCGGCTTCTTGGCCGCTACCGGACGCTCGCTGATCCGCACATCGAGGTTGTACCCGTCGATTGCTGAGCCGTTCATCAACTCGACGGCAAGCTTTGCCGCGCGCTCGGTCGCGATGTCGACAAACCCGTAGCGCAGCCGTTTCCCGGTCGCCGGATCACGGGCCACCGTGGCGCTCAACACGATGCCAAAAGCGTCAAAAACCTCGGCCAGTTGCTCATCGGAGATCTCCGGCGGCAAATTCGCGACAAAAACATTGCCACGGAAATTTTGTGATCTCATCGTCTCCGCCTTCCCTGGCCGGCTTGCGCTCTTGTCAATGCCACGTTGTAGGGTGAGTTCTGCCGTGGCATCCCGCGAATGTAGATTTTGCAGCGCTGATTTGCAGGATCGGGCCGAGTGGCCGATCGTCGCGCCACCCGAAAGGGTTATGCTTCGACTGATAACGACCGGGAGGTCATCATGATCCCGCGTGAACGCTGCACCTATTCGGCAATCGTCGACCGGCCGCCGCTCGTCTTGCCGAACCGCGCCCGGCTCGTCGTCTGGACCATCGTCAACCTGGAATTCTGGGACATCGCGCGGCCGATGGCGCGGCAGGTTTTGCCGGCGCCGACCGGCCAGGTCCTTTTGCCGGACGTGCCGAACTGGGCGTGGCACGAATACGGGATGCGGGTCGGCGTGTGGCGTTTTTTCGAGCTGTTTGCGCGGCTCGCGATCCGCCCGACGCTGTCGATCAATGCGCGGGTCTGCGAGGAATACGAGCGGGTCGCGCGGGCGGCGCGCGATGCCGGCTGGGAGTTCATGGGCCACGCCTGGGAGCAGATGCCGATCCACCAGGTCGAGGATCAGTTCGCGATGATCAATCAATCGCTCGGCATGCTCGAGCGGTTCACCGGCACGCGCCCGGTCGGCTGGCTCGGGCCGGGCTTGACCGAGACCGACGACACGCCGGACCTGCTCGCCGCCGCCGGCGTCAAATACGTCGGGGACTGGGTCTATGACGACGAGCCGACCGAAATCCGCACCGCGCACGGCCCGCTCGTCACGTTGCCGTACACGGTCGAGCTCAACGACATCCCGATGATGCTCGTCCAGCATCATGAATCGGCGTATTTCACGCAGCGCTGCATCGACAGCTTCGAGCGGCTCTATCGCGAGGGCGGCGAGCGGGCAAAGATCATGGCGATCGCGATCCACCCCTACATCAGCGGGCAGCCGCACCGCATCAAATACCTCGAAGCCGTCTACGAGCACGTCAACCGCTACGTCGGCGTGTTGCACTGGAACGGGGCCGAGATCCTCGACTGGTACATGGCCGCGAGGGGAGACCGGTGATGCTGCCGACCGAACGTCTCGATTTTTCGGCCATCGCGCACCGGCCAAAACTCGTGCTGCCCGACGGGGCGCGCCTCGTCGTATGGGTCATCGTTAATGTCGAGGAATGGGATCCGGCGCAACCGATGCCGCGGACGGTGCTGACGCCGCCGGCCGGCGGCGCGCCGATGCCCGACATCCCGAACTGGGCGTGGCACGAATACGGCAACCGGGTCGGCTTCTGGCGCATGCTCGAGACGATCGACGAGCATCGGATCCGCGCCGTGCTCGCCGTCAACGGCTCGGCGATAGCGCGCTACGAGCCGATCGCCCGCGCCGCGCTGGAGCGTGGCTGGGAATTCATCGGCCACGGCTTTACGCAGATGAGCATGCAGAAGGTCGCCGACGAGCGCGACGACATCCGCAGGACCGCCAAGGCGATCCGCGATTTCACCGGCCGGAACCCGCGCGGCTGGCTGGGACCGGGCCTCACCGAGACGTGGGAAACCCCCGACCTGCTGGTCGAAGAGGGTTACGAATACGTCTGCGACTGGGTGCTGGACGACGAGCCCGTCATGCTCAGGACGCGCACGACGCCGATCGTCGGCATCCCCTATACGCAGGAATGCAACGACGTCGCGATGATGCTGATTCAGCATCACAAGGCCTGCGAGTATTATGACCGGGCGATCGACCAGTTCGAGCAGCTCTACGGTGACGCAAGTCCCCGGGCGTGCGGCCCTGGCGGGCCGTCCCGGGGATCGGCCCGGATCATGGCGTTGGTGGTGCACCCCTACATCATGGGCGCGCCGCACCGCCTCAAATACTTCCGCGCCGCCCTTGCCCACATCCGCGCCTATCGCGACGTGCTGTTCTGGACCGGCGAGGAGATCCTCGACTGGTACCGGGCACAGAGCGCATGATCAACTACAATCCTGAATTGCATAAGTAATCGCTCGTTGCTGCACCTGCAGCAAATCTGCAGCAAACCCTCTTCTTTTGGTTGTAGTGACTGCCCACGGGCCGGTAGCGTGGCATACGAATAAGGCAATTTAACGGTAGTTGGTTATTGCACCCTATCGAGCGACGCTGGCCTCGGGTTATCTTCACTCTTGCCAGGGAGGAATTTGCTTAACAGGTAGACGCCGTTACTCAAGCCCATCAATCCCAGAAAACTGGGGGGAATATCGGGTATCTGGAAGTTGTCGATGACGTAAATCGACACGAATACCGCGATCAGAACGGTGAAAAAAAGCATTTGCAGTCGGGTCACATCGATTTCGCCGTCCGAGGCGATCAGGTCGCGCCAGCTCGGCTCCGCAACTGCCTCTCTTGGCGCAACCGCCTCTGCCTGGTCTGCCGTGCCGCGCGGCGCGAGCTGCGAACCGAGGGTCGCCAGACCGCTGATGCCGAGAAGTGCAAGGGTACCCTCGGTGAGCGGAATGAGATTTCCGGAGAGCACCATCACGTAGGCCGTCGCCGCGCCGATCACGAACATCCAAAGGACGATCTGGAATTGGGACAAGCTGGCCCGGCGGCCTCGGGTCTCGATGATCTGCAGAAAAAGATTCGAGCCCTTGAGGCCGTGGGGCTTGAACCCTTTGAGAAACCAAGCGAGCAGAAAGATTGCGCCAAGCGCTGCGCCGAGGGCAGCCCAGGTATTGGTGACGCCGATCAACTCCACGACATCGGCCAGCGCCGCATCGCCCGCATTGCCATTGGCGCGCGCCGAGACCCAAACCTCTGCGACCGGAACCAGACCCAGGAATTCGCCGACCCCATTGCCATTGCCGGAAATCCAGCCCAGAAGCCCGTTCAACGGAGCAGGAGGCAATTCCGGGACCTCAGCCGCCACGGTAAGCTTTTGGGCGTTCTGCAGATCCACGACATGGACGTTTGGCGTTCGCATCCATTCGCCCGTATTGGACTTTGTCCGCCAGCGAAAATAGACGGAGAGGTTGCTGTCGGCGAGATTGGCGTTTCCGGTGCTCTCGAGAGTGATCCGGATCTGCCCCGAGCGCGGTTGCCAGTGAGTTAGGGGATCAACCGAGGCTTTTACTTGCGTCAGAAAAGGGTGAGGGCTGTCGAGGTTGGCCGGTTGATCGGGAGACCTGTTGTCGCGGGGCGCGATCAGCAACGCCACTGCTATGGCCGCAGCAAACCCCAAACCGATCGTCAGCGGAGAATGCGGGACCGCCGATCCGAACTTGCGGTGGCCAGTCGGCCCAGGCTGCCGCTCACTAGTCGCGATGCTCATCGTCCTCTCCTCCGAACGAGGGGTTTATCCGCGCCTAGAAAGACAGGTGCGGGCAATGCTTACCCCCGGTGTTTTGGAGCCACTGATGACAGCCCCAAACACGAATGTTGCTCCGCCTCCCCCAAAGCGCATGTGAGCTGCCTCACACCACGGAAATATTTCCGAACGCGGCTCGCGACGACCGCCTCGTCGAGCATGCTGCTAGTGCACCGATTCAGACGGATGGTTCGCCGCCGATCCGCTCGATACCGCTCTCCGGCCTGTCCCCACGCGGATAGGCTGAATCATGTGACTGACTCTGAGCACTAGAGCTCAATGCCCACCTCGCGGATGTGCCCGGATTGCTCGTCGCCCAAGAGATTGCCGGCGCCGCGGATGTCGAGGTCGTGGCTCGACAGCAGGGATCTCGCGTCCGCTATACATGATATATCCAGAGGATGTCGAAGACAGCACGTGGAACTCGTGATATTAGGCCCCTTGTCGGAGCCGATTGCCGATGGCGGTTTAAAGATGCCGGTTGATGTGATCCCTACTAGCCAGCAAAAGTTCGTGGATCTACTGGGGCGTGGAGAAGGTCACTTTTTAGATTTTAAATCAAAAACCAGCGCCCCCGGACGGCTGACCAAAACCCTTTCCGCGTTCGCCAACGCTGATGGTGGCGAGCTGTTTATAGGCGTAGAGGATGGTGGGACCGCAGATCCACAGCGTTGGCGTGGCTTCACGAACGTTGAGGAGGCGAACGGTTTCATACAGGCATTTGGGGAGTTCTTCCCCCTTGGAAACTATTTTCGGTACAAATTTCTCAGGTCTGAAGGACTACCAGGTGTGATTCTCCATTGTGAAGTAATGAAAACGCCCGATATCAGAAAAGCAAGTGATGCTCGCATCTATCTCCGTAGAAGTGCCCAGAGTATACCTCAAGATACCGAGGAGAAACTTACCCGACTGAAATTCAATAAAGGGATCAGCTCTTACGAAGATCATGTCACGAATGTAAGTCAGGAGGAAGTTACTAACTCTGCTGCTATCATAGAATTCTTGCTTGATGTAGTTCCTGATACCGAACCGGTACAGATTTCTGAAGAAAACAGCAGCTGATGCTGGAAGATCGGCCAACTTTGGCAGCGATAGTGCTCTACGCCGACGATCCGCAATCGATCCTCCCCAAAACCGGCATAAAAGTCTATCGGTACCAGACGTCTGGCGACGGAACGCGTGAGACTCTGACGGGAACCCTCTGACCATTGAGGGACCGGCCTATAAACTGATCCACGATGCTGTGCGGACTACTATCGACACAGTAGAGGCGATACCAGTCGTCGGCGTCGAAGGTTTCGAGACGGTGTCCTATCCCCGTGAGTCAGTTCACGAAATAGTCACCAATGCTGTGCTCCACCGAGACTATAGCTTGAATGATGAAATTCATATAAGGATCTTTAATAATCGCATAGAAGTGCAGAGCCCTGGCACTCTTCCTGGACATGTTACCGTTGCCAATATTTTGGACGAACGATTTTCCCGAAACCCGCGTCTCGTCCGTCTGATCAATAAATACAAAAGTCCGCCGAACAAAGACGTGGGTGAGGGACTGAACACTGCCTTTGAGGCAATGAGGAAGCTAAAATTGAAAGATCCAGTTATCGAACAACGTGAGGGTAGTGTCAGGGTCACTCTGAGACATGAAGCCCTCGCTCCGGCTGAGGAGATAATATGTAATTTCCTCCGAACCAACGAGGAGATTAATAACTCTACTGCGCGCAAGATAACTTATATCGGCTCAGAAAACGCAGTCAAACGAATTTTCCAGAAGATGATCGAGAGTGGTATAATCGAACGTATACCGGAACGCTCTCTGTCGAAAACAGGTTATAGAAGGGGTCCGAATTTTCCCATCACCTAGTTTCTTATCGCCATCGAGAGATCTTAAACCCTTCTTTCACCCTATGCCTCCTTACGCGCTTCTTGCCACTCTAGCTTTGACGGCAGAAGGAGTGGGTTTAGGGAGCACCGCCGCGACCTCAGGTTTACCAGCGCGGGCGATTTTGGCGAGGGCTTGCACCAGTTTGGCGGCGCCGGTGAGGCGGGCTTTGGCGTCGTCCCAGTTGCGCAGATAGAGGATCTTCTGGTCGGGGCGCAGCTTCAGGGTGCCGGCGTTGCGCTGGATCAGCTCGACGAGGCCGGCCGGGTTGGCGAAACGGTTGTCGCGCAGCGAGATGACGGCGCCTTTGGGGCCGGCTTCGAGCTTTTCGATGCCGGCTTCGCGGCAGTAGCGCTTGATCGCGATGATCTCGAGCAGGTTCTCGACCTCGGCCGGGAGCGTGCCGAAGCGGTCGATCAGCTCGGCGGCGAAGCCGTCGATCTCGCGGCGGTCGGCGAGCCCGGCGATGCGGCGGTAGAGGCCGAGCCGCACGCCGAGATCGGCGACATAATTCTCCGGGATCAGCACCGGCGTGCCGATCGTGATCTGCGGGCTCCATTCCTCGCGGGCCGCCTCCTCGCCGCCGTCGGTGCGGGCTGCGGCGACCGCCTCTTCGAGCATGTGCTGGTAGAGCTCGATGCCGACCTCGCGGATGTGCCCGGATTGCTCGTCGCCCAAGAGATTGCCGGCGCCGCGGATGTCGAGGTCGTGGCTCGCCAGCTGGAACCCGGCGCCCAGCGTGTCCAGGGTCTGCATGACTTCGAGCCGGCGCTGCGCGGTCGGCGCGAGCTTCTTCTTCTCCGGCAGGGTCAGATAGGCATAGCCGCGCAACTTGCTGCGCCCGATGCGGCCGCGCAGCTGGTAGAGCTGCGCCAGCCCGAACATGTCGGCGCGGTGCACGACCATCGTATTGGCGGACGGGATGTCGAGCCCGCTCTCGATGATGTTGGTCGACAGCAGCAGATCGAAGGCGCGCTCGTCGAACGCGGTCATCACGTCTTCGAGCTCGGACGGCGCCATGCGGCCATGCGCCACCGCGTATTTGATCTCGGGCACGCTCTCGCGCAGCCGCTCGCGCACCTCGTCGAGATCGGCGATGCGCGGCACGACATAGAAGATCTGACCGCCGCGGTCGCGCTCGCGCATGATCGCCTCGCGCACCGCCACCGGATCGTACGGCATCACGAAGGTGCGCACCGCGAGCCGGTCGACCGGCGGCGTCGCGATGAGGCTCATCTCGCGCACCCCCGACAAGCGCCAATTGCAGGGTGCGCGGGATCGGCGTCGCGGTCAGCGTCAGGACATGCACATCGGCCTTCAATTGCTTCAGCTTTTCCTTCTGCGCGACGCCGAAATGCTGCTCCTCGTCGACGATCAGGAGGCCCAGATGGGCGAACCGGACGTCCTTGGCGAGCAACGCGTGGGTGCCGATCACGATATCGAGCCGTCCGTCGGCGAGCTCCTTCTTGACCTCGCGCGCCACTTTGGCGGGGACCAGCCGCGACAGCTGCGCAATCCGCAGCGGCAGCCCGGCAAAGCGCTCGGTGAAGCTGCGGTAGTGCTGCCGCGACAGCAGGGTCGTCGGCACCACGATCGCGACCTGCGACCCGGCCATCGCCGCGATGAAGGCGGCGCGCAACGCGACCTCGGTCTTGCCAAACCCGACATCGCCGCAGATCAGCCGGTCCATCGGCTTGCCCGAGGCCATGTCGGCGAACGTGTCGGCGATCGCGTTCAGCTGGTCCTCGGTCTCGGGATAGGGGAAGCGGGCGGCGAATTCCTCGTAGATCCCCTCGGGCGGCTGCAACACGTCGCCCGGCCGCAGCTGGCGCTCGGCGGCGACGCGGATCAATTCGCCGGCGATGTCGCGGATGCGCTTCTTGACCCGCGCCTTGCGCGACTGCCAGGCGACCCCGCCGAGCCGGTCGAGCTGCACGCCGGCATCTTCCGAGCCGAAGCGCGACAAGCACCTCGATGTTCTCGACCGGCACGAAGAGCTTGTCGTCGCCGGCATAGAGCACGCGCACGCAATCATGCGGCGCGCCGGCGACGTCGATCGTCTCCAACGCCTCGTAGCGGCCGATGCCGTGATCGTCATGGACGACGAGATCGCCCGGCGTCAGCGCCGTCGCCTCGGTGATGAACTGGTCGAGGCTGCGCCGCCGGCGCGACGTGCGCGCGAGCCGGTCGCCGAGGATGTCCTGCTCGCCGAGCAACACGAGATCGTCGGTCGCGAAGCCCTGCTCGACCGGCAACACGGCGAGCCCGACCGCCGAGCCCGGCAGCTCTTCGAGCTCTCGGCCATCGGCGATGCGGCGCAGGTCGGAAACGCCGCGCTCGCGCAGCACGGTCAGCAGCCGGTCGGCCGAGCCCGGGCTGAAGGCGGCGACCGCGGTCTTGCGGCCGGATTTGCGCTCGGCTTCGAGGTAATCGCGCACCGCCTCGAACAGCACGATATTCGGGTCGGCGCGCTCGGCCGCGAAGCTGCGCGCCGGGCGGGCGCCGGCATCGAAGGCGTCGCCGTCGCTCTGATCCGCCGCGAAAGGCGACAGCTGCACGACGGGCCGGCCATGCAATGCCGCCTGCCACTCGCGGCGGTCGAGGTAGAGCTGGTCGGGCCGGATCGGGCGATAGATCGGCGCACCGGCGCGCGCCGCGGGGGTGACGTTGTGGCGCGCGGCATAGGAATCCGCCGATCGCCTCGAGCCGGTGGCCGCGCACCTCCTCCGCCTGGTAATCGAGCGAGATCCCGGCCCCCGGCAGATAGTCGAACAAGGTTTCCAGCCGCTCGTAATAAAGCGGCAGCCAGTGCTCCATGCCGGGATAGCGCCGCCCGGCGCTGACCGATTCGTAGAGCGGGTCGTCGGTGCCGGTCGCGCCGAACTGCTCGCGGTAACGCGAGCGGAAGCGGCGCACCGCATCCTCGTCGAGCAGGACCTCGCTGACCGGCCGCAATGCCGCCTCGTCGAGCTTGCCGGTCGAGCGCTGGGTCAGCGGGTCGAAGCTGCGAACCGATTCGAGCGTGTCGCCAAAGAAGTCGAGGCGCAGCGGCTCTGCCGCCCCGCGGGGAAGAGGTCGACGATGCCGCCGCGGATCGCGAACTCGCCGGACTCGCGCACCGTATCGGTGCGCATGTAGCCATTGTTGCGGAAGAAGCTCTGCAGCCGGTCGAGCCCGACGCGGCCGCCGGTCCGCAACGGCAGGACGCGGCCGTCGAAGAGCTGGCGCGGCGGCACGCGCTGGACCAGCGCGTTGACCGTGGTCAGCACGACCAGCTTGTCGGGCGGGGCGGTCGCCAGCCGCGTCAACGTGTCGATCCGCCGGCTGACGATCTCGCCGTTGGGCGAGACGCGGTCGTAGGGCAGGCAGTCCCAGGCCGGGAAGGTCAGCACTTCGATCTCGGGGTGAAAAAACGCCAGCGCCGCGGCAAACCGCGCCATGCGGCCGTCGTCGCGGCAGACATGCAGCCACTGCCCGTTAACGAGGGTTCCGATCGCCGCTGCGTCATACCCCTCGGGCGCGCCGAACAACGTGACGGCGCGCGGCCGCTGGCTCAGCGAGCGAGCGATTTCGGCGAGCACCCTCATCGCGTCAGGGGCATCCGCTGCGGAGGGGCACCCTAGCTCCCCCGCGAAGGCGGAGGGCAGGGCGAGAAAGGCGTCGGCGCCCCTGACTCCCGCTCTCCCGGGGCGAAGAGGGTGCCGAGCGCTAATGGGGTGGGGAAGTGTGCTGAAGAGAGAGGAGCCGGTCACGTCGTGGTCGTGTTCGGGGGGCGGCGCGGTGCGGCCGGAGACCCAATCGAAGATGTCGGCGTCGGCGCAGTCGAGCAGCGCCTCGTAGCGGTCGAGCTGCGCCTCGTCAAACCCGGCGAGATGAGCATCGGCGAAGCGGCCGAGGATCAGGTCACTCCTCGCGTCCGCGGTGCCAGGAACGGAACAACAGCCGCTTGCGGCGAATTTCTGATGGTGAGGTCACTTGCTGTGCCCTTGGCGGTGGCCCTCCCGCGGGATATAGAGATGGTTTGTGCGTCCCGCCATCCTCGACAAACTGTTTGCGCCGGTAACGGCGCTCCCCGGTATCGGCTCGCAGACGGCAAAGCTGTTCGAGCGTCTCGCCGGCCCGCTCGTCCTCGACCTCGTCTGGCATCTGCCGAGCGGCATCATCGACCGGCGCGCCTCGCCGCCGATCCGGCGGTTGAGCCGGACCAGATCGCGACGATCGCGGTGCGCATCGAGGCGCACCAGCCGGGGTTCGGGCGCCGGCCCTGCCGCGTGCTGTGCACCGACAACACCGGCACATTGACCCTGGTCTATTTCAACGTGAAGGGCGACCAG
>CAVSZA010000049.1:0-67333 GCA_963732095.1 uncultured Alphaproteobacteria bacterium
CACCAGCAACTAGGTTGATGGCGTTCATTCGCGAACGTCCCGCGGCGGCTCCGAAAACCTTGCGGGATTGAACGGCCCTAGGTTCCCGCCTGGGGCCGTTCGTCATTCGTGCTTCTACTCGTCCCGACCGGAAGAGTCCATTAACTCTTAGGCGCTTGGGGTTTCGTCAGGCTGTCGATACAGCAGCCGCTTGCCCCTGGCTCCGCGCAGGAGGGCAGCGGCGCGATCCACATCGTTATAACCAAGCGCCGAACGATGATTATATTTGAAATCGGCTTCCGCGAGGTAACGGTGCAGATGGGCTGGTCGCCCGGCTCCGGGCGCCACCCGCGCCGGCATGAGCGGCCAGCGGCATCAAATGCGGTAAGCGGCGACAGCGGAGGTGCGCCTAGATGCCGTTGGAGCAGCCCGTTTCAGCGCTGCAGCGTGGTCAACCGGCGGGTTTGAAGGCCTCTTGCGCGCAACGAGCGCTGTTGCCCATTGCTCAAGTCGTTCAAAAAGGCGATCCTGGCCTCGAACCCGCCGGGAACCTGGCGAATGTCGGTTAACATCAGCTAAGAAAGACGCTACGTGGCCGAGATTGCGGAGCCCCTTACGCGCAATCCAAGGCTTGGTCCGCAGGATCTAGCGAAGCTGGATCCCATGGGGGTCCATGCTCTCCAAGGGCAGCTCGACGACACAAGGAAGAAACGTAATTTTTACGCTCTGCTCGGCCGAACCGTGCCAGTCACCGGGATCTGCGTATTCCTGACCATATTGGTGGTCCATATTTTTATCACATCAAGCCCAATATTCCTCGCCATTGGTCTATTCTACCTTGCAATTGCCATAATTTTCCCAATGTTTAATTATGCTGGCGCCCTTGACATCGAAATAGAAGCCCTTGAGGGGGCGATTTCATTACGATTAACCGGCGCAGAAGCTTCAGAACAGAGAGCAGAACAACTCTTTAAGGCACATGAAATCGAGCTTCGACGTTATTATCAACAAACCCTCCAGCACAGCGGTTTTATATTTATAGCTGGATTAGTATGCATAGCCCTGGGATTCGCGATCATTGGATTGAGTTTTTATCTCATTTGGCATTCACCGGACATAACGAATATTGACAAGATTATCACGGCTGTCTTCGGGATCACCTCTGGCATACTCGCTAATTTCATTGCCTCGATTTACATGAAAATGTTTGCACAAACACTTGGGTCTTTGGGAGATTTTCACAATAAGCTTGTGTTTACAAACCACCTTCATTTTGCAAATTTTATTCTTGCAAAAATCGCGGACCCCGAACTAAGAGACCGAAATTTTGCTGAGCTAGCCATAGACATCGTAAAAAACCGCGACGCTTTTGATGTCAAGACTGCAAATATCATAAAATCACCGCATAAGACACAAAGTATTGAGTAGAAGACGAATGAAGATTCCGCGAATTGTTTGGATAATATTTGCTTTTGCTCCTTTTTTAATGGGCCAGGAAAGAATTGCAGTACCATGGGAGATATGGATCTTTTTGATGGTCATTAGTGGCGGGTTATATGGAGTAGTAATAATAATAAGGAAGGTCACATATACGATTTAAGAACACCGATACCTGGAACAGCAAAATAAGCAGCAACAGCGAGTTAACCAAATATCACAAGTTTACGCTGAGCTCATGACCGCATTACTCGAAAGTAAAACAGAAGAATTACAGCAAATATTGTCTAAGCATGACGTGGCCGCAGACAAAAGAGACGGCTTTATTGCAGTGGCCGTAGTGGTGCTCCAAGAGATTGTGCAGGCCCAGGAACGCAAGGAAAAGTCCCTGGATGGCGTAAGGTCACGGTTGCAAACGAATGGCCTATCATCTGCGTTTGCCGATATCTTAATTCAAGCTGCGAGTAAGGCGCTCGGTCGAACCGCCTAGTGGGCGAGCTCGCTGATTGGACCTGATTGCTCAACCTGATCAAGGCGTACGAACCGACTGACTTCTACTTTAACGTGTCTCGCTCAAGCGATATTTTCAGATCGGGAGGTTCGGCCGGGGTCTTGCGTGCTGGCGCCCGGTCGTGTTCCTCGGGGCGATGGATGTGCGTCCATTGCCCGTACAAAAAGAGGAACTATTCGTTGTGTCATTCCGCGACGCCGCGCAACAAATCAACGGTCGATGCCGCCCATGCAGAGGTATTTGACTTCGAGGAATTCCTCGATGCCGTATTTCGAGCCTTCGCGGCCGATGCCGCTTTCCTTCATGCCGCCGAACGGGGCGATCTCAGTCGAGATGATGCCTTCGTTGATGCCGACGATGCCGTATTCGAGCGCCTCGGCGACGCGCCAGATGCGGCCGATGTCGCGGCTGTAGAAATAGGAGGCGAGACCGAATTCGGTGTCGTTGGCCATCCTGATCGCCTCGTCTTCACTCTTGAAGCGGTAGAGCGGGGCGACCGGGCCAAAGGTCTCCTCCTTGGTGATGACCATGTCGGTCGTCACATCGGTCAGCACCGTCGGCTCGAAAAAGCTGCCGCCCTGAGCGGCGCGCTTGCCGCCGGTGACCACCTTGGCGCCCTTCTTGACCGCGTCGGCGATGTGCGCCTCGACCTTTTCAACCGCCTTCATGTCGATCAGGGGGCCGATCACGGCACCCGGCTCGAACCCGTCGGCGACCTTCATCGCCCCGGCGGTCTCGGCGAGCCGCTTGGTGAAGGCGTCGTAGACGCCGTCCTGAACCAAAATCCGGTTGGCGCAGACGCAGGTCTGGCCGGCATTCCGATATTTCGAGGCAATCGCGCCCTTGACCGCGGCCTCGATATCGGCGTCGTCGAACACGATGAACGGCGCATTGCCGCCGAGTTCGAGCGAGAGTTTCTTGACCGTGCCGGCGCACTGCTCCATGAGCAATTTGCCGACCTCGGTCGAGCCGGTGAAGGTCAATTTGCGCACGATCGGGTTCGAGGTCAGCTCGCCGCCGACCTCGTTCGACGGGCCGGTCACGCAGGAGAAGACGCCCTTTGGCACCCCGGCGCGCTCGGCCAGCTCGCACAAGGCCAAGGCCGAGAACGGGGTCGCGGTCGCCGGCTTCAATACCATCGTGCAGCCGGCGGCCAATGCCGGGCCCGCCTTGCGGGTGATCATCGCCGCCGGGAAGTTCCACGGCGTGATCGCGGCCGTGACGCCGATCGGCTCCTTGGTCACGACGATGCGCTTGTCGGAGGCGTGCGCCGGGATCGTGTCGCCATAGACGCGTTTGCCTTCCTCGCCAAACCACTCGATGAAGGCCGCGGCGTAGGCGATCTCGCCCTTCGACTCGGTCAAGGGCTTGCCCTGCTCCGCGGTCATCAGGGCGGCGAGGTCCTCCTGGTTCGCCATCATCAGGTCGAACCATTTGCGCAATACCTGGGCACGCTCCTTGGCGGTCTTGCCGCGCCAGCCCGGCAAGGCGCGGTCCGCCGCCTCGATTGCCTGACGGGTCTCCTCGGCACCCATCCGCGGCACCGTGCCCAATGTCTCGCCGGTCGCCGGGTTGGTGACCGGGATCGTGCCGCGGTTCAACGCGTCGACCCACTCGCCATTGACGTAGCATTGCTGCCGGAACAGCTTCGGATCCTTCAGCTCCATCGCGCACCTCCCTCGCCTCAACGATTAAGGATAGGTACGGCCCGCCCCTAGATTTGACAAGGCGCGCCTACTTTATGCGCGACGCCCTTTGAGCGGCGCCGCTTACGACGCGCGCCGAGCGACGAAGCCGTAGGCGGCGTTGCTGCGCATCGCACCGTCCTCGAGATAAGCAGCCTTCAGCTTGGAGATCCCGTCGTCTTTCAAGGGCGCGAGCTCGGCGCGCAGATCGAGCTTGTAGAAGCGCGCGGCGTTGTAGCCAAAGATCGCACTTTTGACCGTGCCGTCGGCTGGTCCAAGCGGCGCAAAACCGTGCTTCTTTTGCATATCCTCCGGGATTTCGAGCCGGCGGAATGCCTCGATTTGCCATTGCGGCGAGCCATACCATACCGAATCGGTGCCCCAGAACACGTGATCATGCCCCAGCCCCTTGACCAAGGTGCCCATCATCGCCGCGCAGAAGCGCGGGTTTGATACTGCAGAGATGGCAAAGGAAGTACCGATATCGGCATAGACATTCCCAGCGCCAGTCTTCTCCGGGATTGCTGCGAGATCGGATACCCAGCGGATGTAGCCGTTCTTTTCAAACTCGGCGAGCTCGCTGTCGGGCGGTTCGAGGAAGGCGCGAAGCGCGGAATGGTAGATCACGAAATTGATTTGCGGCCAGTCCTTCGCCGCTTTAGGCAGATCGTCGACATTGGCGTATTTCCACGCGCCGCCGGGGATTGCGGTCTCATAATCCTTGGGCAACAGCCCCTTGTGGATGCAGACCGTGGTGATTCCGGCCTTCACCGCCTTGTCGTAGAACGGGTACACCAGTTTCTCGTCATCGAGCCGCCACGGGTATTTCGTCGTCTGGGGCTGCAGCGGGTCGCCGATCGTGTAGCCCTTCCAGCTGTTGGGTTTGACTTCGGCGATGCAACGGTCGACTTCTTCCATCCAGCCGGGTTGACCGGGGGTAAACAGCGAATGGAATAAGAGCCGCTTCGAGCCGGCGATGCTGTTGACCGTCTGGTTGGCGAGCTTGATCTGATCATTGGACAGAAACCAAGCCGCCGGATTGTCGAATGGCGCGCCACTCAACAGCGCCACCTTGGTGTCGCTGTCGAGATAGATCTCCTTGAGGAAATTGTCGAACTTGTAGCGATCGAGCGAAAGCCCGAACGAATCCTTCAGCAGCGACGGGTTCCAGTGCGCCCCGGCATATTTGGCGAGGCCCAGAATGTCCTCGACCTTGTAGTCGTCGCGCACGAAATGGACTTGGTCATCGAGGATGAATTGCCCGGCCAGTCCGTCTGCGCGAGCGGCGGCTGCTTCGGGTTGGGCGGCCTCGGCGGGCGCCACCTCAAAGATCGGCCCAAACACATCGTTCAGCGCTACAAAGGCGGTCGCCATGCCGCAACTGGTGCGGAGGAAATGCCGGCGGTCCATCCCCAATCTGCGAGCGCCGGCGCCGGCAAGGTCCTTAAGACGCTCCTCGAACTGCCGCTGGCGCTCGGTCTGCGGCAGCGGGTTGAATTCGCCGTTCGACACGATCCGAGTCGGCACTGGCGATCGAAACGCGACGCTTTCCGCCGGCTCGGTCTGTGCCAATTCACGCTTGCTCAAGAAAATCGCCATAGCGCTCCTCCCTTGGTTTGGCTCCGGACGGCCAATTGCTCCGGTCCGAATTGAAACGATACTCGTCTCGGCGGAACGAGTGGTCAAGGCGATGGTTAATGCACCCGCATCACCCGCGGCGAGCACTAGTTTTGTGAGGTGTCCGACCCTGATATAAGAGCACCGCTTCACGAGCTGGGATCCGGAGATGCCGCTAAATTGATGATCGCGACGAGATTGCAGCATGACTGGCGATATGGGCGATCTTAAAGCGCTGCTCGCGCATGTCGCGCAGGGGCGCACCCTCGGCGAGAGCGAGGCGGAGGCGGCGTTCGACATCATCATGAGCGGCGACGCCACGCCGTCGCAGATGGGCGCCTTTCTGATGGCGCTCAGGGTGCGCGGCGAGACCGTCGACGAGATCACCGGCGCGGCAAGGATCATGCGGGCCAAGGCCGTGGCAATCGACGCACCGCCCGGTACGATCGACACCTGCGGCACCGGCGGGGATGCCTCCGGTAGCTTTAATATCTCGACCGCCAGCGCGCTGGTGGTGGCGGGCTGCGGCGTGCCGGTCGCCAAGCACGGCAATCGAGCGCTCTCCTCGAAATCGGGATCAGCCGATGTGCTGACCGCGCTCGGCGTCAATATCGACGCCGACCTCGCGATCGTGCGGCAGTGTTTGTGGGAGGTCGGCCTCGGCTTTCTGATGGCGCCGCGCCACCACAGCGCCACCCGTCATGTCGCGCCGACCCGGGTCGAGCTCGGCACGCGGACGATCTTCAACCTGCTCGGGCCGTTATCCAGCCCGGCGATGGCGCGGCGGCAGCTCGTCGGTGTGTTCGCGCCCGAGTGGGTGCGGCCGATGGCCGAGGTGCTCGGGCGTCTCGGCGCCGAGCACGCCTGGGTCGTGCATGGCGACGGCCTCGATGAGCTGACCACCGCGGGCGTGACGACGGTCGCCGCGTTCGAGGACGGCGAGGTCCAGATGTTCGAAGTCGTTCCGGAGGATTTCGGGCTGCCGAGGGCCCGGCTCGAAGATATTCGAGGCGGCGAGCCGGAACACAATGCCGGTCTGATGCGGGACCTGCTTGCTGGCGTCGGCGGACCATTGCGGGACGTTGTGCTGTTGAACAGCGGCGCCGCGCTACTCGTAGCCGGTCGAGTGACGACGGTCGAAGCGGGAATCGAACTGGCCGCCAAATCGATCGATACGGGTGCGGCGCAACGGGTGTTGGCCGAACTGGTCGCCCGCACCAATGAGCCCGCTATTGCGGAGGCGATTGCGCGATGAGGGATGTGCTCGCCGAGATCTGCGCCGAGAAACGCGCTCATATCGCCCGCGCGAAAGCCGTGCAGTCCGAGGCGGCGCTGCTCGCCGGGATTTTCGAGGCGCCGCCGGTTCGGCCCTTTGCGGCGGCACTCGAGCGCCATGTCGCCGAAGGGCGCTACGGGTTGATCGCCGAAATCAAGAAGGCCTCGCCCAGCGCCGGTCTGATCCGCAAGGATTTCGATCCGCGAACACTCGCCGCCGCCTATGAGGCGGGCGGCGCCAGCTGTCTGTCGGTGCTGACTGACACACCCTATTTCCAGGGCAGCGAGACCGACCTCATCGCCGCGCGCGAGGTGGTCCGGCTTCCGGTGCTGCGCAAGGATTTCATCCTCGACCCGTATCAGATCCTGGAGAGCCGGAGTATCGGGGCCGATTGCATCCTGCTGATCATGGCGGCGCTGTCCGATACGGAGGCCGCAGAGCTGGCAGCGGCGGCGGCCGAGCTCGGTCTCGATGTGCTCGCCGAAATTCATGACGATGCCGAGCTCGCCCGCGCCCTGCGCCTTCCCGTGCGGCTGATCGGCATCAACAACCGCAACCTGAAGACGCTCGAAACCGATCTGCGCACCGCCGAAACCCTGGCGCCGGAAGTGCCGGCGGACCGCATCGTGATCGCCGAAAGCGGAATCCGCCGATCCGCGGATCTCGACCGCCTGGCAGCTGCCGGCGCACGTTGCTTCCTGGTAGGGGAGACCTTGATGCGCGAACCTGACGTGACCGCGGCGACCCGCCGGCTTCTGGGCCTTCCCGCCGAGCCCGGCTTTTCCCATCTCGACGCCGAGGGGAGGGCGCAGATGATCGACGTCTCCGACAAGCAGGAGACCGACCGGGTGGCGATGGCCGGCGCCCGCGTCGTGATGCGCCGGGAGACGCTCGAACGGATCCGCTCCGGCGATGTCGCCAAAGGCGATGTGCTCGCCGTCGCCCGGTTCGCCGGCATCATGGCCGCAAAACGCACCGCGGAATTGATCCCGTTGTGCCACCCGCTCGCCCTGACTTCGGTCAAAGTCGATCTCGAATGCGTGCCCGAGCGCTCCGCGGTTGAAATCACCGCGACCTGTAAATTGCGCGGCCGCACCGGCGTCGAAATGGAAGCCCTGACGGCGGCGAGCGTCGCGGCATTGACCGTTTACGACATGTGCAAGGCCGTCGACCGCGGAATGGTCGTGACCGATTTACGCCTCTTGCGCAAATCGGGCGGCAAGTCCGGGAATTGGGAGGCAGAACCGTGATCTCAGTCGAAGAAGCGCTGTCGCGTCTGCTCGCGCCGCTCGAAAAGCTGCCGCTCGAGCAGATCTCGATCGTCGACGCCCTCGGCCGCGTCCTGGCCGAGGATGTGGCCGCCCGCCGGACGCAGCCGCCTTTCGCGGTATCGGCGATGGACGGCTACGCGGTGCGCGCCGAGGACCTGGCGACGGTACCGGTCGAGTTGCGGATCGTCGCCGAAGTACCGGCGGGGGCCGGGTTTGGCGGACATGTCGGCCCCGGCGAAGCCGCCCGCATCTTTACCGGCGCGCCGATGCCGGCGGGCACCGATACGATCGTAATTCAGGAGGACACGCAGCGCGACGGTGACCGTGTCCGGGTGCTCGAGGGCGCCGCGCGCGGCCGATATGTGCGCCGCGAGGGCCTCGATTTTGGCGAAGGCGACGTGCTGCTACGGGGCGGAAAACGGCTGACCGCGCGCGACATCGGCCTCGCCGCAGCAATGAACCGGCCGTGGCTCTTTGTGCATCGCAAGCCTCGGATAGGCATCCTGTCGACCGGTGACGAGATCGTCATGCCCGGTGATCCGATCGGGCCGCACCAGATCGTCAGCTCAAACAGCCTGTCGCTCGCGGCTTTTACCGTGGCCTGCGGCGGAATCCCGGTCTCGGTCGGCAACGCGCCGGACGACCCGGCGGCGCTGCGCCAGGTCGCCGCGGCGACACGTGGTGTCGACCTGCTGGTCACGACCGGCGGAGCTTCGGTCGGCGAGCACGATTTGGTGCGCGACGTGCTTGGGGCCGACGGGCTGGAGCTCGATTTCTGGCAGATCGCAATGCGGCCCGGAAAGCCGCTGATGGTCGGCCGCTACCGCGGAACGCCGATGGTCGGACTGCCCGGCAATCCGGTGTCGACCTTGGTATGCGCGCTGCTCTTCCTCCGGCCGGCGCTCGACCGGCTGAGCGGCGCCGCTGCGCCGACTGAAGCCGCCTCGACGGCGCGGCTCGGCGCAGCATTGCCAAAGAACGACCGGCGGCAGGATTATTTGCGGTCGAGGCTGGCCCGAGCCGCGGACGGCACGCTCGAAGCGTTCCCGTTCGAAGTGCAGGACAGCTCGATGATGCGCCTGCTCTCGGCGGCGGATTGCCTTGTCGTCCGCCCGTCGCACGCCCCCGCAATCGAGGCCGGCGCCACCGTCCCGATCGTGCCGTTCCCGGGCGGCGTCCTGCCAATCTGATCAATAGGGAGGGACAGCAATGAGCTCGTTCGAGGAATACGCCAACAAGTACCAGACGGCGAGAATGGAGCGCCGGGACGGCATCCTCCAGCTCACGTTGCATACTGAGGGTCAGTCACTGCGCTGGGGGTTCTTGCCGCACGGCGAATTGCCGGAAGTCTTTCACGACATCGGCGCGGACCGTGAAAACAAGGTCGTGATATTGACCGGGACGGGCGCGGAGTTCTCCGGACCGCGCGCAACCCCCGGGACATCGTCCTTTCCGTCCCGACCGTCGATCGAGCGGATCGACCGCATCCATTGGGAAGGTCGGCATCTGCTGATGAACCTCCTCAATATCGAGGTCCCGATCATCAGTGCAATCAATGGCCCGGCGTGGCGCCATTCTGAAATTCCGCTCCTTTGCGACATCGTGCTTGCCGCGGACACTGCGCAGTTCCAGGATTCGGCGCATTTCATGTCGGATGTTGTTCCCGGCGACGGCATGCACATTGTCTATCCGCTATTGCTGGGTATGAACCGCGGGCGTTATTTTCTGATGACCGGCCAGACGTTGGACGCCGCCGAGGCATTGCGGCTGGGCCTCGTCGCCGAAGTACTGCCGCCCGACAAGCTGATCGCGCGTGCCTGGGAACTGGCCGAGGATCTGACCCGCAAACCGACACTGCTGCTCCGTTACACCCGACTGCTCTTCACCGAATACCTCCGGCGGCAAATGCACGATTTGTTGGGCTATGGCCTCGCAATGGAGAGCTTGGCTCTG
Organism: uncultured Alphaproteobacteria bacterium; assembly: GCA_963732095.1. Classification (GTDB taxonomy): domain Bacteria; phylum Pseudomonadota; class Alphaproteobacteria; order ATCC43930; family CGMCC-115725; genus AP-15. The sequence continues at coordinate 9,730 of CAVSZA010000049.1, forward strand.
TTTGAGAAACCGGAGGCGCCTGCCGCCAAGAGCTGAATGATCAAGTAACGGGAGGGAAACATGAATAGACGTGCTTTCTTGGCCGCCTCGGCGGCTACAGCAACCATGGCGGCAGCGAAGACAGCGTCGGCCGATGCACTGCCGCTGGGTCCCTTGCCGGAGATGCGCTATCCCGACGCCCGCATCGAGAGCGCCGACAAGAAATTCTTCGGCACCAAGTTTCCGGCGTTCGCCGGCACTGCCGGCGTCGAGCGGGTTGCCACGGGGTTCCGCTGGGCCGAGGGTCCAGCCTTCTTCCGGGAGGGCAATTATCTGATCTTCAGCGACATCCCCAATAACCGCATGATGCGACTCTTATGGGACGACAATCATGTCAGCGTCTTCCGCGAACCGTCGAACAACTCCAATGGCAATACGTCCGATCCACAGGGACGCCTCGTCACCTGCGAGCACCGTGCCCGCCGCGTGACACGCACCGAACTCGACGGGAGCATTACCGTCATCGCCGACAAGTACAACGGCAAGCGGCTCAATTCGCCGAACGACGTGGTGGTGGCCTCCAACGGCTCGATCTGGTTCACTGATCCGACCTACGGTATCGGCGGCAATTACGAAGGCCTCAAGCAGGCCCAAGAGCAGGATAAACACTACGTCTTCCGCGTGGACGGCAAGACGGGCGAGATCAAGCCGGTGGTCGACGACTTCACACAGCCCAACGGCATCCTCCTGTCACCGGACGAAAAGAAGCTGTACGTCATCGACAGCGGCTTCACCGATGGCGGTCCGTCGCATATCCGCGTGTTCGACGTCGACATCGAGACCGGCAAGTTGACGAACGGCAAAGTCTTCGCCGAAGGTTTTGCGCCTGGGATAACCGACGGAATGCGCTGCGATATTGACGGCAATGTGTGGTGCAGCATGGGCTGGGCCGACCCGAAGGAGGACGGAGTGCGCTGCTACAGCCCTTCGGGCGATCTGCTCGGCAAGATCCACCTGCCGGAGACCTGCGCTAACCTGGTCTTTGGCGGCCCGCTCAGAAACCGTCTATTCGTCTGCGGCAGCACATCGGTCTATGCGCTCTATGTCGGCACGCAGGGCGCGCTGAAGCCGTAAACCGGTCACCGCGGCGCCTTGGCCGCGGACGTTGCGGACCGAGGCTTCGCCGGGCAATCGGCGCGGGGCAGGGGGCCGCGCCGCTCGGGGGGGACACGGCAGTTGTCGACCCGCTGGGCGTCGGATGCCTTGTCGGAGAGGCGCTCTTTGAGCGTCTGCGCCTCCTGCGCAATCGCCGGCGGCAGCGACGCAACAAGCCCGCAACTCAGAACCAATACTTTGAGCATTGATTACAGCGCCTTTCGAAAGGTGAGATTTATGCGGCGATTGCCGGTCAGCGGATCTTCGCCTTCGGCAACAGGCGCGACGCCGTGATAAACGAGCCGATCGGCGCCGCCCCAGACGACGACGTCGCCGCTCTGCAGCAGAATGCGCCGAGGCCGGTCGCTGCGGCGGTTGCCCCCGAACAGGAAAATCGCCGGCAATCCGAGCGAAACCGAAACGATCGGCGCTGTCAGGTCGCGCTCGTTCTCGTCACGGTGCAGCGACAACCGGGTCCCGAGTTCGTAGAGATTGATCAGGCAGGCGTCAGGCTCGAAGCCCGGGTACCGCGCGGCCGCCGCAGCGCTTTCGGCAAGAAGCCGAAACGGCTCCGGCATTGCGGGCCAGGGCACACCGGTCGTTGGGTCGATTTGCTCGTAGCGATAGCCTTTGCGGTCCGTCACCCAGCCGGCCCGGCCGCAATTGGTCATTCCCACCGACATACGGAACCCGCCCGGCGTCATCATGTTGCGAAACGGCGAGACAGCAGTGATGCCGTCCACCTCTGCCACGAGCCGAGCGGCCATATCGCGGGCGAACCCGCGCAACACTACGGCTGCTTCGCTGAGCCGCTCGACCGCTTGCGCCGGCTCGAGGCTGCTCAGCAGATTACCCAATGGTCGATTACCCGAGCGGAATTTCGCGCAGCGCCGTCGTGTCCTGGCGCGCGCCGGCGAGCACGTAATTGACGTCGGTGCCGGCGATCACAAAGCGTGCGCCGAGGCGGATCAGTTCCCCCTGCAGGGCGACATTATGGCGAATGCCGCCGACCCCGAGCACCTTGCCATGGGTACGGCAGGCGCCGGCAACACGTTCATAGGCTTGGCGTAGACGCGGATGGTCGACCTGGCCAGGAATCCCGTAGTCGGTCGTCAGGTCGCCCGAACCGATCAATAGCACATCAATGCCGGGCAATGCCGCGATCGCCGCGGCATTGTCGATACCCTCGGCAGTCTCCAGCATGACGATAAGGGCTGTTTCCGCATTGAGCCTCTCGTTGATCTCGCCGAGCGGCATTGCACGGTAGCCGAGTGCCGGCCCGAGACCCATCACCGAACGCTGGCCGAGCGGCGGGAAGCGGCAGTTGTGCACTACCGCTTCGGCTTCGCTGCGATTATTGACGTGCGGGACGATGACGCCCTGCGCACCGCCGTCGAGCACCCGGCTCGACCAGTGCGCATCATGGCTCGGCACGCGCACCAGCGGGGTGATCCCGATGCCGATCGCCGCGGCGCAGATCGTCGCGGCCGTGTCGATCGAATAAGGGCTGTGCTCCATATCGACATAGAGCGCGTCATAGCCGCCTGCCTTGGCGACCATCGCGATGTCGACCGTGCGCGCTAGGCGCAAATTCATGCACAACACCAGCTCACCGGCCGCGAGCTTCTGCTTCATCGAATTGGCCATGCGTGCCTCCCTTTGCCCCTCACCCCGACCCGTTGATTCCCTCGCCTCGCTTGCGGGGAGAGGGCTAGGGTGAGGGGCAGCTCACCTCAGCCGCAGGCGACGGCGTAGACGTCGCGGACGCCTTCGGGCAGCCGGGTTTCGGTCCAACTGCGGCCGCCGTCCTGCGTGCCGAACACCTGGCCGAAGCGCGAGACGCCGTAGACCTGGTTGGGGTCGCGCGGATGCACGGCGACACCCATCATCGTCGCCTCCGCCTTGACGCCATGGTCGAAGCGCTTCCAGGTCTGGCCGACGTCGTCGGTGCGGTAGATCGAGCCGTCGGTGCTGCGCGCCGCCGGACTGAGGCAAGCATACATGACCTTGGGGTCGTGCGGCGACACGCGGATGTCGCGGCCATAGGTCAGCGGCGAGAAGCGGCTGATTTCCATGTCCTGCCAATGCTCGCCGCGGTCGCTGCTGCGGAAGAGGCCCATGCGGTTGGCGAGGAACACCGTGCCTGGAGCCGCGGCGCTGCAGGTCAGCGCGTGGCCGTCGAGCATGCCCTCGATCTCGGTCTGGCTGCCTATCCGGCTGCGATATTTGGGCTCCTCGCAGAAGCGGATCAGATCGGCCGTGCAATCCTCCCAGCTCTCGCCGCCATTGCGGCTGCGCATCGCGCCGTTGGCTTCCAACGTCGCATACACGTCATCGGGCGAATTCGGATCGACATCGAGTCGCATGACCCGGCATGCGAAACCCATGATCACCCGGTCGGGGAGGCCCGGGTCGGCCATCTTGCGCCAGGTGTCGCCGCCGTCCTCGCTGCGATAGACGCCCGGAGGCGTCGCGCCGGCGTAAACCACGCGCGGGTTCTTCGGGTGAATACAGACCGACCAGATGTCGGCATCCTCGGGAAGACGCAGCCGCTCCCAGGTGTTGCCGCGATTGGTGCTGCGGTAGGCACCCTTTGTGCTGCCGACATAGACCACATCGGGGTTTTCCGGATGGACTGTGATCGCGTGGACATCGGCGTCTTCCGGTACACCGTTGGTCAGATGCTCCCACCGGTTGTCGCCCGCTTGCTGCCGGAAAATGCCGCCGGCCGTTGCTCCCATCGATCGCGCCGTACCGGCATAAACATGAGTGCTCGCCATCATTCTCCTCCCTCGCCTGGATTGCCGCGGCGATCATACCTCTCTATTAGAGCTTGTCACAAAGCTTTAGCTGGAGAGATGGATGACTGGTGCTGTTAACACGGAGCGCAGGAGGCTCGGTAAGACGGGACCGGAGGTCTCGGCGATCGGTCTCGGCTGCATGTCCTTGTCGGGGGTCTACGGCACGAGCGACGATGACGCCGGGGTCCGGCTGATCCACCGGGCGATCGAGCTCGGCGTCGACCATTTCGACAGCTCGGACATGTATGGCTGGGGCCAGAACGAGGAATTGCTCGGCCGGGCATTAAAGGGCCGGCGCAACGGCGTCGTGATTGCGAGCAAATTTGGCCAGACGCGCCGGCCGGGCGGCGCCAACGGCGTCGACGGCCGCCCCGCCTATGTCGCCCAGGCGTGCGAGGCGAGCCTCAAGCGGCTCGGCGTCGATGTCATCGATCTGTATTATCAGCACCGGGTCGATCCGGCGGTGCCGGTCGAGGAAACCGTTGGCGCCATGTCACGGCTCGTCGAACAGGGCAAGGTTCGGTATCTGGGGCTGTGTGAAGCTCGGCCGGAACGCATCCGCGCGGCCCACGCCATCCATCCGATCGCCGCCGTGCAGAGCGAATTCTCACTGCTCTACCGGGAAGAGGCGACCGAGATACGCGAGCTGACTCGCGACTTGGGCATCGCCTTTGTCGCCTATGCGCCGCTCGGGCGCAGCCTATTGACCGGCGACGTCCCCGATCTCGGAAATTTGGCCGAGGGCGACACACGCGGCCGTCACCCCCGGTTCATGGGCGACAATTTCGCCAAGAACCGCGAGCTAGTGCAACGCATCGAGGCGATCGCCGAGGAGAAAGGCTGCACCCCCGCGCAGCTCTGCCTCGCCTGGCTGTTGGCGCAAGGCCCCGACGTGATCCCGATCCCGGGCACCAAGCGCATCGAACGGCTGGAGGAAAACCTCGGCGCGATGCGCGTGCGCTTGACCGAGGCTGATATCGATCGCATCTCGACAGCAATGCCGATCGGTGCGGCTGCCGGCACCCGCTACCCTGAAGGCGGGATGCGGGGCGTGTATATCTGAGGTTTGCCCGTTATCGGGTAGATCGCATAAACTCCGATCTCGAACAGAGAAAGTGAGGAGAGGATGGCGTCACCGAAAAAGCTGTCGCATATCGTGTTGCAGACCAACCGCCGGCGCGAGATGATCGATTGGTACTGCACGGTGCTTGGGGCCGAGATACTTTACGAAGCCGAACGCATCTCGTTTATCAGTTATGACGACGAGCATCACCGGGTCGCCTTCCTCGATCCCGGGCCGCTAACTGAGCGGCAGCCGGACGCGGCGGGCCTGAATCACGTTGCGTTCACCTTTGGCGGTCTCGACGATCTGATCGACAATTACCAGCGGCTCGAAAAGCTGGGGATCCGCCCGCAGCGGTGCGTCAATCATGGCGTGACAACGTCGATGTACTACCACGATCCCGATAACAATCAGGTCGAGCTATTGGTCGACAATTTCGCGACCGCAACCGAGGGCCAAGCCTACATGCGGGGGCGGTCAGCCACCGACAAGAACCCGGTCGGGATCGTCTATGACCCGGAAGAGCTGGTCGCGCGCGTCCGCGATGGGTTGCGCGTCGAGGAACTCGCCTCGATTAACTAAAACGGGCAACTAAATCAGCTCGCGAGCGGGTGTGGCCGCGGGTTCGAGCCGTCGCTGAACCGGGATAAACGAAACGGCGCCGGGTCGACCAGAGTTGGGTCGCCGGCGACCATATCGGCCGCCAGCTTGCCGGCCCCCGGACCGATGCCGAAGCCATGGCCGGAGAACCCGGTGGCAATGAAGAAACCGGGCAGGGTGTCCACCGGTGAGATCACCGGTATCGCATCGGGCATCACGTCGATCATGCCGCCCCAGCTTTCGGCGACCACCGCGTTGCGGAACACCGGGAAAGCCTCGGCTGTGGCGGCGCGCGCACGATCGACGACAAACTGGTCGGGCTCCGGATCGAGCACGCGCATGGCCTCGAACGGGGAGGTCTGGTCCAAACCCCAATGCCGCGGGATGCGCCATTCCTCGACCCAACGGCGGCCGACGCGGAACCGCAATTTCTTCCAGTGCAGCCGCGCTGCGGGCAGATAATCGAAGAACAGCCGGAAATTATCGGGCACGAGGTCGATCGTGCGAACCCCGAGGGTCGCGACGGTGTAGCCGCCGTCCATCCGTTTGCGAAACCCGAATAGGCCCCCCGATGCCGAAATTTCCGGGCCGCCTTCGAGCGGCTGCGTGCGCATGACCGTCGCCAGCACCTTGAGCTGCGGCAGCGCGATGCCGAGATTGCCGCAGAACAGCCGGCACCACGCGCCGCCGGCGAGCACGACCTTGTCGCAAGAGATGCGCCCCTTTTCGGTCACCACCGCCGAGACGCGCCCGCCCGCTGTTTCGATGCCGCGGGCGGCGCATTGGGTCATGATCGACGCGCCGTGCCGCCGCGCCGCTTCGGCGATCGCCGGAGCCGCCCTCTGCGGTTCGGCCTTGCCGTCGCTCGCTGTATAGAGCGCGCCCGTCCAGTTGCCGGTCAATCCAGGCATCAGCTCCGCAGCTTCGGCGCGGGTGAGTATGCGGGTGTCGAGCTGATATTGGCGGGCGTGCTCGAGCCAGGTTTCGAGCTGCCCGAGCTCGGCCTGGGTCTCGGCCAGATACATGATGCCGGCTTGCCGAAAGCCGGTCTCGGCCTCGACCAATTCGTTCATGCCTTGCCACACTCGCAGGCTCTCGATGATCAGCGGCAATTCGCGCGGATCGCGTCCCATCTTGCGGCACCAGCCCCAATTGCGGCTCGACTGCTCGCCGGCAATGTGCCCCTTCTCGCACAGCACCGCCTGGACCCGCTTCTGGGCCAGAAACAGCGCCGTGCTGGTACCGATGATCCCGCCGCCGATGATCACGACATCGGCGCGCGCCGGCAGCACCTCATCGGACCGTACAGGATCTACTCGCGGCGCCATCGGATTATTAGACCCCGGCGGCGGCGGTTGTCATTCCGGGATGCCCCGAAGGGGCGAGCCCGGAACCCATGAACACCGGCGAGAGCCCAGGGTGTCGGAGGTCTGTGTTCATGGGTTCCGGGCTCGCGGACTGCGCCCGCGCCCCGGAATGACAGCGCTTGTACATACTCAATCGATCGCGGCGTGCACGAGGTTGGCGACGCGGTCGAGGCGGGCCGTGTGCCACGGATCGGGTGACATGAAGTTTGTGATGTAGGTGAACGAGACGCCGCTCGTCGGGTCGGCCCATGAATATGAGGTGCCGGCGCCGCCGTGGCCGAAGCTTTCCGGCGCGCCGATCGTGCCGAGGCCGCGAATGCGGTCGCTGTCGCCGCGGACATGCGGGCCCAGGCCGCGATGCATCGGGATGCCGCCCATCGCATCGTCGCCGCGGTCGCCGGTATGATTGCGCGTCACGTAGCTGACGAGCCGCGGCGACAACAGCCGCACATTGCCGAGGCGGCCGTGGCCCAGCAGCATCTGGTAGAACGCCGCCATCCCGCGTGCGGTCGCATAGCCGCCGCCGCTCGGCATGCCGGCGGCTTTGAATTCCGCCGAATTGTCGCGGGCCTCCGGCGCATAGGTGTCGGCGCAACGCTCCTGCTCACTCGGCGGGACGCCGACAAAGACGTCCTTTGCGAGCCCGAGACGCGCCAGCACCTGTTCCCGGATCACGTCGCGATAATCTTGCCCGGTCACCGCCTCGATGACCATTGCCTGCGTCAAATGCGCGGCGCGCGGGTGGTATTGCAGCCGCGTGCCGGGGGTCCAGTCGAGCGAGAAGTCGCAAACCTCGGCGCGCATCCTCGTGTGATCGGTCCACGTCGCCTGAGTCACATCGCCGCTCGGAAAGCCGCCCTGATGGGTCATGACCTGATGCAAGGTGATCTCGCCCTTGCCGCGCTTGGCGAACTCCGGTAGGTGGTCCGCGATCCGGTCCATAAAGGAAAGTTTACCTTCCTCGATCAATGTCCAGACCGCGCAGCTGGTCAGAACCTTAGTCTGGCTGAACAGCAGGAAAAGCGTGTCGTCCGTTGCCGGCAGGTTCCGGCCCTCGGTCTTGGCATCGCCATAGGTGCGGAACAGCACCAGCTTGCCGTGACGCGCCAGCGCTATCTGCGCGCCGGGGTAACGGCCGTCCTCGATATGCTGGCGGATCAGCCGATCGAGATGCTGCAGCGGCGTCGCGGCGAAGCCGAGGCTGGCCGGGTCAGCGGAAGGCAACGGGTAGTCGGGCATGGCGGTCTCCTCACAAGGTCCTGCTGCAATGCTACATGACCGCGCGCGCTTGTGGGAGGGGCATGCGTGCTCGCGGATAGGCGGGAGGAGGGGTTTCGGCGTAAGATCGCGCCGCAGCTGCTTCCCAGGGAGGATGAAATGCGCGAAGCCGTCATCGTATCGACCGCCCGCACTCCGATCGGCAGGGCTTATCGCGGTGCTTTCAACGATACGCAGGCGCAGGCTCTCGCCGGCCACGTCGTCGCAGAGGCAGTGCGGCGCGCCGGCGTCGATCCGGCCGAGATCGAGGATGTCGTGCTGGGCGTCGCGCTGCAGCAAGGGTCCAGCGGCTTCAATTTGGCCCGCCAGGCGGCGGTCCGCGGCGGGCTGCCGGTTTCGGTAGCCGGGATGACGATCGATCGCCAATGCGCCTCGGGTCTGATGGCGATCGCCACCGCCGCAAAACAGATCGCGGACGACGGAATGGAAATCGCTGTCGGCGGCGGGGTCGAGTCGATTTCGCTCGTCCAGAACGAGCACCGCAACCAGCACCGGGCACAGGACCCCTGGCTGCTCGAGCAGCGCCCGGATCTTTACATGACGATGATCGAGACGGCTGAGATCGTCGCCGAGCGATACCAGGTTCCCCGCGACGCGCAGGACGAATACGCCCTGCAGTCCCAGCAACGGACCGCAGCGGGACAGGCAGCGGGACGCTTCGACCGGGAGATCGCTCCGTTGCCCTCGATCATGCGGGTCGAAAACCGCGAGACCGGCGAACTCTCCCCGGTCCCGGTGACCCTCGAAAAGGATGAAGGCAACCGGCCGTCGACGACGCTCGCGGCGTTGGCCTCGTTGAAACCGGTATTCCGCGATGGGCAGACGGTCAAAGAAGGCCGGTTCATCACGGCAGGGAACGCTTCTCAGCTGTCCGACGGGGCATCCGCCTCGCTGCTGATGGAGGCGAAGGAGGCGGAACGCCGTGGGCTTCAGCCGCTCGGCGCCTATCGCGGTATTGCGGTTGCAGGCTGCGCGCCGGACGAGATGGGGATCGGTCCGGTTTTTGCCGTTCCAAAGCTGTTACGGCAGCACGGGCTCACGGTCGAGGATATCGGGCTGTGGGAGCTCAACGAGGCTTTCGCCGTGCAGGCTCTTCACTGCCGCAACCGGCTCGGCATCGATCCCCAGCGCTACAATGTCGACGGCGGCGCCATTTCGATCGGTCACCCTTATGGGATGTCCGGCGCGCGCATGGTCGGTCACGCGCTGATCGAGGGTAAGCGCCGCGGGGTTCGTCATGTTGTCGTCACAATGTGCGTCGGCGGCGGCATGGGCGCCGCCGGTCTATTTGAGGTCTTGTGAGCCCGTTTTACGGCGCGAACACTGCCGCTCGCCCACTGCGACAAGAAGAATGAAAAATTAACTACGAATAAAGACTCAATGCGAGCGAAAAGCTGATATTTCATTGAGCGGCTGTGAGGGGAACCCTTTTGGGCTACACTAAATGGCTGATCACTGCTTTGTTTGCGACGCAGGCGCTTACAGGGGATGTAGTAGCGGGTGAGCGGGCGGGCTTGCGCGATGCTCCGGCTGTGCCTGGCAAGCTCGTCCATTCGGGGCGTCCAGCGGCCAAGAATGTCGATCCGACGGCGCCGCTCGACCGCGTGGCGAGTGCGGTGGATGGAGCGGAATCGAGCCACGGCAGCGATATGGCGATGTGGCGGCCGGATCCGTCTGGACCGCAAGGGCCGATGCAGGTCGGCGAGGCGGCGGCGACCGATGTCGGCGGCGGGGACCGATTTGATTTATTGCAGAACCGCGCAATAGGAAGGGCGTATTTGTTACAGCTTTACGGGCGATACCATAATTGGCCCGACGCGATCGCGGCTTACAATTGGGGCATCGGCAAGATGGACGCCTGGGTCAAAGCCGGACGACCTCGCGACCAGTTTCTCGCGGGTGTGGCGGTCTATTTGCGCCGCGTCCTCCATGAAAGCGGCCTGTGCGACGGCACCGAGCCTGGACGGCAGCGGCAGCCCAACGAAGAAGCGCGGGAGCCTCAGTCGGCGCCGCCGGACTCGCTTGTTTACGCTGCATGTTCTGGACCCGACGCTTGGGCCGGACCGTCCGGTTTTGGCGGCGGACCGACGCGATTTTCCCGAAAACTCGACCAGGCGCTGAAGCTGGCTTTGCAGCGTGCGGCGCAGGGCGGGTGATCCGGTGTTACGCTGCCAAGAGCAAACCCGCGATGCGCAAGGCGATATTCCACAGAAAGAGCGACAACGCGATGTTTGACAGCATCGCCGTGTCGAGGGGCAGTGGCTCTTGCAATCGTGATATTGCCGCCTGTGCCATCGGGCTTCTCCGCTTGACCACCGCACGGCAAATTCCGCGCTTAAGATTGACTAGCAAACATCGTGCCATGCTGTTAACAGATGGAAACCGCGGTGTTCCCTTTCCCTTCTACGGCAAGCTGTCGCCGACCAGACCGTCGGCCTCTGTTTTCAATGTCAACAAATTTGCAATCAAAGTCTGATAATCTGCGGCCTATCTCCCGTTATGAGCAATACCGGCCCGGCCTATTGACTGCGGGGAAACCGACATGATGGAGATTTTTCTGATACAGCTGCTGGCTGCGGGCCTGGGCGCCCTCAGTACTGCTTGGGCCGACTGGTCTTATAACCGGGCGCAGATTGGCCGGCGCCTTCACGCCTTCTGGGTTGCCGCTTCTATCGCGGTGATTTGCCTGCCGGTCGTATCCTGGACCTCGATGGTGTTTCTTGGTTCGGGGCTGCTCGGCCAATTGGTCGCCGGCACACTTGTCGGTGCGGTATTTCTTTGGGTGTATCGAAACTTGCCGAAGTCCCGCCAGGTCCGCAAATTTGGACCAGGCCTTCCCGATGCCCGCGGAACGGCGCCGTTCCCCCCGGTATCCCGGCTCGATCGGTAAACAACCCGAGTTCGGATCAGCGGCTGCCCTTTGCAGCGACATGCTCAGCTTTTGAAAGGGTCAGCTTCTCGGGGTGGACGATCGTCTTGTTCACGGCCGCGCGCGCCGCGCCGAGATTGGGGAATTCGGCCTCTCCGCCTTCTCGCCGCAGCACATAGGAGGCAGACATTGCCTTGCCGCTCTTCTGGTCGGCGACCGTGCGCTTGATAATTGTCCAGTGGACGCGACGGGTGCCGCTTTCGCTTGAATCTTCGGTTACATCGTCGAAACCGCGGTCGACCACCGATTCGAGTGCGTAGAGTTTTTGCTCGGGCTTTCTCAGCGGAGCTTCTCGGCCTCTTCCCGGCGGCCGGCCGCTCGGTCGCTTGTCCCGCCGCCCCTGAGTGTCCGAGCCCTGACCCCGGCGATCCGGCCCTCGCGCCCCGGCGTCACGCGGCCCAGCGGCTCGTTCACGCGGCTGGCGCGGACCAGGGCGGCGCGGCTCCCCGTCTGGTGCAGCACGGTCGGGTGGCCGCCGGTTGCGCGGGCGGCCCGGCCAAGGCCTCTGGACCGTCCCGGGCGCCGGCTGTGATGTCCCCTCGGTAATCGCTTCGGACCCACTCGGGCCTTGGCCGGCGGAAGCGGCCGGGTCCATCAGACCTGGTCGACGCGGCGGCCGACGGCGCCGGCGGCGGGGTAGTTCACTGGCCATGCCGGGCGCAGGCTGAGCCGGCGTGGAGACTTCGCCGGGAGTGACCGTCGTCGGTTCCGGGGGGCTACTCCCGTCAATCCCAACCTTGCCGATCACCAGCGATTGTTGCGACGGATCGCGTGGGGGCCCGCGACGGCGGCGGCGCCGATGACGCGGGGGCCGCAGCTCCTGGGCATCCGTCCGGACCTCCCCTTGGGCCTCCCCCTGCGTATCCTGGACCGTATCTCCCGCTAGTGGAGTCCCTTCAGGAGTGGCTTGATCCCCTACCGCTGCTTCTGGCGAAGCTGCCGCCGGCGGAGGTCGACGGCGGCGTCGCCGGCGCCGGCGGCGGGGTTGCTGGGTTTCGCCGTCAGGCAATGACGGGCCGGCCGGATTGGCCCGGTCTGAATTGGCCCCGTCTGAATTGGCAGCGTCCGGGGCGTCCGCGACGGTTGCGCCCGGCGTTTCGCTCTCTACACTCGCTGCGGGAGCGCTGGGCGGATCGTCGGAAGAATGCGGCATCGGGGCGTTTCCTCGAGCGGCGCTATGGTTTCAGGTAACGGTACTGGAGCGAGTGATGCAAGGCCATGCGCTTAATCCGACAGTGATCGGTGGGGCGATGCTACCCCATGCCCCGCAATTCTTCACGATGCCCGAAACCGAGGACCGCGATACGGTCGAGCGGGTGCGGGCCACGGCGGCCGAAATCGGCGCCAGGCTGAAGGCCTTGGCGCCCGATCTCTGGATCATTTTTTCGAATGACCATGCCGAGCAATTTTTCCATCAGGCGGCGCCGCCTTTCACGATCCACGTCGGGGACGCGGCAGAGGGGAGGTTCGCGGGCCGGAATTTCCGCTGGAAGGTTCCGAGCGAAATCAGTTTCGAACTTGTCCGGCAAATGTACCGGCAGGGTTTCGACCCGGCCTTCACCAGCGTCGCCAAGATCGATTACGCGATGGGCATCCCGCTCACCCATCTCGGCATCGAGGATCCGGTTCTGCCGATCTATATCAATGCCTACCTGCCGCCACAGCCGACGATGGAGCGCTGTTATGCGTTTGGCCAGGCAGTGACGCGGGTCGTTTCCGCGATGGGCCTGAGGACAGCGGTCGTGGCGAGCGGCGGCATGTCGCATTTCCCCGGCACTGAACGTTATCCCCATCCGGAACTCGCTTGGGACGAGGCAGTCATGGCTCAACTCCGCAGCGGGAATCTGAAGTCTCTGATCGGCTGGGACGAAGCCGCGCTCGACGAAGCCGGCAATGTCGAGTTGCGCTGCTGGGCAGCGGCCGCCGGTGCGCTCGGCGAACGCAAACCCGACATTGCGGCGCTGGAGCCGAGCTGGCATCACAACTACGCGTCGCTCGGATTTTTCACCCCGCCGCGCGGCGGCTCCGATCCGCATTATCCCTCGATCAAGCCGGAGCTGGTCGAGCTGACGAGCGCTCTGCACGGATTGGCGCACAACGAACATGAGCGCAGCGAATATCTCGCCGACGCCGCAGCCTATGCCGGCCATTTTCGGCTGACGCCGCCACAGCGGGCTGCTTTGCTCGGGCTCGACACGCAGGCGCTGGTGAAGATCGGCGTCCATCCGCTGGTCGCATTTCTCGCCAAGATGCAGGTCGAGCGGCAACGCTAAGACCTAAAGACTCGACACCAACCCGCTCACATTCACCACTGCGATCGGGCGGCTAAGCCCCTTCAAGGCGATGACGCCGAGCTGCTCTAGCTCCGCCACACTGTCGATCGCCGCTGCTACACGCTGGGTCACCAGGATCTGGCCGTCCTTGGCCTCGGCGCAGAGCCGGGCCGCCACATTGGTGACGGTGCCGATCGCGGTATAGTCGAAGCGACCCTCGAAACCGATCGGCCCCAATGTGGCATAGCCTTGGGCGATACCGACGCCGAAGCCGATCTCGTGCCCTCGGGCGGTCCATGAACGGGCTAGCGAGGCGACCGTCTCCCGCATGTCGACCGCCAGCCGAACGGCGCGGAGGGCGGCATCGGGGCAGGGTATCGGATCATTGAAGATCACGATCAGTCCGTCGCCGGTAAAACTGTCGATCATCCCTTCGTAGCGATGGATCAGCGGTCCGAGCGCGCAATGATATTCGCGCAAAACCGCCATCACGTCTTCCGGCTCGGCGGTTTCGGCCAGGGCCGTAAAACCGCGCATGTCGCAGAACAGGACAACAATGTCGCGCCGGTGGCTTTCGAGGATCGCCTCGCCACCCGAAGCGACGATCGTCTCCGCAATCTGCGGCGCGAGAAACCGCTTCAGCCGGCCGATCCGCTCGATTTCGCCGATTTGCGCCGTGACTTGCTCCTCGAGCGTCTTGTTCCACGCGGCAAGCTCGCCCGCCTGCTCCGCGAGCCGCTGCGCCTGCGTCTGCACGGTGTCGTGCAACGATTTTATGCGCAGCATCGCACGCACCCGCGCGGACAGTGAGGCATGATCGACCGGTTTCGTCAGGTAATCGTCGCCGCCGCTTTCCAGCCCCGCGACCACGTCCGCCCCATCTGCTTTGGCGGTGACCAGGATCACCGGGATGAACGGCAGCGCGGCGTCGGCCTTCAGCCGCTTGACGGTCTCGATGCCGTCCATCTTCGGCATCATGATGTCGAGCAATATGAGATCGGGCAGCAGCTCGCGGGTTTTTCCCAGCGCCTCGACCCCGTCCCCCGCGGTCGCGACCTCGTACCCTTGGCTTTCGAGGCGCATCTGCAGGATGTCGACATTGTCCGCAACATCGTCGACGACGAGAATCAGTGGCGGCTCGCGCATGGACGATTACCGGCGGTGAGGAACCGACGAGCGGTCGCCCCTCACCCTCCCGCTACGCGGGCCCCTTCCTCTCCCCGCTGGCGCAGGGCGAGGGGGTGGAGGGCTCCCTCGCCCCGCAAGCGTCCGCTTGCGGGGACAGGGGTGGGGTGAGGGGCGCTTTTCGGGGGATCATCGAACAGCTCAGGCCTATTCCGGGAGGAATTCGCGGACTTTGGCGAGGAGTTGGCGGGGGCTGAAGGGCTTGGCGATGTAGCCGTCGCAACCGGCTTCCCGCGTCTTGGCCTCGTCGCCGGAGAGGGCGTAGGAGGTCACCGCGACGATCGGCACTTGGGCGAGCTCGGGGATCGCGCGGATGCGGCGCGTCGCCTCGTAGCCGTCGATGACCGGGAGTTGAATATCCATCAAAATCAAATCGGGGTGGTGTGTCTCCGCCATCGCCACCCCTTCGGCGCCGTCCACTGCCTCGATCAGCTCGTAATCGAAGCTGGTCAACAGGTCGCGGATAATCTGGCGGTTGTCCTCGGTGTCCTCGATGACCAGGATGCGCTTGCTCATGCAGCCTCCATCATTTCATCGACATGGACCGGCAGCAGGACCCGGAACGTCGAGCCTTCGCCCAATATCGAGTCGACCGAAATCGTCCCGCCCTGCATCTCGACCATGCGCTTCGAGATTGCCAGACCCAGCCCGGTTCCACCCTTCTTGCGCGTATTGGAATTGTCGATCTGCTGAAACTCGCCAAAGATTCGTTCCTGATCGGCGTCGGCAATCCCCGGCCCGGTGTCGCGCACCGTCAGCACAAATTGGCCTTTGTCTGCAACGGCGCGGATCTCGACCTCGCCCATGTCGGTGAATTTGATAGCATTGCCGACGAGGTTGAGGAGCACTTGCGACACGCGGCGCGCGTCGCCATGCGCCATCGGCAAACCGTCCTGCACCGCAGCGGTGAATTTGAGCCCCTTCGAGGTCGCCAGCGGCTCGGTCGCAGTGACGACCGATTGCACGACTTCCGGCAGGCTGTAATCTTCGAGGGTCAAGGTCAGCTGGCCCGCTTCGATCTTCGCCAGATCGAGCACGTCGTTGATCAGCGCCAACAGATGCTTGCCATTGTTCTGGATGCGATCGAGCACACCACGCGGCCGCTCCGGCAGCTGGCCGTAGATGCCGTCGACGAGCAATTCGGCATAGCCGAGGATCGCATTGAGCGGCGTCCGCAGCTCGTGGCTCATATTGGCGAGGAACTGCGATTTGTGCTGGCTGGCCAGCGCCAATTGCTCGCTCTTGTCGGCAATCTCGCGGAACAGACGCGCGTTCTGGATCGCCAATACCGATTGAGTGGCGAGAGTCTGCATCACCCGGACGGTCTCCGGCGGGAACTCGCCCGCCTCCTGCCGCATCAGGATGATCGCCCCGAGGGTGCGCTCGGCGCCGACGAGCGGCACGATCAGCGCCGAGTGAAAACCGGCGGCGAGGGTGATGTCGCGCAGCGGATAACTTGCCCGCTGTGCCAAATCGGGGAGCTGAATCGGCACGCGGCGCGTTGCTGCCTCACCCATCGCGGTCTCGGCTTCCGCAACCCGCAGCTCGCGCACCGAGTGTGCGAGCGCCTCGTCCCACCCGACCGCCTCGACCAGCCGGAACGCCCGCTCTGCCCGGCTGTAGCGGAAAACCGCCCCGGCATTCGCCCAGGTCACCCCAAGCGACGCGTTGAGAACGGTCGACAGCACGGTCCTCAGATCGAGCGTCGAGCTGACCGCCTGTGCGACCTCATTCAACATCTTCAGCTCGGCGACCGAGCTCCCGAGCTCGGTGGTACGGGCACGCAATTCATTGAACAGCCGCGCATTCTCTATCGCGATCACCGCCTGGTCGGCAAAGGTCCGGACCAATTCGATCTGCTTGTCTGAAAAGGGCTCGACCCTTTGGCGCGCCAACACGATGACGCCGACCGGCACCCCCTCGCGCAACAGGGGCACCCCGAGCATCGTAGGCGTCTTGGCGACGCGGATGAATTCGCCCCAGGTGTATTCCGGATCCGACCTCGCATCCGGAATGTGGACGACATTGGCGGTCAATGCAGTGCGGCCCGCGATTGTGCCGCGGCCTGGCGAGATCGGGTTGGCTTCGACGAGAGCTTTGGTTTCGGGCGAAAAGCCGACCGATGCGGCGACGCGATAAAGCTCGCCCTCGCGGCGGAAGATAAACGCCATCTCGGCTTCGCACAGCCGCGACGCGGTTCCCGCCAGCGTTTCCAGTACCGGTTGCAGGTCGAAAGTCGACTGGCTGATGACCTTCAGCACATCGCTCGTCGCGGTCTGGTATTCGAGCAATTCCTGCAGATCGTCGGTGCGCTCACGCAACTCGGTGAACAGCCGGGCATTTTCGATCGCGATCACCGCCTGGTCGGCAAAGGTGGTGACCAGCCCTATCTGCTTCTCGCTGAATGGCTCGACATGCGAGCGGGCGAGGGTGATAACACCGATCAGCGCATCGTCCCGGATCAGCGGCAATCCGAGCATTGTGCGCTGACGGCCCAACTGTACCGCTTCGGCCCGGGTATATTCGGGATCGGTCGCCGCATCCTCGATGTGAACGGCGCGTTCTTCAAGCACCGTGCGGCCGGCCAATGTGCCGCGGCCCGGCGCGATCGGATTGCGCACCTGGAAATCCCTGTATCCCGCCGGGATCCCGAACGCGGCAACCATGCGACAGAGGCCATCCTGCAGCCGGAAGATAAATCCGGAGTTTGCCCGGCAAATACGCGCGGCCGTCTCGACCAGTGTATCGAGCACGGGCCCGAGCTCGGCACCCGAGCGGCTGATAACCTTGAGCACGTCGCTGCTCGCAGTCTGGTATTCGAGCAACTCCTGCAGGTCGCGCGTGCGCTGCCGCAACTCGTTGAAAAGGCGGGCATTCTCGATCGCAATCACCGCCTGGTCGGCGAAGGTCGTAACCAATTCGATCTGCCGCTCGCTGAAGGGCTCCACCCGCTGACGCGCGAGCCAAATAACGCCACTCGGCTCCTGTTCGCGCATTAAAGGCACACCAAGCGCGGTCCGGATCTCCCCGACGCTGGTTGACTCGGGCATAGCATAGTCCGGGTCGGCGGCGATGTCGGCGATGTGGACGACCCGGCCTTCAAGCGCAGTCCGGCCGGTGACGGTGCCCCGTCCCGGTAGAAACGCTTGACTCCTGACGAAGGCATCGTAGTCCGGCGGCAAAGCGTAGCTTGCCGCCACCCGATAAACCTCGCCGTCGCGCCGGGCGAGGCTTGCGATATCAGCATCGCACAGCCGCGCCGCCGTCGCTAGAACCGTATCGAGCACCGGTTGCAGGTCGAATGTCGAGCGGCTGATGACCTTGAGCACATCGCTCGTCGCGGTCTGGTATTCGAGCGACTCCCGCAGCTCAGTGATTAGCCGTACATTCTCCATTGCGATCACCGCCTGCGCGGCGAAGTTCTGCAACAATGCGATCTCTTTATCGGAGAAGGGGTGCGCCTCCTGGCGAAACGCCACCACTTGGCCCAACAGATCCGCGTCTTTTCGCAGCGGCACGAATAGCGCGGTGCGCAATCCGTATTGGGCACCGGCTTGTGCTCTGGGATCGTCTGGCCGCAGCCAAGCCAGTTCGGACATATCGGTAATTTGAACGACTTGTTCGCCGGCGAGCAGGCGCGCGAGTGGCGATTCCGGCGGGGGCTCGAACGGCTGGCGCAGCAGCTCCGCCAGCGGACCCGAGACGCCCCGCACCGCAACGGCGCGAAATTTGCCATTCTCATAGAGCTCCAGGGCGCCGAGAGCGATCCGGCATAGGCCGTGCGCCTTCTCCAATATCGCATCGAAGACCGGCGCGAGGTCACCAGGCGAGGAGTTGATGACCTGCAATACCTCGGCGGTCGCGGTCTGCTGCTCCAAGGCCTCGCGCGTCTCGGTGATCAGCCGCGCGTTCTCCATTGCGATGACCGCCTGCGCAGCGAAGTTCTGCAATAGTGCGATCTGCTTGTCGGTGAACGGCCGTACCTCTTGGCGATAGATGCCGAAGAACCCTTGCGGAACGCCATCTTTGCGCAGGCCGACCCAAAGCGCCGTGCGGGCCTTGCCCAACTCGATCATCGCGACGAGCCCTGGGGTCCGGTGCTCGGAGTTCAGGGCGGCAATATCCGGAATCTGAACGGTATCTTCGCCGCGCCGGAGACGCTCGGGCATGCTTCCAGGCTGGATGGCGATGGGGTCTCTGACGAACTCGGCCAATCCCGCCGGGAGGCCACGAGTTGCGGTTACTCGGTAATGCTCGCCCTCATAGGTCGCGAACACACCAAAGGAGCCCCCACACAAACGCATCGCCCTTTCGAGCATTGCGTCGAAGACCGGCGTCAGGTCGCCGGGCGAGCTGTTGATGACCCCCAGCACCTCGGCCGTCGCGGTCTGCTGCTCGAGCGCCTCGCGCGTCTCGGTGATCAGCCGCGCGTTTTCCATCGCGATGACCGCCTGCGCCGCGAAGTTTTCCACGAGTGCAATCTGCTTATCTGTGAACGGCTGCACTTCCTGGCGGAAAACTCTCATCGCACCCAGCAGGGCATCGTCCTTGCGGAGCGCTAGGAAGAGACCGGTGCGCGCATTGCCGAGCTCGACCAAGGCCCGACCGCGCTCGACGCCGGCGCGGTTCAACCGGGTAGCTGCCGTCGACGAAAACTCGGCGGCCATGTCGGCGATATGCAGTACGTTTGCCCCGTTGACCAGTTGCCCGAAGTAACTCTTCGGATCGGGGCGGAACGGGTTGCGGTAGAAATCAATTAGGGCAGGCGGAAAGCCACGCGTCGCCACTGCAAGGAATTGCTCGCCAGCATAGGTGCTCAGGTCGCCGAACGAGGCTGCACAAAGGGCCAAAGTCTTTTCCAGGATCGCGTCGAACACGGGGGCGAGGTCGCCCGGCGAGGAATTGATGACCTGCAACACCTCGGCGGTCGCGGTCTGCTGCTCCAAGGCCTCACGCGTCTCGTTGATGAGCCGCGCGTTCTCCATCGCGATGACCGCCTGCGCCGCAAAATTCTGCAACAGCGCGATCTGCCGGTCAGTGAAGGGCATCACCTCGCGACGAAGGGCAGAGATGGCGCCAAGAAGCACGTTATCTTTGCGCAGGGCCACAATCAGGAAAGTCCGAATACCGCCCTCGGCGGCGACCCGCGGTCCTGGATCGTCCGGGCCCTGAGCTGCCACTTGCCTAATATCATCTATGTGGACGAGCGGCTCGCCCTCGATCAGCCGAGCAAGCGGGTTGCCCGGGCTGGGAAGAAAGCCGTCGCGCATCAACTTGCTAAACTCCACCGGCGCGTCATGAGCAGCCGCCGGCTGGAAGCGTTCACCGTCATAGGTGAATAGCACACCAGTTTCAGCACCGCAGAGGCTGTGCGCCTTGTCCAGGATCACGTCGAACACCGGAGCGAGGTCGCCGGGCGAGGAATTGATGACGCCCAGCACCTCGGCAGTCGCGGTCTGTTGCTCCAGGGCCTCGCGCGTCTCGGTGATGAGGCGCGCGTTTTCCATCGCGATGACCGCCTGCGCGGCGAAATTTCTAACTAACGCAATCTGCCGGTCGGAAAACGGCCGAACCTCCTGGCGATAAAATCCGATCACGCCGAGTGCCTCGCCGTCCTTGGCAAGCGGCACCGTCAGGGTCGTGCGAGCGCCGGCGAGGTCCACCATCGCACGGGTCAGCGGATCGCCTTTTTCGTAGAAGTGCGAGGAGGAGATGTCAGCAATTTGCACATAGCCTTCGCCGCGGGCAACACGCGAAAAGCCACTGCGTGGGCCAGGCGACGTCTGATCGCCCGCGAAAAAGCTGGCAAACGGCTCGGGGAAGCCACGCTGTGCAACCGTGGAATAGCGATCGCCGTCCCAGACGCCGATCCCGCCGCAGGCGGCGCCGCATAGGAGCATCGCTTTTTCCAGCATCGCATCGAAAACCGGCGCAAGGTCGCCGGGCGAGCTGTTGATGACGCCCAGCACCTCGGCGGTCGCGGTCTGCTGTTCTAAGGCCTCGTGCGTCTCGGTGATCAGCCGCGCGTTCTCCATTGCGATCACCGCCTGCGCGGCAAAATTCTGCAATAGAGCGATCTGCTTGTCAGAGAACGGACGCACTTCCTGGCGGTATACGGCAAAGGCCCCGAGTGCCGCTTCGTCCCTGCGCAAAGGCACCATCAGGATAGTGCGGACACCGCCGAGATCGAACAGCGCACGCGCCAAGGGTAGGCCAGAGCGATATCCTTCATAGGACGGCACATCTACGATCTGGATAAGCCTCTCGCCTTGTAATAGCCGCTGATGAGTGGGGCTTAGTGGCCGCGGGCCCTGACGGAGAAATTCGACGTATCGGGGCGGCGCGCCTAGGATCGCCGAGGCCTCCATCTGTTCGCCGTGGTACGTCCACAAGACGCCGATCTCGGCCTCGCAGAGTCGCGTCGCCTTGTCGAGCATAGCGTCGAACACCGGTGCGAGTTCGCCGGGCGAGCTGTTGATGACCCCTAGCACCTCGGCGGTCGCGGTCTGCTGCTCTAAGGCCTCGCGCGTCTCGGTGATCAGCCGCGCGTTCTCCATCGCGATCACCGCCTGCGCTGCGAAATTCTGTAATAGCGCGATCTCTTTTTCGCTGAATGGCCACACCTCAAGGCGGGCCGCGGAGATCAGGCCTAGGAATGCGCCATCTTTGCGCAGCGGCACAAACAGCACCGTGTGGATGCCGGCAAACTCGGCCGCGCTGCGAAAAATCGGGTGGTCGATTTCAGCGCAATCGGCTATGTGGGCGAAGGGCTTACCCTCGATCAGGGCCTGGCTCGCCGGTAAGTCGGCAGCACGATACCCTTGCCGCAGAATATCCGCGAATTTGTCGGATACGGCGTGCGTCGCGACGGCATGCAAATTCTCGCCGTCGTAGAGCTGCAGGCTCCCATGAGCGGCGCCGCAAAGGGTGTGTGCCTTTTCCAGCATCGCGTCGAACACCGGCGCGAGGTCGCCGGGCGAGGAATTGATGACTCCGAGCACCTCGGCGGTCGCGGTCTGCTGCTCGAGGGCCTCGCGCGTCTCGGTGATAAGGCGCGCGTTTTCCATCGCAATCACCGCCTGCGCGGCGAAGCTTTCAACGAGCGCGATTTCTTTTTCGGAAAACGGCCGCACTTCGTGGCGGGCGGCGACGATCTGCCCGAGCAGGACATCATCCTTGCGCAGCGCCACGTAAAGGATTGTGCGGACGCCGCCGAGTTTGACGCCGCCTTCGCGGGCCACTGGACTGTCGATCTCGGCGAGATCGACGCAGTGGACGACGCGCTCTCCCTCGACGATGCGTTGGCATGGCATGTCGGATGGGCTGTAGCCGGCGCGCAGCGCCTCCACCATTGCCTCGGAGAAGCCGCGCATTGCGACGCCGCGGAACTTCTCGCCGTCCCAGAGCTGCAGGCTGCCACAGGCGGCGCCGCACAGCGTGTGCGCCTTTTCCACGATCGACTGGAACACTGGGGCGAGGTCCCCCGGTGAGCTGTTGATGACCTGCAATACCTCGGCGGTCGCGGTCTGCTGCTCCAAGGCCTCGCGTGTCTCGGTGATCAGTCGCGTATTCTCCATCGCGATGACGGCCTGGTCGGCGAAGGTTGCGACCAGCTCGATCTGCTCTTCGGTGTACGGCCGCACCTCCGAACGCATCAAGACGATGACGCCGATCGGGGTACCGGCGCGCAACAGCGGGACGCCGAGCATGCTGCGGAAGCCACCCGCTCGCTGGGCATCGCGAAACGTGTACTCGGGATCGGCATCGATATCGGGAATGTGTACCGGCCTACCCTCAATCAAGGTTCGGCCCACGATCGTCCCCCGCCCCATACGGATCGGGTGCGTTTCCATGAACTCGACGAATTCGCGCGAGTATCCATAGCTGGCGGCGTACCGAAATACCTCGTCTTGCGGCCGCAGGATGCCGGCCATATTCGCTTCGCACAGCCTGGCGGCCGACTCGACCAATGTATCGAGCACCGTCTGGAGATCGAAGGCGGAGCCGCTGATGACCCTCAGCACCTCGGCGGTCGCCGTCTGCTGCTCGAGCGCCTCTTTGAGCTCGGCGGTGCGGTCCTCGACCTTCTGTTCCAGCTCGGCGTAGGATTTCTGTAGGTCGCCGGCCATGCCGTTGAACGTGCCGGCGAGTTCTTCAAGTTCGTCGCCGGTGTGGATCTCGATGCGGCGGTCGAGTTCACCGGCGCCGATCCGCGCGGCGCCCGCCTGCAATTGTCGGATCGGGACAGTCATGCGGCGGGCGAGAACCAATGCAGCCGATGTCGCCAAGACAAGGGCGAGAGCCAGCAGCGCCGCGGTGCGCAATGCCGAGCCGTAGAGCGGCGCCAGGGCCTCGCTCAGCGGCAATTCGACAAAGACGGTCCAGCCGAGCGGCGCGATTGCGGCGTGCGCGGTCAGCACCGGCTTGCCGTCGAAGCCTTTGGCGACCATGACCGCCTGGTCGATCGGTTGCCCCCACCCTGACCCTCCCCCGCCTGCGGGGGAGGGAAGGGACGGGGCCTCGGCCAGTGCCGATGCGACCTGCGGCAGATTGGCGAGGTCGGTATTGCGCAATACGAGGCTGATGTCGGGGTGGGCGATCAGCCGGCCTTCGCGATCGACGACATAGGCGTAGCCGTGCTCGCCGACCTTCAGCCCGGTGATCACATCCCAGATCAGCTTCAGATTGACCTCGGCGACCGTGACGCCGGCATTGCGCCCGGCGCGGGCCAGCGCCACGGTCATATACGGCTCGGATTCCTTGCGGAAATAGACCGGGCTGAACCAGACGCGGTTCTTCTTCGCCTCGACGAAGCTCGGTGATTGGGAATAGTCCTTTTCGCTGCCGACCACGTCCATCGCCAGCCGCGAGACCTTGAGCTGCTCTTTGCCGGCTTCGTCGAGCTGGATCAGCTCGGTGATCGCGGGCACCTGACGCAACAGGCGCACATAATCGAAACGGCGCTGCTCGAGGGGGCTCGCGGCCCATTGCGGCGCCGTGGTCCAGCCGAGCTGGCGCTCGATCTCGTCGACGAATTGCTCGATGCGGCGCGCCGCCGATCCCGCCTTCTCCTGTTGGATGCGAAACAGCGACGCCTTGTTTTCATCGTACGCGAACCAGAAATCGAGCGCGCTGTTGAGCAGCAGCACGACGCTGACCAGCCCGACGATAAGCAGCACATATTTGCGGAAGAGCCGCCCGCGCGGCTGCGCCGTCGCCCCGCCGCCCGTGCTTTCCTGGTCGGACGACCGGCGTGGCGCTCCCGGCGGTCCAAGCGAAAGCCAGCCCATCCGCGAAGAGCTGCGCGCGGCGTCAGTCATGGGGTCACCGCGTGGGCATAAACGAAGGGCATCGGGCGATCAGGTCGAATTCCGCGACGATCATACCGCATACCCAACGCGATTGACATCGGCGCGCGGCTCAACCGCCTGAGACGCCTCGTATTAACCTCATTCTATGACCTGATCGGCGTGCGCGAGCAGCGTCTGCGGCGCGGTCAAGTCGCGGGTCGACGAAATGCCGCTGAGTTATAAGGATGTGAAGCGGCTCAATGGTCTCTAGCGCTGGATCGCCGCGAGCACGTCATCGCGGCGCTCCCTCACCATCGAGCCGTTCGGCGATGCGGACGAGCAAAGCCAGTATGCGCGACATCCGCTCCTCATGTGCCACCTGCCGGCGTTCCATGCCGTCGAACCGTGACGCGATGGCGTCGAGCTGCGCCGTGATCGTCCGCTCCAATGCGCCAATCCGAATTTCCATCCCGGAAAACCGGCTCTCCATCGCGGTGAAGCGGAGCTGCATGTCGCGCAGCTCGAAGCTCATCGTGATGACACGGTTGCCGAGCCACTCCAGACTGATCTTCTCTTCGCTCATCATCAGGTCCGAATCTTTTCATTGCGGTATTCTGCAAAATTTCGTCGCAGTTTTACATTCGAATTTATCGTAAACGGCAAGATATCCGGGCTGATCGATGGCGCACGGTGAAGCCTCATTCAATGACCTGGTCGGCGCGGGCGAGGAGCGTGGGCGGGATGGTGAGGCCGAGTGCGCCGGCGGTTTTTAGGTTGATGGTCAGGTCGAATTTGCGCGGCGGCTCGACCGGCAGGTCGGCCGGTTTTGCCCCATTGAGGATCTTGTCGACAAAGCCCGCCGCGCGGCCGAACAGGTCGCGGTAGTCGGCACCGAACGACATCAACCCCCCATCGACCGGAAAGACGCGGAAGGAATAGATCGCGGGCAGCCGGGATTCCGCGGCGAGCGCGATGAGCTGGGCGCGCTTGGCGGGACCCAGCGGGCCGGAGGCTACGTAGACGGCCTCGCAGCGCTCGCCGCGCAACCGCGCGAAGGCGAGTTCGAGGGCCGTCCCGGTCGTCGCCTGGAGCATCAACGGCTCGATCTTCATTTGCGCGGCATCGGCGCGGATGTCCTGCAGCTTTTGCTCGATGCCGGGATCTCCCCTGACGATGACGGCAACCCGGCGCAGCTGGGGGACGAGCTCCTGCAGCAGCTGCAACCGCTTGGCGATCACCTCGGGCGAAGACAGACAAAGGCCCGTGACGTTGCCGCGGGGCTGCGCCAGGCTCGCAACGACGCCGAGGGCAACCGGATCGTCGACGCCGACCAGGACGATCGGGATCATCGCGGTCGCGCGCTTCGCGGCGAGCGTGGCCGACGTCCCGCCGGTGACCAGGATCGCAACGCCGGCGCCGATCAGCTCCTTGACGATGCCGGGCAACTGCTCGGCGCGCTCCTCGGCCCAGCGGTCGACAATCGCGATGTTGCTGCCGTCGGTCCAGCCGAGCGCGGCGAGATTTTCGCGGAATGCGTCGAGCAGGTCCTGGTTGTCGTGCCGCGACCCGACCTGGACAAAGCCGATGCGCGGAGCCTCGGCCGAGGCCGGGTTCCGGGTCATCGCCGCCCCGGCAGCGAGCAATAGCAGGTCGCGGCGCCTCATTCGCTGACCTCACCGGTGCGACCGGAAAGTTGTGGCCGCGCCGTGCGCACGGCGATCGCGCCGCGAACCAGGATCACCTCGCCGCGTCTCCCTCGATGCCTCGTCTACGGTGCGTTGCGTTGAACGCATGAAGCGGAATGACCGAGACGCCGCAGCATAACACGGCCAGTGCCGCAGCCTCCAAGCCCCTCTCCTGCACCGCGGGAGAGGGTGCCGAGCGGAGCGAGGCGGGCGAGGGCCTTGGTTGCTTGGGCCAACTCGGCGTCCTAAATCGCAGCGCAACCAGGCGGTTGAGTCCTGGTTCGGCGTGCTATAGCCAAGGGGGCCGTCGGCCCCTTTTTGTGAGAATGATCCAATGGCAGATTTCGACCCCTCGACCGACGCGATCCTTGCCGAGATCGCCGCCGCGCCGTCCCCGGAGGCGCTGGAGGAGCTGCGCGTCAGGGTGCTCGGACGGCGTGGGTCGCTCACCCTGGCGATGCGCGAATTGGGCGGGCTCGAGCCGGAAGAGCGCCGGCGCGCCGGCGCGGCGCTGAACGCCGCCAAGGACCGCCTCGCGGCGGCGGTCGGCGAGGCCGCCGCGCGGCTCGGGCGGGCCGCGCTCGAACAGCGGCTCGCCGGCGAGCGCGCCGATCCGACCCTCCCGGTGCCTTTCGCCGCCGCCGGGCGGCTTCATCCGATCAGCCAGACGGTCGACGAGATCGTGGCGATCTTCGGCGAAATGGGTTTCACGGTCGCCGAAGGCCCGCACATCGAGGAGGATTTCTACAATTTCACCGCGCTCAACATCCCCCTCGAGCACCCGGCGCGCCAGGAGCACGACACGTTTTATCTTCCCGAGCGGCCGGACGGCACCCGGCTCGTGCTGCGCACCCACACCTCGCCCGTTCAGATCCGCACGATGATGGCACAGAAACCGCCGATCCGCATCATCGTCCCCGGCCGCACCTTCCGCATGGACCACGATGCGACGCATTCGCCGATGTTTCATCAGGTCGAGGGCCTGGTAGTCGACCGGACCACGCATATGGGACACCTGAAGGGCTGCCTGATCGAGTTCTGCCGAGCGTATTTCGGTATCGACGACCTGCCGGTACGCTTTCGGCCGAGCTATTTCCCGTTCACCGAGCCCTCGGCCGAGGTCGACATCGGCTGCTCGCGCAGCGCCGGCGAACTCAAAATTGGCGTCGGCGGCGATTGGCTCGAAATTCTCGGCAGCGGCATGGTCCACCCGCAAGTGCTGAAGAATTGCGGCATTGACCCGGCCGAATATCAGGGTTTTGCGTTCGGCATGGGGATCGAGCGGGTGGCGATGTTGAAATACGGCATCCCGGACCTGCGCACTTTCTACGATTCCGATCTGCGCTGGCTGCGGCATTTCGGCTTCTTGCCGCTCGATGTTCCCTCGCTCGTGCGCGGGCCGCTCCCGGGAGGGGCCGAATGAAGACGACGCTCGCGTGGTTGAAGGAACATCTCGAAACCGAGGCGCCGCTTGCCGTCATCGGCGAGCGGCTCACGATGCTCGGGCATGAACTGGAAAGTTTGGAGGACCGCGCTGCTGGTCTCGAACCGTTCACAGTGGCCTCGGTCGTGTTTGCGGAACCGCATCCGAATGCCGACCGGCTGAAGGTCTGTATCGTCGATACCGGGAAGGGGCAGGTTCAGGTGGTCTGCGGCGCGCCGAATGCTCATACCGGGATGAAGGGGGTCTTTGCCCCGGCCGGCACCGTCATCCCGCGCACCGGCGCATTGTTGAAGGAAACGGTGATCCGCGGCGTTGCCTCGCGCGGCATGCTGTGCTCGGCCTACGAGCTCGGCCTCGGCGAGGATCACGAGGGGATCATCGAATTGCCGCAGGATTCGCCGGTCGGGGCGCCCTATGCGAGCCTCGTGGGCCGCGGCGACACCATCGTCGACATCAAGGTGACGCCGAACCGCGCCGACTGCCTCGGCGTGCGCGGCATTGCCCGCGATCTCGCCGCCGCCGGGCTCGGGCAGCTGAAGCCGCTCGATGCGACCCGGGTTGCCGGGCATTTCCGGTCGCCGATCGGCATCGATATCGAGGACCGCACGGCTTGCCCGCTGTTTCTCGGGCGGCACATTCGCGGCGTCCATAACGGGCAGAGCCCGGCATGGCTGCAAAACAAGCTCGAAGCGATCGGGCTGCGGCCGATCTCGGCGCTCGTCGACATCACCAATTTTCTGACCTTTGACCTCGACCGGCCGCTTCATGTGTTTGATGCCGGCCGGCTCGCCGGCGATCTTACGGTGCGTTTGGCGAGGCCGGGCGAAACCTTGCTCGCGCTCAACGGCCAGGAATATGAGCTCGATCCGGAAATTACGGTGATTGCCGACCCTGCCGGTGTGCAGAGCCTCGGCGGCGTGATCGGTGGTGAGGCGACCGCATGCACCGAAGCGACGACCGAGGTCCTGATCGAGGCGGCGCTCTTCGACCCCGTCCGCACTGCGGCGACGGGCCGTAGGCTCAACATCGCGAGCGACGCCCGTTACCGCTTCGAACGCGGCCTCGACCCGGAATTTGTCCGGGATGGGCTGGAGATCGCGACGCGGTTGATGCTGGAGTTTTGCGGCGGCGAGGCGTCCGAGCTCATCACGGCCGGTGCTGTGCCGGATTGGCGGCGCCGATATGTGCTGCGCGCCGAGCGGCCGGCGAGCCTCGGCGGACTCCACGTGCCGCATGAGGAGAGCGCCGAGATCCTCATCGCGCTCGGCTGCGCGGTCGAGACCCTAGCGGGCGGCGATCTCTCGGTCGAGCCGCCTTCATGGCGCGGCGACATCGTCGGCGAGGCCGATCTCGTCGAGGAGGTACTGCGGATCAAGGGCTACGACCAGATCCCGGCGGTCCCGCTCGAACGAGCGACGCCGCTGTCGCGGCCGGCATTGGCGCCGCAACAGCGCCGGGCCGAGCTGGTCCGCCGCACCCTCGCCGAACGCGGGCTGACCGAAGGGGTGACGTTCTCGTTTGTCTCGGCGCGCGAGGCGGAGATTTTCGGGGGCGCCAAGCCGGAATTGCGTCTCGTCAATCCGATCAGCGCCGATCTCGATGCGATGCGGCCATCCCTGTTGCCGGGGCTTGTCGCCGCGGCACGCCGCAACGCCGATCGCGGCTATCCCGATACGGCATTGTTCGAGCTGGGGCCGCTCTATCGCGACGACACGCCGGAAGGCCAGGTGCTCGCCGCCGGCGGCGTACGCAGCGGGCGCACCGGCCCAAAGCACTGGCGTACGCCGGCGCGCGAGACCGATCTTTATGACGCCAAGACCGACGCGCTCGCTGCCCTTGGCGCGATGGGCGCCCCGACGGAGAACATCCAGGTCACCACCGACCCGCCCGCCTGGTATCACCCGGGCCGGGCCGGCATATTGCGGCTCGGGCCGACGGTGCTCGGCGCGTTTGGCGAATTGCATCCGGCGGTGCTCGAGATGCTGGATGCGCGGCCGCCGATCGCTGCCTTCGAGGTGTTTCTCGACGCGGTGCCCCAACCGCGCGCCGGGCGTGCAAAACCGACCTTGCGCCTCTCGGTATTCCAGCCCATCGAGCGCGATTTCGCCTTTGTCGTCGACCGCGACCTGCCAGCCGAAGCGTTGCTGCGCGCCGCCCGCAGTGTCGATCGCAAGCTCGTCTCCGAGATCCGCCTTTTCGACGTCTATGAAGGGACGGCTCTGCCCGAGGGCAAAAAATCGCTCGCGATCACCGTGGTGCTGCAGCCGCAGGAGCGGACCCTCACCGAGGCCGAGATCGAAGGCTTCTCGAAGCGGTTCGTCGCGCAAGTCGAAAAGGCGACCGGCGGCAAGTTGCGCGCGTGACGAAACCGTCGTGGCCGATGGTCGCCCAGACGCTCGGGTTTATCCTGCTGGTCGCCGTCGTCCTATTCGGTGCTGCCGGCCGGACCGACATTCCGCTATTTTTGGCTTACCTCGGGGTCCTCGCCGCGGCCTCGACAGCGGGCCTCTTGTTGATCGACGAGGACCTCGCGCGCGAACGCATGCGGCCGGGCGGCCACCCGCCGGGGCTGAGGCTCTATTTCATCTTCCTGCTTTGTGTTGCGCATTGGACCATTGCCGGCCTCGATCGCCGGTTCCACTGGTCCGATACGGTTCCGCTGTCGTTGCGGATCGCCGCGCTCGTGGTCTTCGCCGCCGGGCTGGCGCTCTTCATTTGGGCGATGCACGTGAACCGGTTCTTCTCCTCGGTTGTCCGGATCCAACAAGACCGCGGACACCAAACCGTCGCCGCCGGCCCTTATCGTTGGGTGCGTCATCCCGGGTATGCCGGCGCGATCCCGGCCATCGTAGCGAGCGGCATGGCCCTCTGCACATGGCTTGCCACGGCGCTCGCCGCCCTCGGCGTGCCGCTCCTCCTGTGGCGAACAATCATTGAGGACCGCACATTGCGCACCGAATTGCCCGGTTACGCCGAATATGCCCAACAGGTGCGCTGGCGATTGCTCCCCGGCGTTTGGTGACGTCCGCGGATACATGGGCCGACCCGGCACTTCACCCCGGCACAGCAGAAAGAGACCACCCGACGCTGTGCCGAGGAGGCTACGCTCGACGAACTCGCCCGGAGCCACGACTTTAGGCGTTTCCACCATTCGCCGTGCCACGCGCGCCGCATGAGCGGCACGCGCGGCGGGCGACGGCCACACTCGGTTCGGCTTACCTACCAGACTGTTGATTGCCACCGTGTCGGCCTCGTCGAAATGCGCAGGACTCTTGGCGCAACACCTTAATGTTCCGTTAGCCTTGTTTGCTCGATTGATGACGATCTTCGGGGCGAAGGCCATCGTCGCAATACCCTGAAACCGCTCATCGGAGATAATGTTGATGAACAACCGTCTCGACGACCTCAAACGCTTCTACGAAATCTTAGGGAAGCTCGAAAGTACTCTGGGAGGCTATCTGTTTTTACAGGTACTGAACGAAAAACCAAAAGGTGTTGGCAAGAGATGCTTACCGCCATGCATTAGTCAAAAGAAATGTCAAGAATACGGTGGCGTGTATTTTTCCTTTGAGGCAGGGGAGAATTGCTTAGATTCTGGAAAAGGTAACAGAGTAGTCCGTGTTGGGTCGCACAAGGCGGCGCGCTGCAGATGCAGCCGTCTAGATAACCACAGAGGCGCAAAGCATGGAGGTACTCTCAACCACTCCCAATTACGCTATTTATTAGGTGAAGCAATTAAAAAAGATACCCAAGCAAGCGATGCGTCTACGCTCGGATATAAGGTTAGTAGCCATGTTGCATCCATGCCTTTTCTCTGGCTCGGAGTAAAGGCTCCCCGGGAGCGGTTATTAATTGAAAGTAATAGCATTGCCATCCTAAGCAATTATAGACGTTGTGAGGATGATCGCTTCGACGTTCCATCGGAGTCGTGGCTTGGTTCCCACCCCGACGTTCGAGAGGAAATACGTTGCTCCGGGCTCTGGTGTATAGATCACATTAATGAGAGGTATGACCCGAACTTTCTTGAAATTTTGGCAACCTATGTCAGGGCGCACCCCAAGGGCGGCCGTGAAGGCGGAAAATAATCTCCGCAATTCCGGTATGCGACCTAAATAGAGCTGCGTTTGTATCCATAGAGGTGAGCCGCGATGTACATCCCGAGCATTCCTAGGGCAAAGCCAGCGGAAAATACGCCCAGGCGGTGACGCCGCGGCGCGCCGACAAACCAAGCTGTGCCGTTAAGGATCGCCAGAACGACGAGGACAGCAAGGCCGTAGCCGGTGAGTGTACGTCTTTGTATCTGCATCTCTTACCGTGTGTTCGCCGCCGTTCCTCTAATCGCGCCTCCGCCGAGCAGCCAGGCGACGAGATCGCTCCGTCCCTCCTGTTCCGCGATGTCGAGCGGCGTTTGCCCGGACCACGGCGCGGGCCAGTTCAGATCGGCGCCGTGCGCCAGCAGGTATTGAGCGGCGGCGAGCTGCCCGCCATGACATGCGTTCCAGAACGGCCCTGAAAGCTCTTCGGGTTGTGGCGGTGGGGCCGTCTTCGAACCGCTGTCTGATCGCCGGCATCATTCCCAGCGCCGCTTCGTGCCAGAGAAGCGTACGCGCGCCGCGCTCGATCAGACGGCGCGCCGCTGCCCACCCGGCGGATGAACCCTGAGAAGACGATCGCCAATCTCCGCGTCATAATCCGGTGCATCTCGCGGAATGATTGTTCCCGCGGTCAGGGTGTGCTTTATCAGGCGGCTTTCGCGGTGCTTACACTTGACGTAACGAGCTGCGGAGAAGATCCGGATTGTCTTCTAGATCGGTGTTCCCAGCTTGCTTCGTCAGAATCCCGAATGAAAGAGGCCTCTCTTAGATATAACGCCGGCGCTTGAAGCGTGAGCGCGTCCCACTTCTCGCAAATTTTTTCCAGTTCTGCTCGCACCATGTTCTGATCACATCCAGCGCTGCATCCCGCTATTATAATATGTAGCTTGCGCTTCATCGAAGCAAATCGTGCCGCCGCATTGTGGTGCATGCTAGATTTCTCATCAAACCGCAGGAAGGAAACAAGTGCGGTAAGAACTGGCGCAAGTATAGTGAGCAGCACTTTTAAGTCGTTAGCAACATAGAGGCCAAAAATCTGTACACGAAGCAACCCATGATCAGGGCTCAGGTTAGAGAGCACCCCTAGCAGCGAAGTGCAGACAATAGTCACACAGCCTAACGCGACATGCCTCCTGCGGAAGAGCGCGCAACGTGTAAAATGCGCCTTTTCTACTATCCTTGTACGTTCATACCAATGTCGGGTGACGGCGTTGAGATCTTGTTCCATCCAGGTGCCCCTCAGCTATTTTGTCGCTTTGAGCTCGGCACCGCTCCTTGGCGCAGCCGGAAGCGGCGCCACCGATTTACCTTACTAATCCCCCAGGGTGTGTGAGCCGCTTCACATAATGGTTGATTTACCATCAGGGGCTCATGGACGTGCAAAAGGCCGTACGGCATCGTGACCCGAGCGCCGCCAAGCTATATGATCGGCGCGGGCAAAAACGAGAAAAGGCGGCCTTTAGCCGCAAGAGGCTCCCTTTGGGCAGGCCGGATCATGAGTGAACGGAAGGTAGAGCGGCGGTTGGCAGCCATCTTGGCGGCCGATGTCGTGGGCTACTCGCGGCTCGTGGGTGAGGACGAGGAGGGCACGCTCGAAAGGCTGAAGGTGCTCCGCCGCACTGTTGCCGATCCGAAGATCAAGGAGCACCGCGGCCGCGTCGTCAGAACGATGGGCGACGGCCTCTTGGTCGAGTTCGCGAGCGTCGTCGACGCGGTGCGCTGCGCGGTCGAGATCCAACGCGAAATGGCCCTGCGAAACGCCGATCTACCGGCGGATCGGCGGATCGAGTTCCGCATCGGCATCAATCTAGGCGACATCATCAAGGACGGGAGGGAAATCTACGGCGATGGCGTCAATGTCGCCGCCCGCCTCGAGGCCTTGGCGACCCCGGGCGGCATCTGCGTCAGCCGCGTGGTGCGCGACCAGGTGCGCGACAAGCTCGGTTTTGCTTTCGACGACAGAGGTGAGCAGCAGGTCAAGAACATCGCGCGCCCGGTCCGCGTATTCGATGTAAATATGATCGGAGAGACAATGACTCTGACGCCGGATTCGGCAGCGAGAGCGCCGCTGCCGTTGCCCGACAGGCCGTCGATCGCGGTTCTGCCGTTCCAGAATATGAGCGGCGATCCGGAGCAGGAATATTTCGCCGACGGCATGGTCGAGGAGATCATCACCGCGCTCAGCCGCATCCGCTGGTTGTTCGTCAT
The DNA here is from genome assembly GCA_963732095.1 of uncultured Alphaproteobacteria bacterium. GTDB lineage: Bacteria > Pseudomonadota > Alphaproteobacteria > ATCC43930 > CGMCC-115725 > AP-15. Next base: position 43,081 of record CAVSZA010000049.1, read on the forward strand.
CGCCCGCAATTCGAGCTCGACTTACAAGGGACGATCGGTCGGCGTGAAGCAGGTGGGACGCGAGCTCGGTGTCCGCTACGTGCTCGAAGGCTCGGTGCGCAAGGGTGGGAACCGGGTGCGCATCACCGCCCAGTTGATCGAGGCCGAGACGGGCGCCCATCTCTGGGCCGATCGTTTCGACGGTTCCCTGGAAGATGTTTTCGACCTCCAGGACAAGGTGGCGATCAACGTCGCCGGCGTCATCGAGCCGACATTGCAAGCCGCCGAAGTTCGCCGCTCGGCGGCCCGTCCGATGCATGACGTTACGGCCTACGATCTTTATCTGCGCGCGCTTGCGACCTACTATCCGATAACAAAAGAGCGGCTTCTCGAGGCTCTGGAATTCCTCGACCGGGCGATAGCGATCGATCCCTACTGTGGTCCGGCATTATCCTTGGCGGCGATGTGCCAGATGCGGCTCTTCAGGGAGGGCTGGGCCGACGAGCCGGAAGCCGCCGGCAAAGGGGTTGATCTTGCTAGCCAGGCGCTGCAGGTAGCGGGGGACGACCCGGCCATCCTCGCCAATGCCGCCTTTGTTCTGGCTAATTTCGGCGAGGATATCGGCGCCATGATGGCGCTGGTCGACCGTGCCCTCACGCTCACCCCAAGCTTCTCCCGCGGCTGGTTCTTGAGCGGCGTCCTGAGGCTCTGGGCGGGTCAGCACGATGTCGCGATCGAGCATGCCGAGACCGCGCTGCGGCTGAGCCCCCGAGAGCGAACGGGTACGCCGCTGAGCTTGATCGGCGAAGCGCATTTCTTCAAACGCGAGTTTGACGAAGCAGCGTCGAAGTTGCTCCTTTCTATTCAAGAAAATCTGGGGTATCCGCACTCTTACCGCGTTCTCGCCGCGTGCTATGTCCATATGCGGCGGCTCGACGAAGCGCGCGCGATCATCGCGAGGCTGCGCAGCATTACGCCTCGCCTGGTGCCGAGCGCCGCACAACTGCGGCGCCCCGCCGACCGCGAGCTGTTCCTGTCAGGCCTTAATGTGGCGGTGGGCGAAGCGAATTGACCTCGGCGCAATTCCTCTGCCGTGTGCCGCTCAGTTGAGGCGAATTGCTGAAGGACAACCACTATGAACCCTGTCGCGGGAGGCGAAAATGGCCCTGAAGGACATCCTGGTCGGCATCGACCCCAGCACTGTCGGGGAAGGCCGGCTCAAGCTCGCCCTCAATCTGGTGCGGGCGCACCAGGCGCATATCACCGCTTGCTGCGTCATGCGACAGGAGCAAGCTGAGCCTGTTAGCCCAATTCTGGCGGGGGCGCCGGTCACCCCCGGCCCCGGCGCTCTTGTCGCACCTGAAGTGAGGACCACGGCTGGCGACCCGGCTTTTCCACCGGCATCGCGTGAAGCCGAGCGCGCCGAGCAGGTCGAAGAGGTCTTCAGGACCGAACTGCGGGCCCACGGGCTCGGTGGCGAATGGCACCTCCTTTCACCGGGCGAGGCCGCGCTCTTCATCGATCTTGCGAAGGCTTTTGATCTGACCATCCTCGGCCAGCTGTCGCCGGAAATCCGGTCGACCGGATTTCGCCCCGACGAAATCGTCATCGCGACGGGCCGGCCGGTTCTCGTAGTCCCGTATGCCGGCACGTTCGATACGGTCGGCAGGCGCGTGCTGGTCGCGTGGGACGGGACGCGGGAGGCCGCGCGGGCAGCGAATGACGCGCTGCCGCTGCTCGAAAACGCCGAGGCGGTCACCGTGATGTTTGTCGGGGCGCGAGAAACGACCCTGGCGGAGCACCATCCCTCGATCGAGCGGATCGTCCATCACCTGCAGCGGCACGGCATCCCGGCCCAAACCGAGGAAACCTTGCAGGGTGACCTGCGTATTTCGGACGTGCTGCTCTCCCGCGCCGCGGATCTCGCCGTCGACCTGATCGTCGCCGGCGCATACCACCATTCGCAGCTGCGCGAAGCGTTGGTCGGCGGCGTCAGCCGCGAGCTCCTCGATCACATGACGGTTCCGGTGCTGATGTCCCATTAGTCCCGCATCCTCGGGTGTGCGCGCCTTGCCGCTCGTGCCGGAGCGGCATATCGTGAGCTAAGCGAACGGAAAGGAACCGACATGCCTCTGCCGCAAGACATCAGACCCGCCTTTCAGAATATTCAGGACACGCTGGTGCGCTCCGAAGCGCCGTGGATCCAGCAGACGCCGCTGTCGTCCGTGAAGGTGCTGTGGGTCGGCCATGAGACCGGGACCTGGGCCTCGCTCCATTGTTGGAAGAAGGGCTATGTCGCACCGCCCCACAAACATCTCGCGGGTGCTCACGCCTTTATCATTTCGGGCAAGCTTCAGGTCAGAAACGGCGTCTTGAATGCGGGCGACTATGTCTATGAGCCCTCGGGCATTCTGCACGACGCAACGACTGCCCTCGAAGACACGACCTATCTCTTCATCTGCAATGGCGCAGTGCTGTTCTTCGACGAGAACGGCTTTACGCGCTACACGAACTGGGAGGTGATGGAGAAGCTGCGTTCGCAGCCAGCGACGGAGGTACAGGCGCAGGCCGCCGAATAACGCAAAATGCGGGCAGTCGTTTGCGAGGCGTTTGGCGGGTCGGACGTATTGGCATTGCGCGAGGTGCCCGACCCGCCGCCGCCCGGCCCACGAGAGCTGCAGGTTCGCATCGAGGCGCGCGGGGTCCAGTACGTCGACGTGCTGATGCTCGCCGGGAAATACCAGTTCCGTCCCGAGCCGCCCTTCATCCCGGGCAGCGAAGGCGCGGGCGAGGTCGTCGCGGTCGGGCCCGAGGTCACCGGCTTCAAGCCGGGCGATCGAGTGATGAGCCGGCATCGGCTCGGCGGCTTCGCGCAGTTGGGTAATGCGAAGGCCGAGGATTGCGACCTGATCCCTTCCGCGATGAGGCTGGAGGAGGCGGCAGTCTTCCGCAACGTCTATCATACCGCCTACCACGCGCTATTACAGCGCGGCCGGCTCAAAGCCGGCGACTGGGTCCTGATCCATGGTGCCGCCGGGGGCATTGGCCTTCCCGCGATCCAGATCGCCAAGCTCTACGGCGCCAAAGTCATCGCTACGGCCAGCACCGCAGAGAAACGCGCGGTTTGCCTCGAAGAGGGCGCAGATCATGCGATCGACTACCAGGCCGGCTTCCGAGACAAGGTGATGGAGCTGACGGGTGGGCGCGGTGTCGACATCATTTACGACCCGGTGAACGGCTCGACTTTCGAAGAGTTGCTGCGCTGCCTCGCCTGGAGCGGGCGCATCCTGATCCTCGGGTTTCTCGGCGGCGCGCCGGCGCTCGCCCGCACCAACTACCTGCTGATAAAAGGGATCGAGGCGATCGGGGTGCGCATCGGCGGGCTTAGCGAAGCCCACCCGGAGATCGCCGCCGCCAACATCAAGACGCTGGTCGAACTCGCCGGGCAAGGCAAGCTCAAGCCACGCATCTGGCGCCGCTTTCCGTTGGAAGCGGCGGCGGAGGCGATACAGGCCCTGATCGACCGCAAGGTCATCGGCAAGGCCGTGCTGGTCGGCTGAAGGGACGCGGGAGCCCTCAAATGAAAATTACCGATGTCACTCTGACCCTGTTCTCGTGGGAGAGCATCCCCTCGACAATTTACGGCCATCACACGGCGCGGCCGACCGGCAAGAGCGATCTGGGCCTCCTCGCGGTGACCACGGATCAAGGTCTCACCGGGCACGCCTTTCTCGGCACCTCTTCCAACCCGGCCAGCCTCGACGGGCCGGGGCTGATCCGCTTTCTGAAGCCGCTCCTGATGGGTCAGGACCCGCTCGACCGCGAGCGGCTCAACCGCCTCTTATGGGCGCGCGTCCGTGCCGCTACGGTGCGCGCGATCGGCGCCTGCGATATCGCGCTGTGGGACATCACCGGCAAGGCGGCCGGTCTGCCGATCCACCGGCTGATCGGGACGACGCGCGACCATATCGCCGCCTATGCGAGCTCGGAAATCCATGGCTCCCCCGAAGCTTATGTCGAGCAGGCCCGCCATTACCAATCGACCGGCTGGCGCGCCTACAAGATCCACCCGCCGCAATCCTGGCGCGACGACATCAAAGTCTGCGAGGCAGTGCGCAAAGCGGTCGGCGACGACTACACGGTCATGCTGGATTTCGACCTGGAGCTATCGCTACGAGGAGGCCCTGCGGGTCGGCCGCGCAATCGAGGAGATGGGGTTCTACTGGTACGAGGATCCGCTCGCCGATCAGGACCTCTACAATTACGTCAAACTGAAGCAAAAGCTCGACATCCCGATCCTTGCCACCGAATACCCGATCGGCGGCCTGGATTCCTATGTCCCGTGGATCCTCGAGCGCGCCACCGACTTTCTGCGCGGCGACGTCGCGGTCAAAGGCGGCATCACGACCTTGATCAAGACCGCCCACCTCGCCGAAGCCTTCCGCATGAATTTCGAGGTCCACCACGGCGGCAATTCACTGAACAACGTCGCCAATTTGCACGTCATCGTGGCGATCCGGAACACCGAATTCTTCGAGGTCTTGCTGCCCGACGCAATGCAGAAATACGGGCTCGCCGAAGAGATCATCGTCGACCGCGACGGACTCGTCCGCGCCCCCACCGAACCCGGCCTCGGCGCGCACATCGATTTCGAATTGATCGAACGCAAAAAGGTCGGCGTGCTCAGTTGAAGCGCTCGCTCTTTGGCACGACGTAGTACCCAGTGCGCCGCGGATCGTGTTGTTCCTCGCGGCGAAAACCCGGGTTGTTGGAATGGCTGACGAAGTTCTCAATTTCCTCCGCGTCAGCTTCGCCCGTCTCAACGAACGCATCGACCGCATCGAGGCCGATATGACCGAGTTCCGCGAGCGGCTCGGCCATATCGAGGGTCAGGTCGCCGGAATCTTTGGAATGTACGCCACGCTCTCTTCGCGGATGGACCGCATGGACCGACGCTTGGAGCGTATCGAGCGCCGGCTCGATCTGGTCGAAGTGTGAGGCCGCCTAAGTAAACCACGCTCGGCACAGCCGGGTTCTCTGATTCCGGACCGTATTCTGCAGGACGCCTGGGCCGCTCAGACGCGGCCGTGGCAGTGCTTGAACTTTTTGCCGGAACCGCAGGGGCAGGGGGCGTTGCGGGGCGTGCCGGCCCAGGGGGCGCGAGGGCCGGCGGGACGCGGGGCGCCGCGGTCGGCGCCGTTGCCGGAGCCGCTGCGTCCTCGGGTACGCGGCGCCGGGATCGGCCGCCCGGTCGTGCCGGTGGCGCGCTCCTCGGCCATCGCCTCCTCAGGCTCGCCGCCCGCCATCGCGTATACCGGCTGGGGCTGCTGCACCCGCAGCTCGACATGCGACAGCACCGACGTAATGTGCTGGCGCAGATTGGCCAGCATCGCCTCGAACAACTCGAAGGCCTCGCGCTTGTACTCGTTCAAAGGATCGCGCTGCGCATAAGCGCGCAAATTGATCCCCTGCCGCAGGTGATCGAGCGACAGGAGGTGGTCTTTCCAGGTCTGGTCCAACAGCTGCAACAACAGGCTCTTCTCGGCCATCCGCATCAGGTCGGGGCCGTAATTCGCCGATTTCTCGGCCATCTTGCGGTCGGCGGCGGCGGTGATGCGTTCCCGCACCTCATCGCCGGTGATCCCGTCCTCTTTGGCCCATTCGGCGAGCGGCAGGTCGAGCGCAAGAAGGCGCAAGCACTCGGCGTGCAGCGCGGCCGTGTCCCACTGCTCGGCCAGCGAATTCTCCGGGATTGCCAGCGCGACCATCTCGTCGATCGACTCATTGCGCATATCGCTGATCGTAGAAGCGACGTCGCGGGCATTCATGATCTCGCGCCGCTGCTCATAGACGACTTTGCGTTGGTCGTTCATCACGTCGTCGTATTTGAGGAGCTGCTTTCGGATGTCGTAGTTTCGCGCTTCGACCTTCTGCTGCGCCTTGGCGAGCGCCTTGTTGACCCAGGGATGAATGATCGCCTCGCCCTCCTTGAGCCCGAGGCGCTGCAGCATCGAATCCATCCGCTCGGAGCCGAAGATCCGCATCAAATCGTCTTCGAGCGAAACGAAGAATTTCGATGCGCCGGGGTCGCCCTGACGACCTGACCGGCCGCGCAGCTGGTTGTCGATGCGCCGGCTCTCGTGCCGCTCGCTGCCGACGACAAAAAGCCCGCCCGCCCCGACCACTTCCTCATGCGCCGCGCGGATCTCCTCGCGGATGTCGGCGGCCCTCGGCTCGCGCTCCGCCGCATCGGTGATCAAGGCCAGATCGGTCTTGAGCCGCATCTCGAGGTTGCCGCCGAGCTGAATATCGGTGCCGCGGCCGGCCATATTCGTGGCGATCGTCACAGTGCCGGGCCGACCGGCCTGGGCGATGATGTAGGCTTCCTGCTCGTGATAGCGTGCGTTTAGCACGTTGTGCGGGATCTTGTGTTTCTTGAAGACTGCCGACAGCGCCTCGGATTTTTCGATGCTGACGGTGCCGATCAACATCGGCTGCTTCTTCTCCTGGCAGTCCAGCACATGTTGCACGATCGCGTCGTATTTCTCGCGCGTCGTCCGATAGACCTCGTCGTCGGTGTCGTCACGGATACACGGCTCGTTGGTCGGGATCTCGATGACCTCGAGCCTGTAGATGTCGCTGAACTCCTGCAACTCGGTCATCGCCGTACCGGTCATGCCGGCGAGCTTCGGGTAAAGCCGGAAATAATTTTGGAAGGTGATCGAGGCCAGAGTTTGGTTCTCGTTCTGGACAGTGACCCCTTCCTTGGCCTCTAGCGCTTGGTGCAGACCTTCCGAATAGCGCCGGCCCTCCATCATGCGGCCGGTGAACTCGTCGATGATGATGATCTTGTCGTCCTTGCTGATGTAATCAGTGTCGCGGGCGAAGAGTTTGTGGGCGCGCAACGCCTGATTGACGTGGTGCACCAGCCCGACATTTTGGATGTCGTAGAGCGAGCCCGTGGTCATCAGGCCATACTGGCGCAACAAACCCTCGATCTTCTCGACCCCCAATTCGGTCAGGGCTACCGTGCGTTGCTTTTCGTCCTTCTCGTAATCACCGCCCTCGAGCGCCGGGATCAGCTTGTCGACCCGCATGTAGAGCTCGGAATTGTCCTCCGTCGGGCCGGAGATGATCAGCGGGGTGCGCGCCTCGTCGATCAGGATCGAATCGACCTCGTCGACAATCGCATAATGGAACGGCCGATGGACCATGTCCTCGAGCCGGAATTTCATGTTGTCGCGCAGGTAATCGAAGCCGAGCTCGTTATTGGTGCCGTAGGTGACGTCGCAGAGATAGGCTTCCTTCCGCTGCATGTCGTCGAGGTCGTGGACGATGACGCCGACCGTCAGGCCGAGAAACCGGTAGATTTGGCCCATCCACTCGGAGTCGCGTCGGGCGAGATAGTCGTTTACCGTGACGACGTGCACGCCGTTGCCGGTCAACGCGTTGAGATAAACGGGAAGGGTCGCAACCAACGTCTTGCCTTCGCCGGTCTTCATCTCGGCGATCATGCCGCGATGCAGCACGACCCCGCCCATCAGCTGCACATCGAAATGACGCTGCCCGAGGGTGCGCTTCGAGGCTTCCCGCACGGTCGCGAAAGCGTCGATTAGGATGTCGTCGAGCTCGGTCCCATCCGCGAGCTGTTGCTTGAATTGCCGGGTCCGATCCCGCAGCTCGTCATCGGACATCGCCTCGAGCTGCGGCTCCAATTCATTGATGGCGGAGACGATAGGCCCCAGGCTCTTGACGTAACGGTCATTGGCGGAGCCGAACAGGCGCCGGGCTAAGGCACCAAGCATGGGACCCTCGAAAAATGGAAAAAATAGGCCGGATAACTTCGCACGGCGACCCAACGAGAGATAGGCGGGCGTCTAAGGCGTGTCAATTCAGGACGCCCCATCAGCTCATGTGCGACTTCGCCCTTTCGCTGCCTTGTTTGCGTGGTAACGATATGCATTCAATCATCCGCTCGGCCGCCGGAGTGCAGCGGCTGCTCCCATTATAGGTTTTGCGATGCGTCCTCGTCTCTCGATAACTCCATTCGGCTCGATCTGTGCCGCTGGGCTCGCCGCTGCGATCGCGGGCGGCGGCGTCTTGCTGGCCGCCGACCGGCCGGCGCCGCAGGCGAACCCCGCCGCCACAATGCCGGCGCCGATGCCGCGGGGCAGCATGGTCGTGGCGCGTGTCGACGGAACCGAGCTGCACCTTTCGGATCTAGAGGCCGCGCAACAGAGCCTGCCGCCGCAGGTCCAAAAAATGCCGCTCGCGCAGATCTACCCGATGCTGCTCGACCGGCTCGTCGACGGCATGCTGATCACCGAGGCCGGCCGCAAGGATCACCTCGACCAGGATCCCGAGGTGCAGCTCCGGCTGAAGCGCTACGAGGATCGCTTGATCCAGGAAGCTTACCTCAATAAGGCGATCAAAGCGGCCGAGACCGAGGACGAGCTCAAGGCGCGCTACCAGACCTTTGCCAAAGAGAAAGCGGGTCACGAAGAGGTCCACGCGCGGCACATCCTGGTCAAGACCGAGGCTGAGGCGAATGCGATCATCGCCGAGCTCGACAAGGGAGCCGATTTCGCGGAGCTCGCCAAGAAGGATTCGACCGACCCCGGCGGCAAGTCGGGTGGCGATCTTGGTTATTTCGGCCATGACGACATGGTCAAGGAGTTCGCCGACGCCGCCTTCGCCCTGCCACCGGGCCAATACACCAAGACACCGGTGAAGACCGAGTTCGGTTGGCACGTCATCAAGGTCGAAGACCATCGCGTCAGCACTCCGCCGAGCTTTGACGAAGCGCGTAAGGAGGTCAGCCAACTGGTGGCGCACGACGTCGTCGACGCGAAACTGAAAGAGCTCCGCTCCACCGCCAAGGTCGAGACCTACGGGCTCGACGGCAAGCCGCTGCCATCGACCACGAAGTAATCTCGTGAACCATCTTTTCCGCTCAAAGGCCTACTTTACCCTCTCCCCCCGCCGGCCGGGGGAGAGGGCAGGGTGAGGGGGACCGAAGGGGCGGTCCGCGGCGCCGCCCACCTCACCCTCCGGCTTCGCAAGCCCCTCCCTCTCCCCTCTGAAGGGCGAAGAGGGGCTTGGGTCGGAGAATGACCGCAGTCTCGCCTCTCGCCCCCGAGCGCTTTCCCGAGATGGCGCCGATCGACGGCGTGCGGCTCGCCGCGTTCGCCTGCGGGATCCGCTACGCCGGGCGAGACGATTTGATGGTGGCCGAGCTGGCGCCGGATAGCGCCATCGCCGGCGTCTTCACGCGCTCGCTGACCGCAGGTGCGCCGGTGGTGTGGTGCCGGGACTGCCTGCCGGGCGGCAAGGTGCGCGCTATCGTCGCCAATTCCGGCAATTCCAATACGTTTACCGGCCGTGCTGGCAAGCAAGTCGTCGAGACCACGGCAGCCGCGGCGGCGCGACTGTTGGGCTGCGACCCCAGAGAGGTGTTCATCTCGTCGACCGGCGTGATCGGCGAGCCGCCGCCCGCGGAAAAAATTATCGCGGCATTGCCTCAGGTCATGCCGTCGCTTTCGGCCGAGAGTTGGGAACCGGCGGCACGTGCGATCATGACCACCGACACTTTTCCAAAAGGAGCCACCGCAACCGCCACAATCGACAGCGTCGCGGTCCGCCTCAACGGCTTCGCCAAAGGCTCCGGCATGATCGCGCCCGACATGGCGACGATGCTCGCCTATGTCTTCACCGACGCGGCGTTGCCCCCCGCGGTGCTACAACCACTGCTCGCCGCTTCGGCGGACCGCTCGTTCAATTCGATCACGGTGGACGGCGATACTTCGACCAGCGACACGGTGCTGCTTTGCGCCACCCAGCAGGCGCCGCATCGGCCGGTGGCGAGCCCGGCGGATCGACGGCTCGGCGATTTTCGCCGCGCGCTCGATGCGGTCATGATCGATCTCGCCCAGCAGATTGTGCGCGACGGCGAGGGCGCAGGGAAATTCGTCACGATCGAGGTAACAGGAGCTGCGACCGCACGGGCGGCGCGCCGCATCGGGCTGACCATCGGCAACTCGCCGTTGGTCAAGACGGCTCTTTCAGCAGGCGATCCCAACTGGGGGCGTATCGTCATGGCGATCGGCAGGGCTGGAGAGAAGGTGGATCAAAGCCGATTGTCGATCTCGATCGGTGGCATCCCGATCGCAGCCGAGGGCGGCCCGGTGCCCAATTATGACGAGGCGCCTGTCGCCGAATACATGAAGTCCCGCGAGATCGCAATCGCCGTCGATCTGGGCCTCGGCCGCGGCAAGGCGACGGTGTGGACGTGCGATCTGACCCACCGCTACATCGACATCAATGCCAGCTACCGCAGCTGAAAACCCCCGCCCTGAGCCTCCCCCGCATGTGGAAGAGGGCAGGGGAGGGGGCCTACCCGTCGTGCTCGTGTCGGCGGTGGCGCTCGTCGACGCCGACGGGCGGGTATTGCTCGCCCAGCGCCCGGCGGGTAAGCCCATGGCCGGGTTATGGGAGTTTCCGGGCGGCAAGGTCGATCCAGGCGAAACGCCGGAGACGGCGTTGATCCGTGAGCTCGGCGAGGAACTCGGCATCGACGTCACCGCGAGCTGCCTCGCGCCGTTCACCTTCGCGTCCCACTCGTACCCCGACTTCCATCTGCTGATGCCGCTCTATATCTGCCGCAAATGGTCCGGCATTCCTGCCGCCCGCGAGGGACAGCGCTTCGCGTGGGTGCGCCCGGCCCGGCTCGGCGACTACCCGATGCCGCCGGCCGATGAGCCGCTAATCGCAATGCTGCGCGACCTGCTGTGAAAGCCTTTTATTACCCTCGCCGCAGATGATCCTCGCCACGGCCCGCCGCGCCTCGGCAGCCGGGACATTATAGTTGCGCTGACGATAGGCGCGGACGGCCGACTCGAATGCATCCTGCGGTCGCGCGGACCGGAAGATTTCGAGCACCACTTTCGAGGTCTGTTCGAGGTCCGGCTTAAACAAGGGCGCCATTTCCTGTGTCTCTGCCATCGGATTCCTCCGATCCTTATCGCGCTCAAAAGAGACCTCGAATGTAACAATGCATCTGTCCGCCGCCGTACAAATCCGCGGTTTTTTTTGATGGCTGAACGCGCTCGGTCAGAGCAACCGGTCAAGTTGATCGTGATCAATCAGGTAGCATTCGCACGCGCTGGCTTCGAGCCCGTCACGATCGATGATTGTGAGTTGGCCGTGGTGATATCGGATCAGCCCGGAGCGCTGCAGGTCCCCGGCGGTGGTGGTGACTCCGGCCCGCCGAACGCCGAGCATCGAAGCCAAGAACTCGTGAGTCATCGGCATAGTGTCCGATCCGATGCGGTCCCTCGCCATCAGCAGCCATCGGGCGCAGCGCTGCTCGACCGAATGCAGCCGGTTACAGGCGGCAGTTTGAGCGCTCAGGTTCAACATCGCTTCCGCGAAGCGCAGGGCGATTTTGCGAAAGGCGGCGGTTCGATCGAATATCGACTTGCAGCGCGAGGCGCTCATTCGATGTGCGGTACCGGGGATCTGAACGAGCGCAATCTGCGCCGACGCTTCGGCGCCGAGAAGGGCGGATATGCCGATCACGCCCTCCACCCCGATCATACCGACCTCGATCATAGTGCCGTTCGCCATACTGGTCAGCACGGATCCGAGCCCTTCCTCGACGAAGTATACATCCTCGATCGGAGCCCCTGCCGCGTGCAGGATTTGCCTTTGTGACAAGGCCACCGGATGCAGGTTCGAATAAAACTGGTCCAGATCTCCCTGCGGAAGCGCAGTGAGCAGCCGATTTTTGATTGCATTGTGACTTGCCGGAGGCATGTGCGCTCCCGTGTCTTAGAGCGGGAGCACACACCTCTCTCTGCCGCCACCTGCCCAAGGACTGCGGGGCGATGAACAATATGTGGGAATTCTTGGCCGTCGCGGCAACTACAGTCGAGCGGTGAGCCGATCCGGAAGACCCTCACCCCACCAGCGATCCGGGCGCGGGGGTGAGTGAGAGGCGGGCCGCTACAGCATCGGGCGGCCGCCGGTGACCGGGATCATCGCGCCCGACATGTAGCTGCCGTCGTCGGAGGCGAGCAGGACATAGGCGGGCGCCAATTCGGCGGGCTGCCCGGGGCGTTTGAGCGGCGTGTTCTCGCCGAAATGCTCGACCTTGTCGGTCGCCATCGTCGACGGGATCAGCGGCGTCCAGATCGGTCCGGGGGCGACGCAGTTGACCCGAATTCCTTTCTCGGCGAGCAGTTGCGCGAGGCCTGCGGTGAAATTCGCGATGGCGCCCTTCGTCGTCGCATAGGCCAAGAGCTGCGGCGACGGCGATTTGCTGTTGATCGAGGCGGTGTTCACGATGGCGCCGCCCGGTTTCATGTGCCCGACGGCAGCCTTCGACAGATAAAACATGCTGTAGATATTAGTGCGGAAGGTATGGTCCCACTCTTCCTCGCTGATCTCTTCGAGACTGGCATGCGTCATCTGATAGGCGGCGTTGTTGATCAGGATATCGAGCTTGCCGAATTCCCGGACGGCGCGGTCGACCAGCTGGCGGCAGTGCGCCGGATCCTTGACGTCGCCGGCCACCAGCACCGCCCGGCGCCCGGCCTCTTCGACCCAGTGCGCCGTCTCCCGCGCATCCTCGTGCTCGCAAAGATAGGAAATCAAGACGTCAGCGCCCTCGCGCGCAAAGGCGATCGCGACCGCCCGTCCGATGCCGGAATCAGCGCCGGTTATCAGCGCAGCGCGGCCTTTCAGCTTGTCGCAGCCACGGTAAGAATGTTCCCCGTGATCCGGCTTCGGATCGAGCTGTTCGGTGAAGCCGGGCGGTTCCTGCTGCTGGCGGGGTAGTGGAGGGTTGGGGCCGGCGGTTTTCGGATCGGTCGTCATTGCAACATCCAATTGCAAAGAGGATGCGTCCAAAACGGAACCCCGCGCTGCGGGTTCCTTTGGCGGAACGAAAAGCCCCGCCAAAAGGAGCCGGAGGCGACGAAGCAATCTCGGGCCGGTAGAGGCTCAATAGGCGCTAGATTGCTTCGCTGCGCTCGCAATGACAATTATGGTGCGGTCGTTCTATTCTGGTCGATTTGTCCCAGTTTAGGCGCTCATTTCCGCCATCAGTTCTTGCTTCCGCTCGGCGAGCTCCTTGCCGACTGCGTCGAGGTCCATCTTCGTCGATTGGAGTTCCGGGAACAGCTCTTCTTCCTCTTCTTTGATGTGCTGCTTGACCATTTCACCGAGGACACGAAGCTTGGCGTCGTAAAATTCCTCGCCGACCTCCATCGCCTCGATTTCGCCGATAAGGTTTTTCACTGTCGAATGCTCAACCAGCGCTTCGTCGATCAAATCGTTGTCCTGACTGGCTTCACGGGCCTGGGGATAGAAAATCTCTTCCTCGATCTGCGCGTGAACCTTCAAAGCGAGGCAGATTTTTTCCGCCAGATCGGCCTTGCGATCTTCATCACTGTCCTTCAGCTCATCATATTCGTCGAACCATTCCTCGACTTCCCGGTGATCTTCTTCCAAGACGTCGAAAGCGTTACGGGACGCCTGCTGGCGCTCTTTGTTCCGACTCGCACTCTGCGAGCGGCTCGATTTCCGATCCGCCGTGCGGTTTGCCTTGGTTTTCGCTTTTGTCGCCATCGCCAAATCCCTCGCTGTCATGAATGTCTCAGGATTAACCGCGCAAAGCGGGCAGCGGTTCCTGGCGCTTTCCCAGGCGGCCATAAATCGGGTAGACGATTGCCGATAACAAAAGAAAGGGACAAACGATGATCGAACTCGAGCGTCCGGTTGACCTCACGCAATATGTCGGCAAGGAAATCGGCGTCAGCGATTGGTTTACAGTCGATCAGGCGTTGATCGATAAATTCGCCGACGCCACTGGAGACCACCAATGGATCCATGTCGATGTCGAGCGCGCCAAGCGCGAGATGCCGGGCGGCAAGACGATTGCCCACGGCTATCTGACGTTGTCGCTGGTGCCCCGGCTCGGCCAGACGCTCTATCGCGTCAAGCACCGCTCGCGTGGGCTCAATTACGGCTCCAACCGCGTCCGATTCACTGGGCAGGTACCGGCTGGCTCGCGCATTCGGCTGCGGCAGAAAATCAAATCGGTCGATCCGGTCGATGGCGGCGTGCGCATTACCTCGGAGAACACGATCGAGGTCGAGGGCGCCTCCCGCCCCGCTCTCGTCGCCGAGACCATCAGCATGCAATTCGATTGACCAGGGAACTGCGCTCAGCCCAACTGGAGCTCTTCCCGTTCGAGGACCACCAGTCGATCAGTTGCCGGCTCGTATAGCAGAACGTAGAGAGTAGTATTGCGAACCTGCGCGGGCGGGCTGCCCGGCGGCAAGGCGTGCTTCATCAGCTGGCGCACCATCGCACCGTGGGTGGAGACACCGATCCGCCGGTAGGGCCGCGGCGCGGTGAAGCGCCGCAAACCGGCGAGCCCCCGCACGCGGGTCTCGATGCCGGTCTCGCCGCCGGGAAAGGCGACATCGCCATCCGAGAACCAGCGCTCGGTGAGGCCCTCGCCGAAGCGCGTCTTGGCGTCGGCCATAGGAGGCCCTCGGCCGCGCCAACATCGGTCTCGCGCAACCCCGCTTCGGTGAAAAGCGGCACCCGCAACGCCTCGGCAACGATCTGCGCGGTCGTTTGGGCGCGCTTCAGATCGCTCGACACGACCGCATCCAGGCGGTGTGGGCGCAAGCTTTCGGCCAGTGCCTGCGCTTGCGTCAGGCCCGTGGCATTGAGCGGCGTATCCGTATGCCCCTGCAGCCGGCCTTCGCGGTTCCAGTCGGTCTCGCCGTGCCGGAACAGGAACAGAATGCGGTCGTCGCGGTCTTGTTTCATTATGCCTCCATCAGATGATATTAGAGTTAAATTGGACCGACCCGAGGGAGTCTGGAAGATGGAGATCCTCAATCATCAGTGGTCCGAGCGGATGCTCGGTGTGCTGCGCATTATTGTCGGGCTCTTATTCGTCGAGCACGGCTTGGCGAAACTCGTCGGCTTTCCACATGTCGCGATGTTCGATAAATTGCAGCTGGTCTCGCTGTTGGGGCTCGCCGGGGTCATCGAACTGGTCGGCGGGGCGTTGCTCACGGTCGGCCTGTTCACTCGCATCACCGCGTTTATCATGTCGGGCGAAATGGCATTCGCCTACTTCATGGTGCACGCGCCGAAGAGCTTTTTCCCGACCCTCAACGGCGGCGAATTGGCGATTGTCTACTGCTTTCTATTTCTGTATTTCGCGGCGGCCGGCAGCGGCGCCTGGAGTGTCGCCCAGTTTCGCCATGGCGTCGCTCGCGCCACTGGAGCTTACGACAGGCGGGCAGCGGCGGGCGGAGGCAATTGATGAACGACGCGGGGGTGATTGCGCTCAGCCCGGAGACAGTGCTCGGCGAGATGAAGAAGAACGGCGTCACACACGTCGTGTGGCTGCCGGACAGCGAGACCAACTGGCTCTACCTCTTGATGAAGGCGGAGCCGTCGCTGCGGCTCGTTGGCGTCAGCCGCGAAGGGCACGCCTGCTCGATCGCCGCCGGGCTGTGGGTTGCCGGGGCCAAGCCGCTGATCCTGATCCAGAACACTGGGATGATGGAATTCGGGAGATTCGCTGCGCGGCTGGCTTTTGGGCCTCAACATCCCGGTCGTGCTGATGGTCGGCTATCGCGGCTGGACGCGCCACGGCGTCAACCAGGACAGCGCGGCGACTTACACGGAGCGGTTTCTGATGGCGTTTGGGATCAACTACTACCTCGTCGAGAACGACGCCGACGCGCCGCGTATCTCGATCGCTTTCGAGGAGGCGGAACGCACCAGGAGGCCGGTCGTCGTGCTCGTCGGCGACGAATACCATGGCTTCAATCGGTAATAGAGAACCGCGATGATGCACACAGCCGATATGTTGAAGGCCTTCGCGCCTTATCGCGAGGACGCGATCGTCGTTCTGGGCCGCGGCGGCCGCTATTGGACTGACCTTACGACGCGGCCGAATCTGGACGTACCCGTCGGCGATCCGGCAATGGGCGGACACGCCGGCTTTGCGCTGGGGCTGGCGCTGGCGCGACCGGAGAAAAGGGTGATCCTCTTCGATTCCGAGGGCGACATCTTGATGAGCCTTGGCATCCTGGTCACGATAGCCGAGCAGCAGCCGACGAATTTCTACCACTTCTTGATCGACAATGGCTGCTACGCCACGACAGGCGGTCAGCCCGTGCCCAATGCCGAAAACACCGACTACGACGTGATCGCCCGCGGCGCCGGCTATCCCCGAGCTTTCGCCTTCCGGGAGCTCGAGAATTTCTCCGCCACTTTGCCCGAGATCCTCGGCAAGCCGGGCCCGGTGTTTGTCGCCGTAAAGGTGGCTCCGGAAATCGAAAACGCGCCGATCGGCCGGCGCCGCCGATGGCAGACCCGCACGCGCGATCAGGTGATCAGGGACTTGCGCAAGGAATTAGGCGTCAGCGGGTAAATGTCACCTGGGCCGGAATGCGACGTGTATCTGGTGGGGCAAGCCCTCGCTCACGCGTGAAGGTTTTTTGCGCAGTGGCCCAAGACCCATACGCCATGTCGGTTGCGGTGCTTTCCTACCCAATGAAAGCCGGGGGCGCAGCCCTGAGCGACCTCGATGAGGTGCGACGCGGCACCGGCTTCCCTCCCAATTGATCCGGTCGGGAAAGCGGACGCTGTTACGGCTATCGTCGTGGAACCGATCAGACCAATAATCGCGAAGACCGCTGCACGCATGTCGTGCTCCGTCGAGTTGCAAGACATCATATAATGAGCGGCGGCGGTGCAAAAAATATAGGTCGGATTTCGCGGAGAGCGGGTATGCAGGACACCAGTGAATTCGACTTCGTCATCGTCGGCGCCGGTTCTGCCGGTTGCGTGTTGGCGAACCGCCTGACCGCCGACCGCACGACGCGCGTCCTTTTGCTGGAGGCAGGCGGCAAGGACCGCAATCCGTGGATCCACATCCCCGCCGGGTTCTACCGAAACATCTTCCATCCGAAGATCACCTGGGTGTTCGAGACCGAGCCGCTCGCCGAGCTCGGCGGACGCCGCATGCTGTGGCCGCGCGGCAAGGTGCTCGGCGGGTCGAGCTCGATCAACGGGCTCATTTACATCCGCGGCCAAAAGCAGGATTTCGATCTGTGGCGCCAGCTCGGCAATACCGGCTGGTCGTATGAGGACGTGCTGCCTTATTTCCGGCGCGCCGAGCATCAGGAGCGCGGCGCCGACGAGCATCACGGCGCTGGCGGACCGCTGTGCGTCTCCGATCTGCGGGCCCGCCATGCATTGCATGACGCCTTCATCGCCGGGGCGCAGGAAGCAGGATACAAGCTCAATCCGGATTTCAACGGTGCCGAGCAGGACGGCGTCGGACCGTTGCAGGTGACCGTCCGCAACATGCGGCGGTGCAGCGCGGCAGTCGCCTATCTGCGGCCCGCAATGCGGCGGCCCAATCTGCGTGTCGAGATCCGCGCATTGGCGCACCGCGTGCTGTTCGAAGGCAAGCGCGCGGTCGGCCTCGAATATTCGCAGGGTGGGATCGTGCACAGAGCCCGGGCGCGCCGCGAGGTATTGCTCGCCGGCGGCTCGATCAACTCGCCGCAGCTGCTGCAGCTTTCCGGGATCGGGCCGGGCCAATTGCTGCAGGAGCACGGCATTCCGGTGGTTGAGGATCTGCCGGGGGTCGGCGAGAACCTGCAGGATCACATTAACTCGCGCGTCGTCTATCGCGCGCGGCGCGCCAACACCTTGAACGAGGTCTCCCGGAGCTGGCTGCGGCAGGCTCATGCCGGGTTCTCGTATGCGCTGGCGCGCCGCGGCGCATTGATGATGGGAGCGGCGCCGATCGGGCTCTTTGCACGCACCCGGCCGGGCCTCAACTCGCCGGATGTGCAATATCAGTTCCTCGCCGGCAGTTTTGTGCGGCCAGGGGAGGAAATGCACGACTTTCCGGCCTGCCAGGCGACCTGCATCCCCTGCCGGCCGGAAAGCCGCGGCTGGCTCAGGATCCGCTCGCCTGATCCCGCAGCGCCGCCGGCAATCCAGCCGGACTATCTGTCGACGCAGGCCGACAAGGACACGTTGATCGCCGGGCTCAGGATCGCGCGAGGCATCTTTCAGACCGCGGCGATGCAGAAATCCGTCTCCGAGGAATTCTTGCCCGGTCCGGCGGCGCAGAGCGACGAAGACTTCCTCGACCATATCCGCCAGACGGCCGGCACGACCTACCACCCCACCAGCACCTGCATGATGGGGCCGCATGAACGGGGCGTAGTCGACACGGCGCTGCGGGTGCGAGGAGTCGAGGCGCTGCGGGTGATCGACGCCTCGATCATGCCGACTGTCGTTTCCGGCAATACCAATGCGGCGACGATCATGATCGCCGAAAAGGGCGCCGACATGATCCTCGGTGAGGCGCGTTCCGCCGGCTCGATTGCGGCCAGGGCTGCGTAAGGCGCCGTCCCCCACCCGGCCCAGCTATCGCGTCAGGCTGAACTGCATCGTCAGCGAGACCTCGATGCGGGATGCTGTCATGCTTGGCGGAAAGGGCGGCAGCTGTGCGCCGCGCATCATCTCATCGAGACCGGCATCGAGATCGGCGTATCCAGTGCTCCTGTAACTGTAGTCGAGGACGCGGCCGGATCGGTCGATCCGAAAGCGCAGCGCAGCGTTTCCTTCCTCGCCCCGTTCACGGGCGGATTCGGGATAACGTTTGTGGCTTTCGAGCCAGGCGCTGACCATCGCCTGGTAGCTCGCGGTGACATCCGGTCTCGGGACTGGCGCCGGCGCCGCGACGGATGCCGCCGCGACCGCTGTGGAATTTTGCGCACCGGCAACACCGGCGGGACTCATTTCGGCAAATCTCGCCGGCGCCGGGGTCGGTTCGGCCACGGGTGCCTGCGGTCGCTCCGGCCGGTGTATGACATGTTTCGGCGGCTCCCTGACGACGGGCTTGCGCCGCGGCGGCGGCGTCACGGGTAGGGCGGCCGTTTGGTCGGGCGGCGGGACCGGGACTTCCGGCGCGGGGGCGGGAGCCGGCTCGGTTGCTTCGACCGGACGCTCCGGCTGTGATACCGCAGCCGCTTGCGACGGCAACGCCTGCGGGGTGGGCAAGAGCTTGGCTTCAGGAAGGGGTTGGCCGAGAACAACCTCGAAACCGCCGGGCATCGCGGTTTCCGGGGAGGGACGGGTCGCGGCGGCAAACAGGATCACCAGGGCCAATACGACAGCATGGCCGGCAATCGACAAAGCAAGGGGCAGCCTGATCCCGTTCATCGCGAACCCGGCGCCGGCCATCGCAAGAAACGGGCGAGAATATCGCAATCGGCGCGCCTTTGCAGCGCCGACCGCCTCACGCGACAGGCGAGCGGCCGGGTGGCAAATTTTTACTTGCCGTAGTATCTTCAAAACGCGCGCCGGCTGGAATCGGTGATGCCGGCGACCCCGGCCATCAGGGAGGCGCATCATGCACGCGTTTTGCAAACCGGCGGGCGCTATCGCGGCATTGGCGATCATCTTGTTGGCGAGCGGCCCTTACGCTCAAGAAACCAAGCAACTGCCGGTTCCCAACGTTACCGTAACCGCACCCGCAGCTCCGGTCGAACCGCCCTATTTGCGCAGCCCCGGGAAATCGTTCGAGCGAAATCCCTATGCCGGCCGCTATCGCGTCGAAGAGGATAAATTCACGCAAGTGCCGTGCACAGAAACTCGCATTGCGTCGTCAGCCGGGGGAAAATGCCTGCAAGGCTATCGGTTGGTGCCGGGCCTTGCTCTCAGCAACCAGCGCGGTGGCCTGCGGTGCGACATGGCGCTCGACGTGGTCATGTACAGCGTCGGCAACTTGTCTATCGAAGCGAGCACCTTGATTTTCGATCCGTACAAGCTGGCAGCCACCGGGATGCCAAACAAGTGGTGTTACGTCGCCAGTCATCCGGGTTACGATCAGGAAGACTTTCAAGACATGAACCAGGTGACGCGGCGCGGCACCAATTGGCGTAATCTCGTGAGCAATGGCGAAGACAAATCCATCGAATTCTCGGATGGGTCTCACAGCTGCATTGCCGTTCACAAGCCCGGACCACAGTGGCGAGGCGGTTACGTCTACATGCTGCACGCCAGCATCTGCCGGACCGACACGGCCGCGGTGCGGGCAGAGGACGTCGCCTATACTCTCGGCTCACTCCAAATCCGGCAATACGATTCAAAAGGCAATTTGCGAAAGGCCGGCGAATAGATCGTGCCGCCCATCCCCGGACTGGCGAGCGTCGCCACGGGATTGGCGGTGATCGCGTCGGCGGGCGGCGCCTGGGCGCAGCAAACGGAGCAGTTGTCGCTGCCCAACGTCACCGTCACCGCGCCCGCTGCCCCGGTCGCAGCGCCCTACCTGCGCGATCCTGGTAAGGCCTACCAGCGAAATCCTTATAGTGGTCGATATCGCGTCGAGGAGGACAAATTTCGCGAGGTCCCGTGTACGACGACCTTCATCGCCCCTGCCGCGGGAGGCAAGTGCCTGCAAGGGTATCGGCTGCTGCCGGGCGCGACAGATCAAATTACCAACCCGAAAGGCGGCAGCAACTGCGATCTGTCGCTCGATGTTGCGATCTATAGCTCCGGCCGTTTGTCGATCGAAGCCGATACATTGATATTCGATCCCTACAAGCTTACCGCCATAGGCCATCAAACATCGCAATATTGTTACGTCAATGGTAATTCAGGATACGACCAGGAAGACTTTCAGGACATGAACCAGGTGACGCGGCGTGGCACTAATTGGCGTAATTTCGTGAGTAATGGCGAAGATAAGTCGATCGAATTCTCGGATGGCCCTCACAATTGCGCCGCGATCCAAAAGGCCGGCCCAAAGTGGGGAGGCGGCTATATCTACATCATGCACGCGAGCATCTGCGCTACCGACACGGCCGCGGTGCGGCCCGAGGATGTCGCCTACGTGCTCGGCTCATTGCAGGTTCGTCAATACGACCCGCTCGGCAACCTGCGAAAACCCGGGGGATAGGGACGGGGCGTCATTGCCGCGACGGCTGGAAGTGCGGGCGGGTCGGGCTGAGACGCGCCGGCAAGGCCAATGCCAAGATCAGGCTGACGATCGCGACGAGCGCGGCGATGACGTAGATGCTGTGCAATGAGGCGCCCACCGCCTCGACCAGGCGGGCGATGTCACCGGCACCGAGGGTCTGGCGGGCAGCGGGTGACATCAGGCGGTTGACCGCGTCGCCGGCGTCGGGCACCCGCGAGTAGACGCCGAAATTGAGGATCGCGCCAAAGATCGCGGCGCCGAGCGAATTGCCGACGATGCGCATGAACATCGTCGAGGAGGTCGCCATGCCGCGCTCGTTCCAGCCGACACTGGCCTGGATCGAAACGATAAAGGCGGTGTTGCAAAAACCCATCCCGACGCCAAGCAAAAAGGAGCCGATTCCGGCGCGAAGCAATCCGCTCGTGGGCTCGAGCGTAATCAGCACAAAGCTGCCGATCACCAGAAAAACGCCGCCGATGGCTGCCGCCAAGCGGTACGAGGTGCGGATCATCAGGCGGCCCGCGGCCATGCTGGCAAAGGCCCAACTTACGGAGGAGGCGGCCAGCACCACACCCGACGCGGTGGCGTCGCGGCCCATCGCTCCTTGCACAAAGGTCGGCAGAAACCCTGAAATCGCCATCATCAGCGCGCCGTTGAACAATCCGGCGAGACAACCGACCGCGACCACCCGGTTGCGCCAGAGATGCAACGACAGCATCGGCTCGACCGCCCGTCTCTCATGCCCGGCGAGCGCCGCCAGCGCGACCATCCCGCCGAGCATCAACGCCGCCACGGTCACTCTGCCGGCATTGCCGATCTGCACGATCGCCAGCATCGGCGCGCCGACGCCCGCCATCAGCAGCGCCGAGCCGAGATAGTCGACGCGATGCCGGCGCGGCTCGCGCCGCTCGTGCAGGAAGAGGCCGAACATCACGCAGGTCGCGATTCCGACCGGGATGTTCACCCAGAAAACGAGCGACCAGCTGATGTGCTCGACGACAAAGGCGCCGAGGGTCGGGCCAATGATCGCGGCAACCCCGAACATGCCCGAGACGTAACCCTGCATTCGCGCGCGTTCGACCGGGGTGTAGATGTCGCCGACAATCGTCGTCGCGATCGGCTGGACGGCGCCGGCGCCGATGCCCTCGATCGCGCGGAACAGCACCAGCGGCACCATGCCCCAGGCGAACCCGCACAACAGCGAGCCGAGCAGAAACACGCTGGTCCCGGCGAAGAAAACGCGCTTGCGGCCGTAGAGGTCGGCAAGGCGCCCGTAGATCGGAATCGTCACCGCCTGAGCCAGCAGATAGGCGGCGAACACCCAGCTGAACATGCGAAAGCCGCCGAGATCGGCGACGATCGTCGGCATCGCGGTGGCAACGATATAGCTGTCCGTCGCGACCATGAAGATCGCCAACAGGACCGCGGCCATGACGAGCCGCCGGTTGGCGCGGGCTTCCGCGCTTTGGTCCGTCAAGAGTTCACCGGTCGTGGGTTGATCGAGCAAAACGCCCCCGATTTGCGCAAGGCCGAGCCGGCCGACGGTATCTACCGGCAACTCGGTCTGCTCAACAAGGCGGCATCGAGCGGGTCAGGGATGCATCCTATTTAGGCATCGGCAACCTTTAACGCCCGCCATCTCGGCGCGAAGTTGCGGAGGTACCGGAGTAGATCCGGATCCCGATGAAGTGGCCCAGGGATGGCGAGGCGGTGGCCGGCAGAAGCATTGCTCCCATCTTCGATTGGATCGTGAGCCGAACCCCTGACGCATGTTGGCGGGGATCGCCACATCCTTCATCTTCGGATTGCCAGGCGCAGGTTGTTCATCAGATCGACGTATTCCTCGGCCGATCTGACCTGCAGGCGTGGACTGTTGAATTGATTGGCTGGGGCGGGAGGAATTCGAACCTCCGTATGGCGGAATCAAAATCCGCTCATTGGTGACCCGATACCAATCTCTTACATGGTCAAGTCAATGGCTTACCGATGCTCTGTGTTGCGTTTTGTCGCAATCAGCTCACCAGCCGCGCCTGCAGCTGCTGCATCGCGACCTGATCATCCTTTTCCGACGGAAACAGGTGGCCATACGTGTCGAATGTCATCTGAATTGTCGAGTGCCCCATCAGCGCCTGCACCCGTTTTGGCGTGAAGCCTTGCTCGATAAACAGGCTGGCCGCCGCGTGTCGGAACGAGTGCAAGCCGTACTTAGGATGCAACTTGTCCGTCGTGATCCCGGCCGCGACCTGCAGCGGGCCAAGCCCGCGCCGATGAATGCTGGGCAAGGTTTCGACATTCCCCTTGCTGTTCGGGAAGACGAGCCATAGCCGGCCTTCGGTGCCGTAATCGGCGCCGATTCGCGGACAGGTCAGCCGCCATTCCCGGAGCACGTTGACCACCATTGGCGCGAGCGGCACCTGGCGTTTGCCCGAATCGGATTTTGGTGAGCCTATAGTATTCCAGCGATCGGCCCGCTGCCGGACCGTCAGGATGCCGCGGTCGAGATCGACGTCATCCCAGCGAAGTCCGCGGAGTTCAGACGCACGCAGCCCGGTAAACACAGCCGTCACGATCAGCGGGCGCCACCGGCCGCCGGCGTGTTCGAGGATTGCGCGGATCTCTTCCTTGCTCGGAACGTCCACCCCTATCTCGATCCGCTTCTCGTGGCGCTTCTCGACACGGTTCCGGCGCCTGTTTTGGCGCGCCTGCTCGCGCACCACGTTGCGCGCCACTCGGCCGGTCGTCATCGCGTCTGCGAGTATCGAACCGAGGCTTGAGAGGACCTTCTGAGCCATCGCCCGGGAGCGCCCCTCCTTGATCAGCATGTTGCGAAAATGCTGAACACCGCCCGGGGTGAGATCCGCCAGCTTCATCGAGCCGAGGAAGGGCTGGATATGGTGGTCGAGATGCTGACGATATTGGCGGATCGTCGATGCCTCCAGCCCGTCCGTCCCGGCCTGGGTAATCCATTGCTCACCCGCTTCGGCAATCGTGATGCTCGAGCTCGCTGGGGTATGCAGGCCTTGCTGCACCTCGACCACCGTCCGCGCCAGCCAAGCGGCCGCCTCCTTTTTGGTCTTGAAGGTTTCGATATGCCGCTTCGGCTTACCGTCAGGCCCCGGAGACGAGTATTGGGCGATCCAGGCGCTCTGCTCGCCCGCCTTGTTCGTCCAGGTCCGCTTACGTACCTTGGCCATCGGCGGGTCAGTCTCTCTCGACCCAGCGCTCGACGTC
>CAVSZA010000050.1:0-91428 GCA_963732095.1 uncultured Alphaproteobacteria bacterium
GCCGTGCTCGTCCACTAGCACCGGGTTCGTCCACCCCCATTTGAGGATCGATGCGGCGATCTTCTCGAGTCGGTTTGGCTGTGAAACCTCGCATTGGCGCCGTAGGGTATCAACTGTTCGATAGACCAAAACTCGACCCGCTCGGCCGGCCACGCTCTCGCGGGGATGGGTTCCGCGGGCCCCGATGTTGTCAATGCCATAATTCACCTTCGCGACGCTCCGCTCGAAATTGTTTAGAAGAAATAGTTGGAAAATGAGCAACAAGGGTTTATACTTAATTTTATGGCAGGATTTGGAGGAATATTGTAAACTGCCCTCGCGCAGGACAAAACCAGGAGCCTTGATGCTTGAACCGTATTGCGAGTATATATAGCACAGCCAGAACGATTTTGTCAATGATCTGTTTTCGTTCCTCGATTGCGAACGGCACAGCTCCCTGCAGCAGCGCTCGGGTCTCAAGACCGGCGGCAAGCAGCGTGGTCGACCAATCGCTCGTCGCGGTAAATTGGGTTGCGTACTGACAGGCCGTAAGTGCTTGAAGAAAGTCATGTTTATGGCTCGATCAGCGGATGGCGCGGCCGAGCCGGCTCTTTTATAGACGGTAAATTCCGCCAGCCGGACACCGGGTGACGAAAAAACCGTAGGAGTCACAGCGGCTTAAAACCCAAACCTAACGGGCGGGAGGTCACACGGTTTGAAAAAAATCCCGCCGATACGACCTAAAACAGGCGCCTTACGCCGCGGTAACGGTGCTATAAACCCCTCGGAATCGCGCGTTATTTCGGATCTCATTTCAGAGACGGGTTCGCTCCTGACTGCCTCCTCCAGCGAAAAGTCTGCAAACCGTCGGTACCGCTTTGGGAGGAGCGTCGGCACACCCGCTAAGGAAAGGACTGCCCGACCAACAGCGATTTTGTGTTGGAGGACCCGTCTGCGGGAGTCGATCGCTCGCGCAGCCGTTCTTGCGCATTTTGCTGATTGCCGAGCATACCGGCTGCAGTTTGGACCGCAACGGCCTGACCAACACGCGCACCACCTTGACCTCCTTCCCGATACGATTGCTGATGTGGAATATGCCCTACCACGCTGAGCATCACTCGTATCCCTCGATCCCGTTCCATCATCTGCCGGCGGTGCATCTAAAGATGCGAGAAAGGTTGGGTCACATCGCACCAGGATATGTGGCAGCCAATCGGGCTGTCGTCCGCTCGCTCAGATGACTGGCAGCGAAAGCAGCGCTGAGAGCAAAGGCGAAGGAGTCCCGGTTCGCCAGCCTGCACTTCCCTTCTCACGTCCCCAGCCAGCCGCAGACCCCCGCCAAAGTGCGGGGCTTTTCGGTTACAGCCTCGGGGTTCACCGCTGAGACAGACTGGCTGCTGGAGGGGGGCGGATTCGAACCCTAGGTCCCGCTTTCGGTACCCACCGTTTCGGGCCGTCTCTTATTTCAGCAGCGGGTTTTCACCCGTGCGGCTCTCGGGCAAGTCGAATCGATTAAGGACCGACACCGGTCGATTAGGGTACTGTTGGACTTGGTCCATTCCCGAAGCAGCGATCCGCAGTAGGCCGCGCCAGAGAGGGAGCATGAAGGGAAAGTACTTAAGGCGCGTTGCGGTAGCTGGGCTCCTTCTGGCCGCGATGTTGTGCGAAGATGCACACGCGCAAAAACCCGGCGGGGTCTTGCGGATTTATCACCGCGACACCCCAGCGAGCATGTCGATCCACGAGGAAGCGACCAACTCGGTCTCGATCCCAATGATGGCGGTGTTCAACAACCTCCTACTCTATGACCAGCACATCGCGCAGAACAGCCTCGAGACGATCGTTCCCGACCTAGCCGAGAGCTGGTCGTGGAGCGAAGACGGAACCCGGCTGACGTTTAAATTGCGCGAGGGCGTCAAATGGCATGACGGCAAACCGTTCACCTCTGCCGATGTCAAATGCACCTGGGATCTGCTGACCGGTCGCGCTCCCGAGCGGCTGCGCCTCAATCCACGCAAATCATGGTGGAATAACATCGCGGAAATCGCCACCAATGGTCCCGCCGAGGCCACCTTCGTGTTGAAGCGGCCGCAGCCTGCGATCCTCGCCTTGATCGCCTCGGGCTATACGCGGATCTATCCTTGCCACGTCTCGCCGCGTGATATGCGGCAGCATCCAATCGGCACCGGCCCATTCAAATTCGTCGAGTTCAAGCCCAACGAGTCGATCAAGCTCGTCCGCAATCCTGATTATTGGAAGCCGGGACGGCCCTATCTCGATGGCATCGAATACACGATCATCCCGAACCGCTCGACCGCGATCCTCGCCTTCATCGCCAACAAGTTCGACCTGACGTTTCCTTACGAGGTCACGGTCCCGCTCATCAACGATATCAAGCAGCAGGCGCCGCAAGTGGTTTGCGAGCTGGCGCCCGCCAATAACAGCATCAATTTGTTAGTCAACCGGCAGGCGTCGCCCTTCGATAATTCCGATCTACGGCGCGCGCTGGCGCTGGCGCTCGATCGCAAGACTTTTGTGGACATTCTCGCCGAGGGCCAGGGCGATATCGGCGGGGCGATGCTACCGCCTCCGGCCGGCGTTTGGGGCATGCCGGTCGATTTTCTTGTCACTGTTCCCGGCTACGATCCCGACATCGCGAAAAACCGCGCTGAGGCGCGCGAGATCATGGCCAAGCTCGGATACAGCGCTGAGAAGCACCTCGCGATCAAGGTTTCGGCGCGCAACATCCCGACCTATCGCGATCCCGCGGTGATCCTCATTGACCAGTTGAAGGCGATCTGGATCGACGCCGAGCTCAAGCCGGTCGAGACCGCGAACTGGTTCCCGAAGCTCGCGCGCAAGGATTATCAGATCGGCGTCAATGTACGGGCAGCGGAGTCGACGATCCTGATCAGCAATTTTTGAGAATTACACCTGCGGCTCGGAGCGCAACTATACCGGCTACTGCAACCAAGAGCTGGAGACAGCTGTTCGTCGAGCAGTCTTCGATGCCTGATCAGGATAAGCGCAAACATCTCGTGTGGGAGATCGACAAGAGGCTGCAAGAGGATGGGGCGCGGCCGATCGTCTATCACACCCGTCTGGCTACCTGCATGCGGCCGCAATTGAAGGGTATTACCGTCATGGTCAACAGCCAATTCAATGGTTGGCGCATGGAAGACGTGTGGTTTGACCGATAGATTGGCGTTCCTGAACGAGACGCGATCAAGGCGGGAAGGGGTGATCCCGCCGGTCCATCCTATCAGTGCAAGCGCGGGCGATTGGCCGACATGGAAGGTGCCGTGGTGGGACTGCGCTAGACTGGGCCCCGGCTCACTTCGATCGTGATCCGCCATTGATGTGCGGCATCGCCGGACACTCGGGTGCGAGCGACAGCTCGGCCAAAAAAACAGGAGGAGAGGAAAACGCGATTTGGCTTGGCTGCGCGATCTGACCTCGCGGGAACGCTGGACGATGCTCGCCTGCTGGGGCGGCTGAAAGAGCGGCGAGGTTCGGCGTTTGCCCACCGATTGCTCCTGCGCCGAGCCTTCTCCGATCAAATCGCCGACGACCACCAGCCAGGTGGGGATCCCGACACGCGCCTTGGAGCTTAACGGATTTGACATGGAGGCGCCTGATAGCGTCGATCACCCCCCGTCCCGACCGGACCGCCGTCTCCGCTCGCCCGAGAGCGGCCAACGGGCCGACAAAGCGAACGGGAGGAGTGTCATGCTGGATCTTCTCGAGCAACAGAATTCGCTGACCATAAATCAATGGAAAATTTTTACAGCCTGTTTGTTTTCCATCGTTATTGACTTCTTTGATTTTGCCTTGATTGGTTTTGTCCTGGCGTTTTTCGTAAAGGATTGGCATCTGACGTTCGGGCAATCGGGGGCGATCCTGTTCGCCTCGGGGGTGGCGTCGATACCGGGCGGGATTTTCTTCGGCTGGCTCGGTGACAAGATCGGCCGGCGCACGGTGTTCATGATGATGATCCTGACCCTTTCGTTCGCCACCGGCGCGACGGCGTTGGCGCCGGAGAATGGCTGGATTTTCATCGCGGCGATGCGGTTCATCGTCGGTTTGGGGGTGGGCGGCCTCGCCGCAGTCGATTTGCCATTGCTGCAGGAATTCGTGCCTGCGTCGAAGCGCGGCTGGGTCAGCGGCCTGTCGATCGGCTTGTTGCCTTTGGGGCCGTTGCTGGCCGCATTGTTGAGCGCATCGCTCGGCGCGATCATCGGTTGGCGCGGCTTGTTCGCCATTGGGCTGGTGCCGGCGGCCTTCGCCTTCGTGATCCGCCTGTGGGTCCCGGAATCGCCGCGCTGGCTGTTCGGTCAGGGGCGCTTCGAGGAGGCGCGCCGCTCGCTGGCCTGGGCGCTCAAGGTCGACCCTGGCGAAATTCAGCTGCCGGCGTCGCTGCCCGAGCAGCCGCATATGTCGTGGCTGGAATTGTTCAAATACCCGCGCAGCATCATCGCGGCGATCATGACCGGGCTGAGTTCGACGGGCGCGGTCGGCGTGGCGCTGTGGGGCGCCACCCTGCTGGTCTTGGTGCTGAAGGTGACTCCTGTCGAGGCAGCATACCTGTCGGTATGGATCGCCGATGATCGGCATCCCCGGGCGAGCCCTCGGCGCCTGGATGTCGGATGCGCTCGGCCGCCGTTGGGCCGGGTTCCTCCTCTCAGTCGCGGCGGGCTGCGGGACGATGCTCGCCGGCTACCTGCACGACGTCTATATCGGCGCCGCATCGGCGTTCTTCCTAATGCTGCTCTTGGCCAGCTTTTTCTCGAACGCCAGCTTTTCGGTCGTCTTTCCGTACATGGCCGAGCTATGGCCGGCAAAGTTGCGAGCCAGCGGCTTCGGTCTCGTCTACGGTTGCTCGAACATCGCCAAATTCATCGGCCCGGCCGGCCTGGCGGTCATCGCCGGCGCCTCCAACTATGTCGCTCCGCAGGCGACGCTTGACGCGCTCGTACCCGCTTTCAACTACTTTGCCGCCTGGTATCTGCTCGCCGTTATCGGTTTTCTCTTCATCGGCATCGAAACGCGCGGCCGGACGATCGAGGAACTCGACGCCGCGCTCGCCCGGCCGGTGCCCATCAAAGCGGCGGCCCGGTAAAGAGCCGACCGCGCCGCACCTGCTCCGGCGCGGGTAGGTGCCGCCGAAAGCGGGATTAGATCACCCCATCACCCGTCCGGGCGCTCTGCGGCGTCGTTCTTGGAGGGCCGCTTCGGGGCATGAAGAGCCGTTCCAAGCGCGGACCCTAAATGACCGAGAAGGGTCAACTCCGGTGGTTCGATCGCGGTCTAGCGAACGGCCGGAAATCGGCGGAGGGGAGACGGGAGTGGATGTCAGGCTCGCCGCTGGTCGGGCTAAGTCACGCGTCGGCTCCGCCCCCAGGCGGCCATCGCGGCCAGCAACTTGCGGCGATGGCCGACCGAGGTTACGCCGATGCTGATCAGGTCGTCGGCCGTCAGCTCGGGCAGCACTTCGCCATCGACATCGTTGTCGCGGAATGCAGGCGCGTATTGTTCGAGCCCCAACCCGCGCAGCCACGCCGATACGTTCATGCGGCGCTCCGGCTGCGAGGAGCGGCAGCCGGGATGGATGACGATATCCCTCTGTCCTTCGAGCTACCAGCAGCAGCAGCGCTAAATAGGCGCGGTGTCGGGTGTCATGGCTTCAGGCTGCAAATGACCGCTTTTGAAGCATGGGCATCCCAGGCCGGGCAAATCGGGAATGTCGCGTTTCCACGTGCGCCGTGAAAAGGCGGCGCTTTTCCAGTGGGTGCAGGACCCACCCGGCGATCGCTCCCGCCGGAAGCAACCGGAGCAGTCATGGAGGTGACGAAATGTCTGAAGCCTTCGGATAGCGGTTACGACATACGGTAACCGTGCGAGTGTGCAGGCCGCAACGCGAGTGAGTGCGCCGGGAGACTGGCAAGGAGTATGTGGTGAAAGTCCACTGCGGTGAAGGAGTAGCAATCCACGTCGTCCCTGATCCGTGCGCAGGCGTCCGCGAGGACGTCGGCGAAGCGTCGGTAGGGGAGCGTATAGGCCAGCCATTGAGCCGCGGTGCGCCGGGAGACCGGCAGGAGGTAGATGGTGAAAGTCCATTACGGTGAAGGGGTAGCGACCCACACCGGCCCCAGTCATGCGCGGTGCGCCGCGAGGCGTCACGCGAAGCGTTGACAGGGGTGTGTGTAGGCCAGGCTGTGAGCGGCGAAAGCAATTTAGTCCGGGGTGCCGATGCCGTCGTGGCAGCAGAAGGCAACAGGGGCGGATCCGATAGAGCGAGGATCCGTACCACCCCGCGTCGTCTGGGACCCTGGCATGCATTGACGCCTCCTGCACGGGAACCGGGAGAGCTCCGTCACCGCCCTGCGAGGCCGTTCGCGGGCCGCAACGGGAAGACCGGAGGTCATCGCCGAAGATGAACGGGACGGAGCGGTCAGACTCACCGATAGTACCGAAGAAGTTGGCGAACAAGGCGGCGCACGCCGCGGCGGAGCTGATGGAGGGAAGCGGTGGGACCGAGAGGAATGCGGAACTGCAAAGCACGGTCCGGACACAGAGCCGGGCAGCCGTGTCACAAGCGCAGGGTCGCATACGCGAGGCCGTTACCAGGAACAAGAAGGAACGCCTCACGGCGCTCCTGCATCATATCGGCACCGACTGCCTGCGGTGGGCCTTCGTCAATTTGAAGAAGCGCGCAGCACCAGGCGTCGATGAGGTGACATGGGACCAATACGCGGAGAACCTCAAGGCGAACCTCGCCGATCTCCACGCCCGGGTCCACGCAGGGACGTATCGAGCGTTGCCATCGCGCCGGAAGTACATACCGAAGGCCGATGGCAGCCAACGGCCGCTCGGCATCGCCGCCATCGAGGACAAGATTGTCCAGGCGGCGGTGGTGGCAATCCTCACGCCGATCTACGAGGCGGAGTTCCTGGGGTTTAGCTATGGGTTCGACCCGGGCGCAGCCAGCACGATGCGCTGGATGCGCTCGCGTATGGGATTAGGGCGCGCAAAATCAACTGGGTTTAGATTCCGATATCCGATCCTTCTTTGACACGATCAGCCCAGAGTGGCTGGTACGGTTCATGGAGCACCGGATCGGCGATCGACGGATCATCCGCCTCATCCAGAAATGGTTGAAGGCGGGTGTGTTGGAAGGGGACCAGTGGATCGAGACGACGGAGGGTACACCGCAGGGGGCAGTGGCATCACCGCTGCTGGCTAACGTGTACCTGCACTACGTCTACGATCTCTGGGTCCAGCAGTGGCGCAAACGGCATGCGAGCGGCGACATGATCGTCGTGCAATTCGCCGACGACACCATTGTGGGCTTCCAGCACCGGCGTGAGGCGGAGCGCTTTCTGAGTGATCTCAAGAACCGCTTGGCCCAGTTCGCACTGAGCCTGCACCCTGGGAAAACCCGCCTGATTGAGTTCGGCGCATTTGCCGCCGAACGCCGACAGGGACGGGGCGAAGGCAAGCCGGAGACGTTCGATTTCTTGGGGTTTACGCATTACTGCGGCACCCGGAAGGACGGCGCCGGCTTCCAACTCGGGCGCAGGACGCAGCGCAAGCGAATGCGGGCCAAGCTCAAAGAGATCACGGAAACGCTCCAGCGGGTCCGGCATAGGCCGATCGACGAGCAGGGGCAGTGGTTAGGGACCGTGGTGAGGGGATACTTCGCCTACTTCGCGGTGCCGACCAATACCCGCATGCTGTCGGCGTTCCGTGTCCACGTAATCGAAAGGTGGTTCCGCAGTCTGCGGCGACGCAGCCAGCGGCACCGACTGACGTGGGAGCGGATGGGCCGGCTCATCGACCGGTTCTTGCCACCCGTGCGCGTGCAACACCCGTGGCCTGACCGGCGGTTCCGCGTCATGCACTCAAGGTAGGAGCCGAGTGCCTTAATTGGGCTCGCTCGGATCTGCGCGGGGGGCGCCGAGAAATCGGTGTCCCTACCGCGATAATAGACCTCCGGCACTTCCTTGATAGCCTGCTCGAGCAACGTCCAGTCGATCGCATCGCGCCCGGGCTTCTTTTTGATGTAGCCCATCTCGAGGATCGAATCGACACGGCCGAGGATGAAATCGGTCTGCGCCCGCTGATCGACGCAAGGCGGCTGCCTCTGGGCGCCAATGCGCGCGTTTTCGAGCGAGGTCTTGTAGTAAGTGCCGACGAGTTCGCCGAGGATCTGCTCGCGCTGCTGCTCGAACATCAGCTGGGCCTTCAGCATCGCCTTGATCAGTGCCTTCAAATCCTCTGGATGCTCCTCGATGACGCTCGTGCGCGCCGCGAGCACGCAGTCGGTGTAGTGCGGCCCATAGATGTCGACTCCGTTCGACAACAGCACCGACCCCTTGACGTCGTTGAGCAGCGCCGAGGCGTAAGGCTCGATCGTGCAGATGAAGTCGAGCGCGCCGGCCTTGAACGCCTCGACTGCTTCGGGAGTATTGCCCATGTAGCGGACCGTAATGTCGCTGAACTTCACTCCATTCTTTTTGAGCCAATCGTACGGCAATACCTCGAGGGTATCCATCTGGAAGGTGCCAAGTGTTTTGCCCTTGAGCTTGGCCGCCGTGTCGAGGCCGGGCTGGGCCACGATCACGCAGCCTTCGATGCCACCGCCGCCGACAATCTTGACCGGAGCCTCCTTGTCATAAAGGCCGATAAAGCTGGTGTATGGGAGGACGCTGACGTCGACCATGCCGGCGCCGAGGAACGTGACCATTTCGGCGAAGGTCGGCGTGTTGACGAATTCCAGCGTCAGTCCGTATTCTTTGCCCAATTGTTTGGCATGCGTGATAAAAAAGGCGCTGTTGCAGAAACCGCTGCCATGGGTGGCCTTGAATGTCTCGGCGGCTTGGGTCCGTCCATTAAAGAAACTCGTCGGCACAGCTACGGTGATGGCCCCCGCAGCCGCGCCGCGGCGTAGAAAAGCACGCCGGTCGATCGAAACCTCGCCAATGCCGCGATGATCACACATCCTCGCCTCCCTGCTGAGCGATCCTTAGTACGCACTTTTTGTGCCAGTTCGCGGGTCGGGGTGGCGTGAGGCGGCCGCTAGCCCGATCGGATCGGGTCTGTCCGCGCGTTGATCATCTCGTAACGCAGGCGAGCCGTCTCCTCCTCGCAAAGATCGCCCGCAGAGGTAAGCGCAACACCGTATTCGCGGCGAGCCACCTCCGCTGGAAGCAAACCATCGGCGACATCGTCGCGCACCCGCCCCGGTTCGCGCGCGCGAGGGTCGCCGTAACCGCCCCCGGCCGGGCCGATACAAACAAATCGCTCGCCGGCCCGGATCTGCATATGCGGAACCTTCGACGGCAGCATCTCAACCGTTCCGTCTCGCCGGACCAGCCGCAGTTCGGCCGGATGTCCGGGTTCGCCGCCGGCGAACCCCCATGGTGCGAATTCATGGCCCTCGCCTTCGACCGAGGCGCCGCCGTCGCTCAGATAGGCGAACTCGCGCACTGAGCCGAGCCCGCCACGCCACTCCCCCGCCCCGCTCACACCCTCGCGTAGTTCGTAGCGGCTGACCCGCAGCGGCAAGTGGCTCTCGATATCCTCGATCGGGTTGTTGCGCGTATTGGCATAGAGCGTGTCGACCGCATCCATTCCGTCGAGCCCGCCGCGGCCGCCGTAGCTGCCCTCGAAAATTTCCATATGGACCCATTGCTTGCCCTGCTGCATGCCGGAGAAGGCAATGACTTTGAGATTGCCGATCCCGGCGGAGACCTGGCCGGGGAGAGCCTGCGCCAATGCCTTCATAACGGTATCTGCGACTTGATTGCCGGGGCAAAAGCGAGCAATCGTCGGCGCCGGAAACACCGGGTTGGCGAGCGAGCCGAGCGGCGCGGTGATTTTGATCGGACGCAGCAGCCCATCATTTACCGGGATATGTCCGCATACGGCGGTATCGAGCAGCACCGAGCGCACCGTCAGCCACACTGCGACATCGACAGTACCCTCGAACGGCATGTTGATCGGCCGATCCGCGACTTGATCGGCGGTGCCGGTCAGATCGACCTCGATCTCGTCGCCGCGAACCCGCACAGTCGCGACAATCGGCAGATGCCGTTTCTGCGGGTCAGGGCTATCGACAAACCCGTCGATCATTGTGCGCGCGCTATAATCGCCGTCCGGCAGTGCTGCAATTGCCTGCCGCATCAGACGCTCGGCGTAGTCCATGACTGCGCTACACGCGGCGGTGAAGCACTCATATCCATAGCGCTCGATCAATCCGCCGAGCCGCTCGGCGCCGATCCGTGCCGCGGCAATCTGCGCCTCCATATCGCCGACAACAAGGTCGGAGACGCGAATGTTGTCCCGCAATAGCTGCCAGACGGCGTCGTTGCGGACACCTCGGTCGTATACCTTGATGGCTTTGAACTGGAGACCCTCGGCATAGGCATCGATCGCGTCGACGATGCCGCAGCTGCCAGGGGTCAGCGCGCCGATATCGAGATGATGTGCAGTGGTGGCCGCGAAGGCGACGAGGCGCCCATGGTGAAACAACGGCACGGCGAAGGCCACATCCGGCCCATGGCTGGCGCCGCCATAAGCGTCGTTGTGCATGATTACGTCGCCAGGCCGTACCTTGTCGCCACGCGCCTGCAGCGCATTCAAGATGCCGCGGATGTAGCCGGGGATCGGTCCCGATTGCAGCGGCGTCGATTGTGCCGACTCGGCCAGCCCGCGGCCCTCGGCATCGACCAATGCCGCGCCGAAATCTTCGGATTCGCGGATAATCGACGAATACGACATCCGCATCAGCTTGTAACCCATCTCGACCGCGATGTTCTCCAGCGCGCCCTGCACGACGCTGGCGGTAATGCTGTCGATCGCGAAAGGTCGAACCATCGATGCCTGCCGTTGCTATTGGTCTATCTTCAGAATTAGATTGCCGCCGACCTCGGGGACCAGGGTCGTACCCGGCGGCACAACCATCGTCGAGTCGGTTTGCAGCACGATTGCCGGTCCGGCGATTGGTTCCTCCAGCGGCAATAGGTTGCGCCGGTAGAATGGCGTCGCCAACCTCTCGAGGGCGCCGTTGTGCCGAAACACGCAGCGCGCGGTCTTGACCAGCGCCTCGACGAGGCTGCCGCCGCGCGTCGGCCGGGGCGCTGCGATCTTCGGCATGCGGCCGATGCCAGTGACGCGGACATTGACGATCTCGATCGGACTCGCCTCGAACACATGCCCGTACTCGGCCCGGTGCAGCTCGACGAAGCGCGCGAAGATTTGCGCGAGCGCCGCCCGATCCAATTTCCCGTCGGGAAACGGGACGCGCAGCTCATAGCCTTGTCCGACATAGCGCAGATCGCCCGAGCGCTCGAACACGGCATCGTCGGGGGCGATCCCGTCGGCGGCGAGCTGGCGCGTCAGCTCGCGCTGCATCCCCGCGAGATCGGTGTCGAGCCGGTCGAGATCGACGGTGTTTCCAGCTTGGAATTCGGTGCGAACTGCGTCGTATTTGAGGTCGGTGGTCAGCAGCCCGACCGCCGAGGTGATACCGGGGTAGGCAGGCACGATCACCTCGGGGATGCCGAGCGCGCGGGCCACCTCGGCTCCGTGCAGCGGCCCAGCACCGCCGAACGCGACGAGCGCAAAGCTGCGCGGGTCGAGACCCTTTTGCACGGTTCGAGAGCTGATCGCATTCGCCATGTTGGCATTGACGATCGTCAGGATGCCCTCGGCCGCGTCCTCCAGGCCAAGGCCCAGCTGTTCCGCCAAACCAGAGACGGCGCTCCGCGCGGCGGCCGGGTCGAGCCGCATCGCGCCACCCAGAAAATTTTCGGGGTCGAGCCGGCCGAGCACGAGATTGGCGTCGGTCACGGTCGGCTCGACGCCGCCCCGGCCATAGGCTGCCGGCCCCGGATCGGCGCCGGCGCTGCGCGGGCCGACGCGAAAAGCGCCGGCACTATCGACATAAGCGATCGAACCGCCGCCGGCGCCGATCGTGTGGATATCGATCATCGGCGCCAGCACCGGGTAGCCGCCGATCCACGTGTCGCGGGCGGTAGCCTCGGCAAAACGCCCGTCGACGACGATGCCGATATCGGCCGAGGTGCCGCCGACATCGAAGGTGATCAGCCGATCGCGTCCCGACAGCCCACCGCTCCAGGCACCCCCAAGAACGCCCGCAGCCGGCCCCGAGAGCAGGGTCGCTACAGGGGTCTTCGCGACGGTTGCCGGTGTGGCGACGCCGCCATTGGAGCACATCACGTGCAGATCGGCGGCAAAGCCTTCGCTGCCGAGGGTGCTGGCCAGCCGCGCCACGTAGTCGCGCAGGCGCGGCCCGACAAAGGCGTTGAGCAAAGCCGTGGTAAAGCGCTCGAACTCGCGGAATTGCGGCGCCACCTCGGCCGAGGTGCAGATGAAGCAATCCGGGAACTCCTCGCGCACGATGTCACGCGCCCGCTCCTCATGCGCTGCGTTGAGATAAGAGAACAGAAAGCAGATCGCTATCGCCTCGACACCGGCAGTGCGAAGCGCGCGCGCCGCCTCGCGCACTGCCGCCTCGTCGAGCGGAACCAATTCCTCGCCGCGCGGCGGCGCCAAGCGCTCGGCGACCGTCAGGCGATGACGGCGCCGGACCAGCGGCCGATCTTGCCAGGGAATCTCCTGGCGGATCGAATAATGCTGCGGCCGCTGGTGGCGTCCGATGTGGACGATATCGCGATAGCCGGCAGTCGTGATCATGCCGGTGACCGCCCCGTCATGCTCCAGCACGGCATTGGTGCCGATCGTCGTGCCGTGCAGCACATGGTCGATCGCTTGGCGCGGCAGGTCGAAGCGTGCGCACAGAGTCGCCGATCCCGGCGACCACGCCGCGCGACGGGTCGTCTCTTGTCGTCGGCGTCTTGTGGATCAAGGTCCGGCCGGATTCCGTGTCGGCAAACACGATGTCCGTGAAGGTGCCGCCGACATCGACGCCGATCAGGTACATACGGCTCCTCATACTGCCTTGCCGGCGTCCGAGCCAAATCTTTCCCGGCGGCGGCGCACTGCAATGACACCCAGCAAACATGCACCAATGACAAGAAGGGACAGACCCGTCGTCATCGCACCCAAGGCGTAAATGACCGGGAGTGGTGGCGTTGGTCTGCATTGCTTCGAGCTCGAGCGGCAGCGTGTTCAGCGCCCCGACCGACTGCGAGGTTCGCGCGATCTCGTCGTAGGACAGGGTGAAACCGAACAGCGCGACCCCGACCAGGCTCGGAGCGATGATCGGTACGACGACGTACCGGACCGTCTGCGAGCCCCTCGCGCCCAAATCGCGCGCCGCCTCCTCGTAAGCGGGGTTGAAGCGGTTGAACACCGCCAGCATGATGAGGAGGCCAAACGGCAAGGTCCAGGTGAGGTGGGCACCGAGCGCCGAGCTGTACCAGGCCCGCTCGATCCCGAGCATTTCGAACATAGCGCCAATGCCGAGGCTGACCACGACCGACGGCATCACCAGGCTGGCGATAACGACATAAAACAAGGCGGTGGCGCCGGGGAAACGGCGGCGGAAGGCGAGCCCTGCGAGAAAGGAGAACAGCACGGTCGCGACCATCACGATCGCACCGAGAGCAATCGAACGATCGAACGATCCCCAGATGTCGCCGATCGACTGGGGCCGGAACAGCTCGCCGAACCAATGCACCGAAACGCCGTTCATTGGGAAGACGAGCCCGCCCTCCGGCCCCTGGAAGGCGAGCACCACGATGGTTGCGATCGGGCCGTAAAGGAACACGACAAAGAGCCCAAACAGCACCGCGAGCCCATAAAAGATCGGCGGACGGGCGGCGCACGCATCCTCACAGCTCCTTGCGGATGTCGACGACACGCACGAGGAGGGCAATCATCGCAATGACCGCCAGCAATAGGATCATCGCATTGGCAGCGGCCGGCGGGAACTGGAGATAGGAGAGCTGGGTGGCGATCTGCTTGCCTACCGAGGCGACCTGCCCGCCGCCGAGCACGTCGACGGTAACAAAGTCTCCCATCACCATGGCGATGACGAATATCGAGCCGATTGCGATCCCGGTTTTCGACAGCGGCAGAATGACCGTCCACAGCACCTGCAATGTACTGGCGCCCGCATCGCTGGCGGCTTCGATCAGCGATCGGTCGATCCGCGTCATCGAGTTGAAGATCGGCACGATCATCATCAGCGTGTAGAGATGGACGTAGCCGAGAATGACGGCGAACTCGGAGTAGAGCAGCCATTCCTGTGGTCCTTCGACGACGCCAATCCCCAGCAGCGAGCGGTTGACGAGACCATTGCGACCGAGCAGCGGGATCCAGGCGATCATGCGAATTACGATCGAGGTCCAGAACGGTATCGAGCAGAGGAGCAGGAGCACTGATTGCGAGGTTCGGCTGCGCAGCTGGAACGCAAGGAAATAGGCGATGAAGAAACCGAGTACAGACGTAATCGCCCACACGATGACGCAGAATTTCACGGTGATCAGGTAGGTACTGTAGGTAACCCCTTCCGAAAAGACCTCCCGGTAATTGTCCAGGGTGAAGCCAGGGATCAGGATCTGATAGGTCTCGTAGCCGAAAAAGCTGACCACAACGACCAATGCGATCGGCGCGACGAAAAACAACAGGAACACCACCACGAGCGGCAGTGCCTGCAGGTAGGCAACGAATGACCATTGGCGAATTGACGCGACTGCGGTGCCCTCAGCCGCCTCGTTGCACTCGGCCCCCTCTCCCGCAATGCGGGAGAGGGGGGACCATCGCGCCAGCGATGGTGGGTGAGGGGTCACGCGGCGACGAACTCGTTCCATTTGCGGACCATATAGCGGTCCTCGTCCATGACCGTATTCCACACGCTGACCCGGCCCATGCGGTCCCAGAACGAGCCGCCGTCGCGCACCGCGCCGGTGCTTTCAATCTTTTCGCCGGTCGGGCTGAGGATGTCGCCTTTGGCCGGCTTGCCTTCCATCCAGAAATCCCACTCGTCAGGGCTCATCTGCTGTTTCGCAGTATCGAGCACGGCCGTGTAATAGCCCTGGCGGTTGAGAAAGGCGCCGGCCCAGCCGGACAAGTACCAGTTGATAAATTCGTACGCGGCATCGAGCATCGGGCCCTGCAGATGGGTCGGCACGCCGAGCCCGGCAGCCCAGGCGCGATAGCCCTCCTTCAATGGCTGGTAGACGCAGGCGATACCCATCTGCCGCACCTTGGTCACCGCCGGCGACCACATTGATTGGATCACCACCTCACCCGAGGCCATCAGGTTGACACTTTCGTTGAATTCCTTCCAGAACGCGCGGAACTGCCCTGCCTTCTTGGCCTCGATCATGACTGCGATGGTCTTGTCAATCTCCGGTGTGGTCATGTTGCCTTTGTCGCCGTAACTGACCAGACCCTTGGCCTCGCACACCATCGCCGCATCCATGATGCCGATCGACGGGATGTTCAGGATGGCTGATTTTCCTTTGAATTCAGGGTTGAGCAGCTCGCCCCAGGATTCGATCGGGCGCTTGATCAGATCGGGACGGATGCCCAAAGTGTCGGCGTTGTAGACAGTCGGGATGACCGTCATCCATTGCGATGGTTGCGGGGCGAATTTCTCGGACTTTTCCGCAGTCAGATAAGCGACCTTGATCGGTGCGATGCCCTCCATCGCCACCTTCTTGCCGTTCGGAAGCTCGCCCTTGGTAAAGATTGGCACAATATTATCGTAGTACTTGATTTTAGTGACGTCGATGCCGCGCAGATTGCCCGACGGCACGATCTTCTTCAGCATCCAATATTCCGAATCCAAGAGATCGAACGAGCTCGGCTGGGTAACCGCTCGTTTGACGACGTCATCCGAGACCAGCGAGGTGTATTGAACGGTGAAGCCGAGATCGGCCTTGCACTTGTCGGCGAGTTCCTTGAACTGGTTGACGCCAGTGCCGGCAATTCGCAGCGTCACCGGCTCGGCCGCGTGGACGAAGGGGAATTGGGTGAGTGCACCAGCGCCAAGCGCCAACCCGGCAGTCGAAGCAGTATGCTTCAGAAACCTGCGTCGGGCCATTACCACACTCTGCCGCATTACTTTCCTCCCTGATCTTGTTCAGCTCACGACATGCGCATCGGCGTCGTCCCAATCGATT
Source organism: uncultured Alphaproteobacteria bacterium (assembly GCA_963732095.1). Lineage (GTDB taxonomy): Bacteria > Pseudomonadota > Alphaproteobacteria > ATCC43930 > CGMCC-115725 > AP-15. The sequence continues at coordinate 16,098 of CAVSZA010000050.1, forward strand.
CCCACGACGTCCCCCTCGGCGAGCGGCGCTGTGTAGAAGGATTGGTCCGCGAGCGTCACCGTCAGCTCGTCGCCCCAATCCAATTCGAGGCGCAGCTTGACAATGGCACCCTGGTATTCGACTGCGGCAACTCGCGACTCCAGCGCCTCGCGCGAGAACACTAAGCTGTTGCCTGAGCCGACAGCTTTTAGACGCTTCCCTGCCCGTTTTATGTGCATTCGATCGCTGCGGATCGCGACATGAACGACGCCGCCCGCCTCCAAGCCGGGCCGCAATGTCGCAATTGCGATCCCGTGCGGGCCGCGGAGCCGGGCGCCCTTGGCGTCAGTGGCCTCGACATGCAGCGCAGGACGTTGTGCCCGCCGATGAAGCGCGCGACAAACACGGTCCCGGGCCAATCGAATACGGTGCGCGCCGGCGCTGCCTGCTCGATGCGACCCTCATTCATCACGATAACCAGATCGGCGAGAGCCAGCGCCTCGTCCTGGCTGTGAGTCACGTGGACGAAGCTGATGCCGAACTGCCGTTGGAAGCGCTTCAACTCCTCGCGCATGCGCACGCGCAAGAACGGGTCGAGTGCGGAAAGCGGCTCGTCGAGCAGCAGCACGCGCGGATTGGTGACGAGCGCGCGCGCGAGCGCCACGCGCTGCTGCTGCCCGCCGGACAGCTGAGACGGGAGCCGCTCCGCCTGGGTCTCCATCTCGACAAGGCGCAGCATCTCACTCGCCTTGGCGCGACGCTCGACTTTAGACACACCGCGCATGCGCAGGCTGAACGCGACGTTGTCGATGCAGTTGAGATGCGGAAAGAGCGCGTAGCTCTGAAACATCATCGCGGTGCGCCGTCTTGCTGGCGGCAGATCGGTCACGCGCGCGCCGCCGACGATGATGTCGCCGCTGGTCGGAGGCTCGTGCCCGGCGATCATGCGCAACGTCGTCGTCTTGCCGCAGCCCGATGGACCCAGCAGACAGCAATATTTGCCGCCGGGGATCTCGGCCGAAATCGCGTCGACCGCTACGGTGGGGCCGAAGGTCTTGGTCAGCTCGATGAGCCGAACTTCGGACGACGCTGTCATCACCAGTCGGCCGCAAGCAATTGTCGGGCCAGCGCGCCGCCGTTCAGCGGAGGCGGCGGGCGATTACCGCGATCGGTCCGCCGCCGTCGGGTCCTTGGTGCTCGGCGCCGCCTGAGACGAACAGGTCGGTGCGGCCGATTACACCGGCGAGCACACCCCCGACGAGCGCGCGCGCATGGCGGCTCGCTTGGATGTCGCTGTCGTCCAACATCACGTGACGCACCCCACGGATTGCCCCGCTACGCGACGCCTCGGCCTTGGCGAGCACGGCCAAGATCCGCGAGGCCGCCGCTTTGTCCAGTTGGCCCGCGATCTTAAAATCGAGCTTCCGCAGCACGCCGATTACACTGGGCAAATCGATCGCGTCCCGCATCACCCCATGGGCGATGACATTGTCGCCCGACCACGCGGCGCTGTTGCCGAGCACGATGATTTCGCTGTGCAAGAGTTCGACACCGGCCGATGCGCTGGCTCGCGGCGACCACAGGCCGAATTCATGCCCAATCGCCCGGTCATCGAGCATCGCGGGGTCGACTTCGCCAAGGGCGAGTGCCGCTCCGAGCGCCGAGGCCCCGCGTGACAACGCCATCGAGGCGTAGGTATTGTCGGTCGCCGTGGCCGTACCGCGCGATGCGCGCCTCAGCCATGCGCTCGCTGGTCAGCAGCGGACATTTGACTTGCACCCAATGGACATCGGCACCATCGACGATTGCCGCGCGCTTCACCGCCTCACGAACCGCGGCCGCCGTCAACTCCACTTGCGGCATGCGGCCGATCTGCTCGGGCAACAGCACTGGGGTCGACGCTGCGCCGATTGCAAGAGATTTGCCGCCACTGGGCCCGGCTGCCCGGTCGCGAACAGCAAACACAAGAAAATGCGGCGACAACCCGCCCTCTGTGCCGCCGGACATTACGATCGCCACGCGCGAGGGCACCTCCTCGGCCGTGATGCCGAGGGGCTTCGCGAGGCCGGCCGAGAGCGCCATCGTCGCATAGCCGCGGGTGAAGTCGTTGACGCAGCCATTGCCCTCGGTCTTGCCGAGGATTGCCACGATTTCATGCGGGGCAATCAACCCGCCGTCGATCAGCCGCAAAACCGCCGAGGCGTCGCCGGGGTCGCGCATTGGCACGCGGTGGACAAGACATTCCATCTACCCGGCACCTTTACGAGCGCGCGTGAAGGCGCCCGGTAGCCGGTCTGCGCGCCAGCATGCCGGACGCCGCCATTTCAGCAGGCCGAGGCTGTCGCGGACCGGCGAGTTGACACCGTCGGCCCCAACAACGAAGTCGGCGTGCCGCGAGCTTCACCAGCAGCCTGACCACCGGCGAGTGGCGCGCCGACTTCACCAAAATGAGCAAATGCTTCGGAAGTAAGCTCTGCGGAGGCGATACGGTTCATCCCGGCCGCTCCCTCGCGAATTTCGAGAAGAAGTCACCGGGCCAACGCAGAATTCGTGCCAGTCGGAACCGCGCCTACCGCTTAACGCACCGTCTCCCATTACTCGCGACCGGGAAGGGCCGTCTGCGCGCCTCACCCCTGGGCCGCTTGCAGCTCCAGCAGCTCGGGGTCGGCATATTGCGGACGTAATGGCTGGGGCTTGGCGAGCAATGTCTGGACATGGCAATCGCCGGACCGTTGTTGAAGATCTCGTGGTTCAGGAACCGCGGCAACGCTGCGAGATCCCAGCGGCCCAGCCGAATGTCGCAGCTCTCCACACCTCCCAGCAGCGCACGAGGCATTCGCCTTCCAGGATAAAGAAGATCTCTTCGGTTTCGTGACAATGGATCGGGATGCGATTTCCCGCGGGCATGGCTCGAGGAGAAATTGCCGCTTGAGAACAAATTGACTGGCCGTGTCGCACGGTTCGCCGACCGTCGAGAAGACTGGTCGGTGTTCGGGTTCGAGACCGCCCGCGACCCGCGCTACGCCCGCGCCCAACGCCGCTACCTCGGGGCCAGCGGCTCGGCAGACCCCAAGGATCTGCGCGGCGCCATCCCGGCAACGGCCTTCCGCAGTGTGCGGTTCACGTCCCAGACGGGTCAAGGCGTCGCGCAATATTTCCACCGTCGCTGCCGGCGCCGCGGCCGAGGTCACGAAGGGTATCGCCGGGCTTGCTGGAGTCCGCGCGAGGACACGAACATGTTGTGCCGCTTCGGGGCGGTAACGACGCCAGAAGGCGTAGGTGACGTTGTCGACCGCGGTCGCATCGGCTTCGCCGCGCGCGATGCGATCGAGATTCTCAGGATGACTGCCGGTTTCAATGACCTTCGCGAAGAAGGGACGGCCATCGGCGATGTCTGCCAGCGCGCCGCCGCAGGTTCATCCCCGAGTGAGAATGACGGTTGTTGAAGAGGAATACGCCACCGCGCAAATCGCGCAATTCTCGCGCTGTCGATCCGGTCGGCACGATGAACAGCCCGCAATGAGTGGGCCCGTCGCAACCGGGCACGGCATAACATGGCGTGCCGAGGCGGACGGCCTGCCCGGAAAAGATCGTCTCGAGCGGATAGCCACAGGTTTGCGAGAAGAGGATTTCGGGGCCGATCCGCTCCGGCACCGGCAGGCGGTCGAACGTCAAGCTCTCGGGGACCTCGCACAGACCCGCTTCGACCAATAACCCGCGCAGCGTTTCCCAGAAACCCGCGTTGACCTCCCGCATTTCCGGCAGGTTGTACATCGGCAGGCTCGCAGTCGGGGTCACGGTGCCGCCCCGATCGCCGCGAGCACGTGTTGCGGCGTGAACGGGATTTGCGTCGGCCTGACACCCACCTTCATCACCATCGCCTTGTCGGGGCTGCGGCGACTGGGGCCGTCATATGACGCCGCCGACCGGCATTTCGCCGCCATACCACCGCTGCATAGCCAATTCACCGAGTGCGACGATGCCGTACAAGGCGAGGCCGATGCCGCAGAGGAGCACGATCGCCGCCAGCACCGTTGCGGTCTCGCCGGCTGAAGAGGCGAACATGATGATATAGCCGAGTCCGGCCTGAGCGGTGATGAACTCGCCTACGATAACGCCGATCATCGCCATCGTCACGCCGACCTTCATGCCGGCGAAGACGAATGGCATCGCATAAGGAAAACGCGCCATACGAAACATCTGCCATTCGCTCGCGGTGAGCGATCGGCAAAGCAGCAGGACTTCGGGCTTGGCGCTGACGAGGCCCGTGGCGGTCGACTCGACGACCGGAAAGAAAGCGATGAAAATGGCGACGACGATGCACGACTTGCTGCCGACACCGAGCCAGACGATGAACAGCGGCGCCAGCGCGATCTTTGGGATCAGCTGGAACATGACGATGTTCGGGTAGAGCGCCTCGCGTATCCAGGCCGAGAACGTGATGGCGATCGCTAGGGCAACCCCCAGCAACGTCGCGAGACCGAAACTGACGAGGGTCTCGATTGTCGTTGGCAAGGCTTGCTGGAAAAGGATCTCGTAGTTCTCCGACAGCACCGCCCAGACCGCGGAGGGCGGCGGCAACAGCAACGGTGAAATCCGGGTCATTCGACACAGGATTTCCCAGCCGACTGTTGCCAGCGCTGCGAAGCCGAGCGGCAACAGCACGCCGCGACCGGTGCGCCGCCACCCGCCCGGTTCACTGTCGCCCAGCCGGACTGGAGAGGTGACGGCTTCCTGCAGAGCCGCCATTCGCAGGGAGCTCAGCTCACGTATTTAGCGAATTCGGCGACGCGTTCGTATATTCGCGCCCTCATTCGGCCGCCTGGAGCATCTCGGGATGCTGCGCCTGCCGCAGGGTTTCCTCGTAAGCCTCGAGCCACGGCTGAGCCTCGGGCGCGAACAAATCGCCCGAGCGCGCGCCATAGCTGACGCTTGGATCGTCGACCAGCGGCGGGATCGTTCCGCTGTCGCGCAAGGCGCGCGCCGCGCCGAGCAGCCTTAGCCGCGTCATCACGATCATCCGGTCGCTCGGCGCCAGATGCTCGAGGGTCCGGTCGGAGATTTCGCCCATGCTCACGGTCACCGCCGAATCCTGCCCGAAGACCGAGGCGATGCCGGTGAAGCTGACTGTGCGCTGGCTGTTGCGGTCGATCAGATAGTCGTTGCCGCTGTTGGCGACCGGGACCCAGCGGCCGAACCAATCGGGAGTGTTGGGCAGGGTCGCGACCTGCCGCTCGAGATAGGGGATCGGCGCTCCGGTCCGCGTCACGGAAAGCGGCTGGGTCCGGTGTCGCCAAGCGTACTGGAACGACATCACATGGGTGTCGTCCATCGGGACCCAAGCCTGGGCGATGATGTTGTCGGTCAATGGACCGTTCGGGAAGAGGGTCCAGAACGGCATCACGAAATGCGCGAAGCGGTAGTACAGCTGGCCCGGCTGCGCCGGCCGGTAGGCGGCGTACATGGCGCCCCAATCGGTCGCCTGCACGTGATAGCGCGGCGCCCGGTCGATCAGCTGGAAGCGTTCCGGATGGTCGGGGTCGACGTGCCCCAGCTCGACCTTGCCGGTGTGTAGAAAGCTGAAATGCGAGGTGTCGATGTCGCCTTCGAGCGCCTGCAGCCAATTGCACTCGCGCTGCGCGCAATAAACGTAGGTCTCGTCGGGCGCCAATAGGGTCGCTTCGAGCGCCGGCAATGGCGGTGCGATGGCGCGCTCGCCCATATAGACATAAACTACGCCGCCCCGCTCGGCGACCTGATAGGATTTGGCCTTGATTTTGGGCAGGGCTTCCTGGTCGATGGGCAGGTTCGGCATCTCGAGGCAGTTGCCCGCCGTGTCGAACTTCCAGCCGTGATAGACGCAGCGCAGGCCGCCCTCCTCATTGCGGCCGAAAAACAGGGAGGCGCAGCGATGCGGGCAGCGGTGATCGAGGACGCCGATCCGCCCCGCACTGTCGCGAAACGCGATCAGCTTCTCGCCCAAGAGTATCAAGCGCAGCGGATCGCCGTCGGCGGTCAGTTCCGTCGACAGGCAGGCCGGCAGCCAATACTGCCGCATCAAGGCGCCCATTGGGGTGCCGGGTCCGACGCGGGTCAGCAATTCGTTTTCGGCGATAGTGGTCACGTTGCGGCTCCTGCGGTGCTGGTTGCGAGAAAATTCTGTCAGCCCAGATATTTGTCGAATTCGGCTACCCGCTGACGGACGCCCGCCCAATCCGCCTCCGTCAGCTTGAGCTTGCCGGCAAAGCGGTTGGTGAACAAAGCATCTGTTTGCGGCCGCTGCATGCCGGGGCTGTTCAAGTATTGCATGACGAGGTCGGTCGTCTCGGCGTAGCTGGCCGCATTGGACCATCCCAGCCCGTGTTCGCGCGCCTCCGGGCGATCGATGCCGTGCTGCCACATACCCAGCCCGATGCGGGCGAATTCCTTGGCGCTGGGGTTGAGCGCCATCTCCGGCACCTCTTTGCGGAACAGCTCGAGCGATTCCTCGAGGTCGGTCAATGAAAACGCGAGTGCTTCGAGCAGGCCGCTCGTGACCGCCTCGCAGAGGACGGGATCGCTTTCCAGCGTCTTTTTCTGGGTTGTGATCGTCTGGCCGTCGTTGCGGATGCCGGCGGCGCTGTACAGCATCCAGCGGCTCTGCACGCCCTTCGACAACATCGCCGACGCGCTGCCCAGGGCAAAGGAGGTGATCGCGTCGACCTGTTTCTCCATCAGCACCTGCTCGAGGACCTTGTTGTCGACGTGCACGAACTCGATCGAATTTGCGGCGAGCCCGACCTCCACTGCGTAGGCCGGGAAGAACGGAAATTCGCCTGAGGTCGGCACGGAGGCGATCTTCTTCCCGGCCAGATCCTGCGGCTTGACGATCGGGGAACTGTCCAATACCCCCGCCCCCATCGTCGCATCATAGTCGCAGGTCGCGAGCGCGATCAGCGGCAGGCCCTTGGCCACCGAGAGGATCAATGGCGGCGCCGCGACAATGCCGAAGTCGAACTGGCCGCCGGCGACGGCCTGCGCCGACGCCATCGAGCCGAAGCCGCGGGCGATGTCGAAATCGATCCCGCGCGCCTTCATGATCCCTTTGGCGCGTGCGACATAGACGTAAGCAAAGCTGCCCTGGGCCAGCCAGGCAAGGGTGAACTTGACGGTGCGGGGTTGGGTAATGCCCGGCCGCGGCAGCAGCAAGGTACCTGCCGCCGCCCCGGCGAGAACGCCCCGTCGCGATATTCCGCGTCGCGGTGTCATCCGGCCTCCCGCCCTCGCATCAGCGCCTGCCATAAGACCGACGCATAAGCCGCTCAGCGAGTGCGACTGCGCCAAACAGCGAGGCGCCGATAACGCAGAGTACAAACAGGGCCGCGAAAATGACGCCAGTTTCCATGCGCGAGCTGGCGTACAGGATGTAAAAGCCGAGCCCCGCTTTGGCCGAAATGAACTCGCCGATGATGACGCCGATGATCGCCAAGGTCATCGCGATCTTCATGCCGCTGAAAATGGCCGGCAGTGCGAACGGAAAGCGCACCATCACAAATGATTGCCATTCGGACGCCGTCAGTGAACGGCAGAGCCGCAATGTCGAGGCCTCTGTACTGGAGAAGCCGACGGCTGCCGATATCACCACCGGAAAGAAGCTGACGAAAGCAGCGAATGCGACGCGCAACTCGCTGCTGATCCCGAGCCAGACGACAAACAACGGGGCGAGCGCGACTTTAGGGATCAACTGGAAGACGACCAAGTTGGGGTAGAGCGTGTCCCGCAGCAAGGGTGAGTAGGTGATCGCCACCGCGAGGCCGACGCCGAGCGCAGTCGCCAGTGCAAACGCCATCAGGGAGTTAAGGGTCGTCGGGATCGCATGGTGCAGCAGAAGAGGGAAGTTGAGCCAAAGCTCAACGGCGATCTCGACCGGCGGCGGCAGGATGACGGCCGGTATGCGCATTGCAGTTACGACAAGCTGCCAAATTAGCAGCACTGTTCCGGCGGTTGCCAGCGGCAGGATGACGGGCCGCATCTGCCGCAGGTCGGGGCCGAGGACGGCTCGCGACGCGATCCGGGTCGGCGCCGCCGCGATCCGCGGCGCAGCGTGGCTTTCGGCGGTCATGCAACGAACTCCGGTCGTGCCGGGACCCCGCTGGCGCGTCGCCCGCGGTAGTGGCTCTCCTCGATGCGCTCGCGCAAATGGCCGCAAATCTCGTTGAACTCGCGGCTCTCGCCAATCGCCATCGGACGCGGCCGAGCAAACGGGATCGCCAGATCCTCGACGATCGTTGCTGGGCGCCGAGTCATGACCAGCACGCGATCGGCGAGAAACACCGCCTCGCGGATACTGTGCGTCACAAACAGTGCGGTCTTGGCGTATTGCTGCCATAAATCCAGCAGCAGCTCGTTCATCTCGTCGCGGGTGATGGCATCGAGCGCACTGAACGGCTCGTCCATCAGTAGGAGCTCAGGGTCGTAGACGAGCGCCCGGCAGATCGCGACGCGCTGGCGCATTCCGCCCGACAGCTCATGCGGCTTCTTGTTCGCGAAGTCGTCGAGACCAACGCGTTCGAGCAGTTGCCGCGCGCCGTCGCGATAGGCGTCCAGCGGGCGCTTCAGGATGCGGATCGGGAACAGTACGTTGTCGAGTGCGCTCTTCCACGGCAGCAACGTCGAATCCTGAAACATGACGCCGATGCTGGTGCGCGGCCCGGCCATCGCGGAACCATCGATGGCGATATGGCCGGCTGTGACCGGCTCGAGCCCTCCGACCATCATCAATAATGTGCTCTTGCCGCAGCCGGACGGCCCGAGGATCGCGACAAACTGGCCGTGCGGCACGGAAAAGGTGACCGAGCTGACCGCCTCGACCGCATTTGGCGTGCCGCTGCGGTAGATCTTGCTGACCTCGGCGACCTGGACGTACGATTGGCGTTCGACGACGGGCATGGATCGCTCCCGGGATATCCCCCGCAAGAGACGTGCCAGCCCTCGCCTTTAGCTCACATAGGGGCGGAACTCCTGGGCGTTCTTCTGCGTCTGCTCCCACTCCGCCGGCGTGAGCTTGGTGGTGCCCGTGAAGCGGTTGGTCATCATTTCGGCTACGGCCGGCCGCTTGTCGGTGTCGCGAGCAATGTATTTCATCACCAGATCGGTCATCACCTCGTAGTCCTTGGGCTCCATATAGCCCATGCCGCGGTCCCTGATGATATCGCGCGCACTGACGTAGATGTTGATGCCGGTGCCGACCCGGATCTGCTCGCGCGCCTGGGTCGCAAGCGCCATTTCCGGGACCTGCTTGAAAAAAACCCTCATTGCCTCAGCAGGATCGAGCATCGTCGCCTTGAGGCCTTGCAGTGCCCCGTCGACGAACGCGGCGCATAATTCCGGCTCCTCGGCGAGCCGTTTCGGCTGGGTCATCACGGCAGTGCCGTAGTTGAGCAAGCCGAAATCGCTGAACAGCATGAACCGTGCCTTCACGCCGGAGGCGATGTAGGTCGGCATCGCGCTGCTCGCATATCCCGAGATCGCATCGACTTTGCCCTCGGGCAGCAGCCGGTCGCGCACCTTGTTGTCGACCTGAATGCGTGTGACCTTCGCCAGATCGAAGCCCGCGTTTTCGGCAAAGGCCGGAAGGAACGGATACTCGCCCGAGGTTACCGTCGAGGCCAACTGTCTGCCTTCGAGGTCCTTCGGTGTCTTGATCGGCCCGTCGATCAGCATGCCGATGCCCATCGTCGCGTCATATGCGCAGGCAGCGAGCGCCACTGTCGGCAGCCCTTTAATGGTCTGAAGGATCGCGGCCGAAGGCGAGCACATGCCGAATTCGAACCGAGCTTCTCCGATCGCCTGCGCCGCAGCGACGGAACCGGAACCGCGGGCGATGTCGACATCGAGCCCGTGCTTCTCCCAGAAGCCCATGCCCTTGGCGACAAAGGTGAACAGATTGCTGCCCTCGGCGACCCAGGGCAGAGTAAAATGGACGGCTTTCTTGTTTTGCGCAAATACGAGGCGGGGTAAGGTGAGACCGCCCGCGGCGATACCCGAGACTCTCAGAAATCGGCGGCGCGACAACCGGCGTGCGATGCTCATCGCTTTCTCCCCGCGATCGGGCTAAGAGGTCGCCCGTCCAACTCGCAGGAAGCGTGCCATCATTGCCTTGGCGCATGTCTTGCGGCCGCTCCGGATGACGGAAGGCGGCGATGACCGGAGGAGTGAATTCGCAACATGCCTGGCCCAACGAAGGAGCCACGCGTGTGCCCGATTTAGTCTACCGGGACGCAGATCTCTACGAGGCCGAGCAAAAACTGACTTCCGCGGGCCCGTTTGGAACTATCTCGGCCTGGAAGTCGAGATTCCGTCAGCTGGCGATTACATCACCGGTCACGTTGGCGATACGCCGGTCATCGTCGTGCGGACCGCCGAGGGCGGCATCAACGCGCTGGTCAACCGCTGCGCCCACAAGGGCTCGATGATCTACTATCGGCCATCGGGCCACCCGTCGGAGCTGACCTGCCCCTATCGCAACTGGGTCTACGATTTTGCCGGCAACCTCAAAAGCGTCGCGTTCCGCCATGGTGTCCGCGGACAAGGCGGCATGCCGGCCGGGGTGACATGCCGTTTCGCAAGCGCTCCGTCGTGCTCAACTCATCACGCAACTGACACCCTGCTGGTGATCCCGCTTTGAGCGGGCTGCCGTGATCGAGTTTATGATGATCCCAGGCGCTGCGCCGTCAAGCGGCGCGAGCGTCCGAACGAAGCTCCTGCCAGCGCCAACAGGCGACATGATGATCTAAAACGTTTTCCAATGCTGGTTCGGTTGAGACGCAAGCCGGCTTGACATGGGGGCGCCGGTTCGAGAAGGCGCAACCTGCTGGCAAGCACGCGGTACTCGGCGGTTCACTTTGTACGAGCCGGCCGGCGCGCTTCGGCTCGGGCTCCAGGCGCGGGATCGCCGCCAGCAATGCACGGGTGTAGGGGTGCCTCGGCGCCGCGAATATCTTTAGTGTCGGCGCCAGCTCGACGATGCGTCCCAGATGCATTATCGCGACCCGATCACAGAATCGTTCCACCACCGAGAGATCGTGCGAGATGAACAGGTAGGTCAGCCCAAGGCGTCCCCTCAGCTCGAGCAGCAGATTGAGGACCATCGCCTGCACCGAATGTCGAGACCCGACGTCGGCTCGTCGAAAATTATGAAGCGCGGCTGCAGCACCAAGATGCGCGCAAGCGTCACGCGGCGCAGCTGGCCGCCCGAGAGTTCGTGCGGATAGCGCGGCAACACAGACGCGTCGAGCCCGGCCGCCGCCGGCATCTCGCGTACGCGCTCTCGCCGTTCGTTCGCTTTGCGGACTCCGTGGATGATCAGCCCTTCTCCAAGCGTGCGGCCGATGCTCCACCACGGGTCCAGTGCGGCAGCCGCGTCCTGATGCACGTAATGAATATCGTTGCGCTCAACCCGCGCGCGCTTTGGCCGCGCGCCGCTGACAAGCCTGCCGTCGAGATGGATCTCCCCGCTGGTCTCGCGCTGCAGACCCAGGACGATGCGGCCGAGTGTCGTCTTGCCGCATCCCGACTCCCCGACCAGACCGAGGATCTCGCCTTGCCGCACGGAGAAGCTCACCCCACCGACCGCGGGTACCGGGGCCACCGCTCTGCGCAGCCAGTGACGCCGGCCGCCCAGCGATACGCGCAAGTCGCGCAATTCGAGGATGACCGGCGGCTCGCTCATGCGCCCACGGCTTCGGCTGGCTCGCAGTCGATCCGCCGTCCCGTTCGGTCGTCGACGAGACGCGGGCGGCGCACTGCGCAGGCGGCGCGAGCCTTGCCGCAGCGCGGTGCAAAACGGCACCCCGGGTGGGGCATGAAACGGCGACGGCACTGCGCCGGGGATGCCGGTAAACGCGGTCGCCCGGTCCGAGTGGCAAGCCAGCAGCGCCCTTCTATAGGGATGGCGAGGCCGGTCAACGACCGCGACCGTCGGGCCACTCTCGACCGTCTTGCCCGCATAGATCACGCAGAGATCGTCGCAGAGTTGCGCCACCACGCCGAGATCATGCGTGACGAACAGCATCGAGAGGCCGAACTCACCGACGAGATCGCGCAACAGGTCGATGATCTGCTGCTGGGTCGTCACGTCGAGAGCGGTCGTCGGCTCATCGGCGATGACGAGCGCCGGCGACGAGGCGAGAGCCGCGGCGATCACCAGGCGCTGCCTTTGACCGCCGGAAAACTGATGTGGGAACCGCTCCAATGCTGCTTCCGGGTCGGGCAGCTGCACCCGTCGCAACAACTCGAGGATGCGCGTGCGATGGCGCCGATTGCGTTCACCGCGACGTACGCCATCGTCCGCCGCGTGCCAGCGCAAGATCTCCAAGAGCTGGGTCCCGACTTTGAACACCGGGTTTAAAGCCAGATAGGAATCCTGCGGGATGAAGCCGGTCCGGCTGCCGCGAATGCGGCAGTTGAGCTCTTGCTCGCTCAATCCAAGCAAATCCTCGCCATCGAAGCGGATGACTCCAGCCTCGACTTCGGCGCCCGGCGGGAGGATGCCGATGATGGCGCGGATAATGGTCGATTTCCCGCAACCGGATTCCCCTACGAGACCCAGTATACGACCGCGATCGACGGCGAAGTCGATGTGATCGAGCGCCATGTACCATCTCACTCAGAGCAAGGGCGGCATCTCCAGCATTGAGTTGGGTCGCCGGCTTGGCGTCACCCAGACCACCGCCTGGAAGATCAAGCACAAGCTCATGCAGGCGATGATGGAGCGGGACGCCACAAAGCGCCTGACGGGACGGATCGAAATCGACGACGCCTATCTCGGCGGGGAGCGCAACGGCGGCAAGCGGGGCCGCGGTTCGCCTGGCAAGACGCCGATCGTGGCGGCGGTCGAAACCACACCAGAGGGCAAGCCAATCCGCTTGAAGTTCCGCGTGAAGGGTTTCCGCCGTGCCGAAATCGCGACCTTGGCACAGCGCAATTTCCATCCCGCCAGCACCGTTGTCAGTGACGGCCTGCACTGCTTCACTGGGGTCGGCCGGCTGCGTCCACCAGCCGATGATCACTGGACCCCGTCGCAAGGCTGCCCTGAACCCTGCCTTCAAGTGGGTCAACACCACCCTCGGCAACATCAAGAGCGCCATGACTGGCACTTACCGCACCATCCGCGACAAGCATGTGCCCCGCTACCTCGCCGAATTCGAGTACCGCTTCAACCACCGATAGGATCTCGCCGCCATGATGCCACGCCTCGGCTATGTCGCAGCCCGAACCCCGCCGATGCCATACCGCTTCCTCAAATTAGCTGAGGATCATGCGTAATCAGGTGGCTTTATCATGCTCCGAGGGCTCAGCGTTGTCCGAAGAACGGGCCATATGGCTGGCACTGAAGCTGCTCGGTGAGGAGCGCCTGGCGGCCGGCCGATGATCTAGTCTAGGTATGGCTAAGGATCGAGCATGTATCCACCTTTGTTACCGATGTATTTAGAAAAACGTTCATAACAATTTTCCTAAATCGATGTGCTTCGCTTTTGGGTTCTTATGGATCTGCCCGATCGAGCGAATGGTGCTTCGGATATTGCGCACCCGCTCAGAGATTATTTTCGGTGATCACGAAGATCTGGTCCGGCTGCTCGTCGAGCAGAAGGTGATATTCGCGGAAATCGGACCCCGACATGTGCCAGTGGAAAATTTTCGTCTTGAGATACAGTTGCAGGACCCAGGACCATCTCCGATCGGTCGATCGCTCGCCGCGTCAGGATCCGAATTGCCGCGTGGCTCGGCCCATGGTTCGGCTCGGCTATTGCAAGGATGGCCGTGCGAGCGACACCTCGCAGCGAGGGCGCGAGCCTTTCGTCCCCATTAGTATTAGTTGGGACGAGGCGCTCGACATCACCGCCGAGGCGCTGGTTGCGGCGCGCGATAGCGGCGGAAATCGTGCGATCTACGGCAGCTCATATGGCTGGGCGAGCGCGGGCCGCTTTCACCACGCCCAGAGCCAGATCCATCGTTTCCTTCAGAAATTCGGCGGTTATACAGATTCGGTCGACACCCATCCGTTCGCCGCGGCAGAGGTGCTGATCCCTCACATCATCGGCATGGACGCCTATGTCGGCCGCCATGCAATTGCCGACCACAGATCAGACGACTCTGCTCCGAGCGACTCGAAGTTTGTCTGAACTCACCGCTGGAGGGAAGTCGGATTCGAACTTGTATGGGGCTTTTCCTGTCAAGCGGTTGTTTGGGTTGTGCTGACAGTTTTTTGTTCGGAGCGGGAAAGGCCGTTTTTCGTCCCGTCGCCTGCAATCAGGTTCCCGGAGCGCGCGGAAAGGGTCGAGGGACCGAAATGCTAGCGGAGCTTGGCGGGTTGACGCCTTAGCGAGGCTTGTGTATCGCAGCGCCCCCGGCCTTCGCCGGGGCAGGCTTTGACGCCTGAGCACGCGCGGGGACGATGGGCAGGAGATGGGCCTTTCTTCGAAACTCCACGTCTGATGGGCCGGCTATACGTCTGCGTGATGATCGCAGGGGAGCTCGCCATTGGGCGCGGATCGCGCGCCGCAAACGTGTATTCGGTAGGTTGGGACCTGACCATGATGCAGTCATGCGCATCGGCGGCGAAGCTCCGGGCGGCGGGCCCATTCTCTCGGTCGGCATCAGTGCCATGTTCGAATACGGCTTCCCGCCACCTCGGATCGTCAACTCGGCAGTCCGCCGAAAAGCCAGCGCGAGCGCCGAGTAGGTAAGGGGTTCCTCTTCCCGGGGCCTTCAGCCTGCCGGACGCAGGACGACGCCCTCCAATGTCTCGCCAGTGGTGACAGAGCGCCAGAGCGCAATGACCAGTTTGCGTGCCAGCGCGACGATCATCGTTTTGCGCGTGCCCATACGGCTATCGGCGGTGCGGGCGCGATACCACAGTGCCAGGGCGCTCTCCTTCTAAAACAGCAGAAAGCGCCAGGCGAGTTGGACCATGCCGCGTGGGCCTTCAGCCCACGGGCTTGATGGGGTGGATGGCCCCCTCACGGCATCTATGTGCCAAAGTTGGGTTGTCGACAACGCCAACAGACGGGAGCCATCCATGAACATGAAGCAGGTTACAACGATGGGGCTGGATCCGGCCAAAGCGGTGTTTCAGGTGCATGGAGTTGATGCATTGGGGGCAGTGACGCTGCGTCGCGCGGTGCGTCGGAGGCAGGTTCTGGCGTTCCTTGCCAAGCTGCCGCCCTGCCTGGTCGGGATGGAGGCGTGCGCGACGGCGCATTACTGGGCCCGGGAGATCGCCAAGCTGGGCCATGACGTGCGGCTGATCCCGCCGGCCTATGCGAAAGCCTATGTGCGGCGCAACAAGAACGATTTTGACTGCGGATCGCTGATCGATATTTTCGCCGACCGATACGCGTCGAGCACCAGTTCCCGTGCTTCGGCATCAACCGCTTCGCGATTGGGCAATTCTTGGCGATCGAGGCTCACGAGCAGCATCTCCCCTCGCACCGATGTTACAGGCTGTCCGCGAACGTCGAGATGCCGGTCGGGTTCCGGAGTTCCCGAGTGCGCGCGATGAGCGTCGCCGAAACGGAATTTTTTGGCCAGATCAGGGAAGAGGGGGCCCCGATCGCTCGCCTGGCTTCTTTAGCTGCCTGACCGTAGATCATCGGCGGCGCCTCGGTTCCGCAAATCTTCCTGATCGAGCCGGCGGTGCAAACCTGATCGGAACGCGCTAGCGCTGTTCAAAGGCTTCCACCGTCGCCGCTGCGATGCGTCTCGCGAGCGGTATGCCGTCAAGAAAGCTTTCGCCGGCCAGGTCGCGCGCGAAAAGGGCAAACTCGCTCCAGGTGTTGTCTCCTTCATGGCCCCCTCTTTCAGCGTTGCGGCCATCCAGGCGCAGCGTTCGGCCCAGAATGTCCGCCTAGCCGGAAGTAGCTGCGTCGAGACTGCCTCGATCCGTCGCTTGCGCGTTCTCAGAGGCCGCAACAGGTGTTCGACCGCCCCGCCCGCCTCAAACCAGGTGGCGACCGTCTCGTACTTTTGTTCCCACTCGGCCGATGCCCGGTGCGCACTCTGTGCGGCTGCCGTACTCGTCCGCTCGGGCGGGAGCTCGGCCAGCAGCGTCTCAACCATCGCCAAGGGGGAAGTGCTTTCAGGGTGGAGCGGCCCCAGCCCGAGCGTTTCAGCGACCTGCAGCAACCCGAATGGCGGGGGAGGTCGCATGCAACATTGATCGCGAGGGCATCGGCGAGCCGCCGCTCGAGGAGGGCGATCGATACTTCGACGGCTTCGGCTGCCGCGACGATTGAGCGATCAAGGCATCTGTCTCAGCCTTCGTCATGCCCTCGCGCACCCAGGCATCGGCGACGCCAACCTACGTCTTTACCAGCAGGGATGCCAGAGCAAAGCGGCGCCCTCGCTTGATGAGCGCGAACAAGCTCTGCGCGCCGGCGCCATCGCACAGCGAAGCCAAGACGCTACGGATCTCCCAACGCGTGAGAGGAACAGGGAATGCCGTTTTCGGACGCAACGCACGGTCGGCGGTGTTGATCTTTGCCCGGCGCCTCTCCGAAAGCCAAGGGCGCATGCGCACCAACCGATCCACCACCCTATTCGACACCAGCCCTGCGCGCCCCTCCTGCGTGATAGCGACCAGCGCCGCCGCGCTCACTGCTGGGTCGGGCGACAGCGCGAAGCCCAAAGCCCACCTTGACCGGTCTCTACGGCCGCTCGGCGCGCGGACCGATTTGCCCGTGCCGACGGAATCTGTCGCCCCGCGAGCAGCGACCGGCTTCGCTTGGGACGCAGACCCGGGCCGTTTTGCACGGCCGATACCGTACGGGGGAGCGGCCCTTGCCGACTGACCACCGCTCGGCTGAGCTACCTGCGGTTGCTGGGGACGCTGTTCGCGTCAGGCGTCACTTTTTTGCCGGGGGGTCGGGTTCGTTGATCGGCCCCTCCGCGCCATGGGCCGCGTTCGAGTACAAGAACTGCACCGGCACGCGCCCGCCCCCCGTGCTGCTGAGAACCTCTTGGAACACCCGCTGCAAGTGCCCTAGTTGGCCGGCCATGGCAATCGGCTGATCCCCGATCTCGCCCTGCGCTCCCATCCAGCCAAGGACACCGTCATCTTTCCCGGTCGCAATCGCGTCCCTGACGTCGGCGTCGGTGCGGAACTCGTTGATCTCGTGATAAAGCGTGCCGACCACATCCTTCCAGGATGCGTCGAACGCGGGAATTCCATTCACCTGCCCGTCCGCCAGCGTCTGTGAAAAGACGTTTGCCGAATAGTAGGCGGTCTGCGACCGACCATTGTGCTGGAAGTGCACCGAGCCGTGATAACCGCCAAGCCCGCCTAGCGAATTGTCTTGGTCGAGCTTGAGTACGGTTCCAGGAGGCAGCACGAGGTTGAATATCGTCGTGCCGAGATCGCTGTCGGAGACCTTACCTTGTTGTAGCAGCCGGGCGACCAATTGCTGCACGTCGGGCTCGCCGAGCTCAACTGGCTTGGCTTCCTCGAGCACGAGCAGCGGCCGCGGATCGCAGGTCAGATTGACGCCGCTGTCAAAGTACTGCTTGACGACATTGTTCAGCTTTCGATCCTGCATCGCGAGCGTGATCGCGGTATTGATCGAGTTTATGTCGGACACGAGCCACGATGCCTGACCGCCAAGAAAGATGTTCTGGAACACCATCTGTGGCACGGTTTTGCCACCGTGGAAGACGAGGTCGGCGGACGCGTCCGGTGGGATGCCGCCCGCGATCGCGTCCGGCTGCGCCCAGCCGCGTTGGGGATAGCGATAGTGTCGGGCCTCGACCAGTGAGCCTGGACGAGCCTGGATCCGCATCAATCGGGTAGCATTGGAAGATTGGACCATCTCTGATCTCCTTGTCGAACCATGTTGAGTATACGCCGCGGTGGCACGAGCCCAACGTGAGCTACCTCACACACTTCACGTCCGTCAAAAACGTAGAGGTTGGGACCAACGGCCGAACTGGCAGACTTTCGCTTGAAATCTGATCTTTATGGCGGGATCGCCATCCTGCGGAGGGCTCGCGACCCCGCGGCCAAAAAGAAGCTGGCGGAGGCCGGCTACGGCGGCGAGCCGATTGTCGTCATAGCACCGACTGAACTCGCCGGCATCCGTGCGCTCAGTCTAATCGGCGCCGAGAAGCTGCGCCGTGCCGACCTTAACGTCGATTTGCAGGAGATGGAATTCGGCGCTGTCGTCAAGCGACGGACCAGCAGTTGCCGCCGGACAAGGGCGGCCGGAACGTTTTCTTCACGATGATCGATCGTTCGATCCCGAACGTCCCCGAAATCCGTGCCGATATGATGGCGTATTTCGCGGTGCTCGGGGCCATGTGCGACCGCATGCTGCCGCCCTTTGCCGCGGCGCTCGGGCTGTGCGGCGACTTCTTTGCGCCGTTCTTTGCCGACGAGGCCCATGCCGTCGTCCGCTTTCTGCACTACCCGCCGCAGGAGACCACCGAAGACAACACCTTTGGCCAGGCGCCGCACACCGACAACAGCTTTATGACCGCGCTGGCGCGCACCGATGTCCCCGGGCTCGCCGTGAGGCTGCCCTCGGGCGAATGGTTCGCCCCGCCGGTCATCCCCGGGACGTTTTTGATCAATCTCGGCAATATCATGCGACGGTGGTCGAACGATCGTTTTCTGTCGACGCCGCACGGCGTCCTCAACGAATCGCGGACAGACCGCTATTCGATCGCCTACTTTTACAGCCCCAATCCGAATGCGGTGATCGAGTGCGTTCCTAGCTGCGCCACAAGCGATGACCCGCCGCGCTACCCGCCTGCCGTCTATCGTGATTTGGTGCTCGAATTCTGCCGCGCGAATATTTTCATCAAAAGGGACATCGCTCCGCAGTTGCCGCGCAAGCAGCCGCGTACTCGAATGGAGGGGGCGTCTTTGTTCGCTGATGTGGGCGGTGATCGGCATCTACACGGGGCGCGAGGACAACATCTTCTGGCGCCGCCTGCCGGGAGAGGATGGCGGCCGCATCGAAGCCGCCGGGGCAAAGTCGCTGGGGGGAACGGGACGTCGAGCCGCTCGGGCGCGACATTATCCATACGGTAACCAACCCGCTGCCGCGATTGACGGGCGCCAGCCATGTCTATGGCGGGGATTTTTTTGCCGCTTCCCACAGCGAATGGGATCCGGAAACTCTGCTCGAACAACCGTTCGACATGGAGAAGAACTTGCGATTGTTCCGACAGGCGAACGCCTGTCACGTTTAGATTTGAACAGGCTCCCGACGCCGCTCCGCTAAATCCAGCATGCTCACTGCACGCGGTGCAACCCGTAATCGGCGAGACAGCCCTCAATGGGGTCGCTCTTATTCGCGGCCTTTGCCCGGTCCTCGCAGGCGGCGACGACTGCCGCAAACTCGTTTTTCGAAGGCGGCTTTCCGTCCGCGGTTCGCCACTCGCGCAACTCGGAGGAAGCGTTCGCAGGCGTCACGGCATCCCCGGTCGCGCAAGCGATAAGGCCAAGGAACACGACGAGCGCCACCCCCCGCATCTCCAACACCCCTAAATTATTCCACAAACTTTCCCCACCCGGACTTTACTCCGGTGAGCCCGGGATCCGCTACTCTTTTTAGATTTAACGAAAGCCGGTCGGCCTCACTCGATTTCGGCGAACCCGAGCTGGTCGGCGAGGCCATAGCCTTCTGCCAAGGTGCGCAGCTTGTACCAGGTGGCGTCCTCGACCTCGATGCCGTTCTTCCGGCGGTCCTCCTCCCGCATGTGCTCGATTTCGCCCGGGTAACAGACGCCGCTGCTGCCTTCGGCCGGCTTCGTCGCCTTCAAATACTGCACGAACTCTCCGATGTCCTGCTTGAACTGGGCGAGTGGGCGGAAGGCGTCGACCTTGAAGACGGCCATGAAACATCCGTCATTGTGGCGTCCGGTCGGCTCGACCCCAAAGCCGAGGCCGGTCAACAGACCGCAGAGGATCTCGACCATCACCGACAGGCCATAGCCCTTGTAGCCTTCGCTGCCGCCGACCGGCAGCAGCGCACCGCCCTGGCGCAGCTGGCTCGGATCGGTGGTCGGCCTGCCGTCGCCGTCGATGATCCAGCCCGGCGGCACTGGCGTGCCGCGCGCGACCGAGAGCGCGATCTTGCCGGCCGCCGCCGCCGAGGTCGCCATGTCGAGGTAGAGCGGCCCCTCCAGATCGGACGGCATCGCGATCGAGATCGGGTTGGTGCCGAGCCGCGCCTCGCGCCCGCCAAACGGCGCCACCGCCTTGGGCGAACGCCCGGAATCGGCGGTGATCAGCCCGATCATGCCGGCCTTCGCCGCCATCAACGTGTAGCTCGCGAGCCGGCCGATATGGCCCTGGCGAAACACCGTCGCCGCCGCCACATTGGATTTCTCGGCCTTTTCGATCGTCAGGCGCATGGCGCGCTCGTTGACGACGTAGCCGAAACCCCAATGCCCGTCGACGACCGTGGTGGTCGGCGATTCCTGGACGATCTTCCAGGGCGCACCCGGCACGATGTGACCGACTTTGATGCGCTCGATATAGGTCGGGATCTGGATCACGCCGTGCGAATCATGGCCGGCGAGATTGGCGTTGACGACGTGACGTACGACGATCTCGGCCTCTTCCGGCGGGGTCCCCGCCGCGACGAACAATGCCCGCCCGATCTCGGTCAGACGCTCCGCCGGGATTTTCGGCATCGTGTTCTCCCTCCCTAATGTCCCGCGCCAAAGGCGGCGGGGTCGACGGTCATTCCGTAAAAGCGCTGCGGGTTGTCGAAGAAGATCTTGCGCTTGAGCCCGTCCGCGATGTCGGCGCGGTCCGCCAAAGTTGAAACCGCATCGGGGAACTGGCCGTCCCAATGCGGATAGTCCGAGGCGAAGAGGATATTGTCGGCCGGGAAAAACTCGGGCACATAGCGCAAGGTCTTCTCTTCCGGCTCGCAGGATACGAACACCCGGCCGCAGGTCATGTATTCCGACGGCTTGGCCTTCAATAGTGGCGCGTCGAACGCACGGAACTCGTATTCCTCGTCCATGTGCTCCATCCAGAACGGGACCCAGCCGATCCCGGCTTCGAGGAACGCGACGCGCAGATCCTGATATTTCTCGAGCAGCCCACTGTAGAGGACCGCGGTGCACGCGATCAGCTGCTCCGGCGCGTGCGACAAGGTGTGGATCTGGAGGAAATTCTCGAAATGGCAGAGCGGGTCCATCGTGTCGCTGCCCGAGGCGTGAAACGCCACCGGCACTCCCTGGCGCGCGCATTCCTCATAAAACGGCCAGAAATCGCGGTGCGCGATATTGCGGCTGCGGTCGTAGGTATTGACCATCACGCCGACATTGCCGAGCTTTGAGACTGCCCGCTCCATCTCGTCAATGGCGGCCCGGGTATCGACATGCAACGGGACGAGAGCGACGGCTTTCAGCCGCTTGCGGTCGATCGCGCACCAATCGTAGAGCCAGTCGTTATAGGCGCGGCATAACGCGATCGCATAATCGCGCTCGCGCACTCGCGTCAGCATCAGCCCGCCGGTCGGGTAGATTATCTGCAGATCGATCCCCTCCTGCGCATTGTCGGCGAGGTTCTGCGCCGGCGACGGCGGCCGCTTCCCGGCAAGCGCGCCGTTTTGCGTACGGTCGAAATTGTCGGCCGGATAGATCGTCGCGCGGTTCCGGTACTTTTCCGGCAGCCTCTCGCGATACACCGGCTCGTAATCGACGGCGTGCCCGTCGGCGTCGATAATGACCATGCCGTTCTTCATGCGGGACCTCCTCGTCGGCCGGAGGCGGCTTATAGCACGCAGCGGCGGCGCGCGGTACCCGGAGGCTCGCTCTGACACGCGGCCCGGGCTGGGCCGGCTGGAAGACTGGGGGTATCTTGTCATTGCTAGGAGCGCAGCGACGAAGCAATCTCGTCGGGGTGCCCTGAGCCGGGATTGCTTCGCTGCGCTCGCAATGACAGAGAATTTCGAGCCAATGATGATCACCGAGCGACAACTGCGAAGGCCGGAGGAGTGAGGGGAGAGAGCGCCTTACCGGCATCAAACCGGGCCGCGACGACCGCGACGATCATCTGCGCCTGCGTGATGCAGGGGCTCGACACGACGATCGTCAATGTCTGCCTGCCGCACATCCAGGGCAGCATGTCGGCGGCGCAGGACCAGATCTCGTGGGTATTGACTTCCTACATCGTCGCCTCGGCGATCATGATGCCGCTGACCGGCTGGCTCGCCGGGCATTTTGGCGTCAAATACATCTTTCTCGCCTCGGTCGTCGGGTTCACGATCGCCTCGGCACTGTGCGGCGCCGCGACCAGCCTCACCCAACTGGTGCTCTATCGCCTGCTGCAGGGCGTATGCAGCGCCGGGCTGGTGCCGCTCGGCCAGGCCACGTTGTTTACGATCTATCCGCGCGAGCGCCACGGCTACGCGATGGCGATCTTCAGCACCGGCGCGATGATGGGGCCGATCATCGGCCCAACATTGGGCGGCTGGCTGACCGATAATTTCGGCTGGCGCTGGTGCTTTTACATCAATCTGCCGGTCGGCGCATTGTGCGCGCTCGGCATCTTCGTCTTCATACGCCACTCCCGCACGATGCGCCGCGACCCGTTCGACGGCTTCGGCTTTGCGATGCTGAGCCTCGGCGTCGGCTCGTTGCAATTGATGCTCGACCGCGGGCAGCTCAAGGACTGGTTCCACTCGACCGAGATCTGGATCGAGGCGACGGTCGCGGGGTTGTGCTTCTACCTGCTGGCCGTCCACACGATGACAGCCGGCGAGCGCTCGTTTCTAAATCGCCAGAACTATTAAAGAGCCCGAATTTTGTCGCCGGCAGCCTGTTGATGTTCGGGGTCGGCATGATCCTCACCGGCACTCTTGCGCTGGTGCCGTCGATGATGCAGGTATTGCTGAACTATCCGGTGTTCGACGCTGGGTGGATGATGGCGCCGCGCGGCTTCGGCACGATGCTGGCGATGTTCATCGTCGCCCGCATGATCGACCGGGTCGACAATCGCCTCTTCATCCTGGTCGGGTTTCTGCTGACTGCGGCCTCGCTGTGGCAGATGACCGGCTATTCGCTCTACATGGGGTCGGGGCCGATATTGTGGGCCGGCTTCGCGCAGGGTTTCGGACTCGGCTGCACTTTTGTGCCGCTCAACCTTTTGGCATTGTCGGGCCTGCCGCATCACATCCTGACCCAGGGAACCGCATTGCGCGCCCTGATGCGCATGCTCGGCGGCAGCATCGGCATCGCGATCCTCGAAACCGAGCTCAGCCAGAACACGCAGATCGTCCATTCGCGCCTGATGGAGCACCTGCGCCCGGACAACCCGCTGGCCCAGGCGCCCTACCTGTCGGCCCCGTTCAGCCTGACCGACCCCTCAGGGATCGCCGCGCTCAATCACGAAGTCACCCGCCAGGCCGCAATGATCGCCTACAACGACGATTTCGCCTTAATGCTGATCGTCATCCTCGCCTCATTGCCCCTATTGCTTCTGGTCCGCGGCCCGCGCCGCCAGCCGCTGCCCGCAGCGGCGGATGATTGATAGCTGCGCTTTTTGGGCTGACCCCCAGGGGTTCACCGTGATAAAGGTCAGACCTGCGTGATGATGCCACAAGCAGACCTGCCGCGGCGTTGCGGCTGCCATCAATACTCTCGGAAACTCAATACTCTCGGGAACTCGTGGAGTATCGAATAAAGGGCATTCGGCAAAAATCCAAAGGGAGGATACCAGCATCATGAATACTAAATATTCCGCGCGTCCCGGTTTGTCCCGCCGCGATGTGCTTAGGGGTAGCGCAGCCGTGTTGATGGGGGCTTACGGTTTGGCCCCGCGCTACGGCCTCGCCGCCGATATTCCGTTGGAGTACGACGGCTCGAAATTTCAGATGGCGGCACCGGAGCCCAACCCAAAGCGGGGCGGGGTGATGCGCTATGGCATCCTCAATCGCCCGCCGCATTTCGATGTGCATCAATCGGGCACTGTCGGCAACATCGGCACCCAGGGCTGCATGTTCGACAATTTGATCCGGCGTGATCCGCGCGACAGTGGCAAGACCATCGTCCCCGATCTGGCGCATAGCTGGGAAATCGCCGAGGACGGCAAGACCTACATTTTTCACCTGCGCCGGGGCGTCCAGTTCCATGACGGGACGGATTTCACATCGGCGGACATAAAGGCGACTTTCGACCGCATCGCCAAACCACCGCCCGGCATCGGTATCCCGCGCGCTCCGCTGTTTAGGGCGGTCAGCGAGATCAACGCGCGCGACAAATACACGGTCGAATTTAAGCTGGCCGCGCCACGCTCCGTCAATTTCATGATGTCGGCCTTCGCCAGCGGCTGGAACGTGATCTACAGCAAAAAGGCGCTGGAAGAAACCAATTACGATTTGCGCAAGGTCCTCAACATCCCGGGCACCGGTCCCTTCAAGACGCAGCGCCGCGTCGAGAACGAGGTCTGGGTGATGGAGAGAAACCCGAACTACTGGAACAGAGGCCTGCCCTATCTCGATGGAATCGAATTCTATAATCTCTTGCCATTTTCCCCTGAACTCGGGTCCGCCATTCTG
Source organism: uncultured Alphaproteobacteria bacterium (assembly GCA_963732095.1). Classification (GTDB taxonomy): domain Bacteria; phylum Pseudomonadota; class Alphaproteobacteria; order ATCC43930; family CGMCC-115725; genus AP-15. The sequence continues at coordinate 40,631 of CAVSZA010000050.1, forward strand.
TCGGGCAGAGTGGATTACGCACGCGCGCTCGACCCGGCCACTGCCCGCAAGGCCGCTGCAATTCCCGGCCTGTCTACTGCGAAATTCTACCAAAGCGTGATCCACGCGGTCTGGCTGAATGCCAAACGGCAGCCGTTCGATGATCCGCGCGTCAGGCGCGCCCTGCATCTGCTCTGTGACAAACCAGTCCTGGTGGACGTCGTCAAGGATGTCTCCCCGCTGATGACGGGGGGATTCATCTATCCGTTTTCCGAGTTTGCCACGCCCAAGGACCAACTCGCCAACCGCCTCGGTTATCAGGGGGATTCCGGTGCCGCGATCAAGGAGGCTAAATCCCTGTTGGCCGCCGCCGGCCAGAGCAGCATGCGGCCGCTGGATTTCATGGTGCGGGACCTCAACCATCACAAACTCTTTGGCCAGGCCATCGAGGCGATGTTGAGGGAGCTGGGTATTCAATCCAACCTGCGGACGGTGGTCGAATTGGTTTGGTTCGGTGACGCGACGGCCGGCAACTACGATTTGGCCGTCGGCGCCATCGTTTCAACCTTGCTTGACCCTTCCGATTACTTCAACGCCTGGTACCGCACCGATGGACCGCAGAACTACTCGTTCTGGCACAACGCCGAGTTCGACAAATTGGTGGATCAGATCGACGTCGAAACCGATACCGGCAAGCGCATGGCGCTGATTCGGCAAGCTGAGGACCTCATGGAGCAGGATCCTCCGTTGGTGCCGGTTGCATGGGAGAATATCCTCGATGTCTGGTACAACTACGTGAAGGGTCACAATCCGAAAGATTATTTCGGCATCTACGACGTAGTCCGGTTCGACACGTTCTGGCTGGATAAGGCCTGACCGCTCCCTCCGGGATCGCCGCGCTCAACCACGAAGTCACCCCGCCAGGCGGCAATGATCGCCTACAACGGCGATTTCGCGTTGATGCTGATCGTAATCCTCGCCTCATTGCCGCTATTTGCGGCTGGTCCGCAGCCCGGCCGCCAGCCAATTTCCGCGGCGGCGGATGGTTAGCCTGAGCCGCCGCTTTTGGCCATCGTGGTCCTGAGAGAGTAAATGTCCGCAACAAAGATCAAAGTTTAGGCGAGTTGAAGAGAAATCGCCGCTGTTGCACGCGCAGTCGTGCGGCGACCTTGCCGCGTCACCATATGCTTCGGGCTTCCGAAATAGGGCGATGACGGCTTGGGACACCAATCAGGCTTTGGCCGAAATGACTGATGAGGGGCTCTTCGAGCGCGTGGCTATGACCGTGCTGCGGGTTGCGGAGCCGCTGTGCACGGCGCTTTCTCATCCCGGGGTCAACGCCGAGGGCAAGACCCGTAAGTCACCCTTGGAAGGCATTGGCTTTGTCCGAGGCGCCGATCCGCCGCATCTGATCGCCGTGCACCACACGACAACGTCGGTTGACCGCCTGGCCAAGAAGTGGCTTCACAATCCCGAGACCGTGAAGCCTCGCAAACTGGGGGGAAAACCGACTGCTCCACCCGGCGATCCCGATCGCGCTTGGCGTACATCCTGGACACCTACCCGGCGGGCCAATAGATCCGACGGATGCACCTGGGCATAGAGCAAGAGTTACTGTCCGAGGAACTTCTGGGTCAGCTATCGAAAACGAGCGTCGAGGTCTTCAAACTGCCAGACAATCGACGCGCCTGGGTGCCTCGCCAGGTGGACCAGGTATTGGCGTCGACGCGCCGCCCGATCAATTTCCTCGTGGCGGAATCGGGGCTCGGTAAGTCGGTTGCCTGTTACCGTGTGCTCGCCGAGCACGTCGAACGCGGCGGCTATGGGCTGATCCTTCCTCACGAGGTGATACTGCAGACGAGCACGCTCGACCAGGCCGTTACGGAAGCGCTCGATCAGCTGTATCCTGCGCTCGCTCCGGGCCAGAGCCCGTTCGTATTCTGCTCTCCTGACAAGTCGTTCATAGTGGTGGTCGAAGATATCAACCGCTCGGGACAGCCGCAGCGATTAGCAGAAAAGATTGCGGGCTGGGGCCTCGCTTTCGGCGAGGGGCAAGCTCAGGCCCCAAAACCCTGGCAAATCTTCTGCCCGATCTGGCCGGGGGCGCTGGCCCTAATGGGTGACCAGTTGCGCAAGCAACTGGAGCCCATACTGATTTTCCTCCAGCCGATGACCGCGGCCGAGGGGCGCAGGCGGTAATCGCCCGGGCGGCTCTAACCGGGCGAACCATTAGCGATATCACAGGCGAGGAGATCTCGACCGCGCTCGGCCACGATCCATTGTTGATCGCCCTCCATGATATTGACCACGCCGCGGACCCGCAGGAGGTGCTTGGGCAATTTATCGAGGGGGGGCCTTGGCCCGGGCACAGGCCGCCGGTGAGGCCCTCTGCGTCGATTTCCGGGCGGCCCTAATGGATATGGCCGGACAGATGCTGCAGCGGCGGCGCGTAGAACTCTCGTGGAGCGATTTTGCGTCCTGGTCCCTAGCCCCTGAAACGCTGCGCCTGATCAGACGCCTGACACGACATGAAGATCTGCTACAAGTGAGGGGATCTTCGACGGACCTCCGGCTGGCGTTCCGCCATGATCCCATGAGGGATTGGCTCTTTGTCGAAGTGGCCTCGTCCATGGACACCGCAGACGCCCTTCCCGACGAAATCCTACACGAGCCTTTCTTCGCCGAAGTGCTCGGTGCCGTCGTCGTGCGTCGAAGCGTGCCAGCTCGGCTCCTAGACCGCGTGCGCCGGCTGAATCCATTGGCCCTGTTCCAGGCGCTGCGCGTTTGCCCACAAGGCTCGGGTACCGAGCGTGCTCGCATCGTGCTCGCGATCGAGGATCGGTTGGCAGTCCAGGCGAACTTGGGTCCAGCATATCGCTATCTTCGCGTCGAGGCCTTGGCAGCTCTGTTATCGACCGACGGGCCAGAGGTCCCAAGCCTGGTGGGGAGATTCCCGGACCGCACCGCGTTTGGACAGCTCGCGCGACTGCGCAACGGGGACCCCAGCGGTGGCATAGAGTTCTGCTTGAGCTTGAGCTCAGAGCCCGGTGTACTGCTCGTATGAGCGCTTCTATCCGGCTCGTCGCTGACTTCCAGCGACCGGGGATTCGCATTCGAGACATCAGCCCGGTGGTCGAGGGAGACCCTGACCTGTTCGCCTCGCTGATTGAAATTGTGTCTTCCCGCGCTACACGGGGCCTGGAGGTGCCTCAAGAGTGACTTTATCAATCACTGCAACACAGAGATCCTCAAGCAACGGGTTGGTTCGATCTGACGGTTTAGGCCGATCCGTATGAGCAGTTATGGCCATCCCCGCGAGGATGGTACCCGGCGTTTGAATGTTGGCCGTCCCGACCTGGGTCCACGCGTTTTCATCACGCGAAGCGAAATCGACAAACTCGACCAAGCTCCGAATGACCGCGGACCGCTTCGGCAATTCACACGCGGCATTCATCGCACCGGGACCAAAGGTTCGAATCCGGTTCCCTCCAGCAAGGAGTCGGCAAATCCTCGGTCTCTCAGCGGCGACCCGGTTAGTCATTCTCTTGCGGCGCTGACCCGGTCGCGGAGCGATGGAATGGAGCGATGTCCGGGTGTTCCTCGCCATCGCCCGGGAGAGCTCGATGCGAGCCGCCGGGCGGGTGCTCGGGCTGAGCCAACCGACCATCGCACGCCGGTTGGCCGCCTTCGAGACCAGTTTTGGCGGACAGACTTTGTTCGATCGTCTGCCCCGAGGGGTTGCGCCTCAACGCCGTCGGCGAACAGCTGGTCGCAGCGGCGGAGGGCGTCGAAGAGGCGGTGCTGCGGTTGGAGCGGCGGCGCGCGGCGGCATCACCGGAGCTGGGCGGTACCGTGCGGGTATCGACCAGCGAATGCGCCGTCTGGTTTTTGGCTCGTTGCCTGTCGGGACCGACAACGACGGCGCTGCCGTCCGGCATCACCTTGGAACTGAGCGACCCGCGACAGACGGCAAACCTTGTGCGACGCGAAGCCGATATGGCGCTGCGCCATCGGCCGCCAAAAACCGGCGACCTTTTGCCTCTTCAAGAATAACACCCAACTTTTGCGAATAGTTTTCTCGGCTCGCTCATGCGTATCACGATCGGGATCAAGATCTTCGGCATCGCCGTTGGGCTGTTGATCCTGATGGCGGTTGTTGCGCTGTTGTGCATGCGCATGACGCGCACCGTTGATGACCAACTCGTCATCGTCGATCACAACTATTTCCCTGCCTATGTCGCCTTGGCCGAGGCCAATATCCGCTCCGTCGAAGAATCGGCCTATGCCCGTCGACTGCTCTTGGCCGTCGCTGAGCGGCCGGGACAACGCTGCGAAAGTCGAGGACCTGCGTCAGCGGATCGCGACCGCCTGGCGCGGCTCGATGTCAGGATCGAGTCGTTGCAGGAGGAACGCCGGCGTTATGAGGCTGTTCTTTCCAAACTGCTCGCCGCCGCCGAGATCGGCAACAAGGGTCTGGCAACCGAACTGCTAAGCGAGCTGGACGATCGGTGGGACGATTTCGACCGTAAAAATCGAAGTCGCGCGCAGCGAGATGCTTCGGCTGGCCGGTGACGCCATCGATTGCCGAAGAGGACGCTAAGCGGCCGAACCGGGAGCGCGAATGCCTGGTGTAGGAACGCACGCGCATTGTGAACCGGATAAAGGCCACGCTGGCCCGGATGGGCATTCGCAACTTCAAACCAACCCTGCGCAAGGCGGCCGAGCGTCTGGCAACCGTGCACACCCCGGAAGTCATGCCGCTGCCGCCAAATGCCTTGGCCGAGCTGCAGCGCGACATGACGCGGCTGGGCTTTGTCGTCAGCCAGATCAGAGAGATCGAGGAAGCTCGTCAGAAACGATTGGAGCAGCAGCCTGAGACCGGGCCTCACGCCATGGTTCGGCGGCTGGCCCGCATCGTCGGGGTTGGGGTCGAGACGGCTGATATGCTGGTCCATGAGCTGCTGTCACGGCCAATGCGGGACCGCAGAGCTGTGGCACGCGGAGCCTGTCCTCGGGCCGGCCAAGGGCCGGACCCGGGGGCCGGCCTAACCGGCTCGCCGGATGAGAGCGTCGCGCGTCGTCGCGAACAAGGGCTCGCCAGAGCCGGCAACGCCCGGGTCCCCCACGGGTCATGTGTGGATGGCCCGCGGCTCGCGTGCCGGCAACTGAAGGTCGCTTGCGGTCATGTGTCCGGCCTGTGGTCGCGGCCGGTGGCCGCAGGCCCTGATGGGTTCCGTGGGATCGAGGCCTTGATCAAGCCCGCGGGGTCGCGTTGCCCCATGACCCGTGACAGGTATCCCTCGACCCGTCAGTTGACCGACGATGCCATCACGCGTTTTCACCCTCGCAAGTCTTGGTGGTTCAAAGTCCAGTTTCTTTGTTCGATCAGCGAGCCGTTTCTCCGTCCCGACCTGATTTCCGCACGGCGCCGCGCGCAGCCGCGGTCAAGACTGGCCGCAGGCCACCGCCGCAGGCGGCGCGCAGCGGTGTTGACGGCGGTGAGCACGGCGTCAGGCTCCGGCCAGGTCGGGGCACGGCTGATCCTGCCGTGGCCGGCGATAGGCTTGCTGGCGCATCATCACCGCCCAACCGATGCGCGCCATCTTGTTGGCGAGCGCGCAGGCGGCGAGCTTGCGCTCCTTGGTTGCGAGCAATTTGACCAGCCAGGGATCCTGCTGGGCTCGCTTGCTGCACAGCACCGACATGGCGCCGTTGACGAGCAGTCGGCGCAGGTAACCGTTGCCGCGCTTGCTGATCGGACCCAGTTTGACCGCGGCCTGCGCCGGGGCAGGCTCTTTCCTCCCGTCCCGTCCTGCCGCGGTACCAGACCGAGCGAGGCGGAGAAGTGCCGGCCGCTGCCGAAGGCGGCGGGGTCAACGGCGATCGCTGCCATGGCACTAGACAGGATCGGTCCGTAGCCGGGAATGGTGATCAGGTGCCGGCAGGTCTGATTGCTGCCGCCCCAGTGGAGGATCTGCTTGTCGACGATCCCGATGCGCCGCTCGAGCCCGCACAAGGTCTCCACGATCGCCAGCAAGCCCTCGTGCAGCGGCGTCGGGATAGGCTGGTCTGCCGGATCGGCGAGGATCGCCACGAGTTCGCCGACGTGATGCGGACCTTCGGCGACGACGATGCCAAACTCCGCCATCAGCCCGCGCAACGTGTTGATCAGCATGGTGCGCTGCTTGATCACCATCTCGCGCACCCCTGTTCGGGCCAGGGGCAGGCTCTGGTGAATGCCAGCGGCCGCTTGCGGCGCCTCGGTCTTGATCGCGACCAACCGCATCGATGGCCGGCTCACCGCCTCGCAGATCGCCGCGGCATCCGCCGGGTTTAATGCCGCGTTGAAGCGTTACTGCAAGACGTATCCGCATATCTCATGGCCGGTTGCGCGACACGCAGTCGCACATATCATCGCGACGGACGGCCTTTGACGGCGCGCCCGCTGGGCGGGCGACGGCAATTTGGATGGCAAGGCGATGCGTCTGGGGCGGCGAGGCAACCAAAATTGGATGGGGCCGCGGCCGGACGGGTACGGATTTCGGACTGGCATGCGGCGGCGTGGGTAAGCCCGCCGTTCTGCGGTCGGTTGATTAGAAGGGGATGAGCGTGGCCTTGGGGTCGGTCCCCTGCTCGGCGAGTCCGTGGAGGTAATGGGAGTTCTGCTGGACCGGGCTTTGATCGGCGGCAACTTCCGTTCCGCTAATCCAAGAGGAGATGCGACCATGCCCAATACCGTGCGCTTACACCGTGTTCTGGCAACAACACCGGAAAAAGTCTATCGCGCGTTCCTCGAAGCCGACGCGCTCGCGAAGTGGCTGCCGCCCAACGGCTTTGCCTGCACTGTGTCTCATCTGGAACCGAAAGTCGGCGGCACATTCAAAATGTCTTTCCGCAACTTCACGACGGGCAAAAGCCATTCGTTTGGCGGGGAATATGTCGAGCTCATTCCGAACGAACGCTTGCGGTACACAGACAAATTCGACGATCCCAACCTGGCCGGCGATATTCAGGTGGCGGTGATGTTGAAGAAGGTGTCGATCGGCACCGAGGTGAACATCGTGCAGGAAGGCCTGCCCGACGTAATCCCGCCGGAGGCCTGTTATCTCGGTTGGCAAGAGTCGTTGAAAAACTTGGCAAGGTTCGTCGGGGCCGAAATCAATCAATAGCGCGCCGGCTACCTAGTACTGCGTTTCCGAAATAACGTACCTATGGCGGTCAAGCCGCATCATCGATTTTGTAATGCCAGGTGTGGACGACCGGCTCGCGATTGATGTCGTTGACGAAGGCCATCAGGCGTTGCGTGAGTTCGTCTTTTGAGGTGACGCGGATGTGGCGCAGTACCGAGCGCGCCAGTTTGGAGAAGAAGCCTTCGATGATATTGAGCCAGGACCCATGGGTCGGCGTGAAGGTGAAGGTGAAGCGCCCGATCGGCTGCGCCGCCAGCCAACCCGTGGTCTCGCACGAGACGTGAGCGGAATGGTTGTCGAGGATGAGTTCAATCGCGGTGTCCGCCGGATAGGCCGCGTCGAGGAGCGTGAGGAACTCGATGAATTCGCGGCTGCGATGGCGTTCTTTGACCAGGGCATGGACCTGACCGATGAGCAAATCGATGAACGGCCTCTCCTCTACGGCGGGACCGAGAGACGCTATGGGGCGGGCGGCGAGGAATGGCAACTTCGTCGCTGTATCTAATCGATGGAGTGCCAGCGATGCCCCAACCGAACGACCCCGGCCTGCGCCGGGGCAGGCTTTGAGCAGGTCCCTCGTCGCCCTGGACCAGAATAGCACGATCATAGCCGTCATCGGGATGAGCCAGTCGAGCTGGCTGGTTGCCGGCATGCTCCCCGTGATTGAGCTCGGGAAGGCGCGAGAGCACTGGGGAGTGTCCGAATCTCTGTGTAAGAGGAGCCGCATCTTTCGTTTTGAGCCTTCAGCGCGCTGAAGGCTCAAAACGATCGCCGAACAGAATGGCAAATTGCCCTACCGCGGCGGTCCATTCAATCGGCCGACGCCAATGGACGCCGGCGTTGCGGATCGCCAGAAACAGCAGCTTCAGCGCCGCTTCGTCGGTCGGGAAGCTGCCGCGGGTCTTGATGATCTTGCGCAGGCTGCGATTGAGGCTTTCCACTGCGTTCGTCGTGTAGATCATCTTGCGGATCGCCGGCGGGAAGGCGAACAGCGGCACCACATGCTCCCAGGCCCTCCGCCACGCCTGGCCGATTGCCGGGTATCGCTTGCCCCACTCTGCCTCAAAGGCGTCGAGTTCGGCGGCGGCCGCCTCGGCTGTTTCCGCCCGGTAGATCGCCTTCAAATCGGGCATGACCAGCTTGCGGTCCTTCCACAGCCTGCCCTCGCGAAGGCGGGGGACACAAAGGCCAGCGAGTTGCAGATCAGATGAATGATGCAGAGCCTGCCCCGGACCCCGATCCGGGGTCTGCACCGTGGTCAGCGGAAAGACCGTGCCGATCGCCTCGGGGAAGCCCCCCGCTTTCGCGAGGGCATGCCTTGAGCCCGTCGACGACCGCGATCAGGACTTCGTTGACGCCGCGGGTCTTGAGCTCGTTCATCACCTTCAACCAGAACTTGGCGCCCTCGGTCTGCTCGATCCACAACCCGAGCACCTCCTTCTCGCCTGCGCTGTTGAGGGCGAGGGCGACATAGACCGCTTTGTTGCGCACCAAGCCCTCGTCGCGAATCTTGACCCGCAGCGCGTCGAAGAAGATGACCGGATAGACCGGGTCGAGCAGCCGGTTCTGCCATTCCCGAACCTCCTCGAGCACGGTGTCGGTGACCCGGCTGATCAGATCGGGGGAGACCTCGACGCTATATAGCTCCTGTCGGTGAGCCTGGATCTCGCGAACCGACAGGCCTGGGGCATAAAGGCTGATGATCCGATCGTCGAACCCGTCGAGCCGGGTCTGCCCCCAGCCTTCGCTGGGGCAGGCTCTTTGCCGACGATCTGCGGCTCGAAGCTGCCGTTGCGGTCGCGCGGCACCGCGATCTCGATCGCCCCGTCATCGCCGATCACCGTCTTGCTCGAATACCCGTTGCGGCTGTTGCCGCCGCCGCGGCCGGCTCGCTCAGTTCGGCGCCGAGCGCACGTTCCAGCAAACGCTTCTTGAGTTCCTTGAACAGACCCTCCTCGCCGAGCAGATCCTGCGGCGAGCGGTAGCCTTGCAGCAGCTCCTCGATGACTTCGTCCCTGATCGCTTGTGCCATAATCCGTGATCCCCTCTACAACCTAGAGTGTCTCACGGCTCCTACTTACACAAAACAGCTGACACCCTCCCGCAAGCGAAAATCGTCGCGCCTGCGGAAGCGCCCCATGGCTGAAGACTATCACATGTTGAAAAACGGCACTTGTCATCATGACCTGGGTGCCGACTACTTCGATCGTCGCTCGCCCAAAGCCAAAGCCAAACGTCTGCTCGCCCAGCTTTCGAGACTCGGCTTCGAGGTTACACTTCAACCCCTCGTAGAGGCTGCCTGACACACAATGAGGCCCCCACCCCATCATGTGGTTTCTTGCTAGCCAGCGAAGCAATCCCGAGCCGCTGAGCGCTCGCTCGGTCGAGCAACTGTGTCTGCGGGGGGTGGTGACGACGTCCTCCCGACCCTGGGGAGCATGGCGCCGTGCTCGCCGCCGTCAAGACCGCGGCGCGCCGCCTACGGCGGTGGCCTGCGGCCAGTCTTGACCGCGGCGGCGCGCGCCGCCCGGTGCAGTTTTGCAGGTCGGGACGGAGAAACGGTGCCCGATCGAACAAAGAAACTGCCCTCAAGGGAGCGCCGCGGCAGCGAGCAGATCGCGCACGCGGGCGTTGAGCACGACCAGCATTTTGCGCATGCAGGCAACCAGAGCCACCTTGGCAGGCTTGCCGCCCGTCGACAGCCGGTGATAGAACTCCTTGATCGGCGGGTTGCAGCGCACGGCGCTCAGCGTCGCCACGGAGAGCACGTTGCGCACCCGCCGGCGGCCGCCGTGGGCCTTCAGCCCACGGACTTGATCCGGGGGAATGGCGCGATAGCCGCGCCTGGTGCCGCTGTCGTGGTTGAGCGGCGCCACCCCGATCAGCGCCGCCGCCTGATGCCGGCTGAGCGAGCCCAACTCACGCATATTGGCGATCAGTGTGCAGGCGAGCACCAGGCCGACCCCGTTGAGCGCGGTCAGGCAGACAAACAACGCCTTTTGGCCGGGTCGCTGTCGACGATCGCGCGCATCTCGCGCTCGATCTCTTTGACTTCGGCCCGCAACGCGGCATGGCGCCGGTCGGCGCGCTCGCGCAAAGCCGGCGTCTCGAGCCGGCGCCGCTGATGCTCGAGCGCGACGAGCTCGTCCTGCAGGCTGCGCCGGTACAGCACATGCTCGCCCAGCCGGTCGGCCACTGGATCGGGTTTGCCGAGGCGCGGCGCAAACGTCTCGGCAAAATGGGCGATCACCGCCGCGTCCAGCCGATCGGTCTTGGCCAGCCGTCCGGCAGCGCGGGCAAACTCGCGCACCTGGCGCGGATTGACCACTGCCGCGACCAGCCCCGCTTCGCTCAACGCCAGCCACAGCGCCCGTTCGTACCCGCCGGTCGCCGCCAGCACGATGCGTTTGACGCGCAACGGCCGCAGCCGCGCGATCAACGCGGCATAGCCGGCCGCTTCATTGCTCACCGAGAAGCCGACCGCCAGCGGACGCACATGCACGTCCAAACGATCCTTCGAGACGTCGATCCCGACAAACACATCCTGTGACGCCATCATCCTATCCCCTTCTTGCGACTGCGGGCGAGGGCCCTGGCAACTGTTCGGGCGTGAGATGACAGGCAACGCCGGAGCCCTGCTCGACACGGGGAACGAACCCCACGATTGCTTGCGGTCACGGCGGCGCCGCAGCCCGGGACTTGGCCCCGGCCCCAGGCTGCGCCCCACACTATGCACTACGGCGCACAGACAAGATTGCTTCGTCGCGCAAAGCGCGCCTCGCAATGACAGCGCCAATTTGGGACAGCGCCAATTGGTCGAAATCTGCTCTACACCGGGAAGCCGACGCGGCGTGGTGACAGGCGAATGCCACTGCGGGCAGCCTCGATCATGTAGTAGCGGGTCATCTGCACGATGTCGGTGCGCCAATAGAGTTGCTGCGCCTCGTCTTCGAGAAAATCGCTGCCGGCGAAAGCGTAGCAAAAAGTTTCGACATAGCGGCGGCCGGGATCGCCGGCAATCGGCACGTCGCGCCAGCCGAATTTCCAGCCGGCATGCTCGGCGCCGATGCGCCAGCGTTCGAGACGCACCGCGAGGGTGCTCGCATCGAGCGCATCGATCGCCGGCACGCGGTAGACGACGACCAGCCGGTGCACATTGAGCTGCAACTGCATCAGCAATTCGTCGCCGAACGCGTTGACCAGATAGGTGGCATCCGACGCGCCGCGGACATGGCGGATCTCGACCCGCGAGCGCGCAACATCGGCCAGCTCAACGTCGACCGGCTCGGTGTCGAAGCTCGGCAACTCGTATTCGACCGCGCGCAATGCCTCCAGCATCTGGGCGGTCAGAAAAAACTCGGTCCGCCGCTGTGCCTCCGCAATCGTCAACATTCCCCGCTCCCGCCGACACGGGCGAAAACACGAGCGGTGGCGGCGGCGTTCCGGCGGCGCGGCGGCGCGTTATTCCGCGAGCGGCTGGGTGAGCGACCAGGCATAGAGTTCAGCGAAAGAGACTTTGGCGAAGTCGGGCGGCGGCGCATTGGTAAATCCCCGCGCCAGCGCCAGGATTTTGGGACTGAAGTCATCCGCCGGCGCGCGGCCAGGGGGCTCGCCAACCGCCGGACTGCCGTCGGCGCGCTCCAATTCCGGCGTGTCGGAGAGGGCGACGAGGGCAGCAGCGGCTTTGTCAGCGAGACAAAGGCGGGTGGCCTGCGCCGCATCGACGCCGGCGCACGGCGGATCGCCGTGCCCATCGCGGCCTCGGCGCGCCATATGTGACGGCGGCGGACCGTGGCCGTGCCTTCCTTTGCGGTGGCAGCTGTTCGCCTGCCCTCCACCCGATCGACGCGAGTATCAAGCGGGCTCGGCATCGGCCGCCGCGTCGGCGACCGGGCCATCGCACCCGCCAAATCGGCGGCGTTGCGGATTGCCGGCATCGTGAATTCGACCGCGCGTTCGCGATACGGCCCGACGATGCGTTCGAGACACAGCCGTAATGCCGCTGGGTCGCCGGCAAGCGCCAGCTCGACTGCTTTGCGGGTCAACGCCTCGCCCTCGCCGGCGAGCAACAGCCGGGCAGCGCGGTTGACGTGGTCGCGGCAGCCGCGCGGCCGGCCGGCAGGATTCCCCGAGCAGCCCCGGCGAACCGCCCGCGCGGATCGCGCGCCCCCTGTTCCTCCTGTTTATCTGCTCGAGATCAGGCATCGCCAACTCCCTCAATCACAATCTCGCACCCGCTTCGATCATCCTAAATATTTGGAGCTTTATTTTCGAGGCAGACCCTTCCAAAACTAAGAGCTGGCGATGGGCGCCGAGGTTCGCGAGTCGGTCGCCCCGCGTACCCGGTTTGCGCCCAAGACGACGAAGAGGGCGATCATCCGCATGACTATTATGGTTACGCATTATCCTTTATCATCCCGTGAGGGGACGAACGACATCGTTCGGAAGAGGGGACCTACTAATAATGGCTGCCATCGGCCGTCTTATCGTGATGCTAGCTGCTGAAGTGGTGGACTACTCGAGGCTGATCCGAGCGGACAAGAAGGGCGCTCTCGAACAGCTGGAGGCACATCGCGATCAATTCGTCTATCCCAAAATCGCCGAGCATTCCGGCCGGATCGTAAGGGCGACCGACGATAATCTGCTGGTCGAGTTCGGGAGTCCGACCGAGGCTGTGCGGTGCGCCGTCGAGCTGCAAAGCGGCATGATCGATCGAAATATTCGGACCTTACCCGATAGGCGGATTACTTTCAGCGTCGGGGTCACTATGGGTCAGGTGGCCGGTAATGGAGACGATTTGATAACCCGCGCCGTCGCTGCATTGCCAAGGGACACTCTCGCGACTCTGATCAAACCTGGTGCCGAGGTCTGCGGCGAGCGCGGCAACATAGCCGTGCGCCTTGCGGCGTTGGCCGAACCCGCGGGCATTTGCATTTCCGGCGCCGTCTGGGACGCCATTCGCGGCCAGCTTCCGTATAAGTTCAAAGACATCGGAAAACAGAACCTCGAGATCGGCGCAGCGCCGGTAAACTGCTATGCCATGAACGCGGACGCTGTGGCATTCGGCCCGCGCCTCGCGGCGCAAAACACGCAGCGCCGACCCACGAGGCTCCGAACTGCCGCCGTCGCAGTGGGCGCCGCTGCCACCGTTGGCGTCTGGGGCATTGCATTGTGGGCGTGGCTCGCCACACATTCGTCGACGACACTAGTTCACGCGCCAATGGCTGCGGGCTCGCACGTGCCGTCTGTCGGCATCACAGCGGACGGGGCCGCCCCTGCGGAGTCGCCGCGGCAATCCCCGGTTGTGAGCAGCACGGCCGCCGACACCGATACCCAAGCACCGCCGGCGTCGCAAACCCCGCTTGCCAGTGGCACGGTGGCGGGCGGAGGTATGCAAGCACCGTCGGCATCGCAACCCTCCATTGCAAGCAACGCGGCGGCGGACAGCCGTATCCAAGCACCGTCGTCGCGACCTGCCCCATCCGAAATCGGTGCGGTCGTGGTCAGAGGCAAACAGGCGCCGCCGGCGTCGGAAACCGCAGACGACAACGGCACGGCCGCCCTCAGAGGTACCCAAGCGCTCTCGGTTGTTCAAACCACAGCAAACAGTGGCGCGGCCGTAGTCAGGGGTAACCAAGCACCGTCCGCGCCGGAAATTACACCGAATGGTGCCACAGACGTGATCAGGGGGACCCGGGTATCTTCACGAGCGCCTCTTTCGTCCCCTCCGGATCAAAGGTAATTCACTGAGAGCTCCGAGCTGAGCGCCTTGCCGGGCCTGGTCGCTGGTCGGGTTTTTCGGTTTTCCGCATCTCGACAAAGCGCTCGACCTTGAACCTAAGGTTCCTGGCGCAAGCGCGTTGCTATCGGGTGCTAATTAGGAGTTATCGCCGCTCCGCTCACCCTGCTTGCGCCTCGCGATGGAGCTCGCCGCCGCGCATCAGCCGTCGCGAGATGTCGGCCGTCTGCAGCAGGGTGCGTTGCGTCGGAAAATGAGCGGCCAAATATCGCGTAACGGCGATAAGGATATGCCGGCCGTGGTCGTCATTGCCCCACTCGCGAAACTGCCGCACCCCAGCCTCGAGCATCTGGTAAGCGTGAAAGCCCGCATCCTCGCGAAGGAGCGCATGCGCGAGCATCGCGATCAACGCCTCGGGCGGGTGACCTAGGGTAAGGTGGCGAGCGACAAGGCGCGCCGCAGCATCGATCTGTTGCTGGCGGTCGAAAGTGTCGAGCAGCGCGGCGCCGATCTCCTCGATTGCGAAGGGCAGGTCGTCGAGCCGCTCGCCGCGCTCGCCCGGCAGCGAGGCTGGCGGCACGTTCAAGTAACGCGCAAGATAGAGCGCCATGGCCCCGTGGAGCAGGCCGCGCACGGCCTCGACTGGCTCGCCTGCGGTCGCCTCGTCGTCGATTCGCTTGACCGCCTGGTGGACGGCATTCGCGTAGGTGAAGACGTGGTGGGCGGTTTCCCAATCCGAATGCTCGTTTGCAGTGCCAAATCGCGCGACCCTGAGCGCCGCCGCATAAGCGAGTGATCGACCAAGATCGGCGGGAGAGGCCCCCTCCCACGCCGCAGCTGTGAGCGCATCGATAATTGTGGCCGGATCGTCGGCGAGAAGGCGCTCGGACAATCTCGCGTGATCCGACCAATGGCTCGCACTGCAGCGGGCAGCGAAGAGTTGGGGAAACTCCAGGGCGGCCTGCTGGCACAGAGCAACGAGATCTATGGGTTGGCGCCAGGCGGTCCTTTCCTCAGCACCCCGGGCTGCCGCCATCTGGCCGATTATGCTCGGCAATACCGCGGCCGCATATTCCCAGCCGATGAGGTCGAGGCACTCGAAAGCCTTGTTGATGAAATCGAGTGAGTGGCCGCCATCGGCGAAGGCGCGGTCGGTCTCGGCCGCAAAGAGGAGATCCGCGAGTGCGGCGGGCGAGGCGCTGCCGGCAACGGCGGTCAGCACAGTGCGCTCGGCGGCATCGCGATGCCGCACGGCGACCCAGCGCCGCAGCCAGCGCTTTAGGGTGGCGAGGTCGGGCCGGCTCGCCAACGGCGCACGCTGCCGGCTCGGGGTTGCACCGTCGCAATCCGCAGCAACGCGCCGGGCCCCGTGAAACAGAGCCAGGTGTGTGTCTTCCTCCGACAGGAAGGGTAGAAGCTGACCGAGCGCAGTCAGGATCGTGAGCCCGGTATCCCAGCCGTCGCGGTTGCGGGCGCCGAACAGCGCGGCTTGCCGCACCACGTCCAATGGCGACTGGCCCGCCGCCATCTGGCCGTGCACCGCTTTGGCAATGACGAGGCCGAGATTATGGGCGAGGCCGTCTCCCAGCTGCCGGAGCCAGTGTTGAACCGGATCGGCGTAGCCGAACACCGGTTTCACCCAGATCTCGCCGCCCGCGCGGATCTCGACGGGACAACTCGGCACGTCGTCTGCCCATAGATCGAAGGTGCAGCCGCTCGCCAACGCGAAGCGCGCATGATGCCAATGGCAGGTCAGGATGCCATCCTCGACACTCCCCCGTTCGAGCGGGAAACCCATGTGCGGGCAGCGATTGTCGAGCGCAAAGACGTGGCCGCCCTCTTCCACGAGGAGGATCGGGCGGTGGCGGCCATGCACGACGAGCCGCCCTTTGGCTTTCAATTCATCGAGGCTGCCGGCGTGCACGAAATCCGAGGTCGGGATATCCATGGGCGGCTCATCCGAGGAGTGTCCGCGTCAACGCCATTCAGCAAGGGCGTTCCACGAATGTCAATCCGGTCACCCCGAGATCGCAAATACCTTCCTTTGGGCCGCCCGTTTCTGAGCAGCACCACGTCTGCGTCCGCCGCGCCGCCTGGCGTCGCGAGAGTTTATGGCGAGGTTCAGGAGGCATCGGTATAGCCGACCTCCGCACCTTTCCGACCCGAGAATCAAACCTTATCGTGATCGTCCCCGGTTTCGCCTAATCTGCGGTCATCGACCCAGCAGGAGGGAGGGCACAGCCATGTCTTATGTCTATGTCGTGCAGATGGACATTCCGCAGCACCTCGAAGCCGAGTTCAACCGCATCTACGACGAGGACCACGTTCCGACCATCCTCCAAGTCCCCGGCGTTCGGTCCTGCGCACGCTATCGGCTCGAACATTCGACGGTGCCGAGCATGCCGCGCTATCTGGCGATCTACGAGACCGACACGGCCGAAGTGATCAACAGCCCGGCCTGGCAAGAAGCCTCCGATCTCGGTGAGTGGAAGCCGAAGATCCGGCCATACACGACAAACCGCCAGCACAGCGTCTTTCGGCGGATCGCCTGACCGTGGCCCATATTTTTGTCGTGCAGCTCGACATCCCGGCAGAGCACGAGGCGGAGTTCAACCGCGTTTACGACACCGAGCATTTCCCGATGCTGTCAAAGGTGCCGGGGGTGCGCTCGGCGGCTCGCTATCGGCTCGAGCACTCGACGGTGCCCCGCATGCAGCGATACTTGACGATATACGAGCTCGACTCGCCCGACGTGCTGAAGAGCGCGGCGTGGGAGAAGGCCGGCAGCTACGGCGATTGGGTGACCAAGATCCGCCCATTAACGACGAGCCGCCATCACAGCGTCTTCGAACGCATCGCCTGAGGGGGAAAGGATATGATCCACATTGTCGCCATCATCACCGCCAAACCAGGCATGCGCGGCGCGATTCTGAAGGAATTTCACGCCAACATGCCCGCCGTTCACGCCGAGAAGGGCTGCATCGAATACGGCCCCGCGGTCGATGCTGAGGGCATCGGCAGCTTTCAGGCGAAATTCGGTCCCGATACCTTTGTCGTGATCGAGAAATGGGAGAGCCAAGACGCGCTAAAGGCACACGCCGCCTCACCGCACATGGCCGCTTACGCCGCCAAGACGCGGGACATGATCGCCAGCCGCACGATCCACGTGCTGCAGCCGGGGTAGGCGGCCGCCGAGGTTGCCCCTCACCCCGATCCTCTCCCCGCAAGCGGGGCGAGGAAGCAAGCAGAACGTTCGAGTTCGCTGCCGAGGTAACGGGCGAGCTCAGCCATGCCGGAGCGACCGGCGCGGGCCTCGGCGTCCGCGTTGTAGTTGGTGTTCGTGTTGACGTCGTAGGTGTACATCGTGCCGTCTGCATCGGTGATGAATTCGACCCCGGCGACATCGATGGCATTGGCGTCCAGAAACGCTTCGTAGCGCTGCTTCAGAGCGGGGTCAATGTCGTCCGTGATCGTGAATTTGGCGCCGGGCTCATCGCCGGCGGGACAGAAAGCGTCGCCGGCGGCGCAGGCATCGGCGGGGCACAGCTCGAAGCCCTCGCTGGTGTCCACCTCGACCGCATACATGAACCGGCCGCCGATGAACTCGGCGCGGGTAATCAATGGCGCCGGGGCGCGGACGTATTGCTGCAACAGATGCAACCCGTCGACCGGCGGCTCGTAATCCGGACTGCCGAGGTAGTCGGCAAATGCGCCATGCGAGTCAAATAGCCGCACGCCGAGGCCTTTGCCGCCGCGGTTCGGCTTCACAATGAACGGGCCGCCGCCGAACCGCTGACGGGCCGCTTCGACGAGCAACTCCTTGCCGGCGACGATGACGGTATCCGGCGTGTGGATGCCAGCGGCTTCGAGAGCGGCGTATTGGCGCGCCTTGCTGATCTCGAGATCGAGCGCGCGGCTGCCATTGACGACGCGGCGGCCATGCCGTTCGAGCCAACCCAACACGGCAGCGGTCAGTTCGGCGGCGTAGCGGTGGTCGCGCGTGTGCGAGGAGGCGCTCATCCGGTTGTAGAAGATGCCCTCGGGCGGGGGGCGCGACAAATCAAAGACGCCGCGGTCGAGGAACCAATCGCGCCAGGGAAGTCCCTGGCGATCCAATGCAGCCGCCAAGGGTTCGAGCCAGGCTGCGTTCTCGTGGATCACATGGATGTGAGTCATCGGCTCCTCCTCGCGGACTAATCAGAGATAATTACATCTGAGCAGGAGTTCAAATCAGACGTAAATACATTGATTCATTGTTTAATAACGGCGAGCTACGTACTTCCGGAGTTTGCTCTATAGTTGCCGATCGGACATCGGGGAGGACGGCATGGGGCGGGTCGAGGGAAAGGTCGCGCTGGTCGCCGGTGCGGGCGGCGGGATCGGCGGAGCGGGTGCCCTCGGCCTCGGGCGTGAGGGCGCAGCGGTGGTCTGTGCCGATATCGATGCCGCAGCGGCAGAGACGGCGGCTGCGCAAATTTGCACGGGCGGCGGCCGTGCCGCGGCGCTCGGCCTTGACGTGCGCGACCGCTCGGCCGTCGACGCCGCGATTGCCGCGGCGGTGCGCGAATTCGGCAGGCTGGACGTGCTGCTCGACTGCGTGGGCATCAGCCAGACCGCCGCTTTTCTCGATCTCGACCCCGCCGCATGGGACCGCATCATCGCGGTCAATTTGACCGGGATGTTCCATCTGGGGCAGGCGGCGGCACGGCAGATGGTGCGGCAGGGCGGCGGCGGGAGCATCATCAATGTCACCTCGCAGCTCGCCGAGGTCGCCCGCCCCGAGCGCGCCGCTTATGTCGCCTCCAAAGGCGGCGGCCGGTCGCTGACCCACGCGATGGCGCTCGAGCTGGCGCCGCACGGCATCCGCGTCAATGCGATCGCCCCCGGCCCGACTTTGACCGGGCTGACCCGCGCCAGTTACGCCGACCCCGAACGGCGCCGCGCCACGATCGCGCAGATCCCGCTCGGCCGTTTGGGAGAGCCCGAGGATATCGTCGGGGCTATCCTGTTTCTCGCCTCCGCCGAATCCCGGTGGGTGACCGGCAGTACGGTGACCGTCGATGGCGGCTATCTGGTGATTTGAGGAGGGTACAGCGATGAAGGTCGGATTTATCGGGACCGGGACGATGGGACAGCCGATGCTGGCCAACCTCGTCAAGAAGGGCTTCGAGGTTATCGCCTTCGATGTCGTGCCGGGCGCGCTCGACGCTGCGGCGAGGCTGGGTGCGGGGCGGGCAGGGTCGGCGGGCGAAGCGGCGGCCAATTGCGACCTCGTAATTACGATGCTGCCCTCCTCGGCCAATGTCGAGGCCGCCTATCTCGGCGAGGGGGGGATCATCGAGAGCGCCCCTGCCGGGCGGCTCTGCGTCGACATGTCGACGATCGATCCCGGCACCTCGCAGCGGGTGGCGGCGCGCCTCGAGGAACGCGGCCTGAGGTTCCTCGACGCGCCGGTTTCGGGTGGGGTGGGTGGCGCCACGGCGGGCACATTGGCGATCATGGTCGGCGGCGATGCCGGCGATCTCGACGAGGCGCGGCCGGCGCTCGCCGCCATGGGCGGCAACATCATCCATGTCGGCGCGGTCGGGGCCGGCGAGGTCGCCAAATTGTGCAACAATTTGATCTCGGGCTCGGCCCTGATCGCGGTCGCCGAGGCGTTCCGCATCGGCGAGGCGTTCGGCGTCGACCCGCAGATATTGACCAATGTGATCGCCAAATCCTCGGGCGGCACCTGGGTCATGGAGCACATGCATCCGGTCCCCGGCATCGTCGACAGCGCCGCTTCGAGCCGGCAATACGCGCCGGGCTTCATGACCGACCTGATGGCGAAAGACCTCGGCCTCGCCATCAACGCCGCGCGCGAGAAGCGGGTCCCGGTCGCCGTGGCGCCGGCGGCGCATCAGCTCTACCGGCTCGCGTCATCGCACGGGCTCGGGCGAGAGGATTTCTCGTCGGTCTACAAGTTCCTGAAGCCGTCGAACGACGACGCCCCGGTCTAGCCGGAGTGGGGGCTTCCCGCCCCGGCCTGGCTGTTTCTGCAGCGAATTTACAGCCAGCCCGCATCTCCCTTCTCCACCTCAATGCTCGCGACGCGGGATTACCTTGGCGAGGATAGCATCCGATTATGGCAATTTTGCCGATGCCGTATCACCTCCGGCCTCAAAGTCGGGTTTTGCCTTGGACCGCGAGGCGGAGCGGGTGAGCAGCGCGAGCGGGACGCACAACAGCAGCATCAATGCGCCGAGAACGAAAAAGCTCTCGCTCACACCCCAACGGTCGGCGATTGCGCCCATCAGCGGCGGGATCACGATCGAGGTGAGCCGCTGCCCGGTTTGACGCAGCCCGACAACCGCACCTTGCTGATGGCGGCCAACAGCTCTTGCCTGCACCGATAAGATGACCGGCTGGATGACGCCTTCCAGCCAGCCGCGGATCACCTGCGACAGCAGCAGCAAGGCGAAGATCCCGCCCAACAGCGGCGTCATCGCAATCAACACGATCGACAGCACCGTGCCGCTCAGCATTGTCCGCAGCGGATCGCCCAACTGCACCGCGCGCCCGGCAGACAGCGATCCGAACCCGCTGGCAATCTCGGCCGTAGCGAAGAGGACGCCGATTGTCGTACCGACGAGCCCAATCTCTTTGAGGTAAACGACATAGACCGAGGTCTGGATACTGTATGTCGTATTGCGCATCGAAATGACCGCCATCGACACCGCGACGGCCGGGATCGCAACCAGCATGATCGAGTTCATGTAGTCTGAAGCTCGGGGCAAGACGTCGCGGGCGCGGAACCGCGCTCTTCCGGTTCCATTCGCCGGTCGCGGTCCGAAAATCTCGGCCTCTTGCGTGCGCAGCAATGCAATGGTCAACACCGCGCCCCAAGCGGCGGCAAAGAGGTAAGCCGGCCAGGCACCGCCGAAATCCCAGACGATGCCGGCGAGAATGGGCGCCGTCGTCGAGCCGAGCCGGGCAAAGAAGCTGAACTTGCCGATATAGCCGGCGTCGCCCTCGGCGAGCTGGGCGATCAAGGTCTGCGCGCCGGACCACGCAAAGGAAACCGCGGCGCCATTTACCAGCTGCACCAGCAACAAAGCCCAGAACCCCGGCACGAGCGGAAAGAGCGGCGCCAGAGCCATACCCGTCCACACAAAGAACAAGGTGACCCGGCGCGTGCCGAATCGGTCCATCAACACGCCGATGTGGATCGACAGAAACAAGGCGAGGATCGAGCGCGCCCCCACCAGGATGCCAATCTCGACCGCGTCGAACCCGAGCGACAGGCCATAGAGCGGGATCAGGAAGGTAAAGAAGTCGACATACCCCATGCTGAACGGCGCGGCGAGGTAGAGCGACCCGGGGGGTCTGGAGGGGGCGGTGTTCATCGGGTCGAGGTCCCGGTTCCGCCTGCCGGCACGATCATCAAATCGTGGTCGCGGGATCCGTCGCGCATTCAGGTTTCACCTTTCCCCGAAATCAAATTTATACACTGTCTTGCTGCGGCGTGCCGTGAAGCTTGTGGTCAGCCGCCGACCTGACGCTGCCTCAGCCAGAGGAGCCCCGCAGATCCCGCAAGCATCGTGGCTGCGTTCCGCGAGGGGTTGAAAGAGAACTGCTACGTCGAGGGGCAGAATGTCGCAATCGAATCTCGCTTTCCCGAAGGACAAATTGACCGACTGCCGGCCATGGCGAGTGAATTGGTTCGGACACGGCGTGAGCGTTTTCGTGGCGACCGCGAATGAGGGCACCCCACGCGTATGATTTAGTGTGCTCACGCCGTTTCGACCGTGGCATCTTATCGAACCCCATGCGCTCAACTAAGACCATGCTGCGGCCGCGATGAAGATGCGGCAGCGATGCCGTCCTGCATGGGGTCGCTCAGTAGAAGCGGCGCGCAGAGCTGCGCCGCCGGTCTCGAACCACACAGCACGTCGGTGCAACCGAATTTCACTGTGAGCCCACCAGCCTTCGCTGTGGCAGGAATGCTTCTGATAGCGCCGGCCACCGCCGACACCTTTGTCACTGAACTGCCCCTCGAAGACGCCGGTAGTCAGCGGCTGCTCTACGTCGCTCGCGCGAACCCGCGCGCCGCCCTGGTCATGTTTCCCGGCGGCACTGGCATGGTCGAGATCGGCAATGACGGCTCGATCCGCCGAATGGGCGAAACTTTTCTGTTGCGAACCCTGCCGCTATGGCTGGGGCAGGGCTTCGCTGTCGCTGTTCTCTCCCCGCCAAACGGCATGTCGTTGTTCGGCTACCGCCTACCCCGGCCTATGCTGCGACGATCGGGCAGGCGGTCGATTTCGTCCACAGCCGCGCCAACGTCCCGGTCTGGCTTGCGAGGTTACGACAATTCCCGCGATCTTATCGCCGAGACGGGCGCCGCCGCCGACTGCGGCGGTCGAGCCCTGGCCGCGCCCACAAGTTAATCCGACAATTCCCGGCACGCTGATCAGATAGCATGGCGTGGCCTTCCGGAACGAAGCCTTGCTCTTGAGGGTTGAAACCGTGTGAGTGGCAAACCGGGGAGTTGATTTGCGATGGCTGAGCTTGACAAAGAAAGAACCGTTTATCTGCTGAACCGCATTCTAGAATCAGAGCTGGCCGGACTGGTCAGATACACTCATTATTCGCTCCTTGTGTTCGGACACAATCGAATTCCCATTGTGTCGTGGATGCGCGAACAGGCAGCCGAGTCGCTGACCCATGCCCAGCAGGCAGGGGAAATGATCACCATGCTCGGTGAATATCCATCTTTGACAATCGGCCCCCTGCTTGACAGCTATCGCCACGACGTCGACGCAATTATGCGGGAGTCGCTGGAAAGCGAAGCGAAAGCGCTCGCCCTTTACCGCGAACTGCTCGAATGCGCTGAAGGACACTCGGTCGTTATCGAGGAGTATGCCCGGCAGATGGTCTATGCCGAGGAGCTTCACGCAAGCGAAGTCGACAAGATGCTCCGCAAACCTGGCGAGGTTACCGCCTTTCGTCCCATCGACCATCTACCTGGGAACCGCGCATGAGGGAAAAAAGCTGAGTTAGCCGGTATCCGTCCGCGCCCAGCGGCAAACCGCACGAGATGTTTTTCTGCGGCAAATGCATGACCCGCCTCTGGAGCAAATCCCACGCAGCGCCCGGCAACGCGCTATTCGTCAGGGTCGGCACCTTGGATCATCCGGAACGGGTCGAGCCCGATGTCCACATCTTCACCAGAAGCAAACTGACGTGGTTCGAACTGCCGCCGGGACAAGCCCGCGTTGGAGGCGTTCTACAAGATCCCGGAGGTCTGGCCGGCCGCCAGTCAGGAACGGCTGCGTCGCAACATTGCCGGCGAGAGCTGACGATCCCGCCTAGTTTTTGGACCATTCCGATTGGCGACTCCGACCAATGCTCGGATGATCAATCCTGCCGCACCGGCGAAAGCCGGTGCCCATGGCAGAACTGGATCCCGGCCTTCGGGGGGCCATTGCATTGCATCATCCGGCTGCATCTGAACGCTAATTGGCGAGCGGGTCCGGGCGCAATTGGAAGCGCACGACTTTGGGCATTGTCCCTTTGCCGGTTTCGAGGTGGAACATCGTCCGGGTGCCGTAGGTCGTCCACAATGCCCGGCCTTTCCAGCCGGCGTTCGGGTCGTCGATACGGCCATCCATCCCCTTGGTGAAATAGTCGTTCACATAGGGGACGCGCAGGGTCACGAACTTCCCATCGACGAGGGCCAGCAAGGCACTGTTGAGGTTGCCGGTGGCGATCGGCACGTCTTTGCCGAGCTCCAATGTGTTGTGCTGATCGACCCAGGTGTAATAGCTCGAACTCGGCGCTGCCGGGGTCGCTGACTGTCTTGAATTGCGGCCCGGGGAACGGGTAAAGCGTCCATCCCTCGGGGCAGTGCTTGCCGGTTGCGGTCGGGCCGTTCAACACCTTGCATTTGCTGCGGTCGAAGCTCGCCAGATGGCCGCTCGCCAGCGACGCCCAGAACACCCCTTTGCTGTCGATGTCGCCGCCGCGCGGGCCGTATCCGGGCATTGGCGGCTCATAGATTTCGGTCAACGCCGTGTGGGTCGGATCGGGTCCCGGGTTCACCCGAACCACATAGCCCGGGTATCCGAGCGAGGTTCCCCAGATCGTGCCGTCCACCGGATTGACGGAAACCGAATAGAGGCCGGCGACGACGCGCTTGTCCTTGGTCGGGTCGACCGGCTGGTTCGGCTCGACATAATCGTCCCGCTTGCCGTTGCCGTTGGTGTCGAGGATGAACGGCGACCAGCCCTGCGATTTCTGTTCGTCCCCGGTCTCCTCGAACATCTTGCGGTTGAGCCAGCCGACTACCGGCGTCTGCGGGCCGCCGGCGCTGGTCCACAACGTCTGGTTGGCGTCGGTCGCAAAGTTCAGATGGTGGGTCGGGAAGCAGGTACTAATCAGTGTAAATTTGCCGCTCGCCGGGTCATACATCGACAGGTGGCGATTGGATTCTTGAAGCGGGAAGACCTGCGCCGATGGATGGCTCGATCCCTGCTTGCAGAAATCCGGGTTTGCCGGGGAGCGCACCCTCGCGGTGAACCAGACCCGGCCCTTTTCGTCCATCATCGGGTTGTGCGTGACGGTCTCGCTGTCCCAAATGGGGTCGGCGCCCCAATAGGGCGACGGCTCCATCGGCGCGGTCTTCGTGGTAGGCGTGTTCGGATCGCGCACCGGATGTTTGATCTCACTGACCGAATTGTGCGCCGGATCGAGCACCGGCAGATAGTCGGTGCTCTCCTCGGTCGTGCCGTAAAGCTTGCCGTTGGCATTGACGGTTGGATTGCGCCGGTCTGTCGGAGTGAGGTCGTGGAGGTAGGCTGTCTCGCGGCTCCAGTCCCACAGTGTCAGCACGATGTTGCGCTCGACCCCCTGCGGCCGCGCCGGTTGCGAAAACGGCAATTCGCCCTTGGCGATCCGATCGGTCCAGTCGCCGAAGTATTGGAATGCCAGCTGCGGGTCGAGGCGGCTGATCGTGCTGACCATGTTGTTCTCCGCCTGACCGGACTGGATACGCCGCGCCCATGCGTCTGCCGAGGTGTCGAAATGCCCGAGCGCCGCGGGGATCGCGCGTGTGCCGGGAGTGCCGATCCCGTGACAGGCGATGCAGCCCGTTGTCTTTATAATATTCAACCATGCCGTATGACTTTTGATGTTTTCCGGCATGTTCTCGTCGCGGTTCGGACCGGAAAAGTTATTCTCGTCCGGGATGTTCAGCATCGAATACCAATAGATCGCCGGATAATATTGCGCAGCGGCCGCCGCATTCGGCGCCGGGACCGCCTGCAAATCGACGATCTTCCCCGGCTTCGTCACGACCCTGGGCGAGTCGATGAGCCCGTAGCCGCGCACCCACACATCGTAATTGGCTTGAGGGAGGTCCGGAATGACGTAGCGTCCCTGATCGTCGGTGACGACGATTTTGGTGAATGGCGTTGGAAGCCCGTTGGTCTCGGCAATCACCCAGACGCCGGCTTCGGGCCCGTTTTTGCCGGTGACCGCCCCGCCCAGATCATGCTCGCCAATGCGTATCGCGGACTGCGGGGTCTGCTGCGCGCTGAGCCGTGTCGGTGCGGCGGCGAGCAGCGCAGCGACGCCGATCGTACAAGCTGTCCGCAGGAAATGGGTCTGCGTCCTCATCACACGTCCTCCCACATCTGGCGAAGCTTTGCACGCGGTCGAAACTGGCGCAACGGTATCTATGGGGGACATGGATCGGCTCCGAGAGTCATCGAATTTCCGACGATCAGGCGCGCCCGATTGGTATTTGTCGCAACTCATCCCTATGCTTATGATCAGCAAACGATAGTTCTTTCGCGAACGGATGACGGCAGGTGAGGAGCGAGGCGCGGGCGCCGGTTGTAAACCGGGGCATGATCACGGCGTCGATCATGCTGGCGACGATCATGCAGGGTGTCGACAACACGATCGCCAATGTCGCCTTGCCGCACATTCAGGGCAGCCTCTCGGCAGCCCAGGATCAGGTCTCGTGGGTGCTGACCTCCTATATCGTCGCCGTGGCGATCATGACGCCGCTGACCGGCTGGCTCGCCGGGCGTCTCGGCATCAAATATGTTTTTCTGTTCTCGGTGGCGGGGTTCACCCTCGCCTCGGCTTTGTGCGGCAGCGCCACCAGCCTGACCCAACTGGTGATCTACCGCCTGCTGCAAGGCGCGTGCGGCGCTGGGCTCGTCCCGCTCTCGCAATCGGTGCTGATGCAGATCAACCCGCCGGAGCGGCACGGGCAGGCGATCGCGATCTGGGGCATGGGGGTGATGCTGGGGCCGATCTTCGGCCCGATGCTGGGTGGCTGGCTGACCCAAGATTACAGCTGGCGTTGGATCTTTTACATCAACCTGCCGGTCGGCGTGATCGCCAGCCTCGGCATCCTGGTCTTCATCCGCGAGACCCGCCACACCCACCGCGAGGCCTTCGACTTCTTCGGCTTTGTGACCTTGAGCATCGCGATCGGCGCGTTGCAGATGATGCTCGACCGCGGCGAGCTGAAAGACTGGTTCAACTCTACCGAGATTTGGGTCGAGGCGATCGTTTCGGGCGTGTCTTTCTACCTGTTCATCGTGCATACCGCCACAGCCAGCGATCATTCCTTCATCAATCTCGACCTGTTGAAGAGCCCCAACTTCATGGCCGGCACGGTCCTGATGTTTTTTGTCGGCGGCATCCTCAGTGGCACCTTGGCGCTGTTGCCGACGATGCTGCAGTCCCTGATGAATTACCCGGTATTTACAACCGGGCTAGTCACCGCTCCGCGCGGCGTCGGCACGATGATCGCGATGTTCCTCGTCGGGCGGATGATCAACCGAGTCGACAATCGGATGCTGATCCTGACCGGGTTCCTGCTGACGGTGATCTCGCTATGGCAGATGACGGGGTTTTCACTGCAGATGGGGATGGCGCCGGTGATCGTGTCGGGGGTGCTGCAAGGCTTCGGGCTCGGCTGCACCTTTGTGCCTTTGAATACGATGGCGCTGTCGAGCCTGCCGCGGCACATCCTGACTCAGGGGACCGCGATGCGCAGCTTGATGCGCAACCTCGGGGGCAGCATCGGCATCTCGATCCTCGAGGCGCTGTTGATCCAGAACACGCAAGTTGTGCATTCGCGCCTGATCGAGAACCTGCGGCCGGACAATCCGCTCGCCCAAGTGCCCCTGTTGGCGCCGCCGTTCAGCCTCACCACACCTTCGGGAATTGCCGCACTCAACGCCGAGGTGACCCGGCAGGCCGCGATGGTGGCCTATATCAACGATTACGCGCTGATGATGATCATCGTGCTTCTGCTGATCCCACTATTGCTGCTGGTCCGGCGGCCGCGCCCGGCGCTGCGGCCCGAGGTGGCCCGTTAGCCGGACGAGCCATCGAATCCGCGACTACCTGCCGCGCGATTTCAATCGCGGCCGTGCTGGCAAATTTTGATATCATTGCTTATTATCACCGTTGGATAGTTGTTGGTACAGTCATGATCATGGACCTCGACCGCAGCTTTGGTTTTCTCGTTCACGACGTCGCCCGTTTGTTCGGGCGCCGGTTCAATCAGCGGGCGCTGCTTTTTCTCGGACTTACTCGCGCCCAGTGCAAGGTTCTGGGGTACCTCGCGCGCAACGAGGGGATCAATCAGGCCGGCCTCGCCGACCTGCTCGAAATCAAGCCAATGACCTTGGTGCGGCAGATCGACCGCATGGAAGAAGACGGTTGGATCGAGCGGCAGCCGCAGCCTGGCGACCGGCGCGCCCGCCGCCTCGTTCTGACCGACAAGGCCCGACCGATCCTGGCGCGCATTCTGGACCTCTCGAACGAGATCCGCGCCGAGTCCTTTGCCGGCCTTTCCAAAGACGAGGGAAAGCAGCTGATCGAACTTTTGCGGCGGGTGCATGGCAATCTTTCGGAGCGCGTGCTGCCGCTGTCGGCGGACTTCGACGATCTCGATGAGGCAGCCGAGCGCGAGCCGAGTGCCAACGTGGAGTTGTCGCCCGTCGGAGGCCATCATTGACCACTTCCGCCGATAGCGACACGCCGGCGATCGGGGCGCTGCGGGCGCCGCTCGAGGGCCGCTCCGCGGCTCTCGTCCGGCGCCGCCCCTTACGTCAGAGATTGCGGCTGCCGTTGATGCTCGCGGGGCCGATCCTCGTTCTGCTCGCGGCTGGCTATTGGTACCTGACCGGCGGGCGCTACGTGTCGACCGACGACGCCTATGTACAGGCAGCGCGAGTTGCGATCAGCACCGATATTTCCGGCCGGGTCGTCGAAATCGACGTCAAGGACAATCAGAAGGTTAACGCAGGTCAGCTGCTATTTCGGCTTGACCCGCGCCCATTCCAGATCGCGGTGGATGAAGCCAAAGCGCAGCTCGCCACGGTGCGGTTCCAGATTCACGCGATGAAGGCGACCTACCACCAGAAACGGGCGGATGCCAGAGCCGCGGAGGCCACTTCGGACTATCAGCAGCACGAGTTCGAGCGGCAGCAGCGGCTGGTCACTTCTGGCACGGCCTCCCAGCAGCAATTCGATCAGGCCAGGCAGACCTATGAAACGGGGCGCGCGCAGCTCGCGTCGAAGCAGCAGGATGTCGCCGTTGCCCTCGCCAACATCGGTGGTGACCCTGATATCCCCCTCGAGCAACACCCGGTGGTGCAGCACGCACAAGCCGCGCTCGACCGCGCCGAGCTCAATCTTTCCTATACGGAAATCCGCGCGCCCGAGAACGGGATCGTCACCAAGGTCGACCAGCTTCAGGTCGGCGATTACGTCAACGCCTCGACGCCGTTGTTCTCGCTTATGTCGACGGAACACGTTTGGGTGGAGGCCAATTTCAAGGAGACCGAGCTTACCCACATGCGGCCCGGCCAGGAGGCAACGGTCGAGGTCGATACCTACCCCGATGTTGAGTTTCACGCCAAGGTCGAGAGCCTCAGCCCCGGCACCGGGCTGACCTTCTCGCTGCTCCCGGCCGAGAATGCGACCGGCAATTGGGTGAAGGTCGTCCAGCGTCTGCCGGTGCGCCTCAGCCTCGATCATCTCGACCACAATGTGCCATTGCAGTCCGGGCTCAGCGCGACGGTCGAGGTCGACACTCGTCATCGCCGGCCATGGCTCGAACAGGTCCAGGGCATGTTCGCCTGGCTTACCGGCCCGACGACACGAGCCGCGGAGCGATGACGGATGAGACGCGCGCCCCGGTCGCGAACCGGGGCGCAATCACCGTCTCGATCATGTTGGCGACCTTCATGCAGGGGGTCGACACGACGATCGCCAATGTCGCGCTGCCGCACATGCAAGGCAGCTTTTCCGCCGCACAGGATCAGATCTCCTGGGTCGTGACCTCTTACATTGTCGCCGCGGCGATCATGACCCCTTTGACGGGCTGGCTCGCCGGGCGCTTTGGCATCAAATACGTCTTCTTCATCTCGGTCGCCGGGTTCACGGTGGCTTCGGCCTTGTGCGGCGTGGCAACGAGCCTTGCCCAAATGGTGATCTATCGGCTGCTGCAGGGTATCTGCGGGGCGGCGCTCGTCCCGCTGTCACAATCGGTGCTGCTGCAGATCAACCCGCCTCACCGTCATGCCCAGGCGATGTCGGTCTGGGGCATGGGCGTCATATTGGGCCCGATTATCGGCCCGGCGCTCGGCGGCTGGCTGACCGACCAGTACGACTGGCGATGGGTGTTCTTCATCAACGTGCCGGCGGGGGTTCTCGCCGCCGCCGGCATCCTGATCTTCATCCGCGAGACGCGTCACGGCCGCCGCGAGGGGTTCGACTTCTTTGGCTTTGCCACATTGAGCTTGGCGATCGGTGCCTTACAGATGCTGCTCGACCGCGGCGAGCTCAAGGATTGGTTCGGCTCGCCCGAGATCTGTGTCGAGGCGGCGATCTCCGGGCTCGCACTTTACCTATTCATCGTGCACACCGCGACGGCAAGCGAGCGGTCATTCCTCAACCGTGATCTGTTGAAGGACACCAACTGCATCATCGGCACGGTAATGATGTTCCTCATCGGCATCCCGCTTTACGGGACCATGACCTTATTGCCGACGATGCTGCAGGATTTGCTGAACTACCCGGTCATGACGACCGGGCTGGTGACCGCCCCGCGCGGCGTCGGCACGATGGTCGCCATGATTTTGGTGGCCCGCCTGATTGGTCGGGTGGATATCAGGCTGGTCATCCTGACAGGTCTTCTGGTGACCGCGGTCGCAATGTGGGAGATGACCGGCTTCTCGCTCTATATGGGGATGGGCCCCATCATCGTGACGGGCGTGATGCAGGGTTTTGGATTGGGGTTCGTCTTCACCCCGCTCAGCACGGTAACCTTCTCGACCTTGCCGCGTCAGTTGCTGACTCAAGGCACCGCAATTTTCAGCCTGATGCGCAACATCGGCGGCAGTGTCGGCATCGCGATCGTCGAAGTGCTGTTGGCCGAGAATACTCAGATCGTCCACTCTCGACTTATGGAGCATTTGAGGCCGGACAACCCATTAGCCCAATCGCAGTTGGCCTCACCATACAGCTTGACCGACCCATCGGGCATCGCCGCGCTCAATGCCATGGCGACGCGCCAAGCCGCGATGGTCGCCTACATCGACAATTTCAAGCTGATGATGATCATGGTTATTGCAGGTGTGCCGCTGGTGCTGCTGTTGCGACGGCCCCGTGCAGTTGTGCGAGCGGCGGTCGCTGCGGAGTGATAGCGCTAAGTCATTGTATGGGAGTGGGATGATGCGGCTCGAGAAAAAGGTCGGGATCGTGACGGCGGCGGCTTCTGGGATGGGCCGGGCCGGAGCGATCCGGTTTGCCCGCGAGGGCGCAGCAATAGGCGTGGTCGACATCGATCAGGCGGGTGTCGACGCGGTCGTCGGCGAGATCACCGCCGCGGGCGGCCGGGCGCTCGGCCTCGTCGGCGATCTGCGCCAGGATGATTTCGCGCGCAATATCGTGCGACAGACCGCCAACGCCTTTGGCGGACTCGATTTCGTGTGGAACCATGTCGGCCATCCCGGTCCGGCTTCCATCGAGGGCATCGACATGGCGGATTTCGAGATCGCGCTCGACCTCAACCTGCGCACGGTATTGGTAACGACCGAGGCGGCGATCCCGGAGATCCGGGCGCGCGGCGGCGGCGCTCTGCTTTACACCGCCTCGACCTCGGGCATTCAAGGCTCGGCGTTCAGCCCGGTCTACTCGATGGCCAAGTTCGGCGTTGTCGGTTTTGTCCGCTCGCTCGCCAAGCGGCTCGCGCCGGACAAAATTCGCGTCAATGCGATCTGTCCCGGCCCGATCGACACGCCGATGCTGCGGATCTTCGTATCCCGGCCGGATCAGCAGCGCACCGCCGGACAGGACAAGGAGGAACTGGTCCAATTGCGCGGCCGCCAGAACCCGATGGGCCGCACCGGCAAACCCGAGGAGATCGCCAACGCCGCCCTGTTCTTGATTTCGGACGAGGCGTCCTTCGTCTCCGGCGCGGCGCTACCCGTCGACGGCGCCGCGACCGCGTGAGTGTTACTCAGCGGCCTCGCGGGCCTCGGCCCCGTAATCATTGATCGACACCCGCCAGTGGATGCGGTCCTCTTCGGGCGGGTAGTCGCCGGCGGCTTTGTGATATGAGCAGCGGTTGTCCCAGATGACGATATCGCCCTTGCGCCATTTGTGGCGGTATTCGGCATCGGGCTGGATCATGTAGCCCTTCAGCTCGGCGATCAGCGCATCGCTCTCCGCCCGGTCGCAGCCGACGATGTCGACGATCTTGCCGGGATCGAAATAGAGCGATTTGCGGCCGGTTTCGGGGTGGGTGCGGATGATCGGATGAAAGACCGGCTTCCAATCCTGGTCTGCCTTGTCGAGAAGTGCTGACCCGCCGCGGCGGCCGCCATAGGAGAAGGCGCCCATTACCCCGTCGAGCCGCCGCTTCAGCCGCTCCGGCAGAGCGTCATAAGCCGCATAACCATTGGCGAACAAAGTGTCGCCGCCACGGCTCGGAACGGCGAGAGCATAGAGCTGGGTCGCTTTGAACGGCTGTTGATTATAGGCGCCGTCGGTATGCCAGCCCTCGGCGCCGCGGCGGTAGATGGCGTCGTTGAGCTTGCCGTCGGCATCGAATTTGTCGATCCCGAGCATCGTGATCTCGGGAATTTCGGGATGGCGCGTCGACTTCGAGGGGTGCGGGACAACCGGTCCGAAGCGGCGGCTGTAATGCAGAAAATCCTGGATTTCGAGTTCCTGGTCGCGCACGACGAGGATATTGCAGTCGAGCCAGGCCCGATAGATCGGCGCAAAGCCCGAATCGTCGAGTGTCTTGACGTCGACGCCGGTGACCTCGACACCGATCTGCGGACCCATGCGGCGTATCTCGACCATCATTCGCTCTCCCGTCGGTAATCGTGCGATGGTCGGCCCGGGGTCTCCAGTGTGTCAAACCGAGAATCGCGATAGTTGCCATGCATCAAACCCGCTAATCTCGCCCAGCGGGATTTGGGGGCGGGCTTGGGAGGGAATCATGAGGCTGGTGCTTTTTCAAACCTCTGGGCGGGACGAGCCGGTACCCGGGCTGCTGACCGATCGCGGCGTGGTCGATATTGCCGGCATCGCCGAGAAGGGCCATACCCCGCAATTGACGATGCAGGCGCTGATCGATGGGTTCGACAGGCTGCGGCCGTCTCTCGAACGCCGGGCGGCAGACGGCGAGGCATTGCCGTTGAGTTCGATCCGCCTGCGGGCGCCGTTGCCGCGGCCCGGCAAGATCCTCTGTTGCATCGCCAATTACTGGGAACACGCGCAGCGCGAGGCGCGCCCGCTCAACATGTTCCTGAAGAACCCGGAGGCGGTGGTTGGGCCCGGTGATACAATCGTTCTGCCGGAATTCACCGAGCCGTGGATCTTCATGCATGAGGCCGAGCTGGCGCTCGTCATCAAGGGCCCGGCCAAGAAGGTCAGCCAGGCGAATTGGCGCAGCGCGGTGTTCGGCTATACCTGCCTCATTGACGTGTCGGCGCGTGGCGAGGGTAGGCGGACCTGGAAAGCCGGCAGCTGGCTCGGTAAATCGTTCGACACCTTCGCGCCCATCGGGCCTTGCATTGCGACCGCCGACGAGATCACCGAGCCCAATGATCTGGTCGTGCGCTTCTGGAACGACGGCCAGCTGCGCCACAACTACAACACCGACGACATGGAGCACCGAGTGCCCGAGCTCGTCGAGTTCGCCTCCACCATCATGACATTGAACACCGGTGATTTGATCGCCTGCGGCACCAATCACGAGGGGCTCGGCGCATTGCAGGATGGCGAGACTGTGGAGATCGAGATCGAGCGCATCGGGCGGATGTCGCTCAATGTCGTCGACCCGCTAAAGCGCAGCTGGGAGCGTGGCATCTATATGGGCGCCAACTCGACCAATCCTGAGGCAGTCAAACGGCACCGCCCGCAAAGTCCCGGTTGAGCGCCGCTCAATATCGGAACCCCCGCAATATCGGAACCCCCGTCTGAACCTCTTGTTTGCCTTTTACCTACGGCGAACAGGAGACGACTCAATGAGCGACGTTAGAACCGCGACGACCGCTACGCATCTGGAAGCCGACGAGACGCACCGGCTGATTTCCTCCGAAAAGGTTGACGGCACCGCCGTCTACGATCGCAGAGGCGAACGCCTGGGCTCGGTGCATCACCTGATGATCGACAAATATACCGGCCAAGTCGCCTATGCGGTGATGTCGTTTGGCGGGTTCCTCGGGATTGGCGAAAGCTATCATCCACTGCCTTGGAAAATGCTGAACTACGACACACGCTTGGGCGGCTATGTCGTTGATCTCGATCGCAACAGGCTCCAGGGTGCCCCGAGCTACACGTCGCGCGACATGCCCAACTGGGACGACCGTTCATACACTGGACAGATCGACCAATATTGGATGCCGCCGGTTTAAAGAGAGGACCTTGCAAGCGGCGCCCATCGGGCGCCGCTTTTTATTCTGCGCCGGGGTTCTCGACAGCTTGGAGGTGAAAGCCCTTGGGCCAGCGGTGATCGCGCTTTTCGCTAGGCTGAGCCAGGGCACGCTTGCGTTGCATCGCCTGGAAACAAAGAGGGGAGGAGCGAATGCAAGAAAATCTTGTCGACCGCCGTGCGGTCTTGAAGACAATATCGGCGGCAGCCGTAGCCGGCACCGTTGCGGCACGGCCGCAGCCGGCGGCGGCGCAGCAGGTCAAATGGTCGGCCGGGACCGAGGCGCCCAAGCTGCGGGCGCCAGCCGATGCAACCGACTGCCATCATCACATCTACGATGCCAGATACCCGGCCGACCCGCGTTCGACGTTGCGGCCCGGCGACGCCTCGGTCGAGGATTACCGGGCCTTGCAGCGCCGCATCGGCACGAGCCGCAACGTCATCGTGCAGCCTTCGACCTATGGCACCGACAATAGCTGCACCCTCGATGCGTTGGTCGCGTTCGGACCGACGGCGCGCGCCGTCGCGGTGGTCGACACCACGGTTGCCGACGCCGAGCTGAAGCGCATGAACGGCCTCGGCGTGCGCGGCACCCGCTTCAATCTCGCGCAAGCGGGCGCGACGACGCCTGAGATGATCGAGCCCTTGTCGAAGCGGGTGAACGACCTCGGCTGGCATATCCAGATCAACGCGCCGGCAGCCAAGATCATGGAGATAAAAGACATCCTGAGTCGGGTCCCGTCGCCGATCGTGTTCGACCATCTGGCGCACATCCCCGAACCGGAGGGCACCGCCCATCCGCTGTTCGGCGTGGTCCTCGCGCTGATCGACAAGGGCAAGACCTGGGTCAAACTGTCGGGCGCTTATGCCGACACCAAAGTCGGGTCGCCGAGCTATTCGGATTCCAGCGCCGTCGCGCGCGCCTATGTTCAGAAGGCGCCCGAGCGCCTCGTATGGGGCAGCGACTGGCCGCATCCTTCAGAACGGGAAAACAAGCCGGATGATGCGATCCTGTTCGACCTTCTGCTCGACTGGGCCCCCGAGGAGCGCGTCAGAAACCGCATCCTGGTGCAAAACCCGGAAGCGCTCTACGGCTTTGCGAAGAGCGCGTAACGCCTAACGGACGCCGAAATGGTCGGCGAGCTCGGCACCGGTGAAGCCGCCCGTGAAGCTTTCCGGATCGAGCGGCAGCATGGTTGCGTTCCACTCGCTCCATTCCGCGACAAGCCGTTCGTAGACGTCCCGATGGCGCTCCTTGAGATTGGCTCGCTCCATCGGGTCCTGCGCCACATCGAACAAAAAGGTGTTGTCGAGGATCTTGAGGTATTTCCAGTCGCCGTCGCGGGCCGCCTGCTGGTCGTTGTATTTGTAGCGCCAGAAGAGCTTGCGCGGAACCGGCGCCGCCGCTTCCGTCAGCATCGGCAGCAGATCGATTCCGTCTGATGGAAACTTCGGTTGGGGAGCAGTGCCGGCTGCCGTGAGCAGGGTCGGGAACCAATCCATGCTGATCGTCACCTGCTCCGAGACTGCGCCGCACGGAATTCTGTCCGGCCAGCGGATCACCGCCGGAATGCGCAAACCGCCCTCCAGCAATTCCGTTTTCCTGCCGGTAAAAGGCCAGGTGTCGGAATAGCGCTCCCCGCCATTGTCGCTGGTGAAGACGACGATTGTGTTTTGCCAGGCGCCGGCCGCGTCGAGCGCCTGTAGCACGCGGCCGATTTGCAGGTCCATCTGCTGGATCATCCGCTGATAGGTGCGCTGAGTGCCGCCGTCGTAATGAAACAGGTTCCGCAGGCGCTGCAACTCGGCTTCGTCGCCCGGCGCCTCCCAGGGCCAATGCGGCGCGCTGAAATGCAGGCTGATCAGGAAGGGCTGCCCGGTTCCGGCGTAGGTTTCGACCAGATCGACGGCGCGGGCGCCCAACAAGTCGGTCAGGTAGCCGGTTCGGCGGATTTTGACGTCGCCCTCCCATAAATCATCGGTGTCGGTCGCCGGCGGGCCGGATTTGTGCGTGAAGTAATCGACCGCGCCGCTGCGGAAACCATAGAAATAGTCGTAACCGCTCTGCAGCGGACCGAAATCGGGCAGCCGCCCCAAATGCCATTTGCCGATCAGTGCGGATTGATAACCGGCCTTCTTCAGGAGCGACGGCAAGGTCGGATGGTCCGCCGGCAAACCGATCTTGCGCGGCACGCGCGTGCTCAGCGGCTCTTCGAGCCCGACGGCCAACCGGTATTGGTAACGCCCGGTAATCAGCGCGACGCGGGAGGCGGTGCAGACTGCGGAATTGGCATAGGCCTGAGTGAAGCGCACGCCCTCGGCGGCGATGCGATCGATATTGGACGTCGTGAAATCGCGGCGGCCGTAGCAAGAGACATCGGCATAGCCGAGGTCGTCGGCGAGAATGAACAGAATGTTCGGTCTGGATGACGCCACCGCTCGTCTCCCCTTCTTTCCGCTGGGCAGCAGCCGGGATTGTCGACCCGAAAATCGCCGTAATCGTAGTGTATTTCTTGGGTGCCTATCCTCGTTAGGGAAAGGAATCCCTCTGGATACAAGCTCATGTCAATGCACTCGGTTCATTCGGTCCGTTCTTATGACCTCCGCGGCCGAGGTTGCGCTAAGCCGTTGCCGCGCGCAATAGCGGGAATTTCCTTTTACTGGCTGTCTGGCTGTTATTGGGGTGTTGCTCGCTGTTATTTTTTTGCCGCTGCTGTCGAAAACCTAGCATTTCCGCGGCTGTGGCCAAAATGCTGGCTGTTTTTTTGGAGTATTATCAGCGAGATCAGCTGCGGCTCCGGAGATCGGGCGGCGAAGTTGCCCGATAAGCTGGCGGCAGCTGTCAAATATTAACGTGGGAAAGGACCGAATGGGGGGTCAATCGGAGCCAGTTTGGTTCGTTCTACGGCGCGAAATGCTGCGCCGGACGCATGTGCGCGGCCACCCGAGGCTGCTCGCTGCGGTGGCGGTGGCGCTTATCCTCTATTGCATCCTGTCACGCTGGACCGGAACCGCGACGGCCTTTCTGATCGCCTTCGATGGTGGCGCAGTAGTGTTTCTCGCGGCGGTGTGGATCATGATGGCATTGGCGACACCGGAGGAAATGCGGCGGCGCGCGGAAATTGAAGATGAAGGTCGGTACGCGGTGCTGGGCTTCAGCGCCGCAGCCGCGACCGCAATATTACTCGCGATCGTGTTCGAGCTTCATGGCATCAAGGATCGGCCCTCTGCGCTGGCTGTCGTGTTGGCTGCGGCGACAATTCTGCTCTCGTGGCTGTTTATGAACACAATTTTCGCGTTACATTATGCGCATGGCTACTATGGCGATGCTGACCCTTCCAAAGAATATAAAGCGACAGGCGGTCTCGTTTTTCCCGGCCGACACGACCCCTATTATTGGGACTTCATGTATTTTTCGTTTGTCGTTGGGATGACCTTCCAGGTCTCGGACGTGCAGGTCGAAGATCCCAAGCTGAGGCGCGAGGTGCTCGCCCACGGCGTGCTGGCTTTTTTCTTCAACGTCGTGATCGTCGCTCTGACCATCAACATCGTTGCCGGGCTGATCTGAAAGTACTTGACGTAGTCAGCAATTTGTCTGATAAAGGCAGATATGGAGCTGCCAAACTCAGAGCTGGGAGAGCGGGTCCGGGCCGTCCGGCGGTTCAACCGGCTCTATACCCGCAAGATCGGTGTCTTAAAAGAAGGGCTGCTGGGCAGTTCGCTGTCGCTGACCGAAGGTCGGGTCCTTTACGAGCTTGCGCAGCGCGAGAAGACGACGGCGTCCGAGCTGGCGCAGGAGCTCGGTTTGGATTCGGGGTACCTGAGCCGCATGCTGAAGAGCTTCGCGGCCAAGGGTGTCGTCATCAGGCATGTGTCGAAGAGCGATCGCCGGCAGATGATCCTCGCGCTGACCAACCGAGGCCGCGAGATGTTCGCGACGATCGATGCCCGGTCGCGTGACGAGATCGCGGCGCTCCTGGGGGTGCTGCCGGCTTCGCAGCAGGCGCAGTTGGTCGCGGCGCTGGAGCGGGTCGAGCGCCTGCTCGGCGTGCGAGGCGAAGAGGCCGAACTCTCGTATATCCTCCGTCCGCACCAGCCGGGCGATATCGGCTGGATCATCCACCGCCACGGCGTCCTCTACGCCGAGGAATATGGCCTCGATACGACTTTCGAGGCGTTGGTCGCGCGGATCGCCGCGGGTTTTGTCGAGAATTTCGATGCCGGGCGGGAGCGCTGCTGGATCGCCGAGCGTGACGGCGAAATCGTCGGTTCGGTACTGCTCGTCAGGGACAGCGAAGAAATCGCCAAACTGCGACTGCTTTACGTCGAGCCAACGGCTCGCGGGCTCGGCATCGGACGCCGGCTTGTCGGGGAATGTATCGGCTTTGCCCGCCGCACGAGCTATCGCAAGCTCACCTTGTGGACAAACGACGTGCTGGTCTCCGCGCGCCGCATTTACGAGGCCGCGGGTTTTCATCTGGTGCGCGAGGAGGCGCATCACAGTTTTGGCCGTGATTTGGTCGGGCAGTACTGGGAATTGCCGCTGAGCCCGCATTGACGCGGCGGGGGCTCGCCCATAAGTATCGCCGCGCGACGCGGCCTCCGATTCGTATCTTAATTTGGGGTCGCGCCTATCCTTTGCGAGGACAGCTTGATGAAGCCGACGCGGCGCCCGGCCAATCCGTGCTTTTCTTCCGGCCCTTGCGCGAAACGGCCGGGCTGGTCGCCGGCGGTGCTCGAGACGGCGCTCGTCGGCCGCTCGCATCGCTCAGGGGTTGGTCTGGCGCGGCTCGTCGAAGTGATCGACCGCTCGCGCGCGATCCTCGGCATCCCCGCCGACTGGCGGGTCGGCATTGTCGCCGGTTCCGATACCGGAGCGATCGAGATCGCGATGTGGTCGCTGCTCGGGGCGCGCGGCGTCGACATGCTCGCCTGGGAGAATTTCGGCGAGGGTTGGGTCGCCGACGTCGCGCAACTCAAGCTCGAAGATGTTCGCGTAATGCATGTGCCTTACGGCCAAGTTCCCGATCTTTCCCGGGTCGATCCCGCCCGCGACGTGGTCTTCCCGTGGAACGGCACGACCTCGGGGGTGCGGGTGCCGAACGGCGACTGGATAGCGGCTGACCGGCGGGGCCTGACGATTTGCGATGCAACCTCGGCCGTCTTTGCGATGCGGCTGCCGTGGGACAAGCTCGATGTCGCCACCTGGTCGTGGCAGAAATCGCTGGGCGGTGAGGGGGCGCACGGCATGCTGGCGCTGTCGCCGCGCGCCATCGAGCGGCTCGAAAGCTACACCCCGCCCTGGCCGCTGCCAAAACTCTTCCGGCTCACCTCCAAAGGCAAGCTGATCGAGGGGGTGTTCCGTGGCGAGACGATCAACACGCCGTCGATGCTGTGCGTCGAGGATGCGCTCAATTCACTGAAATGGGCGGAGGCGGTCGGCGGCCTCGACGGGCTGATCGCCAGGTCTGAACGCAATCTGGCAAAGCTCCTCGGCTGGGTCGAGAAATGCCCCTGGGCCGATTCTCTGGCCGAGGATCCGGCCACGATCTCCTGCACTTCGCCGCAGTTCAAGATAACCGAGCCGTGGTTCACCCGGCTCTCGCCCGAGGAGCGTTTTCAGACCGTCCGGGCGATGACCCGGCGGCTCGAGCAGGAAGGCGCGGCCTACGACATCGCCAGCCATCGCGCCTCACCTCCCGGGCTGCGCATCTGGACCGGACCCACGATCGAGACGGCCGATCTCGAAGCGCTCCTCCCCTGGCTCGACTGGGCCTGGGACGAACAGCGCCGTACCGCGAAGGCCGCTTGAATTTTACCACAGAGACACGGAGTACACTGAGAACGGCCAGGACGAGGAGCAATCGCCCCTTAACGATTTGTTCTGTGGCTCGGTGCCCTCCGTGCCTCCGTCGTGAACCTTCTCGCAGATCGGAGCTCTCATGCCGAAGGTGTTGATTTCGGATGCTTTGAGCCCGCGCGCGGCTGAGATCTTAGCCGCGCGCGGGATTGAAGTTGATTTGGCTCCCGGCCTCCCACCGGACGAGCTGAAGGCTCGCATCGGCAGTTATGATGGCCTCGCCGTTCGCTCTGCGACCAAGGTGACCGCCGGTCTCCTGTCGCGCGCCTCGCAGCTCAAGGTCATTGGCCGGGCCGGCATCGGCGTCGACAACATCGACGTCGCGGCGGCAACCCAACGCGGCATTGTCGTGATGAATACCCCCTACGGCAACTCGATCACCGCCGCCGAGCACACAATCGCGATGCTGTTTGCGCTGTGCCGCGAGATTCCGGCGGCCGACCGCTCGACGCAGGCCGGCAAATGGGAGAAGTCGCGGTTCATGGGGGTCGAGCTGACCGGCAAAACGCTGGGCGTCGTCGGCTGCGGTAACGTCGGCTCGATCGTTGCCGAGCGGGCCCTGGGTCTGCGCATGAAGGTGATTGCCTACGATCCCTTTTTGTCGCCCGAGCGGGCGGTCGATCTCGGCATCGAAAAGGTATCGCTCGATGCGCTCTTTGCCCGCGCCGACTTCATCACGCTCCACACCCCCCTGACCGAGGCCACCAAAAACCTGATCGATGCCGGCGCGATTGCCAAAATGAAGCGCGGCGTGCGCCTCGTGAACTGCGCCCGCGGCGGCCTTGTCGTCGAGTATGATCTCGCCGCGGCGCTCGACCGCGGTCATGTCGCCGGCGCGGCAATCGATGTCTTTGCCGAGGAGCCGGTGCGTGAGAACCCATTATTCGGGCGCGACAATGTCGTCGCGACACCGCATCTTGGCGCCGCGACAACCGAGGCGCAGGAGAACGTGGCGTTGCAGATCGCCGAGCAGATGGCGGATTTCCTGCTGACGGGCGCCGTATCGAATGCGGTCAATATGCCTTCCCTGACCGCCGAAGAGGCCAAGCGCCTCAACCCTTACATGAAGCTCGCCCAACAGCTCGGCAGCTTTGCCGGGCAGCTGACCGAGACCGGCATCACCGCGGTCGCGGTCGAATACGAGGGGGCGGTCGCCGAGCTCAACGTCAAGCCATTGACCGCAATCGCGCTGACCGGATTGCTGTCGCCGCAGCTCGCCACGGTCAACATGGTCAATGCGCCGGAGATCTGCCGCGAGCGCGACATCCGTGTCAGCGAGACGCGGCGCGCCGAGCCGGTTGATTATCAAACCCTGATCCGGGTCATTGTCACGACCGAACGCCGCACTCGGGAGATAGCCGGCACCCTGTTCGCCGGCGACAAGCCGCGCATCGTGTCGGTCGAGGGCATTCCGCTCGAAGCCGAGCTCGGCGGCAGCATGCTGTTCGTGCGCAATTACGACAAGCCCGGCTTCATCGGCGCGCTCGGCAATGCGCTGGGTGAGGCCGAAGTGAACATCGCCACCTTCCATCTCGGCCGGGCCGCTCCGGGGCAGGACGCGATTGCGTTGGTCGAGGTCGATCAACCGCTGACCTCGACCATTCTCGACACCGTCCGCGCCCTACCCAACGTTATCCAGGTGAAGTCGCTTCGTTTCTAAAGTGCAAATGACCGACGCTCCGCACCCGGCTCTGCTGCCCACCGGCATGCACGATCTTCTGCCGCCCGAGGCAGAGATCGAGGCGCAAGTCGTGGCGCAATTGATGACGACATTGGCCGCACATGGCTACGAGCGGGTCAAGCCGCCGCTCGTCGAATTCGAAGACACGCTATTCTCCGGCGCCGGGGCGGCGATGGCGACCGCCACCTTTCGCATGATGGACCCGGCCTCCCACCGGATGATCGGCGTTCGCGCCGACATGACGCCACAGATCGCACGGATCGCCGCGACGCGGCTCGGCGGCCTGCCGCGGCCATTGCGCCTCAGCTATGCCGGCCAGGTGCTGCGGGTTACGGGCTCCGAAATCCGGGCCGAGCGTCAGATCGGCCAAGTCGGCGCCGAGTTGATCGGGGCGGCGGGACCGGCCGCCGATGTCGAGGTGATAGCGGTCGCCGGCGAGTTGCTGACGGCGATCGGCGTGCCGGAGTTGTCGGTCGACATCACTTTGCCGAAACTGGTGCCGGCGGTCGCCGAGGCCTGTGGCATTGGCGGAGAGCGCGCCGCCGCGTTGCGGGCTGCCCTCGACCGCAAGGATGCCGCAGCGGTCGCGGCGGCGGCGGGCGGGGCCGGCGAGCTCTTCGGGAGTTTGTTGGCGGCGGCGGGGCCGGCTGCCGCCACTTTGGCGGTCCTCGATCGTCTCGAGCTGCCGGCGCGAGCCCGCGCCGAACGTGTCCGGCTGGGCACTGTGCTCGACCGCCTCGCGGCGGCGGCCCCGGAGCTCAAGGTGACGGTCGACCCGGTCGAGAATCGTGGCTTCGAGTACCACACCGGGATCAGCTTTACCCTTTTCGCGGCCACATCCCGCCCGGTCGGCGAACTCGGCCGCGGCGGCCGCTACGAAGCCGGCGATCCGGCCGAACCCGAACCGGCGACCGGCTTCACGCTGTACACCGACACGATCCTGCGAACATTGCCGCCCGCCCCCTCGCCGCGGCGCTTGTTGCTGCCGTTCGGCGCCGATCGTACCCTCAGTCGCGAGCTGCGCAAGAGCGGCTGGATCACCCTCGCCGCCCTCGACGCGGCCGACGATTGGCGCGCTGAGGCGCGCCGCCTCGGCTGCGGCTATGTTCTCGAACAGGGTGTGCCGGTAGTGGTCGGGTAGAGGAGGCGCGAAATGGGCAACGTTGCCGTTGTGGGCGCCCAGTGGGGTGATGAGGGCAAGGGCAAGATCGTTGACTGGCTGTCGGAGCGGGCCGATGTCGTGGTTCGCTTTCAGGGCGGGCACAACGCCGGCCATACCCTGGTCATCGGCAATGTCGAGTACAAGCTCAGCCTGCTCCCGTCGGGGGTCGTGCGACCCGGCAAGCTGTCGATCATCGGCAACGGGGTGGTGGTCGATCCGTGGGCGCTGATCGACGAGATCGACGCGATCCGCGCCAAGGGCATCGAGGTCGAACCCGGAAATTTGAAGCTTGCCGACAATGCCGCGCTTATCCTGCCGTCCCACGGCGCGCTCGACCGTGCGCGTGAGGAACGGCTCAGCGACAGCAGGATCGGCACGACCGGCCGGGGCATCGGTCCGGCTTATGAAGACAAGGTCGGGCGCCGGGCTCTCAGGGTGTGCGATCTGGCCGACCCGCAAGCGCTCGAACAGCGCATCGATCAGCTGTTGCTGCACCACAACGCGCTGTTGCGCGGGCTCGACAAGCCCGAGGTCGATCGCGGCCAACTGATCGCCAAGCTCCGCCAGATCGCGCCGCGCATCTTGCCTTATGCCGAGCCCGTGTGGCGCCTGCTCGACGAGGCCCGGCGCAGCGGCCGGCGTATTCTGTTCGAGGGGGCGCAGGGTGCGATGCTCGACGTCGATCACGGCACCTACCCCTACGTCACGTCTTCGAACACCGTCGCGGGGCAGGCCGCCGCCGGATCCGGTATTGCACACGGTGCCGTCGGATTTGTTCTCGGCATCACCAAGGCATACACGACGCGGGTCGGCAGCGGCCCCTTTCCAACCGAGTTGAATGACGAGGTCGGTCACACTCTTGGCGAGCGCGGCCGCGAGTTCGGTGTCGTCACCGGACGGAGGCGGCGCTGCGGCTGGTTCGACGCGGTGGCGGTCCGGCAAGCGATCCGGCTGGGCGGCATTGACGGCATCGCCTTGACCAAGCTCGATGTGCTCGACGGCTTCGATCGGATCGAGTTCTGCACTGGCTATCGCCGTGGTGGCATGACCTACGATTACTTCCCGGCCGGGATGACAGCCCAAGCCGAAGTCGAGCCAGTCTATGAGACCGCCGAGGGTTGGCGGGAGAGCACCCGCGGCGCCCGGTCGTGGGCCGACCTGCCGGCGACCGCGATCAAATACATCAGACGGCTGGAAGAGCTGATCGGCGCCCCTGTCGCC
The DNA here is from genome assembly GCA_963732095.1 of uncultured Alphaproteobacteria bacterium. Lineage (GTDB taxonomy): Bacteria > Pseudomonadota > Alphaproteobacteria > ATCC43930 > CGMCC-115725 > AP-15. Next base: position 84,426 of record CAVSZA010000050.1, read on the forward strand.
CTTCTGTCGACCAGCCCAGAACGCGAAGATACCGTCCTGGTGCGTGACCCTTTCGCCGATTGAGAGCGGGCTTGCTCAGCGGGTGCCGCGACCCTGGGAGGAGGTCCGTGGTTTGCTGGTAGCGCCGGCGTGATTCCCGATGTAGCCGTCTACGTGAGTAACCAGGGCGTCGACTTGGTCGGCGAAATGATGGTCGGCGCCGGGGATCTTGCGGAAGTCGATTTTGATGTCGCGCTGGTGCGACAGCTTGGTTACGAGCTTTTGCACGGCTTCGATCGGCACCACCAAATCCTGGTCACCCTGCAGGATCAGACCCGATGACGGACACGGCGCGAGGAACGTGAAGTCGTACAAATTGGCGGGCGGCGCGACCGAGATGAAGCTCTCGATTTCGGGCCGCCGCATCAGCAATTGCATGCCGATCCAGGCGCCGAACGAGAAACCGGCGACCCAGCACGACCCGGCGTTCGGATTGTAGGTCTGCATCCAATCGAGCGCTGCGGCGGCGTCGGAAAGCTCGCCCTCGCCTCGGTCGAAGCTGCCCTGGCTGCGCCCGACGCCGCGGAAATTGAATCGCAAGGTTGAGAAACCGCGGCGCACGAAACACTGGTATAAGGCGTACACCACCTTGTTGTGCATCGTGCCGCCCTGTTGCGGATGGGGATGAAGTACCAGCGCCATCGGCGCGGCCGCAACACGGGCATGGTGGTAGCGCGCCTCGATTCGGCCATCCGGGCCGTTGATGATCACGTCGGGCATTGTCGATCCAGGTTAAATCCCACTACAGCACTCGGAGATTGTCGCGCTGTGGGTGTCTCCATGTGTCCGTAATTCTTGATCACGTTCGTCGGACAATTATATGTTCGCTCGGGCCGCCTCCGCGAGGCGGCGCGGTCCCGCGCCAGCAGCGCTAAGCCTAACATAGATAGGGATTGCGATGCTTTTGAAAAACCTGCGGGAACAAATAGACGCAACCCTTGCCCGTGATCCCGCTGCCCGGTCGCGGTTGGAAGTCGTCTTGTGCTATCCTGGGTTTCACGCGCTCCTCTATCATCGCTTGGCGCATTGGCTATGGCAACGCGGTTGGCTGCTTGCCGGCAGGTTCGTTTCGCATATCGGCCGCGTGCTGACCGGCATTGAAATTCACCCTGGGGCACGGATCGGAAAGCGGGTGTTCATCGATCACGGGATGGGCGTGGTCATCGGCGAGACCGCCGAGGTGGGTGACGATGTCACGCTCTACCAAGGCGTGACGCTCGGCGGTACTTCGTTGACGCGAGGTGCGAAGCGGCATCCCACGATCGGCAACGGCGTCATCGTCAGTTCGGGTGCACAAGTCCTGGGACCATTCCGGGTAGGTGATGGGGCGCGTATCGGCGCCCAAGCCGTCGTCCTGTCAGAGGTGCCGGATGGTGCAACGATGGTCGGTATCCCGGCGCGCCCGGTGGGCCGTCGTAGGGACACGACCCAGACCGAACCAGCGTTCCAGCCCTACGCCGTTTGCGGCGACATACCGGACCCGATCGCCCGCGCCCTCAGTGGATTGCTGGACGAGGTCACGAGCCTAAGGGCGCGAGTTACGGAACTCGAACAGGCGAGGGCAGGCCAAAGGCCGGCTCTCGATCCGGCTTCGGCCGAGCCACCGTCGCTCCGGCTGGTCGCCAGTTCCGGCGGGAATGGCACGGACAGCGATTGAGGACGGCTCTAGAGTTTTGAGGACCGGGGTATGAGGTTGAGCACCAAGGGGCGCTACGCCGTGATGGCAATGGTTGATCTTGCCCAACACAGCGGTGGTGACCCGGTCTCGCTCGCCGAAATCGCCGAAAGGCAGGAAATCTCGCTGTCCTACCTCGAACAGCTCTTCGCAATGCTGCGTAAGAGTGGGCTCGTCAAGAGTGTGCGCGGTCCCGGCGGCGGTTATCTGTTGGCGCACGACCGCCGCGAAACCCGGATCGCCGACATTATCTTGGCGGTCGACGAGCCGATACGCGCCACCCGCTGCGCTCCCGGCGCGCCGGTCGGCTGCCGCGGCAATCGCACCCGATGTCTCACCCATGATTTGTGGGAGGAACTCGGCAATCAGATCCACCTCTATTTGAGTTCGGTGTCGCTCGCCGATGTCTGCGAGCGCCGCGTCCTGGGGACGAGCGGCCGCGTCCATTGCGAGACCTTCCGCAGTCCCGCGGCTGCAGGCACGGGCTGATGATCCCCGGCACCACCTCTGGCCGTCCTGTGCACCGAGGCAAGCCGCAGATCGAGAGCTACCTCGACTGGAACGCAACGGCGCCTCTGCGGCCGGAGGCTGCTGTGGCCATGTCGGAAGCGCTTGGGCGCTGGGGTAATCCGTCCTCGGTGCATCGGCGCGGCCGAGCGGCGCGCCAGATCATCGAAGGCGCTCGGGTGGCTGTCGCGGGTCTGCTCGGTGATGTGGATCCAAGCGGCGTTGTCTTCGTCAGCGGTGGGACCGAAGCTAATCACCTTGCCCTGATCGGGGCTGGTCGCGAGCGGGTCCTCGTTTCGGCAATCGAGCACGATTCGGTCCGTCATGCGGTTCCTGCCGCCGAAATAATTCCGGTCGGTCCCGAGGGGATTGTTGCCCTCAACGCGCTCGACCGGCTGCTCGGCGCCGATGCGCGCCCGGCGCTGGTATCGGTGATGTATGCCAACAACGAGACCGGCGTTATCCAACCGGTAGCCGAGATCGCCGCGATTGCGCGGCGACATGGCGCCGTGTTCCATTGTGACGCCGTCCAGGCCGCCGGCAAGGTGGCTCTAGAGGTCGGCACGATCGGCGCCGATCTTGTCACATTGTCGGCACATAAGATCGGTGGCCCGCCGGGGGTTGGCGCACTCGTGGTGACCAGCGGGATCGATCTGACGCCGCTGTTGCGCGGCGGCGGCCAGGAACACCGACGCCGTGCCGGTACCGAGAACCTGCCTGGGATTGCAGGTTTCGCCGCCGCTGCTGCCGCAGCAGAACTAACCGCCTATGAGAGAGTCGCCGCATTGCGCGATCGATTGGAAACGGAGATCGCCGCGATTGCCCCCGAAGCCGTTGTGCTCGGCGCCGCGGCACCCCGATTGCCTAACACCTCGGCGATCGCGATGCCCGGCGTCGCCGCCGAGACGCAGATCGTCGCCCTCGATCTCGACGGCGTCATGGTCAGCGCCGGCGCCGCCTGTTCTTCGGGCAAGGTTGGGCCGAGCCACGTGCTGGCGGCGATGCGGGTCGATCCCGAGATCGCTGCTTCGACGATCCGGGTCAGCCTCGGCTGGAGCTCGAGCGAGGCTGAGGTCGGCCATTTCCTGCGGGCTTGGACAGCCCTCTACCGGCGCTGCCGTTCTCTCGCCGAGGAGGCGCGCGCCGCATGACGTCGATGCTTGCTGATCCGCGCCCGCGGCTTTCCTCTGAGCCGGTGGTCAACACGCCGCCCATCTATCTCGACAACCAATCGACGACGCCGGTCGATCCGCGCGTCCTCGAGGCGATGCTGCCGTACTTCACCGAGCATTTCGGCAACCCGCACAGCACCAGCCACGCTTTTGGCCGGGTCGCCGCTGAGGCCATCGAGCGCGCCCGCGGCGAAATCGCTGCGCTGATCCAAGCCGATCCGCGCGAGATCGTCTTCACCTCGGGCGCGACCGAAGCGAACAATCTTGCGATCAAAGGCGCTGCGCATTTCGCCCGCGCTCACCCGCAGAATGGGCAGGTGCGCGACCACATCGTGACACTGCAGACCGAGCACAAATGCGTGCTCGAAAGCTGCCGGGAATTGGAGCGGGAAGGCTTCGCGGTCACCTATTTGCCGGTCGAGCCGGACGGTCTCGTCTCGATCGCCGCGCTCGAAGGGTCGCTGTCCGAGCGAGCGCTCCTCCTGTCTGTTATGGCCGCCCACAACGAGATCGGGGTCATCCAGCCACTCGCCGAAATCGGTGCGCTGTGTCGCTCCAAGGGGGTGCTGTTCCACACCGATGCCGCGCAGGCCTTCGGCAAAATCCCGCTCGACGTCGAGGCGATGAAGATCGACCTGCTGTCGATTTCCGGCCACAAGATCTACGGACCCAAGGGGATTGGCGCGCTCTATATCCGTCGCCGGCCGCGAGTTCGGCTGCTGCCGCTGATCGACGGCGGCGGGCAGGAGCGGGGTCTGCGCTCGGGCACCTTGCCCGCGCCGCTCTGCGTCGGGCTGGGCCGGGCAGCGGCGATCGCTGCAGCCGACATGACCAAAGAAGCGGAACGGCTCCGGCGCCTCAGAGACGGTCTTTTGCGAAACCTCGCCCGACGCGTCCCCGAGCTTCGCGTCAACGGCGACCTCGAGCAAAGGCTGCCCGGCAGTCTCAACCTCTCGTTTGCGGAGATCCCGGCACTGACCTTGATCGAGGCGGTTCCGAGCATCGCGATCTCGACCGGCTCGGCCTGCACCTCGGCGTCGGTCGAGCCCTCTTATGTGCTGCGCGCGCTCGGACTTCCGGATAAGCTCGCCAACGCCTCGATCCGTATCGGCCTCGGCCGTTTCACGACGGCGGCAGAGGCTGATTTCGCCGCGGATGCGCTGGCCGCGGCCGCAAACCGGCTGACAGAGCAGGGGGGCGTAGCCACATAATGATCCGGGATTTGATTCGTGTCGGTGTTAGATAATTCGCGTTCGGAGATCGAGTGATGGTGAGAAAGCAGGCCTTATCGGTGACGGACGCCGCGGCGCAGCGCATCCAGGCGCTGCTCGCCAAGCGCGGCAAACCATCGGCAGGAGTTCGCATCGGTGTGCGGTCGCGCGGCTGCTCGGGTCTCAGCTACACGCTCGAATATGCCGATGAGAAGGGCAAGTTCGACGAGATCGTCGAAGACAAGGGGGTTACCATCCTGGTCGATCCGAAAGCGATCATGTTCATTCTCGGCACCGAAATGGACTACGTCGAGGAGAAGCTGCAGAACGGGTTTACCTTCCGCAATCCCAACGAGAAGGGGCGTTGCGGCTGCGGCGAGTCGTTTCACGTTTAACGGCCCACACATTCAAGCGGGCCGCACGCAAGGGGTTGACGTGAAGCTGTTCCAGATCGAGGAGCCGGACGGAGGGCCGGCCGATCTGAGCGCACCGGGCGCCGCGATCGGCATTGACGTTGCCGGCGCTGAAGTCGAGGTGGCCTTCGCGATCGGCGGCAATGCCAGCATTCTTGCCGATCGCGAAGGCTTCGAGCGTATCTTGACGGTGCCCGATCCCACAACCGGAGACGCACAGTGGCAGGAGTTGTTCGAAGCGGCGCGAATCCGCGCCGAACGCGCCCTGGCTCGCCCGGTCAGCCATGCTGTGGTCGTCCTCGGCGCGTTGGCCGATGCGGATTTGTCAGACAAGCTGCGCGAGGCTGCCGAAGCGGCGGGGCTGAAGGTGTTGCGTCTCATCCGAAGGACTGAGCCGTCGGCCGGTGCGAGCGAGGCGCTGACCGCGGCAATTCTCGCAGAGGACCTAGCGCCGCGGCCCGAGTAATGCCGAAGATGATCTTTATCGAGCGCGACGGCACCCGGCGCGAGGTCGATGCGCCCGTTGGAATGTCGGTGCTCGAAATCGCGCGCCGCCACGACATCGACATCGAAGGCGCCTGCGAAGGCTCGCTCGCCTGCTCGACCTGCCATGTCATCGTCGATCCGCAGTGGTACGAGTTGCTCAACGAGGCGAGCGAGGACGAGGAGGATATGCTCGACCTCGCCTTCAATCTCACGGTGACGTCACGCCTCGGCTGCCAGATTGTCATCAGCGAGGAGCTGGACGGTTTGACGGTGCAGCTTCCCGTCGCGACCCGCAACCTGTTGCTCGGCTGAGCTTCGGTTTCAGCCGATGGCCGCCGAGCCAGTCCTTTTCCAGCGTCTGGTCGCGGCGTCCGATCGGGACTGGCGCGCCTATATCCGCCACCCATTTGTCCTCCTGCTGGCCAATGGCGAGCTGCCGGAGGCGTGCTTCCGACGCTATTTGGTCCAGGACTATCTCTTTTTGATCCATTTCGCGCGTGCCTGGGGACTGGCGATCTACAAATCCGATGCGCTCGGCGAAATGCGCCGCGCGCAGCGCCTCGTCGCCGCGACCCTCGATGTCGAGATCGGGCTCCATATCGACTATTGCCGCGGCTGGGGGCTGTTGGAAGCGGCGATGGCCGGCGAACCCGAGGCGCTTGAAACCGTTGCCTATACCCGCTTTGTGCTCGACCGCGGTCTCGCCGGCGACCGGCTCGACCTCGAAGTGGCGCTCGCACCGTGCATTGTCGGTTATGCCGTGATTGCCGCGGAGCGTATCGGCGATCCCGCGACCCGGCTCGAAGGCAACCCCTACCGCGAATGGCTCGAAATGTATGCGGGGTCGGATTACCAGGAGCTGGCTCACGAGGCGGCAGCGGCGCTCGACGAGCAGTTTACTCGGCGCGGCGGAGAGGGGCGCTTTTCCTCTCTCGCCGGGGTTTTCGCGGCCGCCGCACGGCTCGAGGCGGATTTTTGGCAGCTGGGATTGAAGGCGCAGTCGTGAGCCTGCCAGAACTTGATCTGCCGGGCGAGGCGGCCAGCCACCGAGTGGTCGTCGCGATGTCCGGCGGGGTCAACTCGTCGGTGACCGCGGCCCTGCTGGTCGAGCGCGGGTTTGAAGTCGTCGGCATTACGTTGCAACTCTACGACCATGGCGCTGCCGCAGGGCGCAACGGCGCCTGCTGTGCCGGGCGCGACATCTACGACGCCTCCCGCGTCGCCGAGCGCCTCGACATTCCGCACTATGTGCTCGATTACGAGAGCCGCTTTCGGGCTGCGGTCATCGACGATTTTGTCGACAGCTACGCCCGAGGCGAGACACCGGTCCCGTGCATCCGCTGCAATCAGCGAGTCAAATTCCGCGATCTGCTCAGTGTAGCCCGGGATCTCGGCGCCTCGGCGTTGGCGACCGGGCATTATGCCCGCCGGATCGCCTCTGCGAGCGGGCTCGAGCTCCACCGGGCATGCGACTTGGCGCGCGACCAGAGCTATTTTCTG
>CAVSZA010000051.1:0-183478 GCA_963732095.1 uncultured Alphaproteobacteria bacterium
CTGACGGGCCCGTAACGTGGTGCTCAAGCCGGCGCGCCTGGTCGTCGAGCCGCTTCAGCGCGGCAAGCTCTTCCTCACGACCGAGCTTCGCGTGCTGGACAGCCGATTTTAGTAGGCGAATGGTCTCATCGTATACCCGCAGCGGCACCGGGGACGGGTGGCGGTCCTTGCCGCATGCGCAAACGAGAAGCGCGCCGGGTCGGCAAATCGGTAGGGCGCGCCGTGCACCACTTCGGCCACCATCGCTACTGCCTGCACGGTCCGCGCGCCGACCCCGGGGCTGAGCAGCAGCTCGGGAAAATCCAGGGGGCCGCGGTCCGCTGCGGCAGCCAGGGTGCCGTGCAAGCGGCGCTCGAACACGTCGCTCGGGCGGACCTCGTGATGCGCCGGCATAACGAGGTGTGACAGCTGCTGTTGTTCGGGCTGCTGCGATTGGGCGGCCTCCGCGCGGCGCGCCTCGCACCATTGTTGGGCTATTCCATCCGGCCCCAGCGACGCCAAGAGATCCACCTGCGCTTGGCGATGCGGCCGCGCGGCGGTCGGTCAGATTGACGATCTCACCCTGATCGGGCCCGTCGATCGCGGCATGGGGCTCCTCGACGAAGCTCCTGAGACCCTCCGAGAGCCAGTGATACCGGCGGGCTTGCCGGCGATCTCCGTTCATCCCCTGTTGGACTACCACCCATTGGCCATCATTGGTAACGATGAAGCCATGTAGGTAGAGGTCGAAGCCGTCCTGCACCGCGGCACTGTCGACTTTCGCGACGAGCCGGCTGGCTCTCGCCAAGACGCTGCCGTCAAACCCGACCCGCTCGCCGATAGCGATCAACTCGTGCGGCGTCTGGCGCGAATGCTTGCCACGCCCGCCGCAAATGTGAATTCCGAGATCGGCCGCGAGTGGCGTAAGCCCGCGCTTTAGCGCGCCGACCACGCTCATGGTTATGCCCAACGAGCGCCGTCCATTGCCATCACCGCACCGAACGACTGGAACCAGTAAGAATACGCAAGCCGGCGCAACAGCTCATCACGCCCGTAGTGATTGACGATGGCCTCACTGATCACCGCGCCCAGGCGCGTCATCCGCTGCGCCAGCCAATATGGAACATGTCCGCCGTGCAGGGGCAGGTCGGCGGTCCCGGCGCGTCGAGCCATGCCCTTTCTCTACCCCTGACGGACGGAGCGGCTAACCCGGGCCGGGCCGCGCAAAAGCCTGGAGAATCGAGCTCGACGAAGGCCGGCGGCGATGGCCGATCTTGATTGGGCCCCGCCGGCGGGGGGACCTTTACGGCAGGAGCCGTTTTTGCCGGAATGGCAGCGATCGTGCTCGCGACGATGACGGAAAGTTCGCGTACGCTGGCTGACACGTTCGGCTCGGGCGCCAGCGTCGGGATGAGTTCAACTTAGACCGATACGGACGACATCGCACTGGTTGCCTGGGTATAAAGGAAGCTCGCATGCGACGACACAACTTCAAGGCTGTTGCTGACGACGACAGCTTGCCCGTGATGGTCCCGAGGAACGACAAGGCAGCGTTACCGATGTCGCGCGAGCGCGTGAGGCGGCTGCGCAAGCACCTGATCGTAACCTTGCGTGCCTTTGCGGATGATGAAAAGATTCCGAGCATTCCGTATCGCCTCTGCGGTCGGAACCTGAGGGTTTTGCAGCCCGCGTGGCGCGTACCGCTTGTTCTCTGTGCAAGGGATCGTGCTGTACGAACGGCGATGATCATGCCTTTCTGGATCAAGCAACGATCGCGCGTGTACGCCGCGCGAGGTTGCCGCCGGATGTACGCGCGGTGCTGCGGCTGTATATCGAGCGAGTGCCAGAGGTAGCCTACGAGGGTTCATGCATATTTCACGGAAAACAGGGCTGTACGCTGGACCGGTCTCTGCGGTCCGATGTGTGCAACAACTACTTCTGTGCTGGGCTTCAGGTTTATATGACAGGCGGCGACACCGTGACGCCAACGCAGATCATTGCCGGCGTGGGTGAGGAGATGCGCACTTCGCCGATTCTGATGCCGTCAGAGCAAACAGCGTACGATCCGGTGGAATTTCACACTGCTCAGATTGCTCGTAATGCTCAGATTGCTCGCAGGAGCCCGAGCCAGGATAACCTGTTCGCCCCTGAAATGATATCTCGCGATCGAGGACAACACCGGTTGTGGCGGGATGAACGTGACCTTTACCGGCGTCTACGCGCGTCGCCGTTAAGCGGATTTGCCATGAAGCCGGCGGAGGGCCATCCCGATCGTCCAGTCTTTGACCACCAATGCAAGGGTCCAGGCTCCACTTTCAGCTTCGAAGTGAGGGGAGGTGAGGCCGAAGCCTTTGCTGTCCTGAATCAGCTTAAGGTGATCAAGCTCGCAGTGAGCCTGGGTGGTACGGAGACTTCTCGCTTCGCATCCGGCGGCGATGACGCATTCGGACATTCCGGAAGAAGAACGGTTGCGGCTGGGTATCACGCCGACGCTTATTCGCATTTCGGTCGGCATTGAGGATCCCGACGACCTGATCGCGGATCTGAACCAAGCATTGGATGCTCGGCCTTGATGTGCCCAATGAGGGGCGGCGACGCATCTCGTGGCGGATCGGGGCGATCGCGCGGCAGACCTGACGCTGATCCAGACGCGGAATATCTGTGCATGGTTGTGACCGCGGTAGCCTTTGTCGACGTGGATTTGGCGGGTTTCGATCCCGGTCAGCGCCTCCAGTTCGGCAATTACCGGCCCCAGAGTGTGGCCGTCAAAGGGATTGTCGTGCAGCGCCTTGGCATGCAGCACAAATTGGCCGCCTCTGGGCTTGGTGGCCGAGGGTCTCTACCGACACCTTGCAGCCGAACTCATAAGGTGCCCCGGCTTTATCCGTGCCGGTGCATTCGACCTTCGTAACGTGCAGCCCATAGGCCTTGCGGCCGCAAGCGTTTCGGTTGCAGTGAAGCCACCCTAGCCGGTGGGCCTAAACACCATCGCGACCGGTGTGATGGACGGCGTTACCTGGCCAGTTGGCTTCAATTCGCCGGTCTCCGGGTGGATCTCGAACTGAACGATGGTGTCGCCCTTCTGGTTGGCGACGTATAGCCATTTCCCACTCGGGTCGATGGCGAAGTTGCGGGGAAAATTTACGCCTTGCGTGGCGAATCCGATCACCGAGAGCAAGCCTGTCGAGGGATCGATCCGATAGCCCACGATGCTGTTGTGGCCGCGGTTAGAGGCATAGAGGAATTTGCCGGACGGATGCACCGCGATTTCGGCCGTGCTGTGCGGTCCGTTGTATCCGGCTGGTTCGGTCGAGATGGTCTGCAATTCCTTCTCGATCAGCCCCATGCCGGCGTCGTAGGCAAAGGCCGTCACCGTCGCATTCAGCTCATTTAGGACGTAGAGGCGCTTGCTGCTCAGGTCGAATGCGATATGCCGCGGTCCGGCACCGGGCGCCACCGGCGCCTCGCTAACGCGCGTGAGACCGCCGTCGCTGAGGCGGAAGACCTGGACCTTGTCGATGCCGAGATCCGCCGCGGCGATGAAGCGGCCGGCCGGGTCGAAGACGACACTGTGAGGATGCGGCGCCTCCTGGCGCTTCTCGTTCGGGCCGCTGCCGGTATCCTTCACCTCGCCGCTCACGGGGCCGAGCCGTCCATCGGCCTCGGTTGGCAGGACGACGAAATCGCCGCCGATATAGTTGGCGATAACGAGGTGGTGCCCCGCCGGATCCACCGCCAGATGGGCCGGGATGGGGCTATGTAAGGACTGGCGATTGAGTAGTTTGATCATCCCGGTGTTCGGGTCGATCGCGTAAGCCTCGGCCGAACCGCTCTTCTGCCCTTCGTAGTCATCGATCTCGTTGATCACGTACAGGAAACGGCGCGATGGATCGAGTGCGGCGAACGACGGATTGGCGCTCTGCAGTTGCTGGACCGGCGACAATGCACCCGTCGCCGGATCGAACCCGAAGACCGAAAGTCCGACAGGATTATTGCTGCCGCCTCCTGGCGGGTTCTTGGTGTACGAGCCGACATAGACAAACATCAGCCCTGATGTGTCAGCGGCGCGGCCGGCAGCGACCGGGAGCACGAGGCCGGCGACACCGAGGGCGCCAGCAGCCAGGACACCGCGGCGGCTGACCTTGGGTAGTGCGGATTTGACTTCGTGTTCGTCCATTGTTCGATGTCCTCCATTTGATGCGGCGAATGTGTCGATGGGCAGCCTCTATTGTCACGATCGTGCCCCGAATCTGGAGTTCGCCGGCGAACTTCACAGGTCGTGTAGCGGAATTAGGGGAACCTGACCTAACGGCGTCTCCGGCGGGGTCAGGTTAACCGTTCGGTCTGTGAGGTCAACGCGTTGGCGCGTCGCCCATCGGCTCTGGCAGCTCGTAGCCGACCCGCCTGAAGGAGACGAGAAAGGCGATCGACGCGTCGCCGGCGAGCATGCGCGAGATGCCTATACCACTCTGCGATGATCCCCCGACGCCAACATCTCCCGGCCTGCAGAGTAAGCGGCGGGATTCCTATTATGATTTTGAAGCAAGCAACTCGCCCAGGTGCTTATCGAGCTGACTGATCGCATTCGCATCGGCGCCGAACAATGCGAGATGTCCGTCAATGGTTTGGATCGGTCGGAACTCCGCATTGGGGATGAGCCGCCACTCGGCTTGGCAGTCTGCCGGCGGGAAAAACATGTCTGAGGACATCGGCATCACGAAGGTCTTGGCTTTAATCCGGCTCAATGCGGCCCGCAGGTCGCCGCCCGTGTGGCGGCTGACATCCCCGCGCTGCCATTTCCAAGCCATACACAGCAAATCATTAGGGTCCATGACGCTGAAATAAGCATACATGAAGTTTATCATGAAATCGTCCATGGAGGAAAACCCGAGAGCTTTGTGTCGGTTTTCCTGAAAAAACTCGGTGCTCCAGCCCATCACTGCCCAGATCTTCGCGTGACGCAGCAGTCCTTCGCGCACCTCCGTTGGGCTTGTATAGAAACCCTTGTTGAAGCCGGGGTCGGAGGTGATCGCATCGACCAGCGTCTCGGTGAATAGGAAATCATGGATCGTGTTTTTGGCGGTGCCGGCGATCGGCGCTGCACGTTTCACCATATCGGGGTACCGTATCGCCCACTCGTAAGTTTGCTGTGCGCCCATTGACCCGCCAACCACGAGCGCGAGGTTGTTCAGGCCGAATTTTTCTGTGATCAATTTGTATTGTGCGCGCACATCGTCGCCAATCCGAACACGCGGGAAATTCGCCATCCCGGCCGGTGCCGGCGTATTGTGCGGCGAGGTCGAAAGCCCGCCGCCGATCTGGTTGACGATGATGATGAAATACTTGTCGGGGTCGAGCGCCCGGTTATTGCCGATAAAAACCTGCTCGATGATTTTATTGGTCCCAGAATACCAGGTCGGGACCAGGATCGCATTGTCCTTGGCCGCGTTTAGACTACCGAACGTCGCGTAGGCAAGCTGGCAATTGCGGATCGTGCCGGCTTCCTCCAATTCGAGATTACCGATGTCGTGCAGCTCGTACGGCCCGTGGACTTCCTGGGAATAGTAGCTGTTGTCGAGCACGATCACCCCCGTACTGGTTAAAACCGGGCGGGTGGCTGATTACCTCTGCCCATCCGCCCGGAATTCCTGTTTCGGGCTCGGCTACGTCAAGGTGAAACCCTCGTAACCTTGGGCTGCAACCTCATCGCACTTCCGCCGATAACCGCCGACGCCTTCCGGGCCCAGATATGGCAAAAAGGCTTTGGGTTTGCCGGTGATATTGGCGCTCATGTACCAGGAGTTGGCGCGCGGCATCAGCGTCCGGTTGACGATCTCATTGACGTGAGCGCCCCATTGCTCCTGCGCTTCGGGCGTCGACTCGATGGTCGTCTTGCCGGTCTTTCTCATCGTGTCGATGCAGTCTGCGATCCATTCCACATGCTGCTCGATGGACACTGGCATATTGGAGAGCACCGATGGGCTTTGCGGGCCGGTAATCGTGAAAAAGTTGGGAAAACCGGCGATCGAGATCCCCAGATAGGTCTGCGGACCATCCGCCCACACTTCATCCAGCTGGCGACCACGGCGGCCTCTTAGGTGCAACGCCTTCAGCGGACCGGTCATCGCATCAAACCCAGTAGCAAAGATGATGATGTCGAATTCATATTCCTTGCCGCCCGCCCGGATTCCTCTAGCGGTAATCTCTTCGATTGGGCCATCCGTGTTGGCGTCGACGAGAAGTACGTTATCCCTGTTAAAGGTCTCGTAATAGTTGCTATCAAGCGGCTGGCGCTTGCTTCCGTAAGGGTGGCCTTTAGGGATGAGCTTCTCGGCAACGACTGGATCCTTTACCGTCTTGCGGATCTTGCGTTTGAGATAATCTGCGCAAAGGTCGTTGGCTTCCTGACTGAAGAACATATCCTGGTAGTTCGCCAACCAGAAGGCAAACCCGCCCTCGTCCCACATCCGGTCGAACTCGCGCTCGCGCTCCTCCGGCGTGGTTTCCAGAGCCGGCTTCGCAATAAAGTTATACTCAAACCCGAAGAACGAGTCCCGAATCCGCTGAACGACGCCGTCATATTCGGCTTTTCGCGCCTTGACCAATTCGGGGTCCACCTTGCCGTTGCGTGCCGGCACACAGTAGTTAGCGGTACGCTGGAAAACTGTGAGTTGCTTTGCCTGATGCGCGATTTCCGGAATGGCCTGCACCGCGGTGGCGCCGGTGCCGACCACGGCCACGTGCTTGTTGGTGAAGTCGATGCCGCCGTGGGGAAACCGGCTCGTATGGCACCACTTGCCCTGAAATTTCTCCAGTCCCTTGAACCGCGGAAGGTTCGTATCCGACAGGCTTCCGACAGCCGCAATCAGATAGCGCGCCGTCGCGCTCTCGCCTTTGTCGGTGTGCACGCGCCACAGATTGACGGTTTCGTCGAACTCGGCACCGGTCACGCGCGTATTGAACTGGATGTCGCGCTTCAGGTCGTGGCGTTCGGCCACGTGCTCCAGGTAACGCAAGATTTCTGGCTGCTCGGGGTAGCGCTCCGACCACTCCCACTCCTGTAACAGCTGCTTATCCCAGGTGAAACAATAGATATAGGAATCGGAATCGCAACGCGCCCCGGGGTAGCGGTTCCAATACCAGGTGCCGCCGACGGTTTCGCCCGCCTCGTAAACCCGGACCTCCAGCCCCAGTTTGTCGCGCAGCGTTTTGAGCATGTACATACCGGAAAACCCCGCGCCGATGACGATGGCGTCATAGGTTTGAATTTCGTCGGCCATCTATTCCTCCAATCGGTTTTGTTGTTCGGTCGAGAGATTAACCTCAATTCGCTCGCGGTTGGTAGTACGTCGAGGCGTCGGCATCACATTCGAGCCATCCCGGCCGCGGGATTATCGCCCGGACGGTAGACCAGAATCGCCCAAGGCACTGCCGTTGACGAGTTAGGGAGCCACTTGCTGCGCATGCGCGCTCCATCACGCGTCTCCTGGAACAGAAGCCACCTACGCAGTCCCGGAATCATCGGGTCTTCCGATTCCTCGAAGTAGGGAAAGCAGCTTGCTTCCGCACCGAAAAGCCTCGCCGATCCCGGCTTCGAGGTTTCGACGGCTTTCTCGGTGAGACAGACGATCTCCTGCTGCGGTGAAATCAACCAGTGACCTATAATCCTCAGCTAAGGGCCGGGTGGCCTCCAATTGCGCAATCACATGGGGTTCGAGAATACGAGTAAACCGCGGCACCTCTTTCCCCTTCCATTTCGCCGGCTCGAAGAACATGCGCAACGGCCGAAGGTCGAACAGGCCTCCATGCCGATAGGCGTACGCGTCCTCGTACAATGGCCGGTAAACCTGCATGAAAGCGTCCTCGGGACGGTAATCGTCTTCGGTGTGATGGCCAACGCCATAGATGTAATAGGCGTAGTTATTCATTGTTCCATCCGGGTCATGTTTGAAATGGTAATAAAATCCCGGTTCCGGCAGATTTTCGGGAGGCGGCACGTCATAGGCCATTTCTGTTGTCCCTGGTTGCGCTTGAAAGCAGAAATTCAAATTCGCCACTCAATTCGGTGGGATAATCCGGTGGCCGATTTGCGTCATGAATTTATCACGTGATTTCAGCACGACGGCCTTACCGCTCCCGAGAAGTTCGGCAGTTGCGGACAGCTGAGCGCTCGCCTCTGCGCCAAGGTGGCATCTGACTTCGGATTTCTGGTGGATCGATGACGATCCGAGCGAAGGTGATCGAAACTGGCTTCGTGCTCACAACTGCGAGCATCGGCTGGTCCAGGTGAGCGTCGACGATGATCCTGACGCACTCCGAGTCGCCAGAAGCCGTATTCTGCGGTCATTGAGTTTGTGTGTTGATAACAGCCGCTAAGCTCTCCCAGACCCGCCTTTGGAGCACTCCGTATGAGCCTCGGCTCAAGCGGTGCACCAGATGCACCTGACCGTCGGTATGCGCTTCGCGAGGTCAAGGCGAGGTTGCACCAACCATCTTTTCGAGATGCCGTCCTAAGCGCCTACAGCGGTCGCTGTGCAATCTCGCATCTGCCCGAACCCCGGCTGCTCGACGCCGCGAATGGATGCAGATGAGCAATTGAAACAGCCGATCGTCTCGAATGGGCTGCCGTTAACGAAGATCCATCACGCGGCGTTCGACGTACACCTGATCGGCGTCCACCCTGATTTCCAAATCCATGTCTCTGACCGGCTGCTCGAAATCCACGATGGCCCGTTCTCAAACTCGGCCTTGAGGGAATCGTCGGGCAGGTGAATTCGCGGGGTCACCCGCTCGGCAACGTCGTACTCACCGCTTGTCTACGAGTAAAGGACTGGGGTAAAACGGCAAGGAGAACGGTCCCTAATTTTTTCGCCGAACTCGCGGGGCCTAGGGGAGTATACCGTGGTGTCATTGGCGCTGACTACCAGCAAGCGTCGGCTGGCTCGTCCCCGCACATGAGAGTTACCACCAAATCCGCTCGCTCTCCTGAAGCTGCAAAGGCTGCCATGCAGGGAGGTAGACGGCCTTCGCCCTCCCCAGGAGAGGTGTTTGAAGGAGCGGCCCGCCCCCATCCGCTCGATAGTGCCATCTTAATAGCTGGAATCACGGCGCTGTTTTATGCGACATCCGTGGCGTACGAAGACGGATTTCAACGTGAGTTTCACTTCAGATATTTATCAAACGACGTAAATGATTTATTTATTTCAGCAACCCTGTTTGGCCCCCCGTTGTTGGTTTCCTTGGTAATTACTATATATCTCTCCTGGGCAATTACGAGGCGACCGAGATCGTTATCAAAAGTCGTCGATCTCAGTTTTCTAATTTTTCCTCTCCCCACACTTTCTATATTTTTTTACATATATTGCTTCCACATCTCTGTATTAACGTTTGACAACTTGCTTAGCGGCTTGAGGTATTTTTCACCGTATATAGCAGGAAGTTTAATACTTTTCTATTTTCTAGACATTACAATCTTTACGTCACCTAGGTGCACCACTAGAAGGAAGATTTGAGTCCTTCTTCAGAGCGTCGCAGGGATTCGCATTCTTTCTTATTTTGGCATCGTTTACAGAGGGCCTAGGTCGATTGGATGCTCATAATATAACAAACTTTGAGTTCTGTCCTACCTACGACCAGAGAGACTAGATTTTATTACAAAGAACTGCGGATTTAGTTTTTTGTGCGGGAGCAAATGTGGAAGCTAAGTTGGTGTTTAAGGACTTTCATTATTTCAAAATTTCAGATACGGGCGGAATTTTCCAGCGAAAATCTTTTGTGCCTACCGCGATCGCTTGCGGAAATCTTGCTGCTAAATCAAAAGAAGAGTGTTGTCCCGGATCAAAAACAGCCCTTGGGGAGACATCTTCATTTCGGCACTGAATTTAGAGCGTGGCGTTGCCGTCATGATCGAACCCTAGAAAGTTCCGCAACTCCGCTTGTAGACTGTGTCCGGCTAAACGAGAGATTGCTGGCCGACAATCGCGATAAAAAATCATCGAGGTGTCGAAATTGAGCATCGCCCAGGCCGGTTCGACGCCATTGAGCCATCGACGAATCTCGGGATTTTAGAGGAATCCTGATGAAACCATAGCGGCCTGACACCCGCCTCCTCGGATCTTACCTCCTATCGACTCGGCTCGGTCCCGCACCGGTTCCGCAGCCGCCCGCCATCAACAATCGCCATCACGACAAGGTCTCGTCAGGTCGAGGGGCATCGGCCACTAGACCGTGATCGGGTCGAAATGCGGGAACGACCAGGAATCGTCCTGTGCCCGAGCGGCACGTCCAACAAAGCGCCCGCAGCGGCTACCTTCACATGCGATCCCATCACCGCTTTCCCGCCGCCGATCGCGGCCCGCATCGGCTTGCCGAGCATCGGATGGACACAGGCACCGCCATGCTCCATTTCGCCCGCGACGCCGACGATCGCGCCTTTGCCGTATGACACTGCGGGTCCGTCGAGCAACTTCACCAACTCTGGCATGAGGCGGTCGCCCAGCATCGCACCGGCCTCGAACAACGGTCGCAGATCCTCGACAAATTGACCGGCGAACGGGTTGCGGATCACCGCCATTCCCACTGCCCGAGTGATTGGCCGATTTGCCTCAACGCCGAGTTCCGAGAACACGGTTTCACGGATGGTGGTGAGTTTGCGCATCTCGATCATGATGTCTTTCCTCTGGATGGCCCCTCTGAGGTTGTACCAGATTCGCCAGTCAGATCACGCCCTCTCGAACCATACGCTCATAGCGGCGGCGCAATAGCTGACCGGATCTCTCTCGGGTCTTAGCACACCCGGAGTGCGCCATTGTCGTGTCGACGTGGTTCCAAGTCCCGTTATCTGCTCGGCGCACAAACCCGATCCGATCGTCCCCGAGAAAGACGATGTAGCGGTCGCCATCACGACGAAATATCACCTTTTTGCCGCCTGAACGATTCCGCCCCTTCTTCCCGGCGACGTGTGTACGGTGCTTTGCCAGCGCAATACGGCCAGCCTCGGTGATCGCGAGAGCCTCAGCAGGCCATGCCCCTTCGGTGACGCTCGGGTGATCGCATTTCACGACATACCCGGCACCCCGGAGAGACCTTATTCCCATGATCCTCAATCGGACCTAGTCACTGACATTGGTTCGATAGGATGTTTACGCCTATGAATTAGGCTTTATATTCGGCTGATCTCAATCCCATCACGGATCGGGCTCTAAAGAATTTTTCTATTTCGGCGCTACGAACGTGAGCAGAGCAGAGTCTCGAAAACATGTCCTTCCCCATAACTGCGTCAAATCCGGTTCGTATCTTTTGCATAAAATCTCGGTCTTGAGATTGTGCTGTAAACCCCATAAACCAAAGCGCCACAAAACCCCATAACATCGAGATTGAGAGTAGCTGTACAACATAAGCGATATGCATCCTTCGAACCATCAAATCCGATTTCATTTTCCCAGGAGTTCAAAGAGGCTGCCGCATCTCTGGACATCTTTAGGTACATATAGAATCGAACCACCGCCTCCAAAACTCTGGGATGCAGGCTGCCAATGTTATTGCTAACCGTGTGGTACGTGGCGAAATAGTCTTCCTTTCGGGGAATGTCTGCAAAGCCAAGAGCGCCTGATTCCGGATTAGCATGAAGCTTCGCCCAGAATTCAAACATATCGATAGTGAGCAACCCAAATTGGAGCGCCTTAATTTCTGATCGAAACAGACTTGTTAGGCTCTGCCGTGTTGAAGTAATCTTAATTGCCCCACCTACTCCCGCTAGGAGAATGGTCAGCCATCCGGTCAGTAATGCCAGAACGAGTTTTCCGTCAGTACCAGATCCCGTCAATCGGCCCCAAACGGTCTCGGAACAAATGGCGATGGCCGCTGCGATCATCATTAGGATGAAAACTGCTAATCCCACAGAATATCTGCCCGATTTAAGGCCAATCGACGCAAAACCATCATGGGTCAGACCTCCGTCGAGTACGTCCACTTGTGGTACCTTTGAGAACGATCGTGAAATCACCTGATCTGGTTTATGAGAGCGTTGCTCTTTGGTCAGTCGTGTCGAGTAGCTTACCCATGGCGGGTGTTCGATCGTGATCGGCTACCCGACCCTCGCAGGAGCGCTACTCCCGGTGCTACCGCCGTTGCCCAGTGGACTTCTCTTCTCCAAGAGATCGGGGACGAGCCGCTCCATGAAACCCCCAACGAAGCCTATGACCAACGCCATCTGCCACGTCAAAGTGCTGCCGCTGAAATTCGCATCCCCGATCTTTAGGCTTGGTAGGATGCCACAACCCAGGAGCAACAGTAGAACTCCCGCTGAAATCACTCCGATCAGAAGACGCAACGTCCCGTCAGTCACATTGTCCAACAGGTCGGTATCGAGGGCGACCGTTCTTCCCCGGATCGCGAGCGCGATGGAGAAAACCGCACCGACTAAACCCGCCTTGGCCGCAAGCCAGAGGTTGCTCGAAGGTGCTTGGAACGGATAGAACCGGCTGGCCACGAACAGCAGTCCAATGAGCACCGCGGCGACCCCGAAGCTCCATTTCAAATACTGGAAGCGACCGCGTGCGGCACGCTTTGCTATTACGAAAGCCTTTGCGGCCCGCGATCGTCGCTTTTGCGCCCTCGATGTCGCCGTCCAAAGCCAGTTGCAATGCGTAGGCGAGTTGTCGATCGCAGATCTCACGGCACGCCAAACCTTGGAGAAGTGCATTGACTTCGGCCCGGGCCGAACTGACCTTCAGGATGGCTTTCCTCTGGGCGTGCTCTTTCTCTGGGTCGTCGGCGAAGTGAACGATCACTTCACCAGCTTGGTAGATGGCGTACTGCCCGGATTCGGCAGCATAAACCTGCGTGATGGGAACCCCGCGACCATCCTTCTTGCCAACCCGGATATCTCGGAGCGTGAACGGCGGCTGATCGCCTTTCGGCTCAGTGTCAGGAGGCACTGGCGCATCGATCTCCGCATCTCGGCCTGCCTTTAGACCGCGATGCTGGCTCGTACTCGGGTTTTGCCCGGGTGCAGAGCGAGCTTCATCCTCCCCTTGTGCGTCTTCAGTCATGGCCGCAGCCACCGCAGTGCTGATAGGGACGATTGTCGGCGCGGATATGGGCTCGGCCATCGAATTTACCCCCGCTTAGGACACCGGTCGTGCCCGCTCACAGCGAATTTACGGCTGCTTCGGACAGGGAAATGTGAAGCAATTCACATCTCGCTCGATTTCTTGGGCGAGGTCCACTAGCACGTGATAGACATTGAAGCATCGGCGTCCGATTTGTATGATGTCGCTATGACCTATCTCTCGCAAGTTGTGAGCGCCGCAAACCGCGTCAGCAGGTCAACGACCGCAAAGCTCGAATTCGGCCGGAACCCTACCCCGGAGGGGCGCTGCTTGTGGTGTGACCGGCATTTCACGCCCCGAGCGACTGGCGGATCGGCGCAGAGGTTCTGCGGCACGGCACATAGACAACAGTTCTGGATCGCGGCCCGGCGCTGGACTATGCGGGCGATCGAGGCGGGTCTACTCTCCGTCGATTGCCTAAAGGCGTCTCGCACGAGCGTGCACGCTGCCCGAGGGGCGTTCCGATCGTAGAGGCACCCCTGATAGCCGGAGCCTATTGGGCGACCGGTCTGAATGCGAAATTTCCACCGGAACGCCTGCTGCCGAGTTCCGCCTCTGATGTCGGCATGTTCGCCAAGAAGGGCGATCAGAATGCAGATGGCCCCCAGAGACCCGATCTAATCGGCGTCTGGACGCGATGGGAGCAAGTCGCCGGAAACGGCGAGTTTCTCGGTTGGATTTTGCGTGATGAAGATTTAGACCAATGAGGGTTCGGCCATTGCCGGTTTCCCGGGCAAGCAATTCGAAACATAAACCGAGCTACCCTTCCCGGTGTGATATGGGAGATCGACATCTGGCGTGTCGCAGTGTTGATGGTCAACCGATACGCTGACGAGGCCAAAACGAATAGCAACCGGCGTGCCGAAGAGCTTGCAACAGACGGCGATCACTCTGGCAAGGCTGTCTGGCGTCGGGTCACAGTTGCGATTGAGCGGACACGACAGGGCGACTGCACTGATAATGATCGGACGGCTATGCAATGAGCACTGCATTATTGATCGACCCCGCCATGAGCATAGGGTAGTGGCGGGCTCAGACCAATTCGATCAGGTCCTCAAGAATAGCTGGACTTCCTCGAAGAATTGGTCGCAGGCGGGCTCATGCTCAAGGAACAGGTGGTTTTTCCCGGGTAGAGCAATAAACCGAGCGCCAGGAACACCAGCAGCCATTTGACGACCTGCCTCAATGGGGCAAATAAGATCATCACGCACATGCATCACGAGAGTAGGGGCAGTGATTTTCGCCAACGAGGCCCTCACATCGAAGTCACCGACCGTTTCGTAATAACGAGCAGCACATTCTGGCGACGTGGATCTCCGTTGTAATTCGTTGAACCAGTCTGACTGCTCCTTGCTGCCTCCAGGTATAAACATTGATGCGAACATTTGTCGAAAGGTAGGATCGTCAGCGCCCCAACCTAAACGCATGAGCGTTGTCATCGCATTGCGCTTTTCCCTTTCAGCGTCCGACCCTTCTTGCCCCCAAGCGCGAAGCCACCATAGAGAATGAGATGGGAAACACGCTCCGGGTGGCGAACCGCGTATTCCACGGAAATGGGGCAACCTTGTGAAATCCCGAGGAGCGGAAAACGCTTCACGCCTACAGCATTGACCACCGTTTCGAGATCACTGACCCAGGCGTCGAGGGATAGTTCATCGACTTCCCAATCTGACAGTCCATTGCCTCGCGCGTCGTAGCGGGTGAGCGTGTAATCCCTCGCCAAGCCGTGCCAGAAATGACGCCACACCGGGCTTTCCCAGTCGTATTCAAGGTGGTTCATCCAATTCGCTGCCTTGACTAACGGTGGCCCGTTCCCCACAGTTGCGTAGGCCAGTCGAACACCGTCGGCTGCTCGGCAGTATTTGATAATCTGGCTCAGACGTGTGTCGGCATGAAGTTCTTTTATTGAGCCACCGATGCTGTACACCTCTACCGGCTTTGTAATATTCTTGAGGCTCTGAGGACCGAGATCCTGAAAAGTCAGGGACAGCTTTCCCTCTACTTGATCATAAGCTTGGCGGGAAATCCGTATGCCGCCGGGCTCGGCCACGCTTTCCAAGCGTGAGGCGATGTTCACGCCATCACCGTAGATGTCATCGCCATCGACAATCACATCGCCCAGATGTACGCCAATTCGGAACAACATCTTGCGGTTTTCGGGCAGACCGAGATTGCGGGCGGCGATCTCTTGTTGAATTACCGCAGCACAGCCAACAGCCTCGACTACACTGCCGAATTCGGCCAGAATGCCGTCACCCATCAGCTTTACAATACGCCCGCGATGCTTGACGATAGAAGGTTCAATTAGTTCGGAACGATGAGCTTGGAGGGCCACAAGGGTGCCAGTTTCGTCTTCACTCATCAGCCGGCTATAGCTGGCCACGTCAGCGGCAAGTATTGCGGCGAGTTGTCGTTCCATAGAGTCCCTCCACGGTTCCGAAGAGGTCGAATTCTCCCGTCCACTAATCGTGCTCTCTTTCGTGCCCGCTGGCTACTGCTTTGCCGGTTTTGCCACGGCTTCCAGCCTCTTTCGGTGTTAGACCCGCTTGATATTACTCCCTGAAAATCTGACCAGTATGGCCCACCGTCAACCAGCGAAGCGAAGCTGATCCTCTGCGATTTACCGTATCCGTGTTGCCGCGGACCTTGGGTCGGGAACGCCCGGCTTCACTCCGAAGGCCCGCCGCTGGTGTCCAAAAACCGCTTGTGCCGTAACCGGGCTTTTCTCCTCTGATCAGGGTCGCCCGACTTTAGACCAACCGCACCCTTCGCCGCTTCCGGCCCCTTGCGACCCTCGGCAACATCAAAGGGAACGAGATCTCCTTCGCTGAGCCGCGTCAGCCCGGATCGTTCAAGGCGCGAAATGTGCGCGAATACGTCGCCGCTGCTGCCACTTCCAGTGATGTGGCCCCAGGTCCGCGACAGTTTTCATTGTCTCCGTGGCGTCGGCAGACGAGAAAGCCTCGGCCTGGGTGCGGACCTCTTCGGGCTTGAGCCGCCACCGCTGCTGGGCGATCTTGGCCATAGCCGAACAGGATCGGCCGTCCGTGTTATCCGACCGCGACCGGTGCCTGCGGTACCGTTTCCCAGAACTCCGGGTCGTGGCCGAAAAAGATGCGAGCCCCGTTCCGTTCCAGCGCTTCCAACCGATCAAGCGAGGCCAGCATACCCTCGCGGTCGTACATGTTGCGTGGCAGGCGGCGCTCGCGGAGGGTCTGGCAGGAGTAGCAGTCATCCGCGGCGAGGACAACCTCACCACGATCGAGCCGCAGCCGAAGGGATTGGTGCCCCGGCGTGTGGCCATACGTCGGCAGACACACCACCCGAGCCATCGCCAAACACGTCGTGCTCGCCATCGGCGAGCCGCAGTTTGTGGCCGAGGTCGAAATCGCGCGGGTTGAAGCCGCGTCGCGTGGCGGTATCGGGGTCCATACCGGCTTCCCACTCTCTGCGCTGCACCAGCATCGTTGCGTTCGGGATCAGTGCGTTGCCGCCGACATGATCGAAATGGAAGTGCGAGTTGATGATGAGGTCGATCTTGGCAGGATCTCGGTCCATCGCTTCGAGCCGGGCGCTGACCTCCTCGCCGGGTTGAAAGCCGATACGAAACAGCCCGGCAAGCCGAGGGCCGAGTCGTCCAGCGGGGTCGGACTGGCAATCGGGGTGCAGCCCGGTGTCGAACAGTGCCCGTCCCTTCGGGTGCTCGATCAGAAAGACCGGGATCGGCACCGTGATGTCGCCTTCACCGCCTTCCATCAGATGGGCGAACTCGCCGGTTACCGTGCCGCAAGTGAAGGCATATAGCTTGACTGTCATTCGGGAGCGCGCCCTCTCATTATCCGAAATTGACGGCGGTGAGTTGCCGCCGCTCAGGATAACGACCCGAAATCGGTGCTGCAAAGGCGCAGCACCTCGGGGCTCGGCACGTGAGGTCGGATCAGTCCGAGTGTTTGGGCGATAGCATATCGAGGAGAACTATGGGGAAGCTGGACGGTAAGGTGGCGATCGTCACAGGCGCAGCGCGTGGTCTCGGACGGGCCTATGCCAAGCGCCTCGCAGGATTAGGTGCGAAGGTCGCGGTCGCCGACCTGAATTTGCGCTCGTATGAGGAATTCGAGGCCGAGGCCAAGGATATGACTGCCGACAGCACGGTCGCCGAGATCGAGGCGTCTGGCGGCATCGCGTTAGGGGTCGAGGTCGATGTCCGCGACCACGAGGCGGTCGAGGCAATGGTTGCGCGGGTCGTCAAGGAATGGGGCCGGGTGGATGTCCTGGTCGCGAATGCAGGAGGCGGTCGTGGTCGGCCCATCGACACGAAGGCCAGCGCCCTCGATCCGGCGCTCCTGAAACTTGTGACGGAAATGAACTTGTTCGGGACGGTCTATTCCTGCAACGCCGTCGCCCCGATCATGAAGCAGCAGCGTTTCCGGGAAGATCATCACGGTAAGCTCGGTAGCCGGGACCGCACCATCCGGCGATGGCGGTTATGCCCATTATGGGGCGGCGAAAGCAGCAATCGCCCACTACACGCGGTATCTGGCGCAGGATCTCGGGCCATTCGGGATCACCGTGAACTGTATAGCTCCCGGCGTGATCGCGACCGGGCGGATTATGGCGACGGTGATCCCTGG
Source organism: uncultured Alphaproteobacteria bacterium (assembly GCA_963732095.1). GTDB lineage: Bacteria > Pseudomonadota > Alphaproteobacteria > ATCC43930 > CGMCC-115725 > AP-15. The sequence goes on from CAVSZA010000051.1 coordinate 17,723, forward strand.
CAGCATCCAGAGCAACCGTGATCGGGCCGAGTTGGTCGCCTTCGACGGTTGGGGACAGTCGAGGATTGCGCCAAAGTGGTCGAGTTCCTGGCGACCGATCTGTCCGACTATGTTACCGGAGCGGTCATCCCGATTGATGGCGGGTTGGTGCGTGGATGATCCGACCCGTAATTCGGGGCTAAGGCAGCACAGCGGTTGCGCACGCAACTGACCAGATGGACTTTTTCATTGACGCCTCCACCGAGAGGTCAACGAGTGTTCAAGACCACTCTGCAAGATCACTCTGATCGAGTGGGCCAGTGGCGACCATCACTGGCTGCAAACGGCAGATCGTTATTGTTTGCACAGTAGGGGCACTGAAAAACCGGATTGCCTCTGATTGTGGAAGGGTCGAAATCCTCCAGCACGACATGTCCGCAATGCCCGCAAAGAAAATCATCGCCGCCGTCTCCTGACATCCCTCGTTCAGTCATGATGATTGATCGATTTAATGTCGATACCGGACCGAGCGGTATCATGGCTATGGTCGCCATTTTCATCCCCCAGTGATGTTGATAGGCGGCGGTATAGAGACAAACGTTTCTCGAACCCGACTCCAACGCAATGCGATTTTTGCCCGTGCCATATCTTTGCCCCAGGGCACGGTGCATAGGACGAGCACTCAAGGGACGGTCCCGGTCCCCACTCACCCGTCCAGCTATTTACCTCGCCTTCGGCCGCTCAAATCCCCCTAGAACCTTTACAGCAACCTTGTGTTGAGTTATAAGGGGCGATGCCCCTGAATGTAGCGCTTAGGTGGCGGCTCGGCATCTCTGTCGAGCCGTCCAATTCCTTTTTCGTTGCCATCGCCGTTCTGCTGATCCTGACAGCAGCGCCCGCCTTCGCACAGACGGACCCGGTTCAGCAGGATCTTGCGGGGGTCCTCAAGGCTCTCTCCGACCAGATAACGCGGGCGGACGAGTTGGTGGTCAAATTACGCGATACCTCCAAACGAGGCCCGGTCGAGGCCCAGCTAGAAGTCGCCAAGACCGCCAAGTCGTTGGGCCAGTTGGCCGACCGGCTCCAGGACCAAGGCGATATCCTCTCGGAACTCAGAGCCGTCAAGAACGCCGCCACCGCCCATCGTGATCGGGTTCAAGGCATCCCGAACGGCCAAATTTCGGAGGGCGACCGCTCCGTCGTGATTGCGAAGTGGAACTCGGTCCTCCAGCAAGCCGACCGGGCACAGGCCAAAGTGCTCACGATGCGGGACAAACTCCTCGGAGCCATCACGGAATTGCGGGTCAGACAGGTCGGGATCTCGGAGGAGTTGCTGGCGGGCAGTTACGAGGACGCGGTCAGATCCTTGAACCAGTGGCTCGACGATCTCGACAAGCTCGTTAACGACATGAGGGTTTCGATCGGGCCTGGGGTCTAGCCGTTGAAAATTTCGGCGGATGTACAACTCGTCTCCGCGATGGTTCTTGGGTTGACCACCTATCTCGTGATCCAGGATTTCGTCCCGAGCACAATGGTCCGGTTGTTCGGACCTGGGCATTCCGATCCGAGCGCCAAGTCCTTGGTGACACGCTACGTCGGACAACTGAAAGCGATCGCCACCGAGACCGAGAAACCAAGTCAGCCCGAAGAGCCTGCTTCCCGATTGGCAAGGGTCAAAGCAAAGATTGAGATGGTCGAGACGATCGCCCGTGCCATCGAGCAGGCATTGGCCACGAAGTCCGCCGGGTGCGAATTCGCCCAAGCGGCCGCTGACGCGATCGAGAAAGAAATCCCAGCGGCGGTGGAGGCGACCAACAATGTCCTAGACCGCCTCTTTGTGGAAGCAGAGCAGCGGTACCACGCCCTAACCAAAGAAAATGAGGCTTTGGGCTGGGTCGGGTGGCGTGGCAGTCGCGAGCAGGAGATCCAGGAGCTTATCCTGCTGGGTCACGAGATCTCGATCACTTCTCACAACTGCGATCTTGCGTTCGACCGCCTCCAAATCAAAGCGAGCGCCCTGAAAGCGGTGGTCTCGACCTGCGGGATACCCGGCACTCCGACTAAGAAGCGGGCGGCTTTGCCAACCTTATGAAGCTTCGAAAACTCACGAAGATGCGGGGCATCAACGACGACACCCATGCCCCCGCTAACCGCTGAGCCTTGATCTCCGCCTCCTCATGCGCCCGGCCCATAATGCTCAAGCTGATGATGAGCTTTGATCGATCATTTCCAATCGTCGCGCGGCTGTAGATTTCCTGATTCGCCAAGGTGGCGACCGTCCTCTCCGACTCATGTGACGGGGGTTACCCCATCGATGGCGGGGGTGGTCCGAGGATAATTGTGGTTTGCCGAGTGACTTCCGCCGCCGTTCAGCAAATTGACCCGAGCCTCACCGCCTTGACCGTCGCCCCCCTTGACCAGAGGGCCGCAATTTTTCCACTGCCAAAGGGGTGCAAACTGGTGCACCATAGGGGTGCAGATGGGCTGCGACCAAGGCTGCAAGACTCGCAGAAATGCTGGATTTATTGGCGGAGAGGGAGGGATTCGAACCCTCGGTCCCCCGTAAGAGGGACAACGGTTTTCGAGACCGCCCCGTTCGACCGCTCCGGCACCTCTCCGAGTATGCGGCGCCAATGACTTAGCACGGCCTTGCTTGGAACATCAAGAGAACAAAGGCAGAAGCTGGCACCCGTTTGGCACCCAAGCCCTTTATGCGCTCGGCTTGGCACCCTTCCCCATCGCAACTTCGATCGCTTGAGCTGCCGCGGCGGCCGTCTTGTTGAAGGAATGGGCATAGATCCCAAGCGTAATCGCCGGGGAGCCGTGACCCAACATGCGGCTTACCGTCAAAATGTCGAGGCCAGGCGCAATCAGCGCTGAGGCGTGTGAATGGCGTAGCGCATGAAACATGATCCGCGGCAGGCCGAGAGCGTTTACAGCACGCCACCAATCGCGGCTGAGCGTATCGGGTGGATATGGAGAACCATCCACCCGGACAACTCGGAACTCCCGGCTGCGCAAAAGATCTCCTTCCAGCCGCCGAGCCTCGTCGGAGCGCGGCGGCGGGTTGAAGAGCCGCCCGTCCCACAGTGTAGCGAGTTCGGCCAGGAGCACCCGGCACTCCCGTTCCAAACGGAAGCCGTCGATCCGCGGATTATTGCCGTCGAGAATCCATTTGGCGCCATTCCGGTGCTGAAACAGCACGGCGCCTTCCGGGTCGCGCTGGCACAGGGTCGCTTCCAACAGCTTGGGCCGATGCCGCATCAGATGATAGGGCTGCGTCAGCATCAGCCAGGCGATTAGGTATGTGTCTTTGTCGCCGTGAAGAAACTGGTAAAAGACATTGGAATGCTGATTGATCCAGTACGCCAGCGACAGCGCACGCCAGCACCGGGATTTGTCGAGGATCATCTGCCCCGATTCGACCGATGGCGTATCGCGGTAGTCCAAGCCGCTGATTGGCCAAATTTCGTTACCCTGCGACAGCCGCACGATGTCCGGCCAAAACAGAGTGCCGGTATCACGGAATTCCGGGCGATCGAACAGAAAGGCTGGGTCTCGCACCGGTACGTTGTCGGCATCCAACTGCAGCACCTCGCGAAACCGCGAGTGCAGCACTGCGTAAGGTTTGAGTTCCCAGCCGCCGAGCCGTTCCACTTGATGGCTCTTGGCGACCTCGAAACGTCGACCGGCTGGGCGCCCAATTCCTCGAGGAGCCCCCGCATCGGCGGGCCCATCTCCTCGGGACCGAGGTGCCAGACCTCGATCGGCAGCCTGCAGGCGAGATGCCGGCGGAGCAGCGCGATGGCTGCCCAGGCGCAGGTGAAGAGCCGGGCGCCGCCGGCACAGATGACGATGCCGCGGCCGGCGAAACGCTCGTCCGGAAACGGGTAATCGGCGGATGCCGCGGCCTTTAATTGGGCCTTCAGTTCTTGCCGCGGGATGGTCAATTACCGACTCATGTCGGCAGCACGGATGCCCGCGAGCTGGCGCTTGATGCGGAACTCCAGGCGATCGGGCTCCAATATTTCAGCGCGACGATACCAGCTCTCGCTTTCCGCGTAGCGGTTCATTTGGAACGCACAGAGGCCGATTTCGGCAAAAGCCGAGGCCCCGAAAATCCGCCGGTCGTAGGATAGATCGGCCACCAAGGTGTCCGGATCTACCTGTGCCAGGCGCTCGAAGATAGGAAGCGCCTCGGCGTATCGCCGGGTTCGGACGTATGCCTCGCGCCTCGATCCAATGCAATAGCAGGTTGTCCGGCTGCAAGGCCTTCGCCTCATGAACGAGACCCAAGACCTCTTCACCGTCGAGCAGGCGAAGCTTGGCGAGCTCGCTGAAGCACAGCGCGATATCCGGCCCGCGGCCCGAACTGTGCCGGGCAATGTTTGCACCTTGCAACCAGGCCGCTTTCGCCTCGGTTAGTCGGTCCAGGTCGCGATATACCGAGCCTAAGTGCCACCACAGATTGCGGCGGCTCCGGATTTTTGGACAGCGCGATAAGCTAAGGCTGACCGGTCCAACAAGGAGCATGATAAGTGGGGGTAAAGAGGAAACAGCACAGCGCGGAATTTAAGGCGCGAGTGGCGATGGCGGCGCTTCCGGGGAGAAGACCCTGGCTGAGCTGTCGCGGAGTTTGGGGTTCATCCGACGATGATCAGCAACTGGAAGCAGGAGCTGATGACGCGTGCGGGCGAGCTGTTTGCGCGCGGCAACAACAGGGCGCCGGCGGTCGGGGATGGGCAGAAGGTCATTGACGATCTGCACCGCAAGATCGGCCAGCTGCAGGTCGAGCGCGATTTTCTTGCCGGGCAGCCCGCCATCTCCCGATTGCTGAGAGGCGGGCGATGATTGCGCCGGAAGCGGGGCTGTCCATAAGCCGGCAATGCACGCTGCTGGGGATTGCGCGCAGCAGCTTCTATTTCCGGCCGCGGCCGGAATTTGCGGAGGAACTCGAGCTTCTGAAGCGGCTCGACCGGATTTTCACAGACTGTCCAGTCTACAGCAGCCGCCGGCTCCAGGTGGCGCTGTTGCGAGAGGGGATTTCGATGGGCCGCCGGCGCGTCCGGCGGCTGATGAGAAGCTCGGGCTGTGGGCGGTCAGACCGAAGCGGAATACCAGCAAGCGGCATCCCGGGCACAAGGTCTACCCATACCTCCGGCGCGGCAAGACAATCGACCGGGCGAACCAAGTGTGGGCTGCTGACATAACCTACATACCGATGCGGCAGGGATTTTTGTACCTGGTCGCGATCATCGGACTGGGCGACCCGGCGGGTGCTGTCCTGGCGGCTGTCAAACACGCTCACGGCGGGGTTCTGCGTCGAGGCACTGAGCGAGGCTCTCGCCCGGTTCGGCAAGCCCGGCATCTTCAATACTGATCAAAGCCTGCCCTCGCGAAAGCGGGGGCGCGCAATTCACCAGCGATGAGTTCACCAAGATGCTGACGGATCATGGGATCGCGATCAGCATGGACGGACGCGGGCGCTGCCATGACAACATCTTCGTCGAGCGCTTGTGGTGGACTGTGAAGCACGAATGGGTCTACCTACGCCCAGCGGCCAATGGAATCGAACAAAAGCGCAGCCTTGGCGAGTTCTTCGACTGGTATAATCTGCGACGTCCGCATCAGGCGCTCGGCTAGCGAACACCGGACGAGGCTTACCTCGGCCAGTCGACAGCGGCGACGGCACTGGCCGCCTGACGCCATGGCAAGGAGGTGCGGTGAATTTGTGGACAGTCGGCTGCGCCGATCCCCGCCTGACCGCGCCAGCGCGGTCCCCTATGGACAAGGCGGGGAAAACGCCATGCGTTTCCCCCGCCTTGCCCACAGGTCGGCGGCTGCCCACAAGCTTCACAGCACCCCGCAGCAAGACAGGATGAATTTGATTTCGGGGAAAGGTGAAACCAGCAGCCGGCTACCGGCCTTTAGCTTATTCCTCCCCGGAAGCTGTCCAAACTACCGGGACCGTCGCAGATAAATCCGCTCGGGATCGGCCCGGAGCTGCCTGAGCAGAAGTGGCAGGTTTCTTTCCGCCTTATGGGATTGATCCCCATCATAGCCGAGATGATCGATGGTCAGCTGCGAGGACCCGATCCGTCCCTCGCCGGCAGCGACAATCCTGTGCAAATCCGGCATGATCGTCTCGTGAATTGCACTCCGAAAGCGAATGCGCGGATCGCGCCGGAACAAGCGATGCTCCGGGTAAGCCGTGCACCCGGTGCGGGGATAAAAGCGGACCGTGCAGGCACACAGGCCCGGATCGCCAAGCTCGCCCTGCAGGATCCGACGGTCATAGGCGCGGGCCCGTTCGTCAGCGTCGATATAAAGGATCCAGTCGCCTATGGCCTGGTCAATCGCATAATTTCGCGCCGCGGCGAAATCGTCGTGCCACGCGTAGTCGACCACCCGAGCGCCGTGAGCCGCTGCAATCTCGCGGCTCCGATCGCAGGACCCGGTATCGGCGACGATGATCTCGTCAACGACCCCGGCAATCGACTGCAGACAGGCGGCGATGTGGTTTTCCTCGTCTCGTACGATAACGGCTGCCGAGACCAGCTTCACCACGCTCCCGCCCCGAGGTCGACCGAGAAAACACGCCCCGCTAAACTCCTTTAGGCTCGCGTGCGAGGCCTTCCACGTCCCATCGAAGGATACCACTCCCGCATCAGCTGGCAACCCGACATCGTTCCCAGCCTCGCTAAACTAGCCTTGCCTCGTCGCCAGCCTGCGTCCGCATTGGCGCAGCGCGAGGGCGTGCGCCGCCGCTCGAGCGCTTAATTGCGGTCACAGTAGAGCGGCCGGCGCAAACGCGCCACCAGGGTCGCAGGGACTTTGAGGAGCTCGCCAGCGACCGCGCTCTTGTCGAATTCGACAATGCAGTCTTAGAGGGGAATTCCTCCGTTCGCATCAGGTTGCACAAGCGAAGCTCTGCGGGATCGATAGAGCCGCCCCGCCGCCACGTCGATGAAGCACTCCATCACAAAGGTCGAAATCGGACGCCCCCGCCCTCGTCGACGGCCTGCGTGCAGCGCAGTGTTAGCTCGTCGTCTTAGTCACGAACGTTCTATACGAACGCGAGAAAGGCCGTCGCACCGCTGTAGTTTAATGGTTAACGCGATGTCGCCTTATGGCACCAAGCGTAACTGCCGGGGTACACAGGGCATTTCCGGAGCTGAGGGCAGACCGGCCGTACCATCAACCTGGCGACGACAGCCGCCCTTGACCCATAAGAGACAACCAGCCCATATCGGCGGCAAGGATCGCGGCACGACGTCGGTTCTCGCTCATTCCGCCGGGCCACGTCGCGATCGGCGTGAATCCGTACAAAGCGGCTTCCCGGTCGGCTAGTTTGCGGCTCAATATCGCGTTCGCAATTCATGGGTCTGGCTCAGTGTTACCGGCGTGCTGTTCTGGCGGATAGACTGCCGAAACGAGCGGAATCTCCCTCTACTCACCAGTAAAAGCGGGGGCTGTTCTACAAGCTCGGCAAAGCGGTCCCGGTCTAATCAAAGCACGACGATCAGCGACGCCACCGACAGGCTGGCTATCGGGCTCGACCGACGCTCGGCAATGTCGTGAACAGGTAGATTCCCGCGCTCAGGGCGGTGATCCAGAAGCTACTCGGCCAGTCGGTATAGAAGGCCAGCGCGATGCCGGTCCAGGCTTCTAGCAGTGCAAGGCCAGCCGCCACGAAGAGCCCACTTCCGATTCCGGTCGTCAGTCGCTGGGCCGCCGCTGCCGGTCCGACCATCAGCGCAAAGACCAGCAGCACGCCGACGATTTGCACGCACTCGGCGACGGCCAGCGCCACGATGCCTAGGAACAACACCGAATAGAGCCGAAGCGATACCCCCTTTGCCTCGGCCAGTTCCGGCTGCAGGCTCGCGAACAGCAGCGGCCGCGAGATAACAGCGAGTGCTCCCGTGCTGACAACGCCCAGCCACAGGAGCGTCCATACGGTTCCGACATCGACGGCGAGCACATTCCCGAACAGCAACGCCGTCGCCTGAGTTGCGTAAGCCGTGAAGAAGTGCAGGAACAGCAAGCCAAGACCGAGCGACAGCGCCAGAACAACGCCGATCGCGACATCGCGCCCGGCTAGCCGCTCGCCCATTGCGCCCATGCTGACTCCAGCGGTCACGGTCAGTACCACCAGACCCCAGATCGGCGTCACGCCGATTAGAACCGCGCCCGTGGCGCCGGTGAAACCGACATGGGCAAGCGCGTGACCGGCAAAGATCTGTCCGCGCAAGACGAGGAAATAGCCGACCAGACCCGAGACGATCGCGACGATCGTCGCCGCCTCGAAGGCGTTCTGCATGAAGTCGTATTCAAACATCGCTAGGCTGAGCTCCTAGCAGACGGCGAATGTGCGTGTCCCTCGACCCGTTATCGCGGCGGCAGTGGTTGCGTTCCACATCGTGGCCGCCCGACATGATGAAAATTCGGCCCTTGAGGCGGACGACGTCGATCTCCGCTCCGTAGAGACGCGATCGGACCGGCCCTGTTATCACATCGTCGACCGCGCCCAGCGCAGCTTGGCCCAGAGCGAAATAGAGCACCCGGTCGAGGGCGCCGAGCAACGGGTTCAGCTCGTGGGCGCTGAACAAGATGGTGACCCCAAGTTCGTCGCGGATTGACTTTGCCAACACGACCAAATCGCCCTGGTGATGCGGGTCCGTATCGGGTGCGTTTATCAGACCTTCCCCACGCTCCGCGAAGCGCGCCAAGCGGGCCTCGGACTTGTCCGGCCGGCAGCAATCGAGCAGCTGCGACGACAGCATGGCCTGGCGGTCCTTGCGGCCTTCCTGCTCGACCCGCAGCAGCATGCGCTCGGGGGTCGATGTCGCCGACCTTAAGCGCGACGACCTCAAACACGCGCAGCCCGGCGCCGCCTGGCGCAGGAAGGTGACCTCCCTGACGCTCAGCACCACCGGCAGCCGACGCGGTTCGCGCACCACCGTGAACCGTCGGGCACGGTCCGGCCGGTCGAGCGTCACGGTGAAAAAGAACCGCAGGGCCGCGACCGATCCGCACCTGCGCGGGCACGATCATGCCAAGCCATAGTTCGCGCGCGGCGTGATTTGCGCAAAATGGCTCCATACCGCGCCTACGATAGCGGCTCCTGGAATTTCAGCAGCCGTCCGGCGTTGCCCATCACAATCAGGGTGCTGATATTGTGCGTTACCGCCGCAACCACCGGAGCGGCGGCGCCGAGAACGCCTCCTACGGCGAGAGCGACGAGAACCACCGTCCACCCCAATCCGATGCTGACATTCGCGTAGATCGTCCGTCGACAGCGGCGGCTGAGGCGGATGCAGGTGCCAAGGCGACGCAAATCGTTGGTCATCAAAACCAGGTCCGCAGAGGCAAGAGCGACATCCGTTCCTTGCGCGCCCATGGCGACGCCGACGGCGCCGACCTTGAGGGCAAGTGAGTCGTTGATGCCGTCGCCGACGACCAGCGGTCGATAGCCGGCCGCGATCTCGCCCAGGACATATTCCATCTTTTGCGCGGGAAGCGCTTCCGCACGAACTTCGCTCAGGCCGAGATGATCGGCGATGCGGCGCGCCACCCCGGCGCGGTCGCCGGTGATCAAAAGCCGATGTTTCAGACCGAGATCCCAGAGATTGTCGATGGCCTCGCGCGCTTCCGGGCGCGGCTCATCGGCGAGCAGCAGCCAGCCGAGGAATTGAGAGCCATACGAGACGCCGGCGATCGGACCGCTGTGGTCGGGCGGTGGGGAGCTCTGAATTCCAAGCTCATCAAAGAGTTCCATCCTGCCGAGAGCCACGGTCTCGTTAGCGAGCCGCCCGAGCACGCCGAAGCCCCTCGCCTCCTTGAGTTCGTCGACGTTGAGCCGCTTCTGCTCCGGCACCAGGGCGGCGAGCGCGCGACTGACCGGATGGCTGCTTGCAGCGCCGAGATTGCCGGCGAGTTCGGTCAGGTCGCTCGCCTCAACGCCGGGTTCGGGCCTCGCCTCGACCAACCGCAGCTGGCCGATCGTCACAGTTCCGGTCTTGTCGAATATGACGGAATCGACAGTGGCGAGGTTCTCCAGGAAGGCTGAGCCTTTGACCAAAATCCCGTGCCTGCCGGCAACGGCGATCGCCGCGATCGCTGTGGCGGGCGCCGCCAGCGCCAGCGCGCAGGGGCAGGAGGCGACGAGGACCGCAAGCATCGCCACCGTGCTATTGGTCACGAACCAAGTTGCTGCTGCCAGCAGCAACACCAGCACCAAATAACGCTGCGCGTAGCGTTCCAATAACCTCGTCACCGGCGGCTTTGCTTGCTCGGCCTCCTGCATCAAGCCGATCACTCGCCCGAGGGTTGTTTCTTCGCCGACATTGGCGATTCTCACCACCAAAACGCCATCGAGATTGATTGAACCGCTGAACACGCCAGCGCCGGGCTCGACCTCGATCGGCACCGACTCGCCGGTGATCGACGCGGTATCGACGCTCGAAGTCCCGGTTAACACGACGCCGTCGGCGGGAATAAGATCGCCGCCGCGCAGCTCGATCATGTCGTCGACCCGAAGCGCTTTTGCCTCGACCTCCTCGATCTCGCCTGTCTGCGTGATTCGGCGTGCCTTGATCCGCGTCAGCCGGCTTAGGGCGCGGATCGCCTCCTGAGAGCCGAGCAGCGAGCGCTCTTCCAGAACGTGTCCAATGGTCATGACCATCGGCAACAGCGCGGCCGTCATGAGATCACCGGCCGCCCACGCGGCGATGAGCGCAAGAGCGATCAGCTGGTCGGTGATGCCATGCAGATCGGGGCGGCACAGGCTGTGCCAAGCGGCGGAAATCGCCGGCACTGCGACGAGCAGCGCGGCGACCCCAGCGACGAGCTCGGCAACGTCATGCTGACTGGGCAACGCGATCTGTATGATGGCCGCCAGAATGAGGCAGCCGCCCGAAATCAGCGCAACGGTGAGCCGTACGCCGAGCCAACGCTGCTCGGAGGTGGTGAGGAGACCCGAGTCCGGCGCAGCTAAGCCCGTGCGGCTTATCGTTGCGTCGGTCATTTCTCCTCCGGTCCAGGCACAATGACGTGACTTCCGGCCTCACGGGCGATGGCTTCGACCGACGCGGCCTTTGCCAGAATGCAACCAACGCGATCGAAATAGAGGCGGGTGATGAGCGTCTGCCGACTCAGCCCGGGAGCCTCCCGCGCCAGCGCTGCGATCGCGGCTGTGCGGGTTCTCGCCTCATTTACCTGTTCCTCAGCCTTGGCCGCCGCTTGGGCGACGAGGCTGTCCCGGTCTCGATTGGCTTGCTGCGCGGCCATTTCGGCCGCGGTATGCGCCTGCGCCATGTACCGCTCAGCCGATTGAGTAACGATCAGCACGCGATCGAACTCGGTCTTCGCGCCGCTCGGGATTGCCGCCACCAGATCTACCCGGCTTACAGCGACCCCGAGCCCGGCACCTTGCTCGGCGAGGTCCTGCAGGCGGCTGTTGACCGCGTTCATCAGGTCCGTGCGGAGCTGCTCACGCTGGGTGCGAAAGCTTTGGTCGGCCGTGGGGCTGGCCTCCGGCCGGGCGACCAGGATGGTATCGAGATCCCGCGTCGCGCACACAGCGACCGCGCTCGCGACGAACAGTCGCTCAAGCGCCGGACCGACGTGGTCGGCCGAGATCAAATAACTGACCGGATCTTTGATCTGGTAAAGCAATGTCACTTGCAGATGCACGACGCTGGAATCGCCGGTCAGCAGGAAGCCGGCGTTCTGCCTCGGATTATCGCTCATGTCGAATCCGGGGATCGCGTCGGCAGTGGAACGGGCCGCCGAGCCGGCGAGCCTGGATGTCGCGCTTGCGGGGCCGCCACCCGCCGGGTCAAAGCGGACGATCCTGAATTCGATCTGCCGATCGGCCGACGGCAGCACGACGACCTGCTCGATCGGCCGCGGCCAAGCGAACAGCAGACCCGCTTCCTGCTGTCGGACGGCGCTGCCAAATCGCAGGACGACGGCGCGGCTGTCCGGCGGCACCTGCAGAATGTTCGACACGGCCCATCCCGCCGCGATCACCGCAACGGCGACGAACAGAAATCGGAACGCGATCTTGGCCGATTGCGCCCAGACGCCATCGGGCTCGGCACCGTCTTTGGCACGCGGCGCCATCACTTCGCCTTGGCAGGCTCGGAGGCAGCCGGGGTCCCGACTGTACCGTTCGGGCCGTCAACCAGCACATTGAACGGCGCTGCATCGGTCCTCAGGATCAGCCTGGTATTTCCGTCGATCACCTGATCCAACGTGTCCAGCGACCGCAACAGCGTGTACAGTTCCGGATCGCTGCTATAGGCCTTGCCGTAAATGTCGGCCGCCTCAACGCGCGCCTTGGCCTCGATGCCGGCCGCGTCGGCCTTCGCTTTGGCGACGAGGACGCGTGCATCGCGATACGCGTTGGAGGTGATTTCGTTGGCTGCGCGCTGGCCTTCGGCAGATCGTTCCGCTGCGACTGTTGCCCGCTCGGCTTTCATCCGTTCCACCGTGGCCTTCAACGTCTCGGCCGGAAGGGTCAAACGCTCGATGCCGACTTGGCGGATCGTGACGCCGTAAACGTTGAGCGCCTGCTCATCGAGCCGGTCGCGCAGTTGGCCCTCGAATTGACCCAGATGGATTTTTTGCGGGTCGGTATTGACCAGAGATGAAAGATCGAAGCTGCTCGCTGCGATCTCCAGAGACGAGCCGACAAAGCTGCGCAGTTGCTCGGCGGCGATTTCGGGTTGGTTTCGCACCGCACGCAGGAACTGTCTGATATGGTCCGGATCGTCAGGGACTTGCCAGGCGACATAGGCTTGCACAAGGATCCGCAATCCGTCACGGGTTCCCACATCCTGCAACCCGCTTGACGTTGTCTTCAGCCTCAGATCGACATCGATCTTGCTTTCGACGGGAGCGGGCACCTTCCAGGCGAGCCCGGGCTTGGTGAGCACCCGGATCGGATCGCCGAAACGGGTGATCACGATTGCCTGGCCCGGACCAACCAGGACGAGACAAGCGGAAAGCACCGCCGCGCAAGCGACCAGCGCGGCCACGAGGAAGCGAACATTGCGGGCGAACCAGCCCTGCGGCTGCGCTCTTTCATCATCTAGATCATCGTGAGTATGGTCTCGGTGATGATGGTGATGCATCTCGTTCAATCCTGTTGATGACGACATCAACGTCCCAATATCAGTCGCCTTCGTGTTTAGAATGCGATCCTGGCGGAAACGGCATGCGCGGCTTGGCGGCGTTGGGCTGGTACACCGCCCCAGGCAGGTTAAAGCTTCTGAGATCGATCGTGGGCGCGGTCGCGCCCTCCAGACGACTATCGATCACGATGAAGTTGGATTTCGTTAAGCTGGTGCTCAGCCGATCCAGCCGCCGCTCGAATAAAAACACCTCCCCGTCCTGGTGGTAGGCTTGGCGATCGCCGTTGAACAGGACGCTCTCGGCCCCGGCCCCATTGTCAAGTTCGACAGCCGTCGCAAGCGCATTGTTACGATCTTCGGTAGCCGTCTGCTCGGCAGACCTGACTTTAGAGATAGCGTCGGCCCGACGCAGCGAGATCTGCGATTTCGCGAGGATCTCCGCCGCCTGGACATAGTGATATGCGCTCGCGGCGTCGGGTGAGGGATGGATTGCCTCGACCACCACCGCGATCACGTCGACGCCGGTCGATAACTCTTGCAGTCTTTCCCGCAGTTCGGCACGGAACTCGTTGGTGAAGCGTTCGCGATCTTGTCCCAGCACATTGAGCAGGGTGTTTCGCCCAAAATAGCGCACCAGTAACTCACCTGCGATCGCCCGAATCAGCGCCTCCGGGTCTGCAATCGCATAGGAAGCGTCTTTCGCCGCTTGCTCCGAGAGGCCAACTCGGTAGACCACCTGCAGATCGATATCGACGATTTGAAAGCTCTGCTTGCCTTGCAACTCGCTGGCGATAAGGTAGCTGGCTTCCGACGGGTGCGGACGGTTCCACAGGCGGTCTGCACTTGCCGGCGCGATTCCTTCGATGTCGGCCTTGGACTCGACCTGACCAGTGGTGGCCCCTCGAGTTCCCTGCTCGCCGGTTGAGGAGAAGACGATGGGAATTTCATGCACGACGCCCAGCTCCAATCGGTGCATGGTTCCGAGCGGCCAGGGCAGATGCACATGCAGGCCGGGCCCGAAGACCGCGACGGGCTCACCGAGGCGTTCGTAGACTGCCCGCTCGTTGAGACCCAGCGCGGTGACGCCAGTCATGCACCAGGCGAAGATCGCCATGCCGAAGCCGATCGGCACCGCCGCCCGCCGGACGAACGCCAAGGCCCAACTGCGCGACAAATCAATTCCGAACCGACGCCGGACTGCGGTGCCGACGGTGGCAAAGCTCGGCGGTCGCGGACGAAGCAGACTCGCAAGGGTGCTGTCGGCGACTGAACGCCTTGCATCGATCGCCGGCCACGGCAAGAAAAGCATCGCGACACCGCGCAGGACAAGCTCCAGCGACACCAGACCAATCAGGATCGCAATCACCCGCTCGATGACCGCCGGCCATTCGAGGCCGACCGAGGCCATAACGCTAGTCGTGCCCAACCCGACAAAGGTTACGAGCGGGACGCGCAGCACCCGCTCGATCTGCGGCGCCTCCGGTAGCGCCTCTACCGCGCTATTGGCGTAGGTGCGCTCGAGCAGGAGGAGCGGAAAGGCGAACAGGATGAAAATCCCGCCAAATACTTGCTGCATCAGAGGGCCAAGCATTTTCTGGTCGTCGGCCTGCCAGGCCGCGATCACCACCCCCATCGCAATCGCAGCCAGCACTGTGGACGCGAGCACATGCGGCCAACCCGCGAGCCAGCCGGGTGTCACTCGGAAATGTGTCAGGCGCGATACCAGCCAGTTTGCCAGTTTCACGGGAGACCCAGCATCGGCCCCATCCGCACCGCCTCGAGGCGTATTCTCGGCGCACTCCTTAGCAGCGATCGCGGCCAAGCGGCCGTGAACGACCATGCCCGCGGAAATCAGGCCTGCCGCCGCGACGAACAGGGAACCGGCGAGATAACCCATTGCACTGGGAACGCCGGTGAATTGGCTCCCTGCCGCGATCGCCAAGACCAACCCGATCGTTGCTAAAATGATGCCGACAAGCATAACCGCCGACCGCGACCGCGTGGCTCCGGTGAAATGAGGCGATGCGGAAAATGTCATCCGGGAGTTTCCGTGCTCGTTTGCAGCCCCTTCGAAGTACCGGCGCCGGCCCTCGGCCGCAAACAAAGCCGCTAATGATGGAGGGCGAACCGACCGCTGCCGTTATTCGTTCACGCTCTCCGCGGCATCGGAATTGTGGAGTTCGTGCCCGCGACCAGGCCGCGCGCAAAAAGGGCTTGCATCAACACACTCCTATCGGGCCACTCCTCGCGCCCGACAATCCTAGTGCTTTTGCCTGTGCGGCGCCATGGCGCCAGCAGCGGTCTCGCGAGCCCCTTCCATGCAAACCGGCCATCCCGGCAGCGGAGGGGTCCCAGCGCGCTCAGACCTTCGGCAGCAGCGGCCCCGGCGTTCGCGTCCGCGGCACCGCGCATCAGAGCTTCGAGCGCTACATCGCCCCTGGCGTGTGGGCGACGACGGCCGGTGGCCGAATCGCCGCCGAGAATTTCTACCAGCACGCCGAGCGCTATTTCCGCATCAACAACGCTAGCGCGCTGACAACCCAACCTCCACCCACCGTCATCATCAAAGCCCCGTGTCGGCCCGACGCCATCACCAGACCCCAGATCGGCGTGACGCCGATCAGAACGGCGCCCGTGGCGCCGGTGAAGCCGACATGGGCAAGCGCATGACCCGCAAAGGTCCGGCCGCGGAGGACGAGGAAATAGCCGACCCAAACCCGAGACGGTCGCGACGATCGCCGCCGCTGCGAAGGCATTCCGCATGAACTCGTATTCAAATATCGCCGTGCCGCGCTCCCAGCAAACTGCGCGCGCGTGTGTGCCTCGACCCGTGATCGTGGCGGTGAATGTCGCGTTCCACATCGTGATCGCCCGACATGACAAAGATCCGGCCCTTCAGGCGAACGACGTCGATCTCGGCTCCATAGAGGCGGGATAGGACCGGCCCCGTGATCACGTCGTCGACGGTGCCCAGTGCAGCTTGGCCCCGAGCGAGGTAGAGCACCCGGTCGAGGGAGCCGAGCAACGGGTTCAGTTCGTGGGCGCTGAACAAGATGGTGACCCCGAGTTCGTCGCGGAGTGACTTTGTGAGCCCAACCAGATCGCCCTGGTGATGCGGGTCGAGATTGACCAGCGGCTCGTCGAGGAGCAGCAGCTGCGGCCGACCAATCAGCCCCTGGGCCAAGAGCAGCCGCTGACG
Source organism: uncultured Alphaproteobacteria bacterium (assembly GCA_963732095.1). Taxonomy (GTDB): domain Bacteria; phylum Pseudomonadota; class Alphaproteobacteria; order ATCC43930; family CGMCC-115725; genus AP-15. The sequence continues at coordinate 34,043 of CAVSZA010000051.1, forward strand.
CTCGCCACCCGACATCTCGGCCAAAGGCCGTCGCGCCAGATCGCGGGCCCCCACGAGATCGAGAACGCGATCGACTTCAGCGCGCGCCGCCTTGCTCGCGAACGGCAAGCCCAGCCGGTGTCCATCGACCACGCCGGCGACGAAGTCCCAGCCGCGCAGTCGCAAGCCGCTACCGCTGCTGCGAACTTGCGGCACGTAGCCGATTGCCGGATTGCCGCGAGCCGCCGCCCGGCCGAGCACACAGATCAAGCCGCGGCTTGCCGGCACCAGGCCCAGCACGGCACGCAGCAGCGTTGTCTTGCCGGCGCCGTTCGGTCCCAGCACGCCGACAAACTCGCCTGTCGTGATCTCCAGGCTCACAGCCGCCAGCACGTCACGGCCGCCCAGCCTCAGTGAGACATCACGGAACTCGATCGCGTTCATGGGGTCTGCTGCTTGGGGATCGCCCGATCGATCGCGTCAAGCACGCTTGTCATCCAGCCCTGATAGTTCATGCGGGCGGGCTCGGTCTCGGTGACCCCCACCACTGGGACCCCCGACGCCTTGGCAATCTTCTGCATCCGCTCGGCCAGCGGGTCCGTGGCTTGGCTATTGTACACGAGCAATTTGACCTGATGCGTCTCGAGGTCGTTCTCAAAGGCGGCGAAATCGGAAGCGCTGGGCTCGGTGTTGTTCATCACTGCAAGCTGGAAAGCGTGGTTCTTCACCTGCATGCCGAGCGCGTCGAGCAGGTAGCCGGCCACCGGTTCCGTCGCCGTGACCGGGGTGCCGGCCAAGCGCTGGCGGAGCTCGCCGATCTTCGCTTGGATCGGCTTTACCGATTCTTCGAACTCCGCGAGCCGTCGCTCATATCCGGCCCTGTGGACTGGATCCGCAATGCTCAGAGTATCGGAAAGCGTCTTAGCCAGGGCCGACATCGTCGCCGGATCGTACCAAATATGCGGGTTGTCGCCGGCCTTCTTTCCGACGAGATCGGCCACGACAATCTTTTTGCGATCGGCTGAACGGGCGACCCTGAGGAGTTTCTCCAGCCACGGGTCGTAGTCGATGCCGTTATGCACGACAATGCGCGCCCCCGAGACGTCCCGGCCCACCGACGGACTCACTTCGAACAAATGCGGGTCCTGGTCGGGACTGTTGAGGATGCTAGTCACCGCGACGTCGGGGCCGCCGATCTGCTTGGCGATGTCGCCGTAAAAATTCTCGGCCGCGACGATCTTGATCGGGTCCGCCCGTGCGACGGACACCGTCGCGAGGGTGCTGAAAAGCGCGCTGAGGAACAGTAGGCGGAGGAGTTTTTCTTCCGGCGCCGGGTGCGTGACCGACCCTGGCACGAGGCGTCGCCACAGCAGGCCGAGCACGAACCCAAGACTTCCGCCTTGACCTCGCTGCCGAGCCGCCGGCTCCATTCGCCCACCATCGCCGGCGCGAAGATAGCCGGTCGGGACGGTGGCGGGGATCGGATCCACAAGCCGGGTTCCTCACAACAGGACGTCGCTGGGTGCTGGCAAAGACCGAGGGGCGTGCGGCCGCAAGTTGCCGGGACCAGCCTAATTGATACTTTATATCATATCACCGAGGGGAAGAAGCGCAACCTAAGCGGATGAGCGTAGGTGGTGGCTTCAATAACGGCCTCGGGAGACTTCCGCGACGGGTCGAGTGCTGCCCTTCCGGCGCGCAAAGGCTTCCCTATATTCCGTCGTTCGATGGATCGACGGACAGATCGGGCGACCTTGAAGCAACGCAGCGCGCATGGCGGACATTCACCCCGTCCTCCAGTGCCCCTCCCATCACGCACGCAGATTGAAGCCGCCGCCGAGATATTCCGGGCGCTCGGCGACCCGGAACGGCTTCGACTTTTGCTGCGGCTCGCCGAGATCGAAGCGTGTGTGTCGGAACTCGCCGAAGACGAGGGCGAGAAGATCACCACCGTCTCCGCTCGACAGAAGACCTTGTCCGTCGTTCGCCTGGTCCGGCGGCGACGCGAGGCCAAGCACGTCTTCTACGCGCTTGCCGACGAGCACGTGCTGCCGTTGATCCGCAACGCTATTGACCATGCGGCCGAGAGCCGCCTCGCGGTGTCCGCGGATCTTGGACACGGAAAGGATACGATTCCATGACGACCTGCTCTGCCCCAACGCACGCCGACCATACGCATCACCATGCGCCAGGCTGCGGACACCCCGCTGTGCGCCACAGTGGCCACCTGGACTATCTGCACGACGGTCACCTCCACCACCCGCACGAGGATCATGTCGACGAGCATGTGATCGGGGTATCAAGCGAGAACCCCGATAGCTGCACTTCCGACCATCGTTGCGGTGGACATCAGGCGGGCATGTGCACGGTCCGGGCTGCGGCCATGACGCGGTGCCGCACGGTAACCACGTCGACTATCGCGTCGCCGACCATCTTCACCACCCGCACGGCGATCACTGCGACAACCACGGTCCACTGATTTCTGCCTAAAAGCCGAACCCGCTCAAGGGGCGGCACCGTGCTGTCGCCACGTTGGCTCGGCCGAGGCCGCGCCGATGAAGCGAGCTATCGGGTCGGCGATCGTCTGTGCGTATTCCTCGTGCAGACCAAGCGATCCCGCCATCCAGCGCAGCTCGATGCCGGGTTGCTCGGCCAGAACTGTCATTTCTGCCTTGGATTTGGATGGCGTGGCATCGCCACACAAAACCAAGATTGGCGCGGGCGGCGGGTCGAACAGCGCGAGAAATGCGCCCCGGCTTGATACCGGATCAAGATTGCCCGTGACAAACGCCACTGACCCGAAGCGTGCTCCCGGCCGGCGCGCCATGTCTTGCTTTTTCGCCACGAAAACTGGAGTTACCCGTCCGGCCTCGCTATAGACGTGTCGGCGATACATCAGGCCGATGACGCTGCGGAGCGTGTTGAGACGATAGAACGCCTCGCCGATCACCGGTATGCCAACGAGCCCCCGGGCCCACGCGTAAGCTCTCGGATGCTCACCCATCGCGGTCGGGAGCGGCCCCCGCCAGGTTGGCGCCAGCAGTACGGTGTGCGACCACATCGCCGGCCGATCATGCGCCAATAGAAGGGTGTAGGAGGCGGCGTGTCCGGCCGCGATGAGCGCGGCTCCCTTCGGAACGAGCGCGGTCACAAAATCCGCGAGAAAATGCTGATAGAGGTGCGGCCCGTAGCTGAGCCGCCCCCGCGTGCTCTCGCCAAAGCCAGGCCAGTCGACGAGCATGCAGCTGCAGCCCCGGGCAGCAAGATGTCCGGCCAAAGGACGCATTTCCTCGCGGCTCGAAACCGTGCTGAAGGCCGGGAGCAGCAGCACGGCCCGACCCACCCCCAGTGTCTCGTATGCGACTTCGATTGGTCGCCCCCGCCATTCCCATGGAAAGGTGCGGGACGACGCCACGGCGGTTTATCCGCGACAGGACGAGCAGAGGCCTACAAACTCCACCGTGCTGCGGTCGAGGGCAAAGCCGAGACGACGTCCGAGACTTTCGGTGGCCTTTGCGACCCCCGAATCTTCGGTCTCGACAACCGTGCCGCAGCGCCGGCAGACGAGCATTTGGCTGGGATGCGAATGATCCGGCATCGCACAGGCGATGAAGCTCTTGGCACTCTCGATACGATGCACCAAGCCAAGCTCAGTCAGAAAATCGAGGCTGCGATAGACGCCTGCGGGAGTTGCCGAGGGATCGTAGGGACGAAGAAGGTCGAGAATTTCATAGGCCGTCAGCGGATGTTCCGCGGAGAGCACCAGTATGAAGACATTTCGGCGCAAGCGAGTTAGGCGGGCGCCCACACGCCGGCAAATCTCCTCTGCTAATTGCTGCGCTCCTGCATAATCGCGCGAAATGAGCATGTTCGCACTCTATCCCTATTCGGCTCACCTCGGCTCTTGATCATGCCGGTGATGCGGGGGCGACGGCACCCCATCAGGCGGAGAGGCCCTTTGACAAGTCGAAAAGCGAGATGGCGCCCGTCTGTGTACCGGCAGCCAGGCGGTTGCCATCGCGCGACCAGGCCAGAGCGGTAACCCGCTCCCAATCCGGCCAGCGCAAGCGCACAACGTTTTCTTGCCGAGACAGCGCGCAAACAATGACCTGCCCTTCGTCAAATCCGGCAGCGACGATCGGGTTCTTTGGGTGAACGGCAACAGAGGTGACGAGCCGCCCTAGGCCGCTGCCGAGCTCGAGCGGCGGCTTGCCCATCGGCCCGCCACCGGTAAAGCTCCAGGCAAACACGCAATCGCCGCCCGAAGTGGCGAGGGTCATCGGCCGTCTCAGCCAGTCCATCGAGCGTACCTTCGCGCCATAGCCGGCCATACTCATGGTTTTGTGGTCGCTAAGCCGCCAACCGTGCAGTTCGCGCTCCTGCATGGCGGTCAGTACCGTCGTGCCGTCCGGGCTCCAAGTGATGCCGATATGCGAGCCGCGCCACTCGAGCTTCGTGGCACCCTGGTCGAGCTTTCCCGTCCAGCGCAGCGTCGCCCCGCCATAGTAAGACACGGCGAGCCGCTTCCCTTTGGGGTTGAAGGCGAGCCCGGTCACGGTGCTGGGGTGGTCCGCCGCCGCCCCCACCGTTTCGCCCGTCCGATCGAGAAGGCGAACCTCCCGACCCACAGCCGCGGCGCGCAGCCTGCCTGAGGGGCTGACGGCCAGGACATCGGTTTGCCGCCGCGGAAACTCCGCCAATACCGTCACCTCGCCGCGAGTGTCCGTGCGTGCCACACGACCGTCATCGCCGCCCGTTAAAACAGCGGCGCCGTCAATGTCCGTAACCAGCGCGAGGACTGCGGCTCCCTCGAGATGTGGTTGGACGGTTCTCGGTGATGCTGCGTCACCGGACGGGATGAGCCGCACCGATCCATCGCCAAGTCCCGCAGCCAGCGTCCCCTCGGCGAGAAAAGCAAGGCCGGTTACCGCTGCGTCAAACGCGAACTCCTGTGGCGGCGTCGACTGGATCTGCGGGTTGTCGCAAGCTAGCATCAGGCGGCGAGGCAAGCGGCGAAGCCAGCGCGCAATTCGGCCAGGTCGAGATTGCGGCCGATGAAGACCATTTTGGAGTCGCGACGCTCGTCCGATCGCCAGCGCTTTCCGTCATCGCCTTCCATCAGCATGTGCACGGCCTGGAAGACGAACCGCTCGGGGCTGCCCTTTATATTCAAAATACCTTTCGAGCGCAGCACGTCCTGTCCTCGCATCCGCAACAGCGCGCCGATCCATCCATTGAACTTGTTGATGTCGATCGCACCCTCTTGCCTCAGCGCAACGCTGGTGATCGCGTCATCATGCTGATGGTCGTCTTCTCCAAGGAAGTTGGGCTCGACCGCGAGAATACGATCGAGATCGAAGGCGCGCTGGTCAAGCAACTCGTCGATTGGAACGAGGCAGCGTTCGGTGCGATGGATCACGGCAGTGGGATTGAGGGCGCGAATGCGCGACTTTATTTGGGCGAGCTCGTCGGTCGGAACGAGATCGGCCTTGTTGATGAGGATCGTATCGGCGAAGGCAATCTGCTCCGCCGTCTCATGGCTGTCCGCCAGCCGAGCGGCAAGGTGCTTGGCGTCGACTACCGTGACGATGCTGTCGAGCTTTGCTTTCGCGCGGACTTCCTCGTCGACAAAAAAGGTCTGCGCGACGGGCGCCGGATCTGCAAGGCCCGTGGTCTCGATCAGGATGCCGTCCAGCTGACCTTTGCGCTTCAGCAGGTTACCGATAATGCGGATCAAATCGCCGCGCACGGTGCAGCAGATGCACCCGTTGTTCATTTCGAACACTTCCTCGTCGGCGTTCACAACCAGCTCGTTATCGATGCCGATCTCGCCGAACTCGTTGAGGATTACCGCGTATCTGCGACGATGCTCCTCGGAAAGCACTCGGTTGAGAAGCGTCGTCTTACCGGCACCGAGATACCCGGTCAGCACGGTCACAGGGATGGGGGCAACTTCGGGCACAGAACACCTCCAACGCGGACTCGATCTGACCCGCAGCCTATCGCTTTTGATACAAGGTATCAATAGAACAATATATCAATTCTGCTTGCTATGTCGCGGAGGTGACTTGAGAGGCCCGCGACAGCCACCGACTTCCGGGCGTGGTTGCGACAATGTTGAAGGGCGGCCGAGACGGTTGAAAGGATGACGCGCCGATGATGCTGATCGGGCGCAGGATGTTTAATCTGCCCGAGTTCGGATATCGATGTCGCCAACGACATCCCCTTCTGGCACTGACCGGCAGTGCTGGCCGCTGGTAAGCATTTCTGTTATTGAAGATAGACCGGCCGTGCATTGCCGCTGACAGCTCGTCTCAGTTTGACCCAGAGGCGACATGAGGAAGCACGACGTGACACTCCGCAGGTATTCGATCCGCTCGCTGTGCAACGGCCACCTCGTCCTCAGTTCCCCACCAACAACTGCTCCCCACCAGCAACTACGTCGACGCGCAGTCGTGCTCGTGCAATTCCCGCAAGCGTCGGGCAGAGGCGGCTCCGGGCTATTGGAGGGCGTCGAGAAGCGCTTTTGTAGCTTTTAGGTCGGCCGTCTCGAACCCTTCGGTGAACCGGTCGTAGACCGGCTGGAGTAGCGCCACGGCCTCAGCGGAACGGCCCTGATCCCGGAGCAGCCGAGCGAGGCTCGCCGCGGCGCGCAGTTCCCAAGCCTTGGCGCCCTGCGGACGCGCCCAATCGAGCGCTTGCCGGAAATAATCTTCGGCAGCGGCAACCTGTGGGGCCACACCCTGTAAGAGGACCAGCTCGCCTTTGACGCGCAGCAACTCGGCAAATTGCCAGAGTTCTGCGGTACGCTCGGCGCGCGCGATCGCGTCGTCGATAGCGTCAAGTGCGTCAGCGATCTGCCCGGCTTTTCCCAAACCCTCGGCCATATAGGTCGCGGCAAACCGCATGAACCGCGGAGCGGTGATCCCAGTTTCGCCAAGCTCTTTAAAACACGATCGCAACAGGCGCAATCCGTTGGCGACGTCGCCGCGTCTGATAGCGACTGCTCCCTGATAGCCCCAGCCGTACAGCTGCCAGTGCACCAGAGCATGCCGCTTCGCGTGGTCGAGCAGCATGTCCGCGTAGTGGCCTGCCGCTGCCAGATCTCCGTTCCACAGCGGGACCGGACACGCCGCGCGGTGCAGAGCATAACTGAACGAGATCGCATGCTCTGCCGCCCGCGCGTCATTGACGCTGCGTTCGGCTTCGCGCATCGCGCGATCCGGAAAGCCCTGCAGCCAAAGGATTCGCGCAAGATGGACGCGGGCCGTAACCTGCGCGTCGAGCTGCAAGCGAATGAATTGCAAGTGGTGGCCGGGAGCAGCGGACTCTGCGAGCGCCCGTTCGATATAGCGTCGCGCGCTCTGTTGATCGCCAAGGTTGTGGTGCGAGATGCCGATCATCCGCTCGCCAACAAATCGATCGTCCCGGTCGAGGCTCGTCGCCACCAAGGATGCGAACTGGTGCGCCAGGGACAAAGCGGTGCGGTAATCGACACCGTTGACATGAAAGGACCACAAGCCCCAGAGGCAGCGCTTCTCATATTCCGGATCGCCGAGGCTCTTCGCAAGCTCCAGGGCCTTCGTCCAGGCCGAGGCCACTTCGGGAACGCCACCTCTGGTATAGAGTCGAGACGCGCCCAAGGCGGCAAGAAGCTTCATCTCCTGGCGAGCATCCGGCTCGGCGACGGGTGCCAATGCAGCGAGCGCCTGCTCGACGCGGCGGCGGCATTCCTCCATCAGCGACAAGTGCATCCAAAACGGTACCGCGGCGGCCGTCAGCGCGATGCCGATCTGCGCGTCGCCGTCGGGTGAAAATGCCCAATCGAGCGCAGCGCGCAGATTGTCGATTTCAGCCTCATATTCGGCCATCCATGCGACGGTTGGCCGAGTCTCCCATTCCGCCTCGGCACGCCCGAAGAGGTCCCTATAATGCTCGGCATGTCGCCGCGCGAGCCATTCGCGCTCGCCGCTTTCGACGAGTTTGTCGAGCCCGTAGGCCCGTATCGTGTCGAGGAACCGATAGTGAGCGACGGTGCTGCCCGCCACCCCAGTGACGAGCGACTTCGCGACCAGATTGGCGATGCCGTCCACGACTTCCGCCGGCGCGATCTCCGAGCTCGCAATAACCGCGCTTGCCGCTTCCAAGCGGAAGACGCCGGCGAACACCGCCAGGCGCCGCAAGATCACGCGCTCGGGCTCGCTCAGCAGCTCGTAACTCCAATCGAGCGTCGCCCGCAGCGTCTGGTGGCGCGCCAAGGCGGTGCGACGGCCGCCGGTCAGGATCCGGAAGCGATCGTCGAGGTGTGCGGCGACCTCCTCAACTCCGAGCACGGCGGCGCGCGCCGCCGCCAGCTCGATCGCCAGCGGGATGCCGTCGAGCCGCCGGCAGATCGCCGCGATCATCGCTGCACTGCGTTGGTCCGGCGCAAAATGCGGCTCCGCCGCGCGCAGCCGTTCGACAAATAGCCGGACCCCGCCGTAGCGCAGCAGCAGGTCGTCAGTATCCTCGACATCTTCCGCTGGTACGGCGAGCGGCGGCACCGGATAGACCCACTCGCCTTCCGCCCGCAGCGGCTCGCGGCTGGTAGCGAGGAGCTGCAGCCTCCCGCCGGCTCGCAGCACAGCCTCGGCCAGCGCCGCGGCAGCGCCGATCACGTGCTCGCACGTGTCCAGCACCAGCACCAGCTGTCGGCCGGCGAGTGCCTCCGCCACGCGCTGCGCGGAGACTGCGCCGCCGCCAAGATCGAGCCCGATCGCCGCGGCAACGGTGACGGGCACGAGGCCGGGATCGGCGATTGGCGAAAACTCGGCCAGCCACACGCCATCGGCAAATTGCGGCAGGAGCCGGCGGGCGGCAGCGAGAGCGAGCCGCGTCTTGCCGATGCCGCCGGCGCCGGTCAGGGTGACGAGCCGATGTGCGGCGGCAAGGCTGAGGATCTCGCCGAGAACGTCATCCCGGCCAACCAGCTCGGAAACCGGCTCCGGCAGGTTCGTCTGCGGCAACCCCCCGGGGATCCGCTCGTCGGGCCGGGTGGCCCGGGTATCGGGCTGCGCGGCGACTATTGCCGTGCCGGCACCGGCCTCCGGGTTAGCGGATACGGCGTTGATCTCGCCGGTGAACTGGTAGCCGCGTCCGGACACGGTACGGATCAGATTGCGATCCGCACCGAAAGCGGCACGCAACGCCGAAATCTGCCACTGGAGATTATTTTCCTCGACGATCCGATCGGGCCACACGCGCGCCATCAACGCATTCTTGGAAACCACTGCGCCGTGCGCCTCGATCAGCGCCATCAGCACGTCGAAAGCGCGACCGCCGAGTTTGACCGGCCGGCCGTCGGCGAGCAATTCGCGGCGATGCGGCGACAGGAGGAAACGCCCGAACGCGATGCCCGCAGGTGCTACGGAAGCGGTATCCATCGGCCGCCATTATAGGGGCGTCCCAGGAAATCACAGATTTCTTTTGGGACGGGCCGCCTGCAACCCAGCCCAAGCCGCCTACCGAATTTCACAGGCTTTTACAGCTCAGTCCAAAGGACTTCACAGGCCTTGCTCCTTAACTCTTGGGGCGCTGGACCGCACCAGGGAGCCCTCCGATAGAGGCCTCTGCAGCGGCGTCGCTAGAACTGATCGCGAAAAGCCACGATGAAGACGAATATTCGTCCAAAGCCTTCTCCTCGACGCGGAAACCCGCTGCCGCAGGGCGGAAACCCGTCGCACCGGCCAACCGCCGGCGCGGATCTCGAATTCGGCCGTTTCCGTGTCCTGTTGCGATGGCGGCAGCTGCTCGCCAACGGTGTCCAGGTCGAACTCGGCACGCGCGCCTTCGACATCCTTCTGGTCCTCTTGGAGGCTGACGGGTTGCTCGTCACCAAAGAGGACCTCCTCAACCGAGTGTGGCCGGGCATTGTGGTCTCTGAAGACAATATCAAGGTTCATATCGCCGCGTTGCGCAAAGCGTTCGGCGCGGACTGCGACCTGATCCACACGGAATTTGGCCGCGGCTATCGCTTCACCGGCGTGCTGCGCTCGGATGGGGCGGGGGACCCCGGCCGCCCTATGCGATCAAAAGCGCGGTCTGGTCTGATTTTTTTACGCAGAGCTGTCGGCTGTCGCTCTGGTGCACTGTCAGTTCGGCCTAATGCGGCAAGCGCTGACGATTTTCTAATCTCAACTCTGCGAAGAGATAGACGGCATGACGGTGAAGCTGAACCAACGCGCATATGAACATGCCAAGAGACTCATCGAAGAGGGCAGGTTTATCGACGACGAGAGGGATGCGTGGAGCGACCACCATCCGTCTACGCAAATCGAGAACGAATTCATCGAAAAGAATGGATTATTCGAGTATGGCAAGTGGTTCTTGGGAGTAAACGACGAGTATAGAGAAGACAGGGAGCGGCATTACGAATTCCCGTATGGCGATTTCGAAAAAGTCCATCGCTGCGGCATTCTCGCTGCACAAAGCCGGGCTGGCCAGGACAAATACCTCGATGTCGAAAATGCAGCGGCAGATTTACTCGCTGTAATTGGCAAGCAAGCACGAGAATAAAAGCCCGGTGAGGCCAATGGTACTCCACCCAAGTCGTCGGCTTCGTCCTCCAGCAGTGACGGGCACAAAGCAAGACAGGCACTCCGCTGCCGTCAAGGCCGGCTCCGGTCACGCGAACGGCAGCTTCGGCGCAATCCCACGGCACATCCACAGTTGGTCGGGAGTTGCCCCCAAAGCGCAGCACCAGCCTTGGCAGGCAACCATGCCGGGGCTGTCACCGCGCAGTTGGCACTACGGAGCGAGCGCTGCGCGTCATGCTGCGCTGTCACGACCGTGCCTTTTCGATCGCGGGCGCCGGTAATGCTGCAGGAACATCCGGATCGTCTCTTCGATTATGTCCTCTTCCGGAACGGGTACGCGTTTGCGACCCGTCATCCAGGGCCACAGAGACAGCTGGTTGAGCATCCCCATGAACTGGTGAGCGGCAAGCAACGGATTGCGGCACTCCAGGATACCCATGGCAGTCAGATGGGCGAGATAGCGCACGAACCGCTCGGTTTGAGGCTCCATGACGGCGGCGAACTCCTCGGCGATCCAGGGAAACTGGCGGGAGTCGGCCACCACCATGCGGAGAAACCCGAGGTATTCCGGGTTCTTGTGGAGCCCCAGAATCATGCGCGCGATCAGGCGCAGCACGTCCTCGACCTCGCCCCGGGTCTCGATGCCGGGCGGAAATGCGGTCTCGAGCTGACCCGACACCCTGAGCAGCATCTCCCGGAAGATCTCCTCCTTGCTGGCGAACTGATTGTAGAGCGTCCGCCGGGCGACGCCGGCGGCCTCGGCCAGCTCGTCCATCGTGACGGAGCCGAAGCCCCGCTGCAGGAACAGGCGCTCGGCCGCTTCGACGATCGCCTCACGCGACCCGTTGCGCCGCGCATTCGGAATGGCCTCGTTCGAGCCCATGCGATTTTTCATTCGGAAGCCCTCTTGCACTTTACCGTGCATCTAACTACATCCTTTGGTGCATTGCATCATATAGTGCATATGGGTGCATGTAGTGGTGCAAACAAGGGTCCCGCGGCACGGTGCGGGACGCGAGCTCTGAACACCGGAAGAGGAAGGAGCAAGTGATGAAACATCTGAAATTGACCTTCGTCGGTCTTCTCGCACTGCACGCCCCCAATCACAGAAATTCGTCGGCGATTGAAGATCGTCCGATCGCTCCGCTGACGTTGGCAGACGCGATCGGGCCCGATGGGCCGTTACGGCTCGGCCGCAGCGGCGTTAGGCCAAATATCGGTGTCCGGAGCGCGGGTAAGGCCGGAAAGGACGCAAAGTCCTCAATCCAGCGCGCGATGATGGCCGCGATCTTTCTTGTCGCCGGTGCAAACAGCGCAGCGCTCGGCGACGAAACGTCGGCCGGAGTCACGGTGCTGCGCGGAACCCCGGCTCGCGTAGAGCAACCACAAAAGCCGCAGTCGGTTCAACTCGTGCAGCCGCCGCTGCCATCCTGTCCCGAGGGTTACTCATACTCTCTTCTCAGCGGCTACTGCTACCCGCTTCGCGACCCCTTGAACAGGTAATGGAGCTCGTCATGCAGCTGGTAAACCGGGCAGCAGAACGCGGACAGAGCGCAGTTCCTCCGATGCACTGCATCAAATAGTGCATATAGGTGCATGTAGTGGTGCAAAGCCAGACCCCGCCCTAACGAAAGGCAGTGTCAATGTTCAAGCCTCAGATTTTGTGGACCGCTTTGATCGTCGCGGCCGTCACGGGCTGCGACAAGCCAGCACCACCCGCTGCGCAAGTCCGGCCCGTCCGGGCCGTCACCGTCGAGCGCCAGGCGGAAGGGGAGACCGTTTCGCTGACGGGTCACGTCCGCGCCAAAGACCAGGTTAGCCTCGCCTTTCGCATTGACGGACGGATGTTCGAGCGGCCCGTCAATGTCGGCGATGTGCTTAAGGCGGGCCAGCTCGTCGCTAAGCTCGACCCCCAGATCCAACAGAACTCGCTGAACTCGGCGCAAGCCAACCTCGCATCGCTTGAGGCGGTGATGACCCAGGCGCGCCTCAGTTTCGCGCGGCAGGAGCACCTCGTAAAGAATGGGTGGACGTCGGTGGCCAAGTTCGACGAAGCCAAGCAGAAGTTGGAGACCACCCAGGGCCAGATCGACGCCGCTCAGGCACAGCTGCGCACCGCGCAGGAACAGCTGAGCTACACGGTCTTAACCGCCGATGGCCCGGGCGCGGTCACCAAGGTCGGCGCCGAGCCGGGCGAAGTGGTCCAGGCCGGAAAGATGATTGTGCAGGTCGCGCGCCAGGGCGGGCGCGACGCCGTCTTCGACGTACCCGAGCAGCTGATGCGGACGGGTCCGCGCGATCCGCTGGTGCAAATCGCCCTCACCAACGACCCGACCCTGCGGGCCACCGGCCGCGTGCGGGAGGTGGCGCCCCAGGCGGATGCCACCACCCGGACGTGGCAGGTCAAGGTCGGCATCATTGATCCGCCCCAGGGCATGCAGTTGGGGTCCACTGTCACTGGCCGCATCAAGCTGGCGGCGCCTCCCGGCGTGGAGGTCCCGGCGAGCGCACTCACGGAGGCAAATGGACGCCCGGCCGTGTGGGTGGTCGATCCGCAGGCCAAGACCGTCTCCCTGCGAGAGGTGGACGTCCTGCGGCACGATCCGGCCACCGTCGTGATCTCGCAAGGGCTGGAAACAGGCGATCTCGTCGTCACCGCCGGGGTGCAAACCCTGCGCCCTGGCCAGAAAGTCCAGATTCTGGGAGCCGTCTGATGAAGAGCTTCAACCTCTCCGAATGGGCGCTTCGGCACCGTTCCTTGGTGACCTATTTCATGCTGATCATCGTGGTCGCGGGCGTTTGGTCCTACCTCCGGCTCGGGCGCAGCGAGGACCCGGACTTCACGATCAAGACGATGGTGGTGCAAGCCATATGGCAGGGAGCCACCCTCGGCGACACGCTCGAGCAGGTTACCGACCGCATCGAAAGCAAGCTGCAGGAAACGCCGAGCCTCGACTACCTGAAGAGCTACACGAGTGCCGGGCAGGCCACGATCTTTATCTACCTGAAGGACTCGACGCCACCTGCGGAGGTGCCGGACATATGGTACCAGGTGCGCAAGAAGGTGCGCGACATCCACAACACGCTGCCGCAGGGAATCGTCGGCCCGTTCTTCAACGACGAGTTCGGCGACACTTACGGCATCGTCTACGGCTTCACCGCGGACGGGTTCACCCACCGCGAGCTGAGAGATTACGTCGTTGACGTCCGCAAGCAGCTCCTCCAGGTGCCGGATATATCCAAGATCGACATCCTTGGGGCCCAGGACGAGCGCGTTTACGTTGAATTCTCGACCGCGCAGTTGGCGGGCCTGGGGATCGACCGCACCGAACTGATCGCCGCGCTGCAAGCCCAGAACGCCGTCACCCCCGCGGGTGTCGTGCAGACGGGGGACGAAAAGATCCTGGTCCGCATCTCGGGTGCGTTCCGGACCGAGCAGGACCTTCTCGCAGTCAACTTCGTCGCAAAGAACGGTCGGATCATTCGCTTGGGAGACATCGCGCAAGTCACGCGCGGGCCCGCCGACCCTGCGCAGCCGATGTTCGGCGCCAATGGGCACTACGGCATCGGGCTCGCCATCGCCATGCGTAAAGGCGGCGACGTGCTCACTCTTGGACGCAACGTCGAACATGCCATAACGGAGATCACGGCGAACCTGCCGGTCGGCATCGAGGCGAAGCTCGTCGCCGACCAGCCCGTGACCGTCGAGCATGCAGTAAATGAATTCATGAAGGCGCTGTGGGAGGCCGTCGCCATCGTTCTTATCGTCAGCTTGCTGAGCCTCGGCCTGCGCGCGGGCGCCGTGGTGGCCCTCGCGATGGTGGGGGGGGGGGGGGGGGGGGGGGGGGGGGGGGGGGGGGGGGGGGGGGGGGGGGGGGGGGGGGGGGGGGGGGGGGGGGGGGAGGGGGGGGAGGGGGGAGGAGGGGGGGGGGAGCGAGGGGGGGGGGGGGGGGGGGGGGGGGGGGGGGGAGGCGCAGGGGGAGGGGGGAGAGCAGGGCGCGGGGGGCGGGGGAGGGGGAGAGGGGGAGCGGCGGGAGCGCGCGCGGGGAGGGGAGGCGGGCGCGGGGGGGAGGAGGAGGGGGGAGCGAGCGGGAGCGGGGCGCGGCGGGGCGGCGCGTGGGGGCTGGAGCCGGGCGGATGGCACGACTGCGAGGGCGGACGCGCAGAGGGCGAGAGCGCCGGCCAGACGGCGCCCCACAGCGACCAGGGCAGCCATCCCGGGCCGGCACGGCAGGGAGCGTGTCCGGCCGCAGACGGGCGATGCCTACGACAACGCCAGAACCGCCAGCGACGGCCAACGAAGAAATGGCAATGTACAACATGAAGCATAGTAAGAATATATAAAGATATAAAAAAACCCGCTGGTCCTTGCCGCTGTGTTCGTGGGCATGGAGTTCTTCGGGATCGACCTTCAGCGAATATCGCTGGGGGCGCTAATCATCGCGCTCGGGTTGCTGGTCGATGACGCGATGATCGCGGTCGAGATGATGGTCATGCGGCTGGAGCACGGTGACGACAAGGAGCACGCAGCCAGCTTCGCCTGGACCTCGGTCGCCTTTCCAATGCTTACCGGCACACTGGTCACTGTCGCGGGGTTCGTCCCGATTGGGTTCGCGCGCAGCGCAGCAGGCGAATACACCTTCTCGATTTTCGCGGTCGTCGCCATCGCATTGATCATATCCTGGATCGTCGCGGTCCTTTTTACCCCCTTGCTCGGGGTTTGGGTTCTCAAGAAACCGAAGGCGGCGCATTCGGGCGAGCCCGGTCTCATAATGCGTACGTTTCGCCATTTCCTCGAGCTGGCGATGCGGGCACGCTGGGTGACGGTTCTCATTGCGGTGGCGCTGTTCGGAGCATCGCTCTATGGCATGCGCCTCGTCCCGCAGCAGTTCTTCCCGTCATCCGACCGGCCCGAGCTGATGGTTGACCTGCAGCTGCCCGAGAACGCTTCGATCTACGCGACCCAGGAAGCCGCAGCCCGGCTGGATAAGCTCCTGAAGGGCGATCAGGACGTGGACCACTGGAGCACCTATGTCGGGCAGGGTGCCGTACGTTTCTATCTGCCTCTCAACGTTCAGCTGCCCAATGACTTTTTCGGCCAGGCGGTGGTCGTCACCAAAGGCCTGGAGCAGCGCGAACGGGTCAAGGCCAAGCTGGAGCACGCGCTGGCAACCGAGTTCCCGAACGTTGTCGGGCGGGTCTATCCGCTTGAGCTCGGCCCGCCGGTAGGGTGGCCGCTGCAATACCGGGTGAGCGGACCGGAGCCGGCCCAGGTGCGCGCGATCGCGTTCAAGATCGCCCAGGAGATCGGGTCCACCCCCGGTGCAGAGAACGTCAACTATAATTGGATGGAGCCGGCGCGCACGCTCAGGATCCAGGTCGACCAGGACCAGGCCCGCCTCCTGGGTCTGAGCTCGCAGCAGCTGGCCACGGCCGTGAACACGGTCCTCTCCGGCATCACCGCCACCCAGGTACGCAGCGGGATCTATCTCGTCGATGTACTGGTCCGGGCGTCGGCCGACCAGCGCATGTCGCTGTCGACTATCCGTACAATGCAGGTACCGCTGCCGAACGGAAAGTCCGTTCCGCTGAGCCAGATCGCGTCTGTTGATTACGGCCAGGAATATCCCATTCTCTGGCGCCGAGACCGGCTTCCCACAGTGACGGTGCAGGCCGATACCGTGCCTGGCACGCAGGCCGCCACCGTCGTGCAGGCGCTGGCGCCGAAGATCGCGGCACTGAGTGCCAGCCTGCCGAGCGGATACCATATCGCGGTTGGGGGCACCGTTGAGGAGAGCGCCAAGGCGCAGGCGTCGGTCATCGCCGCTCTGCCATTGATGCTCATTCTGATCCTCACGGTGCTGATGATCCAGCTCCAGAGCTTCAGCCGGTTGTTCCTGGTGCTTAGTGTGGCCCCACTGGGCCTCATTGGGGTCGTCGCGGCTCTGCTCCTTGCGGACAAACCCTTGGGCTTCGTGGCGCTGCTCGGCGTGCTCGCCCTCACCGGGATGATCATCCGCAACTCGGTGGTGCTAATCGACCAGATCGAGACGGAAAAGGCGCACGGCCGCCATCCCTGGGATGCAGTCATCGAGGCTAGCGCCCACCGCTTCCGCCCCATCCTGCTCACCGCAGCAGCCGCCATCCTCGGTATGGTCCCGATCGCGCCGACCGTCTTCTGGGGTCCGATGGCCTACGCGATCATGGGCGGGCTGGCGGTCGCGACATTGCTGACCCTGATCTTCCTGCCGGCGCTCTACGTAATCTGGCACCGGATCAAGAGACCTCAGCCGGACTCCATCCAGAAATCGGATCTTGCGCAGATCGCCATAGCTCAGCCGCTGACCTGAAGCGGGGCTCGGAGTTCACCTTCCAACGACCCGGTGGCGCGACAAAGATCTGAGATGGATCAAGCTGTTGCGTCGGGAGTGCCAAGGAGCAAGTAATGAAACAACTGAAATCGGCCTTCGTTGGTCTTCTCGCCTCATCGGGTAGGGAACGAGGAAGCGGCGCAGGCATGATGGGGCGGATGGGCGCGAGCGCGGCGTTCGCCGTGCTGGCGGCCCTGGTGACGCTTTCGCTGGTGCTGCCCAATTTCACCACCACCGCGGCCGGGCCGGCCTACAGCCCGTCACAGTTGGCCTTCGCCGGCACGGTCTCGCTGGTGCTCTACGGCGTCTTTATCTTCGTGCAGACCGTGCGGCACCGCGATTATTTCTTGCTGGACCCGGAGACGGGTCTGGCCATGGGCGAGGAGGCGCACGCGCCGCCACCGTCCGGCGCTGTAGCGCTCGCCAGCCTCGCGCTGCTGTTGATCTCCCTCGTGGCCGTCGTGGGCTTGGCCAAGGCGCTGACACCCGCGGTGGATGAGGCGATAGCTGCGCTGGGGGCACCGAAGGCGGTGGTAGGAATCGTGATCGCCGCCGTGGTGCTGATGCCCGAAGGGCTGGCCGCGCTGCGGGCCGCCTGCGCCAACCGCCTGCAAACCGCCGGGAACCTGGCGCTCGGCTCGGCGCTCGCCACGATCGGCCTGACCATCCCGGCCGTCGCCGCCGTCTCGATCGTGCTCGGCACGCCGCTGACGCTCGGAGTGGGATCGAAGGAGGAGGTGCTGCTCGCCCTCACCCTGCTGGTATCCGTGATGACGCTAAGCACCGGGCGCACCACGGTGCTCCAGGGCGCCGTCCACCTGGTGATCCTGGCAGCCTTCCTGTTCCTTGCGATCGTGCCCTGAGCGACCGCAAAGGGCACAGATGCAACTTTGGAGGCGACATGCACATTGAGCCAGCTCTCCTGGGTCCCGTTTGTTTGTTCTTGGGGGCCCTTGTCGGAGGTAGCGCCTCGCTGCTCGGGGTTATTTACTCGCAACGCTTTCAAGGTCGCGTTCAGCGCGTCGCGTCTGAGATCGCGAAACGAGAAACCGTTTATGCTGATTTCGTGATGAGTGCGTCGAGCTTGCTCCTGAACGCTTATACTCGCGACGAGATCTCGCTGAGCGGCGATGAGCAGCGCCTGATCGGGCTCATCAACCGAATGAGGCTCTTTGCCCCGCCTGATGTTGTCGAAGGAGCGGAGGCGGTGCTCAGAGCCATCGTCGAGATCCTGCTGAAGCCGAGTATCGAGCTCCGGCAGCTCGCGAAACAGGCGTTATCCAAGAGCATCGAGGATCCGCTGCTGGCTTTCAGCTCGATTTGCCGGGCCGACTTGGACAGCCTGCACCGAACAGTCGTGTGATAGGCGGGGTTCCTAACCAATACATCTGTGACCGTAGTTCTGACGCAAAGCATGCCGGTTCATCCCTTGAAATCTGAACAGAAGCTCGGCGAGCATGCGCGGCTACTGGAGGCCCGCGAGGGCACCGCGCCCTGGCGACAGTGGGGCCCGTATCTCAGCGAGCGACAATGGGGCACCGTCCGCGAGGACTACAGCGAGCACGGCACCGCATGGGATTATTTCCCGCACGACCACGCCCGCAGCCGCGCCTATCGCTGGGGTGAGGACGGCCTCGCAGGATTTTGTGACGACAAGCAGCTTCTCTGCTTTGCGCTAGCCTTGTGGAACGGCTCTGACCCGATCCTGAAGGAACGCTCCTTCGGCCTTGCCAATGACGAGGGCAATCACGGTGAGGACGTAAAGGAGTACTATTTCTATCTCGATGCGACGCCGACCTACTCTTACTGCAAATATCTCTACAAATATCCGCAGCATGCCTTTCCATATGATGATCTGGTTCGAACCAATCTAGCCCGCTCGCGTCAAGAATTTGAGTACGAGCTGATTAACTCCGGGATCTTCAACGATAATCAATATTTTGATGTCCTCGCCGAGTATGGCAAGGCGTCGCCGGAAGACATTCTAATCTTGCTGACGGTACACAATCGTGGTTCGGCGACGAAGCCGCTACACCTACTTCCGACGCTATGGTTCCGAAACCTGTGGACTGACCGGCCCGGTGTGAAAAAGCCAGCTATGACCGGCAATCGCGACACGATCACCGCCAACCACCCGCAGCTCGGCGTTTTGCAACTGAAATGCGATGGGTCACCGCAACTCCTTTTCACCGAGAACGAAACGAACGATCGGCGCATCTTCGGCACTGCTAGCGGAACCGCCTTTGTCAAGGACGGCATCAACGATTTCCTGCTGCACGGCCGTAGTGCTGCCGTCAACCCGGCGAAGACCGGTACCAAGGCCGCTGCGTGCTACCTGCTCGATATCCCGGCCGCTGGCTCCGCGACCGTGCGATTGCGGCTACGGCGGGCCGGGCTGGACGACCCTGCTTTTGACGCCTCCTTCGAGGAGATCTTCGCCCGGCGCCGCGCAGAGGCTGACGCCTTTTACGACGTGATCACGCCACCCCACCTCGATCAGGACGGGCGAAGCATCTTCCGCCAGGCACTGGCCGGCATGCTGTGGAGTAAGCAATACTGTCATCTCGATGTCGCGCGCTGGCTGGCGGAGCACCATGCCTTTCCATTGTCCGGAGGCATCGTCCCGGTCCGCAACGCCGACTGGTTTCATATGGTCAACGACCACATCATCTCGATGCCAGACAAGTGGGAGTATCCCTGGTACGCCAGCTGGGACCTAGGATTTCATTGCCTAGCGCTGGTTCTGGTCGATCCGGACTTCGCCAAACAGCAACTCGAACTCATCCTGCACACTGACTACCTCCATCCCAATGGCCAACTTCCTGCCTATGAATGGGCCTTCGGCGATGTTAATCCGCCGGTCCATTCTTGGGCGGCCTTCTTCGTCTATCAGGTCGACAAGGCGCGAAATGGCGGCATCGGTGATACAAGATTCCTTGGACACGTTTTTCAAAAGCTGATTGCCAACTTCACCTGGTGGAGCAATCGCAAGGACGTTAGTGGACGAAACGTCTTCCAAGGCGGCTTTCTGGGGCTAGACAATATCGGGGTGTTCGATCGGAGCGCGCCGCTGCCGACCGGGGGTCACATGGATCAGGCCGACGGCACCGGCTGGATGGCACTATTCGCTCAGAGCATGCTGCAGATCGCCGTGGAGCTGGCAGGACACGACCCGGTCTATGAGCCGCTCGCGCTTAAATTCTTCGAACATTTCATGTGGATCGGCTCGGCACTTGGCCGCATGGGCGACCAACAGGACGATCTTTGGGACGAAGAAGACGGTTTCTTCTACGATGTGCTGCGCCTGCCAGATGGTAGCGCGCAGCGGCTCAAGGTGCGCTCCATGGTGGGCCTGCTGCCGCTCTGTGCCACAACCGTGTTCGAGCCAGCGGAACTTGCGCGGGTGCCCAATGCAGTCGAGCGGGGCGCCGCTTTCCTCGCTCGTTTTCCCGAGCTGGTTGAGCATATCGCGCCTCCAGGGAAACCGGGCCATAACGGCCGCACTCTCCTCGCCGTTCTGAATGAAGAGCGTTTGCGACGGGTGCTGCACCGGATGCTCAATGAGGAGGAATTTCTAAGCCCGTTTGGAATTCGCTCCCTATCGCGCTTCCATTGTGACCATCCTTTCCGGTTTCAGGTTGGCGAGCAAACCTATTTTGTCCGCTATCACCCGGCTGAGTCGGAGTCCGGCAGCTTCGGTGGCAACTCGAATTGGCGTGGGCCGGTTTGGATGCCGATGAACCTACTGATCGTACGCGCGCTTCTCAATCTGTACCGCTATTACGGTGATGGGTTGACGATCGAATGTCCTACGGGTTCCGGCAAATGGCTAACGCTGCTGCACGTCGCGGCGGAGATAGCCGGCCGGATTTTTACCATTTTTCATCGCGGACCAGACGGCAGGCGTCCGCTCTATGGCGGCACCGAGAAGTTTCAAACCGACCCACACTGGCGCGATC
The DNA here is from genome assembly GCA_963732095.1 of uncultured Alphaproteobacteria bacterium. GTDB lineage: Bacteria > Pseudomonadota > Alphaproteobacteria > ATCC43930 > CGMCC-115725 > AP-15. The sequence goes on from CAVSZA010000051.1 coordinate 54,926, forward strand.
TCGTTCTGTTTTATGAATACTTTCACGGGGACAACGGCGCCGGCATTGGCGCCAGTCATCAGACAGGTTGGACTGGTTGCGTGTCGCTGCTGTCAATGCTCAGCGGGTCGGCAGCCGCCATGGCATCGGCCATTGACGGCAGCTGGGATCAGTTCTTCGCAGCAATCGGTGGAATCCACCATCCGGGCTCATCAAGTTAGGGCGGCGCGACAAAGCTCCAGCTGGGTCAAGCCATGGTTGTAAGCGTCCCGGCCCGGGCCGGCTAGTCCATGCTGGGGAGCCGAAGCCCCGTTCCAGGAACAGGTGCTCGGCCGCCTCGACGATCGCCTCCCGCGAGCCGCTGCGCCGCGCGCCTTCGGAATGGCCTCATTTGAACCTTCGGGCATTTTTTCATCAAAGGGGCCTTGCACTGTATAGTGCATCATACTATATTGCACCATGCAGTGTATAACCCTCTCTCTTCCCCCGAGGGAGACAAGGAGCAAGTGATGAAACATCTGAAATCGACCTTCGTTGGTCTTCTCGCATTAACGGCCGCAGCCTCGGACGCATTCGCCTTTGGCCCACCGGGCCCTCCGCCCGGCGGTCCCCCGATGGGCGGCGGCCTACCGGCTCCCCCGATGGGCGGTGGATTACCGGGTCTCCCGGGCGGTGGCCTACCCGGTCTCGCGGGCGGCGGTCTGCCGGGTCTCCCGGGCGGTGGCCTACCCGGTCTCCCGGGCGGTGGCCCGATGGGCGGCGGCCTACCGGGTCCCCTGCAGGGCGGCGGGCCCGGTGCCGTGGCAGCCGGCCCCGCGCGAAATGCCTCCGGGAATATCGCGGCACCCGGCCCTGCAGGAAATGTCGCGGCAGGCCCCGCGGGAAATCTCTCCGGGAATGTCGCGGCACGCGGCCCTGCGGGAAATGCCTCCGGCAATGTTGCGGCAGGCCCCTTGAACTCTGGTAATGTCAATGCCGCCCGCAACACCGTGAACTACGGCAATGTCAATGCCTATGGCAACGGTGGATATGGCAGCGGAAACTATGGCGGCGGAAATTATGGCGGCGGAGACTATGGTAGCAAATACTATGGTAACCGACGCTACTGGGGTGCATATGCGGCCGGCGCCGCTACCGGAACCGCGGTAGGAGCGGCCGCCGGCTCTAACAACAGGTCGTCAACGACCAATTACTATAATACCTCACCATCCTACTATAACTGTTGGGACGCCTATAACCGGCGCTACTACTCCTCGGCGGTTTCATGCTCCCAGTGATGATGCGCCTTAACGCGGTGGCGGCGGGCTGAAGGTCTGCCGTATCGCGCCGTCATGTCACGAGCGACAGCGCTGCTCACGGCCATATTGGCCGTGAGCAGAGCAATCCACACCGCATCGTTGGGGCCTCTTCTTTGATCAACTGACCGAACTCGGGAAGATTCCCTAGCACGCCTTGCAGGAGTTAGATTATGGAATTGAGCGATAAGGAGATCCGTCTGTTGGCGCGGCCTGTCACGGGACCGCAGCTTGTATGCTGATTGCAAGGGCGTCGATCTCGAGGCATTGCAAGAGCTTGGCTTTACTACAATGGTTTGACGCGCGTTCGTCGACTACGCCGTTTAAAGAAGATCCGCGTCCACTGTTCAAATTGCTTCTAATCAGCGGAAGGATCGGCTATTTTTGGGTTGCAGCTGTAGAAAACTGGCGCGAGCTTGTCGGGCCAGAAGTCTCAGCTAAGGTTGACGCAATCGACGAAATCGAATGGGCGTTGAATAGCGGCCCGTTCACCGGAGCCGTGCTAAAGTTGAGCAGACAAGGTCTGGCCACAAGTTCGTTGGACTGCAGTAGCGAGGTTTCAATAAAATTGCGCCACCTTTCTCGGAGAGGCGCATGACAACCCCACTGCGCAGCGCCACTTAGAGGCTGGACCCGTTGAAATGCGATCCCCCAACTCAGCGTCGAGCAAGGTCAAGGTCCGGAATTGGCACCAAGCGTAACTGACTGGGCGCACACGGCATTTCCGAAGCTGAGGGCAAACTGGCCGTACCGACCTGGCGACGACAGCCGTCCTTGACCCAAGCGGTCATACCGCATGCAGAAGCGGATCGGCTTCTATGGGCGCAGCCTTAAAGTCGCAGTGCGCGGCCCCATGCCTGAGCTTCGTGACGCTCGCACCTTCGGAATAGCGCGCGGTTCCAGGACCGCGGGATGACGACGGTGGCCTGATCCGGGTTATGCAGCCCTCCTGAAATCACCAAATCTGTGCATCAAACGCTCGTTTAAGTCAAGATTGCGCACCGTGGACATTCGCCAGTCTAACGTGGTCAAGAACCTCGTCTTTTTGGCAATGCCCGAAATGGCCCCTTCTGGATGAAGCTGGCCGTGGTATACGTCTCGCCGCCGATCGGCAAGTCGCAAGCTGACCGAAGCTGTCCTCCGCGATGCAATCAAGAGTCGGGGGCTCGGCCAACCCCGCGGAGCGCCAGGCCGGACTGGCATGCCGATTGCTTAGCCTGTGGCGGTGGAAATACCGGAAATCCGCTTTCAACTCGGATTCATACGGAGTTATCCCATGCTGCGCGCGCGTTTGCCAGCTCTTGCCGCGACGCTTCTGCTGATGATTGCCACGGCGCTGCCGTGCTGCGGCCAGACGCTCCGGATCGCGATGACCGCGTCCGATACGCCGACCACAACCGGCATCCCGAACAATGGCGGCGAGGGCTATCGTTTCCTCGGATTTCCGGCCTTTGACGGGCTGGTCGACTGGGATTTCACCCGTCCCGAGCGCATCGCCGGGATCACCCCCGGCCTCGCCAGCGAATGGAAGATCGACGACAACGACCATACGCGCTGGATCTTTACGCTGCGCGACGGTGTCAAATTCCACGACGGAACGCCGGTGACGATCGAAGCGGTGATGTGGAATCTACGACGGCTCTACGATGAGAAATCGCCACAATTCGACGCGGCCGCGTCGGCCATCGTGCGCTCGTTCGTCAACATGCTGGACCGCTGGGAGAAGATCGACGACCGCCATCTCGCGATCTACACCAAATCGCCGTTCAGCTTCTTCCCGTACATGATCCCCGCTGTTCTGATCGTCAGTCCGACGCAGTGGGAGAAATCGGGGCACAGCTGGGCCGAATTTGGCAAGGCGCCGGCCGGCACCGGCCCGTTTCGCATTACCAAAGTGGTGCCCGGGCAATTGGTCGAGATGAGCCGCAACGAAGGCTACTGGGACGCGAACCGCATCCCGAAACTCGCCAAGCTGGTCCTGATCCCGATGCCCGAGGCGACGACGCGGCTGGCCGCTCTACGCTCGGGGCAAGTGGAATGGATCGAGGTGCCGCCGCCCGATGCGATCCCGTCACTGAAGGCGGCCGGGTTCCAGATCAGCCTGTGGCCGTATCCGCATGTCTGGCCGTACATCCTCAATATGACCGAAGGTTCGGTGTTTCATGACAAGCGGCTGCGCCAAGCGCTCAATTACGCAATCGATCGCGATGCGGTCGACAAGTTCCTGAACGGCACGGCGAAGCCGGCCTACGGCGTCTACCCGCCCGACAATCCGTATTTCGGCAAGCCGGAACAGCACTACAGTTATGATCCCGACAAGGCAAAGGAGTTGCTGAAGGAAGCGGGATACGGCCCCGATCATCCCGTCAAGGCGAAAGTGATGATCTCGACCTCGGGATCAGGGCAGATGATGCCGCTGCCGATGAACGAGATCATCCAGCAGCAGGCAAAGCCGATCGGCTTCGACCTCGACTTCGATGTCGTCGACTGGGGAACGATGCTGGTCGTCAAGCGCAGCGCACCGACCGCCCCGGTCTCGCACAGCGTCGATGCCCTCAACAACAGCCTCGGCTTCGCCGATCCGGCGTCGATGTTCCGCTACTTCAGTGCCACCAGCTTCTCGCCAAACGGCATCAACTGGGGCCATTACAGCGAGCGGCGCGTGCAGGACCTGCTCAACCAGGCGCAGGAAAGTTTCGATATCGAGCAACAGACCGAATTGTTGGCAAACGCCCACTCGATCGTTGTCGACGACGCGGCATGGGCCTTCATCGTGCACGATCTGAACCCACGCGCGATGTCGCCCAAGGTCAAGGGCTTCCAGCCGGCGCAAAGCTGGTATCAGGACTTCACCAAGGTGACGGTCGAGTGACGGTCACTGCAACGAGAGGATCATCGTGATCGGCCACACTGCTCGCGCGACCTTGAGCGCGGCCGCGATGCCGCTGCTGGTGTCGCTTGCCGCTCCGGTGGAAGCCGGGGGCACCTTGCGCATCGCCATGACCGCCTCCGACGTGCCGACGACGACCGGCGCGCCGGACAATGGGTTCGAGGGCCTGCGCTTTCTCGGGTATCCGGTCTATGAAGGGCTGGTACTGTGGGATCTGATGCACGCCGATAAACTTGCCGAGATCAGACCGGGGCTTGCCGAAAGCTGGGAGCAAGAAGAGAACGACAAGTCGAAATGGATCTTCCACCTTCGGCATGGCGTCAAATTTCACGACGGCAGCGACTTCACCGCCGACGCGGTAATCTGGAACCTCGACCGCTATTTTAAGCCGGACGTGCCGCAGGCTGATCCGACAGGCGGCGCCTTTGCGCGCGCCCGCGACCCCTGGATCGCGAGCTATCGCAAGATCGACGAGCACACTATCGAAATCGGCAATCCGCGCCCGATGAGCTATTTCCCGGGGGCGCTCGCCTATCTGTTCTTTTCCAGCCCAGCGCAGTTCCAGAATATCGGCTCATGGACCCAGTTCGCTAAGTCTCCGTCCGGCACCGGCCCGTTCAAGATCACTGAATTCCAGCCGCGCGTCAGTGTCACGTTGAGCCGCAACGACGCGTATTGGGACAAAAGCCGCGTGCCAAAACTCGACAAGATGGTGCTGATCCCGATGCCGGAAGCCACCACCCGGCTCGCCGCATTGCGCTCGGGCCAGGTGGATTGGATCGAGGTGCCGCCGCCCGATGCAGTGCCGAGTCTGCAGGCGGCGGGGTTCGAGATTGTCACCAACAGCTATCCGCACGTCTGGCCGTGGGTGCTTAATTTCGGCAAACCCAACGGGCCCTGGGCCGATGTGCGCGTGCGGCGCGCGATCAACTACTGCACCAACCGCGAGGGGCTCGTCACAATGCTGAACGGCCTCGCCGAACCGGCGGTCGGCATCTACCACAAAAGCGACCCCTATTTCGGCCAGCCCAAGCAGCAATACAGCTACGATCCCGACAAGGCGAAGGCGCTCTTGAAAGAGGCTGGTTACGGGCCGGACAGGCCGGTCAAGGCAAAGGTCATGATCTCGACGAGCGGCTCGGGCCAGATGTTGCCATTGCCGATGAACGAATACTTGCAGCAGAACTTGAAGGAATGCAATTTCGACATCTCTTTTGAGGTCGTCGATTGGGGCACGATGCTGGTGGCGATGCGCAATCCGCCGACCGGGACGCAGTCGCGCGGCGTCGACGCAGTGAACATCAGCCTCGCGCACGGCACCGAGTTCTCGCGCTTCCCGAGCTTTTTCCTGTCCAGCACCTTCCCGCCCAACGGCTTCAACTGGGCTAACTGGAGCAACCCGGAATTCGATGCGCTGGTCGACAAGATCGAGAAATCGAGCGACCCGGAAGAGATCGCCGCCGATATTCGCAGGGCGCACGAGGTGATCGTCGATGACGCCGCGTGGCTGTTCATCGTGCACGACCTCAATCCGCGCGCGATGACCAAGCACGTCAAAGGGTTCGTCAGCGCGCAGAGCTGGTTCCAGGATTTCACTCGGGTCTACATGGAATAGGGTGGCCGGGCACCAGGGCCGCCGCTACGGCGGCGGGGACGGCGAACCCGGCCACCAAGCCCTGGCATGCCTCTTGCTGCTGATTACCCAAACCTGAAACGCTGTGCATGGCTCAGTTCATCTTCCTCCGTCTCCTGCACACGATCCTGATCCTCTTCGGGGTCTCGATCGTCGCGTTCGGACTGATTCACCTGATCCCTGGCAATCCGCTCGACATCCTGTTGCCGCCCGAAGCGCCGAAGGAGGTGGTAGAGCGGCTTAAGGTCGAATTCGGTTTCGACAAGCCCCTCTACATCCAGTACTTGGCTTGGCTCGGCCGCGTGTTGCACGGCAATCTCGGCACGTCGGTGTTTACCGGGTTGCAGGTGACCGGCGAATTGCTGAGCGCGCTCGGCAACACCTTCGTCCTCGCTGTCCCAGCCGCATTGCTCGGCTTTTCGCTCGGCACGACGCTCGGGACCTTGGCGGCCTTCAACCACGGCCGGCTGCTCGACAAACTGTTCTCGGTGGTGACGATTCTGGGGCTCAGCATGCCGCATTACTGGCTCGGCATCGCGCTGGTCATCGTCTTCGCGGTGATGTACCCGCTGTTGCCGGCGGCCGGCATGGGCGGAGGGGGCGGCATCCCGACGAGCTGGGACGAGGCGCGGTTTCTGATCCTGCCGGTCGTCACCCTATCGATGATCCCGATGGGGGTGATCGGCCGCATGGTCCGCTCGACCGTGCTTGAGATCCTCAGCCAGGAGTTCCCGACCGCATTGCGGGCGAAAGGGTTGCGGCGCCGCCAGGTGGTCTGGCACGTGCTGATGAATGCGGCGCCCCCCGCTCTCGCCGTGATGGGATTGCAGCTCGGATATCTGCTCGGCGGCTCGATTCTGGTCGAGACCGTCTTCAACTGGCCCGGCTCCGGGCAGTTCATGAATCTCGCGATTTTTCGCCGCGATATTCCGGTATTGCAGGGCACCGTCCTCGTGCTTGCCAGCTTTTTTGTGATGATCAATCTGCTGGTCGATGTCGTGCAGGCACTGATCGACCCGCGCATCCGCCGCTGATGCGCTCCAGACCGCCCCGATGACTGACATTTCCGCGGTACGGCCCGCGATCCTGCCCGACACCGCCGCCGGTGCCGAGCCGCGCAGCTATTGGAGCACGGTCGCCGAGCGGCTGTCGCGCGACCGCGTCACGCTGGCAGTCGGCGGCGTCCTGCTGTGCGTGATCCTCCTTGCCGTCTTTGCGCCGTTGGCGGCAACCCACGACCCGTTGCAGGGCAGCGTTCTGCGTCGGCTGAAGCCGGTCGGGACTCCCGGGTTTTTACTCGGCACCGACGAGACCGGCCGTGATATCTGGTCGCGCCTGGTCTATGGGGCTCGCCTGTCCTTGTTCTGCGGGATCACGCCGGTGCTGATGGCGACGATGATCGGCGGCATGCTCGGCCTCGTCGCTGGGATCAGCAGACGCCTCGTCAACATGGCCGTGATGCGGGTCACCGACGTGTTCTACGCCTTCCCGTCGGTATTGCTGGCGATCGCGATCTGCGGCGTGATCGGCGGCGGCATCGGAAACACGATCCTGTCATTGACTATCGTTTTCATCCCGCCGATCGTCCGCGTAACCGAGAGCCTGACGACACAGGTCAAGAACCGCGATTTCGTCGAGGCGGCGCGCGCCAGCGCCGCGCCGCCGCACGCAATCATCCGGCATCAGATCGTGCCGAACGTGCTCGGCGGCATCCTTGTATACGCGACGAGCCTGGTCAGCATCAGCATCATCCTGTCGGCCGGACTTTCCTTTCTCGGCCTCGGCGTAACCCCGCCCAATCCCGAATGGGGGCTGATGCTGAACGCGCTGCGCCAGGCGATCTTCGTCAACCCCATCGTAGCCGCGTTGCCGGGGGTCGCGATCGTCATCACCTCGCTGTGCTTCAACCTGCTGAGCGACGGGCTGCGCAGCGCAATGGACATCAAGCTGCCGTCATGAACGCGCCGATCCTCCAGTCTGCCGAGGATCGCGGCGGCCCGATGCAGCCATTGTTGATCGTGCGCGACCTCAAGAAACATTTCCCGGCCAAAGGGGGTTTCTGGAGCTTTTCGCGCGATGCGGTGCAGGCGGTCGACGGAGTGTCGTTCAATGTACTCAAGGGCCAGACGCTCGGCGTCGTCGGCGAGTCCGGCTGCGGCAAATCGACGACCGCGCGGTTATTGCTGCACCTGATCGAACCGGATGCCGGCGAGATCATCTTCGACGGCGAAGGCGTCGGCGCGCCAGGCGGCATCAGCGTGCGCGAATTGCGATTGCACATGCAGATGGTGTTTCAGGACAGCTACTCCTCGCTCAACCCGCGCGCCACGATCGCCGACATCATTGCCTTCGGGCCGCGCACCACCAAAAACGTTCCGCCCAAAAGGGCCCGTGAGCGGGCCGAACATTTGCTTGATCAGGTCGGGTTGCGTCCCTCGCTGTTCGCTCGGCGCTATCCGCACGAACTCTCCGGCGGCCAGCGCCAGCGCGTCAACATCGCCCGCGCGCTAGCACTCGAACCGCGTCTCTTGATCCTCGACGAGGCGGTCTCCGCGCTCGACAAATCGGTCGAGGCGCAGATCCTCAACCTACTCGCCGATCTGCGCCGCAATCTAGGTCTTACTTACCTGTTCATCTCGCACGACCTCAACGTCGTCCGCCACGTCAGCGACCGCGTCGTCGTCATGTATCTCGGCCGGATCGTCGAAGCCGGCGAGGTTGGCGTGATTTTCCGGCGGCCGTCGCATCCCTATACGCAGGCGCTGTTGCGGGCGATGCCGAGCATGGACCCGGATCGCCGTACCGAAGCTTCGCCGTTGACCGGCGATCCGCCCAACCCGATCAACCCGCCTTCCGGTTGCCGCTTCCGTACCCGGTGCGTCTTTGCCGAAGAGATTTGTGCGCGGGCGTCGCCGCCGCTCGACGATCTTGGCGGCGGGCATCAGGTCGCCTGCCACATGATGGTCCCCGGCTCCGGCCATAGCCGCGCCCGCACGATCAGCGCCGCCGATGACTGAGACCGCAGCCGTCAACGTCGAAAACTTGGCGGTGCGCTTCCGGCAGCGCGATCGTACGATCCACGCGGTGAACGACATCAGCTTCCGCGTCGGCCGCGGCGAGGTCCTCGGCATTCTCGGGGAGTCCGGATCCGGGAAAAGCGTCACGTTGCGCGCACTAATGCGCCTGCTGCCCGATAATTGCGCAATCGACGGCCGGATCGTTCTTGATGGCGAAGACCTGACCACCGCCTCCAAGAGCCGGATCGAGGAATTGCGCGGCAGTCGCATCGCAATGATCTTCCAGGAGCCGGTGACCGCGCTCGACCCGGTGTTCACGATCGGCGAACAGATCACCGAGACATTGGTCCGCCACCAGCGCATAGCGCGCCGTGACGCCCGACGCTGCGCCCTCGAATGGTTGGAACGGGTGCAGATCCCGTCGGCGCGACGCCGCTTCGATGCTTATCCGCACGAGATGTCGGGCGGCATGCGCCAGCGTGCGATGATTGCATTGGCGCTGTCGTGCAACCCGACCGTATTGCTCGCGGACGAGCCGACCACGGCGCTAGACGTCACCGTACAGATCCAGATCCTGCTGCTGTTGCGCGAACTGCAGCGTGAACTTGGCATGGCAGTCGTTTTCGTCACGCACGACATCGGTGCCGCGGTCGAGGTCAGCGATCGCCTGGCGGTGATGTATGCCGGCCGCTTTGTCGAAACCGGGACGACGCGCGACCTGCTCAGAAAACGCGCACATCCCTATACCGAAGGCCTGCTCGCCGCCAATCTGCATGGGGTCGAGCCGGGCAGCCGACTGATGACGATCCCCGGCGCGCCGCCGAACCTCGCCGCGTTGCCGCCCGGCTGCAGCTTTGCCCCACGCTGTCCCTATGCGCTCTCGCGATGCGTCGAGACGTTGCCGGCGCCGGTGATGTGCGGCGACGACCATGTCGCGCGCTGTGTCCGCGCCGAGGAGCGGATCAAACTCGCGGCCTGAAAATATTCCGCCGCCGGTGGCACCGATCTTGCCTGGATCTGCCTGGCAAAAACCTAGGGAAGTTCCATGGTCGGACGTGCCTTCTATGGCATCCGTGTTCGCATCGGTCTATTCGCCGCGGCAGTGTTTTTGGGTGGTGCGCCACTCGGTGGAGCCTACGCCGACCAAGTCATGCGGGTCGGCATGACGGCATCCGATCTGCCGACCACGGGCGGCATTCCGAATAATGGCGGTGAAGGCTTCCGCTTTCTTGGTTATCCCGTATTCGATTCGCTGGTCAATTGGGACTTCAAGCATCCCAACGAGACTGCCGATGTGACGCCGGGGCTGGCGACCAGTTGGGAGATCGACGAGGTCGACCATACGCGCTGGGTCTTTCACTTGCGGCACGGCGTCAAATTTCATGATGGCACCGACTTCAACGCCGACGCGGTGGTCTTCACCTTGGGGCGCATTTATGATGATAAGTCGCCGCAATTCGACGCGACGTCATCGCCAATTGTGCGCGCCGTTGTCAGCATGCTGCAGCGCTGGGAGAAAATCGACGATTGCACGATCGCGATCTACACCAACGTTCCGTTCAGTCATTTCCCCTACTTGGTCACCCGCATCCTGTTCGTCAGCCCGACGGCGTGGGAGAAGGCCGGGCGCAGCTGGACCGAGTTCGCCAAGACGCCGGCGGGCACCGGACCGTTCAAGATCACCAAGGTGACGCCGCGCGTCAGCGTCGAGATGGCGCGCAACCCGGACTACTGGGACAAGCACCGCATCCCCAAGCTCGACCGCATGATCGTGATGCCGATGCCGGAGGCCAACACGCGCGTCGCCGCGCTGCGCTCCGGCCAGGTCGATTGGATCGAGGTCCCGCCGCCGGATATGATCGACAGCCTCAAATCCGCGGGGTTCCAGATCAGCCTATGGCCCTACCCGCACACTTGGCCCTACGTCCTCAATGTTACCGGGCAATCGCCGTTTCGCGACAAGCTGGTGCGCCAGGCGGCTAATTACGCGGTTGACCGCGACGGCCTCGTCAAATTGCTGAACGGCACCGCGACGCCGGCCCCCGGCCTCTACCCGGTCGAGCACCCGGTCTTCGGGAACCCGCAAAACCATTACACTTACGATCCCGAGAGGGCCAAGGCGCTGCTGAAGCAAGCCGGCTATATCGGGCCGGTGAAGGCCAAAATCATGATCTCGACCTCCGGTTCCGGGCAGATGATGCCGCTGCCGATGAACGAGTTTCTACAGCAGAGCATGCAGGCGGCCGGGTTCGATCTCGATTTCGAGGTCGTCGAGTGGGGCGCCATGCTGCTCGGCTATCGCAGCGCGCCGGACGCGCCGGCTTCCAAAGGCGTCGACGCATTGAACATCAGCCTCAGCTACACCGATCCGTCATCGATGTTCCGCTATTGGCATCTTACCAGCTATTCGCCAACCAACCAGAATTGGGGGCACTGGTCGACACCGCAACTCGACGATCTGCTGCAACAAGCCCAGGATACGTTTGACCCGGCGATGCGCGACCAGATCCTGGCCAAGGCCCATGCATTGGTCGTCGACGAGGCGCCATGGATGTGGATCGTGCACGATTTGAACCCCCGGGCGATGTCGTCCCATGTAAAGGGGTTCCGCCCGGCGCAAAGCTGGTCACAGGATTTCACGACGATCTGGATGGAGTAGTTTAAATCATTCTGGCTTCGTCTGCTCGAGGCGAACAAGATGATAGGATCGCCTCCCCGACTAGCACTGATCTGCTGGCCATTGAGCCGTTCGGACGCCGTAGCGTCGTTCCAAGGGCCGGCCGGCTGAAGAGCCGTCTCGGGTCGACTACGGCGGTTGGGGAGCGCCCGGCGAAGGTCGGCTATTGGCACGAAGCATAACTGCGGCGGCGCGCACGTGATTTCCGGAGCTGAGGGCCTACCGGCCATACTATCCTACTATCAACCTGTGTGATAACGATCCAGCGAACAGCACGTGCGGCAGGCGGCACGTGCTGCTCGTGCTGCGGCAGGAGAGCCGGCGCTGGCAGGTTCAAGTCCACCCACGGAGCGACGGCGGGGAGCAAGTCACGCCCGATAGACGTCGCCGCGGGCCATTACGAAGGCCACGCGCTCGAGCACAGACACGTTTCGAGCGGGCTCGAATCCACAGCGATCACATCGGCCGATTTGCCTGCCGCGATCGTTCCCACTTCGTCGGAAATGTCGAGTAGCTTGGCGGCATTGACTGTCGCTGCTTGGATCGCTTCGCGGGAAGGCATCCCTGCTTCGACCATGTAGCCGAACCCACGTGCGTTCTGTCCGTGGGGCCCCACTCCCATGTCCGTGCCGAACGCGATCGTCACACCGGCCTTGTGCGCGAGCGGGCGAGGGCCTCCTTGATCTTCACCCCGACCACCTTCGCCTTCTCGATTTGCGCTGGCGTCAAGACGCCATCGCCCCGCGCCATCTCCAAAACGGTGACGCCGGCGATAATCGTCGGCACATGAAAAGCGCCTTTGGCGATGAACAGCTCGAGCGAGCGAGCGTCGAGGAAGCTCCCATGCTCGATTGAGTCGACCCCCGCTTCGAGCGCCGCGTTGATGCCGGCAGCGCCGTGCGCATGGGCAGCGGCCCGCCGGCCCAGGCGATGGGCCGTTTCGCGATCGGGGGAACGCCCGCCCACATCCGCTCTGACATCTCCTGTGCGTCACAGAGCGCACGAGGCCACAGCATGAGCAAGGGTGGATCACCCTGGGGCAGCGCTGCGAACCACCCTCGTTCGGGCGAGCATATTGTACCAAAAGTGTTCCTCAGCTACAGACGCAACAGAGCCTTAGAGCGTGCGTATTTTGCGCTCGTTGCGCGGTCAACCCCCGTTCCTGCCATCTGCCAATTGTTGCTATGCCTAGCATTCGAGCCTTATGCCAGAGAACTGGCGCAACGTGAAGTCACAAAGGTGGTTAAGCGAACGATCTAGGATTGTGCCGACTGCGATCAAAATCGCACGGAGACGCTCATCCATGAGACGGCGCATCGCAATGAGCAGCCCACGGCAGGCAGCATTGGCACCCGAATTGGCACCGGACGGGGTAGCACAGGTCAGGATCGCGCGGGACAAGACGCGATGGCAGGAGATTGAAAGCCGCAGAGAGCCTCACGCCATGGTATGGAACGGGACAGGTCAGGACGACGCCAAGCGCATTTCGAGACCGCCCCGTTCGACCGCTCCGGCACCTCTCCGTGCCCCCTCGAATAGCCGATAGCGTGAAGGGCCGCAACCGCGAGGACATTCCCTTTCGGGGTCGGCCGCCACTAAGATCGCGGCCGATTGCGGAGGAGAGGTGATGCCGGGGTTTGGGGCAAGGCGGGTCGGGGTGATCGGGGCCGGCATGGTCGGGGTGTGCGCGGCGAGCTGGTTGCAGCGCGACGGCCACAGCGTCTTTCTGATCGAAAAAGACGAGCCCGGCCATGGCGCCACCTTCGGCAACGCCGGGTGCTTCAACGGCTCGTCGGTCACCCCGGTAGCAATGCCTGGTGTCGTTTGGAATGTTCCGGGCTGGCTCTTCGACCCGCTCGCCCCTTTGGCGCTGCGCTGGAGCTATCTGCCGGCAATCGCGCCGTGGCTGCTGCGCTTCGTCCGCGCCGGCACACCCGAAAAGGCGCGGGCGGCGGCGCGCGCCCTGCGCCCGCTCGTCGGGCCGACCCTCGATGCGCTGAAACCGCTGGTCAGCGCGGCAGGTGCCGAGGATCTCGTCCATCGTCTCGGCCATCTCTATGTCTACCGCTCGGCCGAAAGCCTGACGAAGGACCGGTTCGCCTGGGATCTGCGGCGGGAGAACGGGGTTGAGATCGACGAGTTCGACGCCGACGAATTGCGCCAGCTGGAGCCCGCCCTGTCGCGCGACTATGTGCGCGGCGTGCTGGTCCGCGAGAACGGGCATACCTCGAACCCATTGGCATTGGTCGAGCGTCTCGTCGAGCACTTCGTCCGCTCGGGCGGCGAACTGGTGCGGGCGCGAGCGCACGGCTTTCGCCTCGAAGGCCGCCGGCTCGCCGCGATCGAGACCGATGCCGGAGACCTCGCAGCCGACGCCGCGATCATCTGTGCCGGGGCCTATTCGAACCCGCTCGCCGCGGCGCTGGGCGACACGACGCCGCTCGAGACCGAGCGCGGCTATCACCTGATGATCCGCGATCCGGAAACAATGCCGCGCATCCCGACCGCCGATGCCGACGGCAAATTCGTCGCGACGCCAATGGATACGGGGCTGCGCTTTGCCGGCACGGTGGAACTTGCCGGTCTGGAGGCGCCCCCCGACTGGCGGCGCGCCCAAATCTTGCTCGAGCAAGGGCGCAAGATGCTGCCCGGCCTCGCCGCATCGCACCCGCCGGAGCGGATCTCGGTGTGGATGGGCCATCGGCCGAGCCTGCCCGACTCGCTGCCGGTTCTCGGCCCGTCGGGCGCGACGCCGGACGTCATCTACGCTTTCGGCCACGGCCATGTCGGCATGACTTCGGCGCCAATGACCGGCAAGATCGTCGCCGACCTCGTCGCCGGCCGGCCGCCCTCGATCCATATCAAGCCTTTTTCTGCCGGCCGGTTCCGTCAACTGCGCGCTCGGAGAAGCTCGGGCAAATCGGTCAATGACGACACGGTATGATCGGGAGCGTGACCGAGCTCCTCGGCGCGTCCGCGCAGCATACTGAACATCGTGGCCGGAGCGCCCCCGCTGCTGCGGCGGATCCAGGCGACATCGAAACCGAAGGCCTTGGCGCCGGCGACGTCGAAGCCGTTAGACGAGATGAAAAGCACTTCCTCCTTCGGGGCGCCGAGCGCCGGCGCGACGAGGGCATAACAGGAGGGGTGCGGCTTGTATGCACGGACGCTGTCGACGCTGATCACGGCCTCGATCCGCCGGTCGAGCTCGGAATTCCGCACGAGTTCTTGGAGCATTCGCGGGTTGCCGTTCGACAGGATGGCGAGCTTATGCCCCGCGAGCGCGGCGAGCGCCTCTTGGGCTTCCGGATAGGGATCGAGGTGGAGATAATTCTCCATCAAGGGTCCGCGGATAGCGTCATTCGGCTCGACCCCCGCCGCCCGCAATGCAAAGTCGAGCGCGGCGCCCGTCACCTCCCAAAAGTCCGCATATTCCTGCATCAAGCTGCGCAGCCAAGTGTATTCCAATTGCTTCAACCGCCAGATCTGCGTGATCACCTCGCCTTTCCCCGGGCACAAGGCCTCGGCCCTCGCCAGTACGGATTGAACGTCGTAGAGCGTGCCATAGGCGTCGAAAACCAAGGTCCGAACCGTCATGATAGAATTCCTTCCCGCAAACGCGTCTTCAAGTCGCGAAGATCATGCGATGATCGGCTTCGGCAAACGCGGCGGCCGGCCGATCGGCGATCATTCGGCCGGCGCGCAGACCGATGACGCGATCGGCGAATTGGATCGCGAACTCGACCTGGTGCAAGCTAACGAGCACGGCGATCATGCGCTCGCGCGCAATGTCCCGCAAAATCGACAGGACGCTTTTGGCCAATTCCGGATCGAGGCTGGCGACCGGCTCGTCGGCCAGGACAAACCGGCTCTGTTGGGCAAGCGCCCGCGCGATCGCCACACGTTGCTGCTGGCCGCCCGACAAGCTGTCGGCACGCTGCAGTGCGTAGGACAGCAGGCCGACGCGATCGAGCGCGGCGAGGGCGAATTGCCGATCCCTGTGCGGGAAACGGCGCAGCATCACGCGCCAGGTCGGCACCTCCCCGAGACGGCCGGCCAGGACATTGTCGAGCGCGCTCAATCGCCGGATCAGATTGAACTGCTGGAAGATCAGGCCGATCTCGCTGCGCGCCATCGACAACTGCCGGCCGCCCAGGGTTCGCATGGCATGCTCGCCAAGGAAAATCTGCCCACAATCAGACTGCGCGAGGCGCGTTACGCAGCGAAACAATGTGGTCTTTCCGGCACCGCTGGCTCCAAGTATCGCGACGACCTCACCCGCTGCCACGTCGAAAGAAACATCATCGAGCACGACGCGGTCGCCAAACCGCTTTTTTAGCCCGACGATGCGTATTGCCGGATCGCGTGGCGACACCGCGGCGATCACACCAGTCCCCGCCGCAGTCTGGCGCTGAACTGGTCGATCATCGTCACCATCGCAAGGATGATCAGAATGATCGTGAACAGACGCGCGAAGTCCAAGAGGTCTACGCTGTTCTTCAACTCCTGCCCGATCCCGCCGGCGCCGACGACACCGAGGACGGTCGAGGAGCGGACATTGAACTCCCAGATGTAGAGGGTGATCGACGTCAAATTCGGCAATACATCCGGCAGCAGTGCGTAGCTGATCACCTTCAGGCGATTGGCTCCGGTCAGCGCCGCCGCCTCGAGCGGGCCTGGTTCGACGGCCTCGATCGCTTCCGACCAGAGCTTGGCGATCGTGCCGGCGGAATGGAGGCCGATGCCGAGTACCCCGGCGAAGGGCCCCAATCCGACGGCCGCAACGAAGAGCAATGCGAAGATGAAGGAATCAATTCCTCGCAGCGCATTTAGAAACCAGCGCATGGGGGTGTAGAGCAGCCCGCTCGGGGTGATGTTCTGCGCCGCGAGTATGCAGCACGGCATCGCAATGACCACGCCGATGGTCGTGCCGACCACCGCCATTGCAACAGTCTCAATAGCGCGCTCGATCAGGACAGCGAGATCGCTTGTGTCGGGCGGCCATGCCTTGGCCGCCCAATGCGCGAGCCTCGGCAGCCCGTCCCACAGACGGCCGAGGTCGAAATCGACAAAATAAAGGGAGAAACCGTAGACCAGCAACAAGAGCAGGAGTGTCGTGACGAAACGAACCGGCGTCGCCCCGATCAGGGAACGCGTCGGATCCGGATAGAGTGCCTCGGTGTCGCCGGTCCTCATTTCTGGTTTTTGAGGGCTCCGACGGCGATGCCGGCGTCCTCGATCAGCTTGTAGTTGACGTGGCTCGACGCGATGAAGCCGGTGTAATGCTTGGGCAGGATGGCGGGCGCTTGCTCGTCCGTGATACCGGTCAATATTTCCTGGATTTTCTTGGCCATGACGGGATCGAATCCGGCGCGCACTGCGATCGCATCATTGGGCAGGTCATCCGACGTCCAGACGATCTTGGTGGCCTGCGGCGAGATCGCCCCGTTCTCGATCATGGCGGTGCGATTTCGATCGAAATCGGTCGCGAAATCGGTTTGCCCATTGGCTACCGAGATCTCGTTGGCCGCATGGGTGGCGCCCTCGTGATACTGGAAGTACGTCTTCGGATCGAGCCCGCGGGATTTGAACCAGAACGTCGGCACGAGCCAGCCCGAGGTGGAACCGACATCGGCAAAGGACATGCGCAGCCCTTTGCCGTCGTCCGGCCATTTCTTGATTTCGAGGTCCGGGCGGGCAATCACGATCGCGTGGTAAATCGGTTTCCCGTCGTACTTCGCCGTGGCGATCGCATCGCCGGCACCCTTGTTGTGCGCGATCACGTAACCCCACGGTCCCATCCACGCGACATCGACCTGACCGCTGGCCAGCGCCACCGCAATGCCCGCCCAGTCGGTCGTCGCCTCGAGCGTATAGGTGGCGCCGAGCCGTTCGGCGAGGTGTTTGAAAAAGGGATCGAAGGCTTTCTTGGTTTCGCCTGGCGTTGGTTGCAGCGGCCCGACCGCGAAGGCGAGGGTGTCGGCCGCCTGCGCCGCTCCACCAGCGAGCGCCAATGCAATGGCGAGCGTCAGGGCCCCTTTGACGATGCGATCGACGCGGCCTCGATCCAGGTACATGGTCATCTTCTCCGATAGTTGCAGCGTTCGACGACCGATTGGACCCGTCGCCGATTGGAGGAAGTTCAGCCCGATGCGTGGGCCAAGCCGCGGAAATTGCTCAACTCAACGTCCATGTCCTGGGCGGAAAGCAGCGGATCGCGCCCGAACTCGGCCGCCAGAAATTCGATCATGGCGCGGACCTTTGTCGCCACCAGGCGGCGCGACGGAAACACCGCGTGGATCGGCAGGCACGTCGGTTCGAAGCCGTTCAGAATGATCCGGACACTGCCCCGGGCGATCTCGTTCTCATTGAACAGCCAGATCGGAATGACGCCGATCCCGAGCCCGCCGAGCACGCCTTCGCGCACACCCTCGGAGTTGTCGACGCGATAACGGCCCTCCACAGGAACCACGATCTCCCCGTCCTCGCCGGCGAAATGCCACTCGTTACCGGTAGCGAGGCGGGTGTAAACGATGCAATCATGAGCGGGTAGATCGGCGGGATGGAGGGGCTCTCCCCGCCGATCGAGATAGTCCTGCGAGGCGACGGTGACGCGGCGCGTAGTGCCGATCCGCCGGGCGATCAGGGTGGGATCGGCAATCTCGCCGACGCGCACGGCGAGATCGATGCCCTCGCCGATCAGGTCGACGAAACTGTCGCTCATCACCAACTCGACTTGGACGTCGGTGTTGAGCCGGAGAAACCTTGGCATGCGCGGCGCGACGTGCAGCCGGCCAAAGGCGACGGGGATGCTGAGCCTCAGCCGCCCGAAGGCCCGCGTCCGCCGCTTCCCAACAGCGTTCTCGGCTTCCGCCACCGCTTCCAACGCGTGCCGCGCACGCTCGTAGAACTGCTTGCCGTCTTCGGTCAGACTCACTGCGCGGGTCGAGCGGTGAAACAGTCGTGCCCCGAGATGATCCTCAAGGGCCGCAATGACGCGGCTCACCGTCGGTTGGGTGGTGTGAGTCTCACGCGCGACAGGGGTAAAACCACCCGCTTCGGCGACACGGACGAACACTTGCATCGCGGCGACGAGGTCCATGAATTGATACGGTAACCGTATCGCCGAAATATGCAATCAGCCGGTCCCCGGCTAGGCAAGCTCTAGGCCACATCAGCCGCTCGGCGGCACTCGCACGCCGGGCACGAGAAACAGGCCCGCTATTGCTTTGAGGCGCTCGTCGTCGCTCGTCAAATATCTGCTGCGCAGAGCGAAAATCGCCCTCCCGGCCGCCGTGTCGTTCCACAACCAGTCGCCGAGCTGCTTGCTCGATGGCCTGGCGGAGCTGGAAAGCGCGATCTCGATGTAGGCCGCTTTCAGATCGTCGACAGCGAAACGCAGTGTCAGCGGCGCCGACATCTCTGCGTTCGGGCTCTCCGGGGTTTGCCCGCGCAGCCAGCTGGCCATGTAACGACCTGCCTGGCTGATCGAGAGCCCGCTGAGCCCGACTATCGTGCGCTCGCGCTCTTTGGCAGCGCGTCCATACGCGGCGTCGACCCGCTCGCTCTCGTCCTCCAGCGCAGCGGCGAGCCGCGTTGCCAAGGCGCCATCGAGGTCGGGTTTGGCGAAGGGTGGTCGCCAGGCCGGGTCGGGCCGTTCCCGTGGATCGTCTTCGGGAAAATCCTCGATGATCACGGGACCGCGCTCGCGTTCGAGCAGGCGCAATGCCGCGAGGATCACGCGCGTCTGGAATACCGCATCGCGCGGCGGACCGAACGGGCGGCCGAGCTCGAACGGGACCCAGAGGGCACGGGGCGGCTTGGTGTTTTCGGTTTGCGGCCGAATGAGGCTGATCGCCACAGTCGGGACGCCCTCTTCCTCGAGATAATGCCCCAGCGCGCTCACGGCGCGCGTGCAAAGCGGTCAAACGGGGGAGAGCAGAACGGCGTCGACCTCATCGCCCTTGAGGCGCGAGGCGACTTCGCGCGCGTAGCCTTCCATCTGCAGCGGATCTGTTGCGCCCATGAAGGAATAGTGGGTCGCCGCAACGGAACCGATCACGCCCTCGTGAGCGAGTTCGCGGAGCCGATCGAGCGGAAATACGACGTTCCAGTCTTCCTGGAACCCGCTGCGGTCGAGATTGATCGAGATATGGCTGAACATCAGCTGATCGGGCCGCGTCTCGGATGGGATCACCCGGTAATCGGCGTCACGTCCGCGGAATGGTTTTTCGCCACTGACGACCAAGCCGGCCGACGAGACGATCGCGACCCGCCGCTCGGCCAGCGGCGGGCCGTTTACCCAGGGCGTGGTCGCGAAAGTCGGGCAATCGAGCTCGGCGTAGCGCTTTGCCTGCGTCGAAGGAAGGTCGGTTAATCGAGCCATCACGGTTCCCTGCAAATTCGCAACTGGCCCAAACATCGCCGACGGGTTCTGCCCGGTCAATGAGGGTTGCTCATATGACTCCCATACCGATTTTGAATGAAATGGCTTGTTCCTCGCGAGAGCGGCTACCCAACTCCCGGCGCAATCATGTCATAGGCCGGGATCGTCAAAAATTCGGGGAAGGCTCGCATCTCGATTAGTTCACAGAAGAGCTTGGCTGCGGCCTCGTAACCGTTGTCGCTTCGCGACGTGCGAAGTTTCGCGAGTTCCTCGTCGAGGAGCTTGCGGCACAGCGCCGCGTCAACAGTGCGGCCGTCCTCAAGCCGGACGCGATGCCGGATCCATTGCCAGAGCTGCGCACGGCTGATCTCGGCGGTGGCGGCGTCTTCCATCAGATTGTAGAGCGGCACGCAGCCGGTGCCGCGCAGCCATGCTTCGATATAGCCGATCCCGACATCTAGGTTCTGCCTGAGCCCCACCTCGGTGATCGTGCCTGTCGGGACCGCGAGAAGATCCGATGCGGTGATGTGCACGTCTTGGCGCTTGCGGGCGATCTGGTTGGGCTGCGGCATCTCGCGGTCGAAGATCTCCTTGGCAATCGTCACGAGCCCCGGATGCGCAACCCAAGTGCCGTCGTGACCGTCGCCAGCCTCGCGCATCTTGTCGGCGCGGACCTTCTCCATCGCCGCTTCGTTCGCGGCGGGGTCGTCGCGGATCGGGATCTGCGCCGCCATTCCGCCCATTGCGTGGATCTCACGCCGATGGCAGGTCTTGATCAGCAACAGGCTGTAGCTGCGCAGGAAATGGCTCGTCATCGTGACCTGCGCCCGGTCCGGCATGACGCAAGCCGGGTCTTCGGCGAATTTCTTGATAAAGCTGTAGATGTAATCCCAGCGGCCGCAATTGAGACCGGCCGAATGGTCGCGCAATTCCCAGAGGATCTCGTCCATCTCGAAGGCAGCAAGGATCGTCTCGATCAGCACGGTCGCGCGGATTGTGCCTCTCGGCAATCCAAGTCTTGCCTGCGCGTGCAGGAAGACGCTGTTCCACAGCCGTGCTTCGAGGTGGCTCTCCAGCTTTGGCAAGTAGAAGTACGGGCCGGTGCCGCGCGCCACCAATTCTTTCGCATTGTGAAAAAAGAACAACACGAAGTCGAAGAGCGCGCCCGACATCGGCTCGCCGTCGACGAGGACGTGCTTTTCCGGAAGGTGCCAGCCTCGCGGCCGCACGAACAGCACGGCGGTCTTGCCGTTCAGAGAATAATGCCGCCCCGTCTGCGGGTCATCGAAGGCGATTGTCCGGCGCACCGCATCACTGAGATTGGCTTGGCCTTCGATCAGGTTGTCCCAAGTCGGCGTATTGGCGTCCTCGAAATCGGCCATGTAGACATTGGCGCCGCAATTGAGCGCATTGATCACCATCTTGCGGTCGGTCGGGCCAGTGATCTCGACACGGCGATCCTGAAGGTCGCGCGGGATCGACGCCACCCGCCAGTCGCCGTCGCGGATCGCCTTGGTCTCGGGCAGGAAATCGGGCTTCCATCCGGCATCGAGCCGGCGCTGGATCTCGGCGCGGCGGGCAAGGAGACGCCGCCGCTCCGCACCGAATTCACGCTCGAGCTCGACGGCAAAGTCGATCGCCTCGGGTGTCAGCACCTTCTCGAAGCCGGGCTTCATGGGCCCGCGAATGACGATCCCCGCGGTCATTGCGCTGCCCAATCGTGCACCGCCCAGTCGTGGTTGTGCACCAAACCCTCGTCATGGCCGTACTGCGTGGAGTTCCGCCGGCCGATCCTCATGGAACTGCGCCGTCTCGGTGCTGCCGGCCAGCGCCGTCGTCGAGGAGCGGCCGCCCGAAATCACCATTGCCACCGCATCGAAGTAGCCGACGCCGACCTCGCGCTGATGCTGGGTTGCGGTATAGCCATCCGCCTCTGCTGCAAACTCGGCCTGCTGTAATTCGGAGTAGGCCGCCATACCGTGCTCGCTGTAGTCCCGCGCCAGTTGGAACATCGCGAGGTTGAGGCTATGGAAACCGGCCAAAGTGACAAATTGGAACCGGTAGCCCATTTGCGCAGTGTCGTGCTGGAAGCCCGCCAGTCTCTCGGGAGCCAGCTTTTTGCGCCAGTTGAAGCTCGGCGAGCAGTTGTAGGCCAGCAATTTGCCCGGGAACTCGCGATGGATCGCATCGGCAAAGCGCTCGGCCTCATCGAGGTCGGGCTCGCTCGTCTCCCACCACAGGAGATCGGAGTAAGGGGCATAGGCGAGGCTGCGCGCGATCGCGTAGTCGACGCCAAGCCCCGGGCGAATCCGAAAGAACCCTTCCGCGGTGCGCTCGCCGCTGAGGAACGGGCGGTCGCGTTCGTCGACGTCACTGGTCAGCAATTGCGCGGATTGCGCATCTGTGCGGCACAGCAGCACAGTCGGCACGCCGTCGACATCGGCCGCGAGACGGGCGGCGTTGAGTGTGCGGATGTGCTGACCTATCGGCACCAGGACCTTGCCGCCTAGATGACCGCATTTCTTTTCCGACGCGAGCTGGTCCTCGAAATGCACGCCGGCCGCGCCAGCTTCGATCATCGCCTTCATCAATTCGTAGGCGTTGAGGGCGCCGCCGAACCCGGCCTCGGCATCGGCAATGATCGGGGCCATCCAGTAAGTGTCGTCGCTATCGCCTTCCGAGTGGGCGATCTGGTCGGCGCGGCGCAATGCATTGTTGATGCGCCTGACCACATTGGGCACCGAATCCGCCGGATAGAGCGACTGGTCCGGATACATCTGTCCGGCAGTATTGGCGTCGGCAGCGACTTGCCAGCCGGATAGATAAATTGCCTTCAAACCGGCCTTGACCTGCTGCACGGCCTGATTGCCGGTCAGGGCGCCGAGCGTCGGCACGAACGGCTCGGTGTTCAACAGATGCCGCAACCGCACGGCGCCCATTTCCGCCAATGTATGACGAATGCGAAAGGAGCCGGCCAGCCGCTCGACATCCGCGGGGCAGTAGTCTCGCCGAACGCCTGAAAATCCGTCGGGCTGCATGTTCTGTTCCTTGTTAATAACACCGTGATTTCAATAACAACATTGCAGCTGCAGCGGCGAGCCCCAATGTGGCATGATCAGTGTAATTCTGTTGGCGTCTTCACAAACCGGGCTCAATCTTTGTAAAGGTTGTAAAATGTCGCGTGTTCAGATCGGGCGTACGGTGCGGCGGCTGCGCACTGAGCGGAACCTGTCGCAGCAGGCATTGGCGAACCGGCTCGGCATCTCGGCCAGCTATTTGAACCTGATCGAGCACGATCAGCGCGCGGTGAGCGGCACATTGCTGATCAAGCTCGCCGAGACGTTCCACCTCGATCTCGCCACGCTCTCCGGGTCGCAGGAACGCCGGCTCGAGATCGGGCTGCGTGAGGCTTTCTCCGATCCCTTGCTGGGCGTCGATGCGGTGCCCGAAGCCGAAATTGCCGCTTTGGCGGGCTCGGGTCCGAATGCGGCGCGCGCGGTGCTCGCGCTTTATCGCGCCTGGCGGGTCGCCCGCGAGGACGCCGGGGGCATCGCCCTCCCGTCGGGGCGGCGCGTCCTGCTGCCCAATGAAGAGGCGCGTGATTTCTTCGATGACCGCGCCAACCATTTCCCGACGCTCGAAGAGGCCGCCGACGGGATCGCCGCCGCCTGCAGCGCCGCCCCATCCGAGATGAACCACGCCATCGCCGAAAGGCTCCGCCAGACGCATGGCCTCACCGTCACTGTGCAGCCGCTGGATGGGGTGCTGCGGCGATTTGATCCGGAGACCCGCCGGCTTGCCCTTGCCGAAACCTTGCCCCGCGAGAGCCGCGGGTTCCACATGGCGTTCCAACTCGCGCTCTTCGAAGCCCGCGACGCGGTAGAAACCGCCTTGCGCGAGGCCGCGCCGTCCTCGGCGGAAGCAGCGATGCTGATCCGCGTGGGCCTTCTCAACTATGTCGCCGGCGCGATCCTGATGCCGTATGCCGCATATCTCGCGTCGGCGCAGGAGCTGCGCCACGACATGGAGGCGATCGCGGCGCGCTTCGGGGTTTCCTTCGAACAAGCCTGTCACCGCCTGTCCACCTTGCAGCAGCCGGGGGCCCGCGGCGTACCGTTCTTCTTTGTCCGCGTCGACCCGGCCGGAAACGTCTCGAAGCGCTTCTCGGCGGCGGGTTTCCCGTTTGCGCGTTACGGCGGCTCGTGCCCGCGCTGGGTGGTGCATACCGCCTTTTCGCAGCCGGGCGCGGTCCAGGTGCAAGTCGCCGAGCTGCCCGACGGCGACGCT
Source organism: uncultured Alphaproteobacteria bacterium (assembly GCA_963732095.1). Classification (GTDB taxonomy): domain Bacteria; phylum Pseudomonadota; class Alphaproteobacteria; order ATCC43930; family CGMCC-115725; genus AP-15. The sequence goes on from CAVSZA010000051.1 coordinate 79,090, forward strand.
TACCTTTGCTTCGCCCGGGCCGTGGCGCGGCCTGCGACACACTGGGGTGAACCCCGCCCCGTCCACGTCGTGGCGATGGGCTGCAGTGTGGCACATGCCGAGGAGGTCACCTATGCGGACGGGCTCGACCTCGGACGGGCCAAGGTCGGCATCGGCTTGTCGTGCCGGCTGTGTAATCGCTCCGACTGCCTCAGCCGGGCCTTTCCGCCGCTCGAGCACCGACTCGCGCTCGATCCGCTGACCTCGAGCGCGACGCCCTACAGGTTCGAGCCGCGCGAGGGCTGATCGGAATGCCGCGCTGTGGCAAGGTAGATCGCGTGAAGCGGGATAAGCCGGGGAGCGATGCGGCATTGTCGCGTTTGACTGCGACCGGCACTGAGGAGGTATGTTATAAAGATGGAAGAGATTTATTGCTTTGGGGGCAACCCCCTCGATCGAGTGAGCCAGCGCCGCCAGGATGCCGGCTGGCTCGCGTCTTTGCTGGAGGACCCCAGCACACAGGTGCTGCCTTTGCACGGCCTCAAGCCGCAGATTCGCCATTCTTCGGCAGCGGCTCTGAATTGGCAGAGTGTTGCCCCTTGGCGGCCGCTGATCGACAGCGGCAGCACCCTCATTCTTCTCGGCACGTGCGAGGGTCGCGCCTATTTCGCGCTCGACGCCACGTCGGCGGAGATCCCTTCCGATGGCGATAGCGGCGCGATGGATGCGCGCGCGGCCGCTCCGATGATCGACGGAGGCGAGGCGGCAATTCTCGCCGAGGCGCGCTCGCTGATCGACTGGCACGACCGGCATCGCTTCTGTGCGAGATGCGGCACCCCGAGCGTCGTTGCTTCGGGAGGGTGGGTACGGCATTGCCCCGCCTGCAAGGCGCATCACTTTCCGCGCGTCGATCCGGTCGTGATCATGCTCGGGGTCAGGGGTGAGCGGTGCCTGCTCGGCCGCGGCCATCGGCGCCCCGGCGCCCGGTTTTCCTGTCTCGCCGGCTTTATGGAGCCGGGTGAGACCCTGGAGGAGGCGGTGCGCCGCGAAGTCCTCGAGGAATCGGGAATTCATATCGGACGCGTCCGTTACCTCGCTTCGCAGCCATGGCCGTTCCCATCGAGCCTGATGATGGGCTTTCTCGGCGAAGCGCTGACCGAGGAGATCACGATCGATCCCGAAGAGCTCGCCGAGGTGCGCTGGTTCGAGCGCGAGGAGGTGCGGGCGATGGTCGAACGGTCGCGATCGGACGCCCCCATTCCGGACCTTCCGACATTGCCGCCGCCCTTGGCCATCGGTCATCAGATCGCCCGCCGCTGGGCCTTCGGCGTCGATACCGTGTAGTTGACCCTCGCCGGTCTAGCTGCGCCGAGCCCCACTCGCTCCGAGTGCACAGATTCTTTCAGTTGATGCAGCTCGACGTCCCCTCTGCGCTTTCCCGTGGGCCTTCAGCCCACGGACTTGTTCCGTGGGGAAGGCCGGGGATCCATTTTTGCCGTGGGCACCGGCTTTCGCCGGTGTAGCGGGATTTGATGTGAGCGATGGTGCGTCATTGCCTGATGAATCGTGAAAATGACTCGGAGCCCTAGCTGTTTTTGCTGTTTTTTGCAGCGAAAATAGAGCGATCGGCTTTTGAACTGCACCCCATGAGTGAGACACGGAAAATGAGGACAGGTTGACCGGCGTTGGATTGTGCCGGAATGGTGATGGACGTACACTGGTGAGGCCGGCGAAGCGGAGGCGGGCTCTGCTGGGGAGCAACCCGCCGAGGAATAGCCGGCCGGAAACTCACGGTGATGCGGCCGACGCCGGCGGGCGATGCTCGCCGGCGTCGCCGTTCATGGCATCGGTTGGGCATCGGGCATCACCGTAGATTTCCGTATCCCTTGAAAACCCACCGTGGTGAGAGGCGCGGTGGCGCGGGACCGCGCTCGGTGCTCGGCCTCGAACGCGACGGGCGTCTGATAGTCGAGCGCCGAGTGCAGGCGCTGGCGGTTGTAGACCTGGTCGATAAAGGCGCCGAGATGGCCCGCCGCGTCGCGGTGATCGCGGTACCGGGTGCCGTCGATCTCTTCGCACTTGAGCGTCCTGATGAAACGCTCGGCCTTGGCATTGTCGTAGGGATTGCCGACCCGGCTCATGCTGGCGGCAATCCCGTGTGTGTCGAGCAGGCGGGTGTACTCGGCACAGGCGTATCGCACGCCGCGATCGGAATGGTGGACCAGGCTGCGCCAGGGCGGGCGGCGCGCCGTCAGCGCCATGGTCAGCGCCGCCACCGCCAGGCCGGCGCCGAGATGATCGGCCATCGCCCAGCCGATGACGCGGCGGCTGAAGGCATCGAGGATGATTGCCAGATAGGCGAATTCCGCCTGCAACCGGATGTAGAGCCTGCCCCCGCGAAGGCGGGGGTGATGTCGGCCACCCACAGCTGGTCCAGACCGCTGAGCTGCATGTCGCGCGCCCGGTTTGGCACCACCGGCCAGGGGTGCCGCCGATCGGTCGTCAGCGGCACGAACGGCCGCCGGCGCAGACCCAGCAGATTGTCCTCGCGCATCAGGCGCAGCACGCGCTTGTGATTGACGATCAGGCCTTCGCGGCGCAGCTGTTGGGTGACGTAGCGGTAGCCGCGGCGATAGCGGCCGTTGGCCAGCACCAGCCGCTGGATCGTGTCGCGCGCCGCGGTGTCGTGCTGACGCGGCGCGCTGGTCTGCCAGAAGCGGTAATAGCCGGCGCGGGCTGACGCGCGCCAGCCGGCACAGGCGCTCGATCGTGACTTGGCCTTGCGGCATCGCGCTCGTCATCATCTGGATGACTTCGTAGACCGCACGACCCCAGGCACGACGCTGGGTCGCACCCTCTCCCTCACATGCCGCAAGGCTCGCCGAAAAAAATCCAGATCGACCTGCTGCTGGCCGATCTTGCGCTCCAGCGCGGCGACCCGCCGTTGCGCCCGCGCCAGCTTGTCCTCGTCCGTCTCGCCCGTCTCACAGGCCGCCGGACATGCCGCCGGGCCCGCCACCGCTGGTCGCTTGCGCGGGCGGCCCAGCCCGCGCAACGCCGCCGGCCCTCCCTTGCGAACCTTGTCCCGCCACGCATACAAAAGCCGGCCGCGAAGCTGCAGATCCCGCGCAACCGCGGCGACGCTCTCCCCTGCCGCCAGGCGCGCCAGCGCGGCCTCCTTCAATGCCGTCGCATACTCCCGGTGCTTCATCAGTTCCTCTCCTCGAGAAACTGTCCGCTATTTTCCGTGTCTCATTTTTGGGGTGCACTACAGGCATGGCCGATCTGCAGTTAAAACAGACAAGACATTCGGAGCGACAAACGACGCTGCGGCTCATGCGGGTAGATTGTCACCGTCGCCGCGACTTGCCCGGTCTCGGTGACCACAGCGACTTTGACGCCGGTCCGATACCCCGGATCAAGCCCCATCGTCGGACGCGCGCCCGCGGGAGCCGCGAGCAGCAGGTCGCGTAGCTTCCCGGCGAACACCTGCACTGCAGCATCTTCCGCGGCTTGCCAAAGCCGAAGGCGCAGGTCGCTTTCGATGTGAACCAGGATCCTCGTCCGCCAGGCCAAGCGCACCATATCGATCATCCAGCGGTCGCCGGGCCGGCCATGATCGGCGATCTTGAACCGGTTCGCGATCTGGCGCTCAAAGATGCCCGGCTCGCCTCGATCCACCGCGGTCGGGTCAGGCGCCAGCTCCAGAGCGAGCACCTCCTCCTTCTCGCCACGGAACAGCGCCAGGATGCGGTGCGACGGCAATTTAGCCCGGGGCTCGCTGAACTCGAAATAATCGGCGAACTTGGCGCCGGACTCCGCTTTGCCCGCGCGAACGCGCGAAAGAAGACGACCGCGCAACCACACTTCCTCGCGCAAGGTCCCGATCAGCGTGGCGTCTTCGGTAAAACGCTCAATGAGGATCGCGCGGGCGCCTTCGAGTGCGGCGGCCGCATCACTCACCCCTTTATTCGGTTCGACGTACCGGCGAGCCACCTGCTCCGGGTATTAGTCGGGCCTCGCGAGAAGCGCCTCCGCCAGCGGCTCGAGACCCGCTTCGCGCGCCATTTGAGCCTTCGTCCGCCGTTTCGGCCGATAGGGCAAATAAAGATCTTCGAGCCGCGCCTTGCTGTCCGCCGCGTTGATCGCCTGCTTGAGCGCGGCGTCGAGTTTTCCTTGCTGGCCGATGCTATCGAGGATCGCGGCCCGACGCTCGTCGAGCTCGCGCAGATACCTCAGCCGCTCCTCGATCGTGCGCAACTGGGCGGCATCGAGCACCCCGGTCGCCTCCTTCCGGTATCGGGCAACGAAGGGCACGGTCGCTCCGCCGTCGAGCAACGAGATGGCAGCAGCGACCTGCTGCTCGCGGACGCCCAGCTCCTCGGCGATGCGCAGATTAATCGGCTTCATTGATCTTGAACGGTTAGCTGGAGGGGAGTGAAACCACCCGAGTCGCCGTTCTAACCTGCCCCACAAGAAACGGTCAAAGCCGATGTCAGGTTAGACGCCGCCAGGCACCGCGGGGGCCGCTCTTTGTCGTGGCTTCGCCGGTTACCGGGACATCTCTGTGAAATCCTCTGCGTCGCACTGGTACGGTGCGGCTGAGCGAGAGGGATTCGGACGTGACGGTCTCTCTCGGAAACGGAGGCGGACCGGAAAGTTCAAGCGGAAAACGATCGTCGCTATCGCGGGGGGACCGAGGTTCGAATCTCGCTTCCTCCATCGGAGAGTCTAGAGCGAACCTGATTTCGGGCGTACCCCATCGATGACCGTCGGGGCCCCCAAAGGGTAGGCGTCCCAAGGCCGATCGACCTCAAGCGGACCGGAGGACTGGCCACCCTTGGAATTGCGCAGATCGGCCGCGACACCACGAAACTCGCTCTTAAACTCGTCGAATGGGTTGAACGGGTGCGTCGCGAGCCTCGCAACCGTTGAGTTTAGCCCGCCGCCGGGGATGACCAGCGGCGGGAAGCCCGAGCCCACCTCTTCGTAATGGATGCGAACTTGGCCTCTTTCATCGGACGGAATGGTTTTCTCCCTTTCCCAATCACCCGCGCGAGCGGAGATCCAGAGGAAACCTGCGGTGCGACTCCTCCGGGCCCCGTTTTTGTCGATGGGTTGCCGGACCCCCGACTATTGCGCCGCGGCGCGCATCGGGATGTGTGCTTTCAAGAAGCGGCGCACCCGGTCGATCGTGCGTTGTCTTAGCTCCTCCGGCTCCTTCCACGGGTAAACCGTGATCTCGGCGTTTGGCCCCAGCGAGGCGACATCAATCGAGGTCTGCAAGGGATGCCCTGGCACGTCATCCGGCAACACCATCATCGGGGTGCGGCAGTTCCTGATGAAGTCACGCGACACGCTGTACAGGAAATCGGGTTGCACTGCGTACAGGTTGTGCAGGTATTTCTCGATCGTGTCCATCGACAGGTCGGGCCGCCGCTTCGTGAAGTCGGGCACCCAGTTCTCTTTGCTATGGCGGTACATGACGGTCGGGTCTTCCGGCCGATGGCCGACGCTCTGGCAGAACACGGCGGCGACGACGCGGTTCGGCGCCCGCTGCATCAGCTTCCCGGCAAAGCAGCCGCCGATGCAGTAGCCCATGTAAAAGAATTCGTGAATGCCGAGGTGGTCCATCAGCCCAAGCTGGTCGTCGGCGAACGCGTCCCAGGGGTTATCGACCTGCACTGGGCCGGTGGATTCGCCGCCATTGGCATTGCGCTGGTCCATGGTGATGCAGCGGAAGTCGTTCTTGAACGCCTCCATCGCGTTGATGACCGCCGTCGGCCAGTTGCTGACTCGCGAATTCAATCCGCCGCCGGGCGTCACCAAGAGCGGGAAGCCGGAGCCAGTCTCCTCGTAGCGGATGCGGACATCGCCTCTTTGATAGAATGGCATGGCAGTCTCCTCCAAGGTTGCGACCACCGCGCTTGGCGCGGCGGTCAGAGTGCGCAGGAAGACGTTTTAAGCCAATCGGTTGACGTTTCGGAAGCGTTTCGCAGCAAGCGGCTCCCGATCAGCTCCGGTCTGCCAAAAAAGTACAGGTGCACCTGCCGCGCACCGCGCTCGACGAGGGGCATCCGCTCCCGTGTCGAGCGGCAGTAGGATCGTCTCGAGACCTATTTCCGGGTACGGCGCGTCTCGCCCGCGTCGAGAGGCAAGAGCCTGAAGGATCTCGGCTACCAATCGGTCTACAACGCCGGCGACTTCAAGGAACTGGCCGACGACGGTTTACAGACGCAGCCGACGTAATTCAGCCGTCGATGACGGCGATCGCTTCGATCTCGACCGATGCGCTACGCCCTGTTCCGGCAGGGCATGCCGGCCATGGCGGGCGCTCCGATCCGAGCGTTCGTGTGCCCGCGCGAGGGCCTGGAGGCGCCGGACCTGATGCTATCGTCAGCATCACGCACCGGGGCTGCACGAGGACGACCTCGTCGGCCACGTCTCGGTCAGGAGCCGTGGGAGGTCCTCAGCTTTCCGGCGATCGCCGAAGCCGACGAGGTGCACGCGATCGAGACGATCTGGGACCGCAATGCTTCACTCGCCGTCTGGGGCGAGGCCTTGAGCGGACCTCTACACGGCGAGGTCGCCCGAGCCGAGCCGGCGGTGAAACAATTCGAACACCAGCCCGTAGCAGTGATAGGCCAGGGCCGGGTCGTAGCGCGGCCCCTCGTCACGCAGGAAGGCGTGCTGGCCGTTGACCTCGTGCCACTGGAAGTTGGCCCCGACCTCTTCCAGCCGGGCCCGGATCAGGTTGCGGCCCTCGAGCGGGACATGTGGGTCCTGCCGGCCCCAGACGGTCAGCAATTCGCCTTTTATGTCGCCGGCGCGCTTTAGGCTATCGTCGCCCTTGCCGAGCGTGGCGGTATCGAGGTCGGTGGCGTAGAAGCAGGCGGCCGCCGGCACGTCCGGGTTCAGCGCGGCGCGGAACGCTAGATGGCCGCCGAGGCAGATGCCCATGACCCCGAGCCGCCCGGTGCATCTTGCATGGGCCGCCAGATAATCGAGACCGGCCCGTGCATCGCTGTCAAAGGCCGAGGTTTCCTTGGTGAATTTGAGGTCGTTGCCGCGGTCGGTGCCGAGCACGTCGTAAGCCAGCACGGTGCCGAGCGGCTCGTACTCGTGATAGACCTCAGGGGCGCCGACGACGTAACCCTGACCGGCAAGAAATGCCGCCATCCGCCGGATCGGGCCGGTGATCTGGTAGATCTCCGAGTACAACAGAATGCCCGGATAGCGGCCCGCCGCCGCCGGTCGAAACAGATGCAGGCGCATTGGCCCGGTCGGTGTCGGGATGTCGGCGAATTCCTCCTTGATGATCATCTGGCTCGTGCTCCCGTCAGCGGAGCGCGACCTTACCCTGCGGTCGTCGTTCCGGCGAATACTCAGAGATGGCCGGGAGAATTCGGATTGCCGATCAAATAATCCCGCCGGCTCGCCCTCACCCGGCTTGATTTCCGCACGCATCCAACGGCCCCTACGGGTCGACGGAGCCGCTGGCATCGCTTGTGGCACTCGAAAGCCCCACAGTCCTGCCGGCAGAGGGTCTGCTTACTGAAGCAGTGAAACACACGCACGATGCGCCGAACCGCCCCCATGGCACGCCATGCGCTCACGAACTGGACTGAGACGTGTGCCCATAGTGCCCCAACAGAAGCTGTGCTGCAAAGATCGTGGCACGAAACCTCTGTGGGACGATCGCGGCATCAGCCCTTGGCTGGACGCGGCGACTTTTCGAGAGAGGGCCGAGGTTCTGATCTAAGATCTCGTGTACTGCGAAAATCGGGGCAACGCCAGTGGTCTAGCTATGGACACAGAAAAGACAAACAGGGAATCCACACCCCCGGCAATCACTTCATTCTTTCCAGCTCGCAGCAGAACATCATCGGTGCGGAAGTCACCGCCGATGCGCTGACCATTGACGATAGTTCCAAGCGTGCTGCGGAGGTCTCGCACATGATAACCTTCGTGGCGCTGCTCGATCATGAAGTGATTGCGCGATAGCCTGAACGGCCCGGTGTCATCGAGCACGAGATCTGGCTGCCGCGGTGGCAGTCCCTCCGCCGCAACAGGCCGCCGGCCGACAACGAACGGCCGATTGCCGAGCCCGACCGGGGCGTGCAATTGGCGCTGCAACCACGGATTCCCGGCAGCGAGATAGGCGTTATCGATGGGGCAGGCATCCCCGGTGAGTTTCACGATGAACTCGTCGAGGGTCTGGCAGACGACCACAGCCGAGGCGCGACCGTGGGCAGATGCCTTGATCTCGACATTTCGCGCGTAATATGCGTGTTCGATCTGGTGATAGGGATAGCTGCGGTCCACCCCGTTGCCCGCGGTCCAGGTGTCGAATGCATACCCGTCAGGACGCCTCAGAACCGGTCCGATCACGATATTCATGTTAGCAACCTCCACGGACGACGCGCCGATCGATTACGGGTGAGACGCTGGCTGAAATTACCCTTGGCCGAGAAGGAGCAGCGCTGGGAGGGCGATAAACACAGCTGTAAGTCTCTCCGCTCAAATCCATCTCCGCCATCGGCTTTCAGATCTTTCATGCACCCTCGCAATGGGCTCTTTGAGCATTAGGAAAAGTGGGACGCAGTGCGATCGAGAGCTAATTAAGCCCTGTAAATCTCGGTAAATGATGGTGAAACGAAATCATCGCCAAACGGGCCGGTGAGCGAATCCGGAAACCCAGAAGATGCGGGCGGAGTTGCCGGGTGCGACGGTTCCGGTTGTTTGGACAGGTTCCGGGGAGGAATAAGCTAAAGGTCGGTCGCCGGTTGCTGGTTCGGTCACGAGTCCGAAATCGCCGACAACATACCCCGCGGTGTGCCCGCCGACGATAAGGCGTCCCGCGGGACAGACCCGCGGTCGGCGCAAACGGCTCGCCGTTTTGCCGACTACTCAAACAGATCGCTGTGGGAACCCAGCCTGACGAGCCGCAAAAACGTCAGGCGCGGGCTTAGCATAAATCAGCAGGAGGTCGGGCGAGAGATGGCAGTCTCAGTAGCCCTACCAATTGCCCGACAAGGTATGGTCGCGGCTCCGAGGCGGTAGCGGGCGGTCGTTGACCAAAAGCTCGATGACGGCAACCAGCCGCTCGTCAAGATCCCCGGTAACGGGATATCGCCTTCCTCTCCGATAGTCGCGTTGAATGCGGTGGAGCGCTCAATCCTCCGCATTCAAATCGGCCATCAGATCGGCCACGCCGTCGAATGACGCGCCTGCCCCCCGCTCGAGCTCCGCCATCGCCGCGCGCGTCTCGGCGTTTGGCACCTTGATCTCGAAAGGCAGCGCCCTCTCGGCCGCCACGCGGATCAGCAGGAGCCGGATCGCATCGGAAACCGACAGACCCATATCGGCGAGAACCTTGGCGGCCTTCTCCTTGACCTGCCCGTCGATGCGAGCGCGCACAACCGTATCCGAGGCCATCGAACCGCTCCGCGACGTTCGCGACTACAATGTGGCTACGCACCGCCACTTCGTCTACCGGACGGCCTCGTTTGACGGCTTCGGCCGCGAGGATCGGTCCGCAGTCCACAAGTTTCGGCTTCAGACTACGCCGGGTCAGCGGCAGTCATTATATTTTCACGCACGACAAGTGCCGCGCCCGCTGAGCCTGCAACCTCGAAACCGGGAAGCCAAGCCTTATCAGATTTCACAATTCCTCGACATGGTTCGGGAATTCGGCCTGACGATCGAGCATCGACAATGATTCCCAAATATCATATCAACTGTTCTGGCCGGAGCCGGACGGAGCGTGGGTCGCCGATGTGCCGGATCTGCAATCATGTTCGGGCTTCGGCGATACCCTGGCCGAGGCGCTCGCCGAAATCGAGCAGGCGATCGAAGCCTGGCTCGCCGTGGCGCGCGAGGACGGGCTGCCGATCCCGGAGCCCCGCTACCGCGCACCGACCCGCGCCGCCGGCTGATACAGCCAAGTCGGCGGGCGGAAATCAGCTACCCCGCAGATGACAACTCTATTGCGTTTATGCAAACGCCCCTTGGCCGATATCATTCTGACGTTCGGCGATTAACCGCAAAGGTCACATCGGCGATCAAAGCCTTGGCGGGCTTCGACTGGCATCCCCTCATAGATCCCCAGGGCAGAGAGGTCTCGGCGCAAACCCTTGTGGGCAAGGGCTGCCGCCAGGAGTTGGAGAGCGTCGAACGTTGGTCTCTCGGCGAACCAGACGCGCATCCCGCCCAGGTACTCGTCCCAAGACACACCGGTTTTCAACGCCTCGTCGACTTCAAGGTTGATCCAATGGTAACCACCCTTCACCGCGAGCGAAGCGAACTGCGCCGACGCACTCTCCGGAGACCAAACGGAGCGGCAACTGCCGATCCGGGGGTCGAGCAAGCGCTTCCGTAGATCGAGCCAGCCCACGCGATTGCAAGCCTCAGCAATATGCCGAAGATCGGAGACCGCGATCAGATCCAGATAGGGCTCCGCTCTGCTTTTGGGGCCTGGACCGGTCGTAGGTGGTCTGATATCGCCGCTGACCCCTGAAAAGCGAGACGATAATGGCCTATCCATCACTCGCCCCAGACAAAACCGACGGGCAGGCCGCGCCGGAGTTCGCCGCGCGCCGCCTTGTTGCGAATGCCGCCATTGAGGCGCGCGCGCAATATGTGCAACTCTGCTTCGCTCATGGTGCCCTTCAACCCCAGCAACAACCTGTCATTGAACACCGCCGGGTGATAGAGACCGTCGCCATCGCCGATCAGCGTGTCGGTGAGGCCACGAGATCGATGAGGCGATACCATCCGGCATTGTTGCGGGCCAAGCGCGAGACCTCCAGACCGAGCACGAGGCCGACACGGGCGAGCGCCACCTCGGCAGTGAGCCGGGCAAAGCCGGAGCGGGTCGCGGTGCCGCCGCCAGACAGGCCCAGGTCTTCATCAATGACGATGATCCGTTCGGCGGGCCAGCTGGCGAGCGCGTATTGCCGCTCAGTCAATTCGCGATTGTGCTCGACTTGGCCGAAAGCTCTACGCCCGGCCGCATGCCCGCAGCGTGGCGCATGTGGCTTCGATGCTGTGCGGGAAGATCGCCAATCGCTGTTGCGCAAGCTCGGCGCCCGACCCCAATATGGTCCCTACTTAACGGGAGGAGAAGTATGAACGAGAATCGGGTGAAACGGATACTGAGCGAAGGCGGTCTCGCACTGGGTACCCATGTCGGCGGCATTGCCGACCCGCAGATCGTTGAGATCATCGGGCTGGCGGGCTTCGATGCCGCCTTTATCGACATGGAGCACACCACCTACGATTTGCACGATGTACAGCTCGCGGTTATGGCGGCCGAGCGTGTCGGCATCACCCCGATCGTTCGGACACCCGGCTTCGACCCGGCTTTCATCCTGCGGCTGTTGGACATGGGCGTGCAGGGCATCCAGGTGCCTCATGTCAGCAGTGCCGAGACTGCCCGCGCGGCAGTACAGGCGGTGCGCTATCCGCCGCTCGGCGAACGCGGCATGGCGGCCGGCAGCCGCGCTGCGGATTATGGCCGCATCCCGCTTGTCGAGCACATGGCGCAGTCCAACCGCGAGATCCTCCTCGCCTGCATGATCGAAGACATGGCGGCCGTCGAACTGATCGACGAGATCGCGGCGGTCGAAGGCGTCGACCTGCTGGCGGTCGGCCCGTCGGATCTGTCGCGCTCGCTCGGCGTCAGCGGCCAGCCCGATCACCCGAGGCTGGTTGCCGCGATCGACCGCGTGCGCGACGCGGTCAAGAAGGGCGCCGGTGCCCGACTGGCCCTGCCGCTGAATCACGCCGCCTTTCCGCGCAATGCGGCTCAGCTCCGGGATCTCGGCGCCGGTTACACTAATTGCGCACCGACGCCAGAGGCCCGCCTCCTGCATTCGTTGCAGGCCCAGCTCGTGGAAGCCCGCAAGCTGCTCGGATAAGTTAGGCCGCAGCCTTTGCCAGCCGAACCGCCCGATAGCGCATCGCATGCCACATGAGCCTGCTCGCAACGCTCGCGAGGGAACCACGAGGACTTAGCCCTACTGCCTTGAATATGAGCCGAACGCCATGTGCGACGTGGTGCTTGCTGTAGATTGCGTAAGCACGCCGTGCGTAGGCGCGCCGGCAGCGATCTTGATCATAAGATCGCGCCGCCTCGTTCGCGGCGTAGTAGGCGTAAGCGAGCTCGTCATCCTGGGATTCGACGATCCGCCCGGCTGCCACCCGCATACGCCTCCAGAACCCGATGCGCTCGCGCTCGAGGCAACGCGTCAGGTTGTTGTAGAACAGCTTATAGTGGCGAATTTCGTCGGCCGCGATATGTCGGCAGATTTCCTTTAGCACTGGTTCCCGTGCCGCGTCGCGCAACGCTGCGTAATAGGAACTCGTCCCCACTTCGACAATGCAGCGCGCGATCATCTCCCCCGAGCGAGATCCGCGGCGTGAGGTGGGGCAGTCGAAATCGACCCGGTAGCCGGCCTGAAACCGCTTAAAGGCCGCCTCGAAATTGAACTCGGGATCGGCGAGTTTGGCCCAGCGTGCTAGCGCCTTGCCATGCTGGATTTCTTCCGCGCCCCAGCGGCGCGCGCTTTCCTGGAATTCGCGGTCGTCGTCGAAAATCCGGCACAAGTGATGGGCATACGCCGCGCCATTGAATTCGACGAGGCTCGCTGCTTTGACGAGCTTTACGATCTCCGGGTCGACCCTGCCGCGGTCGAAGCGCTGCCAAGGTATCTTGTCGAGGGTCCAACTCAACGCGCGCCTCCGCTCTCTTGCAACAACTTCTTTCTGAGGAGCTCATTGACCAGCATCGGGTTGGCTTTGCCTTCCGTGACGCGCATGATTTGGCCGACGAAGAAGCCGTAGAGCTTGTCGCGGCCGGCGCGATATTCGGCGACTTTGTCGGCCTGCGCTGCCAGCACAGCATCGATTGCCGTCTCGATCGCGCCGGAATCGGTCACTTGGCGCAGCCCCTTCGCCTCGACGATCGCTGCGGGGTCGGCGCCGGATGCGACCATTTCGGCAAACACGTCCTTCGCGAGCCGGCCGGAGATCGTGCCGTCGGCAATCAGATCGAGCAACGCCCCCAAGTGTTCCGCCGAGACCGGCGAGGCTTCGATTCCGACCCCGAGCCGATGCAATGCGCCGAACAGATCCCCCATGACCCAGTTCGCGGCTATTTTGGGATCCCGCCCGGCGGCAACCCGCTCGAAGAACCCGGCGGTCTCCTTCTCAGCTACCAGCACGCCCGCGTCGTCGGGCGATAAGCCATAGACCGACACGAAACGTGCTTTCTTTGCGTCGGGCAGTTCGGGAAGCGCGGCCCGCAGGCGTGCGACCCATTGGGGATCGAGCACCAGCGGCGACAGGTCGGGATCGGGGAAATACCGGTAATCCTGCGCCTCCTCCTTCGAACGCATCGGGCGAGTGATGCCGCGGGCGGCATCGAAGAGGCGGGTCTGCTGCGCGATCGTGCCGCCTTCCTCTATAATATCGATCTGGCGTTGCGCTTCGTACTCGATCGCCTGCATCACAAACCGGATCGAATTGAGGTTCTTGATCTCGCAACGCGTGCCGTAAGGCTCGCCGGGGCGCCGCACCGAGACGTTGCAGTCGCAACGCAGCGAGCCCTCCTCCATATTGCCGTCGCAGGTGCCAAGATAGCGCAGGATCGAACGCAGCTTTCGCAGATAAATGCCGGCCTCCTCGGCGCTCCTGAGATCGGGCTCCGAGACGATCTCCATCAATGCGATGCCGGCGCGGTTGAGGTCGACATACGAGAGTGTCGGGTGCTGGTCGTGCAGGCTCTTGCCGGCATCCTGCTCGAGATGCAGCCGGGTAATGGCAATCTCGCGTGTCGTCCCGTCCGGCATGTCCAGCACGACCTTGCCGCGGCCGACGACCGGTTGCTGGTATTGCGAGATCTGATAGCCGGGCGGCAAGTCGGGGTAGAAGTAGTTCTTGCGGTCGAAGACGCTTTCGAGCCTGATCTCGGCGTCGAGACCGAGCCCGGTCTTGACCGCCTGCTCGACGCAGAACCGGTTGATCACTGGCAGCATTCCAGGGAGAGCGGCGTCGACCGGCGAGACCTGGGTGTTCGGCTCGGCCCCGAAATCGGTCGCCGCCCCCGAAAACAGCTTGGCCTTCGAGACCACCTGGGCGTGGACCTCGAGCCCGATCACGGTCTCCCACGGCCCAGTCCGGCCGTCGATCATGATCCACGTCCCGCAACCAAACCGCTCTCTCCGCCCTGTGGGGGGAGCGGGAGGGGACCCGTCGCGGAGCGACGGGGAGGGTGAGGTGGGCGCCTGGCGAGCGCTCTGGAATCCCCCACCTCACCCCAACCCTCTCCGCCCCGAAGGGCGGAGAGGGAGAACAAAGGAGCGTCGATCATCGCCCGCCTCCCGCGACAAAGCTCGGCAAACATCGAAATTGCGCGGCGCTCTCCAGCACCTCGCCGACCCGCAACACAGTTTCCTCGTCAAAAGCCCGGCCGATGATCTGCAAGCCTAGCGGCAGTCCATCAGCCGAAAGGCCGACCGGGACCGCGATCGCCGGCACACCGGCCAGGTTGGCCGGCACGGTGAAGACGTCGTTCAGATACATCGCAATCGGATCTTCGGTCTTCTCACCGATAGCGAAAGCGGCAGACGGCGCCGTCGGAGTAAGGATACAGTCGACCTTCTCGAAGGCGGTCACGAAGTCGCGAGCGATCAGGGTGCGCACCCGTTGCGCCTTCAGGTAATAGGCATCGTAATAGCCCGCCGACAGGACATAGGTGCCGATCAGCACACGGCGGCGAACTTCGGCGCCGAACCCGGCCGCGCGCGTCAATTCGTACAGCTCCTCGAGGGTGTCGCCTTCGACCCGCAGGCCAAAGCGTACGCCGTCATAGCGCGCGAGGTTCGAGGAGGCCTCGGCCGGGGCGATGATGTAGTAGGCCGGCAGCGCATATTTGGTCATCGGCAGGCTGATCTCGACCGGCTCCGCTCCCGCCGCGCGCAGCCATTCGACCCCCTGTTGCCACAATTCTTCGATCTCCGCCGGCATGCCGTCGACCCGGTATTCCCTGGGGATGCCGATGCGCAGGCCGCGGATGTCTCCCGTCAGCGCGGCCTCGAAATCCGGCACCGGCATCGGCGCAGAAGTCGAGTCCCTGACATCGTGCCCGGACATTGCGCGCAACATGATCGCGGCGTCGCACACCGTCCGGGTGAGAGGCCCGGGATGGTCGAGCGAGGAGGCGTAGGAAATGACGCCCCAGCGCGAGCAGCGGCCATAAGTCGGCTTGAGCCCGACAATTCCGCAAAAGCTCGCCGGCTGGCGGATCGAGCCGCCGGTATCCGTGCCGGTTGCGGCAAGCGCCGCGCGGGCGGCCACTGCGACCGCCGAGCCGCCCGATGAACCGCCGGGAACTAGAGGTCTGTTGTCTCCTCGCCGGCGCCACGGGTTCTCGACCGGACCGTACCAGCTCGTCGTATTCGACGAACCCATTGCGAACTCGTCGAGATTGCCCTTGCCAAGCATGACCGCACCCGACCGCCACAGCTTGTCGGTCACCGTCAATTCATAAGGCGGGCGAAACCCGTCGAGGATGTGCGAAGCCGCGGTGGTCAGCACGCCCTTTGTGCAATAGAGGTCCTTGACCGCGATCGGGATGCCGTCGAGCGGCAAGGCCTCGCCCTCGGCGAGCCGCTGATCCGCCGCATCAGCCATTGCCAGCGCCCGTTCGGGGGTCGGCGTGATGTAGGCGTTGAGCGGCTCGATCTCGCTGACCGCGTCGTTGTAGGCGGCCGTCAGTTCGCGGGCGGAGAATGATTTGCGGGCCAGCCCGTCTCGCGCTTCTGCCAGGGTCAAGGCGAGCAGCAAAGGGTCGCTCACTCGACCACCTTCGGGACGACGAAGAACCCGCGAGCCGTGCGCGGGGCATTGGCGAGAATTTCCTCGCGGCAACCGCCGTCGGTCACCTCGTCTTCACGCATCGGCAGTCCCGCCGCCGCGACGCTCGCCATTGGCGCTACCCCCGAGGTGTCGACCTCGTTCAGCTGCTCCATCCAGGCGAGAATGTGGGATAGCTCGTCCACCAGCGGGTCAAGCTCGGCTTTGGAAAGCCTGATCCGCGCCAGGGCGGCGATGTGCGCAACGGTGGCTTTATCCAATGCCATGCTTTCACGATCTCCGAAACCAACGGTCAAAACGAGCTATCATCGGTTGTGATCCTGAGCAATCCTTTGGAATTGCGCGATGCGGTGCCGGCCGGGGCGCGGCTGATGGGCCTCGACGTCGGAACCAAGACGATCGGCCTCGCCTTGTCGGACACCCGCCGGGTCATCGCCACTCCGCTGGAGACGATCCGGCGGCGCCGCTTTCGCGAAGATATGGCGCGGCTCTCGGCGCTGATCGATGCCCATGGCGTTGCCGGTCTCGTCATCGGCTTGCCGCTGACCCTCGCCGGCACCGACGGGCCGCGGACCCAGTCGGTGCGCCAATTCGCGAGAAACCTGCTCGCCCTGCGCGATTTGCCGGTCGTGCTGTGGGACGAGCGCCTCTCCACCGCGGCGGTTACCCGAGAAATGATCGCTGCCGACCTGACCCGCAAGCGCCGCGGCGCAATCGTCGACCGCGTTGCCGCCGCCTACATCCTGCAAGGCTGCCTCGACTTTCTCGGCCGCCCGGTCTGACTATGCTGGTTGCTCCGCCGTACCGGCCGGCCCATTTGTTGATAATCATGGATAACTCAGCCGCCGGTCTGCGGACGGCGGCACAGTGGGCCACTCAGCGGACACGAGGTTTGGGTTATGGAATTCGAGAAATACACCGATCGCGCGAAGGGTTTCCTCCAATCGGCGCAGACTATGGCGCTGCGGCGCGGCCATCAAAGGCTGACGCCCGAGCACCTGTTGAAGGTGTTGTTGGAGGACAGCGAGGGGCTGTGCGCCAATCTCATTCGCGCCGCCGGGGGCGACCCGAAGGCGGCATTGCAAGCGGTCGATGCCGAGCTCGACCGGCTCCCGAAGGTCGAGGGGTCGGGGGCGGGGCAGGTCTACATGTCGCCCGAATTGGCGCGCGTCTTCGAGCAGGCCGAGCAATTGGCGCAGCGCGCCGGCGACAGCTTTGTGACCGTCGAGCGGCTGCTGCTGGCGCTGGCGGCGGCTGCCGGTACCGGCGCTGCCAAGGCGCTGGCTGCGGCGCGGGTGGACGCGCAGAGCCTCAACCGGGCGATCGAAGAGGTGCGTAAGGGCCGCAAGGCGGACAGCGCCTCGGCCGAGGAGGGCTACGACGCGCTCAAGAAATACACCCGCGACCTGACCGAAGCGGCGCGAGAGGGCAAGCTCGACCCGGTCATCGGCCGCGACGAGGAGATCCGCCGCACGATCCAGGTGTTGTCGCGCCGCACCAAGAACAATCCTGTCCTGATCGGCGAGCCGGGGGTTGGCAAGACCGCGATCGTCGAGGGCTTGGCGCAGCGTATCGTCAATGGCGATGTGCCGGAGAGCCTCAAAAACAAGAAATTGTTGGCGCTCGATCTCGGCTCGCTCTTGGCCGGCAGCAAATACCGTGGCGAGTTCGAGGAGCGTTTGAAGGCGGTATTGCAGGAGGTCACCTCGGGCGCCGAGGGCATCATCCTGTTCATCGACGAATTGCACACCCTGGTCGGGGCGGGCAAAGCGGAAGGCGCGATGGACGCCTCCAACATGCTCAAGCCGGCCCTGGCACGTGGCGAATTGCACTGCGTCGGCGCCACGACCCTGGACGAATACCGCAAGAACATCGAAAAGGACGCCGCGCTCGAACGCCGCTTCCAGCCGATCTATGTCGGTGAGCCCTCGGTCGAGGACACGATCTCGATCCTGCGCGGCATCAAGGAGAAATACGAACTGCACCACGGGGTACGGATCACCGACGGCGCGATCGTCGCGGCCGCGACTTTGGCCAACCGCTACATCACCGACCGCTTCCTGCCCGACAAGGCGATCGACCTGATGGACGAGGCCTCGGCGCGATTGCGCATGACGATCGAACTCGAAACCCGAGGAATTGGACGAGCTCGACCGCCGCATCGTGCAGTTGAAGATCGAGCGGGAGGCGTTGAAGAAGGAGACCGACCCCGCCTCGCGCGAGCGGCTGCAGCGGCTCGAGCAGGAACTCTCGCAGCTCGAGCAGCAATCGGCCGAATTAACCGCGCAGTGGCAGGCCGAGAAGCAGAAGCTCGCCGGCGCGCAAAAATTGAAGGAGCAGCTGGAGCAGGCGCGCATCGAATTGGAGCAGGTGCAGCGCCGCGGCGACTGGACGCGCGCGGGCGAGCTCGCCTACGGGATCATCCCCGACCTCGAAAAGCGCCTCGGCGAAGCCGAGACCAAAGAAGGTCGCGGCATGATGGGCGAGGAGGCGGTCACCCCCGAGCAGATCGCGGCGGTCGTCTCGCGCTGGACCGGCGTCCCGGTCGAGAAGATGCTCGAAGGCGAGCGCGGCAAGCTGTTGCACATGGAGGATGCCCTCAAAGCCCGCGTCGTCGGCCAGGACGAAGCGATCGCGGCGGTTTCGCAGGCGGTGCGGCGGGCGCGCGCCGGCTTGCAGGACCCGAACCGGCCGATCGGCTCGTTCCTGTTCCTGGGTCCGACCGGCGTCGGCAAGACCGAATTGACCAAGGCGCTCGCCGCATTCCTGTTCGACGACGAGCGCGCGATGGTGCGCATCGACATGTCGGAATACATGGAGAAGCACTCGGTAGCGCGGCTCATCGGCGCGCCGCCGGGCTATGTCGGCTACGAGGAGGGCGGCAGCCTGACCGAGGCGGTGCGCCGCCGGCCCTACCAGGTAATCCTGTTCGACGAGGTCGAAAAGGCCCACCCCGATGTGTTCAACGTACTGCTGCAGGTGCTCGACGATGGGCGGCTGACCGATGGCCAGGGGCGCACCGTCGACTTCCGCAACACCTTGATCGTGCTGACCTCGAACCTCGGCAGCGAGTATCTGGCGAGCCTGCCCGAGGGGCAGATGGTCGATGCGGTGCGCGGCCAGGTCATGGAAGCGGTGCGCGCCGCCTTCCGCCCGGAATTCCTCAACCGCCTCGACGAGATCCTGTTGTTTCGCCGGCTGTCGCGCGACGATATGGTCGGCATCGTCGACATCCAATTGGCGCAACTGGAGAAGCTGCTGGAGGACCGCAAAGTTACTCTCGAGATCGACGCCGAGGCCAAGAAATGGCTCGCCAACGCCGGCTACGACCCGGTCTACGGCGCGCGGCCCTTGAAGCGGGTGATCCAGCGCGAATTGCAGAACCCGCTCGCCGAAAAGATCCTCTCGGGCGAGATCCGCGACGGCGACACGGTGCGGGTCACCGCCAGCCCGCTGGGCCTCCTCTTGCACCCGGTCCGGCACGACGAAGATATGGAGAGCCAGCGCCACGCCGCGCAGTAATGGCGCCGGGCCTCTCCTGCAGGCTTAGTCCCCGCTCGCCGCACGCGCGGTCAAGCCCGGGCATGACGACTTTCGCTAGAGGGTAGCCAAGCGCCGAGTGACGGTCCTAGCGATCCCTCCTGCGAGCTTAACCAGCGGGGCGGTCGCAATTCTTGCGACTGCCGATCCGTCGGCAAAGGCCTTGGCCAGCCGCCGCCTTGTAGAGGTCTGGAATGCAGGCGGGCTAGACATCGGCGCTTCGGTGCCGCCGCCGCGCCCGGCGCGGCCCGAGCGGCCGCAGCTGCGCCCGCCAAAAGAGATGCCGAAGCGGCGGGCTTTCGGCTCACTGGCGGGCCGCATCGCGCTCCTTCACGCCGTCGCGCATATCGAGCTGAACGCGATCGATCTCGCCTGGGACATCATCGCGCGGTTCTCGCGCGAACCGGTGCCCCGTGGCTTTTTTGACGATTGGGTCGGCGTGGCGGCGGAGGAGGCCGTTCATTTCGAGCTGCTAGTGCAGCGGCTCATCGATTTCGGAGCCCGCTACGGCGACCTGCCCGCTCACGACGGGCTGTGGGAATCGGCTGCCGCCACGGCGGATGATCTGCTTGCACGCCTTGCCGTGGTGCCGCTCGTGCTCGAGGCGCGCGGGCTCGATGTGACGCCCGACATGGCCGCAACGCTCGAGCGCGTCGGCGATCCGGAAAGCGCTGCGCTGCTCCGCCGCATCTATTGCGACGAGATCCACCACGTCGCAGCCGGTGTGCGCTGGTTCGACGAACTGTGCCGCGCTCGCGGTCTGGTTCCGGAGGAGACGTTCCGCGCGCGTGTGCGGCGCTGTTTTAAGGGCGAGCTGAAGCCGCCCTTCAACCAGGAGGCGCGCGCCGCCGCCGGCTTCCCCGCCCGCTACTACGAGCCGCTTCTCCGGGGCGGCGTTCCGCTTCCTCGTGGATGATCCGGGCGAGCTCGGGCTGACGCCCCAGCAGCTCGCGAAAATCGACGATGTCGAGGATGAGCAGCGTGCACGGCCGCACCGCGACGATCGTGGCATTGCGGGGACCGCCGGTGACCAATGCCACCTCGCCGAAGAATTCCCCCGGCCCGAGAACCACAGAATTCGGGCTGCAGCTGCACTTCGACCTCGCCTGCCGCAACAAAATACATGCAGTCGCCGGGTGAGCCGCGGCGCATGATGACGGCACCGGCGGGATAGTCGCGCGGGCGCAGCAGGCGTGCCACATCGGCGATGATCGCGGCGCCGACATCGTGAAAGAACGGCACCTTGGCGACAAGGTCCCAGGTGCGCAGGAACTCGCGCCGGCGCGTCTCCTCGGCAAAGCCGGTGGCGAGAATGCCGGCCCACAGCGCAAAGACGAGAATGCCACTGACCATGACGATTCCGGCCAGCATCCGGCCGAGCGGGGTCAGCGGCGTCACGTCGCCGTAGCCGGTGGTCGTCAGGGTCACGATTGCCCACCACAGCGCGGCGGGGATCGAGCTGAACACCTGCGGTTGCATCCCGCGCTCGATCAAATAGGCGAGGCACGCGGAGACGAGCAGAACGATGCAGAAGGCAAGGAGAACCGACAGCAGGGCACTCCGTGCACCGCTGATCACGCGTTGCAGCCCGGCAAGTCCCGGCGCATAGCGGATCAGCTTGAAAGCCCAAACAAAGCCGGGAAGACTCCCGACGTCCGGGCCGAACACCACCGCGAGCACCCCAGGCAGGGTTCCGAGCAGGTCGCAGAGCCCACCCATCGAGCCGGCCCAGGCCAAGCGCGAGCGCCATTCCCCGCGCAGCTCGGCTCCCGGTGCCGCCGGTGCAGCAGCCAGCCGCAGGACATACTCGGCAATAAAGAAGGCGCAAACGATCCAGAACCCGGCATCGAGCTCGCTGGACCACTCCAGCCGAAAAGCCTCCTCGGTATCGGCTATCATGACGCCGATTCCCGCCGCCACCATTGCATGGTGGACAACGCGAAAAGCACGGGCGGAGCCCGCAGCCTCGGGATCGAGGAGCCGATAAAGGCGCTCGCTGCGCATATGGCATCTTAGGCACCGGCCGCCTCGGCTGGAATAGAGCTCGGCGATCCCGGCGGTGTTTCCCGCACCGGGCGATTCCTGTATATGGGCGGCAGCTATCGGGGGATGGTGGCAATTTTTCCCAACAACCGGCGAGCCCTTCTCGCCTTCCTGCACGATGTGACGATAGCGGCGGTGTCGATCGTCGCTTCTCTGTATTTGCGGCTCGGCAACGGCATTCTCGACTATGAGCCGAAGCTGACGGCAATCTATGTCGCCGGATTCACTTTGATTGCCGCGGGCGTGTTTCTGCTGACCGGGCTTTATCGCGGCATCTGGCGCTTCGCCTCTCTCCCTGATCTCTTCAACATCACCCGCGCGGTGAGCCTGACCGTGCTCGTCTTCTTGCCAGTCATGTTCGTCCTCACACGGCTCGAGACGTTTCCGCGATCGGTTCTGCTGATCGACTGGTTCGTGTTGATCGCGCTGCTCGGCGGGCCGCGCCTGGCCTATCGGCTGTTCAAGGATCGCGGTCTCGACCACATCCTCGAGCGCGTCAAGCACCAGAGCGTGCCGGTCCTCTTGATCAGCGCGAAGGACGGGGCCGACACCTTCATTCGCGAGATGCGGCGCGACCCGCGTGCGGTCTATCGGGTCGTCGGAGTTCTGGCCGACACGCCCTCCCGCGTCGGCCGGGAAATCTACCGCGTGCCGATTCTCGGCACGATCGACGCACTCGATAGGGTGGTCGAGCAGCTCGATCGCCGCGGCAAGCGTCCGCAAAAGCTCATCATCACGGCGCAAAACCTGCCCGGCGATCAGATCCGGCGACTACTCGATCGGGCGGATGCCTTGGCGATCCCCCTTGCGCGTTTGCCCAAGCTCACCGATTTCGAGCGCAATCTCGACAATCCCGAGCGCGCCCTCGAACCGATCGCGCTTGAGGATCTGCTCGGCCGCCCGCAGGCCGTGCTCGACCGCGACGGCATGGCGCGGCTGATCCGCGGCCGCCGCATTCTCGTTACCGGCGCCGGGGGAACGATCGGCGCGGAACTCGCCCGGCAGATCGCGGCTCTCTCGCCCGGCCGCCTCATCTTGCTCGACAATGGCGAATTCGCGCTTTACGGCATCGAGATGGAATTGCGCGAACGGTTTCCGGAGCTGCACCCGGTTCTGTTGTTGCGCGACGTGCGCGACCGCGCACAAATCGACGAAGTAGTCGCGGCGGAAAAACCCGAGATCATCTTTCATGCAGCGGCGTTGAAGCACCTGCCGATGGTCGAGGCCAACCCGATCGAAGGGGTGCTGACCAATGTCGTCGGCAGCCGCAATGTCGCCGAAGCGGCGCGGGCCTATGGAACCTCGCTGGTCGTGATGATCTCGACCGACAAGGCGGTCAACCCGGCGAGCGTGATGGGCGCCACCAAGCGGCTCGCCGAAAGCTTCTGCCAGGCGCTCGACCTGTACGAAGCGCGGCGGCGCGCGCCCTTGAGCCACGGAACCCGCTATGTGACGGTGCGCTTCGGTAATGTGCTCGGCTCGACCGGGTCGGTCGTGCCGCTGTTCCAGCGCCAGCTCGCCGCCGGCGGCCCGCTGACTGTTACCGACCCCGAGGTTACCCGCTTTTTCATGACCGTGCGCGAGGCGGTCGAGCTGGTCTTGCAGGCCTCTGCCTTGCCCCCCGAGAACGAGGCGGGGGACGCCCGCGGCAAGATCTTCGTGCTGGACATGGGCGAGCCGGTCAAGATCGTCGACCTCGCGCACCAGATGATCCGGCTCGCGGGATTGCGGCCCGGCCGCGACATCGGCATCGAGTTCATCGGGTTGCGGCCGGGCGAAAAGCTGCACGAGGAGCTGTTTCATCCGGCCGAGCCGCTGATCCCGACCGGGAACCCGGCGATCCGCCTCGCAGCGCCGCGCACCGCGGATTACGCGATGCTCGCCCGCTCGATCGACGAGCTGGAGGAAAACGCCCGCGCGCGGCGCGAGGAACGCTTGCTGCAACTGCTCGCACGGTTAGTGCCCGAATACCGTCGCACCACGTCCGGGCCGAGCACCGCCGCCGTGTCGGGCGGATGACCGGCGCTGCGCGGCTCGGATATCCGCCGGTGTCCGCCAGTGCCCCACGCTCGCAGGAGACGGTCCCATGAGAATTGGCCTGTTCTACCAGATCCAGGTACCCAAACCCTGGACCCCGTCCAGTGAATCGCAGCGCATCCATGAAGCGCTCGAGCAAATTCCCTACGCCGAGCAGCAGGGCTTTGAGAGCGTGTGGTTCTCCGAGCATCACTTCCGACCAGTGTGGTCGCACAACAGCGCCCCGGACCTGACCCTCGCGGCGGTTAGTCAGCGCACCAGCACGATCCGCCTCGGGATCGGCGTGGTGCTGGCCCCGATCCACCACCCATTGCACGTCGCGGCGCGCATGGCGACGCTCGACATTCTGAGCCATGGGCGCGTCGATGTAGGCCTCGGCCGGACCGGCTACCCCTACCAGCTCACCCCGTATGGGACGGATTTGCGCGATACCCGCGGCATGTGGCAGGAATTCGCCGATGTGCTGCCGCGCATCTGGACCGAGGAGGAGATTACCTACGACGGGAAGTACTACCAGATCCCGCGTCGGGAGGTCCTCCCAAAACCTGTGCAGCAGCCTCACCCGCCGCTGTGGTCAGCGTGCGGCAGCGACGAGACGGCGCGCCAGACGGGGAGCCTCGGGATGGGCGGGCTATTCGGCAGCGAAGGCGGCCCGGACCGCGTGCAACAGCTGATGGCGCTCTACCGAGACGCACTCCTCTCGGCCCCGAGCAACGCGGCAGGGCCCGCTCCGCGCGCCGCGTTGATGACGGCCGGCTTTTGCCACGAGGATCCGCGGGTCGTAGCCGAGCGTGGCACCGAGCTGGTGGCCTGGTACATCGAGCAACAGCGCGAGCGCGCCCGCTTGGTGTGGCGCGATTACGATCCAGCCACCGTGCCGCCCGATTACCAGGGCTATTACGCACGCGACCAGCGCCTCGCCAGCGGACCGCATCCGGGCGAGCCCACGCCCCAAGAGGTGCGTGAGGAAGGCACGAAATTCTGCGTCGGCACACCGTCGGACTGCATCCGTTTTCTCGAACTCTACGAAGCCCTGGGAATCGAGGAAGCCATTTTACTGTGCGCCGTCGGGCCGGCGCAGCACGAGGAGGTGCTCCACACCCTGCGCCTCTTCGGCGAGCAGGTCATCCCGCACTTCCAGCCCAAGGAGCCACGCGCCGCGATGGCCTAGCAAGTCGGCTGCCCGGTCTTGGATCTGTGCCGCACACACCTCTCCCTCGCCCCGCTTGCGGGGAGAGGGTCGGGGTGAGGGGCCTCTTCACGATCGTACAACCTTCGCCCCTCACCCGGAACCCGCGCGCAGCCGCGCGTATTCCGACCTCTCCCCGCAGGCGGGGCGAGGTGAGCGGGCGCGCAGCTAATTCGGAGGAACCCGACAGATGAACATCCGTCACACGCCGGCCACGGTGGCCAAGCCGTTCGGCCCCTATAGTCACGCGGTCGAGGTGCCCGAGGGCTCTCGGCTCCTCTACATCTCCGGCGAGGTCGGCGTACTGCCCGACGGCACGGTGCCCGAAGGCATCGAGGCCCAGGCCGAGGCTTGCTGGCGGAACATCATCGCCATCCTCGCGGATGCCGGGATGAGGGTCGGCGATCTGGTGAAGATCACCACCTACCTGGTGCGGCCGGAGGACGTGGCCGCGGCCGGCGCGGCGCGGGCAAAGCATTTCGGCGACGCGCGGCCCGGCTCGGCGACAATCATCGTCAAGGCGCTCGTCGCGCCGCAGTGGCTGATCGAAATCGAGGCGGTCGCGGCAGCGAAGGCTTGATCCGTCGTTAAGGTCGAACGCGGTCCGGGAGGGGGGCCGGCGAGCGGCCTTGATCCGACGACCGCGAGATCTCAATCGGTGATCGGGGGGCAGCGGTAGGCCGTCAGCGACAGCGTGGGCGAAGTGGGCGGGCTATGTCGAACGCGCCGCGGGGATGGCTATCCCGACCGCCTCGGCGACGAGTTCCCCAGTCGTCCAATCGAGCGCCCTGGCCGTCTCTACGAAGTCTCGCGAAATGGTGAAAGTCACCTTCGCGTGCCCCTCTGGCCGGAATTCTATCCGAGCCGCAACACCGCGCTCGTTGGCGTCGTCAAGCTCCGCTTGTTCGAATGCGGCCGCGATAATCTGCTCCTCAGGATCTAATTTCATCTCTGACACCTCTCATGAAATCGGGGGAAGGCCATGGCTACAATCGTCCCGGCGAGTAGTTGTCTCACGTCCTTAACGAAATACATCTCCAGATAGGCGAGATATTATTAACGGGACTTCCTAGGTTGAGAAGTTGACGGTGGCATAGCAAAAAGGCGGCCCAGCGTTCCATTACTTCGCGCCGTTGCTCGACCGCACCAGCATGGTCGCGCCTCGTTACTTAGTTATGAAGTTGATGGATTATTTACAGTTCTTACCGGGGCTGTAGGGCTTTCGGTTCTGCGCCCCGAGCAACTGTAGGGCGGAAAAGCGGAGCGCATTCCGCCTTTCCGAGAAGCGCGGCGCAAAGAGCGATAGGAAGACAGCGGACCCAACAGCGATGATGGAGGCGGAATGCGCTGTGCTGTTCCGCCCTTTGCCCGCTTGATTAATTTACAATACCATGCTAATATCGCACGATGGTCCGACCCGCCAAGCAATACAATATTCGGGGTAATTGCAAAGCCGACGACCAAGGTGCACTGGCCCGCGGATGCCGTCTTTTCGCTGTTGCTTCGCTGTGATTGCAGTGCTCTCTTCGCTGTTATTCCTTCCTTTCTGCCGACAGCGAGCCAGGGTTTCTGCGGCGAACCGTCTCTCGGTGGCTGATAAGTCGCTGCAGAAACAGCAAAAACAGCCAGCGTCCCTTCGGGAGGGCTGTCCCAGCGATATGCAGCTAACCGAGCAGCGCCCGGGCGATCGTCTCCCACTCTTCCTTCAGAGGGGCGGTCGAGGCCGGACGGCCGGCGCGGTTGTACCAGCCGCCGGCGTTCCGCAGGTCGCCTTCGACGCGGTGCAGATAGGCGTGCGCCCAGGCGCCCTCCGCATCCGGCTGCTTCTGCGCGCATTGATGAGCCAGGTGCCAGTCGCCCTTTGCCTCCCACCACAGCGCCTGCGCCGCCATGCTCAGCCCTTCGGGCGGCGCCTCCTCCGCGAGCGAGCTTTTATAGGCTTCGAAATCCATCTCGTTTTCTCCTCTCCCGACCGAATACTTCCAGCATATAACAGAATGAGGCGGGCGGGCGATCGGGTCAAAACGCACGCGGTCAATGCTCGCGTGACGAGCCGTTCGGAGAAACCCATGCCTGCAACATCCGAGAAGGCTATGCCGAAGATCGAGCCGACGACTGGCGGCTCAGTATATGTGAAGCCGAGCGCCATCGAATGGGCGCCGACGCAGTTCGCGGGCATCTCGATCAAGGTGCTTTACGAGGACAAGCAAAAGGGCGAGATGACCTGCCTCTTGAAGTGGGAGCCCGGCGCCACGTTGCCGATGCACAAGCATCCGGAGATCGAGCAGAGCTGGGTCCTCGAGGGCTCCTTCTACGATCACGACGGGATCTGCCGCGCCGGCGAGTTCGTGTGGCGCCAACCGGGCTCGTTTCACCAGACCCATTCGGACGAAGGCGCGGTAATCCTCGCGATCTATCGCAAGCCAAACGTCTTCCAGAGCACAGCGCCGGTTACGCCCGCAACGGCGCGGTACCGCCCATCCGCCGTCGAAAATATCTGAACGCCCGCCAACCGAGATGTTGAAAGCCGGGTAATGGCGCTTCTAGAAAGCTCACGCTATTTCAGAGTAGAAATACGGGCGCGTGCACGCGACATTAACTCCGCTCGCTGCCGTTCAGCGCTCCATCTTTTGCTGGGAGGTGACGAGTGAAGCCGCTGTTTACCGTTCATGCTGGTGAACTTCTCGTGGGCCACGAGATAGAAACCAATTTAGTCGTGTAAATGTTTGGGTCCCAGCGAAAGATAGGGGCATTGACCTTTTGGTTTCTAATAATAACAACAAGACGGCAGTATCCCAACTCAAAAATGATAACCGTGATTTCACCCCGTATCTCAACAAGTGGGAGCCGATAAAAGCACTCAATGCCTGAGCGTTCCCTGATTTCTGATATGTCGCGGAAATCTTGATTTTTGCACAGAGCATACGGTTGTCTCGGCCGACTTATGATGGCGCACGGCGGCGCACAGGCGTCTTAGAATTTTCTTCGGGTCGTGAAGGATGGAGCATCCATCAGCGATCACACGCCGGGTTCCCGGATCGAGTGGGTTCACGTCCGCCCATGAGGGCGAAGCGAAGCCAAATTCGAACTCGCCGCCGTTTTGTTCAAGCCATAACCGGCGCGACCATAGCTCTCCGTAGTCCTCGTCCCGCCACTTCATCGGTCGAGAGCCGATAGCATTCCAGTCGATTGCATCAAGCCAAGCAACGTCAGCCCGGAAAGCTCGCGGATCGGTCACGAGTAACACAAGGTCAATGTCGGACTCCGCCCGCGCCGTCCCCCGTGCACGTGAGCCAACAACCGCCACGGCCTGAAATGTCGGCTGTTTTTTGGCCCAATCAACGATGATTTGGAGAATGCGTTCTGCTTGCATACAGGCATCCTCTATTATTCGGCTGCATGATTCTTGATTTCGCTCGGATCATCGACGGGTATCTGATGGCTTGCGTCGCCCCGGAGTGTCTCCCAACTTTGCCGTAATGACTGAGCTGGCTGACCGCATCATCGGCCATTATGAGAAACATGCCCGCAACTGGGACGCCGATAGGCGCAACAGCGGGTGGAATGACAAGGTGTGGCACGACCGCTTTATCGCGGCCCTGCCGAATGGCGGGACGGTGCTCGACCTGGGTTGCGGGTCGGGATTCCCCGTGGCGCTGCATCTGGTTGAATGCGGGCTTCACGTCACTGGCGTCGACGCATCGCCGACTCTCATCTCGCTCTGCCGGGACCGGCTGCCCGACCAGGAGTGGACCGTCGCGGATATGCGACCGCTTGCGCTCGGACGGCAATTTGCCGGTGTGCTCGCCTGGGACAGTTTTTTCCATCTCAGGCCTGACGATCAGCGTGCCATGTTCGAAGTGTTTGCGGCACATGCCGCTCGATCGGCAATCTTGATGTTCAATACCGGGCCGGCTTACGGGGAGGGCATAGGCTGCTATCGAGGCGACCCGCTCTACCACGCCAGTCTGGATGCCGCCGAATACGAGAAACTGCTGAGCGCGTCCGGTTTCGAGGTTGTCGATCATATGGTCGAGGACCGGCAAGCAGGTGGTCGCACAGTCTGGATAGCTCGATCGAGAGACTGATCGGCGCCGAAAGCGCATTGCGACAGTCTCGACTACGGGATCCGTTGACCAGGGTGGAACTGACTCGGCGCAGGACTCCTTTGCTATGATAGCAACAATAAAATTGCCATATTGTTGGAGTTTTATGTCGATCCGGAATGCGCCGATGGGCGGCGCGGTGGCCGAACTATGGTGGGAGCGGTGACTGATATTTCGCTGCAAAAAACAGCAGAAACAGCCGGCAGGGTGGACTGGTCGGGTCAGGGGGTGCAGAAAGGGATCAGGCAAGCAGGCGGTCGACATTGTCGCGCAGCCGATAATAGCCGCCGACGACCGGCAAGAACCAGGGATTGCCGGAATAGAGCGGGTGATCAGGGAAATCCGCCGTGTCGTAGCTGCAGGCGTAATTGGCGGCGCGGGCGATCTTGCGCGCCGTCTGCCAGCCGAGATAGGTCATCATAGCGACGCCGCTGCCGTTGCAGCCGAGGCAATAGTGCAGGCCCTCGCTCTGGCCCATATGCGGCAGCGCGTCCAAAGTGAAGGCGACGTTGCCGGTCCACGCATGCGTCGCCTTGAAGCCGCGCAATTGCGGGAAGCGGTCGGTCATGTAGCGGTGAAGGATCGGCGCGCTGACCGTCGGGCTGACCTGCGTGAAGCGCGCGCGGCCGCCGAACACCAACCGCCTGCCGTCCGGCGACATCCGGTAGTAGCACAGCACCCGTTTGGTGTCAGACAAACTGCGCCCTTTGGGGATCAAGGATCGAGCGAGGTCCTGCGGCAACTCTTCCGTCGCGATGATGTGGCTGGCGACGGGAACGACACGCCGCCTGAGCGCCGGGGTGAGGCCCCCGGTATAGCCATTCGTGGCGATCACCACATCGCCGACGGAAACCGTCCCGCGGTCGGTCTTGACATGCCATCCGGCGCCGCTCCGGCGGATGCCCGTCACCGGAGCACTGGCGCAGACCGGGACGCCGTGCCGGCGGCAGGCATCGAGCAGCCCCTTGTAATAGAGCGCCGGGTGCAATTTGCCGGAGCGCTCGACAACCATGCCGCCGAAGTAATAGTCGCTCGCGATTTCTTCGCGCTGCCGCTCGCACGGCACCATGTAGGCGCCGGACTGCGCAGCCGAATTGAGTACGGCGAGCCGCCGCGACTGCGCGTCGAAATGCTTCTTTGTCCAGGCGCCGACAAAGCGGCCGGGCTTTTCCCAGAAGCAATCGATCTTTTCCTCCTCGATCAGCCGGTCGATCAGGCCAAACGCGTCGGACGCGTCCGACAGCAGACGTTTGGCCCGCTCGGGCTCGACATCGGGGGTTCGGCCGGTGAAGCTCTTGCCGATATTGACGCCGCCGCTGACCGCTCCGCCATTGCGGGTGCTGGCGCCAAAGCCGAGCTCGTTGGCTTCGAGCACGGCGGCGTCGATACCGTGCTTGGCCAATTCGAGCGCCGTCGACAGCCCGGCATACCCGCCGCCGACGATTGCGACGCGCGCCGACCGGGGCACCTCGACGAGGTGGCCGGCGGTCGGGGTATAGGCCTCCCACCAATAGGGCGTCGGCGTGAAATCATGGTGGAAGATGTCGGGAACCATCCGCCTGAATTCCTCAAATGCACTCGCGCCATGCGGGTAAGGCTGTTGCCGCCGGCTGCGAGGGGTGGCTAAGATTATTCAGCATGCCACCGACCGCGACCGAGGAGCAAAAACTCATGCCAGCGCAAGCCGCAACAGCAACAAACGGCCGTCAAGAAGCGGCGCGCCTCTATCAGGAGCTCGAAGAACGCATAGTCGCCCGTGATCAGGAGGGCGGCAGCCGCGTCTACTACGAATTGCTGCGCCGCGGGCGGCCTCTGCCGGAGATCATGGCCGAAGCAGTGCGCATCCATGCGCCTTATACGCACGTGCCGTACCACCAGCGCATCGATGACGGTTTCCCGAACTTCGTCAATAACGATCATTGCCTGCTGTCGGCGCGCGCGGCGGTCAATCTGCAGAGGATGCTGCCGGAGAAGCTCGCAGGGCTGCCGCTGGCGCAGACGATCTGGTACATCCCGTCAGGGCTCGACATCTGGAACCAGAAGATCCTGAAGGCGCCGGGACATTATGCGACGCGCGGCTACAAGATGCCGAACGCGGAGCCGCCAAAGCCGGTCGTCTACTGGCCCGACCAGGAACCGCTCAGAGAAACGGGGCCGCTCGGCGAGCGTCTCAACAACTGGCTGACCTTGGTCGAACGCGGTCAGGTGATCGACGCCTACCGTGTTTTCCTCGGCCTGATGGAGGAAACCGAGTACCGCAAGGAGGTGCTGGCCCAGCTGGTCTTTGCGGGCATGATCGATGTGCAGGACCGCATGCTCTACAACCGCTCCTACACGACCGGGCACAAGGCGTACCGCGCGCGGTCGGTCGTCGAGATCGGCAATGCGATCGGCTGGGACAACGCGCACGACGTGATCTACGCAGGCGCGCTCGACATTGCAGTCGGGCCGCGCTGGCACTCGGTCTATGAGATGGCCTGCAACGTCGTCACGATCTTTATCGAAGGCAAGGAGGTGCATGCCGTGCCGCAAGGCGGCACCAGCGAGCGCGAGCGTGCCCTGCTGGCTAATACCGAACCATTGAACGAAGCCGAGACCGAGGAGCTGATCGACGCACTGATCCATCAGCATGAGCCAGCTTATATTGAAAAGATCAGCGCGCTGTTGCTGGCCGGCAAATCGCCGCGCCGGATCATCGACGCGATCCAGCTGGCCGCCGCCCAGGTAGTGCTGGAGACGGTGGGGCCGAACAATTTCTCGATGCCCCAGCACACCTACGAATACTGCAATACGATCGGCTGGTTCTACGACAATTTCGAGCACCCGCAGCGGCTGAAACTGCTCTATGTCGCGGGCTCCATGGTCAACCAGGCGGCATGGAACCAGCGGAGCTCCGGCTGGCTCAAATCCGACCCGATCAAAGCGCCGAGCGGCGCCGGCCGGATGACTGGCAATCAGATCATCGGGAATTTGGAGGCCGCGATCGCCGCACTCGACCCGCCGCAGGCCGTGGCGTGGACCAAGGCCTATCTCGACAGCGGCGAAGACCGCTCGCCGCTCTTCCAGCGCCTTGCCTTGATGGCGGCGCGGATCGGGAACGACCCCCACAACCAGGAAATCCCGCAATGCATGCTGGAGGATTACGGCAAAAATCAGAGCCGTGACCGCGAGCGGCTATTGCTCTCCTGCGCCCATATCTCGGCAGGACACCGCAAATACGGCGATTTCTTCGAAGCCAGCCGCCGCTTTGGCGAGGCGATGGGCGTTCCCGAACTGCACTGAGCGGAAGTTAGTGGAACTGAGGCTTCA
Organism: uncultured Alphaproteobacteria bacterium; assembly: GCA_963732095.1. Taxonomy (GTDB): domain Bacteria; phylum Pseudomonadota; class Alphaproteobacteria; order ATCC43930; family CGMCC-115725; genus AP-15. The sequence goes on from CAVSZA010000051.1 coordinate 111,172, forward strand.
CCTTTTCGCAGAGCAGCTGCAGTGACTTCATTACACGCTGATGCGGGATCTTGGTGCCGCAATTCATCTCCGCCAGGATACCGTCAAGGCCGAGCTCCTCCTGCAATGCCATGAGCCGGTCGGTGACCTGCTCGGGCGTGCCGACGATGATCTTGTCGCGCAGCGCCTCGTCATACGTGATGGTCTGCAGCCGGCGGCCGCGCGCGGCGCGGTCCTCGATCGCGCGCACGCCGGCGCGGGTCGCCGAATCCTCGAGCCGCTCCCCGAGGTAGCGATAGAAGTACATGATGCTTTCTTCCGGCTCCGCACGGGCCTGCGCCGCCGTCTCGGCAACATACACCGGCGCCCGCAGGAAAACTTGGCCCTCGCCCGGATGCCCTCCCTCTTTCCAGCCTTCGCGGTAGGCCTTGATGTTCGGGGCGAGCTCAGAAAGCGTGCCGAGGCGAACCGCGACAAACACGCCATGGCCGAGCCTGCCGATCGCCGGAAACGTGTCCGGGCTGTTGGCGGCGATGCGGATCTCGGGCCAGGGTTTTTGGTAGGGCTTGGGCGTCGCCCGGACGTTTTGGAACGAGTAGTACTTGCCCGAATAGGAGAACGGGTCCTCGGTCCACGCCTTTTTCAGGATCTCGAGGGTCTCGGCGAAGCGCTCGCGACTCTCGCCGTAGGGCACACCATAGGCTTCGTAGGTGCGCGGGAAGCCGCTGCGCCCGACACCGAAGATCAGCCTTCCGTGACTGATCTGATCTACCGTGGCGGCCTCTTCCGCCAGGCGCAGCGGATGGCAGAGCGGCAATACCTGGACGCCGGTGCCAATCTTCATGCGCTTGGTGCGCGCCGCGATGGCGCTGGCAATGGTCAGCGGCGCGGCGCAGACCGACCGTTCGGGCGCGACATGGATTTCCGCCAGCCACATCGCATCGAGCCCCCAGCGCTCGGCCGCTTCAACCTGTTCGAACGACTCGGCGAAGGCCTCCGGTTGGCTCACGCCCGCCGGACACTGAAACTCGTGAAACATGCCGAATTCAAACGCCATCGCCGCTTCTCCTTTTTGTCTCGCGCCGGCACTTTAGGGTCGATGAAGCGCCGATGCCAGCCAAGAAAGGGGTGGTGGCTTGGTTGCGATTGTCACAGCCCCTTCATCGCACGACCTGCCCGGCCCTCCTGTAAAACCTCGCTAACCTGCGACCTTAACGTTAAAGATCGACTTACCCAGCTTCGAGTCAGCTGCCTATTTAAAGAAAATTTCGGCTGTTTCCTAAATTAATATAAAATTGACCGCTTTCCGTCATAAGATAGTCCTTAAATTATGTGGAATGGACGAATTTTTGACGATATAGTGACGGACCTTTGACGGCGGTCGCTTCATCCTGACTAACGAATTCTTAACGTTTATTGTTGGTAAACGGCGCACCTGCCCGAGAACATCATACAGTGACCGATTTCGATGAAATTTATGAAGAGGCGATCGGTAGCGCCCGACCATTGGGCGCCGCCGCCGATTTCACCGAGGGCTGCCGACTCTATCTCGCTCAGCGCAAATATCCGGAGGACGAATTCCCCGTCTTTTATAGCCGGCTCAGCGAAGCCTTGCTGCACCGGGGTTGGCGCGATCATGCCGCCGAATGCGCCCGTGTCGCCTTCCAGTTGCGGCCCGAGCAAGAAGAAATAGCCAATCTCTGTGCCTGGGTGTTCAGCAATTCCGGGCGCCACGAGGATGCCGCGGCAGCCTACGAGCGATTGCTAAAGATCCGTCCCCGATGGGCCGAGGGCCACCGTCACGCGAGTGGCTCGCTTGCCGCCGCCGGACAACTCGATCGCGCAATTCTCCATGCCGGCAGGGCCAGCGAAATCGATCCTGATTCGTTTGAATTCGCCGTTCACGCCGCCTGCCTCTGCGAGACCAGTGGCCGATACGAGGATGCCATAGACTATTTGACGCGCGCGGCGGTGATTGCGCCCGGCGCCAGCACTGTCTTGCGCCAGATGTCGGGCCTCAAACTCGCCCTGGAAGAGCGCGAGGACGCCGTGGCTCTGGCGCTGCGCGCCCTGTCACTGGCGCCTGGCGATCGGCAGAACGCGCTGCATGCCGGCGAGTTGTTGCTGCGCACCGGACGTTTTGACGAGGCGGTCGACATCATCGCCGACACGCTCGCCAGATACCCGCGGGACGAAGTCGCGCTTCGCCTGCTCTCCGCAGCGCAGATGCTGCGCGGTCGCATCGAGGATGCACTCGAGGCGATCGACCGGGCACTCTCGATTATCGCGGATATTGCGGAGTACCATCTGCATCGAGCCAACCTGCTTTACCGGCTCGGCCGGCTCGACGAAGCGGCCGAGGCGTTCGGCCGGGCGGCGGCGCTCGATCCGTCAAACGCCGATGCGAAGCGCTCGCAGCTCACGGTCTACTTCGACAGCGGCCGCTTTACCGAGGCGCTCGCCGTCGGCGGAGAACTGATCCGCGCCGCGCCGGAAAACGAAGAATATGCGCAGGCAATGCTGCAGGTACTGAACCGCCGGTTTGAGACCTTGGACGGCGATTACGTCGTGCTGAGCGAGCGTGCGTCGCGACCACGCCGGGAACCGCGGCCGCCGCCCGGTTTTTTCGAGAGATTGCGCACCCAGGGGCGCGTCGTCCATGCCCTGATCATTCGGGAAACCCGCACCCGCTTCGGCGACTCCAAGCTCGGATACGGGTGGGCATTGCTCGAACCGATCGCGCACATCCTGATGCTGTCCCTCGTATTCGCAGTGTTGATGCGAGGCCGGCCGCCGATCGGCGAAGAATTCTTCATCTTCTATTATACCGGGATCATTCCCTATCACATGTTTGTCCACACCAGCAGCAGTATGACTTACGCGATTGCGAGCAATGGCTCGTTGTTGCAATTGCCTCTGGTCGGCACGTTCGACGTGCTGATGGCGCGAGGGCTGCTCGAACTGCTGACCGACACTCTGGTGGCAATGATGCTGCTGGCGGGCTTCGGCGCGCTCGGGCTCGGCGCGCTGCCGCAGGATTTTGCGGGTGTCTCGGTCTCGCTCCTGGTTGTCTGGTTGCTCGGCTGCGGATGCGGCTTCCTCAATGCCGTGATCAATGCATTCGCCAAGTCCTGGGACAAGATTTGGGCTCAGTTGACCCGTCTCTTGTATTTCTGCTCCGGAATTTTCTATGTGCCGGGAATGATGCCGGAATGGATCCGCGACATTCTGGCTTGGAACCCAATGCTGCATGCGGTCGACTGGTTCCGCTCGAGCTTCTTTCGGGAATACGAGCCGCACTGGCTCGACCGCTCCTATCTGCTGACATTCGCCGTCGTCACGTTGTTGGCGGGGCTTGGCCTCGAGCGCGGGTTGCAGCGCCGGCTTTACGAGCCGCTATGATCATGCTCGACAGAGTTTGCAAATCGTATCGCACGAAAACCGGCCGGAAGTCCGTGCTCGACCAGGTCAGCACGGTTTTCCAATCCGGTCACAACTTCGGAATCCTGGGCCCGAACGGGGCCGGCAAGTCGACATTGATCCGGCTCATCGCCGGCTCCGAGCCTCCGGACAGCGGCAATGTCCGGCGCTACGCCCGAGTGTCGTTCCCGCTCGGCTTTGGCGGCACGTTTCACGGCGCTCTGTCCGGCCGCGAAAACGTTGCCTTCATCGCTCGAATCTACGGAGCGGCGATGCGTGCCACGATCGACTACGTCGAGGGGTTCGCCGAACTCGCCGAATATTTTGAGATGCCGGTTAATACTTATTCGGCCGGGATGCGGGCGCGGCTGGCTTTCGCCACCTGCCTTGCTATCGATTTCGACGTCTACCTGATCGACGAGGTGACCGAGATCGGCGACCAACGGTTCCGCCGCCGATGCGCCGAGGCGTTCCGCCAGCGCATGCAGCGGTCCGACATCATTCTGGTGACGCACAACCCTCAGTACGATTCGGCAATATTGCGACAGGGGCGCTGTCCTGGCCAATGGCCAGCTGGCTTTGCATGACGATATCGGCACAGCATTGGAATCTTACCATCGTCTGCTGCAGGAGAGTGCCTGATGACGGCTCAGCCGACACGCGCGCGGCCTGCCGGCGATTGGATCGGCTTGCCTTCGTCGCAGGCGCGCGGACCCGGCATGACCGCCGGACTTCCGGTACCCGCCGAGGACGGCGGAGCAATCGCCGTTTTTCAGGCGCAGGACTTCGCTGCACGGCGCCGTCGCTTCCCGGTTCGCTTGGTGTCGTTTGTGGTCATCGTATTGGTGCCGACCACGCTGGCCGCAGTGTATTATTTCGTAATCGCCGCTGACCAATACGTTGCCGAATTTCGTTTCGCACTGCGTACTGTCGAACCGGTCCGAGCCGAGGTAGGCGGGATATTCCAAGGAAGCGTCGCGCCCTCGCCTATCGGAGTGGACTCCTATGCCGTCGTGCAATACCTCGCCAGCCGCGACGTCGTCGACGACCTCGGCAAGAAACTCGACCTGCGCGAAATGTTTTCACGGCCCGAGGCCGACTGGCTGACGCGGCTGCAGCTCCCGGTATCGATCGAGGAGCTGGTCAGGTACTGGAAAAGCCAGGTGGACGCGTTCTACGACATTACCAACGGGACAATCGTCGTTCGGGCCCGAGCCTTCACGCCGAACGATGCCCTGCAATTGGCGCGGGCGATCCTCGGGTCGGCGGAGCAGCTGGTCAATGATTTGTCGGCCCGGGCACGCCGCGACACCTTGCAGAATTCGGAAAGGGAAGTGCGCCGCGCCGAACGGCGGCTCAAGACCGCGCTCGCGCGGCTGCGCGAGTTTCGCGACCAAGAGGGCATCATCGATCCGCGCAAGACCGCCGACGCCACCCAGGCGCTGGCCGGCCGGATACGGGACGAGATCGTCCGAACCGACACCGAATTGTCCACCGTCAAGCATTACATGCGGGCCGACGCGCCGTCGGTCAGGATGTTGGAGGCCCGCCTGCAATCGCTGCAGACAGAGCTCCGATCGGTGGAGAGTGAGGTGACCGACACCGAAAAGTCACGTTCCGAGGTTCTCTCGCGAGTGATGGGATCGTATGAGCGGCTCGAGAGTGAGCGGAGTTTCGCCGAGAAAGCCTATCAGCACGCTTTAGAGGCGCTCGACCGGGCGCGCATGAACGCCGACCGCCAGCAAGTCTACATCGCGGGCTTCGTTCAGCCGAACCTTCCCGAGGAGGCGCTGTATCCACGCCGGCTGCGCAATGTAAGCATCGCCCTTTTTCTCTGCTGCGCCGTTTGGCTGATCGGCGCCTTCATTGTCCAGACGGTGCGAGAGCACCTGTAGACATCATGGCGACGCTCGAAATCGACACTCGCCCCCGGCTATTGCCCGCGCCGCCGATCACGGCCTCGCCCTTTCGTCACGTCCGTCGGAGGCGCAAAAGGCTAGCTTTGATTTCGACCCATAGCGATTTGTGCGGGATCGCGGCCTATACCCGCAGTTTGGAGAAGCAACTAAACGATATTTTCGAGGTTACGGTATTCGACTTGGATCAGTATCTGTTGCGCAGCACGCATGGCCGGGTCAGAAAATTCGGCGACCGGCACATTCTGGATATATGTCGTGAAATAAGAGACTACGAGGCGGTCAATCTGCAGCTCGAGCATGGCACATTGGGCAGAGACTGCCGCGACATTCACCGGCGGTTTTCCTGGATCCTGCGCGCCGCGCCGCGGCTCTCGGTGACGTTTCACACGGTGTTCCAGTGCGAGGCCTTCGATTACCGGCAGTACTTCAGGGAGATTCTGAAGCGCAATTTCGCGAGAGCGATTGCAATGAGAGCGCAATATAATCGCGAGCACCTGCTGTCGGCAGGGCTGGCGAGCCGGATGCGGCGCGCGCAACGCTTCAAGCCCGTCACTCTGATCGTTCATACCCGCCGCGACCTCTCGCAGATGAAATTCGCGCACGGCATGCGGAACGTCTATGACCACCCCCTGTCGTTTCTATCCGCCGCCGAGGTGGCGGAAGTTCGGCGCGCCGCGTCGCGGAAAAAATTTCCGGTGCTCGACAACGTCCCGGCCGGAAGCAGACTGATCGGGGTTTTCGGCTTTCTCGGCCGCTACAAGGGGTTCGATACCGTCGTCAGGGCACTGCACCACCTGCCGAAAGATCATCACCTGCTGATTTTCGGCGGCGTCCATCCTAATGAAATCAAACCGCACCAAGCCAGAGATCCGGTCGTCTCGTCATTGTTCGACGCGGGTTATGTCGATACCAGCGTGGCCGAGCGGATTCTATCCGGCGGGGAGGGGACCGCACCGGCCGTCTCGGTCGCCGTCGACAGCTCGATGCGCGATCTGCTGATCGAGCATCCAAAGGATCTGTCGGATCGCATTCATTTCATGGGGGCGCAGAGCGACTCCGACTTCCTCGGCGGCATGGCGATCTGCGACGCCGTGGTGTTCCCTTATCTCGAAGTCGGGCAATCCTCGTCCGGCCCGATTTCCCAGGCATTGGAGCTGGGCTGCCGTGTCATTGCATCGCGGACTCATACCTTTATTCAGCTCAGCCGCTACCACCACAACCTCATCGAGTTCTTCGACATCGGAAACCACCTGGAACTGGCCGGCCGCATCCGAGCGCGGCCGCAGTTCGAGCGGCGCGACCACCTCCCGGCATACAATGTCGAAACCAACAAGACGGTCTACCTAGCCGCCAACGGCGCCTATGCCGAGACGTCCCGGGTCACAGTTTAACTCCAACGTCAAATAGACAATCGATACCTGCGAACCTATGATCGGGACGCTGCCACTACGAGTTGGCGCGTCGTCGAACCGAGGAGCGCAGAATGAAAAACGGGTTTCGCGTTTATGACTCCGACACGCATGTCAACCCCGCCGCGGAGGTGCTGGAGCGCTATGTCGATCCGGGCTTTCGACCGCGCCTGGCTGAATTGGAACCCTACCGCTTCGCCGTCGGAGCGGGGGCGGTCGGCGGCGTCGAGGGTCTGCACAATTATCGGGTCGGGACGAAATATTACCGGCGGGTTCTCGGCGAGCGTGCGCCCCGCGATACCTTCACCGGGCGCGAGACGAAATGGATGGGCAGCAAGATGCCGCGGCCCGGCGTGCAGGACGACCAGGCCGAGAACCGCGTCAAGGACATGGATGACGAGGGGACCGATGTTCATTTCCTGATCCCCACCTCCTGGCTCAGCGCGGTCGGCCTTCCTGACCCGGCGCTCGAAATCGGCCTCATACGCGCCTACCACCGGCACATGTCGGATTTTTGCGGGCAATATCCAACTCGCCTGAAGAGCATGATCGTGGCGTCAACCCGCGTTCCCGAGGAAGCCGTGCGCGAGATCCGCGAATGGGGAAATTCGAAATGGGCGGTTGCGGTGATGCCGCTGCTCGCCAAGGATCTACCGGCGGATCATCCCGATTTGAGCCCGATCTGGGAGGCGGCCCAGGAATACGATCTGCCGATCGCCAACCACAGCTTTACATGGAACCCGCCTTACTACCCGGGCTACGAAGATCTTTGGGAGAACATTTTTCTCAGCCGGCTCGCTGCGCACCCTTGGGGAGCGATGCGGTTTGTCGGGTCTTTTATCGGCGGCGGGCTCTTCGACAAATACTCGAGGCTGCGGATGGGCGTGCTCGAATGCGGCTTTGGTTGGTTGCCGTTCTGGGCCCGGCGCATGGACGAGCAGGCGGTCTACGTCGGCGGCACTGCCGCGCTCAAGCAAAAGCCGAGTGAATACATGCAGAGCGGCCGGTTCTTCTGCAGCATCGAACACCATGAAGGCGAGGACATGTTCAACTACGTCACCCATTTCTTGGGTGGAGACGTATTGATGTATGCCTCCGACTATCCCCACTCGGAATGCCAATTCCCAGAGTTGGTCGACAACATCATCGGCTGGTCGAGCCTCAAGGAGGATACGAAGAGAAAACTCCTCTTCGACAATGCCAACCGCTTCTTCAGACAAGCCTGATGCCGCGGACGCGGCGGGGAGAGCCGCTATGAAGAACGGCTTTCGCGTCTATGACGCCGACACGCATGTCAGTCCTTCCGCAGAGGTCCTCGAGCGCTACCTCGACCCGGGCTTTCGACCCCGGCTCGCCGAATTGGCGCCCTATCGCCATGACACCGGCGACGGTCTACACTCCTACAGCTTCGGCAGGAAGTTCTATCGTCGTGTGCTCGGTGAGGCGGTGCCGCGCGAGACCTTCACCGGCCGCGAGTTCGCGCTGGCGCGGCAGCAAGATGCCGCGGCCCGGAGTGCAGGACGCCGACGCCGCCAACCGGGTCAAGGACATGGACGACGAAGGGACGGATGTGCATTTCCTGATCCCCGGCTCGTTCATGAGCTTCGTTGGGCTCGATGACCCGGCTTTCGAGGTAGCGATGGCGCGCGCCTATCACCGCCACATCGCCGATTTCTGCGGGCAGTTCCCGAACCGGCTGAAGAGCCTGATCGTTGCCTCGGCCCGCGTTCCCGAGGAAGCCGTGCGTGAGATCCGCGACTGGGGAAATTCGAAATGGGCGGTGGCGGTCAAGCCGTTGATGCCGACCGACATTCCGCCCGATCACCCCGATCTCGAACCGATCTGGCGTGCGGCGGAGGAACACGACCTGCCCATCGCACACCACAGCTCCACCTGGAACCCGCCCTACTATCCCGCCTATCGCGATGTCTGGGACAACATCTTCCTCGGCCGGCTGGCCTCCCATCCGTGGGGGGCGATGCGGTTTGTCGCCTCCTTCATTGGCGGCGGCATCATGGACCGTTACCCGAGCCTCAGAATGGGCGTGCTCGAATGCGGCTTCGGCTGGCTACCGTTCTGGGCGCGGCGTATGGATGAGCAGGCCGTCTATGTCGGCGGCACCGCACCGCTCAAACTGAAACCGAGCGAATACCTAACCAGCGACCGCTTCTTCTGCAGCATCGAGCGCCAGGAAGGCGAAGACATGTTGAACACCGTCACCCAATATCTCGGTGACGAGGTGCTGATGTACGCCTCGGACTACCCGCATTCAGAGTGCCAATTCCCGGAGTCGATCGACAACATCCTCGCCTGGTCAAGCCTCGACGACGATAAGCGACGGAAGCTCTTCTGGGGGAACGCGAACCGGTTCTTCAAACAGACCTGAGTTTGAGGGCCAGTAGCCCCCTCCCCTTCCCTCCCCCGCAAGCGAGGGAGGGTCAGGGTGGGGGCTCGCGGAGCTTGAAGCGCTGGATCTTGCCTGTCGCGGTCTTTGGCAAGTCATCGACAAAGGCGTACCAGCGCGGGCATTTGAAAGGTGCGAGCAACCCCTTCGCGTGGCCTTCGAGAGCCCGCTCGAGATCCTCGTCTGCTCGGATGCCGGGCTTGGCGACGACAAACGCCTTTGGCTTGGTCAAGCCGTTCTCGTCGGGCGCGCCGACGACGGCCGCTTCGAGCACATCCTCGTGCGCGATGAGCGCCGCCTCGACCTCGGCCGGCGACACGTACATGCCGCTGACCTTCAGCATGTCATCGCTGCGGCCGCAATAAACGTAATACCCGTCCTCATCCTCGAAGTATTTGTCGCCGGTGCGCGTCCACCACCCCATTAACGTCGCCCGGCAGCGCTCGCGATTGTTCCAGTAATAGGCGGCGCTGCTGGGACCGCTGACCAGGAGGTCGCCGATTTCCCCACGGCGCACCTGCCCTCCCTGCTCGTCGACGATCTTGAGCTCGTAGCCCGGGATCGGCTTTCCGGTAGTGCCGTACCGCACATCGCTCGGCCGGTTGCTGAGAAAAATGTGCAGCATCTCGGTCGAGCCGATGCCGTCGAGAATGTCGACACCGATGCGCGCCGACCAGCGGCGGCCGATCTCCAGCGGCAGCGGCTCGCCGGCCGAAGCGCAACGGCGCAAAGCGAGTTCCTCGGGATGCGGCAGATCGTTGCTGGCGAGCATCGCCGCGTAGAGCGTCGGCACCCCGTAAAAGATCGTTGGCCGGTGCTCGCGCAGCACGCGGCTGACCGCCGCCGGCGTCGGCCGCTCGGCCATCAGCACGCTGGTGGCCCCGACCGCCAGAGGAAAGCTCAGTGCATTGCCGAGCCCATAGGCGAAGAACAGCTTTGCCGCCGAGAACACGATATCCCTCTCGTCGATGCCGAGCACCGGGACGGCATAGAGTTCCGCCGTCTGCATCAAGCTCGAATGGATATGCACTGTGCCCTTCGGCCGTCCCGTCGACCCCGACGAGTAGAGCCAGAAGCATGGCTCGTCCGGATGGGTCGGCGCGGTGTCGGACGCCGTCGGCATCTCGGCAAGCAAAGCGGCGAGCGAGTGATCCTGCATGTCGCCGCCGGAAACGATCAGCGCCGGCCGCGGTCCTGGCAACGAGGCCAATGCAGAATTCATAACCGGCAGCAGCGGCGCGGAGACGACGACGGCGCGGGCGCGGCTGTCAGCCGCCATGAAGGCAAATTCGGCGGCAGAGAGCTGCGTGTTGACCGCGACCGGCACGGCCCCAGCCTTGATAGCGCCGAGAAAGGCGGTCGGAAAGTCTATAGTGTCAAGGAGGCACAGAAGAATGCGCTGCTCCGGATGTATGCCGAGCCGGCGCACGAGATTGGCAAACCGGCTCACTCGTTCGGCGAGCTCGGCATAGCTGTGATGCCCGCGGTCGTCGATAAAAGCAGTCTTTGCGCCACGCCCGGCAGCGAGGTTTCGCTCGATCAGGTCGGCTGCGGCATTGTATCCCGTCGGGCTCTCACTGCTCATCCGCCATCCTCCGGGCCGTAACCTGTCGAGATCGGCCGCAAGGCCATTATATTCCTTGCATGCAGCGGTCAAGCAGCGCTCGCCGCCTTCCTGAGCCCGCCGCCAAACGGGACGACTATCTCTGCCGCCTCGGTGAGCGGGTGCGCGAAGAACGCGCCCGCCGCGGCATGACACGCCGGATATTGGCGCGCGATTCCGGCCTGTCGGAGCGTTACCTCGCGCAGCTCGAAAGCGGAAAAGGCAATCTCTCGATCAAATTGCTGCGCCGGGTTGGCGACGCGCTGAACCTACCGCTTCCCAGGCTGCTCGGCGGCGAGCCCGCCGAACCGGCCGAATTGGGGCGGATCGTCGAGCTTTTGCGCCGCTTGCCGCCGGACCGGCTGGGCGAGGCGCGGGCGCTGCTCGACGCGCACTTCGCGGCGCCCGACGGTCGGGCCCGCCATCGGCGGATTGCGCTAATCGGGCTGCGCGGGGCCGGCAAATCGACCTTGGGCAGCCGTCTGGCGCGTCATCTCGACGTGCCGTTCATCGAGCTCGATGTCGAGATCGAGCGGGATTTCGGGTTGTCGCTTGGCGAGATTTTCGCCCTGTCCGGCCAATCCGCCTACCGCCGGTCGGAGCGTCGCGCTTTGAACGGCGTGCTCGACCGCCACCCGGGATTTGTGCTGGCGGCGGGCGGCAGCATCGTCGCCGAGGCCGAAACCTATGACGAGCTCCTCGCGCGCTGCTTTACGATTTGGATCAGAGCCTCGCCCGAGGAGCATATGAGCCGCGTGATCGCGCAAGGCGACCTGCGCCCGATGTCCGAAAACAAGGAAGCTATGGCCGATCTCGAGCGCATTCTCGCCGCCCGCGACCCGCTCTATGCCCGAGCCGATGCCGTCATCGACACGGCCGGGTGCTCGGTCGAAGCCAGCTTCTCTGGTCTGCTCGCAATCCTGTCGAAGAGATGCCATCAGGGACGCTGAGTGGGTTGCCGCCTGGGGATGCCTAACGCATGATGAGGCCGGTGAACAGAAAATCTGCGGTGGGGCATGAGCGCCAGGAGTAAGGTCTGTTCCAGCTTCGATGATGCGGTCCGCGACATTCCGGATGGCGCGACCCTCGGTTTTGGCGGGTTTGCGGTCGTCGGGATGCCGATCAACCTCTATCAGGCGGTCGCCAGGCAGGGCGCCAAAAACCTGACCTGCGTGTCGAATTCGACGCGCGGCGGCGCCACCCTGCCCGCCGATGCGCCCGATATGGGCCAGATGATCAAGAACGGACAGGTCAAGAAGGTGATCTGCGCCTTCACCGCTCCGACGCGGGCCTCGCAGAGACTGATCCTGTCCGAATATGTCGAGCGGGGTCTGATCGAGGCGGAGCTCGTGCCGCAGGGCACGCTCGCCGAGCGGATGCGCGCGGCCGGCGCCGGGATTCCGGCCTTCTACACCCCGGCGGCCGTCGGCACCGAGCTCGCCGAGGGGCGGGAGACCCGCGTGTTCAACGGTCGCGAATACCTGCTGGAAGAAGCGCTGCCCCTCGACTACGCCTTTATCCGGGCCTACCAGGCGGACGCGGCGGGGAACCTCCGTTTCCGGCGCTCGCAGCGCAATTTCAACCCGATCATGGCAATGGCGGCGCGAGTCACGGTCGTCGAAATCGAGGAGGACATCCTGCCGGTCGGTGCCATCGATCCCGATGATGTGCACACCCCAGGGATCTTCGTGCACCGGATCGTCAAGATCCCGCCGCCGCCCGAAGGGTGGTGGCCGCAGCCTCCAGGGAGCACCGGGCGATGAGCGAGAGGGCGAAAGGCTTGACCCGCCAGCAGATGTGCGATCGGCTGGCGATGGAATTCGGCGACGGCTGGATCGTCAATCTCGGCATCGGAATTCCGACCCTGTGCTCGAACTTCGATTTCGGCGACAAGCAGATCATCTTTCATTCCGAGAATGGGGTCATCGGCTACGGCCCGCTCGTAGTGCCGGGCGAGGAGGACCTGCACCTCGTCAATGCCGGCGGCCAGCACGTCACATTGCAGCCCGGCGCGGCGATCGTGCACCACGCCGATTCTTTCGCGCTGATCCGCAGCGGGCGGATCGACGTGACCGTGCTCGGCGCTTACGAGGTCGCCGAGAACGGCGACTTTGCTAACTGGAAGATGGCGGGCCAGCAGGGCGGCGGCATTGGCGGCGCAATGGACCTGGCCTCCTGCGCCAAACACGTCTTTGTCGCGATGGAGCACCAGACGCGCGACGGCAAGCCCCGCCTCGTTGAGCGCTGCGCGATCCCGGCGACGGCGCGAGGCGTCGTCGATCTGGTCGTCACCAATTTCGGGCTGTTCGAGATAACAAAGGAAGGCATGGCGCTGCGCGAAATCGCCCCCGGCGTAACGGTCGACGAAGTCAGGGTGACGACTGGATGCAACCTGATCATCCCCCGCGAGGTGCCTCCCTTCCGGCTGGCGCAGTAGGTCATGCAATAAAAAGGACTGTGATTGGAACAGCGTAATCTCGGCCGATCCGGCCTTCTGGTGTCGGTAGTGGGCCTCGGCTGCAATAATTTCGGCGGCCGCATCGATTTCGAGGCGACGAAAAAGGTAGTGCACAAGGCACTCGATCTCGGCATCACTTTTTTTGATGAAGCCGATACCTATGGCGATCCTCGCGGCAGCTCCGAGGCGTGCCTTGGCCAGATTCTCGGCGACCGTCGCAAGGATATCGTGCTGGCGACCAAATTCGCCCGTCCGATGGATGCCGCCGGCCGGTTTCAGGGGGCATCGCGGCGCTACATCATGGCCGAGGTCGAGGCGAGCCTTCGCCGACTCAGGACCGACTGGATCGACCTCTACCAGCAGCACCAGCCCGATCCGATGACCCCAATCGAGGAGACCTTGCGGGCATTGGACGACCTCGTCCGGCAAGGCAAGGTACGTTATATCGGCTGCTCGACCCTGCCGAACTGGCAGGTCGTCGAGGCACAGTGGACCTCGAAGCATCTCGGCCTCCACCATTTCATCTCGTGCCAGGAGGAATACAGTCTGCTCGCACGCGATCTCGACCGCGAGATGATGCCGGTGCTGGAAGCCTACGGTCTTGGTCTGATCCCGTTCCGCCCGCTGGCCGATGGCCTATTGACCGGCAAATACGAGCACGGCGTGGCGCCGCCTGCCGGCACCCGGCTGGCGACGATGGCGCGAGCCGCGGACCGCAACTTCACTGACGAAAACTGGGCGATCGTCGAGCGGCTCGCCGGGTTTGCCGCCGAGCGCGGCCATACCTTGCTGGAACTTGCCTTCAGCTGGCTGGTGCGCCGCCCGGCCGTGGCCAGCGTCATCGCCGGAGCGACGAGGCCGGAACAGGTCGAACAGAATGTCCGCGCAGCCGGATGGGCCTTGACACCTGTCGAGATGCAGGAAATCGATCGGCTGACGGCCAAATGACTCAAATCCCGGAGGAGGAGTAGCAAGATGGAAATTCGGTTGGACGGCAGGAGCGCGGTGGTCACCGGCGGCAGCAAGGGGTTGGGCTTGGCAATCGCCGAGGAATACGCCAAAGCGGGCGCCGACGTCACGATCCTGGCTCGCAACCAGGGAACCCTCAACGAGGCCAAGGCCAGGATCCAGGACGGCGCGCCGGGCCGCAAGGTCGCCGCGATCAGCTGCGACGTATCAAAGGCGGCGGACATCCGCAGGACCTACGACCAGATCATCTCCGAGTTCGGCAAGATCGACATCTTCGTCAACAACGCCGGGCAATCGACGCGCGGGCCTTCGGAGACGATCACCGATGAGATGTGGCAGGCCGACCTGGACCTTAAACTATTCGCACAGATCCGCTTCTGCCGGCTCCTCTTCCCGCAGATGAAGCAGCGTAAATGGGGCCGCATCATCAGCGTCCTCAACATCGGCGCCAAGGCGCCGGGCGCAGACAGCGCGCCGACCTCGGTCAGCCGTGCCGCCCAGATGGCCTTCACCAAAGTACTGTCGCAGGAAGGCGCGCCGCACAACGTGCTGGTCAATTCGCTGCATGTCGGGGTCATTGTCAGCGACCAGATCGTGCGCCGCCACAAGCGCGAGGGCGCCAACGTCTCGCTCGAGGATTTCATCGCGCAGGCCGGGCGCGGCGTGCCGATGGGCCGGATGGGGAGGGCCGAGGAATTCGCCAATATCGCGACGTTCCTCGCTTCGGACGCCGCTTCTTATGTGACCGGCTGCGCGATCAATGTCGACGGCGGGCGCTCCCCGGTGGTGTAGTCCCTCACCCCAGCCGCATATACTTCTCCTCGAGCGCACGCCAGTGGGCGGTGCCGACCGCATCCTCGCGCTCCTGGAAGGTGGCGAGATCGCCTTCGATGCGGCTGGTGTCGCCGTCCTCCTTCAACGCCGCCAGCACCTTTTGCGACGCGCGGATCGCCGCGCGATGGGTCTGCGAGGGGTAGATGCCGAGGCGGAACCCCATCGCCTCCAATTCGATTGCCGGCACCATCGGCGTCTTGCCGCCTTCGAACACGTTGACCACGGCAGGGCCCGCGACCTCGCGCGCGACGATGCGCAATTCTTCGATGTTCTGCGGCGCCTCGACAAAGCCGACATCCGCGCCGGCTTCCAGATAGGCATTGACACGGTCGATCGAGGCCTGCAGGCCCTCGATGGCGCGCGCATCCGACCGGGCGATGATCACCATATCGGGGTCCTGTCTGGTATCGACGGCGGCGCGGATCTTGCTGACCATCTCGCCGAGGCTGATCACCTCCTTGCCCTCGTAATGCCCGCATTTCTTGGGGCTCACCTGGTCCTCGATGTGGAACGCGGCGACCCCCGACTTCTCGTACTCGCGGACCGTGCGGATCACGTTGATCGCATTGCCGTAGCCGGTGTCGGCATCGGCGATGACCGGGATGCCCACTGCCTCTACCGTCAGTCCGATAAACCGGACATTTTCCGACAAAGTGAGCAGGCCGAGATCGGGATAGCCGTTCGCCCGCGAATATCCGCCGCCGGTCAGATAGACCGCATCGAACCCGGCCTGCTCGACGAGCCGCGCCGTCAACGTGTCGTAGCCCCCCGGCACCATAGTGTAACCGCGGCGGGCTATCAAGGCTCTCATTCTCTGTCGTGGCGTCATCGGGCTCTCCTCAACTTTTCGTCAGGCACCTGATCCGTCAGGGGAAACCGCTTTCCTTTCGGCCCGCTCTGTGGCCATAAGGGGTGGCGTTTGGCGTGAGTGCACTAGAGCAACCACAACAGCCATGCCTGGGAGGAAATGATTATGATCAGCGGATTTCAATCGGGAAAGCTCGACCGTCGGACTATCATCAAGGCAGCCGGTGCCGCGGGTGTGGCGCAACTGGCAGCACCCTTCGCTATCACCGCTCGCGCCGCCGACGAGATCAAGTTCGGCCTCAACGATCCGCTGACCGGCACTTATGCCGAGCTCGGCAAAAACGAGCAGATCGGCTGTCAGCTGGCGATTGATCAGATCAACGCCAAAGGCGGGATCCTCGGCCGCAAGGCCCAGCTGCTCGCCGAAGATTTCGACCAGCGCAGATACCGGCATTGCGGTCCAGAAGGCGCGAAAGCTGATCGAGCGCGACAATGTCGATTTCCTGCTCGGCAACGTCAACTCGGCTATGGCGATCGCGCTCGGCCAAGTGTCGAACGAACTCAAGAAATTGCACATCGTCACTGGCGGCCATACCGACTCGGTCACCGGCACCGATTGCCACTGGAACGTCTTTCGCGTCTGCAACACGACGCGCATGGAGACCAACTCGGTATCCAAGACTCTGTTCACCAAATACGGCAAGAAGTGGTACTTCATCACTCCCGATTACGCCTTCGGCCACACGTTGCAGCAAGGCTTCGAGGCGAGCCTCAAGCAGTTTGGCGGCACAGAGGTCGGCGCTTCTCTGACCCCGCTCGGCGCCACCGATTTCTCGTCTTACCTGATCCAGGCACAGGCGGCAGGTCCGGACGTCATCGTCTTGCTGGTGGCCGGCCAAGACATGGTCAATGCACTGAAGCAAGCGGTGCAGTTCGGCCTCGACAAACGCTTCCATATCGCTGGCGCGCAACAGGAGCTGGAGGTGCTCGAGGGTTTGCCGCCCGAGGCGCGCATCGGCACCTGGGTATTCGAATGGTACTGGCTGCAGCCAGACGTGCCACACGTGAAGGAATTCGTCGCCGATATTCGGAAGGTCAATGGCGGCAAGGTGCCGACGGCGCGCCACTGGTTCGGCTACGTCGCAGCCTGGACCTGTGCGCTCGTTGCCAACGACCAAAAGACGCTGGACCCCGTCAAGCTGGCCAAGGCGCTCGAAAATTTCAAATTGCCGCCGGAGATCGCGCTGATGCCGTACGACACCTTTTATCGCGCCGGCGATCACCAGCTGATGCCGACCCTCTATGTTGGGAACGCGATCGAAAAGGGCTCGGACCCCGAGGATCTCTTCAAGGTCGACGAGCTGGTCAAGGGTGTCGATGCCGCCTTGCCGGTGGCCGAGACCGGCTGCCGTCTCAGCTGGCCGGTCTGAAGCCGGGGATGAGCCGTCGAGCTATTACGCTTGAGTTATTTCCCTCTCCGCCCCCGGGGGCGGAGAGGGTCGGGGTGAGGTGGGGGGATCACCGGCACGAAGCCCACCTCACCCTCCCCGTCACTGGCGCGACGGGTCCCCTCCCTCTCCCCCCGCAAGCGGGCGGAGAGGGCAAAGGTTGAGCTGACTGCCGACCTGGCGCAGATGACGCAGCTCCTGCTCTTCAACCTGTTCAACGGGCTGATCATTGGCGCTTTCTACGCATTGATGGCGCTTGGCCTGTCGCTGATCCTCAACCTTTCCAGCGTGATCAACTTCGCGCATGGTGGGTTTTTGGCGATCGGCGGCTATCTGGCCTATATGCTGATCCCCCATATCGGCTTCTGGGGTGCATTGGCGGTCGCGCCGGTCCTAACGGCAGCCCTCGGCCTCGGCGTAGAGCGCGTCTTGATCCGTCCGCTCTACGGCCGCGATCCTTTGTACAGTCTACTGCTCACCTTCGGCCTCGCCTTCATTTTAGAGGATGGCACGCGCTACATCTGGGGTGCCGGCACCTTGCCTTTCACGATCCCAGGCTGGCTATCCAGCCCGCTCAGCAACACCCTCTTTTTTCTGACTGGCTACCGCGTGTTCATGGTGGCACTGGTAGTGGCGGCGGTGGTCGGACTGTTTCTGATCCTCAACCGGACCCGGCTCGGCATCCGCATCCGCGCGGGAACGTTGGACCTCGAGACGGTCTCCGTCCTCGGGGTCAATACCCGCATCTTGCGCAACCTTAATTTCGGGCTCGGCATCTATCTCGCCGGCCTGGCCGGGGTTCTCGCCGCCGGCATGCTCGGGCTGCAGCCGACGATCGGCAGCACGCTGATCATGCCAAGCTTTGTCGCGATCATCATCGGCGGTCTCGGCAGCCTGCCGGGCACGCTGTTGGGCGGTTTGCTGATCGGCGTCGCCTCAGGGATCACGACGGTGTTCTTCCCATCGGCGAGCGAGGCGGTGATCTACGTCCTCATGGGACTTGTCTTGCTGGTTCGACCGCGCGGCCTGTTGGGTGAGGAAGGACGGTTCTAGTGAACAGCCTCGGCAGGCGGGGCCCCGATATTGCAGTCTGGCTGCTGCTGCTCGCGCTGCCCTATTGGCTCAATTGGGTGGGTGGCTACACCGCACTGGGAAGCCGCATCCTGGTATTGGGCCTCGCCGCGATGTCGCTCAATTTTCTATTGGGTTTCACCGGCGTTCTGTCGTTCGGCCACGCCGCCTATTTCGGCCTCGGTGTCTACGGCGTCGGCCTCACGATAAAATACCTGGTGCCGAGCACATTAATCGGCATGGCGGTCGGGGTGATAGCCGGCGCCATTGCCGCCGCGCTCATTGGGTTATTGATCGTGCGGCTCAGGGGCATCTATTTCGCAATGGTGACGATCGCCTTTGGCCAGGTCTTTTACTTTATTGCCTATCGCTGGAACTCGGTCACCGGCGGCGATGACGGGCTCTCCGGCTGGCACCGCATGCCGATCGATTTGGGATTTACCACCGTCGACATCCTCGGCAATGACAAGGCCCTCTATTATCTGGTCCTGCTCTCTTTCGCCGTCGCGGTCGCCATCATGGCGGCGCTGCTGCGTTCGCCCTTTGGCCGCACCTTGCTGGCGATCCGCGAGAACGAGCGGCGCGCGCGCTTTCTCGGCATACCCGTGGACCGCCACATCTGGCTGTCCTGGGTTATCTCGTGCTTGTTCGTCAGCCTCGCCGGCACGCTCTACGCATTGCTCAACAATTTCGCCGATCCGCACGATCTGCGGTGGGACCAGTCGGGGGATTTCGTGATCATGGCCGTTCTGGGCGGCATGCGCGCCTTCTGGGGGCCGCTGATTGGCGCGGCGATATTTGTCGTGCTGCAGGATTATCTCTCGAGCGAGACGGCGAACTGGATGTCGTTCATCGGTCTGTTCTTTGTGCTCGTCGTGCTGTTCTTTCCACGCGGGGTGCTCGGCATAATCGGGCGCAGGGCCGCGCCGTGAGCCTGCTCGAGGTCGAGAACGTCTCCCGGCACTTCGGCAGTCTGGTCGCCGTCCGCAACGTCTCGATGTCCGTCGAGGACGGCGAGCTGCGCGCGGTCATCGGTCCCAATGGCGCGGGGAAGACGACCTTCTTCAATCTTATCAGCGGATTTCTGGCCCCGACCTCCGGCCGTATCCTGTTCGACAAGGAGAACATCACGAATTTGTTGCCGGCGCGGCGCGTCTGGCGCGGGATTGCACGCACGTTTCAGGTCACCGAGGTCTTTCCCGAGCTGACCGTCCGAGATAATCTGCGCATCGCCGTCGAGGTGGCGGCGGGTTATCGGCTGCGGCCATGGATCTCTCGCCACGCCGCCGCCGAGATCAGCACACGCGTCAGCGATCTCTCCGACAAAGGCGGGCTCGCCGACAGGGAGGACCGGCCGGTCGGCGAATTGAGCCACGGCGACCAGCGCGCCACCGAGATCATGATGGCGCTGGCGCTCAACCCGCGGCTTCTGCTCCTTGACGAACCGACCGCGGGCATGGGCGATCAGGAGACCTACAGCATCACCCGGCTCATTCACCAACTGCACCAGGATCACAAGCTCTCGATCGTGCTGATCGAGCACGATATGCGGGTCGTCTTTCACCTCGCCGACCGCATCATGGTTTTAGCCGAGGGAGCGATGTTGGCCGAGGGCACGCCACAGGAAATCGCCGCGAACGAAGCCGTGCAGGCCGCCTATCTGGGGGAAGCTGCATGAGCGGCCCGGTGCTGGCGGCCGAAGACCTCCACACCTTCTACGGCAAGAGCCACATCCTGCATGGGGTCGGACTGGAAGTACGCGAAGGCGAGATCGTCACCCTGTTGGGGCGCAACGGCGCCGGCAAGACCACGACCTTGCGGAGCTTGGTCGGGCTCACCCCGCCGCGGAACGGCGTCGTTCAGATCTCCGGCCACACTACGACGGCGTGGCCGCCCTATAGGATTGCCGCGCTCGGCGTCGGTTATGTGCCGGAGGGGCGCCACATTTTTCCGAACCTGACGGTCGAGGAGAACCTCAAGGTGCCGCTCGAGCGGCCGGGTCCGTGGACAATCGCGCGCATCCATACGCTCTTTCCACGCCTCGCGGAGCGCCGCGGCAACAAGGGCCGTCAGCTCTCGGGCGGCGAGCAGGAGATGCTCGCGATCGCCCGGGCGCTGATCCTCAACCCAAAGCTGCTGATCCTCGACGAGCCGTCGCAGGGTCTCGCTCCGCTGATCGTGCGGGAGGTCTTCAGGGTCGTCAGCTCGGCGCGCGATGAGGGCATCTCGATCCTGCTCGTCGAGCAGAACGTCCGCGCGGCGACCGAGATCGCCGACCGCGCTTATGTGCTGGACGACGGACGCGTCGTATTTTCCGGCGCGGCCGATGAATTCGCCAAGGACGAAGCTCGGGTCCGCGCACTAGCGGGCGCCAGCGCCGAAGCCTGGGCGGGCGCCGAAGCGGAATAGCTATTTCGGCGACGCCGCTGAGGGATGAAACAGCTGCTCGCCATGGACCTCGTACACCCCGACCGCGGCTTGTCCCTCGGGCGAGGCGAGCCAGTCGGCAAAGCGGCGGGCGGGCTCCTGCTTGGCTTCCGGGTGCTTCTTCGGGTCTAGCAGGATCACGTCGTACCGGTTCAGCAGCCGCGGATCGCCTTCGACGAGCACCGTGAGGTCGCGCTTGTTGCCGAAACTGAGCCAGGTGCCGCGATCGGAGAGGGTGTAAGCGCTCATCGCCGCAGCCGTGTTGAGAGCGGCGCCCATGCCGCCGCCGATGTCGCGGTACGATGAGCCTCCGCCGGTCTTGGCCGGGTCGATCTCGGCCGCCCGCCACAGGCGGTGTTCGAGCGCATCGGTCCCGCTCTTGTCCCCGCGCGACACGAAAGGCGCGCCGGCCTCGGCGATAGCGATGAAAGCCGCGACCGCATCCTGGCCGCCGGCAATGTGCGCCGGGTCCGCGCGCGGACCGACCACGATGAAGTCGTTCCAGGCGATCTGACGGCGCTCGACACCGTGGCCCTCGGCGATGAATTGCTGCTCGGCCTCGGGATCATGCACCAGCACCAGATCGGCATCACCGCGTGCCGCAGTTGCCAGCGCCTGGCCCGTACCCTGTGCGAGAACGCGCACCGAAATCCCGGTCTTGCTGGTGAATTCCGGGAGCATGTGCGCGAGAAGCCCCGAATTTTCGACCGAGGTCGTCGAGGCCAGCACGATCGTCTCGTTGGAGCCGGCTCGGCCGGCGACCAAGGTCACGCAAGCCGCCAGGACCATCGCTGCAAATCCGAACCGCACTCCTACCGCTCCTCGCCGGCGCCGAGCGCGAAGATGGTTGCGCTGACCGCGACGCTGATGCCGATCAGCACAAAACCGAGGCCGAGGGCCATCGAGAGATTACCCTTGCTGGTTTCGAGAACGATCGTCGTCGTCATCGTTCGTGTATATCCGGCGATATTCCCGCCGACGATCAGAATGGCTCCGACCTCGGAGATCGTGCGGCCAAAGCTGGCGAGAACGGCGGTGACCAGCCGGCGCCGCGCGATCGCCAGCAGTTGCGGAATGGCGCGCAGCCGCGTCGCGCCATCGACCTGAAGCGCGCCGCCATATTCCGCCCACAAATCGGCCGATGCGCTGTGCACGAGCGCAGTTACGATCGGCAGCGCCAACACGGTTTGCGCGAGCACCATTGCGCCCGGTGTGAACAGCAAACTGAGAGCTCCGAGCGGCCCCGAGCGCGAGAGCAGCAGGTAGAGGGCAAGACCGACGACGACCGGGGGAAGCCCCAGCAGCGCGTTGAACGTGACGACGAGAATTTGCCGGCCCGGAAAGCTGTAGACTGCGAGGGCCGCTCCCAACGGTGTCCCGACCAGCGTCGCCAAAGCGGTCGCGGAAATGCTAACCGCAAGCGAGAGCGCGATGATACGCCCGAGCGCTCCGGCATCCAAGACGGCCCACAAATCCCAGTCGAACTCCGATCAGCAGAACCCGGCACGGCGGAGGTCGATGAACCGAAACTTTCGATGTCCACCGCCTCTGTCCAGGTTCGCGCAGCTCTCCGGGCGACAGCTGCGCCGCTGGGTCCCCGACTAACGCCCCGAACCGTATCGCCGGCTCGACGAG
This sequence comes from uncultured Alphaproteobacteria bacterium, assembly GCA_963732095.1. Classification (GTDB taxonomy): domain Bacteria; phylum Pseudomonadota; class Alphaproteobacteria; order ATCC43930; family CGMCC-115725; genus AP-15. The sequence goes on from CAVSZA010000051.1 coordinate 133,555, forward strand.
CCGGTCGACCATCGCTCGTTTTCGAGCCGTTGTCGGCTGTCGCTGGCCTTCAGCAGGCTGCGGCCGCCGGAAGCGGCGGCTTCGGGATCACGGCTTTCTTTCTTGGGGGCTGGTGCGCGCTCCCGGCGGAGCTCCTCCATACGCGCACGGATCGTCGCAAAGTCGTCGGCAGCGCGAGGTCTGGTCACGTCTCCTCCTTAAAAGCTTCGTCGAGCTTCGATGCGGCTCGAGTGGTTTATGGGTTGCTCGGCCGATAAGCTGGCCTGTCCCCACCCTTGCGCACCGAAGGGCCTCGAAGCAAGGGGAAATCACGGAACCGAGTCGAGAAGATCATACGCTTGGTCGATAAGACGGGCCGCAGCTGTTCTATCGATCGAGCGGTGTTCGAAGGCGGCCGCCTCGAGCATCTCGATCATCTCGCCGGCGATCTGGTTGCGTTGCGCGGTAATCCGGTCGAGGCGCGCTTCGAGCCTCGCATAGGTCGCGTCGTCCCCTTCGAGCGCGGTCGTCGAGATCCCAGTCAAAGTTCGGGCCCCCAACGCGCCGCGCGGCGCGTTGATCTGCTTATACGCTTCGGCCAGAGCCGACAGCACGTCCTGATGCTGACGCAGGGAATTGGGGACCGCCTCGTCGTCGAGTGCCTCGAACAGCACGCGACCGTCATGCGCGTAGTCGTCCTTGAGCCCGGCCAGGCTCAGGATCGTCGGCCGGGTATCGGTATGGTCGCTGAAGATTTCGCCGAACCGGCCTTTGCTGAGTACGCCGGGACCGACCATGCCGAGCCAGGTATGGGTGATCTGGTTCTGGAAATCGCCGTGGTTCCACGCAAAGCCGGATTGTTCGACGAAACAGCTCGCGGCGTTTTGTTGCGGCGTGCACGGCGGCGACGTAGTCCCCGTCGCAGAGAGGAAGTAATCGGGATTGGCAAACAGGATGAAGTTGGGCGTCCGATTGGGGTCAGCCGTAATCATGTGCAAGAGGTCCTGCTCGGCATAATCGGCCAGCGCCTGGGTCACGCGATTGGTGCTGCCATTGGGTGCAGCGACGATATCGAACCCGAGGAGCGCACCCGCTTCACGCTCGAGCTTGCGCGTCGTAGGGTCCGTCTGGCTGGGATTGCCGTTGATGTAAAAGCTCGGCGCGTCGTCGCTGTGCACGCGAAACGGCGTCGTGTCGCCGAACTCAGTGGCAAACACCAAGCTCAGATCCGCGTCGATCTCCCCCTTTTTGGCATAGGTGCAAGGCGTGGTGACGCCGTCACAATTGGCCGGCGAGGGCGGCCCGCCGACGAAATGGTCGTTTTCGTCGGCAGTGATGACAAACAGCGTATTGTCCTTGGTGATGCCGTCCTTCGCGAGACGTGCAAAGAACTCGCCGAACGCCTTGTCGTACGCCTTCAGCTGCGTGACATAACCGGCCTCGCCTGGCCCGAAGGTTTCTTCGGTCGAGGTGCTGACGCCGGAAAGTGCCTGACCCTGATTGTCGTGGGCATCCTCGATGTAGCCGTAGACAACGGGCACCCCCGCCTCGAGCATTTTCGCGAGATAACCCAAGGTCTGCGATGGCGATGGATCGAAGCCCGGGAAGCCGGGATTGCCGTTACTGTCGGCGATCACATTACCATCGAGATTCGTGACCGGGCCGCTCGGCGAGATCTGGGGCTGCACATTGGCGTTACCAAAGAGGGCGCTGAACCCGGCATAACCTCCAGGCTCGTCCGGCAAGAGGTCGGGTGCGCTGTTCTTCACGCATAGCGGGCTTCCCTGAGCGCAATGAACAGCGATGCCCTCGAAATCGGCTACCGCCTTGTTGTGGTTGCTGGCCGCCTCCATGGCTTGCGGCGAATTCGGACCGAACACGTTGTTGATGTCGCTGGTGACGTTCTCGAATTCGATATTGGCGATCGAGAAGGCGCCGACATCGCAGCCGGCACGGGTGAAAGGCACCCATGGCGCCGGGGCATTCTTGCCGCGCTGGTCGAGCATCTCCGGCAGCCCGTCGGCCAACACGTCGGTCCAGTAAGTGAAGGAGCTCGGGAAGCTCGCGACGCCATTCTGGCCGAAAAGGCCGAAGCTGTTGCCGATTGCGACGCCGAACTTATCGCCATAAACGCCGGTCAGCGACGTCACGATGTCGACCGATGTGTGGGAGATCAGCGGTGTATGGTGGTTGGTGAAAAGCGTACCCTCGCCCTCGAGGAAATTCAGCAGATTGGGGATCTGCTCTAGGTCGGAGGGCACGTTCGGGTTGTCACGGCGGAGGTGAACGTTGTCGAATTGGATGTAAACGATGTGCTGAATGCCGTTGCCGAGCTTGCAGCCATTGCTGCTCGTGGCTGCGCTCGCCGGCTGGCCAAGCACAACGGCCGCCGCCGCGGCAACGGCAACAAGAATTATGCCTTTCATCTTCGGGCTCCCCCAATTCGTCTCTGTGGTGGACGGCGCGGGTCGGCACGCCGGGCGCGGAACCTAATCGGGGAGTGTTACGGTTCAGGGTCAGAAAGGTTAAAGCACCGTGACCACGGAGAGTTCGCGAAATCGTCGCGCGCCGTCATGACGATGGGCTTGCATGGGAAGGGCCTTCGAGCCACCTGCAACTCAAGAGTATCAAGCCGGCTGATCGGGAGACGATTGAGGATGGCCACACTAGACGACATCGTTTCGGCAGCGGCGAAGGTGTTTCGGACCAAAGGCTATCATGCAGCCACGGTCCGCGACATCGCCGACGAGGTCGGCATTCTGAAGGGCAGCCTCTACCACCATTTCGACAGCAAGGAGGACTTGCTCTACCTCGTCGTCAAAGAGCCGATCGCGCAGATGTTCCGCACGATCAGCGAGATCGCCGCCGCGGAGGGGACCGCCACGGAAAAACTGCGGCGGGCGATCTCGGCTCATCTCGAAGCCTTCGACCGCCACTATCCGCACCTCTTCGTCTACCTGCGCGAGCGCGAGTTGGTTAAGCGCCGCTTTCGCGAAATGATCGGCTTTTCGCCGAAAGAATACGAGCGCTGCTGGCAGCAGATCATTCGAGAAGGCATCGAGGCCGGCGAGTTCCGCGCCGAGCTCGACATTCAGGTCGCCTCCTACGGCCTCTTGGGAATGCTGAACTGGCTGTACAAATGGTACGACCCGCAGGGCCGCCTCAGCGTGCAGGAGGTGGCCGAGCAATTCACCTCATTGGCGCTCGCCGGCCTCGCGCCCCCCGCGCCGAGCCGGAACCGCGCCAAACCCGCACGCTGACGCCCCACCCCCTCCCCCCGCAGGTGGGGCGAGCGGCGAGGGAGCAAATTGTTGACAGCCGCGACGCCGCGGCATAGCGTCTGCGAAAACCAAACGGGCGTTTGGTAAAAAGCTTTGTCAGGCAACCCGAAGAGGAGCTGGGTTATGGGTCGCGCTTACAACGTCATCGATGCCGACGGTCACATCCTCGAGCCATTGGATCTGTGGGACAAATACATCGACCCGGCGTTCCGCGACCGCGCGCCGCGGATCGTCAAGCAAGAGAACGGCAAAGAGCGGCTCATTATGGAGGAGCACGGGGTCGGCGATGCTCAGCGCGGCATCGGACGGATCGGTGCGGTCGGCGCGCGGCAGGGTATCGTCGACGACACGATGGAGTACAAGGACGGGAAACCTGGCGGGTTCGATCCGCACAAACGCATCCCCGACATGGATGCCGACGGCATCGACGCCGCCTTCCTCTATCCGAGCCTCGGACTGTTCTCCGGCGCGATCCAGGACCCGCCGCTCGCCGCCGCGACCTGCCGCGCCTATAACCGCTGGCTCGCCGATTACTGCAAGCCGTATCCCGACCGCCTGTTTGGCGTGGCGATGCTGCCGCTGCAGTCGGTCGACCTGGCGATCGCCGAGATGCGCTTTGCCAAGAAGGAGCTCGGGTTCCGCGGCGGCTTCATCCGGCCGAACCCCTACAACAACAAGATGATCCACCACCCCGATTACGAGCCGTTCTGGGCCGCGGCGGAGGATCTCGATTTCTCGATCGGCTTCCACGAGGGCGCCTCGAGCGGCATGCCGACGGTCGGCGTCGATCGGTTCGAGGGCCGCGGTGCGCGCCACATCATCTCGCACACGATGGAGATGATGCTGGCCTGCATGAGCGTCATCTGGGGCGGGGTCTGCGAGCGGCATCCGAAGATCCGCATCGCTTTCCTCGAATCAGGCGGCGGCTGGATCGCGCCGTGGCTGGACCGCATGGACCGCCATTTCGACGACCAGGGCTTCAACGATTCCGGTCTGACGACGCGCCCGAGCGAGCTCTTCCAGCGCAATTGCTGGATCTCGTTTGAGCCGGTCGAGGGCAGCATCAAGGCGCTGGCCGACTATATCGGCCCGCACAAGATCCTGTGGGCGACCGACTACCCGCATCCCGACGGCTTCTTCCCCGGCGCGCCAAAAATGATTATGGACCGCATGGAAGGGCTGTCGGCGGAGACCAAGCACCAGGTCATGGCCGGCGGCGCAATGGGGTTGTACGGGCTGAATTAATAAAAAGATATAGTCCTGGTTTGGCTAAATTCGTCTTCGTCACCCCCGCGAAAGCGGGGGTCCAGGGCGAGCGCTGAGACCCGCGGACCCTGGAACCCGCTTATCGCGGGAATGTCGAGTATTTCAAGGAGGGAGGGTCATGGGTACCGCGCTTCAAGACGATATGTTCACCCCCGACGTCATCGCCGATCCCTATGCCTATTATGGCCGGCTGCGCGACGAGGATCCGGTCCACTGGAACGATGCCTACGCGCTGTGGGTCATCACACGGCATGACGACGTAACTTGGATGACCCGGCATAACGAGCTGTTCTCGTCCGCCGTCTTTAGGAACGACCCCAAGCCGGCCTATCCGGCGATCGACGAGTCCGATCTCGGCCTCTACGAATATGTCAGGAATTACCAGGCCGACCAGTTCATCCAACACGACCGACCCGAGCATCTTGACATGCGCAAGATCGTGCATGGCTACTTTACGCCCAAAGCGATGGAGTCGTGGCGGCCGTTTGTTGTCAACGCCGTAAAGGAGCTCCTCGACGCCGCCGAAGAAAAGGGCAGCATGGATGTGATGCGGGATCTGGCGACCCCGCTGCCGGTGCTCGTGATCGCCCAGATGATGGGCGTCCCCGCCGAGGATCGTCCCTATGTCCGACAGCTGGCGGAGAAGCTCCTCTACATAGGCCGCGGCGAATACGACCGCATGCCGATCCTGACCGACGGCATGAAAGGAATGGTCGAATACGTCTCGCCGCTGGTCGACGAGCGTATCGTCAGGCCAGGCGATGATTTTATCTCGGTGCTGGCGAGCGGCGAAAAGAAGGGCGTCTTCACGCGGCATCAAGTGCTGGTCAACACCTCGCTGCTGCTGTTGGCGGGCCACGAGACGACGATCAACCTGATCTGCAACGGCACTTTGGCGTTCATCCAGCATCCCGACCAATGGGCGCTATACAAGCAGGACCCGGTCGGCCGCGCCAAATGGGCGACCGAGGAGTGCCTGCGTTATGACGCGCCGGTCAAGTCCATCCAGCGGCTCGCCTCACAGGATATCGAGGTGCGCGGCAAGGTCATGGAAAAGAACGACCGCATCCGCTGGTTCATCTCCTCCGCCAATCGGGATCCCAACGTGTTCGCCGACCCCGAAAAGTTCGACATCACACGGCAGCCGAACCCCCATGTGGCGTTCGGAAATGGGGTTCACCACTGCCTGGGCGCGACCTTGGCGCGCGTCGAAGGTCAGGAAGTCTTCAAGGCTCTCGCCGAGCGCTTCCCCGATTTGCAAGTGGCGACCGAGCAACTGGATTATCAGCCCAGCATCACGTTCCGCTCGCTGAAATCATTGCCGGTCACTTGGCAATAGGGGGCGGCCAGTGGCCCGCAAATTGCGCGTCCGGGTAGACCACGACGTATGCGTCGGGAATGCCATGTGCGAGACAATCGCCCCAAAGGTGTTTCGCCTCAATGACAACCGCCAGTCGGAAGCCGTCGATCCCGCAGGGGACACAGTCGAAAAAATACTGGAGGCAGCGGAGAATTGCCCGGTCAGCGCGATCTTCGTGGAGGACGCCGAGACCGGCGAACAATTGTTTCCATAGGCTTCATGCCCAAGGTTACGTATATCGAACATAACGGAACCGAGCATCAGGTGGAGGTTCCGGTCGGCCTCTCGGTGATGCGCGGCGCGGTCAACAATGCCGTGCCGGGCATCGATGCCGATTGCGGCGGCGAGTGCGCTTGCGCGACCTGTCACGTCTATGTCGACCCCGCTTGGCTCGAAGAAATCGGTTTGCCCGAGCCGGACTCGCAAGAGGCCAGCATGCTGGGGTTCGCGGCGGCGGCCGAGCCCAATTCTCGTCTTTCGTGCCAGATTAAAATGCGCGAGGAGCTCGACGGTCTAGTCGTTCGGCTCCCGGACGGACAACATTAATCCCGGCCAGGGCCGGTACTGGGAGGCAATTGGATGGACACGCATATCAATTACGACCTCCGCGCGGATGTATATTCGAGGCCGCTCGACAAATTCGACGTCAGTGACCCGCAGCTCTATTTCACGGACACTTGGTACCCCTATTTCGAACGCCTGCGCCGCGAGGACCCGGTGCACTACACGCCGGAGAGCCCATACGGGCCGTACTGGGCCGTCACCAAATACAAAGACATCATGAAGGTGGAGGTGAACCACCGCGTCTTCTCGTCATCCGACGATGTCGGCGGCATCAGGATCGAAGATCCGCCAAAAGGAATGGAGCGGCCGAACTTTATTCGCATGGACCCCCCGGAGCACGACGAGCAGCGCAAGGTGGTGGGTCCGACCGTCAACCCGATGAACCTCGCAAAGATGGAAAGCCTCATTCGCGAGCGGACATGCAATGTGCTCGACGAGCTGTCGCGCAACGAGGAGTTCAACTGGGTGGACCGGGTCTCGATCGAGCTCACCTCGCGTATGCTGGCCACGCTCTTCGACTATCCGCTGGACGATCGGCGCGAGCTGATCCGGTGGTCGGAGGTCGCGATCTGCGACATCAATGCGCCTGACGCGCTCGTTCGCTCCGAGGAGGAGCGCTTCGCAGAGCTGCTCAAATTTACCGAGCACATGAATGTGTTATGGGAGGAGCGCGCCAAGAGGCCGCCCGAATTCGACATCATCTCGATCCTCGCGCACAGCGATCTGACCAACAAGATGTCATTGCGCGAGCGCATGGGCATCCTGATCCTCTTTCTCGTCGGCGGGAACGACACGACCCGCAATTCGATGTCGGGCGGCGTCTGGGGGCTGAGCCAATATCCGGACGAGCGGCGCAAAGTGCGGGACAACCCGGCTCTGATCCCGGGCCTGGTGTCGGAGATCATTCGCTGGCAGACCCCGGTGATCCATATGCGGCGCACCGCGCTCGACGATGCCGAGATTGGCGGCAAGCCCATCAAGAAGGGCGACAAGGTCGTGATCTGGTACATCTCGGGCAACCGTGACGAGGAGGCGATCGAGAACCCGAACGCCCTGATCGCCGACCGCCCCCGCCCGCGCGAGCACCTCTCCTTCGGCTTTGGCATTCACCGCTGCCTCGGCAACCGCCTCGCCGAACTGCAATTGCGCATTCTGTGGGAGGAGATCCTCAACCGCGATTTGAAGATCGAGGTACTGGGCAAACCGGTCTACGCCTACTCGAACTTCCTGCGCTCGATCAAATCGCTGCCGGTGCGCCTCGCCGCCTGACCGGTCATAGCGGTGTGCCGGGAGGGAAGTCGGGGCGGCGCTTCTCACGATGCGAGGCGAGCCCCTCCTTCACCTCGGGTCCCGTAAAGCCTGAGAACTCGAGCGCCAGCGACGTATCGAAGGTCGGCCCCATCGCCCGTAGCCAATTGTTCAAGGCGTATTTTGTCCAGCGGATCGCGCTCTGCGCGCCTTCAGCCAAACGGGCAGCTATCTCCACTGCCTTTGCGTCGAGCTCGGCATCCTCGACCGCAAGCGAGATGAGCCCGATACGCTCGGCTTCTTCGCCCAGCACCTGGTCACATAGCAGCAGATAATATTTGGCCTTGGCGAGGCCGCAAAGCAGCGGCCAAACGATCGCGGCGTGGTCTCCCGCGGCGACCCCGAGCCGCGTATGCCCGTCAATGATGCGGCAATCCTTGGTCGCAATGGAAATGTCGGCGAGCAGACCGCAGACGAGGCCGGCCCCGACTGCAACCCCACGCATCGCGCTGACGACCGGCTTGCTGCAGCTGATCACATTGTAGACGATGTCGCGCGCCTCCTTCCATTGCCGTGCGCGCGACGCGAAGTCGTCGATATTCTCTTGGATGATCGCGAAATCGCCGCCGGCCGAGAACACCTTGCCGGCACCGGTCAGGATAACCGCGTTGACACTCGCATCCCGGTCGACATCGTGCCAGATGTCGCCGAGCTCGGCGTGCATAGCCGCATCCGTCGTGTTCATCCGGCCGTTCTCCATTGTGATGCGGAGAACCTTGGGGTGCGGGCGATCGAATTTGAGCCGTGTGTAGCGCGCATACGGATCGGTCATCGGCGCCTCGCCTCATATCGTCATCACCGGGCTCGACCCGGTGATCCACACTCTCGGCACAAGCCGATGCAGTGTCGGGCAGGTGGATGGCCGGATCAAGTCATGATCAAGTCCGGCCATGACGAGTTTAGACCCGACCGCAGGATCACCGGCAAGCGGGCGGATGCGTTCGGTTGAACGAAACCCCGAGGTGCCTGTTCTTCTGATGCGAGAGAAGCCAGAATAGAGCCGGCGGGCGCATTGGCGTGCCCGTTGCGCCGCGGACCAAATCACGGGAGTGAGAACTTTGAGCGGGAGCGATAGAGCGTCGTCCGGGGTAGCGGGTCTGGACGAAATCCTTGGCGGCGGCTTTGTCCCGGGCCGCCTTCACCTTGTCGAAGGCAGGCCGGGCACCGGCAAGACGACGTTGGGCATGCAGTTCGTTCTGGCTGGCCGTGACCAGAATGAGAAAGTGCTCTACGTAAGCATGTCCGAGACCCGCGACGAATTGCATGCCGTCGCGAGCGCCCACGGGTGGTCGCTGGAGGGGGTCGAGATGTGCGAACTCGTGCCGCCCGATGCCGACGATGGCGACGGCAACCGGCAGACGATGTTTCGCCCCTCGGACGTCGAACTCGGCGAGACGATGCGTCTGCTGTGCGATGAGATCGAGCGCATCGATCCGGCGCGCATCGTGCTCGAACTCGCTTTCCGAAATGCGGCTCTTGGCGCAGAACCCGCTGCGCTATCGGCGGCAGATTTTCGCGTTGAAGCACTTCCTGGCGCGACGGAATGCGACGGTGCTCGTGCTCGACGACATGGCGTCGAACGGCCATGATTTGCAGCTCCACAGCATCGTCCATGGCGTGCTCGAATTAGAGGAGTTGGGGCTCGACTACGGTGCAGAGCGGCGGCGGCTGCGGGTGATAAAGATGCGCGGGGTCAAATACCGCGGCGGCTATCATGATTACGCGATCAGAACCGGCGGGTTGGAGGTGTTTCCCCGCCTGTTGGTGTCCGAGCGTGCGGGAACCCTCCCGCAGGAGATCGTTCGCAGCGGTTCGGAGCAGCTCGATGCGCTGCTCGGCGGCGGCCTGCGCCGCGGCACCAGCGCGCTGCTCGTCGGCCCGGCAGGATCCGGGAAGTCCTCGGTGTCGCTCAGCATCGCATACAATGCGGCGCAACAGGGCGAGTGCGCCAACCTCTACGCGTTTGACGAAGGCACCGAAAGCATCATCGAGCGGGCGCGAGGTCTAGGTATCGAGCTCAAGCCGCTGATCGCGTCCGGTGATATCGTGCTGCATCAAATCAATCCCGCAGAGATGTCGCCGGGCGAATTCACCGAGCTTGTCTGCCGGGGCGTCAACGAGCGGAACTCGACCGTGGTCGTCATCGACAGCCTCAACGGCTATTTGCAGGCAATGCCGCAGGAACGCTTTCTAGCGCTCGAGATCCACCAATTGCTCACCTACCTGAACCAACAGCGCGTGTTGACTATTCTGGTGATGGCACAGCATGGCCTGGTTGGCGTCGTGGAATCGCCGATTGACCTCAGCTATCTCAGCGACGCCGTGCTGTTGCTGCGGTTTTTTGAGGCCCAGGGGAAAGTTCGCAAAGCGATCTCGGTCTTGAAGAAGCGCGTCGGCACGCACGAGGATACCATCCGCGAGCTTCGATTGACGGCCCAAGGGCTGCAAGTCGGTGAGCCTCTAACAGACTTCCAAGGGATCATGTCCGGAATTCCAACCTATGTTGGATCGCAGCCCATGATTCAAGCGGCCGCCGATGACACGGATGGGTGAGGCGGCATTCCGCTCGCGTGTGCTGATCCTGGCGCCGGTGGGCCGCGATGCCGTGTTGACCGGGTCGCTTCTCGACCGTGGCGGTGTAAAGAGCGTTGTGTGCTCCGACCTGCACGAACTCCAGCGGAACCTTGTTGAGGGCGCCGGCGCCGCCGTCATCACCGAGGAGGCCCTGATTGGGCGAGATATAAGCGGCCTGGTCGAATGGGTCGCGCACCAACCCTCCTGGTCGGATTTCCCTTTTATCGTCCTGCTGGAGCCGGGAGCGTCGCCCGAAGCGTGCGGCCCGGAACGTGACGGGTTGCAGCAGTCTGGCAATCTGACTTTGCTGGAACGCCCGGTCGGAACCGCGACCCTCGTAAGCGCAGTCCGTGCCGCCTTACGGGCGCGGGGGCGCCAATACGAAGTGAATGACGCGCTGGAGGCGCTGACCGCGAGCGAACGCCGCTATCGCACCCTCGCCGAGGCGTTGCCGCAACTGGTGTGGACCAGTCAGCCGGATGGCCAGCGTGACTATTTCAGCCGCCAATGGGTCGAGTACACCGGCATCCGTGAGGAAGAGCAATTGGGGCTCGCTTGGCTCGACAGGGTCGTCCATCCGCAAGATCGGGAGCGCGTTCGGGAGCGCTGGATGGCGGCGGTTAAAGGCCGGGACGATTACGATTTGGAGCTTCGGATCCGGCGTGTCGACGGCCAATATCGGTGGTTCAAAGCGCGCGCGACCCCGGTTCGGGACAAAGGCCGCACCGTCAGATGGTTCGGCACGTGCACCGATATCACCGACATTGTCGAGGCAAGGGAGACCCTGAAGCGCAGCCGGGAGGAGCTCGAACGTCTGGTCGCCGAGCGAACGCGCAGCCTTGCCGCCGCGAACGACCGATTGACCGCCGAGATCGGCGAGCGGCAGCGAACCGAGGAAGCGTTGCTGCAAGCGCAGAAGCTCGAAGCCGTGGGGCAGCTCACTTCCGGCGTTGCACACGATTTCAATAACTTGCTGACTGGCGTTCTCGGTAATCTGGAGCTGTTGGAGCGCCGGCTGAAAAGCGAAGAATCACTGCGCCGATTACGGGCGGCGCGGTTGGCGGCCGAACGGGGGGCGCGATTGACCCACCAGCTGCTCGCCTTTTCGCGCAAGCAGCGTCTTGCCCCGACGCCGCTCGATCTGAACCGGCTGGTCGGCGAAGCCAGCGATATGCTGTTCCGCACGATCGGCATCACCGTACGAGTTCGAGACCGTGCTGACCGAGGGGCTGTGGCCGGCGTTGGTCGATCCGACGCAGATCGAGCTGGTCCTGCTCAACTTGGCGATAAATGCACGCGACGCGATGCCCGGAGGCGGCCGATTGACGATCCGCACAGCCAATGTGAGCCGGGGTGGCGCGCCTCGGGATCTCGCTCCGGGCGATTACGTGCTGCTCTCGGTCTCGGACACCGGCGAGGGCATGTCCGAGGAGGTGCTGAGGAGGGCGGTCGAGCCGTTCTTCACGACGAAGGAGCCCGGCAAGGGCAGCGGTCTCGGCCTCAGCATGGTGCACGGCGTGGCAACGCAGTCGGGCGGCGGCTTGCACATCGACAGCCGCCTCGGCCGTGGAACGACTGTCAACGTCTATCTGCCGCGTGCCCGCCGCCCCTCGGCAGCAGCGCGTGAACGTGAACCCTTGGCGGCAACAGTCCACGAGCGGGCAACCATCATGGTCGTCGACGACGATCCGGATGTGCGGGAAGTAGCGGTCAGCAGCCTCGAAAGCCTCGGCTACCATATGCTAGCCGCCGAGAACGGAGCGGCGGCGCTCGATTTGCTGGCGCGAGGCGGGCCGGTCGACTTGCTGATCGTCGATATGGCGATGCCGGGGATGAACGGGGTCGAGCTGATCAGGCGTGCACGCGAGCGCCAGGGCGATCTCAGAGCAATGCTGGTCACTGGTCACGCCGATATTGCAGCCTTCGCGCCAGCCGAGGGTGATCTCGTTCTACAAAAGCCATATCGGCTGGAGCGGCTGGCCGAAAACGTCGCCGAAGCATTGCGCCGCGAGGTGGCCCGGCAGGGCTCGAACGTGGTTACAATAACGCCGGGGCCGCGGAGGGCGTAGGTGGCGCGCGAAGGTCGGCCCCGAAGATCCGCAATTCGCTCAAGAACAGCAATCATTGCGAGCGCAGCGAAGCAATCTCGTGGCTGTTGAGCGCTCGATCGGTCGGGATTGCTTCGTCGCGCGACGCGCTCCTAGCAATGACACCCAGTGCAAGCTGGTCGAAATCACCCTCCTATCCCCGGCCCACGATGCCGCTGGCGGCACCGGGGTCATAGCCGGCGGCCACGTGTACGTCGACGACGCACACCTTGCCGGCGCGGACCGCGGCGACGGCTTCGTTGAGGGCCGGCAGAAGACGGCGCGGATCGTCGATTGGCCCGATGCCGATGCAGCCCTGAGCGCGGGCCATCGCGGCGAGATCGATGTCCGGATCGCGGATGGCCTGGCCGATCCAGCGGTTTTCGGGCGGACGGCCGCGCTCGCGGGCGACACGCTCCTGGTGCAGCTCGTCATTGAAGAACGAGCGGTTATTGGCGAGCACGATCAGCAGCGGGATGCCGTTGCGCACTGCGGTCCACAGCGCGGTGACCCCCATCAGGAAATCGCCGTCGCCGAGCACCGCGACCGGCAGCCGCTCGCCGTCGCGCAAGGCCAATGCCGCGCCGACCGCCATCCCCGGTCCCGATCCGATCCCGCCGCCGCCATCGGCGCCGAGAAAGTCGAGTGGGTGCCGGAAATCCCACAGATGCTCGCCCCAGCTGAGCGGCAGTCGGATCATCGAGACCGGTGCGCCGGCCAGCGCCGCCTTCAGCGCCGTTGCCAATAACGGCACCTCGATGATCGAGGCGGTTTCGAGCGCGGACAGCGGCGGCGGACCGCGCCGTTCGCGCATCGGCGGCAATGGCGGTGCATTCGGCCGTAATCGTTTGATTGCGGCCAGTAGCGCCGGCACTGCCGCGTCGGGCTCGGCCAAGAGATAGACATCGGCAGGCGGCAGGCCCTGATAGTCCATACTCCAGCCATTGTGGACATACTGGTCGACCGAGACCTGGATCACCTTGCCGGCCGGTGCTTTGCCGCGGCACGCGCCCTTCAATGTCCCGGCAAGATCGATCCAGTCGAGGCTCAGGATCACATCCGCCGCCGCGACCAGCTCGGCGCCGGTCGGCGACAGCGAGGTCGCGGGGCCGGCGGCATGCAGCGGGTGGTCGGTCGGAAAAGCAGCGCCTGCCTTGCGGTCGGTCATCACCCGTGCCCCAATCGCCTCGGCGAGCTCGACCCGCGGTTGCCACGCCCCCGGGTCACGCGAGGCGCGCCCCATCAGGATGACGGGACGCTGAGCACGGGCGAGGAGCTCGGCAGCCTGGCGCAGCGCTCGACCGGCCGGTTCCAAGGGCGCCGGTGGAGCAAACCGGCCGGTCTCCGGATCTGGCGGCGCGGCCGCGATCTCGTCTTCCTGCAATTCCAGGTTCAAGTTGATGTAGACGGGCCCGCATGGCGCGGTCTGCGTAATCATATTGGCTCGCAGGAGCGCCTCCTGCGCCGCCCCGATCGAAGACGGCTGATCATCCCATTTGGTGTAGTTGCGGATCAGCGCCCCCTGATCGCGCACCGTGTGGATCCACTCGATCCACGGCCGGCGCCGCACCGCATCGACCGCTCCGGTGGCGCCGAGGACGATCATCGGCACGCGGTCGCACCAGGCATTGAAGATCGCCATTGTCGCGTGCATCAGTCCGACATTGGCGTGCGCGATCACCGCGAGTGGGCGGCCCGTTACCTTGGCGTAGCCATGCGCCAAGGCGACCGCGCTCTCTTCGTGCAGGCACAGCAGCATGCGCGGTCGCGTATTGCCGAGATAATTGACGATGCTGTCGTGCAGGCCGCGATAGCTCGACCCTGGGTTGAGCGCGACATAGGGAATATCCAGCTCGCGCAGCATCGCCGCGATCGCATCGCTGCCCCAGATCCGCGCCGAGGGCTGGCTCGGCAGCGGCCGATCGATCTCGTTGCCGGCAGCCTCGACCGGCCTTGCGGACGGATCATCCATCGTTTCCCTCCTCGAATGGCACGTTACTTGTCGGTGTTCCAGATGTCGGTCGCAAGCTTCCAGTCGCGGCCGACTTTGCGCCAGACGACAACGTATTTCCCGACGACTTCCTGTGGCGGCTGCGATTTCGTCTTCAAGGTGACCGTGCCGATTTCACGCGCCGCCGAGCGGCCGAGCGGAAGGACGTCGACCGTCGTTAGCTTGGCGTCACCCATCTGCTGCGCCGCTTGGCGCCAGAATCCCTCGATCGCGGCGCGCCCCTTGACCATTGCCGAGCCTGGTGGGAGGACATAGGCGTCCTCGGTATAGAGCGCCGCGACCGCGGCGGCGTCGCCCTTGTTGAAAGCCGCCGTCCAGACGTCGTTGAGCTTCTCGATTGTCGCTTTGCTCTGGGCGACTGCCGGCGAGCCGAGGCTCAGCAGACCCATGACCATCACAATCCGCCACATCGCGCTCCTCCTCCTCCTGTCGACCGATCTTCCCCCGAGTTCGGCGCGGGCGCAACGTTCACGCGACCGTCGTGCCGCCGTCGATGATGGTACTCCGCCGCCGCGATTTTCCCTGCCTATAGGGAAGCAGTAGGGAATTGTGACGCCCGAGCCACGGCAACCCCGACAAGACGCGCAACCAGCCTGAGGGCAAGGGCGAAAATCCACACGAGCATGGCGAACCGATAACACGCCGTTGCGGCAATTTTGCGGAGGGCGAAACATGCGGCAGGCAGACGAGACTGGGCGCGAGATCGGCGTTGCGCTTGCAACGCCACCCAATACCCCTCGCCCCCTGCGGGGAGAGGATCGGGGTGAGGCGTTTTTCCGGCCGCATGGCCTGCGAGTTATGGAGCGAGCGCCGTCAAAGCGTTGTAGTCCGGAATGGGCCGACCTTCCGGATGTAGAGGTTGACTGCACACATGACTGGCAGCGGCGTCGAAATGAGCCTGGATGCGCTGGTTGACGGCTGTCTCTGTTCCCCAAGCCACCATTGCGTCGAGGAACCGATTGCTGCCGCCGTTGTCTAAGTCTTCATCGGTAAAACCAAGGCGCTTCCAGTTGTTATGATAGTTTGACAGCGACAAGTAAAACGCCATCGCTTGGCGGGCAATTTCACGCGCCTTGCCAGGCTCTGCCACGAGGAGCACTTTTTGCTCGACACAAACCCATTTATCGCGGCCGATGATGGCACGAGCAGATGCAGTGTGCTCGGGCGTCACATTGTAAGGGTGGACGCCCGCAGTTCGCTCGCCGCCCAACGCGGTCATCTGCGGCCCTAACGCTGCGAGAACAATGGGTGACGACGATGGCCGGCCCTACGCGGTGGCTAGGATGCATGCGGAATACAGGGCACGCAAGGTTGCAGCAGATCGCGAGAAGATAATCCAGGCCGCGAATGCGAGGACCCGGTGGGTCGATCGTGACGCTTTCGCGCGGAGGGGTCATTCGCCGCAGCGCGTCAGACAGTCTGCTCTATCCCAACTCGGTGGGCTGATTTAGGTGACGTGCCGACTCAAGACTTCCGGGAAAAGTTCTTGCCCCAACCCGATCAATGGGTTACGGTTCCCGTAACATATGATCAAAACGCACCCGCAAAACCGCCGTCTCGGATATGCCCGCGTCAGCACCTACGGGCAGACCCTCGACGCCCAGCTTGAGCAGTTGCGCGCCGAGGGATGCAGCAGGATTTACCGCGAGAAGGTGACGGGCGCGCATAACGACCGGCGCGAGCTTCTCCAAATGCTCAAGGGCCTCGCGCCCGGCGACGTGGTGACGGTGACGCGGATCGACCGCCTCGCGCGCAGCACCTTCGACCTGTTCGCCATCGTCAAGCAGATCGTGGATCTCAAGGCGCAATTCCGCTCGCTTTCCGAGCCGTGGGCCGACACCGGCACCAGCACCGGGCGACTGATGCTCGCTGTCCTTAGAGGCCTCGCCGACGTGGAGCGCGATCTTATCCGCACCCGCACTGCCGAAGGCCGCAGCCGGGCGCAGAAGCGCGGCCAGCACATGGGGCGGCCGCCGAAACTTACCGACGCGCAGAAGGCCGAGGCTCGGCGGCGACGGGCGGAGGGCGCGACGCTCGCCGAACTCGCGCGTAGCTACGGCGTGGGCAAGAGTACGATTTCAAGGCTCACCACTCATTGAGATTTTGCCAGGTTTGAATGAACGCTGCGCAAGAGCTTTTCCAATTAGCCCCCGACCGAAGTCCCCGACCCGCAGGATATGAAACGGGTTGGGGTGTTGGGTAAGCTGCCGTCGCGCCGTCGGCGCAAAGGTCGGTGTCATCTTGGTGCGAGCGAGCCCGTCAGTTAGTCGGACCCGGAATCCTTGAGCACCCCAGATTGTGTCACGGGTTGGCGACAGCCCCCGGAGCACGAGTTCTAGATTTCGACAACGAGGGTTCCAAGCCGACGGCATTTAAGGAGAAGCGATGGAAGTTCTGCATCCGCATTGTGCTGGCCTTGATGTTCACAAGGATACAGTGGTGGCTTGCGTGCGTCATATGGTGGACGGCGCGGTGAAGAGAGAAGTCCGCACGTTCAAGACGACGACCAAGGATCTCATGGCATTGTCGGAATGGTTGTCGGCCGAAGGCTGCACGCATGTCGCCATGGAAGCGACGGGCATTTACTGGAAGCCGGTATGGCATATTCTTGCAGACGGCGAGTTCAACCTGGTGCTAGCGAACGCCGCGCATGTTAAGAACGTGCCGGGCCGCAAGACCGACGTCAATGACGCCACTTGGTTAGCCGATCTGATGGCACATGGGTTGATCCGAGGCAGCTTCGTCCCGGACGAACCGACGCAGGAGATGCGCAATTTCTTGCGAACCCGCAAGCAGTTCGTCCGTGAGCGGAGCAGTCATGTCCAGCGGATCCAGAAGACACTGGAGGATGCCAACATCAAGCTCGATTCGGTCATCACCGACATCATGGGCCTCTCCGGCCGCCGGATGATCGAGGCTTTGATCGCCGGTGAGACCGATCCGTTCGCATTGGCGGTCCTGGCCCACCGGCGCATCCGGGCATCGCAAGCCGAGCTTGAGGCGGCGCTGCGTGGCCGGGTGACTGACCATCATCGGTTTATGCTGCGGCTGCTCCTCCAACATATCGATGCGATCGACGCCGCCATCGGCCAGATCGATCAGGAGGTCGACGCCCATGTCGAGCCCTTTCGCAGCGCGATCGAGATCCTGAGCTCCATCCCCGGTGTCAGCGATCTCAGCGCCGGGGTCATTGTTGCCGAGATCGGCATCGACATGAACCGCTTCCCGACCGAAGGTCATTTGATCTCATGGGCCGGCCTGTGTCCCAGGAACGACGAAAGCGCCGGCAAGCGTCGATCCACCCGCATGCGCAAGGGCGCCCCTTGGCTGAAAACCACCCTCATCCAATGCGCCTGGGCCGCCGCAAGAACCAAGGGCAGCTACCTTCAGGCCCAGTTCCAGCGTTTGCGAGCCCGACGAGGAGCGAAGAAGGCGATCGGCGCCGTTGCTGCATCGGTTCTCACCGCTGCGTACCACATGCTAAAGAACGGCACTCTGTACGAGGACCTCGGCGCCCACCACTTCGATAGCCGTGCGAAAGGCAAGCAAGTCCTTCGCCTCGTCAGCCGCATCCAAAACCTTGGCTTTGCCGTCCAGATCACGCCAATCGGGGCAGCAGCATGATGTCGTTACCACAAGCCCTGACGTCCAGCCGGCCCAGCCGCTGGATTCACATGCCGCCGGACGGCGGCAGAATCGAGGGCAGTCGCCCTCGATTTGTTTCGTTCTAGCTGATACCGCGGCGGGTGCTCGGACTCGTTTGCAAGAACGGGCCATCAGCGAGCCGCTTCGCATGTTGCGCCAAGTTTGCGATGAAATCGGACGCGCGTGGTCAGGTTCAAACACTGGCTATCAGGCGACGGTTTATTATGCCGGCCTTCAGCCCAAACCACCCTATGCGCCTGAATGTTGTGCATGAGGCGGGCTTATTTCAAAGCCGCCTTGGTTTCAGAAAAGCGATCATCCTGCTAGAGGAAGGATGCGAAGACTTCTCTAACGTACATGGCCTAGGGCACATTCCGTTTCCAAAGGGAAATATTTGTGCGCAATTTGAGAAAATACGCCGGGTTCTTGAACGAGAAAGAGTCATCTTAGCTGGCTCGCGATAATACTCACTTCTTCGTGCGTTGCAGGTGTGGATTTTGCGTCGTTTGTCGGTTGAACAGCCCGCCTACTCTACTCTGCGATGGCGTGAATTTTCCAGACGTCGATTTAGCGACGTTTTCACCCTCACCGTTCCAGCCCACCAACAGACGCTTGTGGCGCGGGCAGTACGACCGGGCCGGGAGGGCCGCCCGACCAGCCATCTTGGCATTCCACCCCATCATTGGGTGTCAAACTGTTGTTCAAAAAACCAGTAATATACCCGCCGCAACGCTGAGCGAATTGTTCTGTCCCCGCAGCCCAATGCTCAGTCAATCCGCGAGGCTGATCAAAAACCGCAAACGGCACTCCCCGGCGGGCAAGAGCATTGTTTGACGCATCGCCACGCCCGCCCGGATCGAAATCGCCCCATGGAAAAAAAACAGCACCACCTTTGCTCTTTGGATACCTTCAAGCAACGGATAAAGTCGCGTCGCGTTCAAGCGCCAACTGTCATAGTATTCAGAGAAATTGCCGAATGCAGGGGCCGTCGCAATAACGGTATCGATCTCGTTAGTCTCGTCCGCAGCCATCAAGGCTATGAAAGCGCCGAAGGATTGACCAGCGAGAGCCACTTTACGGTAACCGTCCTGCTTTAGTTTATTCACTTCCTCAACAAGACGGTGTGTCGATGCAGGCAGCTTGTCGCCATCCCGCATGCGATTGAAGCGATAGGTATCCCAACCGCCTTGGTGTAGATTCCAGACATAAGGCGGCGTCGGCGACTTCGAATCTTCGACCTCATTACTGTGTCCGTGAGTTCAGATCACGGCCCCGATTGCTTTCTCGGGGCCGAATTGCGGCGTGGCAGGATACGCAGGAGCAAGCGCGGTTTGGGCATGTGCGGCAGCGGCAAAAGCAAGAACCACCCCGCTATTTCAGACAAGCAAAGCGGCGCGGGCGAAAGTATCGTGTATAAAATCCATGTGCGCGTTTGAACATGTTTTAATAAAAACCATCGCAATTCTTCAAATGCGACGTAAAATAATATTTTCACCAAACACCGAATTTTTGGTTAATTCCGGTCTCGCCCGCTCAACCCCATATCGTCAATTTTCCAACATCCCAGTTATCGGACACATTTTCTGTAATCGACGACGGTTTTGAAGTCATAAGCTTGTGATGGCTAACGCGGCAGGTCGACGCCGATACTCGGTTCATCCTCAGTAAGCCGCGAAAATCGAGCCTTAACTCCGCGATGCGTTCTCGGTACTTTCCCGCTACGCTCAAAGATCAGTGCTTGCGCCGTGCTTGGAACGTCTCTCCGACCTCGACCGTCCGGACGATCTGGCGCGCTGGCGCGGGCCGCCGGAATGAGCCGAAAGCGATGACTGGGGTCGCCATCGTCATCCCCATGCTGAACGAGGCGGCGGGACTGCCGCGGCTATTGCGCTCGCTCGCCGTGCTCGAGCCGCTGCTGGCGGTGGATGGCGGCAGCGCCGACGCCTCCGTCGCCATCGCGGAGGCGGCCGGGCTGCTTGTCGTCCGGCACGAGACCCATGGCCGGGCGGCGGCGATCAACCGTGGCGTGCAGGAAGCCACGGCACCGATCATCTGCGTGCTGCACGCCGACACCTTGCTGCCCGACGACGCGATTGCCGTGATGCGCAGGGTGCTCGCGGATCCCGGGACCGTCCTGGCCGGCTTCACCCCTCTGCTCAGCGGGCCGGACCAGGTCCGTTGGGGGACCAGCTTCCACAGCTGGATCAAGACCTGGTACGCGCCACTGCTGTTCCGGCCGCAACTCTTCCTGCGCGGCGTGCGGCTGCTATTCGGCGACCACGCCATGTTCTTCCGCCGCGCCGATTTCCTGGCCGTCGGCGGCTGCGACCCCAGGCTGCTGGTCATGGAGGAGGCGGATTTGTGCATCCGCTTCCACCGGCTCGGCCGAACCCGCCTCGTCAACCGCGTGGTGATCACCTCCGATCGCCGGGTCGCCGCCTGGGGCGCTTTGCGAGCGAACTGGATCTACCTCAAGGTCGGAGCACGCTGGGGCTCGGCTTTCGCAAAGGGCTGGAGCGGCGCTACCCCGACGTGCGCTGAACCGTTCGCCCGCGCAGACAGCCTGTGGCGATGCCGTGGTCGATCAGCCGTTCCAGGAAGGCCCGAGGCGATGCGGTTGAGCGCACCTAGCCGGCGCAGTAACACCGGTTTGACCACGTAGGCCTTGAGCAATCCTGCCTCCGCCAATGGCCGATCCAGGCGTCGCCCAACTCGGCTGGTAACGTTCGCCGTACCTTATGGCGCGATCGTCGTGCCGCCGTCGACGATGATCGTCTGGCCGGTGATGAAGGCGCCGGCGCGCGAGGCGAGCATCACGGCGACGCCGGCGATGTCCTCGGGCTCGCCGAGCCGCCGCAGCGGCGTCGCGGCCTCACGGGCGGCGCGGCGCTGCGGATCCTCGTAGAGCACCCGCGCGAACTCGGTCTTGACGAGACCGGGGGCAATGCAGTTGACCCGCACGTTGTCGGGGCCCCATTCGGCGGCGAGATTGCGGCACAGGGCGTAGTCGGCGGCCTTGGTCACGCCGTACATGCCTAGCACTGTTGTAGCCCGCACCGCCGCGACAGAAATGATGTAGATGATCGAGCCGTCGCGCCGCTCGCGCATCTCGGGCGCCACCATGCGCGACAGCCAAAGATTGCTCAGCACATTGTTGACCATCATGCGCTCAAATACTTCGTCGGTCAGCTTTTCGAGCGAGCCGTAATGGGGATTCACCGCCGCGTTGCAGACAAGAATGTCGATCCGGCCCCAGGCCTCGCGCGTCTTGGCGACCAGGTTCTCGAGCTGTGTCTTGTCCGAGATGCGCGCCGTCTGCGCGATCGCCTCACCGCCTTTCTCCCGGATCGCAGCTGCGGCCTCCTCGCAGGGCGCGAGGTTGCGGGCGGAGATCACGACCCGGCCGCCCGCCTCGGCAATCGCATCGGCAATCGCCCGGCCGATGCCGCGGCTGGACCCGGTCACAATCGCGACCTTCCCCGTCAAATCGAACAAATTCATGGTGCCCTCTGATCAACGATTGCGGCGTCCAATCATGCCGCATCGAGCGATTTTCCGAAACAGGATCATCATCGCCGTTTAGTCCCGTTCGGTCGCTTGGTATCGCACGATTAGACTTGCCGGCGGCGTCGCAATTTTTTCCGGCTCTAAATTAGGCAGTAAAAACCGTTTCAAACGGTTGCTATATGCTGTATGCAGGGAGACTCGAAGATTGAGCGGCAGGAAGAGAAGCAGTCATGAATTCCGAAAATACCGAAAAGGACATCGATCTGCGGCCGGTAACCAAGATCATCGCAAGCTATGTCGGCAATCATACACTGTCACCCGAGCAGCTGCCTGCGCTGATCATCTCGGTGCAGCAGGCTCTGCGCGATCTTGGAAAACCAGCCCCGGTGCCGGTGCCACGCACCCCCGCGGTGCCGATTCGGCGATCGGTGCAACATGATCACGTCGTCTGCCTCGAATGCGGCTTCCGAGGGAAGACTTTGCGACGGCATCTCGGCACCCGG
The DNA here is from genome assembly GCA_963732095.1 of uncultured Alphaproteobacteria bacterium. GTDB lineage: Bacteria > Pseudomonadota > Alphaproteobacteria > ATCC43930 > CGMCC-115725 > AP-15. The sequence goes on from CAVSZA010000051.1 coordinate 155,640, forward strand.
CACGGGTTGCAGACTGCCGAATATTTGCGGCGTTGGGATCTGGCGAGCGATCATCCGCTGACTGCGCCGGCCTATTCCGAACAGCGCTCGACAATGGCGAAAGAGCTCGGCCTCGGCCGCAAGCGCAGCCGGCCGCGGGGTAGGCCCCGCCGCGCCAAGGCGTGATGAATTGAAGGTGTAGACGGATTCGCCGTCTCGAGTCCGCAGGTCGCGTGCTCAACGGGTCCCATGTCCCAGACCCCAAAAAATAGCCGTAATGGCGTGGTATCAAGGCGGGATGCCGAGCTGGTTGCTTTCTTGCTCTCACGTTGGGGCGCCAATATCGCGCCAAACCGAACCCCTTACCCGGGCCGGGCTTCTCCTGTTTTTCGCCAGTATTATCAGGAGGTCGGCCGTTCTCGCAGCCGCTGTCGTGCTCGGGATGGTGGCGGGTCGAGCGCAAACTGCTGCGCTGCCGGTGACGGAAATCGCGTCCGGAATTTTCGTACACAACGGAGTGCATGAGGAAGCCTCCGAGGCGAACGAGGACGCGATTGCCAATATCGGCTTCATCATCGGTGACGACGCCGTCGCTGTGGTCGATCCAGGTGGCAGCTTCGAGGAGGGCAACGCGCTGCGCGCAGCGATCCGCATCCACACGGATCGGCCGATTCGATATGTGATCCTGACCCACGTCCATCCCGACCATATCTTCGGGGCCGCCGCCTTCCGCGACGATCGCCCAGATTTCGTTGGGCATGCCAAACTGCCGGGCGCCCTTGCCCAGCGTGGCGACTATTACCTCCGCAGGCTGCGCAGCACCCTTGGCGACGAGGCAAGCGGCACCGAGATCGTGGTGCCGACGGTGCTCGTCGCCGACAGGCTCGATCTCGATCTGGGTAGCCGGCATCTGACCTTGCGGGCGCATGGCCCGGCTCATACCGACAACGACCTGACGATCTTCGATCAGAAGACCCGCACCTTTTGGCTCGCCGATCTGCTGTTCGTCGACCGCATCCCGGTCATCGACGGCAGCCTCGTCGGCTGGCTCAAGCAGCTCGACAAATTGACCGCAATATCGGCAGATCGCGCTGTTCCCGGGCATGGCCCGGTATCTGTGCCGTGGCCGGCAGCAGCGGAACCCGAGCGTCGCTATCTCGCAGCCGTCGCGCGCGACACGCGCGCGGCGATCAAGGCTGGGATCGGCATTGCCAATGCCTATCAACACGTCGCAAACTCGGAACGCGGAAATTGGCTGCTGTTCGACGAGTATCATCCGCGCAATGTAACGGCGAGTTACAAGGAGCTCGAATGGGAATGACCCCGATGATGCTTGGTCGAGCTGCTTTGGTTTTCTTGCTGCTGGGTTTTTCGCTGCCGGGACCAGCCCGCGCCGAACCGACCGAGGCCGAGCGAATGGAACGTTGGGCCGATCTTCGGCACGCGATCTTTGGCGATCGGGCGGTCGAAGATGCCGCAGACCTCGTCGCGATCGATGCCCCTATACGCGCCGAAGACGCCGCAATTGTGCCGGTGACGATCCGGGTCGCGGAGACGCTCGCTTCGGAAATCCGCGGCCTCTACTTGGTCATCGACAACAATCCGTCGCCACTCGCAGCTCACTTCCTGCTCGGGCCGATCGCGGACGCACGGGAAATCGCTACCCGGGTCCGTATCGACGACTACACCTATCTCCACGCTGTCGCTGAAACCACCGACGGCCGGCTGTATGCGGCCGCGCGGTTCATCAAGGCGGCCGGCGGCTGCTCGGCGCCCGCCGGCAAGGACCAGGCCCTCGCCCTCGAACGCCTCGGCAAGATGAAACTGAACCTCGCCGACCGATCGAGGCCGGATGAACCGATAAGAGCAAAGTTGCTGATCAGCCATCCCAACAGTTCGGGCCTACAGATGGACCAGGTCACCCGTAACTATATCCCGGCTGACTTCATGCAAACGCTCGATGTCACCTATAACGGCCAGGCGGTATTTCGCCTCGAGTCCGACATAGCGATCAGCGAGGATCCGAGCTTCAACTTCAGCTTCCGTCCTTCCGACTCTGCCGCTCCAGGGGTGATCAAGGCGGAAATTCTCGACAGCAGCCAGCGGCGCTTTAGTCAAAACTGGCCTGTGCCGGCGGCAGCGCAGATGTGAGCGCGGCAGCGTCCGCTTTTACCGGCATTGGAGGTTGGCCTCCGCCTGGGCCCGGTGCAGCTCCTCGATGACCGCCTTGATCTGCGGCGGATCGCGGAACAGGCCGACGCGCCCGCCGACCCCGCCGCCGGCCTGGAGGCTGAGCGCAGTCTCCGCCTGCTCATAATGGGAATAGGGCATCAGCGAGGCGATCGTGTCGAGAGCGCAGGAGCATTTCAACAGCGCCTCGTGCGTATTCCCGTTGGCCGCCATGCACCCGATCACGTAATCGGCCCGGGCAGAAGTCGGGTAGTCGTTGTCTTCGGCGTACGCAGGTCCTGCCGCGAGCCAGAGCAAGAGGAGGCCGATCGCCCAATGACGGGGATCGTAAGCCCGGCGCGGCTCATTCTGCTGGCACCGCGTGAAAGGATTATCCATTGACCGCGCTTGTGCTCGTCTTTTGCCTGCAAGGTGCGCCTACTTCCTGCACCGAGCAGCGCCCAATCGAGGATCTGTCGCTCAAGGCGTGCCTGGTGCAGGGCGAACATTATGCCGCGGAATGGCTCGCTGAACATCCGAAATGGATGCTGTCGCGCTGGCGGTGCGAGCACAATATACCGCAGCAAAAGCCGGCATAGGCGTCGGTCGGGCCGATGTCGCCCGGATCTTTGGCCCAGACGACTCTAACCTTTGATCTCCATGTCCTCGTAGAACGGGAAAGGGCTCATCGAGACGTCAGTCCTGCGCCCAGGGAGCGGTGCGTTCGGAGAACCGGCGGACCAGAAACTCGACCAGCGCGGCGACTTTCGGCGGTCGGGGTCCACCGGGGGGCATTACGATATTTAGCGCGATCGGGGGCGCGGACCAGTCGCTCATAACCGCTTCGAGACGGCCCGCTCGAAGGTCGCGCCAAACCACGAATTCCGGCTGAACGGCCACGCCCAGACCGGCGCGAAGAACCGGCATCAATACATCGGCATTGTTGGCGCGCAGTGGCCCGGTCACCGTGATTTCATGTTCTTCGCCCGCCGGGCCGATGAATTGCCAATTGTCGCCGGAGGGCAAGTAGGAATAGCCGAGACAGCCATGTCCCGCGAGGTCTCGCGGATGCGAGGGCCGTCCGCGGCTCGCGAAATAATCAGGTGCGCCGACCAGAAGGCGCCGCACCTGACAGAGACGGCGGGCCACCATGCTCGAATCCGAAAGGGCGGCGATGCGCAACGCCAGATCGAAGCCGCCGCCGACCAAGTCGATCGTCTGATCGCTCAGATGCAGGTCGATCGAGATCTCCGGATAGGCGCGGAAGAAATCGGGAAGCGCCGGCGCCACGTGCTCGACCCCGAACGACATTGGCGCCGCCATTCTTATCCGGCCGCGCGGCGAGGCCGACCGCGCCAGTGCCTCCGCCTCGACCGCCTCCGCATCGGCCAGAATCTGGGCTGCGCGCACCGACAGCACACGGCCGGTTTCGGTCAGCGACAAACGGCGCGAAGTGCGGTGGAACAGGCGCTCGCCGAGGCGGCCCTCCAATCGAGAAATTGCCTTGGAGACAGTCGCCTTGGAGAGGTCGAGCTCGGCAGCGGCGCCGGAAAAGGAGCCGGCTTCGGCAACTTTGGCGAAGATGGCCCAGGCTTCGAGATCGGGCAGCTGCGGCATCGATTCCTGGAAACGATGTGTTTCGGGCGGTTCTATTTTTCTATCGGCTCCACGTCCCACCTTGTCCACCAAGACGAACGAAATTGCTCATTTGGAGGTAATCACATGATCGAACGCAGACCGTTTGAGAAGTTGGGTGGAGCGCGGTACGACTGGCTGAAAACCAAGCACCATTTCTCTTTCGCTGATTATTTCGACCCGCAGCGTATGGGCTGGGGAGCTCTGCGGGTCTGGAATGACGACGAGATCGCACCGGAGACCGGGTTTCCGCTGCATCCGCATGCCGATATGGAAATCATCACCTATGTGCGCCAGGGCGCGATCACCCATCAGGACAGCCTCGGCAACAAGGGCCGCACCGAAGCCGGCGACGTGCAGGTAATGAGCGCCGGAACCGGGATCCGCCACTCGGAGTATAATTTCGAGCCTGAGACCACGAAGATCTTCCAGATCTGGATCCAGCCGACGAGCCGGGGCGAAAAGCCGTGTTGGGGCGCAAAGCCGTTCCCGAAGCAAGATCGCTCCGGCCGGTTCATAACCTTGGCGAGCGGGATGGACCCAGACGGTGATGCGCTGCCGATCCGGGCCGACGCCCGCGTGCTCGGCGGGACTTTGAACGCCGGCGAGACCGCTGAATACCAGCTGGCAGAGGGCCGCCGCGCCTACCTCGTCTCGGCTCACGGCGCGGTCGAGGTCAACGGCGTTCGTCTCTCGGCGCGCGACGGCGCGGCCATCCAGAACGAGCAGGCGCTGCGCGTGACGGCGATCGAGGACGCCGAAATCGTCCTCGTCGATGTGACCTGAGCGAAAGGCGCGTGCGTTTTGAGCAGGATCGCGAGCACGCGGCTTAGGTCCCCTAGTACGTGCCGCATTGGACCGTTGACAAGCGACGGTGCGGCTGCTGTTTGCGGGCTCATGAAGGTCGGATGGGCTGGGATCGGGCTTCTCGCTGCGGCCATCACGGCATCGCCGGCCGTTAGCGAGGAGCCGCGGCTCAATGTCTACAACTGGTCGGATTACATCGCGCCGGACACGATCCCGAAATTCGAGGCCGAGACCGGGATCAGGGTGACCTACGACGTCTATGACGGAAACGAGGTGCTGGAGGCGAAACTGCTGTCGGGCCGATCCGGATATGATGTCGTCGTGCCCTCGGCGAGCCCGTTTATGGCGCGGCAGATCGCGGCCGGGGTCTACCGGGCGCTCGACAAATCCAAGCTCCCCGGCTGGCAGAACCTCGATCCCCATATCCTCGAACTGGTCGCCGCCGCCGACCCCGGCAACGAGCACGGCTCGCCCTATCTGTGGAGCGACACCGGGATCGGCTACAACGAGACGCAGGTGCACGCCGCGTTGGGCGAGGCTGCGCCGGTGGACAGCCTCGCGCTGATCTTCGATCCGACGATCGCCGAGAAGCTCGCCCCATGCGGGATCTCATTGCTCGATACGCCGCAGGAGGTGTTTCCGGCGGCGCTCGGCTATCTGGGGCTCGACCCCAAGAGCCGCGATCTCGGCGACCTCGACAAGGCCTTCGCAGTCCTTGAAAAAATTCGCCCGTACATCCGCAAGTTTCACTCCTCGCAATACATCAACGACCTCGCGGGCGGCGATCTGTGCGTCGCACTCGGCTATTCGGGCGATGTGATCCAGGCCCGCAACCGGGCGCGCGAGGCCGGCAACAAGGTCGAGATTGCCTTCCGCGTGCCGAAAGAGGGGGCGATGATGTCGGTCGATATGCTGGGGATCCCGGCCGACGCGCCGCACCCGGAAAACGCGCTTCGCTTTGTCGATTACCTGCTGCAACCGCCGGTCATCGCCGACATCACGAATGCCGTCTGGTACCCGAACCCCAACCTATCGGCGACGACGCTCGTCAAGCCGGAGGTCCGCAATGACCCGGCGGTCTACCCACCGGAGAAAATCCGCCGCCGGCTTTACGTCGATCTCCCGGCGCCTGCCCCCTACGAGCGCGCCCGCACCCGCGCCTGGACCCGCCTCAAATCCGGCGGCTGATCCCCAGAGCGCAATGCTCTCCGTCTCTCCTGACACGAATTCTTGCCCTCTCCGCCCTTCAGGGGGGAGAGGGAGGGGCTCCGGCGCGCCGCGCCGGGGAGGGTGAGGTGGGTCGCGCTGTAACTCGGAACCGGGGGATCCGCCCACCTCACCCCGACCCTCTCCGCCCCCAGGGGCGGAGAGGGAGAATATGCGGGGAGTGGGCGCGCTGACTGCGATGGCGCTGCTCCAGATCACCGGGGCCTCGAAGCGGTTCGGTGCGACCATAGCAGTTGACGACATTTCGTTGACGGTCGAGCGCGGCGCCTTCTTCGCGCTGCTCGGACCGTCGGGCTGCGGCAAGACGACATTGCTGCGGATGATTGCCGGGTTCGAGACGCCCGACAGCGGCCGCATTGTCATTGACGGGGTCGACGTCACCGGGCTGCCGCCTTATGCGCGGCCGGTCAACATGATGTTCCAGTCCTATGCGCTGTTCCCGCATATGGATGTGGCGGGCAATATCGCCTTCGGTCTGCGTCAGGAGCGGCTGGGCCGCCAGCGTATCGCCGTCCGGGTCGCGGAAATGCTGGCATTGGTGCAGATGTCGGGTTACGCGCGCCGCCGCCCCCACGAGCTTTCCGGCGGTCAGCGCCAGCGCGTCGCATTGGCACGGGCGCTCGCGAAAATGCCCAAACTGTTGCTGCTCGACGAGCCATTGGCGGCGCTCGATCGCAAGCTGCGGGCCGAGACCCGGCTCGAGCTGACCGGCATCCAGGAGCGGGTCGGGATTACCTTCCTGGTCGTCACGCACGACCAGGAAGAGGCGCTGAGCATGGCCAGCTGGGTTGCCGTGATGGACCGCGGACGCGTCGCGCAGACCGGCGCTCCGGCCGAAATCTACGAGCGGCCCGCCTCGCGGTTTGTCGCCGATTTTGTCGGCGAGGTGAACCTGTTCGAAGGCGGGCTGACCGCCGGGTTCAACTGCCTGTCGCTCACCGTAGCAAGCTTCCCTGAGCCATTCCCGCTGCCCTCCGGTACGCAGCTGCCCGAGGGCGCTGCGGTTGCGTTGGTCGTGCGCCCGGAAAAGTTGTTGCTGTCTCATGCGCCTCCCGCCGGGTTTGCAATTGCCGCGACCGTGTCTTCGATCGGCTATTTGGGCGGCGGCTCGATGGTCCATCTCGCGACGGAGCAGCAGAAGGCGCTCAAGGCATATCTGCCTGGCTCGGCGGCGGGTTCCTTCGGCCGCGGTACGCCGGTATGGGCGACCTGGCTGCCCGAGGATGGCGTGGTCCTGACGCGATGACCGGTTTGGGATGGACCGGCCGGCTGGTGTTGATCGGCGTGCCGTTTCTTTGGCTCGCTCTGTTTTTTCTTTTGCCGCTGCTGATCGTCGTGAAGATCAGCCTGGCCGAGAGCACGATCGGAATACCGCCCTATACGCCGCTCTTCGCCAATCGCGGCGGCGGTCTCGAATTGCATGCGACAATGGCGAATTTTGCGCTGATCGCCGGCGACGACCTCTATTTGCGCGCCTATCTCAGTTCGCTCGGCAATGCCGCGCTGGCGACCGCTCTCTGCCTTCTGATCGGCTATCCGGTCGCCTATGCGATCGCCCGCCCACAAGGCTCGCGGCGCCAGCTGCTGCTGTTCCTCGTCATGCTGCCGTTCTGGACGAGCTTTCTGATCCGCGTTTATGCCTGGATGGCGATTCTCGGGCCAAACGGATTGTTGAACCAGTCTTTGATCGCACTGGGGTTGATCGGCGCGCCATTGCCGCTCCTCAACAACCAATTCTCCGTCGAGCTCGGTCTCGTCTATTCCTATTTGCCGTTTATGATCCTGCCGTTATACGGCAGCTTGTCCAGGCTCGACCGGAGCCTCATCGAAGCGGCCGCCGACCTCGGCGCGCGCCCGCTGCAGACCTTCCTCCGAGTCACTCTGCCGCTGACACTGCCGGGGATCGCGGCCGGTTCATTGCTAGTGCTGATCCCGGCAATCGGAGAGTTCGTCATTCCCGACTTGCTGGGCGGCCCCGACACCTTGATGATCGGCAAGGTGCTGTGGGACGAATTCTTCAATAACCGCGATTGGCCGGTGGCCGCCGCAGTCGCGGTGGTGGTGGTCGCGGGATTGGCAGTCCCGCTTCTCGCAGCGCAGCGGTTTCTCGAGCGGGAGCATCCGGCGTGATGCTATCCCGGTCAGCAGGCTGGTTCGGGCTTGGTGGGTTAACGTTAGGCTTTGGCTTCCTGTACGCGCCGATCGTGTTGCTTGTCCTCTACTCGTTCAATGCGTCGCGCCTCGTGACGGTCTGGGCCGGGTTCTCGACCCATTGGTATGGCGCATTGTTCCATGACGAAGCATTTGGCACGGCGGCGCTGACGAGCCTCGAAGTCGCGGCAATGGCAGCCACCCTTTCCCTCGTACTCGGCACTCTTGCTGGCTTCAGCATGGCGCGGTTCGCGCGCTTTCCCGGGCGGCTCTTGTTCGGGTTCGCGTTGCTCGCGCCGCTGGTGGTGCCGGAGGTCATCCTAGGCCTGTCGCTGCTGCTGTTGTTTGTCACCTGCGAGAGCTGGTTTGGCTGGCCAAGCCGCGGCATGCTGACGATCACGGTCGCGCATGCGACATTCGGCAGCTGTTTTGTGTCGGTGCTGGTGCGCGCCCAGTTGGCCGGGTTTGACCGCGCTCTTGAAGAGGCCGCGCTCGATCTCGGCGCCCGGCCCTGGACGGTACTGACCCGCATCACCCTTCCCGGGATCAGCCCGGCCCTGGTATCAGGCTGGCTTCTGGCGTTCACACTGTCGCTCGACGATTTGGTGGTCGCGAGCTTTGTCACTGGCCCATCCGCGACGACCCTGCCGATGGCGGTATTTTCGAGGGTGCGCCTGGGGGTCAGCCCGGAGGTCAACGCGCTGGCGACATTGTTTCTCTGCGTCGTTTTCCTGTTGGTTGCGTTCGCCGGGTGGCTGATGGCGCGGGCGGAGCGCCGCCAACAGCTTCCGTTGCAGGTTCAATGGATGTGACGGAAACCCTTTCTGTCCGGGCGCTGCTGCTGGGCGAGCGGCTGGAGACGCGCGGGCTCGAACGCGACGATACCCTGGCGACAAACCCGTTTACCTTGCGCGTCGGGCGCCAGGGCACCGCTTTCCTCTTCCGCTACGGGGTCGCCGTCTTTGCCCGGCTATCGGCCATCGAGGAAGACGAAGTCCTGCGCTCGTTGCGGGCACGGGTCCACGATCCGCTCGAAATCCCGGAGACCGACCAGATACAAGTGCGGGTCAATCCGGCTGGAGAAGATCAGATCGAACCCTCGGGTTTGGTGTTGCTCGCAGACGCCTCCCTCGAACGGCTCCAGATCATCGCCAATGTATTGTCGAAGAGCCTGGTCCTCGGGCATTCGGAGGCGAGCATCGCCGGCGTATTCGACCGCATCGAGCCGCTCGCGGTAGGACTGCAGCGCAAAGGCCGGCCGGGCGCCCAGGCCAGAGAGTTGTTGCGCCAGATCGGCGACGTCCTCTTGACTCAGCACCGCATGGTCGGACGCGTCGAGGTCGAAGAAAAACCCGATGTTCTATGGGACCACCCCGAGCTCGAGCGCCTTTATGCGCGTCTGGAGGACGAATACGAACTGGTGGAGCGCAGCCGCGCGATGGAGCGAAAGCTCGCGCTGATCAGCGAAACCGCCGGAACCCTCATCGAACTCGTGCACAACCAGCGCAGCCTGCGCCTGGAATGGTACATCATCGGCCTCATCGGCCTCGAATTGCTTCTCAGCCTCTACGGGCTGATGCGGGGCGGACTCCCACTCGCTGCAGGCAGCCATTGAGTGAGAATGAGACCCTCACCCACCAAGGCCTCCAGGCTTGGTCGGTGAGGGCTGCGACCTCTATTTAGCGGCGACCGGCACGTGGTCCTCCGCATACATCTCCGGCAACACGGTCTCGCGCCAGGTGATTTCGCGCGGGAAGATCTTCTCGATGGCGCGCGCCACGTAGTAGCTGGTGTCGACGCCCGGCGGGTCGCCGCCTTCCTGCACGGTCTTGACCGCCTGCAGCAAGAGGCGCCGCGTCGCGATGATCGCGCGGTCCGCGGGGCCGAGATATTCCTTCGAGCGGTCGACGATCGGCCCCATCCCCTCCTGCACCGCACGGTCCTGCGTGTTGATGCCGTCGATGCCGGTGAAGGTCTCGTATTTCTGCACGCGGCGGTCGATCATCCAGTCGTTTCGGGCGTTGCGGAACGAGCGGAATTCGCCCGACTGCTCGACATAGTCGGGGCCGTTGCCGTTGCCGCGCTCCATGCGGTCGTCTTCGCTGAGCCCCTCCTCGCCGTAGCTGTACATCCAGTTGTACACCATGCAATTCTCGTCATCGATCGGCACCCAGATATGCCCGGCGATGTTGGTCCGGTCGCCGCCGCCGAGCGCACGCCCGAGCTGTTGCGGCCGGATCTGCGTGAACGGCATCACGAAGTGGTAGGAGCGCACATAGGTCTTGTCTTCGTCGAGCGGGCGGATCCCAACATACCGGTAGCCGTAATCGGTGACATCGACCTCGAGGATCGGCGCCCGGCCGCGGACAAACGGCCCCTGAACCGGGATGCCGGGACGGCTGGTGTTTGGGGTGATCGTGCGATGCAGGATCGGGGCATGAGAGGTGTCGATGCCGCCTTCGAGCGCCTGCAGCCAGTTGCACTCCTCCCATACCTTGGAGACGTGGCGGTGGGTTTCCGGCACCTGCGTCCATTCGAAGGCCGGCGGCGCCGGCATCCTGTCGCGCGGCCCCATATAGGCCCAAATCACGCCGCCGATTTCGGTCGTCGGATAGGCGGTCAGCCGAACCTTGTGACAGAACGGCTCCGGCTCGTTCATCTGCTCGAGGCATTTGCCTTCGACGTCGAATTTCCAGCCGTGATAGATGCAGCGCAGGCCAGATTCCTCGTTGCGCCCGAACCACAAAGAAGCGCGGCGGTGCGGGCAAAACTCGTCGACGAGCCCGATGCGGCCTTGGCTGTCGCGAAAGGCGACGAGCTTCTCGCCGAGCAGCTTCACGCGCACCGGCGGGCAGTCCGCCTCCGGCAGCTCGCGCGACATCAGCGCCGGAATCCAATACCGCCGCAACACATCGCCCATCGGCGTGCCCGGTCCTACCCTCGTCACCAGCTCGTTCTCTTCGCGCGTCAGCATTGTGGTTCCTTTCTTCCAACCTTCAGCCAGACCGCGATAATCCGCCGATTGACCATCGAGGACAAGAGCCGACACTCGGGCGTGTGCGTTCCGTGGTGTTCTGGTACGAAGTGCCAATCGAAGCGCAAAAGGGCGGACCGATGAATGTAATCCTGCGGCAGGGCCTTCCCGCGGATGCGGCGGCCTGTGGTGCGATCTGCTTCGAGGCGTTCAAGTCGATCGCGAGCGAGCACAATTTTCCGTGGGATTTCCCGTCGGCGGAGATTGCGACAGGCGTCATGATAACACTGCTGGGGCATCCCGCGTTTTACGCGGTTGTTGCCGAGGGCGACGGCAAGGTGGTCGGCAGCAACTTTCTCGACGAGCGCGGTCCGATTGCCGGCATCGGCCCGATTACGGTCGATCCCACCGCGCAAAACCGGTCGATCGGCCGTCGGCTGATGCTCGATGTGGTCGAGCGTTGCACGCGCCGCGGCATGGCCGGCGTCCGGCTCCTGCAATCGGCCTACCACAATCGTTCGCTGTGCCTCTATACGAAGCTCGGATTTGAGACACGCGAGACGGTGTCGAAGCTCGACGGAAAGCCGCTGGGGATCAGCTTGCCGGGCTACGAGGTGCGGCCGGCGGTGGAAGGCGACCTCGCCGCTTGCAACGCGCTGTGCCAGCGGGTCCACGGGCACCATCGTGGTGGTGAGCTCGGTGACGCGATCCGGCAGAGATCGGCGCGGGTCGTCGAGCATTTGGGCGAGGTCACCGCATACTGCACCGACATCGCCTTCTTCGCTCACGCCATCGCCGACACCAACAATGGCCTGAAGGCATTAATCGGATCAGCCTCTGCTTTCCCGGGCGGTGGCTTCCTGGTGCCGACACGCAACGGCGACCTGTTTCGCTGGTGCCTGCAGCACGACCTGCGACTTGTGCACCAACTGACGCTTATGACAATCGGCCTCTATAACGAGCCCGCAGGCGCATATCTTCCTTCGGTCCTGTACTAATGCGAATGGCGCCGTGGCTCATGGGGTTATATTATAGGCGCTCGTGCAGGCCGGCGTTCCCCGCGACGACGAAATTCCGATAATCCGTAATGCCGGCCGGGGAGTTTTCCATGGACGAGCGCGAGCTACGAGAGCTCATCGCCGCCGTTAGAATGAGGCGGCTGTCGAGGCGAGCCTTTGTGAATCAAATGATCGGACTCGGCCTCACTGCGCCGTTTGCGGCCGGGCTTCTGGCGCACGCCGGCATCGCGAATGCGGCGACCACAAGCGAGTACAAACCGACCACAGCCGGTGGTGGCGGGGCGCTCAAGATGCTGTTCTGGCAGGCCCCGACCTTGCTCAATCCGCACTTCGCCGTCGGCACCAAGGACCAGGAGGGCTCGCGCATTTTCTACGAGCCGCTCGCGGGATGGGATTTCGACGGCAATTTGGTGCCGGCGCTCGCTGCCGAAATCCCCGACATCGAGAATGGCGGGGTCGCGCCCGACGGCACGTCGGTGACGTGGAAGCTCAAGAAGGACGTGCAGTGGCACGACGGCCATCCGTTCACCGCCGAAGATGTCGTGTTCACCGGCGAGTATGCCGGCGACCCAGCAACCGCCTCCACGACGATCGGCAGCTACCGGGACATCAAAGTCGAAAAAGTCGATCCGCTTACCGTTCGCGTGCACTTTCCCAAGCCGACGCCATTCTGGGCGAGCCCCTTCGTCGGCTACTTCGGCATGATCATCCCGAAACATTTGTTTGAGCCGTACAAGGGAGCCAATTCCCGCGAAGCGCCGGCAAATCTGCAGCCGGTCGGAACCGGCCCCTATCGGTTTGTCGAGTTTAAGCCGGGTGATTTGGTCAAGGGCGAACGCAACCCCTCCTATCATCTGCCCGACCGCCCCTATTTCGACACGATCGAAATGAAAGGGGGCGGCGACGCCGTGTCGGCGGCACGCGCCGTGCTTCAGACCGGCGAATACGACTATGCATGGAATTTGCAGGTCGAAGACGAGATCCTCCTCAGGCTCGAAAACGGCGGCAACGCCAGGGGCCGTGTCGAGATCGTGCCCGGCAGCAATATCGAGCACATTGAGATCAACAACACCGACCCCTGGACCGAGGTCGACGGTGAGCGCTCGAGCGCCAAAACAAAGCATCCGCTGTTCAGCGATCCGGCGGTCCGACACGCGCTGGGCCTGCTCGTGGACCGCGCCTCGGTCGAGGCTCATATTTACGGGCGCACCGGGCTCGCGACCTGCAACTTCATCAACAACCCGCCGCGCTTTGCTTCAAAGAACACGAAATGGGAGTTCAGCATCGACAAGGCGAACCAGATGTTGGACGAGGCCGGTTGGCCTCGCGGATCGGACGGCGTCCGCAGTAAGGATGGCAAGAGGCTGAAGCTAGTCTTCCAGACCTCGATCAACGCGCCGCGCCAGAAGACTCAGGCGATCGTCAAACAGGCCTGCCAGAAAGCGGGCATCGAGGTCGAGCTCAAATCGGTAACGGCGTCGGTGTATTTTTCCTCCGACGTAGCGAACCCGGATACTTATACAAAATTCTACGCCGATATGCAGATGTTCACGACGAATATGAGCGAGCCCGACCCCGGCTTCTTCATGCGGCAGTTCCTCTCCTCGGAAATTGCGTCCAAAGACAACAAATGGCAGGGCCGCAATATAACGCGCTGGCACAACGAGGATTACGACAAGGCTTATCATGCGGCCGAAAGCGAGCTCGACCCGGTCAAGCGGGCGGCGCTGTTTATCGCGATGAACGACATGGTCGTCGGAGATCCGGCGGTCATCCCGGTCGTGTACCGCCCGAGCGTCTCGGCGATGTCGCGTCAGCTCCGGGCGACTCTGAGTGGTTGGGATAACGCCTTGTGGGATCTGAAGAACTGGTATCGCGAGACATGACGGCGCCCAGAAGAAACGCCGGTCAGGGAGAATTTCATGAATGAACGAGAACTGCGAGAGCTCATTTCTGCAGTAAAGGTAGGGCGCGTGTCGCGCCGCGCCTTTGTGCACAGCATGGTCGGCCTCGGCCTCACGGCGCCTTTTGCGACCCAACTGTTGGCCCGTGCCGGGCTGGCGCAAACAGCGCCCCCAACCGACTACAAGCCGACCAAAGCCGGCGGCGGCGGGACGCTCAAGGCGCTGTTCTGGCAAGGCGCAACCCTACTCAATCCCCACTTCGCCGTCGGCACCAAGGATCAAGAAGGCGCCCGGATTTTCTATGAGCCGCTTGCCGCGTGGGATCCCGACGGCAATTTGGTCCCGGCGCTGGCGGCGGAACTACCCGATATCGAGAACGGCGGGATTGCTGCCGACGGCATGTCGGTGACCTGGAAGCTCAAAAAAGGGGTGCAATGGCACGACGGCCGGCCATTCACCGCCGACGACGTCGTATTCAACTGGGAATACGCGTCCGATCCTGCGACCGCGGCGACGACGATCGGCGACTACAAGGATGCCAAGGTCGAAAAGGTTGATCCTCTGACTGTGCGGGTTCGCTTCGATAAGCCGACGCCATTCTGGACCCGCATGTTCGTCGGCTCCACGGGCATGATCGTCCCGAAGCATCTGTTCGAGGGGTACAAGGGCGCCAATTCGCGCGAGGCGCCGGGCAACCTGAAACCGGTCGGAACCGGCCCGTACCGGTTTGTCGAGTTCAAACCGGGTGATCTGGTCAGGGGCGAGCGCAACCCCAACTATCACGTTCCGAACCGGCCATATTTCGACGCGATCGAGATGAAAGGCGGTGGCGACGCGGTTTCGGCGGCACGCGCGGTGATCCAGACCGGCGAATACGACTACGGCTGGAACATGCAGGTTGAGGACGAGATCCTCGTCAGGCTCGAAAACGCCGGCAACGCAAAGGGTCGCGCCGAGATGGTCGTGAGCCGAGCGATGGAGCATATTCAGCTCAATAATACCGACCCATGGACAGAGGTCGACGGCGAGCGCTCGAGCCTCAAGACGACACACCCGCTGCTGAGCGATCCGGCCGTCAGGCAGGCGCTGCGGCTGCTTGTCGATCGCGCATCGGTGCAAGCCTACATCTACGGCAGGACCGCAGTCGCGGCTGGAAATTTCCTGAACAATCCGGAACGTTACAATTCAAAGAACACGACCTGGGAATTCAATATCGATAAGGCGAACCGGCTGCTCGACGAGGCCGGCTGGAAGCGCGGTTCCGACGGCATACGCGCCAAGGACGGCAAGAAACTCAAATTCGTCTTTCAGACATCGATCAATGCGCCGCGCCAGAAGACGCAGGCTATTGTCAAGCAGGCCTGCCAGAAAGCGGGTATTGATATCGAGCTGAAATCGATCACGCCGTCGGTCTACTTTTCTTCCGACATGGCAAATCCTGATACCGCACGGAAATTTTACGCAGATCTCCAAATGTTTACGACGGGCACACCGTCGGTTCCGGATCCGGAACGTTTCATGCAGCAATTTGTGTCATGGGAGGTCGCATCGAAGGACAACAAATGGCAAGGGATGAACTCGACGCGCTGGCGCAATGAGGAGTACGACAAGACCTTTCTCGAGGCCCAAAGCGAGCTCGACCCGGCAAAACGCGCGGCGCTGTTCATCAAGATGAACGACTTGGTCGTGAATGAAATAGCCGTCATCCCGGTACTAAACCGACGCTGGGTCGCCGTCATGTCGAACAAGCTCAAAGCGACGTTGAGCGGCTGGGACAATGATTTCTGGAACCTGAAAGACTGGTACCGCGAGACATGAAGCCGGGGGAGACGAAACACTCCCTCTGCCCCGGCGGCGGAAAGAGTCGGCGTGAGGTGGGGGTTGGCCCCCGTTCGAAACGGCGGCGCTACCCACCTCACCCTCCCATCACGATCGCGATGGGCCCCTCTGCTTCCGCAAGCGGGCGGAGGGGGGCAAACGGTCGCGACCCCGGATGAAATTGTGGGCCGTTACTTACTCCGCCGCCTGCTGATCGCGGTCCCGAGCCTTCTCGGGATCAGCGTCGTGCTGTTTGTGGTGCTGGCGCTGGCGCCTGGCGACCCGTTCGGCGAACTCGCCAGCAACCCGAACGTCCCGCCCGAGGTGGCGGCCGCTTTGCGCGCGAAGTTCGGGCTCGACGATCCGATCGCGCTGCGCTATCTGCGCTGGCTTTCCGCGATGCTGCACGGCGACTGGGGTTTTTCGTTCGTCAGCCGGATGGATGTCGACACGCTGATCCTCCAGCGCCTGCCGGCAACCTTGTTCATCATCGGGTCGTCCCAGGTTCTGGCGTTGCTGATCGCGCTGCCCGTGGGCGTGTATTCGGCAGTGCGGCCCTACTCGATCTTCGACCACATCGCCAATCTGCTGGCGTTCATCGGCTTTTCATTGCCGACATTCTTCACCGGTCTTCTATTCATCCTGCTGTTCAGCATTTATCTCGATTGGCTGCCATTTGTTTACCGCACCGACATCGGCGGCTCCGGGTGGCATTGGTACTGGGAGCAGTTCAAACAGTCGGCAATGCCCGTGGCGGTGCTCGCCCTGTTGCAGGCAGCCTCCTGGACCCGTTATGTGCGCTCCTCAGTGCTCGAAGTAAGCCGGCTCGACTATGTCACCACCGCCCGCGCAAAAGGACTCCCCGAGCGCCTAGTCGTGATCAAGCATATCGTGCGCAATGCGTTGATACCTGTAGTGACCCTGGTCGCACTTCAGATGCCGGCACTCTTCGGGGGCGCCATCGTCACTGAGCAGATCTTTCGCATCCCCGGCATCGGATCGCTGCTGATCAGTTCGATCCTCGCCAACGACACGCCCGTCATTATGTCGGTGACGTTTGTGTTCGCCTGCTTGGTCATCCTGTTCAACCTGCTTGCCGATGTCCTTTATGGCTGGCTCGACCCTCGCATCGCCTACCGCTAGCACGCTCCCGGAGGGC
Organism: uncultured Alphaproteobacteria bacterium; assembly: GCA_963732095.1. Classification (GTDB taxonomy): domain Bacteria; phylum Pseudomonadota; class Alphaproteobacteria; order ATCC43930; family CGMCC-115725; genus AP-15. The sequence goes on from CAVSZA010000051.1 coordinate 172,482, forward strand.
CTCGCATTGGCCGAGCGGGGATCGCCCGCCGGCGAGATTTGGCGCCGCTTTCGCCGGCATAAGCTGGCGGTCGCGAGCGCCGTCATTCTGGGATTGATGGCGCTGGCAGTGGCATTCGGACCGCTGCTGTGGCGGGTGCCGATCAACGACATCGATTTCAGCTCGCATCTCGAAGGCCCGTCGTGGAATCATCCGTTCGGCACCGACGATCTTGGCCAGGATCTGCTCGCCCGGATGCTTTATGGCGGGCGCATATCGCTTGCCGTCGGACTGGCTGCCATGCTGGTGGCGATCACTGTCGGCACCGCCGTCGGGGCGATTGCCGGCATGTCCCACGGCAGTATCGATGCGGCGCTGATGTGGCTCACCGACCTGTTCCTGTCGCTGCCGCCATTGCCATTGCTTTTGCTGGTCATCTACCTGTTTCGCGAACCGTTGACGAAACTAGTCGGGCTCGAGCTTGGCACCTTCATCCTGATCGTCGTGGTCATCGGCGGCTTCCGGTGGATGCAGGTGGCGCGGCTCGTGCGCGCTCAGTTTCTCACGCTGCGCGAGAAGGAGTTCGTCGAGGCGGCGCGTGCGTTGGGCATGACGGGCTTACGACTGGTGATACGGCACATCTTACCGAACTCGTTGGGGCCCATCATCGTCGCCGGTACGATCGATGTCGCCGCCGCCATCATTGCCGAATCGACCCTGTCCTTTCTCGGCCTCGGCTTCCCGCCCGATATTCCCACTTGGGGACGCATTCTGTTTGACGCCAAGGACTACCTCGACATCGCCCCGCACTGGGCGTTGTTCGCCGGCGGTGCGATTTTTCTTGCGGTTCTCTCGATCAACTTCATCGGCGACGGATTGCGCGACGCGATGGATCCCCGCACCCAGGCCTAGAAGTAATTGGGGCCTAGAGTCCGTGGGAGGCGAGGAAGTGGCGCCAGCCCTCATCGAGCGGCTGACCGTCGCGCAAAGCCCGGAGCATGCCGGGACCGACTTCCACGGCAGTGCCGCACGGCAGGGCGAGCCAGCGGATCTCCTCGGGTCCGTCGACCCGCCCGTAAAGGGCCCGGTTGAGATCGCTCACCGAGGCGCGCCCAGGTTCTGCGGGCATGATGTCCGCGGCGGCACATAACGTCAGAAGCGTCCTCAGATCGCCGGTGCTCACAGGCTGACCCGAAGCCAGTCCGGCTATGATTGCCCTAGCCGCCGGGCTGTCATAGGCGAAGGGTCCGGAAGGTGTCGTGGTCGTATAGCGGATTGCCGGCACCGGACGGGCCAGCACGAAGGTGCTGGAATGAAGGCGGCCGGCCCGCTCGTCGAGACCGAGCGGCCGGCTGCCGCGGGCGAAGACGTCGCAGCGGAAGCGTTGGTCGAGGTAGTAGTCGCGCACCAGCTCGCGCGCATCAAGGTCCCTGATGGCCCTGAGCACCCGGAGGGCCGCTTCGTCGAGCACCATCCAGTCGAAATTTTCGCTCAATATCGCGGAGCCGACCGGCTCGAGGCCAATCGTCGCCATCTCTCTTCTGACCTCGGTCACATAGAGCGGCCGCCATGCCGGGGGCATGAACTCGTGGACGAGATAGGCCGGCTGATAATCTTCCGGCCGCTCCTGCAATTCCTTGACGATGAAGCTCGCCGTCAATGACGCGACGCCAGCGTCGGCCAGAGTGCGGCCGAGCTGGGCGGCTGCGGCAAGGCGCCCGATATTGTCGCCGGGGAATGTGCGGCCAAATTCTCTCAAGAGGCCCTGGAACGGCAGATCGCACGCCCAGCCGGGCATTGCGTTGTAGCTGAGGTAGACCAGACCGCCGGGTTTGAGCCGGCGGTCGATAAACCGGCGCACCGCGCGCTGCGCCTCGGGGCCGATCCAGGTGTAGACGCCGTGCGCGACGATGTAATCGAACTGCGGCAATTCGAGACCAAGCGCCGCGGCAAAATCGACGGCATGCAGTTCCAGGTTCGGGATTGCCGCGGCCGACGCCAGCCGGCGGGCATGATCGATGTGCGCCGGCATCGCATCGATGCCGTGGAATACCCCGGAAGGATGGGTGGCAGCGAGAATGGCGGCGGTGACCCCCTGGCCACAGCCGAGATCGCACCATGCGAAACAGTTTTGCCTGGCAGGAGGCTCGATCCCGGCGACGAGCGCCACATGATCGAGCCAAGCCGGCGCCAGCATCGGTTTGAAGTCCCGCAAATACGGGATATCGGCCGCATAACCGTAATCTGCTCGCGCCATTATTTATCGATATCACCCCGGAGCGGACGGAGACCATCTCTATGGTAACCGTCAACCAGACGGCTCTCGGCCGAATTGAACGGGAACTACAACGCCACCGTCGAACAAAGCCGGAATAATTGCTATATTCGTCTGTGGAACGATTCGATTGCGGCATCAGTACCCCTCAAGGAGGGCCGGTGGCAGAAGCCCAGGTAGTCGAGCGAAAGCTCGCCGTGATCTTTGCGGCCGATATTGCCGAGTACAGCCGGCTTATGGGGCTGGACGAGGTCGGCACGTTGCGCCGGCTGCAAGCCTACCGGGCGATCCTCGATCGATTGATCGCCGCCCATCGCGGCCGCATCTTCAATACCGCGGGCGACAGTTTCGTCGCCGATTTCGCAAGCGCGGTCGATGCCGTCGAATGCGCCGTCGCGGTCCAGGACGCCATCGAAAAGGAAAACGAGGGTCGCCCGGCCGGCGAGCCGATGCGGTTCCGCATCGGCATCCATCTCGGAGACGTCCTCGTCGAGGGATCAAACCTGTTTGGCGACGGTGTCAACATCGCCGCCCGGTTGGAGGCGCTCGCCGAACCGGGCGGCATTTGCCTCTCCGGCGCCGTGCGCGACCAGATCGGCTCTCGCCTGCCTATCGGGCTGACCTCTCTCGGCGAGCAGCAGGTCAAGAACATCGCCGAGCCGGTGCGTGTCTTCAAGGTCGGTGGAGCGCCCGGCCGAGGGTCGCCGCGGTCCGTCCGCCGTAGACGGGCGACGATCCGTGCGGTCATGTTCGTTCCCGCCGTCCTGGCGCTGATCGCCGCAGCGGGTGCCGCCTGGTGGTTGTGGCCCGGCCGGCTTTCCGAGCCGCGGCCGCTCCAGGCGGAGTCGGCTAACGCTCCGGTTCAGACTTATTCGGCGCCGCGCTTGTCGCTTGTTGTGCTGCCCTTCGCCAATCTCAGCAACGATCCGGGGCAGGAGTATTTCGCGGATGGCATAACAGAGGATCTGACGACCGACGTCGCACGCATCCAGGGCAGCGTGGTGATCGCCCGAAATACCGCTTTTACCTACAAGGGAAAGGCGGTCGACGTCAAACAGCTCGGCCGCGAACTGGGTGTCCGCTACGTCCTCGAGGGGAGCGTGCAGCGGTCCGGTAATCAGGTGCGCATCAATGCCCAGCTGGTGGATGCCGAAACCGGCGCCCAGCTCTGGGCCGAGCGCTTCGACCGCGATGCGGGCGATCTGTTTGCGCTGCAAAACGAGATCACCGCTCGCATTGCCCGCGCACTGCAGGCGCAATTGGCGATAGCAGAGGCGCGCCGGCCGACCGATCATCCCGACGCGCTCGATTTCATCCTGCGCGGGCGCGCCGTACTGACGAGGGCGATCTCGAAAGAAAACAGGAAGGAGGCGGTAGCCCTGTTCGAGAAGGCGTTGGCGCTCGATCCGCAATCGGCGGATGCGGCAACCTGGTTGGCGGCAACCCTCGTCTTCGGGGTGACCGACGAGCTCAGCGACACTCCGGACGAGGACCTGCACCGCGCCGAGAAGCTGGTGGCGCAGGCCTTGGCATCCTCGCCGAACAGCGCGCTGGCGCATTACGTAAAGGGGCAGGTTCTGTTCGCGCAGTCGCGCTGCAGCGAGGCCATTCCCGAATACGAGATGGCAATCTCGCTCGATCGCAGTCGCGCCCCGGCCTATGCCCGCCTCGGCTGGTGCAAGTTTTTGACCGGGGCGGTCGATGAGGCGATTACCTATTTCGAACAAGCTATTCACCTGAGCCCGCACGAGCCCAGTATTGCCTCTTGGTACGGACGAATGGGGGTCATCTATATGCTCCAGTCGCATACCGACAAGGCGATCGGCCGGCTGGAAAAGGCGAATAGCGAGAACCCCCGGCTGCCCTATGTCCACGGCTATCTTGCGGCCGGTTACGCGCTGAAAGGAGAAATGGACCGCGCTCGAGCCGAACTCGCCGAGGCCCAGGGATTGAGCAAGATCTATTCGAGCCTGGCGAGCGTCCAGAAATCGACCTGGTTCGATGACCCCAAGATCCGCGCCTTGGCCGAAGCCACCTATTTCCCCGGTCTGCGCCGGGCCGGCATGCCGGAAGGGTAACGATGATGCATATTATAGCGAGGCTGGCTGTCCTGTTAGTTTTGCTGATGGCGCCGGTCAGTGCCATGGCGCAGGGGTCGGCCGTGCGGCAGGCCTGCGGGCCGGAGCTCCAGCAGCATTGCGCCGGGATTGAACCCGGCGAGGGACGGCTACGGGCCTGCGTCAAAGAGAATTTCGCCGCCTTCTCGGAACCCTGCAAGCGAGCCTTGCTCAGCAGCGTGGCGGTGGTCAGGGCCTGCAAGGCGGACGTTCAGCGGACGTGTCCCGGTGTGCAACCCGGCGGCGGCCGCATCCAGGCCTGCATGAAGGACCATTTCGCGGAATACTCCAATTCCTGCAAGCAGGCGATTATCACCGCCAAATTCGGCAGTCGGTAGCGCTGCGGCCCGATGCCCCGACGCTCCCACTGCGCGGGCCCCTCCCCTCCCCGCTCGCGAGAGGGCTGGGGATTGTCTTGCTACAACCCGCGAGGGAATCTCGCTGCTGATCCGCTGCAGATGCAGCAACGGGCGCCAGCGCGCACAATCAGAAATTGCCGATCAAAAGGCACGGCCACGCAACTCGTTGTTGGTGCGGCGGTCGCCGGATAGCCAGCGCGCGAGTTCGCTGTGCGCGTCGGCGCGGCGGATCGCCTCGATCTCGGCGACGTCTTCCGGGTCCTGGGTGAATTCGACGATCAGCCCGTCGGGCGAGGCGACATAGATCGATTTGCAGTAGCCGTGATTGGTTTCGCGGTATTTCTCGCCGGCCCCTTCGAGGCGGTGCTTCAGTTCCTCGTAGGTCTCGGGCTCGGCCTTGAACGCGATGTGGTCGTAGCGGCCGATCTTGGCCGGCTTCTCGGCCTGGGTCATCTCGTAGAGCTCGGGGTCGGCGAATTGGAAGAAGGCGAGCGCGCCGCCGTCGGCCATCGCGAAGAAGGTATGGCAGAATTCGACCTCGCGCTGCAGTTCCGCGCTGAAGTTCTTTTCGCACCAGGTCGCGACCAGAGGAATCCCGAGGAGGTCTTCGAAAAACCGACGGTTGACCTCATGGTCCTTCACCACAAAGGCATTGTGATGCAGGCGCGACGGCAGCTTCGATAACAACGCCTGGCTTGCCGTTGCACGGGCGGCCTCGATCGTATCCATTTTCAACCCTCCGGGTGGTTTGCCGATGCGAATTTTCAGCGACGATATCACAAAAAATGATGCATGCTCGCGCGAACCTTCCGTCCCGCAGCTAAGGGAAAGATCGTGAAAGTCAGCGCAATGATCCGGCTCAGCCCCGGCGCCGAGCCGCATACAGGATTGCTGAGCCGTATGGCCGACTACGCCCGCCATATCGAGGCTAGTGGGTTTCCGGGCATCTGGGTTGGAGACTCGATGGGCCGCGGCCGGCCGACGCTCGATCCGCTCACCGCGCTGGCGGCGCTCGCCGCGGTGACCGAGCAGGTCGAGCTCGGCATCGGGGTGCTGCAGGTGTCGTTGCGCCACCCGATCGAGCTCGCGCACCGCGTGCAGTCGGTCCAGGCATTGTCCGGCGGCCGGCTGCGTCTCGGCGTCGGCAGCGGCTCGACGCGGGCGGATTTCGAATTACTCGGCGGCGATTACGACCACCGTTTCCGTACCTTGCGGAATTCGCTCGAGACTATGCATCGAGTGTGGCGAGGCGAGCCCGTTAACGGCGGCGCCTTGTCGATCTGGCCCGGCTGTGAAGGCGGCCCGCCGATCCTGATGGGCGCCTGGCGCAGCCCGCGGTGGATCACCTATGCCGCGAAAGATTGTCAGGGCTGGACTCCGTCCGGCCGTTACAGCAGCTGGGAGGATCTCGAAGCCGGCATGCGGATCTATCGCGAAGCGGGCGGCACCAACGCCGTTCTCGCCAATGTCGCCGTCGACCTCGCCAACCGGCCCGGATCGGCGGACCTCGCCGCGGCCACAGATGTGGCGTTGGTCTGTCCGCCGGAGGAGGCCCGCCGGCGGTTGAAGCGGATGGAGCAGCTCGGCTTCGACGAGGTTCTCCTGGTTTCCCATCACGGCATTCTCGAAGAACTCGAACGGGTGCGAGACTGGGCGGCTTGACAGCCGTGCCGGCTGGCGCATGCTTGCCTCCAGGTTTCGATCTGAGCCGAGGCGCGACATGATCAGTGCGGATCTGGCCGGCAAGGCGGTGCTGGTGACCGGGGCGGCCTCGGGGATCGGGCTGGCCGCGGCGGACATCTTTTCACGCTGCGGCGCGACGGTGGCGCTCAACCATTTGCCCGACGACGCGCGCGGACCGGAAGCCGCGGAACGGCTCAAGGCCGAGGGCCGGCGGATCGTCGCCGCCCCCGGAGACGTGTCGCGGCCGGGTGAGGCCGAGCGGATGGTCAGGAGTGCGGTCGAGGCGCTCGGCCGGCTCGACTTTCTCGTCAACAACGCCGGGACGCCAGCCACCCCGACGCCGATCCCGTTCTCCGACCTCGATGCGTTGACGGAGGATTTCTGGTCGCGAATTCTGACGACCAACCTGATCGGGCCATTCCGTTGCGCCCACGCCGCGGTCCCGGCGCTGAAGGCAGCACATGGCGCGATTTGCAACACCGCCTCAATCGCCGGGGTTCAGGGCTCGGGCAGCAGCATCCCCTATGCGACGAGCAAGGCGGGCCTCATCAATCTGACGCGCAGCCTGGCGCGCACTCTGGCGCCGGAGATCCGCGTCAACGCCGTGGCGCCGGGGTTTGTCGACAGCCCGTGGAACAAGGATTGGCCGGCGGACCGCAAGAGCGCCTCGATCGAGCGCACGCCATTGAAGCGCGCCTGCAAGCCCAAAGACATCGCCGAGACGATCTTTTTCCTGTGCGCCGGCGGCGCGATGATCACCGGCCAGACGATCATCGTCGACGGCGGCCTCACCCTCGGGTAGCGCTTTGGTACCCCCGATCAACTCACCAACCGTCATTCCGGGATGGCCCGAAGAGCCAGGCCCGGAACCTATGAACACAGGTCCAGCTCTTGTAATCCCAGGCCGGTGTTCATGGTTTCCGGGCTCGCTGGCGCGCCCCGGAATGACCAAAATGTCGGCAGCCACTTAGGAGAACCAATATGGACGAGGCGATCACACTGGAGATCTTCACCGACTACGTCTGACCCTGGTGCTATCTCAGTACCGTGCGTATTGAAAAGCTGAAGCAGACGTTCGACCTGGATACCGTCCTGGTGCATTTCCCATTGCATCCGGAAACCCCCGCGGAAGGCCGCTCGATGGCGGAGCTTTATGCCGGGCGCAATGTCGACCCCGAGGCCATGTATGCCCGCATGAAGGGCCTGATGGACGCCGAGGGACTTCCCTATGGCCGGCGGACTCACACCTACAACAGCCGGCTGGCGCAGGAGCTCGGGAAATGGGCCGATACTCAGCCGGGCGGCGAGGCCATCCACGACGCCCTCTACAAGGCCTATTTTGTCGATGCCCGCAATATCGGCGACCCCGATGTGTTGGTCGAAATCGCGCAATCGGTCGGTCTGCCGGCGGAGGAAGCACGCCAGGTCCTGGCCGAGCGGCGCTTCAAGGATGCGGTCGATGCCGATTGGGCGAAGTCGCGCCAGTGGGGCGTGACGGGGGTCCCGACCTTCGTCGCCGAGCGCTACGGCGTCGTCGGTGCGCAGCCCTATGAAGTGCTGGAGCAGCTGATGGAGAAGGCCGGCGCGCCGCGCCGCGCTTAGCTAATGTCCGAGCCGCGGCCGATCAGCTTTGATGCCCCGCTCCGACAGCGGGTCATCGAGCTGCACGTTTGGGCGGTGCGACAAGGATTGCTCGGCACGGCAGCTGCCGAGCTGTTCGACGGTTTCTGTCAGCGGCTTGTCCTCGGTGGGCTGCCGCTCTGGCGCGCCTCGGCGGCAATGCGGACGTTGCATCCGCAATGGGGTATGCACCGACAGTACACAGATAGACATTAAAATCAACGACTTACCCTATCCGGCATAACCGGGTGTTACTGGGCTTTACTGGCAGTGCCCGGAGCCTTATGGAGGGTACGATCGCTGGATAGCGGAAACATGCGGATGCCAAAGAGGATCGCGCGGCGACTGACGGCCAAAGAGGTCATCAGCCTCAGTAAGACGCCCGGCGTGTGGGCCGTCTCCGATAACCTTTATCTGTCGGTCGTCAACCCGGGCTCAATGGCCTGGGTGTTCCGATACGAGATCGCCGGCAAGCGCCGCGAGATGGGGCTGGGCCCTACCATTGGTTAGCCTCGCGCACGCACGCGAGGCAGCTGACGGGTACCGCCGAGGGCTTGTCGACGGCATTGATCCGCTCGATCAGCGCAAGAGCAGCCCGGGTGGCGGCCAGCATAGAAGCGGCCAAAGCCGTCACGTTCAAAGAATGCGCGTCGCGATACATCACCGACATGTCGTCAAACTGGTGACCACTGGAGCGACGACCAATGGCGGGCATCATTGCGCGACCATGCTTTCCCGGTCATTGGCGACTTCCGGCCGGGTCGATCGACACACGCTCGTGACAAAGGTGCTGGAACAAATCTGGCTTAGCCGTCCGGAGACTGCCCGCCGGGTTCGCGGGCGCTGGAGAGCATCTCGAATTGGGCAAGACCCGCGGCTACGCGAGGTGAAAACCCGGCTCGGTGGCGCGGCCATCTAGCGAAAATCTGTTGAAAGAAGTCGAAGGCGCGTCGCTCACCTTGCCGCTCTGCCCTATCGCTGGTGCCGGACCTCATGGGAGAGCTGCGCCGGCGAGAAGGTGCTGCGGCAGCGCGCTCGAATTTTGCATCCTGACCTGCGCCAGGACTGACGAGGTTATCGAGGCTACGATGGGGCGAGCTCGACCTCGACCAGGCGTGTGGGTATTCCGGCTGATCGTATGAAGGGAGCCTCGAGCGTCGCGTGCCGCTCGCGCCGGCTGCAATGTCGATCATCGCGCAGCAGGCCGCCGTCCGACATTCCGACTTCGATCTTCCCCGGTATGCGCGAAGGGCGACCGATAATTCTGGCGCGATGGTGGCGTGCTGAAGGAAATGGGTTGCTCGGTCACCGTGCACGGGTTTCGCAGCAGTTTCGCGGATTGGGCCGAGGAGAGGACCGCCTTCGCGTACAGCGATTCGCGAGATGGCCCTAGCTCATTCGGTCGGATCCGCGGTCGAACAGTCATACCGCCGCACCAGAGTTGCTCGACCTGCGCCGAGCGCTTGCCGAAGAGTGGGCGAGGTTTTTGTGCGCTTAAAATCAAGTTAACGTGCCATCGGCAATTTTGGCCGTTCATGAGAAAATGCAAGTAACGTGCCACCGTGCAATAATTGCCGGTGTATTCGACTGCTTGCGCAATGAAAATATTACTATGCCTTACACGCATATTTCTTTCGGGCTAATCATAATCGATTACTTCGCGTCAGAATATTAAAAAGCACTCTTGTCAAGAGCCAGTTAGGCCGCAAACTACTCGGCCGTTCACAACTGGCACCGAGTGCAGGCGGCCAAATGAACGCGTTAGATGGAACAGACATCGCGCGACCCGGCTGATACGAAAAGCTCGCATGGATCTCTGTCGGACATGGGGCGAGATCTGCTCGAATCCCGCTCGGGACGCTTCGAGAGATGGTTGCCAAGAAGAGATCGCGTCAGCGTCAGAAGTCGGCCGGCGGCGACTGATCACCGAGAGCCCAGCGGATATACTCGAAAGCTCGCTGGGGCCGCGGCTGCAGCCGAGTAAATGACCATCAGGACTCCTCCTCTCGAGAGCACTTTTTTAAACCCGGGTGGGGAACTGAAAATGCTCAACGAAAAACCTCTGGCGGCCGAACCGCCGGGGGCAATCGAAAGCGCCGTAACAACGCGCTAGACGATGACCGAAGGCCTAGCTGGCGGGCAATCAAAACCGTCAGCCAAACGTCAAAAAAATCGGCGCAGGAGAGCGTCCAGCCCACGCATAGCGCGCATAGCGTCCGCGCGCTTATCCGGACGGCAAGGCCTCGTTTCTCTCGCGGAGGCCGCAGATGATCGACCCTCGCCGCGAATACCTCGACCTAATGGGCGCAATGCCCTTTGCTGAGGCAGAGCGCTGCACAACGATTCCGGCATTCCCTGGCGCGCCATTAAAGCGACGTTGCCAGTACCGACGCGGGTTCGGTTCCGGACAAGAGCCGCGATCGCTGTTTGAACCCGACGAGCACGGTAAGGCTCCTGGGTATTGCCGGGACTGTGTCGTCGCCGAGCACTAGGAAGAGAAAATCGAGGCCGTTAGTCCACTGTGCGTTGTCACTACGGGCGCGATCGTCGATATATCGCGTTCCATCCTGCATGGCTCACCGATTCGCACGTCGCACCGGCAAGTGCCGTCGTGCTCGGCGGCGTCCCGCCGCAACACCTCGATCCCGCGCCCGTTTCGGTATGGTGCGACGTAACCGACTGGCTACGCGCCGGCTGCAACGGCATCGTCCTGCTAACAACCGATTGTCACCAGCGGGCCCGCATCCTGCGTCGAGTTCGTCAATCGACGCGCAGAATCCGATACAGGTGAAGGCCTGGCTTGCGCTGCTGCGAATTCCGGCGCCGCGACCGACGCCCGTCTTTGCGATGGCGGGATGAACAGACTTGGTCGAGCCTTCTGGGCCCGCCGATCCACGCGACGAGCCACAGCACAATAAGGGGAACGGCAAAGGCGACCCACCCCGCGGCGGCAAAGACGATGCT